>CAWHTV010000007.1:0-940203 GCA_963832395.1 uncultured delta proteobacterium | reverse complement strand
GCATGCTCAGCTCGCCGCGCGCGTACACGACGGGCATGACGCATAGCGTCGCCACCACGGCGCATCCGGCCGCGAAAAGCATCGGGTCCAGCCGCGTCGCGCCGAAGCGCATCAGCGCCGGCTGAGTGGCGGCGGTGATCGTGCACAGCGCCGCCATCGCGATTCCGACGGCGCGGCTGCTCAGCCCGGCGATGATGGTCTGGAGGCGATGGCCGCCGCGTTCATCTATCCGCCCTCATCCGCCGCCGCGCGCCGGTAAAAGGCCCTGGCGCGCGCGCTCAGCCTCGGGCGAAGAAAACAGCTATGACCAACGCTGCGAAGAGCAATCGATAGACCGCAAACACGACATAATTGCGCGTCCTACGTAACGGATCAGGAAGGCATCTCGATCAGGCCGAAAACGGCGGCAGAGATAAACCCGAGGCCAACCGACAAGCTGAGACCTTCATGGACGAGTTTACGCGCCTCGATCAAACCTGCGCCGGCGATTATCGGCGTAGCCATCAGGAAGGAAAAATTTGCAGAGTCGCCGCGCTCGACCCTGACCGCCCGCGCCATCGTAATCGTCGCTCCAGAACGCGAAACACCCGGTATGATTGCCATGGCCTGGCTGAAGCCAATCGCCAGCGCATCCCAGTAGGTCATTTCGCTCATTGTTCGCTTTTGAGGTGAGAGCTTGTCGAACGACCAGAGCAGGACTGCGAGGATCGCCATCGCTATCGCGATCAACAACGGAGAGCGAAAAGTTGTTTCCGCCTGTTTCTCGAACGCGAGGCCAATTATCGCTCCGGAAATCGAGGCCACGATGATGAGTTGTAGGAGGCGAAGCTTGGCGGGATCGCCTCCGCCTATCGATCGCGCCATCGCGATCCAGTCCTCCCGGTAGTAGACGAGGAGCGCCACCAGCGTACCCAGATGCAAGGCGACATCAAAGGCGAGGCCCGGATCCTTCCATTTGAACAGCCAGGGAACGAGCACGAGATGAGCGGAACTGGAAATGGGAAGGAACTCGGCCAACCCCTGCACAGCACCCAGGATTATCGCTTGGAGATATGGAATCATTACTTTTCAGCTACTTACCTCACTATGAGCCCGCGCAGCACAAAACTTGCGGTTTCGGCTTGGAGCGGGGTTATAGGGGGGCCTGGTAAGCTTGGCAAGGGTCCAAAACCTGCATAAGATATTATGATGGCTTCTGGAAGCAAATCAGGAGCGACCGCATCGTTGCTTCGTGGCGGCGCAAAGGGCAATGTTGTCTCCTTGCGAGAGGCCAGCATCGTGATGGACAGGGGTGACAGAGTGGGTGACGAAGGTTTGCCGCATCTGGAGGCACCGCGCCGTTTCCCGATTGTCTCCAGCCTGCCACGCCTGCCGCTGATGATTCCGGATGAGATCCTCGACTATTATGGGTGGGTCTTCTGTCAGGGTGGGTTCCTCAATCTTCAAATGACCTTCGAGCAGTTTCTCACCGTCGTGGCTGCTGTCAGCCCCACCGGACTTTGTCCGGAATACGACGAGAGCCGCCCGGTTCAGACCAGCGATTGATCGCGCCGCGCGCGTTCGCCTGAAGCCCTCTCTTCTTCGCATTCATATATTACAAGTGCCGCAGGGAACGGCCCTATTCGGCCGAGCTCGCTTTTTCGGGGACTTTTTTTAACAGATCGCCGGCGACCCAGATGCTCTCGAATGGAGTGACGTCGGTGGGCGAGTTAAGGCTATTGTCCTTGGCGATTTGCCGCCAATTGTCCTCGTTGCCGGTCACGCGCTTAGCCAGTCCCTTGAGGTCTTCGTTGGGCAGAAGCGTGAAATTGACTCCGCCGGAGGCGGGCGTGCTGGAGGGGGGAGGGTATTTCGCCGCCAACTCGTCGATTTCGCCGAACAGAGCGAAGCGCTTGCTGGCCTTGTAGTCGGCGATCTGATTGTCGGGGATACCCTCGGTATGGACGTTGACCACAACCTTGCTCTTCTGGCTGCCTTCGGGCGTGACCTGGATCTCGTAGCGATAGCGCGGCTGCACTCCGATCATGCTCTGCATCATCCCGACCTTGGTGTCGGCATTGCGCCAGAGCGTCATCAGGGAATCGTCGGGTCCGACCTCGAACAGGATGCCGTCGCCGCGCAGCGCATCCTGGGTCAGTAGATAGGTGTCGTGCACCGGAAAATTGACCTCGTGCTCCTCGCCCAGGGCGGAGTCGGCGGTGTTCCAATGCTCGCTGGCGCCCCATATCCCACGTAACATCCCGCCAGCAAGGACATCACGCCCACGGTCACCCAGAGCGCCCATTTCGCAGCAGCCGGACTATACTTAACCATTGTGACAGCCTGAGAAGCGCGGCGGGCAGCGCATCGTCCAGACAACCCAACAGACAACCATGAGCCCTTGCCGCGCGCAAGACGAAAGCGCGGTGGTCACTGATTCATCGGTTCATATGCCGCCGCCGTGTTGTGTTACAAAATTGTAGCGGATGCGCCGCGACCCCCCGAAGCTCTTTTACCGCACCGTCCTCCAACGCTAAGATTCACGCCCCATGATGGAATCCACAACCAGAGAAACGCCGCGGCACGTCGTCGCGGTAGTTGGCGCCGCTACCGCGGGCGCTGAAATCGCCCACATCCTGGCCCGACGCGGCGCGCAGGTAGTCGTTATCGAGCAGAACCCCCGTCCCTACGGCAAAATCGAGGACGGGCTGCCGCGATGGCACGTCAAGCAGCGCAGGGACGAGTACGAGGAGATAAACCGGCGCCTCGACCATCCCAATATCGAGTTTGTCCCGCTGACCCGGATGGGCACCGACATCACCTACGATGATCTGCGTCAGCGATGGGGCCTCAGCGCGATCGTGCTGGCGCATGGCGCATGGCGCGACCGTCCGCTCGCGGTCGAAGGCGCCGACCAGTTTATCGATCGCGGCCTGGTTTATCAGAACCGGCTCATCTACTGGTTCAACCACTACCCCGAGAAGACCTACAACGGGCCGCGCTTCGATCTTCCGCCCGGCGCCATCGTGATCGGCGGCGGCCTCGCCTCGATCGACGTGGTCAAAGTGCTCCAGATCGAAACCACGCTCAAGGCGCTGCGCGCCCGCGGTATCGAGGAGAACATGCTGCGGTTGGAGCGCGAGGGTCTCGAGCCGGTGCTCCAGGCGCACGGGCTCAAGTATGCCGACCTCGGCGTCGCGCCGTGCAAACTCTTCTATCGCCGGCGCGTCCTCGACATGCCGCTCTCCGACATCGCGCCCGACGCGCCGCCCAAGCGGGCGGAGGCGATGCGCGCGGCGCGCGCAAAAATCCTGGACAAGGCGCAGCGCAAGTACCTCTTCGAGTTCGAGCCGCTGCGCGTGCCGACCGGGCTCATCGTCGAAGACGGCCGGATGGTCGGCGTGCAGATGAGCCGTACCGAGGTCGCCGACAACCAGGTGCGTACGCTCCCCGACTCGGCGTCGCCCGTGCGCGCCCCGCTCATCATCAGCTCCATCGGCAGCATCCCGGAGCAAATCCCCGGCATCCCGGTCAAGGGCGAAGTTTACGCCTATATCGACGCCACGGTCGGCCTGCTCGACGACGGGCCGACGGCGGTGTATGCGGCGGGCAACGTGCTGACCGGCAAGGGCAATATCAAGGACTCGCTCGAGAGCGGCACCTTCGTCGGCATCCATGTGGCCGAGAGCTACCTGGGGCTCAACGGCGACGATGTTCCGTTGGCCGAGGGCGCGCGCAAGCAGGCCGAGCAGCAGGGCGAGCGGATTGCCGACGCGATGAAATCGCGGCCGGGGCTGGGGCCGGAGCAGGTGGCCGAGGTGATGCGCCGGGTGCGCGAGCGCCAACGGGCGATTGGTTACGAGGGCAACTATCGGGCGTGGATCGCGCGCGTCACGCCAGCGGATTTGCATTGATTCAAGCAACACGGACGCAACGGCGGTAGAATAGAAGAATGGACGCGCTTAAGCAGACCGATCCTGAAATTTACGATCTGATCCGCGCCGAAGAGCGCTACGAGATCGATTCCGTGCGCCTCATTCCCTCGGAGAACTACGTCTCGCGCGCGGTGCTCGAAGCGACCGGCTCGATCCTCACCAACAAATACTCCGAGGGCTACTCGGGACGGCGCTACTACGAGGGCCAGCGCTATATCGACCAGATCGAAACCATCGTCGCCGCCCGCGCCCGCGCGCTGTTCGGCGCCGAGCACGCCAACGTCCAGCCCTACTCGGGATCGCCCGCCAATTTGGCGGTCTACCTCGCGCTGCTCAAGCCGGGCGACACGCTGATGGGCCTGGCGCTGCCGCACGGCGGCCATCTGACCCACGGATGGGCGGTCAGCGCGACCGGAATCTTCTGGCGCGCGGTGCATTACCAGGTCGATCGCGAGAGCCAGCGTATCGACTACGACGCGGTGCGCGATCTGGCGAAGAAGGAGCGGCCGAAAATTATCGTCACCGGCGCGACCGCCTATCCGCGCCAGTTCGACTTCAAGATTTTTGGCGAGATCGCAAAAGAAGTCGGCGCTTTCATGCTCGCCGACATCTCGCATATCGCGGGGCTGATCGTCGCCGGCGCGCATCCCGACGCCGTGCCGTACGCCGACGTCGTCACCACCACCACGCACAAGACGCTGCGCGGGCCGCGCGGCGCGATGATCCTCTGCCGCAACGAAGTCGCCGAGAAAATCGACAAGGCGGTCTTTCCCGGCCTGCAAGGCGGTCCGCATAACCATACCACCGCCGCGATCGGCGTGGCGCTCAAGGAGGCGGCGACGCCGGCCTTCAAGGAGTACGGCCATCAGATCGTGCGCAATGCCAAGGCGATGGCCGAGGAGTTGCTCGCGCACGGCTTCAACCTGGTCTCGGGCGGCACCGACAACCATCTCATCCTGATCGATCTCACCAACAAAAAAGTGATCGGCAAAAAGGGAGCGCAGGCGCTCGACCGCGCGGGCATCGTCTGCAACTACAACACCGTGCCCTACGATCCGCGCAAACCCTTCAGTCCCAGCGGCCTGCGGCTGGGCACGCCGGCGGTGACCTCGCGCGGGATGGGCGAGGGCGAGATGCGCCAGATTGCGCGATGGATTGACCAGGCGATCGCGCACGCCGACGACGAGGCGGCGCTGGCGCGCATCAACGGCGAGGTCGGCGAGATGTGCCGGCGCTTCCCCGCGCCCGGCATCGCGACGTAGCGCACCACGGTATGGCGAAAATCAAAGTCGAGCGGATGCTGAATCTCGGCGCCGCCTATACGCCCGAAATGGGCGCGGGCGGCAAGCCAGAGCCCAGCCTGGTCCACGCTGCGCGAGCAGGTGCGCGAGGCGCAGGCGCTCGGCTACGACACGGTCGTCGCGGTCGAGGTGCAGCACGACCCGTTCCTGATACTCGCTGTCGCGGCGCAGGAGCCCTCCACGGTCGAACTCGGCACCGGGATTGCGCTCGCGTTTACCAAGAGCCCGGTCGCGACCGCCTACACGGCGTGGGACCTCCAGCGGATGAGCGGCGGACGACTGGTGCTCGGGCTAGGCTCGCAGGTCAAAGGGCATATCACGCGGCGCTTCGGGATGCCCTTCACCAAGCCGGCGCAGCGGATGAAAGACTACGTCGGCGCGATGCGTGCGTGTTGGAACACCTGGCAAACCGGCGCGCCTTTCGATTTTCAAAGCGAGCACTACAATCTCTCGCTGATGACGCCGAATTTTGCGCCGCCGCCGCTCAAGAGCCCGCACATCCCGGTGCTGATCGCCGCGGTGCAGGAGCACATGCTGCAAGTTGCGGGCGAGGTGTGCGACGGCGTTCGCCTCCATGGCATCTGCACGCGCCGCTATCTCGACGACATCGCGTTCCCCAACCTGCGCAAGGGTTTCGCGAAGTCCGGACGGCCAGCCGCTGAATGGGAGAGCTTCCAGATTTCGGGTGGCGGCTTCATGTGCGTCGCGCCCGACACGGATTCATTGGCGCGCACGGTCGAGAAGATGAAGGAGACCATCGCGTTTTACGGCTCGACGCGATCGTACCGCGCGAGCTTCGAGCTCGACGGATGGGCCGACCGGGCCGAGCAGCTTCATCGGCTATCGGTGCAGCAAAAGTGGAGCGAGATGCCGAAGCTGGTAACCGAGGAGATGGTGCATGCGTTCGCCGCGGTCGGCACCTACCGCGATATTGCGGCCGTGATGAAAAAGCGCTTCGCCGGCGTCAACCGGCTCGACTTCGAAATTCCGATTCGCGGGGACCGCGAGCGCGGCGTGGTGCGCGACGTGATCCAGGAACTGCGCCGCCCGTAGCTCCGCCGCATCGGAAGCATTTCGCGCGGCGGGCCGCTTCTGAAATAATCGTCGCGTGGCCAGGCAGATAACCGTTGACGCAGTGCTCGAGGCGCTGGGCCGGGTGAACTATCCCGGCTACGCGACCGACGTCGTTTCGCTCGGAATTATCGAGGCCGTCGAGCCGCTGGAATCCGCGGGCGGCTTAGCGGTGATCGTGAGGCAGGTGAGCGAGAGCGACCGCGTGATGCACGATCTGGCTGGCGCAATCAGCGGCGCGCTCAAGCGCGACCTTGGGGTGGCGCGGGTCGAACTCAAGCTGCGCAAGCTCGAAGCCGAGTTGGGCGAAAAGACCGGGCGCGTGCGTCTCGAGGGCACGCGCTACGTGGTCGCAGTGCTGAGCGGCAAGGGCGGAGTCGGCAAGTCGACGGTCGCTGTGAACCTCGCGATGGCGCTCAAGCAGCTCGGGATGACGGTTGGACTGATGGACGCCGACGTTTACGGACCGTCGGTGCCGATGATGTTCGGGGTGGATGAGGAGCGGCCGCGCGCGGCCGGCGGCCAGAATTTCTACCCGGTCGAGCGCTATGGCGTGAAACTCATCTCGATGGGCTTTTTCCTGACCGACAAGTCGCCGGTCATCTGGCGCGGCCCGATGGTGATGGGCGCTGTGCGCCAGTTCCTGAAGGACACGCTGTGGGGCACGCAGGACTTTCTGATCGTCGATCTGCCGCCGGGCACCGGTGACGCGCAGCTCACGCTTGCTCAGCAGGTCGCGCTCGACGGCGCGGTCATCGTCACTACGCCGCAGGATGTGGCGCTGCTCGATGCGACGCGGGCGGCGCGGATGCTGCATCAGTTGCATTGCCCGGTTATCGGCATCGTCGAGAACATGAGCTACTTCATCTGCCCCGATTGCGGCGAGCGTGACGAATTGTTTGGCGCGGGTGGAGGAGCGAAGCTCGCGATGGAAGAGGGCACGCGGGTGCTGGCGCAGATTCCGATCCATCTCGAGGTGCGCGAGGCGGGCGACGCCGGAATGCCGATTGTGCTGAAAGCGCCCGAGCATCCCGCAAGCCTCGCCTTCATGGACCTCGCGCGTGGCGTGCTGGCGGCGATGCCCAAAGATTAGAAAGGAATAGAGCAGACTACCGGAGAATAGCTCCATTTGCCCCTTGCTCGCCCTTGCCCGCGTCGACGGGTGCCGATACTCTGATTGCACCGAGACAGGTAGCATCGACTGGGGCGGCTTTGGGGAGTGCGATCGCTCGGTCTTAGATCATGTCGACGCTGATTATCGAAGAGTGCATCAATTGCGGGTTTTGCTTGCCTGCGTGCCCCAACGGCGCGATTTACAAGCGCGGACAGAAGTGGGAGCTCGACGGCGAGGAGCATCCGCCGCTCAGGGAGGACATCTATTACATCGCGCCCGACAAGTGCAGCGAGTGCGTTGGGTTTTTCGGCCGGGAGCAATGCGCGATGGTATGCCCGGTCGATTGCTGTATTCCCAACCCCGCTGTCCCGGAGCGGGAAGCGGCGCTTATCGCGCGTGCGCGCGCGCTCCATCCGGGCCGGCACTTCGGCGATCCTTTTCCGTCGCGATTTCGAGCAGTTTGAGGCAGGGCACAGTTTTTCCCTCTGGGCGCGAGCGTTGCGGGACGCTGTGGGCAACCGCATCCGGGGCAATTTACTTTGCTGCCGCGCTCCGATAGAACCACAGAGCATTATCAGTTCCGCTTATTCTTTGGGGGTGGCCCGTACGGCCGCACCCGAGCGGCATTTGTGCAAGCATCCGTGGATGTCGGGCGGTGAGTTGAGAGGAGGGCTATGGCGAAGATTCGAGTAGCAATCGTTGGAGTGGGCAACTGCGCATCCTCACTCCTCCAGGGCATCGAGTATTACCAGCATGCCCCGGCAAACGCGCAGCGCAGTCCGATCGGCCTGATGCATTACGACCTCGCCGGCTACAAGCCGGGCGATATCGATGTCGCTTGCGCTTTCGACATCGATTCGCGCAAGGTCGGCCGGCCGCTCGAGGATGCCTGCTTCGCGCTGCCCAACAATACCATCACCATCTGGCGTGATCTGCCGAAGTACGGCGTCACCGTCGACATGGGCGAGATTCATGACGGCATCGCCGAGCACATGCCGCAGTATCCGCCCGACTGCACCTTCCTGCCGGCGAACGAGAAGCCGGTCGATATCGAGCGCCGCCTGCGCGAGAGCGGCGCCGAGGTGATGCTGTGCTATCTGCCGGTGGGCAGCCAGAAGGCGGTCGAGCGCTACGCGCGCGCCTGCCTGGCGACGGGCGTCAGCCTGCTCAACTGCATGCCGGTGTTCATCGTGTCGAACGAGAAGTGGGCGGCCGAGTTCACCGAACGCAAAATTCCGGTGGTTGGCGACGACGTCAAGTCACAGCTCGGCTCGACCATCCTGCACCGCACCATCATGAAACTGTTCGCCGACCGCGGCATCAAGGTGCGCCACACCTACCAGCTCAACACCGGCGGCAACACCGACTTTCTCAACATGCTCGACCGCTCGCGCCTGGGCTCCAAGCGCAAGTCCAAGACCGAGGCCGTGCAGAGCGTAATGCCCGAGCGGCTGCCCGACGCCGACGTGCACATCGGGCCGTCGGACTACGTCGCCTGGCAGCGTGACAACAAGGTCTGCTTCCTGCGAATCGAGGGCGAGGGCTTCGCCGGAATTCCAATCGAGCTCGAGCTCAGGATGTCGGTGCAGGATTCGCCCAATTCGGGCGGCGTGGTGATCGACGCGATTCGATGCCTGCGCCTCGCGCGCGATCGCAAGATCGGCGGGCCCCTCTACTCGATCGCGGCTTACACGATGAAGCATCCGCCGCGTCAGATCGCCGACGATATTGCCCGCGAACGGGTCGAGAAGTTCATCAGCGGCGAGATCGAACGCTAACGGCGCGCACGACTCGGTGCCCGGCGCCTATCGCCAGGGCGAACGCACCGCATCGCATCCGATGAGCGGCCCCAGCAACGCGATAGGCCAACTGTTCAGCCTCGGCGCGCAAGGCTACGACGCCGTGCGGCGCAACCTCGTTCCCTGCTTCGATGGCTTCTACGGCAGCGCGCTCGACGTGGTCAGCGATTGGGCCGGCGCTCGGGCGTCCGCGACGCTCGACGTGCTGGATTTGGGTGCGGGCACCGGGCTCTTCTCCGCGATGGTAACGGCCCGTCTGCAGCAGGCGCGGCTTCATTTGCAAGGTCGGATTCATTTGATTGACGTGTCGGACGCGATGCTGGCCCAAGCGCGGCAGAGATTTGCCGGCGCCGCGGACTCGAACGTCAGCTTCGAGGTGCGCGACTATGCCCATGGCAGCCTCGGCGGTCCGTGGGACCTGGTGGTGTCAGCGCTTTCCATCCATCACCTGGACGACGGCGCCAAGCGCTCGCTCTTTGCGCGGGTTTTCGAGGCGCTGCGGCCTGCGGGCTTGTTCGTCAACGCCGAACAGGTGCTGGGACCGACGCCGGCGGCCGAAGCGCGCTACCGGCGGCTGTGGGACGAGCAGGTCCTGGGCTCGGGCGTCGATCGCAACGAATATGAACGGGCGCTGGAGCGGATGCTCCACGACCGATGCGCGACGCTTGGCGATCAGCTCGAATGGATGCGCGCGGCGGGCTTCACCGACGTCGATTGCGCCTTCAAACAGTGGCGCTTCGCGGTCTACTTCGGGATGCGCCCGTAAAGAACACGCCGAGGCTCTTTCTCAATCTCCCGACAACGCCGTAGAATTGGTTCCACGATGGGCGCGCTGAAGGACAAGACGATCGTGGTCGGCGTATGCGGCGGAATCGCCGCTTACAAGGCCGCCGAGCTGGTGCGATTGTTGACCGCGCAGCAGGCGCGGGTGCGCGTGATGATGTCGCGCAACGCGGCCGAGTTCATCACGCCGCTGACGCTCCAGACGCTCAGCGCCAATCCGGTCGCGACCGACACCTTCAGCCTGACCGAGGAATCCGAGATCGGCCACATCCGGCTCGCCGACACCGCCGACGCGATCGTGATCGCGCCCGCCAGCGCCGACGTCATCGCCAAGGCCGCGGTCGGCATCGCCGACGATATCGTGACCACGGTCCTGCTCGCCGCGCAATGCCCTATAGCCTTCGCGCCCGCGATGAACGTCCACATGTACGCGCATCCGACCGTGGTCGAGAATCTCGCCCGGCTGAAGGCCCGCGGCGTTACGGTTATCGAGCCCGCCTCCGGCGATCTCGCCTGCGGCTACCAGGGCAAGGGGCGGCTGCCGGACCCCGCGGCGATCGTAGAGGAGGTCGAGCGGATGCTCTCGCCGCACGACCTCGCCTCCGAGCGCATCCTGGTGACCGCCGGACCGACGCAGGAGATGATCGACCCGGTGCGCTTCGTTTCCAACCGTTCGACCGGCAAGATGGGTTTCGCGATCGCGCGCGCGGCGTGGCGGCGCGGGGCGAGCGTCAGGCTGGTGGCCGGGCCGTCGCCGCTTGGCACGCCTTACGGCGCCGAGCGAATCGATACCGTCAGCGCGGCGGAGATGCTGAATGCAACCGCGCGCAACTTTCCCTGGAGCACGGCGCTGGTGATGGCGGCGGCGGTGGCGGATTTTCGTCCCACGCATCAGGCGCCGCATAAGATCAAGAAGAACGCGCGCGGGATGACGCTCGAGCTGGAGGGAATCGCGGACGAGATGCCGCGGCTGAGCGCGCGCAAAGGCTCGCGCATCGTAATCGGCTTCGCCGCTGAGACCCAGGGCCTCGAGGAAAACGCCGCCGACAAGCTACGACGCAAGCGCCTCGACCTCATCGTCGCTAATGACGTGTCGCGTAGCGACGCCGGCTTCGCCGTCGATACCAACGTCGTGATCATCATCGGCGAGGACGGCCGCGCCATCGAGCATCCCAAGCTCAGCAAAGACGAGGTCGCCGACGTGATTCTCGATCGGCTTCTGGCATTGAGGGCGGCGAAATCCAGCCGCCGCACGCTACGCGCCGTTCGCTAACCGCTTGGCCTCGCCCTGATCGGCAACCTGAACTCCAACTATCTGTCAGAACCTTCTATCTGTCAGAACCTTGGGCCGGAGGCCGTCGAGGGCGACTTCCTGCCGCGGCGCTTAGCTTCTCCAAATGTAACGTCTGCCGCCGTCGAGCGTCTTTTGAATGTGGAGTGGCATGGTCGGAGCATGACTCTTTGGTTCCGCTTCAGGTGGCAGACCGATCGTTCCGTTGCCCATAGAATCCACCGAGATAAAAAAGAGAGGTAAACGTCTGTGCCGGAAGAATCAACTGGAGCTGGAAATCAGAAGGAAGCAATCCAGGAGCGCCTCGAAGCGCGACTCAACCGTCTTGAGCGGGAGATCCTGAAAGAGAATCGCTGGTGGCGAGGCGGCCTGATTGCCGCGCTCGTTTTGGTCGCGCTGGCGATTCTTAGTAGCCGGCCATCATCATCGGCCGGAACCGAGGTTCATGGCTGCGATGGGTATGCCTGGATGGTCAGGTCCTGCGGGGATGCCCGGCTACGGCCCATATCCTCCACCGCCGCGCCCGGGTTTTGGTTGGGGCGGACCGTGCGGCCCACGTGGATATGCTTGGGGTCCGGAGTCGTGGGGCGGCCAGTCCAGACAGTGGGGTGAGCCCGGTCCACAGGCACCTCAAGGTCCGCCATCTCCGCCCAATCGCTAGACTATAGGCGCTTCGACCTGAAGACCTCGGCACGGCGACCAGTAAGAACGCGCGGGACGGCCGAACGGCGGTTTCGCCACGGCGGCCGTCCCGCGTGAGATTTATCGCGGACTCGGAATTAGAGCTTAGGAGCGATCTCCTTGCCGAAAACGCGGATCGCCTCCTTGGTCCGTTCGTGCGTGGGACCGCCCGGATGGCGCATGCGCAGGACCAGGTAGTCGGGCTGCACTTCTTCCTGCCACATCTGCAACTGCGCCAGGCAATCCTTGGGCGAGCCGACGATTAGCCGATTCGGCGAGGCGACGTCGAAGGTCCAGTCGTCTTCCGACTTGACCTTGTCGATCACTTCGTCCGGAGCGTAGCCGTTGTTGCGGTAATAGAACTTGTGCGTGTACATCAGCGGTCCGCTCTCGCGCCGCGCCGAATCCATCGAGTCGGTCACCAGCACGTCGCGCATCAGGACCAGGTAGGGCTTCTTGCCGTGCCTCTTGCACTCGGAGCGATAGAGATCGCCGAAGCGTTTGATCACCTTCACGTGTTCGAGCGGCGAGGTTATCCATGCGTCCGAAATTCGCGCCACGCGTTTGATCCCGACGTCGCTCCACGCCGCCATCCAGATCGGCGGGCGCGGCTTCTGGAACGGCTTGGGCGTGATCATAACGTCGTCGAGATGGTAGAACTTGCCGTGATGGGAGAAGCGCTCCTGCTCCCAGCATTTCTTGAGCACTTCGACGCCTTCTTCGCTGCGCCCGGCGCGCTCCTTGATCGAAAGACCGAAAGCCCCGAAGTCGCGGTCCTGGTAACCCACCCCGACGCTCAGGATCATGCGGCCGCCGGTTATCTGGTCGACGATCGCGGCGTCTTCGGCCGCGTGCACTGGATGCCATAGCGGGATCAGCGTGACGCAGGTTCCCACTTTGATCTTCTTGGTGCACACGCCGACCATCCCGGCCATCAGGATGACGTTGGGGATGTAGCAGTCTTCCTGCTGGTGGTGTTCGCTGAACAGGCAGCTATCGAATCCGCTTTCTTCCGCAACCTGCGCCTCGACGATCGCCTCGCGGAGCACGCCTCCGATGTTGGCGCCGTTCGGCGGGTCCTGCGTACATGGAAAATAACCGACTTTCATGATTTTTCCTCCCGCATAATTTTCCTCCCGGGTGTTAAGTTTCGATTGCCTAGTTTCGCCAGTCCAAAACAGATGTCAAATCGACAAATGTCAAACGAGCGCGCCGCCCGGCGCGGCACACTCGGCTACAAGCCCTACTTGTTTTCCGAATGGAGCACGCCCTCGCCCCGCAGCCGGGCGATCTCGGCGTCGCTCATGCCGAGCTGATCGCGCAAGACCGCGGCCCCGTGCTCGCCCAGGAGCGGTGCGTTGATCTCCAGCGCCTTGGGGAAGGCCGAGAACTTGAGCGGGAACCCGGGAATCATCACCTCGCCCAGGATCGGGTCGGGCACGGTGCGAATCATGTTGCGCGCCTTGTAGTGCGGATGGCTCACCGTGTCGACGACTGTCATTACCGGCGCCGCGGCGACGCGATGCTCTTCGAGGATCTTCAGCACCGCCTCGTCGGAGGGCTGCGCCTGCATCCACGCCTCGACCATCGCGGCCAGTTCGTAGCGATTCTTCGCCCGGTCGCGCATCGTGGCGAAGCGCGGATCATCGATCAGCTCCGGACGGGCCATCGCACGCGCCATCGCCTGCCATTGCCGATCGAGCACCAGGATCACGATGTAGCCCTCCGGCCCCTTGAACGAGCCGCACGGGCTAACCAGTTCATGCTGCGAGCCCATCCGCTTCGGCACGAACTCGCCCTTGGTCATGGCCCAGGCCTGGATGTTGACTTCGTGCATATGGTACAGGGCGTCGACCATCGCAATATCGATGTATTGCCCGATGCCGGTCCGCTCGCGATAGAAGAGCGCGAAGCCGATAGCCGAGAAGGCATGCACGCCGCTGGTCTGGTCGCCGACGCCCATCCCGACGAACATCGGCGGCCCGTTCGGATCGCCCGTCATGTGCATCATTCCCGAGAAGGCCTGCGCGATGAAGTCGTAGCCGACCTTGTGCGAGAGCGGGCCGGTGCGCCCGAAGGCCGAGATCGACGCCATGATGATGCGCGGGTTGATCTTACTTAGCGAGGCGTAGTCGAGGCCGCGCTTTTCCATCACCCCCGGCCCGTAGTTTTCGACCACCACGTCGGCTTTTTTCGCCAGCTCGCGCAGCAGCTCGATCGACTCCGGCTTGGCGAAGTCCAGGCAGAGGCTCTGCTTGCCGCGGTTCTGCTGAACGAAGTACGCGCTACGCCCGTTGCGCACCGCGGGTAGCAGCCGCGCCGGGTCGCCCATCGGCGCCTGCTCGACCTTGACGATATCAGCGCCCATCTCGGCCATGAAGCGCGTGACCGTCGGGCCCGCGAGGTACTGGGTGAAGTCCAGCACGCGCACGCCGGACAACATATGAGGGGTATGCTTGTCGCTGTTTTCCATTGTGGAGTCCCCTTGCCGCGATGGTGCCAGCGTCGCCGTGATAACACCGATGGCGCGCTTATCACAAGCCCGCGCAGGCTCCGCCGGGCAGTGCATTCTTGACCGGTATTCGGTTTTTGCCACGTGACCCATACGGGACAGCGAGATGCGGGTGCTCAGCGTCTTGGCACAGGGATGATTCAGATCCTGCAGAGCCGTTTCGCTCGGCGCGCCAAAGGCCGACGATGAGGTGCTATGTGATCCAACATAACTGCCGCGGCGAGTCCGGTTCGTATGCCCAGCAGTTGACGACGCGAGATCGAATTAAACGGGGCAGTATCGATCGGACCAGAGATGTGCTCACTTTTCGGAGCGTTAGCCGAGACAGGATTCTGCTCGGGTGAATTGGACTTCGAAGTTTTGTCAGTGGCGTCTGGCTCGCCCACGGTTCCCGAATACGCCTGGACCTAGAGGCTTAGACGGGTTCGGCAATGAACACCGGAATCTTGCGCGTCGTTTTTGCCTGATAATCGTTATAGGGCGGGTACGCGGCTACGCTGGCTGACCACAAACGCCCGCGTTCCGTATCCTCGGTGACTTCCCGAACGCGCATCTTGGTCACGTTGGTCCCGTCGCGTATTTCCACCTCGGGATTGGCTCTTAGGTTGTATACCCACACAGGGTTTTTGGGCGCTCCGCCCATGGAGCCCACCAATACGTAGCTGTTCTCCACCTTGACGCGCATTAGTGGAGTCTTTCGGATTGCGCCGGTTTTATTGCCCAGATGCGTGACGATGATGCATGGCAGGCCGGTATCCAGCAGCGGTGCCTTCAGTGCCTCCGCTGCCTTCATACGCTTCGACCTGCTTACGCACCCAGCCATACTTTGGGGGAATATATTCAACCATAGTGTCTCTCCTTTTTCGTCGCCATTTGAATTTTAAGCTTAATCTCCTGCACAAGACGACAGGGCGAGGACCTTTAAGAGGACTGCCAAGAGCGACTCTCAAAGGACTTCTAAAACAGTGGAACCCTCGTGCCGCTGGCAAAGTCGGGCGCGGTCAGGACGGCTTGGACGGGCCTCCCGAATGGCACCTGGCGCAGATGCGTATGCAGTTCTTCGACAGTTGTGTTGGCGAGCTGGCGCGCCGCGCGTTTGGTCTCGGGTCCCATCCTGGCCAGCCGCTGCAAGCGTGCTTCGCGCGCGGCTGAGCGTTGCGCAGCGCCCGCGGCCCATCGGATCGAACCGGCATGCCGGCGCCTCGTTGCCGTTGCGGAGTACTCCGTCGATCGCCGAGCAGGAGGCTGAACAGTAGACCTCGAGGTCCTGACGATCGGACGCTTTGACCCGGCCGATCGCAAGGATCACGCGATTCCACTGACGAATCCGGCGCATCCCGCCCTCGAAGATGCGCTTTTGCGCGCGAAAGGGCAGCAGCGGCGAATCAATCTGGCGGCTGAGCTTCAAGTCGAGCGCGCTGAAGTCGATGGCCATCAGCTTCAACAGGGTTTCGCGATTCGACGCGTCGTGCATCGAATCGAAGCGCGCCTCGCTCAGGATGTGGCTGGCGATCGCGGAGTTGAAGTGTCCGACCCAGCGCGTCGGCAGGTAAAAGTTATGCGCCACGACGTCGGCGCCGAGATGGGCCAGGTAACCAAGCGCGAAGGCTCGCTCCTCGCTGCCATGGGCGGCGCCGAGCAGCCCAAAGCCGGTCGACCAGTTGTGCGAATGGCGCCGCAGGCGGCTTTGGAAGCGGCGGCCCTGCACGATGTCGGGCGCGAGCGAGCCGTACAGGAAAGCGTCGGGCATCGAGAGTAATATGGCTTGAAGCGGTTGTTCCAGGGTGCTAACGCTCGCAAGCACTTGCATCCCGAGTGCGATATGAGTGATTGGACCCCATGCGAAAGCGGGCGGGGCACTGAGCGCGATGAAGCCGACTACGAAGGCGATTACACAGGCGATAATCATAACCGCGCCCGCTTCTGCCGTCGGGCCGATGGCTTGATGTTATGAGCCGCGACCTGACCGCGCCAGAGCACCGCCGCATGATGCTCGATTCTGTTCGCGATTACCTCGAGCAACTCGCCGAAGAAGGACTGGAGGGCCTGCCCGCGACCATAGCCTGCGAGCCCGCCGCCTCCCAAAGCCGCCGCGCCCGCCGCTGAAGCTGGAGGCGCCCGCCGCCTCAGCGCCCGCGCCGACGGCGCATCGTCGCGTGGCGCGGCCGCTTCGTCTTCGCGGCCGGCCGCGGCGCCTATCGAGTTGATCTCGCGCTATCCGGGCCTCGAGAAAACCGCGACGCTGGAGGAACTGAGCGCGTTCATCGGCGATTGCAAGCGCTGCAAGCTCGCGCCGTTGCGCACCAACCTGGTGTTCGGCGTCGGCAACCCGCAGGCCGACCTGATGTTCGTTGGGGAGGCGCCCGGCGCCGACGAGGACGCCCGTGGCGAGCCGTTCGTGGGCCGCGCCGGACAGTTACTGACCGACATCATCGAGCGCGGGATGGGTCTTAGCCGCGCCGACGTCTACATCTGCAACGTCATCAAATGCCGCCCGCCCGACAATCGTAACCCCGAGCCCGACGAGGTCGCCGCGTGCGAGCCGTTCCTGATGCGCCAGATCGACCTCGTGCGTCCGCGGGCGATCGTCGCGCTGGGAACCTTCGCAGTGCAGGCGCTGCTCAAGGTCAAGACGCCGATAAGCCGGCTGCGCGGCAACTGGCAGGAGGTGCGCGGCGTCAAGCTGATGCCGACGTTCCATCCAGCCTATCTGCTGCGCAGTCCGGGCGAAAAGCGGCTGGTATGGCAGGATATACAGGAAGTGATGAAGCTGCTCGGGCTGGAGATTCCCACGCGCGGCGGCCCGCGATGAGACGATGCGACGTCCGACGGCGCGTTCGCGGCTTACGCGTTCGCGATACTGGTCGTGCTCGCACTGGGCGCCGTCGCCCTCGCAGCCGACCGAGACGACGGCTCATCTCAGGCCGGCGCCAGCACGCTCGCCAGTAGACCGCCACACCCGCGGCCGCCGCTATCACGGCGGATACAGCCACCGCGCCATGGGTCTGCGTGTTGAAGGTTGACGGGACGATCAACCCTGCCGTCGCCGCCTATATCGACGACGGGATCGGCTACGCCAGTTCGCAGCACGCGGCTGCGCTGGTGATCGAACTCGACACTCCCGGCGGCCTGCTGGGTTCCGCGCAACGCATCGTAAAGGCTCTGCTCAACGCGCCACTACCGACTATCGTTTACGTCGTCGCCCTCAGGCGCCAGCGCCGCTTCGGCCGGGACTTTTATAACGGAGGCGGCCGCCATAGCCGCGATGGCTCCCGGGACCACGATCGGCGCGGCTCATCCGGTGGGCGAGGGCGGCAGCGAGATCAAGGGCGTGGTCGGCGAGAAGATCGAGAACTACACCGCTTCATTCGCCGGCAGCATCGCGCGCCAGCGCGGCCGCAATCAGCAATGGGTGGAACAAGCGGTCCGCAAAAGCGTCGCCATCAGCGAGACCGAGGCGCTCAAGCAACACGTGATCGATATCGTCGCGCCCGACCTGCAAAGCCTCCTCGTGCAGGCCTCGGGACGCGAGGTCACGGTCGGCGGCCGCACCGATCAAGCTGGAGCTGGCCGGCGCCCGGATTCGCCGCTCGCGGATGACGCTGGGGCAGTCGCTGCTCAACGTGCTGGCCGACCCGAACATCGTCTATCTGCTGATGCTGGCGGGGATCGTCGGGATCTATTTCGAGTTCAGCCATCCCGGCTTCTATCTGCCGGGCGTGGTCGGCGCGATTTGCCTGTTGCTCGCGCTCGGATCGTTCGAGATCCTGCCGATCAACCTGACCGGCTTCCTGCTCCTGCTGCTGGGCATTGGGATGCTGATGGCCGAGGTTTTCGTCACCAGTTACGGTGTGCTCGGCATAGGCGGAGTGATCGCTTTCGTAATCGGCTCGCTGTTTCTGATCGATAGCTCGCAAACCAATCTCGAAGTTAATCGCGGTATGATCGCCGGCGCGGCGATCGCGATGAGCGCGATCATCCTCGGCCTGGGCTGGATCGTTTTACGCGAGCGGCATCGGCCGGCCACCACCGGGAGCGAGGGGATGATCGGCGAAGTTGGCGAAGTGCGCGAGGCGATCGCGCCGGGCGCGCCAGGCCGGGTGTTCGTGCACGGCGAACATTGGCGCGCGGCGAGCGATCAGGCGCTTGGCGTCGGGACGCGCGCGCGCGTGATCGCGGTGCGCGGGCTGGAAATCGAGGTGCGCGGCGAATCGTGACGCGGCTTTGGCGCAAATCTATGCCAAGCGGCGGGCGGCGGCGCCCGTGAAGCAGTGAAACAAATGCAGGGAGGCTATGGGACCTATGGGACCGGCAATCGGAGTAATCATCGTGTTCGGCGTGCTGATCTTGCTGCAGCGGACTCAAGGTGCTCAACGAGTACGAGCGCGCAGTGGTCTTTCGTCTCGGCCGCCTCACGCCCTTTCGCGGGCCGGGGATTATTTTCGTCATCCCGATCCTCGAGCGCTCGGTGCGGATCGATCTGCGCGTCGTGACGCTCGACATCGCGCCTCAGGACGTCATCACCCGGGACAACGTATCGATAAAAGTCAGCGCCGTACTTTACTTTCGCGTGCTCGACCCGTCGCGCGCCGTGACCGAGGTGGCCAACTATCTCTTCGCCACCACCCAGCTTGCGCAGACCACGCTGCGCTCGGTTGGCGGCCAGACCGAACTCGACGAGCTGCTGGCCCAGCGCGACAAGCTCAACGCGCGCATCCAGGAGATAGTCGACGCGCAGACCGAGCCGTGGGGCGTTAAAGTCACGCTGGTCGAACTCAAGAACATCGATCTGCCGCAGGACATGCAGCGCGCGATCGCGGCGCAGGCCGAGGCCGAGCGCGAGCGGCGCGCCAAGGTAATCGCGGCCGAGGGCGAGTTCCAGGCCGCGCAGCGCCTCGCCGAGGCCGCCGAGATCATGAACAAGAGCCCGGTGACGCTTCAGCTCCGCTATCTGCAGACGCTCAAGGAGATCGCGTCCGAGAACAATTCGACCACGATCTTTCCGATTCCGATCGATCTGTTCGAGCCTTTTTTGAACTTGCGCCGCGCCGCCAACAATCCCGAAGGCGGTGGCACGAAATCTTGAGGCGACAGTCCACAATAGTCTAAATGATCCTCGATCCGGTGGGGCCGGACGTTTGCGATGGGTAAGCTGATAATGGTTCGCCACGGCGAGAGCGAGGGCAATCGCGAGCGCCGCTTCACCACCACGCCCGATGCGCCGTTGACCGATTTGGGGCGCGAGCAGGCCGCCCAGGCCGCGCGCCGTATCGCGCGGCTGTTTCATCCGCGGCTCGTCATCACCAGCCCCTACGCGCGGGCGCGCGAGACCGGCGAGATAATCGCCGCTGCGATGCGCTTGCCGGTCGAGGTCGAGCACGGCATCTACGAGCGCCACTTCGGCTACCTGCGCGGACAGCCCTACGACGCCGTGCGCGACGATCCGACGTTCGAAACCGAGAAGATGTGGCTCTGGCGGCCCGAGGGCGGCGAGAGCTATGAGGACGTGCGAGTGCGGGTGGCGCCTATCCTGGAGCGGCTGGCCGTGCGCGCCGGCGACGGCGAACTGGCCGTCGTCAGCCATGGCGGAGTGATGCTGACCTGCTGGGCGCATCTGGTTGGACATTGGGAGAACACGCACGTGCCACCCAACTGCGGAATCGTGCTGCTCGAATACGAAAACGGAAGTTTTCGGCCGCCGCAAATTGTCGACGACTGAGATCAGGCGGACAATAGACGGGCCAGCTTCGGTGTCGCCGGCGCGGCCGTGAGTTCGGGCCACGCGCCTTCCTGCACCACGCGGCCGTCTTCGATCGCGATCGCGCGCGTGCAGAGCTTTTCAAGGATGTCGACGCGATGATCGACGGCGATCAGGGTGAAGCCGAGTGCGCGATGCCATTGCAGGATCGCGTCGAGGAGTTCGTCGATGGTGGGGCGGTCGAGCGCGGTGAACGGCTCGTCGAGCAGTACCAGCGGCGGGCGCCGCGCGAGCATCCGCGCCAAGGCGACGCGGCGCGCCTGGCCGCCGGAAATCCGGCGCGCCGATTCGTTCCATAGGGGGCCAAGTTCGAGACGCTGCTTGAGTTCCTCGACCCATTGGCTCGCGCCGTTACTTTCGTGGCCGCGCAATCCAAAGCAGACGTTGTCGGCCACGCTCAGATGCGGAAAGAGCGAGTCGCTTTGCGTCAGGTATGCGAGCGAGCGCTGGTAAAGCGGCAGATTCGGCGGAAAGAAAGCCGTGTCGCCAAATTGAACCCGCCCGGCGTCGGGAGTTTCGATTCCCGCCAGGCACGAGAGCACCGTGCTTTTGCCCGCGCCCGAAGCTCCGAACAACGCGAGCCGCTCTCCCTGCTCCAGGCGCAGACGCATGTCCACGGTAAGCACGCGCCGCGCCTTCACGATATGCGCATCAAGCGTTGGCATCGGCGTGACGCCTCTGGGCGAGCAGATGGATCACCCACGGCAGGGGCAGCGCGGTGAGCAGAAACACGACCAGCAACGGCATCACGGCGGGCATCCCGGCGTCCTGGAGATTGATCCATATCTGCACGGGCATCCCGCTCGGATAGTAGGCGGTGACGATGACCGCGCCAAACTCTCCCAGGGCGCGCACCCAGGCGAGGCTCAACGCCGCGGCGAAGCCCAATCGCGCGAGCGGAAAGGTCACGCGGCGAAATACCTGCCACGGCCGCAGCCCGAGCAGCGCCGCTATCCGTTCAAGGTCGCCGGGGACCGCGGCCAGCGCGGCGCGGGCGGCCACGATGTAGTAGCCGATGCTGACGTAGACCTGGGTCGCGGCGAACGCGAGCGGGCTGTTGGCGGTGGGCACTCCCATCCGCAACAGCCACGCGCCCGCCGCCGTCGTGGGGCCGAAGGCGAGCGAGAGCAGGATTCCCAGCGCGAGCGGCGGCATCAGCACCGAGATAAGGACTGCCGCTTCCCACGCAATTTTGTCGCGGCCCGTATGGCGCGCGAGATACCACGCGACCGGCGTGCCCAGGATTACGTCAACCAGCAGGGCGATTCCGGTAAGAACCAGCGAGACCCTTACGGCCGAAGCCGTCGAGCCGGGGATGCTGCCGTTCCATTGCCAGTGGCCAACCGGAGCGCACAGGCCGACCAGTGGATAGAGCAGTGCCAGCGTGAACGCGAGCATGCCCATCCGGGCCCACCATCGGGAACGCATGGGGGATCGCACCAAGGCCTACACTACGGGAGCAGGGGCTTGTCGTCACCGGGGCCGTCGTAGTGATAGCGCGCGAGGATTTGGCGCGCCTCGGGTCCCTGCATCCATGCGAGAAAGCGGCTGGCCAGCTTTGGCTGGGGCGCATCCTCGAGGACCGCGGCATAGAAGACGAGCGGGGCGGGCCGCTGCGGCTTGCCGTTCAGCTTGACGCTCGCTTGCTGGTATTCGTGCTCCATCGACGCGGAGCCGAGGTTAATCTCCGCGGGCAACGAAATAAACGGCAGGTCGAGCGCCGCGGGTTGCGTCTTGTAGGCCGAACTCGCATCAAGTTGCCCCGCCTGCAGCCGCGCCATCACCTGGGGTTCCTGAAAAATCTGTTGCGGATTGATTTGGGGCCCGAGAATTTTCTCGGCCAGGTCGGGCTGACGGTAATAGTGCCCCGCCAGTTGCATCATGAAAATGATGTTCAAACCCTGCGGATCGGTATTGGGATCGGTGCGCCCGAAACGAAAGCCCGGCGTCTCCAGGATTTGCCACCACGCCTTGGCGCCGGGCTCGCCGGCCTTTGCCAGCGCCGCCGCATATTGGCTCTTTGGACTGTAGGCGATCACCATCTCGGTGCGCGCAATCGGTATTCCACGCTCGGCCTTGCCCGCCTTCAGCACGATACGCATCGGCCCCGGTGTGACCGAGATGAACACGTCGGGCCGGATACTTCCCGCGATGATCATGTTGGCGAGGCCGGTGGAGCCCTGCGCGCGTCCTTGCATCTCGGCTCCCAGAGCCTTCGCGATCGCTGGACGAACCCCGCCGTCCATCATCGACCCCATCGACCCGGCGTAGGCCACCTGCAACGGTGTCGTCGATTCGGTAGCGCCCGCGCCTGCCATCAGTACGGCGAAAGCGCCGGCCACGGTCAGGATGCCCACTTGAAGGAGCCGTCTGCGATCGTATTTCATCGACGTTTGACCGCGTGCCTAGAAGGGGATGCGTCCGGTGGCAATCACCGCGTTGTTATAGGCGGGATGGTGCGTGACGGCGACCTGGTAGCCGGCGCCGAAGGTCATCCCGATCCGGTCATGGATCGGGATGCGTCCGATGAGAAGTCCGGGCGTGAGGAAGACCTGAGTCTGCCCTTCGCGCTCGCCATTCGGCCACCACGTATAGTTCATCTCGAATTCCGGCCAGAAATAGCGGAAGACGCGATACTGCAGAGCGGTGTTCCATGCCACCGGCATGCCGAGGCGCTGGAGGCCACCGTTCGGCAATGCGATGCCAGCGGTAGTTTGAATATCGAAGTCGCCAAAGCCCTTGCCGCCCGCAATCGTCGGCGTAAAGAGCGCATGGCGTGAGCTGTTGCCATCGCTGCCGGTGGGTGCACTGAAACCCATAAAGGCGGTCAGGATGTAGTTGCCGTTCTCCTCATTGGCGGACAGCAGGCGGTACTTGACGAGAAAGGTTTCGTCGGCCCAGCCGTCGACATCCGGTTTTTCCGCGCCCTTTTTCGGTGGTGGCGGGAGAGTTCCATTGTGAGCGACCCATCCGGGAACGCCCAGGATTATCTCTGTGTTCTCAAACGGGATTAGTTCGAGGCCTTTGTTGGCGCCGAAGTTGTCGAGCGCCTTGCCATGCGGCTGCGCCTGCCAGAGCTGGTCGTAGCGGTACTCTTCTTCCAGGCGCGGCGTCACGGTCACCAGCGGCGTAATCCAGTGCGGCTGCTCGCTTTGGATGCGGGTGACGCGCGGAAACCAGTCGGCGAAATACTGCACCACCGGCGACATCGGAGATGGATTCGAGACCGGCGGAGGGCTCGCAACCGTCATCGAGTTGGCCGCGGTCGCCGGGTTGGAAGGGGGCGGCGTACTCTGGGCACGGGCTTGCGCGCGGAGTATCACAGAGAGGGCAAGGACGGTGGCCGCGAAGGCCGCGCGAAACAGCGAAGTTCGAAGGATCGTCAGGATTTTCATATCCAAGAAGTTATGCCATGATGCGAGTTCCTCGACAAGTATAATGGCGGCAAGTGGAGCGATGGTGCGTCGCGCGCGTATTGCGCTCGGCCTGACCCAGGACGAACTGGCGCGGCGCGCCGGTCTCTCGCGCCAGGCGCTGGGCGCGATCGAGTCCGGCGTCTACCAGCCCGGCGTCGGCGTGGCGCTCGCGCTGGCACGCGAGCTCGGCGATAGCGTAGAGGCGCTGTTCGGCGCGCCGGCCGAGGCTGCCCATCTCGAGGCCGACTGGATGGACGCGCCCGAAGCGCCGGCGGGCGCGCCGGATGGCGCGGTCGGACCGTCGCGCAGAGCGGTCGCACTGGCGCGCGTGGGCGGACGGTTGGTCGCGCTGGCGCAGTCGCCGCCTGCGATGCGGCTGGCGCCCGCGGCGGGAATGCTCGAGCATGCGGAGGGCAGGCACGCGCGCGTGGCGGCGTTTCGCACCGCGCAGGAAATCGACGCGACGCTGCTGGTTGCGGGATGCGACCCGGCGGTCACGCTTCTCGCCGACTGGATGGCACGCCATCGCCCGGCCACCGCGCTCACGCCGGTCACTCGCGGCAGTCAGGCGGCGCTCGCCGCGCTGCTCGAGGGCCAGGTGCACGCGGCGGGAGTGCATCTGTGCGACCGCAAGGGCGGCGAGTACAACCTGGCGGCGGTGCGGGAGACGCTCAAGCGCCGGCGCGGCGTTATGGTGAATTTCGCGCGCTGGGAGCTCGGACTGGGCGTGCGGCGCGGCAATCCGCTGGAGCTGCGGAGCATCGCCGACCTGGCGCGGCCCGGTGTACGGATTGCCAATCGTGAGCCTGGTTCGGGTGCACGGCTGGTGCTGGACCGGGCGCTGGCGGAGCTGAAAATCGCGCCGCGACGGATTGCCGGCTACGCGCGGGAGCTGAGCGGCCATCTCGAGGTCGCCGCGGCCATAGCGGCGGGTGAAGCTGAGGCGGGGCTGACGCTGCGGGTGGCGGCGGAGGCCTGGAAATTGGGTTTTGTCCCAGTGCGTGAAGAGCGCTATGATCTGGTGATCCTGGAACGCGAGATGGACTCGCCCCCGGTGCGTGCGATGCTCGACGCGCTTAACTCAGGCAACTTCGCCAATGAAGTAAGCCGGCTCTGCGCGTATGACACCACGCGGATGGGGCAGGTAATCGCGCGCCTCAATTCATAGTTGTGTCATAACACTAGTGTTCTCAACCATGGCGCCAAGCCATCGAATAGAAAGGAGCTGAACTAATGGCCGCAACAACACCATCGGTAGAGAGGGCGGGCAACGTCGCGCGGTCCAGCGCCGCGTTGGATTTCCTCAAGGCCTCGCCCAAGAAGTTACTGATCGGCGGCAAATGGGTCGCGCCGAAATCCGGCAAGACTTTCGAGACGCTGAACCCGGCCACCGAGGAAGTCCTCGCGCTGATTGCCGAGGGCGACAAGGCCGACGTCGACGAAGCCGTCAAGGCGGCGCGCAAGGCGTTCGAAGAGGGCAAGTGGTCGAAGATCGGGCCGCATCAGCGCGCCCGCTACCTGTTCAAGATTGCCGACCTGATCGATCAGCACGCGGATGAGCTGGCCGAGCTCGAGACGCTGGATAACGGCAAGGCGAAGACCCAGGCGCTCGCGATCGACGTCGCGGGCGCGGCCGAGACCTTCCGCTATTACGGCGGATGGTGCACCAAGCTCTATGGTGAAACCAATCCGTCCGACCCCACGATGTTCAACTACACGCTGCGCGAGCCGGTCGGCGTGTGCGGACAGATAATTCCGTGGAACTTCCCGCTGCTGATGGCGGCGTGGAAGCTCGGGCCGGCGCTCGCCTGCGGCAACACCGTGATTCTGAAGCCGGCCGAGCAGACTCCGCTAACGGCGCTGAGGCTGGGCGAGTTGATTCTCGAGGCCGGGGTGCCCGACGGCGTGGTTAACATCATCACCGGCTTCGGACCTGGCGCCGGCAGCTCGATCTCCGAGCATCCCGATATCGACAAGGTCGCCTTCACCGGCTCGGCCGAGGTGGGCAAGATCATCCTCAAGGCGTCCGCGGGCAATCTCAAGCGCGTGTCGCTGGAGCTCGGCGGCAAGTCACCCAACATCATCTTCCCCGACGCCGATCATGGAGCAGGCGGTCCCGAACTCGATGATGGGCGTGTTTTTCAACTCGGGGCAGGTATGCTGCGCCGGCACGCGGATTTTCGTGCAGAAAGAAGTCTACGAGAAGTTCAACGATCAGCTCACCAAGTTCAGCGCCGGCATGACGATGGGCGACGGGCTCAATCCCAATACCATGATGGGCCCGCTGGTCTCCAAAGAGCAGTTCGACAAGGTCAAAGGCTACCTCGAACTCGGCAAGAAGGAAGGGGCGAGAGTGACCGTCGGAGGCGAGGCCGCCACCGGCAAGGGCTACTTCGTCAAGCCGACCGTCTTTGCGGACGTGAACAACAGCATGCGGATCGCGCGCGAGGAAATCTTCGGCCCAGTCGCCGCGACCATTCCATTCAAGGATGAGAACGACGCGGTCCTTCAGGGCAACGATACCGACTACGGGTTGGCTGCCGCGGTTTGGACCAGCGACGTCGGCCGCGCGCACAAGGTCGCGCGCGCATTGAAGGCCGGCACGGTTTGGGTGAACTGCTACGGCGTGCTCGATCCGATCTCGCCGTTCGGCGGTTACAAGCAGTCGGGCTTTGGCCGCGAACTGGGCAAGTACGCGCTCGAGCTGTACACGCAAATCAAGACCGTCTACGTGAAGCTGTAAAGGTTTTCCGGGCCAGGAAGGGCGCCCTCGGTAGGGCGCCCTTCCATTTTGGCGCAGGAACAGGCGCCGCTAGAACGAAAGGGTAGTGATACTGCGCGAGTGACATCCCGCGTCCTCGAGCCGCGTGCGCTAAATCAACATCTCGAAGAGAAAATGATCCGCACCCTGTGACGGGGCGGTCGAATTAGGTAACGGGTATCCAATGGACGTCAGACGACTGGGACGAAGCGAACTTCGCGTATCGGCAATCGGACTTGGCTGCATGGGCATGTCCGAATTTTATGGACCTGGAGATGAGACGGAATCGGTCGCGACAATTCATCGCGCACTGGAGCTGGGAATTGATTTTTTTGACACGTCTGATGCATATGGTCCGTACACCAACGAGGAGCTGGTTGGACGTGCGCTTCGGGGCCGTCGTGACGCGGTCGTAATCGCGACGAAGTTCGGCATCGTCCGTGGACCCGACCCGGCAACCCGCAGCGTCAGCGGCAAGCCCGAATATGTGCGAAAAGCTTGTGAGGCCAGCCTCAAGCGGCTGGGAATCGATAGAATCGACCTCTACTATCAGCATCGTGTCGATCCAAATACGCCGATCGAGGACACCGTCGGTGCGATGGCCCGGCTGGTCGAGGAAGGGAAGGTTCGGTACCTGGGTCTCTCGGAGGCCGCACCCGAGACTCTGCGGCGAGCGTGCAAGATTCATCCGATAGCCGCGTTGCAGACGGAATATTCACTTTGGAGCCGCGAGCCCGAGGATCGAACTGCTTGCGCTCTGCGAGGAATTGGGCGTGGGCTTCGTGGCATACAGTCCGTTGGGCCGCGGCTTTCTGACCGGCCAAATTCGGCGTTTCGAGGATCTCGCGCCCGATGACTTCCGGCGCGTATCGCCGCGGTTTCAAGGTGACAACTTTCAAAAGAATCTGGCCTTGGTCGATCGGATCAAGGAGATAGCGAGCTGAGAAGGGTTGCACCCCGGCGCAGCTTGCGCTCGCGTGGGTGCTTGCCCAAAGCGCGAATATCGTTGCGATCCCCGGAACCAAGCGCAGGTCGTATCTCGAAGAGAACGTGGGCGCGCTCGAGGTAAGCCTGAGCGCGGACGACCTGCGAAGGATCGAACAGGCGGCGCCTCGGGGAACTGCGGTAGGCGATCGATATCCGGCGGTGACGATGCGCCTGATCAACGGATAGAGCAGTGCCAGTACGCTACGTGAGGGCTCTGGCGAAAAGGGCAAGTCTGCATTTTGAGCTTTACACGTAAATCGAGACCGTCTATGTAAAGTAAGAGCACGAGATGGCGAGAAAAAGAATAGCCACATTCGGCGGCGGATGCTTCTGGGGCGTCGAATCGGCGTTCCGCGAGCTCGACGGCGTCATCGCGGCGACCTCCGGCTATATGGGCGGTTGGCTCAAGCATCCGACTTATCGGCAGGTCTGCTCGGACCAGACCGGCCACGCTGAAGTGGTCCAGCTGGAATACGATCCCGCGCTGGTGTCGTATGAACAGCTCCTGGAGCTGTTCTGGGAGATTCACGATCCGACCACTGTGAATCGGCAGGGGCCCGATGTGGGCACACAGTATCGCTCCGTGATCTTCTACCATGACGCCCGGCAGAAGGCTGCGGCGGAGGCGTCACTGAAGCGTCTCGATGAGTTAGGCGAGTTCGGCGGACCCATCGTCACCCAGATAGTCTCGGCTTCGATGTTCTACCGTGCCGAGGAATACCATCAGCGGTATTACGAACGTATGGGAATCGCGCCGCACTGCGGCATCCGCCGTCCCCGGATGGCCGCCGACTAGCCATATACCGAGGTGCGCGGCCGCGCCGCCGGCGCGTGGCGCTCAGGGCAGCAAGAGCAGTTTTCCCACCGACTGACGCGATTGCAGGTAGCGAACCGCCTCCACCGCGTCGGCCAGGGCGAATCTCCTGCCGATGGGCACCTTGAGCTTGTCTTCGCGCGCGAGCCGAAACACGTCGTCCAGGCCGCGGCGATGGATCTCGTGCATCCCATACACCATCGGTACCGCGAACCCGCTTATCTTGAGCGCCTTGCCGAACAGGCTCATCGGATTCACCGGATCGGGTATTCCTCCGGCGCGGCCATAAAGCACCAGGTGTCCGAACGGCGCGAGGCACTCGAGGCCTTTCATCATCGTGGGTTTGCCGACCGCGTCGAGGATGAGATCGACGCCGCGGCCCTCGGTGAGCCGCATGGCCTCAGCGGCGAAGTCGTGAGTTGCATAGTTGATCACTTCGTCGGCGCCGAATTTTCGCACCAGGTCGATTTTGTCGTCGCTGGAGACGGTGCCGATGACTCTCGCTCCGGCGGCTTTCGCGATCTGGACGGCGGCGATGCCGACGCCGCCCGCCGCTGAATGAACGATCACGGTTTCTCCCGCTGCCGTCCGATGGCAGCTATGGAGCAGGTGCCACGCGGTGAGCACGGCAATGGGAAAGGCTGCGCCCTGCTCGAAGTCCATGAAGCCGGGCAGCGGCATCGCGCGCGATTGGCGAATTCGCGTGTACTCGGCGTAGACGCCCATCCCGATGTACGCGACCCGCATGCCGGGCGTGATGCCTTTCACGTCGGGCGCGACTGCTTCCACCACGCCGGCCGCTTCCATGCCCGGAGTGTCCGGGAACACCGGCTTGACCAGGTACTCGCCGCGGAGAAAAAGCGTGTCGCCGAAATTGATGGCGATCACGTGGTTCTTGACCAGGATGGTTCCGGGGCGAAGCTCGGGCTTCGGCACGTCGCGCAACTCCATCACTTCCGCGCCGCCGAGCCGGTCGAATTGGATCGCTTTCATTGGTTGCGCCTCATTGTGTATCGAAGGAAGTAGATGCGCCCCGCGTGGATGCTGCGGCTACGCGCGCGTCGCGGGCGCAATCACGGTGTCCAGGAACTCAACCGATCTGAGTTTGCGATCGACGACTGATGCGATGAAGCGCGCGATTGCGAGCGCGCCGTCGGCGCCTGCCGCGGCGGCCGCCGAGGCTGCCGCCATCGGCATCCGTCCCAGTTGGACCAGCGCCGCCGCGCTCGCCGCGCCAAGCCGGATGCCGCCCTCGGGCGCGCTCTCGCGGCACCGCGAGCAAACGATGCCGCCGCGCCCGATGATGAAATAGACCGCCGCCGACCCGGCCTGGCTCTCAGCGCAGACGCGGCAACGGTCGAACTGCATTCCGAATCCCGCCCATCGGAACATCCTGAGTTCGTAAGCCTGGCGCAGCGCCGTGGTGGCCTCGCCCGCGCCGAGCGCGGCGAGCGCCTCGGCCAGCAGATGATAGGCGCCGGAGGCCTCCGCATCCTCGGAGGTCAAAGCCTCGGCCAGCTCCAGCATGTAGGTGCCGAGCGCGAGGCGGCCGAGGTCGTCCTCCAGGCGGAAGGGCTGGAGGTCCGCCGCTTCGGCGCGCGTGATGAATACGAGCTGGCCGTGCGGGCGTCGGCGAAAATACAGCATCACGTGCGAGAACGGTTCGAGCCGATGCTCGAAGCGTCGGCGCGAGGCCTTGGCGCCCTTGGCGATACCCCCGAGCTTGCCCATTTGCTCGGTGAGCAAGGTCACGATGCGATCGGACTCCAGGTAGTCGCGAGTGCGGAGCACGATCGCGGGCGTGGCTTCCTCGGCTGGCATCTGCGGCGCGCGCTTTCCGAGGCTCCGGGCTACATCCGGCGCAGCATCGATTGCTGGATTTCCTTGACCTGCGAGCGCATCGTCTCGACGCCTTGCACGGTGCGCCCGCTCTCGGCCGCCTCGCGCACCAGGTGGTCAAAGCGGACCAGGATGTTGGCGATCTTGGTGTGGGCCTCGACCATCGCGCGGCTGCGCAGCTCGTCGCTTTCCCATCCGCGCTCGGCGTACTCGCGCAACTCCTGGCTCTGGATCAGCAGCTCGCGCGCCTGCTCCTCGTAGCCCTTGACCAGCCGATGGATCGCGTCGCGGACCTTGGGATGCTCCTCGGGATCTTTCCACAGCACGTGCTCGAGGAAGCCGAGGTCGTCCTCGGTGACGATCGCGCGGCCGCTAAGGAAGGCGTGTGCGCGCAACACGTCGAGCGAGTTGCGCCAGCGCCGGTCGGAAACCACTATCTGCTGGCGCCCGAGCTCGCGGCGCAACTCGGCGATGGCGGTGAGCACACTGCCCGGGACTTCGACCGCGCGGGTCTGAGTGCGTAACTCGTCGAGCTCGGCGAAGCTCAGCGTGGTGCGCGCGGCGGAACGTGTCCCCTCGAGCATCTTGAGGAAACGGAATTCCTCAACGACGTAGTCGACGGTGAAGCGCAGCATGAAACGGTCGTAGAGCGCGGTCAGCTCTTCTTCGTCGGGCAGCTCGTTGGAGGCCCCGAACATCGTGATCAGCGGAACGCGTACGCGCTCACGCCCGTTGTGGAACAGGCGTTCGTTGATGATGGTCAGGAGCGCGTTGAGAATCGACGAGTTGGACTTGAAAATCTCGTCGAGGAACGCGATGTGCGCCTCGGGCAGCTTGTGCGAGGTCACGCGCCGGTAGTCGTCGTGCTCCAGGCCGCTAAGGCTTACCGCGCCGAAAATCTCTTCGGGCGTGCTGAACTTGGTGAGCAGCCATTGGAAGTAGTCGGCGCCCTCGATCCGCCGGCACAGCTCGTCAGCCAGCATCGACTTGGCCGTGCCGGGCGGGCCGATGATCAGCACGTGGCTGCCCGAAAGCAGGGCGCAGAGCGCGCCGTCGATCAGTTCTGCGCGTTCCTGGAAATTGTGGTTGAGTTCCTCGCGGATGCGCGCGAGGCTGGCTGCCGCGTTGGACATCGATACCCCAGGCGCGTACTCGCGCGCGCCGCAACTGGCCGATGGCGCACGCTTGCTCGCCGCCCGGGCCAGATTCAGGATCAAGATCAGCACCAATTCTTAGCAGACCGCGCTCGCGCACGCACGATGGTGTTGCGCCCCCTGTGCTTGCCGGGGATGGCGCGAGACGCTACAAGGGATACCGGTTCGCTTCCTCGATGTCAGTTCCGTCCAGCCAGACTTTCCAGGACCGGGCGCTTTGGGCGTGGCGCTCGACGCGGTTGTTCACGATTCTCCTGGCAATAATCGCAATCGTCATCGGTGCGCATCTGCGCTTCGACCATTTGACCCGCTTCGAGATGAACGGAGACGAGGCAGCTTCCTGGGCAGCGGCCGCCGCGCCCAGCGCGCAACAAGTGGGGCAGATAGAGCGGCAACTCGATCCTGGCAAGCTCGCGCTCTATGACGTGATGCTGCACGAGTGGATCGCGGTCTTCGGCGATAGCCTGTACGCGATGCGGGCGATGTCGGCCGCCTTGGGGACGATCGCTGTAATTCTGGTTTTCGTCGCCGTGCGTGAGGTCTGTCGTTCGCTGGCCGACGAGCCGGACGGGCCGGCCGCCGCTACGCTTGCCGAGCTGACCGGAGCTTTCGCCGCGCTTCTGTATGCGACCGATCTCGAGATGGTGCTGTCGGACCGCACGGTCAGGATGTATCCGCTGGTGATGTGTGCGGAACTTCTGCAGATCACATTTTTCGTTCGCGCCCAGCGCCGCGGCGGGATGGTGAACTACGCGGGTACCGCAATTTTCACCGCCGCGATGGTCGCCTGCAATTTCACCTCGACTTTTCTGACAGTGGCGGAAGCACTGTGGCTCGGTTGGCTGCTGCTCGCGGCGCGCCGGGATGCTGAGCCGCGGCGGTTGGCGGTGTTCCGTCCCGGCTGTGCGGTGGCGGCGGGAATCGCGATTCTAGTGCCGTGGCTGTCCGGCGCGTTCCTTTCATCGCGGGATGCGGTGAAAGAAGGCGCGATCGACTGGATCAAATTGCAGCCCGTTTCGTGGCCATACGCGACGCTGCGCCACTCCGCTGGCAGCCACACGTTGTTCTGGATATTTGTGGCACTGGCCGCCTTCGGTATCTGGCAGCAGTGGCGCTCGGCGCGGCGGGCTGTCGAATTCCTGGCCCTGTGGACGCTTGGCCCAATGCTGGCGGTGATGGCGCTCACGTATCTCGTCCACCCGCTGGAGTTTCAGCGGTACGTGCTTATAACGTTCGTCGGGATGATCGCTTTTACCGCGCTCGGAGCCGCATCGGTGCGCTCCACCGGTTTGCGGATTGTGCTGACGGTACTGCTCATTCATCTCTCCGTGCGTCCGGTGCATGCGCGGGTCAGGCGCTCTCGAGAAGCGGCCTGGCGCGAGGCGACGCTGCTGGCTGAACAACGAACCCCGCCGGGGAGCAAGGTCGCGGTGTTTCCGTCCTGGTGCATCAACGTCGTGCGTTTCTACATGCCGCACGACCGCCGCGACGACGTAACCACGGCAGAATGGCAATGCGGCGCCGCGCCCGTGCTGGTGATGAGCGGGTTCAATATCTCCTCGCCCGCCACGCTCGCAAAGATGAAGGCTTGCTATCCGCGAACTCTCGCGGAGCTGCCGTTTGTACAGGTTCGTTCACGCTGAATGGAAGGTCCCGCCCCCCTGCTTCCCTGGAGCCCTGCTTGCTGGGGAAGGTCCGAGACGCTACAAGGGATCAAACGCGCTCCCGCGCATTCTCCGCGCCGCCCTTGGCGCGTGCACCCGTGGGAGTGAGAGGACGATCCGAGAAGTAGGGACTGCCGAAATGCAGGGGCCGTCGAGGCTCAAGGGACTCGCAGTCTCGTCAGGAGGACTGAAATGGACAAAGCGTTGGCAGGCGTAAAGGTCCTCGATTTGACGCAGTTCGAGGCCGGCACTTCATGCACTGAAATGCTGGCGTGGCTCGGCGCGGACGTAATCAAGCTGGAAACCCCGGGCAAGGGAGAGCAGGGGCGCTGGCAGTTGACCGAGAAGCCCGGCGTCGACTCGCACTACTTCATGCTGCTCAACGCCAACAAGCGCTCGATCACGCTCAACCTCAAGGACGAGCGCGGCAAGAAAATTTTCATCGAGCTGCTAAAGAAGGTCGACATCCTGTCCGAGAATTTCTCGCTCGGCACGCTGGAGCGCTGGGGCTTCGGATGGGAGCGGCTGCACGAGATCAACCCGCGCCTCATCTACCTGACCATCAAGGGTTTCGGCACCTACGGCCCTTATAGCAAATACAAGAGCTTCGACATGATCGCGCAGGCCTCCGGCGGCGCGATGGCGCTAACCGGAACGTCGGAGACGCCGCCGCTCAAGCCCGGCCCGACGATCGGCGACACCGGTACGGGGATGCACGCGGCGATCGGCGTGCTGGCGGCGTATATCCAGCGCGAGCGCACCGGCAAGGGTCAGAAGGTCGAACTCTCGATGCAGGACGCGATCCTCAACTTCTGCCGCGTGCCGATGATGGGCACATACATCACACACAAGCCGGTCCCGCGTATGGGTAACCGGATAGCCGCCGGCGCTCCCGCCGATACGTATCCCTGTGCTCCCGGCGGTGATAACGACTACGTGTATATCCTGTGCACCACGCCGGAGATGTGGACCAGCCTGTGCAATGCGATCGGGCGGCCGGAAATGGCCACGGAGGAGCGCTTCAAAGATCGCCGCTCGCGCCTTCATCACGTCGAAGAGTTGACCACGGCGATCAACGCGTGGACCACCAAGCATACCAAGCACGATGTGATGCGAATCCTCGGTGAGGCCAACGTGCCCTGCGGCAAAGTGCTCGACAGCGTCGAGCTGCTCAACGACCCGCATCTGCGCGAGCGCGGGATGATCGTCACCGTGCAGCATCCGGTGCGCGGTGAATTCACGATGCCGGGGTGCCCGGTGAAGCTCGAGGATTCCCCGGTCGAGGTCCGTAGCGCGCCGCTGCTCGGCGAGCACAACAACGAAGTCTTCGCCCAGTATCTCGGGTTCGACGCCGCCGAGATCGATCGCCTCAAGCAGGAAGGCGTAATCTAGGGATGGCGGCTGCTCGCCTCCGCGGCGGGGACTCGATGCTGGACACGTTCCGAGAGCGGTCTATGCGTCGGCGCGGCGCCAGATGGTTGGTCCTGTTCGCGGCCGCGCTGCTGTTGTTCGAGCAGAGCGCCGCCGCGGCACACTACCATCCGCGGCCCGCTACCGTTCATCCGAGCCTTGCCACCGTCGCCAGTGCAGAGACCGGGCCGTGCGCGCTATGTCTGCTCGCCTGCCACTTTTCTGGCAATTTCTCTGCCGCTCCGGCGGTGGTGCAGCCCCATCCAGCGCTTGACTCGGCTCCCACCGCATCGCCTGATCGGGCGCTCGCCACCGGCCGTTCTCCGGCGCAGACTCGCGTGCCGCCGTCCATCGCCTGAAGCTCTCTCGCTGATCTCCAATTTGTGAATGCGCATGGCTCTGCCGTGCGCGCCGTACGCCATTCGATCTCGCATAGGAGATGCGAGCGGGGCGGGCGGCAATGCAACCCCCGTTGGGGAGGAGCGTATGGCGATGCGTACGTGTTGCGCCCTTATTCTGATTTGGTGTGTGGCAATCGTAGCGCCGGCGGTCGCGTCGGCGGCGACAGCCGCCGACTCCGGGGTTACGTCGGGCAACGACAACGAAGTATCCCGATTCAAGACCGAAATGCGCGCGATGCGCGCGCAGATGGGCCAGATGCAGCGGCGGCTCGACGCACTGTCGGCGCGGCTGGGCCAAGCGGCGCCCGCATCGGGCGCCGCGGGGGCGGCCGCGTCTGCGCCCGGCGCGGCCGCGCCGGGCGAAACCGCCGCGGGCGGCACGTCCGCGCCGCCGCCCGGCATCACGCCGGCGGGCGTCCCGCTGGGCGCGGAGGCGCCCTCCGGCGCGACCGCGCAGAGCGCGGGCGGTATCACGCCCGACGCCGCGCTCAAGGCTTTGATGCCGAGTGAGATGTCCGGCGCGACGGCGAAGCCGCCCGGCTTCGCGATGAACTCCGAGCCGCAAGGGCAGGGCGTAATCATCCCGGGCATCCAGGGCGTGCCGCAGATGTTCATCCCTGACATCGGCGGCGTCGGCGATTTTACCTTTCGCCAGAGCGACCTGCACAACGGCGATCCGCGCTACAATCCGGCCGACGATCAATTCATCCCGCGCGACACGCAGCTCATCTTCTTCTCGCCCATCGATCCTTACACCAACGCGCAAATCTCGATCGACAAGCCCAACGACGGCTCCTTCAACATCGAGGAAGCCATGGTCGCCTACATCGGTGCGCTCGGCCAGTATCCATCAGGCGCGGCTGTTCATCCAGGTCGGTCTGGGATTGGAGGATTGGGCGCGCGATCTGGTCAACCAGGCCAACAATTCCAATCTGGTCAAGGCCCAGGTTTCCTACCAGATACCCTTGCTCGATGTTCCACAGGGCCACGTCGATTACAGCTTCGGCGACATCCATCCCTATGGCAATCCGCACTATCAGCTCGATCCCGAGTGCGGCCGCATCATGGCGCGCAATATCTTTAACGCGCTGAGCTATACGGACCCTGCCGACAAGGATTACTTCGCCGCCAATCTTGCCGTCTTCGACGCGCAGCTCAGCGCGGCCGAGACGAGGTGGCGGGCCGAGATGGCGCCCTATGCGGGCGTGAAGTTCGTGCCCTATCACGAGTCATGGGATTACTTCGCCCGCGCCTTCAAGCTCGAGGTTCCAACCACTATCGAGAGCAAGCCGGGCTTCGTGCCCTCGCCCCGCCGGATCGAGGAAGTGATCCAGCTCTGCAAGACTGACAAGGTCCGCCTGATCGTGACCGAACCCTACTACGACGTCTCGATCGCCAAGCTCATCGCTGAACAGGCCGGAGTGCCGTATCTCAATCTGCCGATCGACGTCGTCGGCGTTGCTCAGCAGAAGGACTACATTTCAATGGTCGATTACATAGTGAGCCAGTTCGTGGCCGTGCTCGGGAAACAAAACCATGCCGGCTGATCTGTTGCGCGTGCGCGACGTCGCGCTCGGCTATGGGGGCCGTACGGTGCTGAGCCGGCTCGATTTCACGATCGAACGGGGCAACTTTCTGGGCGTGATGGGCCCCAACGGCTCGGGCAAGACCACGTTGCTGCGAGCGCTGCTCGGATTGATAAAGCCGCTTGGCGGCACGATGGAATGGGTGGCGCAAAATGGCGGCCCACCGCGCCTCGGCTATGCGCCCCAGCGTGAGCGTCTCGATCCCAATTTTCCGCTCTCGTCGCTGGAGGTCGCGGTGATGGGCCGCTTCGGCAAGCTCGGTGCGATGCGCCGGGCGGGGCGCGCCGACGTCGAAATGGCGCTTGGATGTCTTAGGCGGGTGGGGATGGAACGTCTGGCGCACAGCCCCTATCGCTCGCTCTCGGGCGGCCAGCAGCAGCGCGTGCTAATCGCGCGGGCGCTGGCCGGTGAGCCGGACGCGCTGTTGCTCGACGAGCCGACCAACGGGATGGATATAGAGCCGAGATGCTCGCGCCCGAAAGCCTGGCGCGCGCCTACAGGGAAGAAGCCTGATGGACCTGCTGACCGTTCCCTTCATCGTCACGTGCTGCTGGCCGGAGTGCTGGTGGCGCTGGGGCTGGCCCCGCTCAGTGTCTATGTCGTGCTGCGGCGAATCGTGTTCGTCGGCGCGGCGGTGGCCGAGATCTCCTCGGCCGGCGTGGCGCTCGCGATCCTTTTCAACCTCGAGCCCTTCCCGGTCGCGCTCATCCTGACCATCGTCACGTTCCTCTGCTTCTCGCGCGCCGCCGATAATCCCCGCCTGCCGCTGGAGGCGCTGATCGGGATGCTCTACGCGGGCGGGTCGGCGGCGGCGGTGCTGTTGATCGCGAGGTCGCCGCGTGGCGAGGGCGATATCCTGAATGTGCTGTTCGGGAATATCCTGACGGTGCCGCTGCCGCTGCTCTGGATGATGGTCGTAGCTTTCGCCGCGGTACTCGCGGTACAGTACCTCGCTTACAAGGAGTTTTTGATCACGGCCTACGATCCCGATATGGCGCGCGCGCTCGGAATCAGGGTCGAGCTGTGGAACACGATTTTTTACGTCGCCCTTGGGGTCGCGGTCGCGATCGCGATTCGCGGCGTCGGTGCGCTGCTCGCTTTCACCCTGCTGGTGGCGCCCGGCGCGGCGGCGTTGTGCGTGGTCGGAAGCCTGGGCGCCGCCTTTACCCTGGCCACGGTGGTTGGCGTCGCGGCGACCGTGGCCGGCATCGCGGGCTCGTATTGGCTCGACCTGCCGACCGGGCCGACGATCGTGGGAATCCTCGCCGTGGTTTTCGGACTCAGTTATCTTTGGGCGGCTACGAGGCAGGCATAGCTCAGCTAGGACTTAGGCGTAACCGATGGCGTCCACTGACCTGTTTGGCGCGGCCGAATTGCTCAAGAAAGAGGGCCCCGATCTGCTGCGCGCATTTATCCGCAGCCATCGCGGCGCGGTTAGCGCTGATTTGCGGTTCGAGGCGATGTTCAGCCGTTCCAGCTCGGCGACCGACGGCGAAGCGCGGTCGGCTCACGAGGGCGAGAGCGCCGGTTTCAGCGTTAACGTGCGGGTCAACGAACGCGCCGGCGCTTCGAGCACCGGCCAGACCGGAGTCGAGCTCGGCCGGCTCGCGCTGCGCCCGACCCGGCTGCTCGCCGCCATCCGCGCGGGTCTGGCCGAAGCGTACGAGCGGGCGCGCGTTAGCGCGCGCGAGAAGGCTGCTCTGATACGCGCACTCCATGGACGCTCGGGGTGGGCGCGGAGCCTGACGATGGCGACGCCGGCGACCACGCGGCGCCGTGCGTGACGAGGTCGCGGCGATATATCAGCGTGACCCACGCACGCTCGACCCCGGTGAACTCAAACGCGTATGCCACGACGCGTCGGCCCGAGTCGCCGGTCTTGGCCCGGACATCGCGTTCAACGCGGTCGCGGCGATGAGCGAATTGCGCGACGAATTTTCGTCAATACCGACGGCGCGCTCATCAGCCAGGCCTTCGCGTTCTCGCAGGGCGATTGTTACGTCGTCGCGCAAACCGGCGGACGGCCATCAGGAAACCTACGATACTATCGGTCACCAGCGGGGCTCGAATGCCTGGCCGACGGTTGGCGCGATGAGCTGATGCCGACTCCCGACCTGCTCACTTTCGCGGTCGAACTCGCAGGCGAGGCGCGGCAGCTCGCCGCCGCTCCCGCGCTCAAGCCACCCGACGGCGAAGTCGTCGTGGTTACCGACCCGCATTTCAATGCGCTGGTCGCGCACGAGATCGTCGGCCATCCGAGCGAAGCCGACCGCGCGCTGAAGATGGAAGCGGCGTACGCCGGACGAAGCTGGTTTTTACGCTCGCTCGCGCACAACGAAATCGGCCGCCAGGTCGGCTCGCCGCTGCTCTGCGCCTGCTCCGATCCCGGCGCTCGACGGCTACGGCCATTACCGCTACGACCATGAAGGGACGCCGGCGCGGCGCGTTACCCATATCGAAAGCGGAGTGTTTCGCGGTTTCCTCAACTCGCGCAACACGGCGGCGGCGCTCGGCGTGGAACCTAACGGATCGGCGCGCGCGAGCGAGGTCTTCTACGTCCCGCTCATTCGGATGTCGAACACCTTTCTCATGCCCGGCGAGAGCGACCCGCGTCAAATCATTGCCGACGTCGAGCGCGGCTATTACGTTTGTGGGAGCCCCATCCCCTCGATCGCGGAGTCACGCGAGAACTTCCGCATCTCGGCCCGCCGGGTCTACGAAATCGATCATGGCCGCCTCGGCCGGCTCTATCGTGCGGGCAGTGTGATTGCCGACTCCAAGCAGTTCTTCATGCAGGTCGATGCGGTCGGCAACGATCTGCGGTTAATCGCAATTCCCAACTGCGGCAAGGGACAGCCGATGCAGGTCAAGCGCATGTCCAACGGCGGACCGACGATGCGATCGCGTGCGCGGCTGGGCGGAGGATGATGCGCCGATGCGATGCGCGCGGCGGAACTGAAAGACTTCGTGCGCGAGGCGCGCGCGATGCTCGGGCGCGAGCGCGACCTGGCCGAGTTCGAGATCTATTGCGCCTCGGCCGAGCATCGCGTGGCGCGCCTCGCCTACACCTCGGACATCCCGTGCCGCGGCGTCGAGGAGCTGAAGTCGCACCTGGCCGACGGCTTCACGGTGCGAATCGTGATGCGCCGCGACGCGCGCGAGATCGGGATGGCGACTGAGGCCGGTGATTTGAGCCTCGAGGCGCTGCTGGCAGCGCTCGAGCGTGCACGCAGCGCAGCGCTGGTCGATCCACATTTCCCCGGATTGCCCGGGACGCCGCATTTTTCCGGGCTGCCACAAACGTCAAGCAGGATTGCACTCAAGTTCTCGCACAGCCCGGCCGACGCGGCGTCTGGCGGCCTCATCCGCGCGGTGATGGCGCGCTGGTCGAGTCGGCGTGGCGAATCCTCGGCGGTGCGCTCGACGCCTTCACGCTGCCACCGTCGGAGCGCATCATCGAGACGTCGCCGCCCGGCCTGGTGCTCGGCGGCGACGTCTCGATGATGCGCGACCGGATGGCGCATTGCGAGTTCGAACTTCGACGACGTGCGGGCCGAGGCGGGCGCGCACTTCACCTGCACGGTGACGGCGCTGGTCGAATCGCTTGGCGCCAAGGGCACCGCGTCGGCGCTAGGCGCGACGCTAAGCGGGATGCGCGCGGCGGCGGGGCGGGCCGGGCGCGACGCGGTGGCGCGCGCGCTTACGCTGGGCGGCGGCGAACGGCCGCCCGGCGGAGTGTATCGCGTGGTGTTTGGCCCGCAGCCGGTCGCGGAAATACTCAACTACATGGTGGTACCCTCGCTCTCGACCGGCGCGTTTCACGCTGCCAGCACGGCCTATCATGGACGCTTTGGCGCGCAGGTGATGGACGCGAGGCTCAGCCTGTCGGATGATCCCGCGCCGGCGCGCGGTGCGATTCGCCGCCGGCTGACATGCGAGGGGCTGCCGGCGCGCCGCACGATGATGATCCAGGACGGGCGGCTGGTCGGGCTGCTGTCGAATTTCTACGACAGCCATCGGCTCGCGACCGACGAGCATCGCGCGGAGAAACTCGGGCCGCTCGGTGCTGAGCAGACGAGCTTTCCGCCCAACAGCGGATATCGACTGGGCGAGAGCGCGGTGCGCCGCTTCGACGCCAATCCCGGCTCAGCCGCGACCAACGTGATCATGCGGGCACGCGGCGGAAAAAGTGAACGCGAGCTGATTCGCGCGGTGGGCGAGGGCATCTACGTCGGCCGCGTATGGTACACCTATCCGATAAACGGGCAACGCGCCGGCGACTTCACCTGTACGGTGAGCGGTGATTCCTACCTCATTCGCGACGGCGTGCTGGCGGCGCCGCTCGCGCCCAATGCGCTCAGGATTAACGCCAACATCGAGCAGGTCTTCGCGCATCCGCTTGGCGTCGGCAACCGCGTGGAGCCGGCGCTGGTATGGGGCGCGCCGGAGGCGTACTACACGAGCGCGCTTGCGGCTGCGCAAATCCCGTTCGCCGCGATCAAGGCGTCGCAATCCTCGATGGAATAGTGATGCGTGCGCCGGTTCGGCCCTATGCGGCGGCGGGAGCAGGCGTCGACATGCGGCCAGGGAATCCTGACTAAGGAATCTTGGCTTTGGAGCCGTCGCTCACATCGCCTGAGACCTTGACGTCGTCCTTGTAGACCTCGGTCCAATGCATGAACCCGTTGGGGTCCGATCGATGCCATACGCCCTCGCGTTTGCCGCCGCGGTACTCACCCTCGATCGCCTTGGCGCCGTTGGAGTACCAGCTCGTGTGCATCCCGTTCTGCACGCCATCGGTGTAGTGGTCGACTGAGGAGCGCTGGCCGTTGGCGTGCCACATCGTCCATTCACCCGACTGTTTTCCGTCGTGGTAGTAGCCTTCGATCATCCGGGCGCCGCTGAGATTGTAAACGACGAAGACGCCGTCTTTGACCGGCACGCCGCCGACATTCTTTTCGCACCAGATTTCCCTGCCGCCGGGCGGCGGCGAACCCTTGAGTTCAGCGCCGTCGGGGCAGGCCGTCGGAACTGCCGGGACCTTATTCGCGTCCGTGAATCTGCATCCGGTTGGAGTGAGCCCGAGCAGGGTCAGCGCAGCCATCCCGGCCGCGAGGCGAGGCACTCGACGAACAGGCTGCGCAACCATCGTGGTCCAACCTTACACGGTCCGCGCGCGAGAGAAAGCGTCGCACGCCTCTGTCACAACGCAGCATAGGTAAGGGGCGATGAGACCGCTGTCTCATCGCCCCTTTGTTCAGTTCACTCAGCCAACGCCCGCGGTGGCGCGGCGCGCGACCGTCAGGTCTGTCGTCAGTTTGTGCCGGTCGAGCCGAGCAGGTTGCCGCCGAGCGTTGGATGGCCGACGGTCTTGTCGCCGATCACGTTGATTAACGACGGCTTGCCCGATTTGAACGCGCGATCGAGCGCCGGGATTATCTGGTCGGGCTCCGTGACGTTTTCGCCATGGCAGCCCATCTCGGCGAAAATCTTGTCGTAGCGGATGTCCTGCAGCATGTTGAACGGGTCGGTGCGGTCCTTCAACAGCGGCATCGACTCGAAGCTCGGCCCCCACGAGCTGTTGTTCCACAGCAGGCACACGATCGGCAGCTTGTAGCGCGCCGCGGTCTCCATGTCCCAGCCGCCGATTCCCAGGCCGCCGTCGCCCATCACCATCACGACTTGCGCGCCGGGCCGCGCGAGTTGCGCTCCGATTCCCATTCCGAAGCCGTGGCCCACCGGCGCCAGCGGTCCGGCGTCGATCACCTGGCCCGGGAAGCGGCAGATGAAGTTCTGGCTCATCCAGCCCGAGAGCGTGAAGCTGTCGATCACGACGGTGCAGTTCTTATCGAGCACCGAGACCAGGTCGCGAGCGAGCCGCGACGGATGAATCGGACGGTTGGTCTGAAATTTCTTGGCGTTCTCGATCACCTGTTGCTCGAAGTTGGAGCGGACCTCGGCCAGCTCCTTGAGCCACTGCGAGCCGCGATTTTTGGAGAAGTCGAGCTTGAGCTCCTTTATCCGGTTGATCATCTGGCGCAGCACGAGCTTGGGATCGCCGACCAGTGGAACTTCCGCCGGCACCTGCCATCCGATGCGGCTCGGCGTCGGGTCGACCTGGATATACTTCGCCTTGTCGTTCCAGGTTTTGGGGCGTCCAAAGTGCTCGCCGCTCCAGAAGCGGAAGCCCAGCGTGAGCACTACGTCGGCGCGTCCGGTAAACGGCTTCTTGAAGGCGCCGCGAACCGCCAGCGGATGCTCCTCGGACACCGAACCCTGGCCGGCGCGCCGTGCGTAGACGGGAATCGAAGTAAGTTCGGCGAACTCGCGCAGTTCGGGGCCGGCCTGCGACCAGAACAGTCCGTCGCCGCCGGCGATCAGCGGACGTTCGGCCGCCACCAGCAACTCGAGCGCGCGGTCGATCTTGGCCGGGTCGCCCGCCGAGCGTACGTCGTCGACCGTGAAACGCATCCCACCGGGGCTCTGCCGCTTGTCCTCGTCATGGGCATACAGGATGTTCTGCGGAATCTCGACCAGCGCCACGCCCTGCGGCGGTGTGATCGCTTCGCGAAAGGCCAGTCGCATGTCGAATTCGATCGTGCTCCAGTCGGTCACGCGCTTGGTGTATTTGGCGAAGCTGCTCAGCATCTCGGAGCCGTAGGCCTCCTGGAAGGAGCCTTGATGGTCCTCGGTATTCGGATGCTGTCCCGAGACGCAGACCACGGCGCTGTTGGTCATCGCAGCCAGGCACAACCCGGTCATCGCGTTGGTCAGTCCGCATCCTGCCGTAACCATGCACACCCCGGCCTCGCCGGTCATTCGCGCATAGGCGTCGGCGGCGTAGGCGGTCGCCTGCTCGTGACGCATATGGATAAGTTTGATTTCGTTGTTGCGCAACTGGGCGAGGATCGGGAACAGATGTCCGCCATTGATTGAAAAGCAATATCGCGTCTTGTTCTCCCGCATCACGCGGGCAACCAGTTCACCACCGTCGACTTTAGGCATCAGCAGAACCTCCTGGAAAATTTTGGCCGCCCTTTGGCGCCCGATGGGGTAATCGCCCTGGCGGACGGGTCACTCAAACCCTGCGCAGGCTGGGTCGCATAGTGACCCCGGGCGTGCCCTGCGGGGAATCCTTGCACATTTTCGCTGAGGGCGGAAATGGCGCGAGACAGTTGATCAACGCGCCGATGCCTGTCACGTTGTTAGCCCATAAGTATTGCGGTAAGTTTCATATCCGCATCAACAATTGATGAAGAGGCTGTCCGCAATAGGGCTGATACTGATGTCTTGGGCGTTGTGCGCCAGGCCCGCGCGCGCCTTCACTTTAGTCAATCCGGATAGCTGGCCCGGCTATCTCAATCCCAATACCTGGCCGAGCGTGCTCAATCCGCACAACTGGCCCTTTACCCTGGTTCCGGTTCCTGAAATAGAGACCGACCCCAACTCCGGCGTGACCTACGGCGTGCTGGCCGCGATGCTGTTCACCGACAAGCAAGGCGAGATCAACAACATCCTGGCGCCCGACATCATCAGCAACCCGACTCTGGGGCCCGGCGGCACGTTTCGCTATCTGGGTTATCCTTCGTCGGATGAGCAGTACTTCGTGATCGCGGGCTTCGAGGAAAAGATCGCGCGCCACGTGGATTTGGATTACGCGATCGGCCGCACTCATCAGAAAAAGTTTTCCTTCGAGGGACACTTCTTCTTCGAGCGCGACCCGACCGAGCGCTTCTTTGGAATCGGCAACAGTTCCTCCGAGGGCAACCAGAGCAACTACACGACCGAACAGGTGTTTTTCGAGGGCACGCTCGGCTACAACATCACCCCGCGCCTGCAGATCGCGCTGTTCGAGCGGCCGCGCTACGTGCGGATTTTCAACGGCGCTTTCGAATCGCTTCCTACCATCTTCAAAGAGTTTCCCAACATCAAAGGGCTCGGCGGCGGCACGGAAGTGCTCAATCAGATGCAGGCCTCCTACGATACCCGCGACTCGGTGGACCTCCCCACCGACGGCGGTTACGAGCTGATTTACGCCTCGATCGCCGATCGCAGTTTCCTGAGCTCAGTCTCGTATACCCGCTTCGGCGCGGACATCCATCACTACTTCCCGATCGGCCGCAAGATAACGCTCGCCACCCACGGTTACCTGCAATACATGCCGGCCGGCAACGAGGTCCCGTTCTGGTCGATGGCGCGTCTGGGCGGCGAATCGAGCCTGCTGATGAATCAACAGACCCTGCGCGGCTATGGCGCGGGGCGCTTCGTCGATAACAACCTGTTCGATATCAACGTCGAGTTGCGCTCGCGGGTATGGGAGACCGATATCTTCAACACCCACGGCATCCTGGAACTGGCGCCCTTCTTCGACGTCGGCCGCGTCTTCCACAACCCGGGCGAAGACTTCGTCACCGATCTGCATCCGGTTGGCGGGATGGGCTTTCGCGGGATCGCCGAACCGTTCGTGGTCGGCTACGTCGATGTCGGCTGGGGTGGCGAGGGCGCGGCAGTGTTTTCAGGAATCAACTACCCGTTCTAGCGCGCTCTCCAGCCTGCTCGCCCGCGCGTAATGGGAGACGGTCATGGAAGCCCGGCTCGACAACGGTGCGCGTCAAAAGACCGGCTCCGATCACGTCGCGCCCGATTGCCGCGGGCTGAATTTCTACCGCGCCGACGACGCGTTTCGCGGCCTGCTCGACCTCTATATGGAGCCCGCGCTGCGCGCCCATCTCGAACCCCACCTCGATCGCCTCGGCAAGCTGGCGGGCGGCCGCCTCGACGAGCTTGCCGACGCCGCCGACAAGCATCCCCCGGTGCTTCATCCGCGCGACCGCTTCGGCCGCGACGAGGATTTGATCGAGTATCATCCGGCTTACCGCGAGATGGAGCGGATCGCCTTCAGCGAACTGGGACTGCATCCGATGAGCCATCGCGCCGGCGTGCTCGGATGGCCCGCGCCGATTCCGCCGATCGCCAAGTATGGCTTCCAGTACCTCTTCGTGCAGGCGGAGTTCGGCCTCATGTGTCCGGTCAGCGTGTCCGACACCAGCAATTTCATCATCCTTCGCTACGGCAGCGACGAGCTCAAACGTAAGCTCATTCCCCGTCTGCTCTCGCAGGACCCGGCCGAGATGTGGAAGGGCACGCAGTTCATGACCGAAAAGTCGGGTGGTTCCGACGTGGGCGCGTTGGAGTGCGAGGCACGGCAGGAGAGCGGCGAGTGGCGGCTCTATGGCGAGAAATGGTTTTGCTCGCACACCGACGCCGACCTGGCGCTCATCCTCGCGCGTCCGCAGGACGCAGCGGCGGGTACTCGCGGCCTGGGACTGTTTGCGATGCCGCGGCGGCTCGAAGACGGCAGCCGCAACCGCTACCGCATCGTGCGCCTGAAGGACAAGCTCGGCACTCGCTCGATGGCGAGTGGGGAGATTCGGCTCGAGGGCGCATTCGCATGGCAGGTCGGCGAACTGCGCGCCGGCTTCAAGCAGATGCTGGACCAGGTGAACCTGTCGCGACTCTCGCACGGCGTGCGCGCGGCCGCGATGATGCGCCGTTGCCTCAACGAGGCGCTGTGTGTGGCCCGCAGCCGCATCGCGTTCGGCCGCGCACTCATCGAGATGCCGCTCGTGCGCCGCCAGTTGCTGAAGTTGATGGTGCCGGCGGAACAGGCGCTTTCAATGTATGCGTGGACGGCCGACGTGATGGGCCGCGCCAACCGCGCGGATGAGGGTGCCGCTCATCTGCTGCGTATCCTGACCCCGCTTTTCAAGTTCCGCGCCTGCCGCGACAACTTGCGCGTAGCCACCGGCTCGATGGAGGTGCGCGGCGGCAACGGCTATATCGAGGATTGGATAAACCCGCGCCTGGTCCGCGATGCGCAAATCGGTGTGCTCTGGGAAGGCACCAGCAATATCAACGCGCTCGACGCGATTGGCCGCGCGGCGGCAAAAATGGGCGCGCATGAGGCGCTCGGCGCGGCCCTGCATGCGCGGCTGGCCGAGGCCTCGCGAGCGCCGCAGAAATTCCGCACGCGGCTTAGCGAACTCGTCGATCGCGCGGTCGCACTCGCCGCGCGCGCATCGGGCATCGAGGGCGATAGGCTCGCGCGGATGGCGGCGGGGGCGCTCTACAACGCTGCCACGGCGGTGCTGATGGCCTGGGAGGCGGTGCGACTGGACAACGGTCGGCGGCTGTTGCTTTCCCGGATGGTCGTCGAGCATCGCCTGAGCGCGCAGGATCCGCTCGCGCCTTCCAACGAAGCATGGGAAGAGCGGGCGGCGGCGCTCTTGCTAGGCGAGGGCGCCGTGACGCTCGACCAGGCCGCCACGCTGGTTAGTCGGTAAGGTCGAGCACTGCCGCGAACTCCGTATTCACTCGCATGCTTTTCTTGCGAACCTTCCGCGACGCTTCGGCAAGCCTCTCAGCGCGCATTGTAGCGGCGGTCTCGCGATTCATTCGTTCAATCGCGACCATCGCCCGCTAGCGCGGTGCAGCGCACGCCGCATCGCGCGCGCGAGCGTAAGCGCCGCGGCCACCGGGTCATCGGCGCCGAATACGGCGCCGATGACGGCGACGCCGGCGGGGCGGACGCCGCCTGCGGCGGCGTCCGCCCCGCCGGTCGCGCCCAGCGAAGCGACGCGCTCGGCGGTGACGCCGCCGAGCGCGAACAGCGGCATCCCGGCCGCGGCCCGGCACGCGGCGCCGAGGGACTCGGCGCGGCGTGCCGGGCCGTAGCCGGCCTTCGAGAGCGGCGGCCACACCGGCCCGAATACCGCGAAGTCGGCGCCGGCGGCGGCCGCATCCGCGGCCTCCGCGGGGCTGTGCGTCGACACGCCGATTAGCCACGACGGCCCCATCAGCCGTCGCGCGTCGGCGAGCGCGATCGCATCGCCCGGCAGATGCACGCCGTCGGCTCCAGCGGCCAGGGCGACATCGATCCGGTCATTTATCAGTCAGGCGCGCGCTGTGCCGGGTGCAGATCGGCCGCAACTCCGTGGCGAGTTGATAGAGCTCGCGTCCGCCGAGATCTTTTTCGCGGAGCTGGAGTGCGACGCGGATGGCGGACGAGTCGCGCGCGAGCGCGCCGAGCACTTCGTCGCAGACTTGAGCGAGATCGCGTGGCGCGACCAGACGGCGGTCGCTAATCAGGTAAAGCTGGAAATCGACCAGCGGACGGAGCGCGTTGTCCAATGGTGGCTCTAACGAATGTTTGCGGCGCTAGCGAATCAATCCGCTGAGCGGGCTCGAGGCCGTCGCGTAAAGCTTTTGCTCTATTCGTCCCGCAAGATACGCGATGCGCCCGGCTTCGATCGCGAGCTTCATCGCACGCGCCATCGCGATCGGATCCTTTGCTCCCGCGATCGCCGAGTTGATCAGCAGCCCGTCGGCATCCGAGTTCCATCGCTTCGGCCGCGTCCGACGCCGTACCCACGCCCGCATCGACGATCACCGGGACCTTCGCCTGCTCGATGATGATGCGCAGGTTGAAGGGGTTGCGGATGCCCATCCCCGAGCCGATCGGCGCCGCCAGCGGCATCACCGCGGCGCATCCGATCTCCGCCAGCCGCAGACACGCCACTGGATCGTCGGTCACGTAGGGCAGCACTTTGAAGCCTTCCTTGACCAGGATCTTCGCCGCCTCGATCGTCGCCGGCACGTCGGGGAACAGGGTCTTCTGATCGCCGATTACTTCGAGCTTGACCATGTCGCCGACGCCGACCTCGCGCGCCAGCCGGCAGGTGCGCACCGCTTCATCGACGGTGTAGCATCCGGCCGTGTTGGGCAGGATCTGGTAGCGCTTGGGGTCGATGTAATCGAGCAGGTTCTCGCTCTTGCGATCGGCGATATTGACGCGCCGCACGGCCACCGTGACGATTTCGGCGCCGCTCGCCTCGACCGCCGCGCGGGTCTCGGCGAAGTCCCGGTATTTGCCGGTGCCGACGATCAGCCTCGAGTGAAAAACCTTGCCGGCCAGTTCGAAATGTTCATGTTCCATGGCATCTTCCACAAATCGTATCATACGACGTATCGCTGCGCGCCCGGCGGCGCGCTACCCGCCTCCGACGAAGTTGATTACCTCGACCGTGTCGCCGGGTTTGAGCCTGACCGCGTCGTATTGCGCGCGCGGTACCACGGCCTGGTTGATTTCGACCGCCACGCGGCCGCGGCGCATTTTGAGCCGTTTGAGCAGCGCGGGCAGACTGGCGTCGCCCTCGATCGTGTACTGTTCACCGTTGAGCTGAATTGCGAAGCGCGATGGGATCTCGGGCATCGAAAAAGCCGCTTCCCCGGCTTCGGGCAAGCGGCTTTAGGCGGAACCGCGATCGTTCCGCCGTGTAGCCAGGGGCGGAGCGCGGCTTCCCTACGCCGGCATCACCCGGATCAGGTTCGAGGGGTTTTCTTCTCAGTGCGCCCTTCGTGCGCGCACACCCCCAGCCAATTGTGTGAATATCACTTGAGCGGGGGAGTGTCAAAAAACAGGTCTTATCGATATCATGCCGGTACTTTCAGGTAAGTCCGGAAACGAGAATCGCGGGAACGGTTTGAGGCATCGATGGAAGTGGTGAGCGGACCGCCGACCGTGGCCGAGATCGACCTTGGAGCGCTGTGCGCCAACTATCGGGCGATCAAGTCGGCCGGCCGCGGCGCCGAACTGATGGCGGTGGTCAAGGCCGACGCCTACGGCCACGGCGCGATCGAAGTCACGCGCGCGCTGCGTGGCGAAGGCTGCGGCCATTTCGGCGTCGCCCGGGTGTGCGAGGCGCGCGAGTTGCGCGCGGCCGGGGTACGCGAGCGTATCTACCTATTGGGAGGATTTCTCGCCGAGCGAGGCGGAGGAGATCGTCGGCCTCGACCTGACTCCATTCGTGTACGACGTGCGCTGATCGCGCCGCTGGAGCGCGCGGCGGAAGCGCAGGCCCGCGCGAATTTCCGCATCCATCTCAAGGTCGACAGCGGCGCGACCCGTCTCGGAATTCTGCCCGACGAACTGGACCACGCAATCGAGGAACTCGCGCCGCGCTCCTTCCCTGACGGTCGAGGGCGTGTGCACCCTGCTGGTCGATGCCGGCGATCCTCAGAGCCCCATAACCGAGCGCGCAACTCGAAGTGTTCAACGCCGCGGTCGGCGCGGCTGCGGGCGGCCGGGATTCGATCCGCCGGGTCGCCCACGTCGCCAACTCCGCCGCGTCGGTCCTGCGGCCCGACGCGCATTACAGCCTGTTGCGTCCCGGGCTTGCGATCTATGGATTGCCGCCCGTGCCGGCCGTGCGCGAGCTGGTCGAACTGCGGCCCGTGATGACCTTCAAGACCCGCGTGGTCCAGGTCAAGCGGGTGCCGGCCGGCAGTCGGCGTCAGCTATGGCCATACCTTCGTCACGCCGCGGCCGAGCGCGATCGGCGTGCTCGCGGTCGGCTACGCCGACGGTTATCGGCGCGGGCTCCAGCATGGCGGCGAAGTGATGATACGGGGGCGGCGCGCGCCGGTGGTCGGCGCGGTGTGCATGGATCTCACGATGGTCGATTTGACCGAGGTCCCTGGCGCGGCGTCGGCGACGAGGTCATCCTGTGGGGCGGTGCGGGTGAGGCGATGATCAGCGTCAATGACATCGCGCGCCTCGCACAGACCATCTCCTACGAGATGCTGTGTACGGTCGGCAAGCGGGTGCCGCGCGTGTACCGCAAGGCGGCCTGAGATGGAAACCGGCGCGGTCAATATCAGCCGGGCGCTGCTCGGCGTCTCGGACAAGGCGGGGTTGGGCGAACTGGCACGGGCGCTGCCGCGCATCGGAGTCGAGATAGTTTCGACCGGCGGCACCGCGGCGGCTCTGGAAGCGGACGGGCGTCAAAGTTCGCGGAGTCGAGCACTTTACCGGCTCGCCCGAGATGCTCGACGGGCGGGTCAAGACGCTCCATCCGAAAATTCACGGCGGCAATCCTGGCGCGGCGCGCGACGAGACCCATCGCCGCCAGATGGAGCGAGCACGGGATCGAGCCGATCGACCTGGTGGTGGTCAACTTCTATCCCTTTCGAGCGCACTGTCGAGCGCGCCGGCGTGAGTCTCGACGAGGCGATCGAGAATATCGATATCGGCGGCCCGGCGCTGGTCCGCGCGGCAGCCAAGAATTTGGAACGATGTCGCGGTGGTGGTCGATCCCGGCCGACTACCCGGAGCTGATCGAGGAACTCGCGCGCAACGGCGGCGACACTTCGGCGGGAGACGCGATGGCGTCTCGCGCGCAAGGCGTTTGCGCGCGTGACCGCCTACGACTGCGCGATCTCGAACTATCTCGGCGCTTCGACGGACGGCGAGCGCCGACCGCTCGGCGAGACCTTCAGCCTCTCGCTGCCGCGCGAACAGACGGCTTCGCTACGGCGAGAATCCGCATCAGGCCGGCGCGCTCTACGGGCGACTTCCCGAAATCGCCGAGCAGCTTCACGGCCGCGAGCTTTCCTTCAACAACGTCTTCGACATCAGTTCGGCGATCAACCTGATGCTGGATTTCAGCGGCTACAGCGACGCCGTGGTCGCGATTCTCAAGCACAACACGCCGTGCGGCGTCGGCGTCGGCGCGACCTGTTACAGGCGTGGGAGAAAGCGTTCGCGACCGATCCCGACTCGCCCTTCGGCGGGATAATCATCGCCAATCGCCCGTGGGATCTGGAGTTCGCCGCGGCCGTCGACGAGCTGTTCACCGAGGTTTTGATCGGAACCGACTTCGAACCCGGAGTGCTCGAGTTTCTGCGCAAGAAAAAGAATCGTCGCGTGATGCGGTTTCATCCCGAGGCCGTGCGGCGCGACGATCTCGATCTCAAGACGCGTCGTCGGCGGCCTGCTGGTGCAGACGCCCGATCTGAGCCTCGAGGATCCGCGCGAGGGCAAGGTCGTGACGCGGCGCGCGCCGACCTCCGCCGAATTGCGCGCGATGGAATTCGGCATCCGGGTCTGCAAGCACATCAAGTCCAACGCGATCGCTTTCGTCACCGAGGATCGCACGCTGGCGGTCGGCGGTGGCGCGACCTCGCGCATCGACCCGCTCTACGCGGCGCGCGAGAAGGCGGCGCGGCTTAAAGTATCACTTAAAGGATTCGGTGCTGGTCTCCGAAGCGCTGTTCCCATTCCCTGACGGGCCCGACGCTCGCCGCCGAGGCGGGCGCCACGGCGATCGCGCAGCCGGGCGGTGCGATGCGCGACTCCGAAGTCATCGCCGCCGCCGACGCGTACGGGCTTGCGATGGTCTTCACGGGGGTGCGCCACTTCCGGCACTGAGGGCTGCGCCGCCTCGACAAATTCCAGGCAGCTCCTGACATCCCGCAGTTTACTACGCAATGAAATCATTTGCTCGATGAAAATCACTGGCCTGACTAAGTACGGTATGAAGTCTGCCGATGAAAGTACTGGTTGTCGGAAAGGGCGGGCGCGAGCACGCGCTGCTCTGGCGGCTTAACCAGAGCGAGACGGCGCGCAAGCTCTACTGCGCCGGCGGCAATCCCGGGATAAGCCAGCTCGCGCGGATAGTCCCCGTCGCGCAGAACGACTTTGCCGCACTTGCGCTGATTTTGTGCGCAGCGAGAAAATCGATCTCACCGTGGTCGGACCCGAAGATCCGCTGGCGGCGGGAATCGTCGACGAGTTCGATCGCGCGGGACTCAGGATTTTCGGCCCCACCAGGGCCGCCGCGCAGTTGGAGGCGAGCAAGGCGTTTGCCAAGGCCGTGATGCGCGAGGCGGGCGTGCCGACCGCGAGCTTCGAGGTCTTCGACGAGGCCGGAGCGGCGCGCCGATGGGTTCGCGCGCATGGCGGCCCGATGGTGGTCAAGGCGGACGGCCTCGCGCTGGGCAAGGGCGTTGTAGTGTGCGACGACGCGGCGGCGGCGCTGGCCGCGATCGACGACGCGATGGAGCGCCGGCGCTTCGGCGCGGCGGGCGCGCGAGTCGTGATCGAAGAGCGGTTGGTGGGCGAGGAGCTTTCTTTTTTCGCGCTGTGCGATGGCGAAAACGCAGTCGCGCTCGGCCTGGTGCAGGATCATAAGGCTGCCTTCGACGGCGACCGCGGTCCCAATACCGGCGGGATGGGCGCGTATACGCCGGTGCCGCATTTCGGCGCGGCGCTCGAGGCGCGCGTGATGGACGAGGTGGTGCGGCCGACGCTCGGCGCGATGCGCGCGCGCGGCGCGCCGTTTCGCGGCGTGATGTTCGTAGGGCTGATGGTCGATGGCGAGCGAATCAACGTGCTCGAATACAACGTCCGCTTCGGCGACCCCGAATGCGAGCCGCTGATGATGCGTTTCGAGGACGACCTGGCCGAAACGCTGCTCGCCTGCGCCGAGGGCCGGCTTAAGGACACGAGTATCAGGCTTTCGCCGCGCGCCGCCGCGGCCGTCGTGCTGGCCTCGGGCGGATACCCGGGCGAGTATCGTAAGGGCGTCGCGATAAGCGGCCTTGAGCGGATCGATGGCGCCGAACCCTCGGACGCGAAGGTGCGATGGGCGCTGCAGAAGACCCGGGTCAAGGTTTTTCATGCGGGAACCGCGACGCACGAAGGGCGCTTGGTGTCCGACGGCGGCCGGGTGCTGGTGGTGACCGCGATGGCTGCGGATTTGCGCCGCGCGGTCGCTGCCGCCTACGAGGCGGCCGCGATGATCGAGTTCGAGGGCAAACAGATGCGCCGCGATATCGCCCGCCGCGCACTCGAACGCCTGCCTCAATGAACCGCATCGAGGGATTCCCGGTTGTGCCCGAGAGCTTCGGAGCGTCGCGCGTTGGCTGAGAAGAATTCCACCGCCATCAGCGATGCGCTGGCTGCGCTGGCCGTCGGCGAGGCGATCGTCTATCCGACGGAGACGTTCTATGCGCTGGGCGTGGACGCACTCTCGTTGAAAGCGCTCGAGCGGTTGTTCGCGATCAAGGGACGCGAGCCTGGCAAGCCGGTCGCGCTGATCGCGGCTGACCTAACGATGGCCTTCGCGGTTGCCCGCGAGGTATCGGCCGGGGCGCGCGTCCTCGCCGAGGCGTTCTGGCCGGGGCCGCTTACGCTGGTGCTGCCCGCGCGCGACGGAATTCCCGCCGCGCTCATCGGCGCTGACGGTGGAGTTGGCGTGCGCGTTTCGTCGCATCCGATCGCGCGCGCGCTCGCCGCCGGGCTTCGAGGTCCGCTCACCGCGACCAGTGCGAATCTCGCAGGCGAGCCGCCGGCTGTGGAACCGGATGCGGCGCGCCGGGCGCTCGGCGATAGAGTTAAAGTGTTCGTTGAGGATGGCAGGCTTGCCGGAGGCGCGCCGAGCACCGTGGTCGCAGTCGATGGGCTCGGGATGCGCGTGCTACGTCCGGGCGCGGTGAGCGAGCGCCAGTTGGCCGCCGCGCTCAAGGGCGACGAATTCAAGTGAGGCTTGAGCAATGCCGATGACGCATCGAATCGAACCGTTTGCGGGACTGCTCTATGACCCTGCACGAGCCGGAGTACTGAGCAACGTCGTCGCGCCACCGTATGACTTGATCGATAAGGCGCGCCAGGACGCGCTGTACGCGAGCAGCCTGTATAACATCGTGCGCCTGGAGCTCAACCGCGACCCGGACCGCTACACTTCGGCGGCGCGCACGCTTGACGAATGGCTCAAGGAGCGAGTGCTCGAGGTCGCCCCCCGGCCCGCGATTTATTTGTACTCGCAGTTTTTTGAGGTCGAGGGACGCCGTCTGCGGCGTGATGGCTTCATCGTGCGCATCCGCCTGGAGGAGTTCAACGCCGGACGAATCCTGCCGCACGAGCGTACTTTTCCCGCCGCCAAACAGGACCGGCTCGAGCTGCTGACCGCGCTCAACACCAACGTCAGCTCGGTCTTCGGCCTGTACGCCGGCGCGCATCCGGCGCTCGCCCGTCTCACGGCCGAGCTGGCGGCGCGCGAGCCCGCGCTGGAAGTCACCGACGACCTCGGCATCCGCAATCAGTTGCGTCCGATCGAGGACGAGGCGGCGATCGCGACGATTCAGCAGGAACTCGAGAGCTCGCGCATCTTCATCGCCGACGGACACCATCGCTACGAAACCGCGCTCGAGTATCGCCGCCGCCGGCGCGCGGCCGAGCGCGATCCCGCCGCCGCGCGGCCCTACGACTACACGATGATGACGCTGGTCGCCTGCGACGATCCGGGGCTGGTGATCCTGCCGACGTATCGCGTGGCGCGGCTCCTGGACCCGGAGACGATAGCGTCCTTCGACCAGCGGGCGGCCCCGTTTTTTGCGATCGAGGAGTTCAGCAGCCCCGACGCGATGCGCGCGGCGCTGGCGAAAGCGGGGCAGGGCGCGCTCGCCGTCGCGCTTGGCGGCGAGCGGGTTAAGCTGCGACTGCTGCGGCTCAAGGATCCGCGCGCAATGGCTGAAGCGATGCCGGGGGCTCCGCAAGCCGTGCAGCGGCTCGACGTAAGCGTGCTGCATGCGCTGGTGCTGGAGCGCATCTTCGAAATCACCCCCGAGCAGATCAAGGCAGGCGGCCTTATCGAATACACCATCGACGCGCTGGGCGCGCTCGGGAGCGTCGGACCAGGCAGCGCCGGGGGCGCCTTCCTGATGAATCCACCGGCGATAAGCGACGTCGAGGCCGTCAGCGGCGCAGGCGCGGTGATGCCGGAGAAGTCGACCTACTTCTATCCCAAGCTGCTGACCGGCCTGGTGCTCAACCCGCTCGACGACGCCGCAGGCGCGAAAGCCTGACGATGATGGCCGGACCGGTGCGGCGGTTGGTATTGGTGCGCCACGGCGAAACCGTCGGCCACTCGAGTATCCGGTACTACGGCCGCACCGACGTGGCGCTGTCGGGGTTGGGCCGCCGGCAGATGCGCGCGGCGCGCGAATGGCTCGAGACGCGGTGCGGCGTGCGTGGCTTCGCCCCGGTATTCACGAGTCCGTTGGTGCGCGCGGCGGAAGCCGCACGGATCATCGCAGGCACGGACGCGGCGGCGGTCGCGATCGAAGAACTGGCCGAGGTCGACTTCGGCCTGTTCGAGGGCCTCACCGCGCAGGAGATTGCCGAGCGCTACCCCGAAGAGTTTCTGCGTTGGAACTCCAACCGGCTGGCGCCTGACTTCATCTATCCGGAAGGCGAGAGCAGGGTGGCGTTCGTTGCGCGCGTGGCGCGCGGGACCGAGCGGATGCTGGCGTTGTGGCACGAGGCGAGCGCGGGCGGCCGCGCCGGCTCGAACGCGCTATTGGTCGCGCATCGCGGCGTGATTCGTGCGGTGGTGCGGCAGTTGACGGGCGTATTCGAGCCGCACATCGATCTCGGGTCGATTCACATTCTCGAACAGGAGCCGGGCGGCGCGGATTTGCGCGTAGCGCGATGGCGTCCGGTCGCGCTGGACCTGACCGAGCATCTGCAGAAATTGGCGTACTTATAACAGCCAATATTCCAGGGGTGATTAGCGCTCTCCGGTCTTTTACGGTGGCGCATTTGCAGTGGCGAGCGATTCCTGCGAAAAATTTATCGGCAGTTAGAAATTTTACCCGGGCATCCGTAGACCGTGTCCGCTGCTAATCAGCCAACTGTCTCGCCGACACGTGGCGGCCGCAATCGCGATGAAAGATTGCGTATGGCGCGAAGGAGCCCGAGGAGGACATCGTGACGACCCCGACCGAGAAAACCGTCCGCGCGGCGGGCGCCGAAATCGCCGTGATTCGCGGCGGCACCGGCAAACCGCTGCTCATCCTGCACGACGAGCTCGGCTATCCGGGCTGGCTTTCGTGGAATGAACGGCTGGCACAGGAACGCGCGCTGGTAATTCCGCTTCAGCCCGGATTCGGCCGGACCGAGCGCATTGATTGGATCCGCAGCTATCGCGATCTGGCGGGCTTATACTCGCAAATCATCCGCGAATTGGGCGCCGCGCCGATCGACGTGATTGGCTTTTCGGCGGGCGGATTTATCGCGGCAGAGATGGCGGCTGCCGACCCGCGGATTTTTTCGCGGATGGTGCTGGTCGCGCCGATGGGAATAAAGCCGGCGGACGGCGAGATTCTGGATATTTTTGCGGTGACGGTTCGGAATCACCTGCTCGCCACCGTCGCCGATCCCGCCAACACTCCGGAATTTATGAAGATATACGGCGGACACATGACGCCCGAGCAGTTCGAGGCGTTCGAGGACGCGCGTTCGGAGACCGCCCGCATAGGCTGGGAGCCGTTCATGCACAATCCCAGCCTGCCGTACCTGCTGCGCGGGGTGAAAATCCCGACCCTGCTCGTGTGGGGCACGCGCGACGGAATCGTGCCGCGCGGATGTATCGACGCGTATCGCGCGGCGATCGAGGGCGCGCAGGTCGCGCTGGTCGAAGGCGTGGGACATCGCCCGGAGATGGAAAACCCGGCGGAGTTCGATCGCGTAGTGCGCAAATTTCTCGCGGCGTAAGCCGGGACGGTCACAGAGGAGTTCGCACATGCAGGTAGGCTATTTTACTGAACGGCCCTATCGATGGCTGCCGGAAGAAGAGATTCTCAAAAACGGCGGATTCTTCGCCGTCTCCAATAAGTTATACGATCGTGAAAAGGCGGCTGACGACTACCATTACTATCTCGATGAAAACTGCTACGCCGAGGACCTTGGCTTCGACGTAGTCGCGCTCAACGAGCATCACGGCAACCCGATTTGCATGGGATCGGTGATGAACGTCGAGGCGGCCGTGCTGGCCTATCGAACCAAACGCGTGCGCCTCGTTCTAATCGGCAACCCGTTGCCGGTAATCAAACATCCGCTGCGGATGGCCGAAGAGCTGGCCGAGATCGATCTAATCTCGCGCGGCCGCCTGGTCACTGGATGGGTGCGCGGCGCGGGCAGCGAGCAATTCTTCAACAATGCCAATCCTGCCTACAACCGCGAGATGTTCAACGAGGCGCATGACTTTATCGTGCAGGCCTGGACCCGGCCCGGCCCGTGGCGCTACGAGGGCAAGCATTTCCATTATCGCCACGTGAATCCGTGGGCGCTGCCGTACCAGAAGCCGCATCCGCCGATGTGGATTCCGGGCACGCTCAGTCCCGAAACCGTGCAATGGTGCGCCGAGCATCGTTATCCGTATATCGGCCTCGGCACCCCGCTGGTACCAACGTGTGACCTGTGGGACTTCTACGCCGATGAAGCCGCGAAGCATGGCTACCAGGCGGGCCCGGAGAACTTCGGCTACATGATTGCGACCGTGCTCGCCGAAACCGAAGAAAAAGCCCAAAGCGCTGGCGGAAGGCTTTGTGTATGGCGGCGGCCAGAACGCATTTTCCGCACCGCAGTTCACGATGCCGCCGGGCTACAACTCCAAGGCCGCGATCCGGATACTCGCCAAGCAACAGACCAGTGCGTGGCTCGGTATCAGCGGCGAGAAGGTGAGGGAGCAGATGCACGGCCCCGATGCCGGGGCGATCGATTACGCTGAGATTCGCCGCAAGCTACACGCCGCGTTGCTGCGAGGTCAGCAGAACATGCAGGTGATCGTCGGCACGCCCAAGACCGTCATCCCGAAGATCAAAACCATTATGAGCGTACTGCGCATCGGCATCTTCATTATTCTGAGTATCCAGGGGCCGGTTGGCGATGACGATCGCCGCACCAGCATGCGATTATTCGCCCATGAGGTAATACCCGCGCTAAAGGCGCACGCAAAGGAGATCGACCTGCTCGATCCGTTCGAGCGCGCCCCCGGAAGCGTGAAGCTGGCGCCGGGCACCAAGCGCGCCCCAGTCGTAGATCGTGAGTGGTTGAAGGAATTGGGCTTGAAGTGACTGGCGCGCGGCGGCGCGGCGGTTCATTCCACAACGCGAGCGCGGTTCAGAAGTGCTCGGGCTCGCTCGCGCGGCGGCTGTCGCGTTCGAGCTGTACCGTCATGTGCTGGATGTTGAACTTCCGCTCGAGCATCGCCGACATTTCCGAGAGCACGCGATCCTGGTCGGCCTCGCGGGTGACCACCGCATGTGCCGAGAGCGCGAACTGGCGGCTCGCCAGGCACCATACGTGAAGATCGTGGACCTCCTCGGTGTCCCGGACCGCGAGTAGATCGCGTCGCAGCTCTTCGAGGTCGATATGCGCCGGCACCGATTCCATTAGGATGTCGACGCCTTCGCGCACCAGGCCCCACGAACTGTAAAGCACCAGCGCGCCGATCAGCAGGCTCACCAGCGCGTCCGCCTGATGCCATCCAAAAAAGAACACCAGCGCTCCCGCCAGCATTACGCCAAAGGTGCCGATCAGGTCGGACACCACGTGGACGAACACCGCGCGCACCGCCATCCCGGGCCGTCCCGCCTCGGCGGTACCGGCTGAGTGTGTCATCCAGGCCGAGAAGCTGTTGACGCCCAGGCCGACCGTTGCGATTGCGATCACGGTCAGCCCCGCGACGGGATGGGGATTGCGCAGGCGCTGGACGGCCTCGAACCAGATGAAGATCACCAGCAGCCATAAGAAGAGACCGTTGGCCAGCGCGCCCAGGATTTCGGCACGCAGGTAGCCGTAGGTCTTGACGTCGCTCGCCGGGCGGGTCGAGATTCGCAGCGTGATCAGCGCGAGACAGAGCGCGGCGATGTCGGTCAGCAGATGGACCGCGTCGGAAATCAGCGCGAGACTGTTGGAATAGTACCCGCCGATGAATTCGGCGGCGCAATAGAGCGCGGTCACGGCGAGCACGGTCAGCAGACGGCTTCGATCTGACGCGGCCGCGTTCTGCATTTCATTGAGCTGCACGGAACTAGCGCCTGCGCCGGCCGGCGCTCGATGTCACGCGGGACACGACGGTTACCAAGGCGGACGCGGCGCCCCGACGATCCTGGCGACTTCCCGGGCAGTAACTTCAATCATACTGGATAAGCGAAAAGCATGGGACCGATGCCAGGCGCTGGCGTCCGCCCAGCGCGGCCAGTTCGATCACGAAGGCGCAGCTCACGATGTTGGCCTGGAGCTTTTGCGCGAGGCGCACCGTGGCTTCCGCCGTGCCGCCGGTCGCCAATAGATCGTCGACGATCAGCACTCGCGCGCCGCGCACCAGCCCGTCTTCATGGACCTCGAGTCCGGCGCTGCCATACTCGAGGTCGTAGGTTTCGCCGATGGTGTGGAAGGGCAATTTGCCCGGCTTTCGCGCGATCGTCAGTCCCACGCCGAGGCGATAGGCCACCGGCGCGCCGACGATGAAGCCGCGCGACTCGATTCCGAGCACCGTGTCGACCTTGCCCAGAAACGGCGCCGCCACCATATCGACCACCGCGGCGAAGGCGCGTGCGTTGCCGATAAGCGGCGTTATGTCGCGAAACAGGATTCCCGGCTTGGGAAAGTCCGGGATATCACGTACGAGACTTCGAAGTTCGTTCAATTCCATCATTTGAGTGTTTGTGCCCTGCGCCTGCGCTGCGCGGGTCCGGCTGAAGATACTAGGACGGACCGTTGCGGGCAAAGCTTTCGATGGGGGAAGGCCCCGGCGGCGCCAGGTAGCTCAGTGGATTGTAGGCGTGATTGTCGTAGCGCACCTCGAAGTGGAGATTGGGACCGGTGGTCCGTCCGCTGGTGCCGACCTCCGCGATAGTCTGGCCGCGTGTGACCGGCGAGCCCTCGCTTACGAGGATGCGCGAGTTGTGGCCGTAGACTGTCACGTAGTTGTCGGAGTGACGGATTATAACCGTGTCGCCGTAGCCGTTGAGCCTTCCCGCGAAGACCACCGTGCCGGAGTCGGCGGCGCGCACCGCCGTGCCGACCGGCGCCGCGATGTCCACGCCGTCATGCATCGTGCCGTGCCGCATCCCGAAACCAGAGGTTACCGTGCCCGACCATACCGGCCATGCGAACTGGCGTGACGCGCGTGGCACGTCCCACATCGTGCTGCTGGGTGCGCTCTCGATGCCGCCGAGCGAGGCGTACGTGTAGGAGCCGGGAATCAGCAGGCTCTGGCCCACACGGAGGTCGCGCGAGTCGCTCAGATGGTTGGCCTCAAGCAGGCGTTGAACGCTGATGCCGTAAGCGTGAGCGATGTGATAGACGGTTTCGCCGGGGCGCACGACATGCTCGACCGGCCGCGGGTTCCCGGCGTACCGCATCGGCGGCGGGTTACGGGGCGCCGACGCCGAACATCCCGCGCATAGAGCTATCGCCGAGCATACAACTATCGCGATGACGGCGGCGGTGGCGAGCGATGCGTCGCTCAGCATCGGTGCCGCACGTGCGCGTGCCGCCCTATCGACCTTCCTCGCGCCTGCGTCCTCTTCCACCACGCCACCACGGCCGCTCCCGCGGCTCGTCACCCCGCGCCTTAGCTAAGGGCGCGGTCCGCCAAGCGTCATTCGAATCATTTTGCGAATCATCTTGCGAACATCTCGCGAACCGTCTCGCGAATCAGCTTGCGAATCATTGCGCCTTGAATCCGTAGCGGCCGGTCATCTTGACGAACCGGCATTCTCCGAAATATTCCTCGCACCAGGCGCCGTCGCGCAGGCTGATTCGCACCAGGGTTTGCAAGTCATCTTCGCCGATCGGCGCGACCAGCCGCCCGCCAGGCTTGAGTTGCTCGAGCAATGGACGCGCGATACCAGGCATCGCGGCGGTCACGATGATCGCGTCGAACGGCGCCTGCTCGGGCCATCCCTCCGATCCGTCGCGGCAGCTCAGGTGCGCGTTGGTGGTCTCGATCGCTTCAAGCCGCGCGCGCGCCCGCTCGTATAGTGCCGGGAGACACTCGACCGAATAGACCACGGCGGCCAGGCGTGCGAGGACCGCCGCGGCGTACCCCGAACCGGTGCCGACCTCGAGCACACGTTCGACGCCGGTGAGTTGGGCGACCTCGCACATCAGCGCCACCATATAAGGTTGGGAGATCGTTTGTTCGGCGCCGATTGGCAGTGGCTCGTCGTCGTAGGCCTGCGCGGCATACTCGACCGGAATGAAGCGGTCGCGCTCGACCATGCGCATCGCGGCGAGCACGCGCGCATCCCTGATACCGCGGCGCTCGAGTTGCTCGACCACCATCCGTTCGCGAGCTTGTACCAGATCGTTCATCTTCAGCCCATCACCTGTCAGCGCATCGTCCGCTCATCATGCGCCCCGGTCTTCCGCTCCGGAATTATAGCCTTCGCTAATACATCATTATAGGCCGTCTTCTGGCACGCCGGGTCATCCGCCCGGCGCCCGCGCCGACGGCGAGGGATGCCTCTTTTGGCCTCGAGCATGGGGAACGATCAGGAAATCCGGTGGCAAATAGGATGACACTGTACTAAAGCTGGACCTGATTGGAGTTGGTTTTGCACGGGCGGACCGGTTGGGGGAGATCGACGGGCCCGTAAGGACGCCACGAATACAACCTCGGAGAAAGTCTCAATGGCAGACAGGGAATGGACCGAAGAAAAGGTCCGTGTCGGCGATACGGATCTGGTCATCGTCAAGGGCGGCAAGGGCAAGGCGCTGCTGATCCTGCACGGCGAGCTGGGATGGCCCGGATGGACGCCGTGGAATTCGGCGCTGGCCAAGGACCGCACGCTGCTCACGCCGATTCATCCCGGCTTCGGAAAAACGGCGATGGCCGATTGGATCATGAGCATCCGCGACCTGGCCGGTTTCTACCAGCGCTACGTGCACGAACAGAAGCTGGGGCCGATCGACGTGATCGGCCACTCGCTGGGCGGCTGGATCGCGGCCGAGATGGCCGCCGCCAACCCGGCCCAGTTCAGCAAAATGATCCTGGTCGCGCCGGCGGGCATTCGTCCACCCCAAGGCGACATCATGGACATGTTCACGGTGACCGCGCGCGTCTACCTGACGCGCGGCGCGGCCGATCCGCAGAAGCCGGATTTCACCAAGCTGTTTGGCGGTGAGCAGACGCCCGAGCAGTACGAGGCGTGGGAAGAAGCGCGCGCCGAGACGGCGCGGCTGGCGTGGGAGCCGTACATGTTCAATCCCAGCCTGCCGCATCTGCTCGAGGGAATCGACGGACTGCCGACGATGCTCCTGTGGGGCAAGCAGGATCAGGTCGTTCCGCTCAGCGCGGCCGAAGTTTATCAGCGCTCGATCAAAGGTTCGAAGGTCGTGACGATCGATAATTGCGGACACTATCCCGGGGCCGAGCAGCCGGCCGAATTCTTAAAGCAGGTGCGTGCGTTTTTGGGCTGATGTTCGGAGATAGCTGAATGCACATAATGTGGTTTACCGAGCGGGCTTATCACCACGTGCCCGAGGACGAGGTACTCAAGCTGCGCAGCTTCTTCGGCGTGCCGAACAAGTTCTTCGATCCGCAAAAGGGCGCTCAGCTTCTCAACCAGTATCTCGACGAGAAGATCTATTCCGACGAGCTCGGCACCTTCGATGGCGTGATGCTCAACGAGCATCACGGCACTCCCTTTTGCATGGGCGCGGTGATGGATGTCGAGGCGGCAGTGCTCGCCAGGTGCACCAGCAAAGTCAAAATCGTACTGCTCGGCAATCCGCTGCCGGTGGCTGCCAACCCGCTGCGCCTGGCCGAGGAGCTGGCGATGATCGACCTCATCTCGGGCGGGCGGTTGGTGCCCGGATGGGTCCGCGGCGCGGGCAGTGAGCAGCTCGCCAACAACGCCAACCCGGCTTACAACCGCGAATACTTTGAAGAGGCGCACGATCTCGTGATCGCGGCCTGGACCAGACCGGGTCCGTTTCGATGGGAAGGCAAGCATTTCAACTTCCGTTTCGTGAATCCCTGGGTCCTGCCTCTGCAAAAGCCGCATCCGCCAATCTGGATTCCAGGTCTCATCAGTCCCGAGACGGTGCGATGGTGCGCCGAGCATCGTTACCCCTACGTGGCGCTGGCCACGATGCTCGAGCCGACGCTCGAAATGTGGAGGATGTACACCGACCGCGCGGCGGAGATGGGTTACCAGGCGGGGCCGGAGAATTTCGGCTATCTGCAGCCCGTCTTCGTACACGAGACCGAGGAGAAGGCTGACGAGATGGGCCGCCGCTTCCTTTATGGCGGCGGCTTCTCGCACTTCGCGCGGCCTGAGTGGATGTTTCCCCCGGGCTACAACTCAAAGGCCGCAACCAGGCGGCTCTCGACCCTGTTCGCCAACCCCAACACGCCCGGACTCTCGTTCGTTTCCCAGGATCACACCGAGGACCTTGACGCGTTGCGCAAGACGATCCACGCGGCCTACGACGGATCGAAAGACAGCCTGCAGATGATCACAGGGACGCCCAAGACGGTGATCCCCAAGCTGAGGAAGGTGTTGTCGGTGCTGCGGCCGGGAATTTTCTCGTTCTGGCTCGACGGCCCGGCTCCGGCCAAGGATCGGATGACCTGTCTGAGGCTGCTGGGTACCGAGGTCATTCCGCAACTGCGCGAGATCGGCAAGGAACTGGGTCTCGACGGCCCGTTCGAGCGCAAGCCTGGTTCGGTGCCGTTGGGTCCGACCGGCAAGCCCGAATACTTGGGCTCGATGGAAGGGCTGGGGGCGTAACCACGGCGTTTGCGGCGAGCGGTCCTGCGATCCGGCGCAAGCGCCTTTGAAATAGGAAATATAGTCAGGAAATGCGCGACGCAGCACATAGCTCATAAGACGGAAACGGAGGGCTTGATATGCACATAATGTATTTCACTGAGCGGCCGTACCTTTACGTTCCCGAGGATGAGGTTCTGAGAATCCAGAGCTTCTTCGGGGTGCCCAATCGCTACTTCGATCCGGCCAAGGGCGCGCAGCTCCTCAATGAGTATCTCGACGACAAAGTGATGGCCGAGGAACTCGGCTTCGACGGCGTGATGCTCAATGAGCATCACGGCACGCCATTCTGCATGGGCGCGGTGATGGACATGGAGGCCTCGATCCTCGCGCGCATCACCAAGAAAGTCCGCATCGTGCTGCTCGGCAATCCGCTGCCGGTGGTCGCCAATCCGCTGCGCCTGGCCGAGGAGCTGGCGATGATCGACATGATCTCCGGCGGGCGGCTGGTGGGCGGATGGGTGCGCGGCGCGGGCAGCGAGCAGCTCGCCAACAACGCCAACCCCGCTTACAACCGCGAATACTTCAACGAGGCGCATGACCTCATTATCGCAGCCTGGACCAGGCCCGGTCCGTTCCGCTGGGAGGGTAAGCATTTCCACTACCGTTTCGTGAATCCGTGGGTGCTGCCGCTTCAGAAGCCGCATCCCCCGATTTGGATTCCCGGCCTGGTCAGCCCCGAGACCCTGCTGTGGTGCGCCAAGCATAGGTATCCTTACCTGGCGCTTTCGACCTACCTCGAGCCCACGGTTGAGATGTGGAACATGTACACGCAGGCGGCGGCTAACGAGGGCTACCAGGCGGGCACCGAGAATTTCGGCTACCTGCAGAAGGTCTTCGTGGCGGAGACCGAGGAGAAGGCGCAGGAGCTGGGCAAGATGGACCTTTATGGCGGCGGGCTCTCGCACTTCGCGCGCGGCGAGTGGATGTTCCCGCCAGGATACAACTCCAAGGAAGCGACTCGGCGGATGGCGCGGCAGTTCAGTGACCCGAACAATCCGAATGGCCCCGCGCTGTTCCAGTCGCTCGATGGCGAGGTCGATGTCGAAGCTCTGCGCAAGGCGGTCTACGCCGGCTACGAGGGCGCGCAAAAGAACAACCAGATCATCGTCGGCACCCCGAAGTCGGTCATCCCCAAGCTCAAGCACATCCTCGACGTATTGCGGCCGGGCATCTTCGCGTTCTGGCAGAACGACGGCCCGATATCGACCGAGGCGCGGCGCACGAGTATGCGGCTGATTGCGCAAGAGGTGATTCCGCCGCTGCGCGAGCATGCTCGCAAGCTCGGCTTGAAAGATCCGTTCGAGCGCGCACCAGGCTCGGTTCCGCTAGGGGCATCGGGCAAGCCTGAGCCGGTGGCGCATGCGGAGGCGCTGGCGGCGACGGCCTAGGGCTCGACGCCGTGCGCCGCGAGACGCGGTGGGCGGTGGCAGTAGTAACAACAGGCGGCGATGCGCGCTCCGCAAGGGGCGCGCATCGCCGCCTGCGCCTCCAGGCTTCCAGAACGCGTAGCGGATACCGCCTGACCAGGCCCGTACCCGCCACGATGGAATCACGACGTGCGGGGACCGATCCCAGCCTACGTCATCGCGACGCGGTGGGCGCCATCGTCAATTCGTTGTTCACTTGTCTGACGCCGCCGGTCTGCTGCGCGAGTTGCTGTGCGGTTGCTATAGCCTCGGCTGACGACGCCGTACCCTGGAGCATTACGACACCCGCCACGGTCTCGACGTGAATGTCGCTGCCGCTCGTAACCTTGTTTTCATGCAGGGCAGTTTTGACCTTTGCGGTGATCGCGGTATCCGACAGCGCGGTCACGGTGCCATGATACGCATGCTTGATTGCCTGACCCGTATCCGACGCCGCGTCTTCGGCCGACGCTCCCGCCTGATTCATCGATTGACTGGCCGGTACGTTGTCTTCCTGTGCGAAGACCGGCGCCGCCAGGGCCATACCCAGCACCAACCCTGGTACAATTATCTTCAACCCAAAGACGTTTTTCATAGCGACCTCCCTGATGCGAGTGGAACAAACGTCTCGCATTCGTATTCGTCGTGTCCTCTGTTCTTCGTGAACCCGAAGTCATTACTCGTGAAACTCAAGTAATGTCCGGCTACGCCGCGACCTCGAAATAGAGAAGCAAGACGAAGGCCATTCAGAAAGCCGCGGGAAATCGCGGTATCGCAACGCGCGATCGGCAATTTATTCAATCCTTTCTCAGTAAAAAGGGGAGCGCTCCGAATTTCGAACGCAAACATAATGCGTTCGGCGTCGAAATAAAACGAGCCACGGCCTTGCGATCTTCGGTTGTGAGATGACGTCCCGCAAGTTCGGTCCTTCAGATTCCACGCGGGCACATTCCTTGCTGAACACTAGTCGCAGCAGGATGGCTAAGTGACCGATCGAGTTGAGTTTGCGCGAGCTTAATTCGCGTGAGCTTCATTCGCGGCAGTTCCGAGCCCCGATTCAACGGGCCAAGAGGGAGAAAACGCATATGCTATATTGGGCAGTCGTCTGTCTGGTCATTGCTATCGTCGCCGGGGTACTTGGATTTGGTGGTATCGCCGGAGCCGCTACGAATATGGCGAGAGTTCTCTTCGTAATATTCCTGGCCCTTTTTCTCGTAGGCCTGGTTATTGGAAGACCTGTCTAACTAATTGCTCTAATAGTGTTTTCAGGACACTCAGGGAGAATGAAGGAAATGGACAATCTGACTAATGCGGCCGCGACGGCGGCACGCGATACGATGGAAGAAGCCAGGAACATTGGCCGCGACGCGATCGAGAAAGGATACGACAATACTCGCGAATATGTGTCCAAGGGAATGGACTACGCGGGCGAGGTCTCAGACGGCCTTGCCGAGTTCGTGCAGCGCCAGCCCTGGATCGCCCTCGCGGGAGCATTTGTAATAGGTTACGTTGCCGCGAAAGCTCTCAGGCAGTTTTCGTTGTAGAGCTCCGGGAGCATACCGATGACTGCCCAAATCAGATCGCAACGCACGTCGCCTGATCTCGACCAACTGACGTCGAGTATACGGCGGCGCCCGTTGCGCGCTCTGACACTATCGGCGGGAGCAGGCTTTATGCTCGGCGGCGGACTCCGCAGCCGCCTGGGCGTCGCGCTGGGGCTGTTCCTCGGACGAACTTTCGCCGGCACGGCGCTGGTCAACGCGCTCGAGGCCGCAACGGATCAATATGGACGACAACATCGACAACATCGACCGAATCAAAGGCGAGCTGGAAGAGGCGCGGCACTGCCTCCATCAAACCGTCACCGAGGTCAATCGGAAGGTTGAACAGAAGGTTGAAACGGTCACGCAATTCCAACCAGGGCATCTGGTGGAGCGCCACCCTCTTTTGTCGGTTTGCGTCGCCGGCACGCTGGGCTTCGCATGGGGCAATCGCAGCAATGGGCCTGTCGCAGTGCTGGTCCTGGGCGGCCTGGTCGCGGCTTTGCTGAGCGAGGTATGGCACGAGGCAAGGAACAATGGACTCGGGAATAGCGACCCGGCAGCATCAGCCTAGCGCGCCCGCCAACGGATCCGAGACCGGCGCAGAATTGCCGACGCTGCTGGGCCGGATGCTTGAAGACCTTTCGCGCGTCATACAACTGGAGCTCCAGCTACTGGAGGCCAGGATCGCTCCGTCGTTGATGGCGATGGCCGATCGGGCGATCGCAGGTCTGGTGATCTTGTGCGCCGGTGTGATCGGCGGCTCATGCTTACTCGCGGCCCTCATCCCGTTGCTACATCAATGGATGCAATGGTGGGAGTGTCTGGCGATCGCCGGCATAGTTGCCATCGGCTGCGGACTCGGGGCCTACCTGAGTGTGAAAAACACGGTGGCGCACGGCTGAAAAGATTTGCGCAAAAACTCGGAGAACGTAAAGCAAAAGGAGGACGAGTCTATGCCACAACCGAACGACAAGTGTCCATGCGGGTCCGGCACGGCCTATAAGGATTGCTGCGGTAAATCCAAATAGGAACCGCTGCGGACCCGGAGGCCGCGAAGCCTCGTAGTCTCCTCGTTGAAGAGGTCGGCCGGTATCAGCCGGGCCGACCTCATTTTGTAGCTAGAGAAGCCGCCTCAGCGAGCGCTCAAGAATGGGAAGGGGATCTATCGGTGTGCCCTGCCACCAATGTTTTTGAGGTCCGAGAAGGTAGATTGCGAAGTGCAGGTGAGGACTAGCGGGCGACGCGTTGCCTGTGGATCCAACGTACCCGATGACTTCACCCTGCGAAACGGGCATTCCATCATGAAGTCCGTCAACATAGCGGTCCAAATGCGCGTAGTAGTAACAATATACACTTCCTCGGTCGAATTCGTAGATGGTGTTCCCTCCGGCTTTGCTGAAGAATAGCTTCTGAACCGTGCCATCCACGACGGCGTGAACAGGCGTGCCCGCCGGTTCGCTGATGTCGATTGCTTCGTGTCGATGCCCATTGTGTATCTCATAGAAGCTATCGTGTAACTCGGAATCTCTGACGCCCTGGATCGGCGAAGCGACGGTAGGTTCTGGCCGCGCGCTTTCGATCCGATTGCGTGAGCCGTCGACGTTCTGTGCCGGGGCGGTTGTGGAAAGCAACAATAGTTGAATGACAATAAATGGCGAGGCTGCCAAGATTATATAAAAGGCGCGCGCGCAACCGCTTTTCGCGGACGAGTGCTGCAAGGATTGTTCTATGTGCGCAATCTCGTCTGACATTTGGGCGATTAGATAGGTTCGCGCGCTCCGCGCGGAAGGGGCGCGCATCGCCACCCCAGCGCCGTCGCGCCGGCCGTCAGGAGGTGGAAGTGTGCGCCGGCGCCGCCCCGGCCTTGGAACCGCGGCGCAGCAGTATCGCCGATAGCGCTGCGATCGCGACCGCGATCAGCGCCAGCACCACAACGAACCAGAGATAAGTTTCGATCTCGGTGCCTATCACCGCCGCCAGCGCGAGAAATGCGCTAACCCAGTAGAAGCTGCGGTCGAAGTGCACGCCCGCGAGAAAACAGGTGACCGCGAGCAGCAGGATGATCGTCAGAGCGACCGCATCGGTCGCCATCTGGCCCCGCGCGTGCTGCATGAACAGGATTTTGACCGCGACTATCGGTCCGATCCAATGAAGCGCCTGGCGCATGAGGATTCGCCATAGCGCGATCTCATACGCGCGCCCGGCCGCCAATTCATGCGCGAGGCAGGCCACGCCGAAGATGGGAAACATCGCGCACCAGTAGAAGCGAGCCCGTTCGCTGGAATAGTTCGACAGAAAAAGCCCGAACATCACCAACATGCCGAGCACTCCGACCACCATCAAGCGACGGACGAATATCGATTCGAACCGGTTCGCCAGGGTGCCGGCGCGCTCCAGCGGCGACGACGACTTGGGAGGCTGCGAAGAGGAGGCCTGCGACGAAGGCTCCGCGGCTGAAGCTTCTGGGAAATGCCACGGTTCGGATTCTTTGGGACTCACGATTAACTTGATCCTTGCGAAGTTGCTGAGTTTCGGAAGTAGCTAGTGACTTTTGTAACGGCCGACAGTCGCAGTGCCCGGCGGGAAGGGGTCGGGGCGGATGGATTTGAACCGGCGATCACGCACACCTCGAGCGAAAACTACCAGGAATCATAGCAGTCAGCTTGATATCAATCGCTGATATCATTGGCGGCGATATCATTCGGGCGTTGATATCACTCGAGCGTTGAGATCGTTCGGGACCACAGAAACCTTTTTGGCAAAAGCGTTTGGTGCGCTCATCGCGAAGCGCTGAGAAGAAACCGGACCCGCGTCGGCCCGGATCTGCGTCCCGCATGGACATTGCCTGCGCTCAAAGTATATATCAGTTACGGTCTTAGTCGGACAGTTTCCTGGTCGCGGATGGGCGGACAACACATGATCGCCGGCTGCTCAACTCGGTCGCTGCCCTGCGCCCTGGCGAATTTTGGGCCACGGCTGGTTTGACCCTGATTTGTCTTGACCTGACTTTTCTTGGCCTGATTTTTCTTGACCCCGCGGCTCTGACGTTAGACGTTGATTATAGGAGACTTGGCTTCGTGAAAATGGCCTTCTACATTTGTTTGGCTGCCTTGATTTTGCTCGCGTGGTTTCCGCGTTCAGCGCTCGCGGACAGTGCCCTGCCTGGCTATCGTGTCAACGATTCTTCGGGCTCTCACCCTTCTTCGTCCACGCGAATCAGTGGACACAAGCCGAAGCACCAACAGCACACACCAGACTGGCGCGCTCCGCAACACCCATACGCATACCAGCAAGCACGGCTTTAGCACGAAGCCCACGGATTTCTCCACCGGAAAACCTGAGCACACGACGACAATACCCTAGACGGCTCTTCGTGCGTGGCGGCGTGTCATCCAGCATGAGCATCGCGGTGATTGGTCTGCTCGCCCACGACGCTTTCATCGAGCTGATCGACTCGCAGTACATGCGCTCGCAGTACAAGCGATAGACGCGCCCAATCTGACTGATTTTCTTTATACCTTCGCTTCCGAGGAGCTGATACTCTCGTTTTCGAGTGATTTTGATAGATAAATTGGCGCTACACCACTATTTATGATATGCGTAGAAGTCTCATAGATATTTTAGAGAAAGTTTCGCTTCAAATAAATAGAAATAAATGAATATGGAGGGTGTCGACCGACCTAGAATCCTCCATTTCATATGGAGTTCGGTTCGGGCGGGAGCGGAGGAGCACGCGCTCTCAATACTCGCCGCCCTGCCAGACTACGGCATGAAGCCCTACTTCGCGGCCCCTGAGCGGCTCCTGAGTGCGATGCGTCCCGAGCTGGCGCAGGCGGGAGTCGAGACCTTCCCATTGGACGTTTCTTCGCTGATGGATCTCGGCGCGGTATCCCGGATGGTCCGCCTGTTGCGCCGCGAACGCATCTCCCTGGTCCATTCGCATCTGTTCATCTCAAGCCTGTTTGCCTCTCCGGTTGCGCGATTGGCAGGGGTGCCAGCCGTTATTGAGACCTTTCACGGACGCGAGGTGTGGCGCGAGGGGAAGCCGCTCAAGGGCAGCTTCTGGGTTGACCGCCAAGTGGCGCGCCTGGTCGACCTTTATATCGCGGTTTCTCATGCATCCGCCCGGGATCTTCGAGAAAAAAAGAAAATTCCTGCTAAGAAAATCCGCGTCATCCATAATGGGCGAGACCTAAGCCTTTACGTCACGTCGGACCCGGCCCTGAGGAACGAGACCAGAGCTGAGCCGGTACCGCCGACACCTACGCCTGTTCCACCGACGCCCACGCCGGTTCCGCCGACACCCACACCGGTTCCGCCGACGCCAACGCCGGTTCCACCAACGCCGACGCCACAGGCGAGCCCGTCGCCGAGTCCGACGCCAACTCCAACCAGCACCCCGAGCCCGACGCCGGTCACAGGCGGATCGTGGGGCGGGTTGATCCAGAAATGGACCTGGCCGGTCGAAGGTCCCAATCTCGTGGCGGATGGCTCGTTCGAAAGTGGCCTCGCACCTTGGCTTTTCACGCCTGCGACAACCGGGGTTTGGACGCAGGAATGCACAGATGCCGAAGATGGCTCCTGCGCGCTACAGATTGCCAACGGCAATTTGGTTTCGGGTTATTCATTGTTTGGCTGCCAGCCTCTGAGCGCACCGTCCCAGGGTGCCTACTACACGCTCGGCGGCTATATCCAGGCGAGCGGTGTGACCACGCCCAGCAACTGCGGCGGGCGCTTTCAGATCGGCAGTGGCCTCTGCGGAGGAGTGGTGGCTGGCACCTCGACGGCAATTGTCGGCGGGACCACACCGTGGACGCTCTCGATCAACGCCATGACGTTCCTTCCGGCGGGAACCTACAGCATGATCCCGTACGCTTACGGCAAACCCAACGGGACAGTGCAATTCGACAATATTTCGGTGCAGCAGTTGGAGAGCCCGACGGCCGAGATGTTCCTGCTCTATCCTAACTACATGGGACGACTATGGGATGACGGTCCGCAGAGCATCAGCGCCGATGTCAGAGGGGCCGGTACCGCCACTATGGTGCTTACCAACGCGGGGGGCACGGTGCTCGCGTCAAGCCCCGCAATTACGCTGACTTCGACCTGGCAGACCGTTCCGATGGACGTTAGCGCGCTCAACTTGCCTGACGGTACTTATACGCTGTCTCTGAACGATCCGGGAGCGAACTACGTACCGCAGTACCAAATCGTCAAAGGGCCGCGGCTCGCCAGTGGCTATATCGATGAGAACCAGTACCTCTATTTGCCCAATTCGAGCGGACAACTGACTAAGCGTTTCACGATTGGGGTCTATGACACGGGAGCCGCGTGGGGCTTTGTCCCTGCCTGGTCGACCTATCTGGCGACGTTCTTTCCCGCCGTGAAGGCCGATCTGTATCTCAACTACTTTCAGGATGGAACGACACAGGCCAACATCGAGGCGATGGGCCAGGCATTGCGGTTGTTGGGGATGGCTGGAATCGACACTATCAACGATCGAATGTCGATATACGACTGGGACGGCATCCCGACCAGCAGCTATCTCGTCCCGCGAGCCACCAACGACGACGGCCAGCCAGGGCTATTCGCGTGGTATCTGGCCGACGAACGAGACCAGGACTGGAGTCTTGGCGGGGGCAATCCGATACAGGGGACTTGGGGTATCCGTACCACGGTGCGGCCCTATGCGCCGGATATGCCCGCGCTCATCGTACAAAATGCGCCCCAGGAACTCGAACCGTGGCGCGACGTGACTGACATCATCGGGGTCGATCCCTACCCAGTCTATTCGAACAATCCAGTCTCGCTGGTGTCGGACTGGGTCAGCCAGGCCATCGTGCAGGGCCACAACGCGCGGCCGGTATGGGCGGTGGTGCAATACTTCGGCAGCAGCGACGGTACTGGCTGGCCTAGCGATACGGAGTTGCGGCAGGAAACCTGGCAGGCGATTTGCGCCGGGGCCGAAGGCGTCTTCTACTGGTCTCTCGGCGCGGTGGGATGGCAGTACCTGGACGCCTCACTGCAGCCTGCCGAGCTCGCGGCGCTGGAGACGGTCATTGACGAGGTCAAATCCTATGAAGTTCAACTCACCGGCACGCCGGTCGTACCGTTTCCGTTGCCGTTGCCTGCCGGCATCATCGGCATTGCACGCCAGGTGGGCGCGACTACATACGTGTTCACTTGCAATACTACGAGCGTGGTAGTGAGCGACAGTGCGGGCCATACCTGGCAGCCGTACGATACGCAGTTCTGGTCGTTCGCCTCGTAGTTCGGGATGGAAACCGTGGCGCAACTTCTTCGAGCACCGCGCGCCGTCATACTACGGCGCGCCAGGATATTGCTAGGAGTTTCCTGTTGATCGGCTCGGCGGCAATGATGTGAAGCGGGGCGGGTTACGGGGGCTGGAATATCCAGTGGCCCCTGGTGGAATCGGCGGGAGACCGTTGCGACGCGGAAGCAAGGGGCTCTCCAGGAGCTGACCCGATGAAGCGGATACCTTTTGCTATTCTGATTTTGAGTGTCTGCTACTTCAGCTTGAGCCCAAGGAGCGTTGCCTCTGCCAAACGGATATTGACGGGTGTTCTAATCTCCGGCCCGACGAGCGTTCCAGTTGGGAAATGCACCGCCTTCAGGATTACCGCGGTCGCGCAAGACGGGTTGCCCTTCAAGGTCGGCCTGAATCGACGGGTCGCCCTATCCGTGCCGCAAAGCGCTTCCGTTGTGTTTTCGCCGAAGTCTTCGTGCGCAAAGCCTAACAATCAGTTTGTCGTCGAGGCGGGCAAGAGCTTCATAACCTTCTATGCGCGGGATTCGGCCGTGGAGTCGGTCAGCGTGCAGCCGATTCTCAATCCGAATTCCCCCGCTCAGCGGAAAATCGGCGCTTCGTTCACGATGAATTTCGGCCCGCCGACGCCTACGCCTACGCCTACGCCACAGCCGACGCCGACGCCGGTCACAGGGGGATCATGGGGCGGGATGATTCAGAAATGGTCCTGGCCGCCCGTGGGTCCCAATCTTTTGACGAATGGTTCGTTCGAGAATGGGCTCGCGTCCTGGAGCGTGGTGCCGAATAACGGCATTTGGACGCAGGAATGCACGAATGCTGAAGATGGCTCTTGCGCCTTGGAGGTAACCAATGGCAGTTCGGTTTCAGGTTCGGAATATGCCTGCCAGCCGGTGAGCATCGCGCCGGAGGGCGCATGGTATTCGCTAACTGGCTATCTTGAAGGGGTCTCAGGCGGCGGGCGCCTCCAGGTCGGCGCTGGGTCCTGCATCAACCGGGTTACCGGCGCCTCTACCGATATCGTCGGAGGGACTTCCTGGAGGCTGGCGGTCAACGCGATGGCCTACCTGGGGCCCGGAAGTTACTATCTTGGAGCCTTCTCCTTCGCCGCGGCCGGCGGGACTCTGCTGTTCGACAATCTGGTCATGCAGCAGTTGGAGAATCCGACGGCCGAGATGTTCCTACGTTATCCTAACTACATGGGACGATTGTGGGATGACGGTCCGCAGACCCTCAGCGCCGACGTCAGGGGAACCGGCGCCGCCACTATGGTGCTTACCAACCCGGCCAACGTGGTGCTCGCAAGAAGCAAGGTTATCGCACTGACTTCGTCCTGGCAGACTGTCACGATGGACCTGAGCGCGCTCAAATTGCCGAACGGTATTTATACACTGTCGCTGGAAGATCCAGGGTCGAATTTCGTTCCGCAGTATCAAATGATCAAAGAAACGCGGCTGGCCAATGGCTATATAGACGAGGACGGATTTATTCATCTGCCTGACGCCAGTGGAGAGCTGACCAAGCGTTTCGCCATTGGTGTTTACGACACGAGCTCAGCCTTCGGTAATCAGGCAGGCTGGTCGGACTATCTGGCGAAGTTCTTTCCGGCTGTGAAAGCCGATTTGTACCTCAATTACTTTCAGGACGGATCTTCGCAAGCCAACATCGAAGCGATGGGGCAGGCGCTGCGCGCGCTGGGAATGGCGGGTATCGACACCATCAACGACCAACTTACGCCATTGGACTGGAACGGCATCCCGAACAGCAGCTACCTCGTCCCGCGAGCTACCAACGACAGTGGCAAACCAGGGCTATTCGCGTGGTACCTGGCCGACGAGCTGGATGATGAGTTTAGCCTCGGGCGTGGCAGCCCGATCGAGGGCAACTGGGGAATCCGCACGACGGTGAGGCCTTACGCGCCGGATATGCCGGCCTTGATCGTGGAGAACTCGCCGGCGGAGCTCGAGCCGTGGCGCGATGTTACGGATATCATCGGCACGGATCCGTATCCGCTCTCCGCGAATGCTCCGATCTCGATGGTCTCCGATTCGACCACCGAGGCGGTGCTGCAGGGCCATGGCGCGAGGCCGGTTTGGACGGTGGTGCAGTATTGGGGCAACAGCAATGGCACCGGCTGGTTGACCCGCGCGCAATTGAGGCAAGAGACCTGGCTCGCGATCTGCGCCGGAGCCGAAGGCGTCTTTTACTGGTCTCTGGGCGCGTTGGGCTGGCAGTACCTGAGCGCCGCGTTGCAACCTGCCGAGCTTGCGAACCTGGAGACAGTCATTGACGAAGTCAAATCCTATGAAGTTCAACTCACCGGCACGCCGGTCGTGCCGTTTCCGCTGTCTTTGCCCAAAGGCATCATCGGAGTGGCCCGTCGGGTAGGCACCATCACCTACGTATTCACCTGTAACACGACGGCCACAACCATCCACGGTAGTGCGGGCCACACCTGGCAGCCTTACAATACGCAGTTCTGGTCGTTCTGACGCTATTGGAAATTGGATTGGTCGGGGCGGCCGGATTTGAACCGGCGACCACACGCACCCCAAGCGTGTGCGCTACCAGGCTGCGCCACGCCCCGACCCGAGAGCAGACTCGGCCACACGGCTACGACCGCCGGTATACTCTCCGGCGGCCCGCATCGCTACGGTTGAGCGCCACGCCAGTATAGTTGCGCGCAAATCGAAATGCAGCATCGCGCGCCGACCGCGAGCTTGCGCCAGTGGCTCTGTCCCGGCGACGAGGGACGTGCACGCGCGGCGCTAGACCTTTTTCTTCGCCGCGACCCGCGGCCGCCATTGCACGAACGACCGCATATCGATCGAAAACGTCCACGCGCCGCGCGGCTGGTTGATCAGATGCACGATCTCGTCGCAAATCGCCGAGGGCGGCACGAAATGCGACGGGTCGGCCTCGGGCGCCGCCTCGCGTACCCGCGGGCTGTCCACGGCGCCGTCGACGTCCAGCGTCGCCGAATGGATGCCCAGGTGCATGTACTCGTAGGCGAGCGACTCCGCGATCGCACGCTGCGCCACCTTGGAGGCGGTATAGGCCGAGTAGAGCGCCGGCCCGCCGCGCGTCTCCGATCCCAGCACGAAGATGACGGTCCCGCCGCCGCGCGCCGTCATCTTTCCCACCACCGCCTGGGTGCAGAAGAACGGCCCGTAGGTGTTGACCTTGAGCTGAAAGTCGAAGTCCTCTTCGGTGATCTCCTCGAAGCGCTTGCGCAGATACGCGCCGGCGTTGTTGATGAGCACCGAGATGGGCCCGAGCTCGCGCTCCACCGCCTCGACCGACGCCAGCACCTGCTCGCGCTTGGAGACGTCCGTCGGTGTCACCAGCGCTTTGCCGCCGGCCTTGACGATAAGTTCCGCGGTCTCCTCGAGCTGCGACTTGGTGCGCGCGATGAGTCCACAGGCATAGCCCTCACGGGCCAGGCGCTGTGCGATGTCGCGTCCGATTCCCCGTCCGGCTCCGGTAACCAATGCTACTTTGGGTTCTGACATGGCGCGCATCTTAGCCGAGCGCCCACCGCGTGAAAACCCGCGGCGAGCCGAAATCGCGTGCGGGAACCGTCGGCTTCAGCGGCGAGGTTGGGATCAGTGGGAGAGGATGCGATCGCGGCCGGACGCGGCCGAGGTAGCGCGGATCCGCGCTCTTCATATGTCCTTAATACATCTTGATATATCTTCGGCGGATGGTTGCGCGATGGCTTGTCGATTGGCTGAAGTGGATGATAGCCTTGCGGCGATCCTGGGGGGAACCAGGTGACGTTATGAAATCTTACAGCGCAACCAGGCGGCACGGTACGGTCGCAGTCAGGCGGCGCACCATGTCGCGGCTATGTTTGCGGCTGCATTCTTCGCGCCGTTGTTCGCGGTCGTTATGGCCGGCACGTCGCTGGCCCAGGACGCCAGCAAAGCACTCCTTCCTGGGAGAAGCTGGATAGCGTCCTGGTACTTCCACCGGTGTATCGGCCGGATGCAGCGGCCAATGCCGAGTCCGAGCCGACTGACGCTTGCGCTGAAGGCTGCTCGAAGCTTCGAGCGACCCAGATATTGGCCAACTACCAACCGCCGTCGCGGGCACGGCCGACAATCCAGCGAATGCGAGCGCGGGAACGGCCGACAACCCAGCCGACAATCCAACTGATGCGAGCACGGCAGCCGACGGCTCCGCTACGGAAGCTTCCGGCGCGCAGCAGCAGGCCGCCGCCACCGGTGGCGACCAGCAGAGCGCCGACAATCTCGATCCGTCCGATCGGATCCGCCCAGGACTACGAGGCGCAGCAGGCAGCGGCGCAGGAGCTTGGCGCTTCCGGCATCGTCCAGGCCCCGTCTGTGATTATCGGAGCGCCGATCGGACCCTACTATGTGCCGGGGACTTTCGGAGCGGGGGCGCCGGCATTCGCTTCCATGCGGTCTCTACCAACCTCGTCCTGGATGCCGCAGCCAATGGCCAGAGTGGCGCCGCTTCCGTCGATTGTTCCACGCGGGTTTCCCCGGACAATGGCAGCCTTTCCCGGGGGAGGCTTCGGAATCTCACGGGTTTTCGCAGATGTCGCATTCGCGCGGGCGGATTTGGGCACAGGTAGGCGTCCGCGAACTCTCGTCTACTGTCGTGAAACCTCAAGACCATTCATGTCAGGTTCATTCATGATGGTAGCGCGATGCTGGTAGCGATCGACGTCGGCAACACCGATACGGTTATCGGAATTTACGAGGGCGACCGCCTGCTCAATCATTGGCGGCTGTCGACCAAGGCCGAGCGCACCACCGATGAACATGGGGTGATGATCGGCGCGCTTTTGCGCAGCGTCGGGCTGGAGCCGCCGCTGCGCCCCGAGGGCGTGGCGATTGCGTGCGTGGTGCCTCCGCTCAACCGCACGATGGAAGATCTGGCCCATCGCTACTTCCAACGCGAGCCGCTGATCGTCGGTCCCGGGATCAAGACCGGGATGCCGATCCTGTACGAGAATCCCAAGGAAGTCGGCGCGGACCGCATCGTCAACTCGGTGGCGGCCTACGATCGCTATACCAGCGCATGCATCGTGGTCGACTTCGGCACGGCGACCACTTTCGACTACGTGACCGGGCGCGGCGAGTACGTGGGCGGCGCGATTGCGCCGGGATTGGGAATTTCGATGGATGCGCTGGTCAAGCATGCCGCCAAGCTCTACGAGGTCGAGTTGGTGCGCCCGCGCGAGGCCGTCGGCCGCACGACCATCGGCGCAATCCAGTCGGGCCTCATCTTCGGCTACACGGCGCTGGTCGACGGGTTGGTCGACCGTATCGAGCAGGAACGGGGCGAGCACGCGCACGTGATCGCGACCGGCGGTTTGGCCGACCTGATCGCGCCCGAGTCAAAGACGATCGAGGTGGTCGACGAGTTTCTGACGCTCAAGGGATTGCGCCTGATCTTCGAGCGCAACCGGCGCGCGCCCGCGGCCTATACGCCGGGCGGCGCGAGGGACTCCTGATGGACGCCAAGCCGCAGCGCGTCGTCACCGATTCGATGATCGGGCTGAAGCTGCCCGACTTCGCGCGCCACTCCGATCGCGTGGCAACCGTGCTGGGGCACAATCCGGGTCCGTTCACCGGCCCGGGCACCAACACCTACATCGTGGGCGTAGGGCGCCGGCCCTTGCTGCTCGACACCGGCGCCGGTGTGCCGATATACGAGGAGTTGCTGCCGCACGCGCTCAAAGAGGTCAGTTCCAGCGACGAACTCGAGCGCGTGGTTTGCACTCACGCGCACGGCGACCATATTGGCGGCATCCCCCAGGTCCAGCGCCGCTTCGGCGAGATCGAAGTGCTCAAGAAGCCGTGGCCGGGCAAGGACGAAGCCGCCGGCGCGCCGATTCGTGCGATCGAGGACGGCGCGATAGTCAGGACCGAGGGCGCGACGCTCCGCGCGATCCATACGCCGGGCCATGCTCCCGACCATCTTTGCTACTACCTCGAAGAGGAAAGGGCGCTGTTCACCGGCGACGTGGTGCTGGGCGCCGGCACCACGGTGATTCCCGACGATACCGGCGACCTGGGGCAGTATATGGACTCGCTCCGCCGCCTGCTGGAACTCGACCTGGCGCTGATCTATCCCGCGCACGGCCCGGTGATCCGCAATCCGCGGCAGAAAATCGAGGAGTACATCGCGCATCGCGAACTGCGCGAGCGCCAGGTGCTCGAGGCGCTGGCCGGCGGAGAGCCGCTCGAGCCGATGCAGATCGTCAAGAAGATTTACGTCGACGTGCCCGAGTATCTGCACGCCGCCGCCTCCAATTCAGTGCGCTCACATCTGAAAAAGCTCCGCAACGAGGGGCGCGTGGTCGAACATGAGAGCCGCTGGAGCCTCAACTAGAACGGCCGCGCTCATCGCTGGCACGCCGCGCCGCGATTTTTTCGGTGGCGGCGCCGGCGTTGGCGGCCGGGCTTATCGCGCTCGGCGCGATAAGCCCGGCGCTCGCCCAGGACGAGCCGCCCGTCGGCCCGTCCGCCACGATTGGCGCGCTGGGCGCCGCGCCGGAGGCGCCTGGGCTCCTGAGGCGCCAGCGGCGAGTGCCGCCAGCCGCCGCGCCAGCCGAAGAAGAGTCACGCTCGCTGCCGCACGGCGGAAGCAGAAGCCACGTTGCTGCCAGCCGACGCCGGCTGCGACGGCCACGCCGCCGCGCCGCAGAGCGGCGCGGCGGCGCCGCCGCGACGGCTCCCGCAGTCGGCCACCTCGGCTGCCGGCGCGCCGCCTGCCGCGGCGGCTGGCACGCCGCCATGCGCCGCAGGCGGGCGCGGCCACGCCGCACCGTCGGTGCGGCTGCCGGCTGAAGCCTCGGCGCCCGCCGGCGGCCCCAGGACTGTTCTCATAAACGACGGCTGCGCCGCGTGCGACGCCTCCCGGATGGCTCCGCTGCGCCAGACGCTTCCGTCTCGGGCGCGATCGCAGCCGCGCCGCGGCTGCGACCGGCCCTGCGGCCACTGATGCTCCGGCGGCTGATGAGCAGAGCGAAAATCCCGACGAGGCGCCGCCGGGAACCACCGTCATCCCGATCCGCCGCGCAGGAGCAGACGGTCGAGCCCGGGACGGCGCCGCCTCCCCGGGCTCGCAGGTCGTCAACTACGAAGCGAATCAGCAGATGCCGCTCAATGAGCCGCAGTTGCACAGCCTGCAGGAGTTCATGAACGAAGGGGTCAACACCTCGCCGCTCGGTGTTGAATTGCAGGAGGGCGCGCGGCGGGCGAAAAACGGCCGCGAGATTGACGGGCTGCTGGTGGTCGCGTTGCAGCCCGGCAGTCCGGCCGAGCGTGCCGGGAGTGCAGGCGGGCCATCGCGCGGCCCATGACGTGCTCGAGGGCGCGGCCGTGGCGGCTTCGCTGGTGTTTCCGCCGGCGGTGCTGGCCGTGCCGGTGATCGAAACCATCCAGCTCGGCGAGAACTACGATCTGATCATCGGAGTCGACGGCAACCGGGTTACCAACTTCATGGATTTTCAGGACCAGTTGCGCGATGCGCAACCGGGCGAGACCGTCTACCTGAACATCCTGCGCAGCGGCAAACGTCTCCAGGTGCCGGTGGAGATGCCGCAGCCGAGCGCGGCGAAATTGAATCCGTAGGATACCGGCGATTCGGTTGTTGCTCAGGCACCGAATAGGTCTTTACTCAAGTAGGGCATCGTACTAATAGATTGCACTCCGTCGAGGCTTGGACCCGGCGAGACACATAGACGAGGCAGCGAAGACTCCGGCAACGGAGCAGTGTGGACATAGGCTTGGGCTAGCGCCTGGATCTTTGAAACGGGACCGGGACCCCGAACGGCTTGAGCGCTTTCAGAGCACGTTTGATGCGGGGTGCCGGTATGCGCGGTGGCCCCGCATTTTTGTCCGCGGCGAAATTGGCCGGATATCGCGACCAAAAAAGGAAGCCGAACGTGAAAATCATAACCACGCCAGCACAGATGCAGTGCCGCTCCGACGCGATACGCCGCGCGGGCAAGCGAATCGCTTTCATACCCACGATGGGCTTCCTGCACGAGGGCCATCTCAGCCTGATGCGCGAGGGCAGACGGCGCGCGGAGGTCGTGGTGGCTTCGATTTTCGTCAATCCCACCCAGTTCGCGCCCAACGAGGATTTCGGCCGTTATCCGCGCGCTTTCGAGCGCGACTGCGAGATGATGAAGGACGTGCCGGTCGACTTCGTCTTTTCGCCGGAGCCCGACGCGATGTATCCGGCGGGCGCGCAGACCTGGGTCGAGGCGGTGGAAATCACCAAGGGGTTGTGCGGCGCGCATCGCCCGGGCCATTTCCGCGGCGTTACCACGGTGGTCGCCAAGCTGTTCAACATCGTCAAGCCGCACTACGCGATGTTCGGCGAGAAGGACTTTCAGCAGTTGCGCGCGATCCAGCGGATGGTCAAGGACCTCAACTTCGATCTCGAGATCGTGCCGATGCCGACCGTGCGCGAGTCCGACGGACTCGCGATGAGCTCGCGCAACGCCTATCTCTCGGCCGACGAGCGCAAGCGCGCGCTCAGCCTGAGCGCGGCGCTGGAAGCCGCGCGGAGCGAGTTCGCCGCCGGTGCGCGCGACCCGCGCGCGCTGGTACGCGCCGCATGCGCGGTGCTCAGCGCGACGCCCGAACTCAGGATCGAGTACATCGAGGCGGTCGACTCCGAATCGCTCGCGTCGATCGCGCGGGTCGAACGGCCGGTGGTTGTCGCTATCGCGGCGCACGTCGGGAAGACGCGGCTCATCGATAACGCGATCTTCTGCACCGCCTGCGGCGTGAGCTTGCTGGGCATAGGCTGGCGCCGTGAGCGAGCGGCTTCGTGTCGCCCGCAGCGTTTCCGTTACCAGATGACGCGCACCCGATACTCGGCCAGGTGCCGATCCGCGCTTAGAAGCGGCAAGGCCTCTATGATGGATTGAGCCACCAGGAGCCGATCGAAGGGATCCTTGTGATGATCGGGCAGCGCATAGGTCTTCAGCGCATGGTTAGATGTATCGGCAGGATACTGAGATTCTTTGCGCTTACCTGTTGCGCCACAAAAGCTTCAGGATCGTTGCCAGCGATGCTGAGGCGGCCTAGCCGGGCCTTGATGGCAATCTCCCAGCCGCTTAGGAGCATGAAAGTCCCGTCGCTTAGGAAAGCTCGGGGCGGGAGCCGGCCGATCGGCCCGCTCCCGCCCCGTTGCGTCAGTGACTATAGCGGCGCGCGGTCTTAGTAATAGTCGACCGGGTCGATCTGCCGCTTCGCGCCGTACCAGAACAACATATTCTCGGTCAGCCCCTGCCAGGTGAACTTGCCCGGCGGCATCAGCAGCCGCTTGAACATCGACTTGAACGAGTAGAACTCCTTGGTGCAGCGCCACACGCCCTTCTTCGACCTGCTGCGGCGAGAGCTTGTTGGGCACGAACATGCAGCGGAAGTTGTTGGTGTACATGTCGGCGTCGGGGATGATGACGCGGCCTTCCTGCTCGAGCTTGGTGCGCATCGGCGTGCCCTTGCGCGGCGTGACCGTATTGAAGAACGCCTCGGGCGCCTTGACCTCGTGGAGGAAGTCGAGGGTGTCGTCGAAGATCTGCGGATGGTCCTCCTCCAGTCCGAAGAGGAAGTTGAGCGAATAGTAAATCCCGTAGTGCTCCAGCCGCTTGAGCAGTTTCTTGTAGTCCTTGGTGTGGTTCTGGATCTTGCTCATCGATAGCAGGCTGTCCTGGCTTATCGATTCCACTCCGATATTGACGTGGAACACGCCGGCCTGGGCCGCGAGTTCGAGCAGGTCCTCGTCATGGTTGGAGTTGATGGTCCACAGGCAGGAGAAGCGGATGTTGAGCGGAATCAGCGCGCGGAACAGTTCGCGCGCGAACTTGTGCTTGCCGGTGATCTGGTCGTCGATGAACTGGAAGCGGCGAAAGCCGGTGACCGCCATGACCTGTTTGATTTCCTCGACGATGTCCTCGATCGGGCGGGTGCGATAGCTGCCCTCGTAGAAGACCGGGATTTCGCAGAACGAGCAGCGGTACGGGCATCCGCGGCTCGCCTGCACCGGCACCGCCTTGAACAGGTAGCGGTTGAGCTTGAGCAGTTCGTGGCGCGGGCGCGGCAGGTTCTTCAGATCGTGCAGCTTGTCGGCCTTGTAGATCCGCTTGAGCTTGCCGTCCTGCCAGTCGCGCAGCAGCGGCTCCCATACCAGGTCGGCCTCGCCCTGGACCACCGCGTCGGCGTGCTTGAGCGCTTCCTCGGTCTGGAGCGTGGCGTGGAACCCGCCCATCACGACCGGGATGCCGCGTTTGCGAAACTCATCGCCGAGCTGGTAGGCGCGCAGCGAGGCGCCGATGGTGGTGGTCATGCCGACCAGGTCCCAGCCGCCGTCGAAGTCGAGTTCTTCCAGCCGCTCATCGCATAGCGTCACGTCGAAGTCGTCCGGCGTCAGCCCCGCCAAAAGCGGGATCATCAAACCCATGATGAGGCGCCAGCGGGTTTTATGCGGCGTACCGTCCAGATGGATGGTCGTCGGTTGTACCAGCAGGATTCGCGGTTTCTTCACACTGCCTCCTGGCGATGCCGCGCTTGCGCGGGCCGCCGTTCGAGCTCGCTCTGCCCGTCGTCCGATGCGTGGTCATCCACCACATCACGAAGGCAAAGATGTAGGTGCCAAATGCCGTTCCCCAGGCGAAATAGTTAATCCTGTCGAGCAGCGCCAACACGACCAGCAGATAGGCGAAGTCGCGGCCGCTCACTCGTTCAACCTGCGCGATGAACTGCTCGGCCCGTTCGCCGTTGACGCGAGTCGCGCGCCAGGTCGTGAGCGCGCACAATCCGAAGCCGACCAGCAGAATGGCGAGCAGGTAGATATAGGCGCGACTGCCGCTCGCCCGATAACACCCGGTCATGATGCCGGCGAAGATCGCGACATGCACCAGATTGTCGGTCATCACGTCAAGCCGCGCGCCCCATGGCGATTCGGTCATCTTGAGCCGCGCCAGCTCGCCGTCAACACCATCGAAGGTCACCGAGACCAGGAACATCAGCGCCGCAATCACCCGCGGCCAATAGCCCGCGGAGCTGAACAGCCACGCGCTCAGCAGCCCCAGCGCCGTGTTGGCGAGCGTCACCTGGTTGGGCGTGATTGCGGTGCGCGCGAGGCGAAGGCTGATTCGCCACGACAGCCGCCGGTCGACCCATCGCGCCATCAGCGCGTCCTTGTCGGCGCTTTCGCGGCGCAGCTCGCGCGCCAGATCGACGTTCAGCCTCCTGAACGTCCGTCGGCCGCCCGTCGAGCGCGAACGGCAACTGCCCGCTCGGCTTGAGCTGCGAGGCCACAGCGCTGGAGCCCTCGACCAGAACAGCCTGAGCGGCCCCGCCGCGACGCTGCCGCCGCGCGCGACATCGGTGCTCCCGACGCTGATGACTTCGCCGGGCCGGGCGGCCTGGCTCGTCGAGCAGCCCGCGCAACTGCGAAGCCGCCAGCACCAGGTTGCCCTTAAGCGCGATACAAGGCGCGTCGGCCGGCAGTTGCTCGAGGACCTCGGCGAACGAGCCGACAAAATTGATCTCGGGATGGTCGCGGAACGAGCCCAAAGAGGCGCGCAGGCCACCGTCCTCGGGGTCGCCGGCCTCGATAAAGAATCGCTTCACTCCCGCGCGTTGACAAATAAGCATCAGGCGCTCCAGCAGCGATCGCCCGAAGATCATATTGCCCGCGCGGGCGGGAACGTTGATTAAAGCTGTCTCAATCAAATAAAGCCTTATTGAACAAAGGCTTTTAGACTAATTGAAGCGCAGAGTCAATGTACTGACCGTGCGGTCTGTCCGCCTGTTCGTCCACCACCCGTCCCCCGCCTGTTCATAACGCTTAACTTTTGCGTAACCGCGAGCCGTCCCAGTTCTTAACGGTCTCATTTGTAGAGGCCCAATGCGAGGGCTGCTAAGCTGGCGCCGTGGCCAGTCCCACCCGGGCGATTTTATTCGACTTCGGCGGCACGCTCGACCATCCACACCATTGGCTGGACCGTTTCGTGCGCCATTACCATGCCGCAGGCGTGCAGCTTAGCCGTGCCGAGCTGGACGTTGCCTATTCGCATGCCACGCGCACCGCTTACCAGGCCGGCGACGAGATTCATCGCCACAGCCTGCGCGAGCTGGTCGGGACTCTCGTCGCCCATCAGTTCGACCATCTCCATCGCCACGGACCCGACAGCGTTCGCGAGCATCTCGCGAGCCTCGGCGAGGATCGTCATCGCCTCGCCGATCGAATCGCGTCCGGTTTCGCCGAGGAGTCGGCCGACGGACTCGCACGCAGCCGCGAGCTGCTCAAGGAGCTATCGCACGACTTCAAGCTCGGAGTGGTCTCCAATTTCTATGGCAACCTGCAGGTCGTCCTGTTCGAGGCCGGCATCCGCGAGCTTATCCAGGTCGCGATCGACTCCAAGCACATGCGTGTCTTCAAACCCGACGAGCGCATCTTCGTGGCCGCGCTCAAGGTGCTCGATCTGCCGCACAACCAGGTCGCGATGGTGGGTGATTCGCTGCACAAGGATTGCGCGCCTGCGCGCAAACTTGGCATGCGCTCGATCTGGCTGCGCGCGCAGCACGCAGGACCCGGCGAGCATCCGCAGGCGCAAGAGGCGGCCGCGCTGGCCGACCATACGATCGATACGCTCGATGAGTTGAAGAGATCTGAAAATGGTAAGCCGGCGTTCCGCGGCGCGCATTATTGCGGCCGGCCGCGGCGAGCGTCTGCGCGGCGCGGTGAACGATCTTCCCAAGCCGCTGGTCGAGCTTGGGGGCGAGACGATGCTGGTGCGGCAGGCGCGAATGTTGCATCGGGCGGGTGCCGAGACCGTCGTGGCGCTGGTCAACTCCGAGACCGCCGGGCTCCTCGCGGCCCGCGCGGTCCGCGATTCCGCCATGGATGAAACTCCAGGTGCGCGATACGCCGAGTTCGATGGAATCGCTGTTTGCGCTGGGTGAGCACATGCGCGGCGCCCGGCATTTTCTGCTCGCCACGGTCGACGCGGTGGTCGATGCGGCTGAGCTGTGCCGCTTCGCCGCGAGCGCGCTGGAGCTGACCGGCGGCGACGCGGCGCGCTTCGACGGCGCGCTCGCGGTAGTGCGATGGCGTGGCGACAAGCGGCCGCTGTTCGCCGAGGTCGCGCCGGACCGCACGATCGTGGCGCTCGGCGAGCGGCAGAGCGCGATGGTCACGGCGGGCTTCTACTGGTTGCCCGCGGCGATTTTCGATTTTGCGCCGCGCGCGCGCGCCGAGCGCCTCGACGCGATGCGCAAGCTGCTCGCGATGGCGGTTGCGAGCGGGATGCGCCTCGCCGCGATCGAGCTCGAGGCGACGATCGACGTCGACGAGGCGGCCGATCTTGCCGCCGCGCGCGCGATGATTGACGATGAGCCGATGCACAGCCGGAGCGAGAGCGGCAAGCCAGACGGGAGCGCCGGATAACGATGCGCGCGCTGGGCGTCTATCGCGAGACTGAATTCTCGCCGGGCAAGGTCGAGCACGACGCCGCGATCCTCGACGCGGTGCTGGCCGAGCTCAAGCGCCATGGCGTTGAAGTCTCCGCCATCAGCGCCGCGCGCCTGGTCGACGATTCACCGGCCGGCGCCGACCTGGTGCTCGCGATGTGCCAGGGTGAGCGCGCGCTCGGTCGCCTGGTGGCGCTCGAGCAGCAGGGCGCGATCGCGGTCAATTCGGCGCTCGCGATTCGCAACTGCTACCGCGATCTCCTGTGCGCCGGCCTGGTCCATGCCGGCGTCCCCGTGCCGACTGGCGCGCTGGTCAGGACCGGTTCGCGCCCGCCCGACCTGTCGCCGCTCGGCGTGCTGGACCTCGACGCGCCGATGTTCGTCAAGCGCGGCGATTTGCATGCGCTTGCGCCCGACGACGTGCAGCGGGTAGAAAGCCGTGGCGCGCTGCGCTCGGCGCTGGCCGGGATGGCCGAGCGCGGAGTGCCGGTCGCCTACGTGCAGCAGGCGGTCGAGGGCAGGGTGGTAAAGTTCTACGGCGTCAGCGGCGGCGAATACTTCGCGGCGCTGGATGAAGAAGGCGGGAAGGGGGAACAGAGTTCGATGTCCGACCAGGTGCGGCTCGAACTGGCGCGGAGCGCCGCGGCTGCCGCCACCGCGTTGGGTCTCGAGACGTGGGGCGGCGATGCGGTGATCGACGGCGAGCGGTTTATGATGATCGATTTCAACGACTGGCCCAGCTTCAGCCGGGTACGCGAGGCCGCTGCCCGCGCGATTGCGCGGCGCTGCCTGATGCTCGCGCGCCGGCCGCGCCAGGGCTTCTGAGCCATACTTTTCCAGGAGGGCGCAGGCAGACCGCAGCATGAGCAAACCTCAAACGCCGACGCCGAGGACGGCCGGCGGATCGAAGGTCGCGGACGGACCCAAGACCGCCAACGGATCCAAGACCGCCAACGGATCGGCGATCGCGAATGAATCGCAGGCCCCGCGCGGGCCCGGTCTCCAGCCGAAAATCATCCACCGCGGTTCCCGGACCGAATTCGCGCGCGCTGTTCGCCGACGAGCAGAGCCATATCGCGCCCGGCCGCCAGCGTATCTCGCTGCTCGCCGGCGTCGCGTTCGATCATGGCGAGGGCGCGACGCTCGACCGACGTCGACGGCAACGTGTTCGTCGATTTTTTTGCCGGCGTCGCCGTCGCGAGCCTCGGTCACGGCCATCCGGCGCTGGCGCAGGCGCTCTCGCGCCAGGCCTCGCGGCTCATCGTCGGCACCTTCGCCACGCCCGAGCGCGCGGAGGCCTTCAGGATGCTCGGCGAGGCCGCGCCCGCCGGCCTCAACCGCGCGCATCTGTATAGCGGCGGCGCCGAGGCGGTTGAAGCGGCGCTCCGGCTCGCGCGATCGAAAACCAAGCGGCACGAGGTGTTGAGCTTCTGGGGCGGCTTCCACGGCAAGACCGGCGGCGTGATCGGACTTATCGGCGACGAATCCAAGCAGGGCTACGGTCCGCTGCCCGGCGGCCAGTACGTGGTGCCGTATGCCGACTGCTATCGCTGCCCGTTCAAGCTGGAATATCCCGAGTGCGGGATGTACTGCGTCGACTTCGCGCGGCAGCAGCTCAAGCATAGTTCGGCGGGTGCGCTCGCGGCGGTGCTGGTCGAGCCGATGCAAGGGACGGCGGGCAACGTGATTCCGCCCGACGACTACCTGCCCGCGGTGAAGGAACTCGCGCACGAGCAGGGCGCGATGCTCATCGCGGACGAAATGATCACCGGCTTCGGCCGTACCGGGCGGATGTGGGGAATCGAGCACAGCGGCGTCGAGCCCGACATCATGACGGTCGGCAAGGGGATGGGCTCCGGGCTTCCCGGTCTCCGGCGTGTTGCTCAGCGACGAGTTGGGGCGGAGCGAGCCGTTCGGCAAGCCGAGCGCGTCGTCGTCGAGCTACGGCGGCAATCCGCTGGCCGCAGTGGCGGTCGCCGAGACGTTGCGCACGATCAAGCGCGAAGGGCTGGTCGAAAATTCCGCGATCGTCGGCGCGTTCATGCTCGAGCGCCTGATGCGGCTCAAGGAGAAATACGAATTCGTCGGCGACGTGCGCGGCAAGGGCCTGCTGATCGGGCTCGACCTGGTGCGCGATCGCAAGACCAAGGAGATGCTCGGCCGTTCGATAACCGAGACCATCTTCAAGGAGGCGCTCAAGCGCGGCCTCCTGGTGATGGGCTACTTCCCGCGCATGCGGATCAACCCGCCGCTGGTCATCACGCGCGAGCAGGCCGAAGCCGGGGTCGAGATTCTCGACGAGGTTTTCGCCCACGTCCGCGACCATCTCGACTGGCGCAACGCTCCCTAGACTGGCAACATAGAGAAGTTGAGGCAATGGCTGAGGATGCTGGAAACCGCGGGCTGTTCTGCGACCTCGCGGGGACGCTGGTGAAGATGGATGACACTCGCCAGCTCCCGCTTGGCGCCGACGGAAAAATCGTGATCGAGCTGCTGCCCGGCGTGGCCGAGAAGCTCGCCCCGATACGCGATCATCTGATCTTCGTCGTCACCAACCAGGCCGGCATCGCGCGCGGGCGGCTTAGCCTCGAACAGGTCGAAGCCGCGATCGGCGAGCTCGATCGCCAGCTCGGCGACATCGTGACCGGATGGCAGATCTGTCCGCACGACGATGCCGACCGATGCGCGTGCCGCAAGCCCAAGGGCGGGATGCTGACCGAGTTGGGCGCGACCTACGGCGTGGATATGGCGGGCTCGACGATGGTCGGCGATCAGGAGATCGACGCCGCGGCGGCGCGTGCGGCGGGCGTCGGCCATTTCATCTGGGCGCACGATTTTTTCGGCTGGAAGTGAACAGGCTATTACGAGCGGCTCGCGCGCAAGCACCCGATCAGAAAGTTCGCGATCATCCAATCAGAAAGTTAGCGATCATGGCTGAGTCCTCGTGCGGCAGGATATGGCAGTGATAGACCGATTTGCCCTGCCACTGTTTGAACCGCACGCGCATCTTCGTTTCCGAAAACGGCGGTAGCCAAATCGTATCGTGCAGGCGGTGATAGTTCGGATCCCACGGCGTGCCGATCACCTCGAACGAGTTCACGTGCATGTGGAACGGATGAATCCCGTCGGACTTGTTGGCGAGCGTCCATTCCTCGGCGGTGCCGAGCTTCACCGAGGTGTTGACGCGCGTTTCCTGGTAGAGCTTTCCATTGAGCAAAAATTCGAGGCCAGTCAGGATGCGCTTGCTGCCGGTCCGCATGGTGAATTCCACGCGTCGCCGCTTGACGATTTCGCTGTCGGCAATCAACGGATATTCGCGGCGCGGTGGGGGCAGGGTCTCGGGAATTTCCATCCTGCGCGGCGCCCCGGCCACGGCGAAACTCGCAAGCCTGATCTCCGGCGTCGCCATCATCTCGCCCATCGCCTCGCTTAGCAGTGCGGGCGACGATGCCATCTGGGGCAGCGCGCTGAGTACCGCCGAGGCCGGATGTCGCGGCGCGCGAATCAGCAATTCGGTCCGGTTTCCTGGCGCCATCCGGATCGCGGTTTTCGCATCCTCCGCGGCCCGTTCCGGCTTAAGCAAGTTCACCCCGTCCTGCGCGATGACGAAGACTTCGAACCCCGGCAGCACCAATTGCGTCGGGATGCCGTCGGTCCCGTTCAGAATTCTGAGCCGCATCACCTCGCCCGGCTTCATGCGAAAGGTCTTGAGCCTGCCCGCGGTCGTAGCCGGCTTCTTGCCTCGACGATCGATCAGCATGACCGGCTGACCATTGACCGTGATGAACTCGATCGCCGTCGTGAATGAAAAGCCGCCCTCAGCGGCCGATTTATAGGCGATCGGTTCCCATCCCCATTTTCCGTCCCCAAGCGGATTCACCTTGGGATTCTGAATCGCCAGCAGTTCATCGCGCGCCGCGGCAATTTCCGGAACCTCGTCGATCGAACCTTTGACGAGAATCAAGCCCGCCATCCCGCCGCCGACCTGCACCGTGGCGGACCCGTGATGGTGCGGATGATACCAATAGAGTCCGCACGGATGGTCGTCGGGGAGGCGAAAATCGTAGGTCAGCCTTTGCCCGGAGTTAATCGCGATCATGCGCGAGGCCGGGTTGCTCGTGCCGACCGGCGCAAACAGATGAGGAATCACCTGCATGCCGTGCAGATGAAGATTCGTCGTATTGAAATCGTATGGATTGTTTTCCGGATCGATTCCCGGCGGCGGTGTCGCCGGCGGATTCGGTGGAAGCCCGTTGACGACTGCGATGCGCAGGTTGCGTCCGGGCCGCGTGACTATCAACGGCCCGGCCAACTGCCGTTGTAAGTTCGCGTTCGTAGACGAAATTCGCCGAACTTGCGCTCGGAATAACCGAGAGTAAGCGCGTATCGATCGGTGCTAGCTTCATCTTCGGCAGCATCCAGAGGCGCACGGCTGCCGCCGAGCATCGTGATTCCCACGAGCGCGCCGCTCGCCACCATGAATTGTCGTCGAGTGATGAACTTTCGTCGAGTGAAAAGCTGATGCTTCAGCATCCTGGATGAATCCTTTCTGACTGGCATCGTACATCGTCTGGGCCGTCCGGCCAGCTGAACTTGACCGATGCAACGAAAGCCGACAAATTTATCTAAGTCTGTGGGCGAAGCGCAAGCGCCGCGGGCGATGGCTTGCGGCAGCTAATATAATGCACCTAACATCCAAGCCAGGTCGCAAGACGGATCGCCGACGCTGGATGCGCAGGATAGCTGGCTTTGCAGCCGCTATCCTGTTGCTTGCGCAGTCTGTTGGCGCCGCGCATCTCCATCCTCTCCCGTCGCAGCAGAAGTATGCTACGAGCGCCGCCGTCAGCGTTGACGGCCTTTGCGCGCTCTGCCTGGTTCGCTTCCATAGCCCGGCCGCATTCGTCGTTACGCCTCATCCGACGGCGCCGGCGCTGACGGAATTGACGGCTCCTCGCGCGGCAAGTGCCGCGCCGCGTTCCTCGTACCTTTCGCATCTCTTCGGCAGGGCTCCGCCCGCGTCGGTCTGAACTCCCCCGTTTCGAAAAGCTGAATAGTCGATGCGCGTGGCCTTTTTTTGGCCACGTGCGGCGCCGCGCGAGCGAGATCACGGCGGCGCAACGCTTAGCATTGGAGGAGTACGCGATGCGATCGTTCCCGATCCTTTTGCTTGGGTTGGCAACTCTGTTGACCCAGCTATTTGTGTCGCCGGCTGAAGCCGCACAGGCGTCGAAGCCGGCGAGAAAAACCATCACTGGGACAGTTACCGACGCGCTTGGCAGGCCGCTTGCGGGCGCCAGGCTCGAACTTCAGAACAGCGCGGGCAAGATCGTCGCGAAAGCGAAAAGCGACGCCGAGGGCCGCTTCACCTTCGCCAGCATCGCGCCCGCGGTCTACGCGATCGTCGCCGCGAAGACGAGCTTCAAGACCGCGACCGCGATCGTCAACGTCACGGGGCAGGGCGCAAAACCTTTGACGCTCGCGCTTCAGTCGGAAGCGGCGCTCAGCATGGCGGTGGTCGCGCAGCGCCTGAACAAGGCGCGCAACGCCCTGTCGCCTGAGACCGGCGGCAGCGTTTACCGCTTCAGTGAGAAAGCGATTCAGGATTTGCCCCAAGGCAGCAATACCGCGCTCAACCAGGTGCTGCTTCAGGCGCCCGGCGTGGTGCAGGATTCATTCGGCCAACTCCACGTCCGGGGCGACCATGCCAACCTTCAGTACCGGATAAACGGGGTTCAGTTGCCGGAGGGCATCACCGGCTTTGGGCAGGTGATGAGCCCGCGCTTCGCGCAGAACATCAGCCTGCTGACCGGCGCGCTTCCGGCACAGTTTGGACTGCGCACCGCCGGCATCATCGACATCAAGACCAAGGACGGATTGCTGGACAACGGCGGCGATGTCGAATTCTACGGCGGGCAGCGGTCGACGATTCAACCGAGCTTCGAGTACGGCGGCTCGCAGGGCAATTTCAACTACTTTGTGACCGGCCAATACTTCAGCACCACCCGCGGCGTCGAGCCGCCGACGCCGGGTCCCTCGCCGATTCACGATCAGTCCTACCAGGGACAGGGATTCGGCTATTTTTCGTATTTTCTGAGCCCGACGACGCGGCTGAGTCTGATCACGGGATCGGCGGTGAATCACTTTCAGATTCCGGCGAATCCCGGACCAGCCGCAGGTCTTTGCGCTCTCGGGAGTTCCGGTCTATCCGTCGGCCGGCGTCGATGAAAACCAGTTCGAGCAGAACTATTTCGGGGTATTCGCTCTTCAGGGCACTATCGGCTCCGAGTTCGACTATCAGATCGCGCCCGTTCAGCCGCTATTCGACGGTCTCGTTCTACCCGGATTTCGACGGCGACCTGATCTATAACGGCGCCGCTTCCAGAGTATTCCGGAGCGATTGGGGAAACGGCGTCCAGGTCGATACGACCTACCGGGCGTTCGCGACGCATACGTTTCGCCTCGGCGGCTTCTTCGACTCCGAGCGCGCGGAGATCGACAATCACGAGGCGACCTTCCCGATCGATCAGGTAACCGGGATTCCGTCGACCGTTCCGATCTCGATCGTCGACAACAAGGCGCTACAGACCTGGATTTACAGTGTCTACGCGCAGGACGAATGGAAGCCGGTCGAGAAGCTCACGATCAACTATGGCGTGCGCTTTCGACCTCTACGACGGCCTGACGCGCGCCGACCAGGCGAGCCCGCGGGTCGGCGCGGTGTACAATCTCTTCAAGGGCACCACGCTCCACGCCGCCTATGCCCGCTATTTCACGCCGCCACCGACCGAACTCGTAACGGTCGAGTCGATTCAGAAATTCGCGACCACTACCGGCGCGCCGGCTTCGCTTGGCAACGGCAATCCGACGGTCGAGCGCGACCACTATTTCGATGCCGGGGTAACGCAGCAGATAATTCCCGGACTCAACGTTGGGATCGACTCGTACTACAAGAAGGCGGCGCGACCTGATCGACGAGGGACAGTTCGGACCGGCGCTGATTTTCGAAACCTTCAACTACGCCAAAGGCCGCGTTTACGGCGTCGAGCAAACCAGCTCATACACTCACGAAAATCTGTATCTGTACGAGAACTTCGACTACAGCGTCGCACAGGGCACCCAGGTCGAGTCCGGGCAATTCAATTTCGCTCCCGATGAACTCAAATATATCAGTACTCACTATATCTTCCTCGATCACGACCAGACTTTCTCCGCCTCGGCCGGCGCGGTCTACAATTGGCAGGGATTCACGTTCAGCATCGACGGAATCTACGGCAGCGGACTCAGAGACGGCTTCGCCAACACGGGCAATCTGCCGTACTACATCCAGATCGACGCCGGAATCACCAAGCGCTTCGTTCTGCCCAATGCCGGCGCGATGGAAGTGCGCGCCGCGGTAGTCAATCTCAACGATCGCACGTACCAGATTCGCAACGGCACCGGGATCGGCGTCTTCGCCGCGCAATACGGTCCGCGCCGCGCCTTCTTCGGCGGAATCAAATGGGACCTTCCTTCGTTCAGCCGGACCAGCGTGCAGTGAAGCACCGAAGATGCCGGGCTGACGTGAACGCAAGAGACTGCACGCGAGGATTTAGCGATGAATGAACTCAGGACTGCTTTGGGTGAGCTGCAATACGGCGGCGCGATGGTATATCCGCTGCTGTTTCTCGGAGTTGTCGCCGTGCTCATCATTCTCGACCGGGCGGTGGCTTACTACCGATGCTTGCGATTGCCGCGTTCGCTGGCCGAGTTGGTCGAGACCTACGGCTTTTCCTGGGAAGATCTCGACCGGCAACTGGCGGCGCTCGCGCCGGTGAATGTTTACCGGCGGTTCTTCGGGGTGATTGGCGACAATCGCGATAAGCCCGCATGGTGGGTCGAATCGCGCGCCGGCGACGAAGCGGGCGACATCGAGAAGGGCCTCGGCCGCGGCTTGTGGGTACTCGAGACGGTGGTTACCGCGGCGCCATTGATGGGCCTGCTCGGAACCATCACCGGCATGATGCAGGCCTTCAAAGTGATCGGAGGGTCGGGACTGGTCGCGCCGACGCAAGTGACTTCGGGCGTGGCGCAGGCCCTGATATCGACCGCGCTGGGCCTTCTGATCGCGCTCTTCGCGCTGTTCGGATTCAACTTCTTCGCACGCATGCAGTCGCAGGCGCTCGATCATCTGGAGCGGCTGGGGTCGAAGTTGATTGACCATATCCGCCTGGACGAGGAAACCGATGGAAAGAAGACAATCGCCAGCGTGACCCCGCTCACGCCGCGAGAGGGGAGGATCAAGCGATGAAACTGCGCAAAGGACGAGGCTATCGGCGCGGCCGAATCGAGATCATCCCGATGATCGACGTGATGTTCTTCCTGCTGGTGACGTTCATGCTGGCGTCGCTGTCGATGCAGAGTCTCAACTCGATCACGGTCAATCTTCCGCAGGGAGACGCGCCCAACCTGCAGCACAAGGAGCCGGTCGCACTGACTATTACCAAGGATAGCAAGATATTTCTCGACAAGACCCCGACCACGCTCGCGACGATGGCATTTGCGCTGAAGAGCATGCTGCAAGGACAGGATCAGGGAGTGGTGGTCAACGCGGACGGCGCCGCGCCGGAAGGTATCGTGGTGGAGGCGATGCTCCAGGCGCGCCGGGCCGGGGTGGAGCACTTTCTGATCGCGGTCAAGCGCGAATGAACGGTGCGGTTCAAACTGCTTCGCCGTTCCTGGACGAACCCTGGCGGCGGCTGGCCTGGATCGCGCCGCTGTCGCTCGCGATCTGGGTGGCGCTGCTGCTCGGCTTCGCGACTGCTGCTCAAGCAGACGGCGCCACCCTTGCCGGAGCTCAAACCCATCGAGGCGCGGATCGTCGAGTTGCCTCCCGTGGTTGGCGGTCTCCAGGGCGGCCCCGCGGCTGCCCCGCATCCGCTCGCGCCGGCGCCACCCAAGCCCAAGCCTCACGTCGAGGTCCGGCGCAAAGTGATTCCGCCGCCGCATCCGCACAAGGAGCGAATCATGCCGGAAGCCCCGCCGTCGCTTTCGGGCACGCAAAAAGCGCCGGCCGAATCGAGCACCGCCGCATCCAAGGCGACGACGGGCGCGAGCGCTGAGAGCGGGGCTGCGCCACCGGCGAAAGAAGGTACCGGCGGCGGGTCGGGGCTAGGCAGCGACAGCCTTGGTGCGCGGGCGATCTATTCGCCGGTGCCGAAGATTCCGGACGACTTGCGCGATACGGCCTTTGAAGCGGTGGCGGTGGCGCACTTCGAGGTCTCCTACGACGGAAATGTGAAAGTGACTCTCGCGAAGCCGACTTCGGATCCGCGGCTCAACCAGATTCTGCTCAGCACTCTGCAGCAGTGGCGCTTCTTTCCGGCGATGAAGGGTGGGGTGGCGATCGATTCGGCCTTCGACGTGCGAATTCCGATAAGCGTTCAGTGAACGAATTCTCCGGCTGGCATTCGTGGGCGCTTTTTGACAGAAATCAGCCGTCTATCACGTCTCTCATCTGATAGACGCAAGGGGTGACAGCATGAAAATCGGACTGCTGATGCCGTTTAACGAGGACACCGCCAACCCGGCCGACTTTTGCCGCACCGCCGAGGAGTTGGGTTTCGAATCGATGTGGGTGCCCGAGCATCCGATTCTCCCCGCCAACCCCAAGACCCCGTTCCCGCAGGGCGGACCGATCCCGCCGATTTACTCGCACATGGGCGATCAGTTCGTCGCGCTCAGCATGGCCGCGGCGGCGACCAAAAAATTGAAGCTCGCCACCGGCATCTGCCTGGTGCCCGAACACAACCCGATGATCCTGGCCAAGCAGATCGGCAGCCTCGACAACTTCTCGGGCGGCCGCTTCATCTTCGGCATCGGCGCCGGATGGCTGCGCGAGGAAACCGAACTGCTCGGCGGCGACTTTCCGCATCGCTGGACGCAAACCGCCGAGTACGTCGCCGCGATGCGCGCGCTGTGGACCAAGGGCGAAGCGTCGTTCGAGGGCAAGTACGTCAAGTTTCCCGCGATCCGATCCTATCCGCGCCCCGCGCAGCCGGCCGGGCCGCCGGTGCTGCTCGGCAGCCGCGACAAGAACGCGCTCAAGCGCGTCGCCAAGTGGGGCGACGGATGGTGTCCGATTCGCATCAGCGTCGACGAGATGAAACAGGCGACCGCGAGTTGCGCGAGGAATGCCACAAGGCCGGCCGCGACTACGGCAGGCTCGACCTGACCGTGATGGGCTCGGTTGGCGACGAGCGCGCCAAGGCGCAGGACGAACTCGGCAGATACGCGGCGCTCGGCGTCGGCCGCTTCGTAGTCGCGTTGGTCGCCGGCGCGCTCGGCCCGGACAAGTACGCGCCGGAACTCGAGCGGCTCGCCAAGGTCTATATCTGAAATGAATTGGCGGATCTGAAAAAGACTGCCGGTTCGAGGATGATGCTGCGCGGAGCGATTTCCGGCTTCGGCGAGGTTGCCGCGCAGGCGCATCTTGCCGGATGGCGCTCGCGGCCCGAGGTCAATATCGTCGCGATTCACGACCCGGTCTCCGAGCGGCGCCATCATGCGATGCGCCTCATCCCGAACATCCGCGTTTACGACGACCTTGAGTTGATGCTCGACGGCGAGCGCCTGGACTTCGTCGACGTCGCAAGCCCGCCCGCCTATCATGCGGCGACGGCGCGGATGGCGCTGGCGGCCGGCGCTCACGTGCTGGTCGAGAAGCCGCTCTGCCTCGCGGCCGACGAATTCGAGTCTCTGCGCGCCGCCGCCTCAAGCCGCGGACGCGTGCTGATGTGCGTGCATAACTGGAAGTATGCCGCGACATACCGGCTCGCCCATGACCTCGTCAGGGCAGGGCGGCTCGGCGAGATTCGCTACCTCGCGCTCGACCGGTTGCGCACCGCGCCGGCGGGTATCGGCATCGGCGCGAGCGGGCGATGGCGGCTGGGCGCGGCGAGCGGCGGTGGAATCCTGGTCGATCACGGATGGCATGTTTTCTATCTGATGCGATGGCTGATGGGCGGCCTGGACCCGGCCGCAATCGCGGCGTTCATGAGTGTCAGTGAAGCGGCGCCGGTCGAGGACTTAGCCGACCTCAGGGTGATTTTTCCCGGCGACAGGATTGCCTCGGCCCATCTGAGTTGGCGCTCACCGGTGCGGCGCACGCGCGCGATGCTCTACGGCAGCGAAGCGGCGCTCGAAATCGACGGCGACCGCGTGATGCTGACCGCGCGGTCCGGAAACTCGGAAGATCTCTCCCTGACGCCCGAAGCCGACGATTCCTACCATTCGGCCTGGTTCGCCGGGATGGCCGCCGACTTCGAGCGCGCGGTCCGTCAGAGCGTCGAGGACGGCGTCGAGTCCGTCATGTCGGCGGAAAACCTTGCCGAAGCGCGGGCCGCGCTGGCTCTGACCCTCGGCGCGCAGGAATCGAGTCGGCAAGGCGGCGGTCAGGTTAAGCTTGTATGAACTGCCTGTTACTTCAGGTCGCCAGCCCCTATTGACTTTAGGCAATCGGACTATAAAGTGCTCATTGACCGGTAGGTTAGCGAGTGGCCGGGGGCCTATTTTGAGGCCCGCCGAAAGGCTCTCCCGTTCGCCCGGCCAGGAAAGTCGGCCCAGGTGGTCGAGGGAGGCCGCCAAGGTGCATCCGCCGGAGTATATGGCGTCTGAGTCGCGTTCGATTTCAGCCGGAAAAACCCCAGGATTCGCGGGATGAAATCCTCAAGGCGGGTATCCGCCTGTTCGCCCGCCACGGCTTTCACGAGACCTCGATGTCCGAGGTGGCGCGCGACGCGAAGGTCAGCAAGGCGCTGATTTTCTGGCATTTCAAGACCAAAGAGGAACTGTTCCTCGCGGTCCTCAACCGGTTGTTGGAGCCGTATTTTATCGACTTTGCCGAGGAGGTCGGGGCGCTGGACGAGCGCGCGCAGTTGCGCAAGCTGGTGCAGTCCTACCTGCTCTTCGTTCGCGACAACGCCCCCTCCGTGCGTTTTTTCCTCGGCCAACTGCTGCATGGCGAAAAGGTCCCCGAAGAACTGGCCACGCAGGTGATGAAACTGTACGACGGCTATCGCGAACTGATGATCGATATTGTCCGCCGTGCCCAGGACAAGAATCTTTGCTCGCGCGACATCGCGCCCGAGGCGGCCGCCGGCTTCATGGTGTCGGCGCTCAATGGCTCGCTTATCGGCTTCCTGTTCGCCGGCGGCGGCACGGCCGACGAACTGGGCCGAGCGGTCACGATGCTCGAGGAATGGCTGTTCCGCGATCCCGCACAACGCTCCACCGAGGGCGGCAAGGCCGTCGCTTAACCCTGCTTTTCAGGAACAGGACTGAGGAAACCATCAAGATGCGAGTACCGCTGAAGCTGATGCTGGATCTTGGCCGCTACATGCGCCGCAAGCGGCGCGCGGGCGAGAAGTACTTTCCGCTGGTGCTGATGTTGGAGCCGCTTCACGCGTGCAACCTCGCCTGTATCGGATGCGGCCGGATCGTGGAATACAAGGACACGATTCGCGACCAGATGCCGCTGGAGGAGGCGCTCGGCGCCGCCGAGGAAGCCGACGCACCGATCGTCTCGATCTGCGGCGGCGAACCGTTGATGTACAAGCATATCGTGCCGCTCACCAAAGGGCTGATCGAGCGCCAGCGCCACGTGCAGATTTGCACCAACGCGCTCCTGCTCGAACGTTTCATCCGCCACGTCGCGCCCAGCCCTTATCTGAGCTTCAACGTCCATATCGACGGCATGCGCGAGACCCACGACCGCGTGGTTGATCGCGACGGCGTGTTCGACACCTGCGTGCGCATGATCAAGCTGCTCAAGGAGAAGGGCTATCGCGTGCAGACCAACTCGACCATCTTCCGCGAGACCGGCGCGGAGGAGATCGAGGAGCTGATCAAGATGCTCAGCGCGCTCGGCGTCGACGGGATGCTGCTCACGCCGGGCTACCATTACCAGGTGCTGACCAACGACGACATCTACCTCAAGCGCGAGGAGATGCCGCAGAAGTTCAAACGCGTGCGCAAGCTCGCCGAGGACTACAAGATCATCAATACGCCGATCTATCTCGACTACCTGGTCGGCGAGCGCGACCTGCTGTGCAGCCCATGGACCACCGTCACGCGCAATCCGCAGGGCTGGAAGGGCCCCTGCTATCTGATCACCAACGGCCACTACAAAACCTTCAGCCAGATGCACGAGGCGACCGATTGGGAGTACTATCGCACCAAGCAGGATATTCGATGCCGTGATTGCAAGCTGCACTCCGGCTTCGAGGGCACTGTGGCGCTGCAGTTTGGGGACAATCTGAAAGATTCGTGGCGGATGGTGCGCCACTACGTGTCCTGACCGAGGCTGCTGCCCGGCGCGGGCGCCGCGCCACACCGCGTGCGCGCGCGCGGACGCTGCTCCGCGCGATGGCCTTTGGTAATCGACGACGACGGTAACCCGATGGCGGAAGCGAAACCCAATCAGTCCGATCATATGCCCGCGCCGAAGCGCGAAGCCGCGGCGCACGCGCATCCGGACGCCGCGTCGGCCAACGGGCGCGCGCACGCGGACGGCGGCGCGCCGCTGGAAATCGAGCGCTACCTGCGCGAGCGCGCGGCGATCGTCGATCGGGCGCTCGCCGGCGCGGTCGCGGAGACTGACGCTCCGGCCGGGCCGGCTCTTCGAGGCGATGCGCTACAGCCTGCTCGCGGGCGGCAAGCGGCTGCGGCCGGTGCTTGCGCTGGCGGCGTGCGAAGCGGTCGGCGGCTCGTTGGAAGCCGCGATGGGGTTCGCGTGCGCGATGGAGATGATTCATACCTATTCGCTGATTCACGACGACCTGCCCTGCATGGACGACGACGATCTGCGCCGCGGCCGTCCGACCAATCACAAGATTTACGGCGACGCGATCGCGACGCTGGCCGGCGACGCGCTCCTGACCGACGCGTTCTGGATGCTCGCCAAATCCGCCGCGTCGTCCGCCAGCGTGCCGCCCGCGGCGCTGCTCGCGACGGTCGCCGAACTGGCCGAGGCGGCGGGCTCGGCCGGGATGGTGGCGGGGCAGGCGATCGATCTGCTCGGTGAAGGCCGCACCATGACGATCGAAGAGCTGGAATACCTGCATCGCAGGAAAACCGGCGCGCTGTTTATCGCCGCGGTGCGCGGCGGCGCGCGCCTGGGCGGCGCCAGCGAGGCGCAGCTCGAGGCGCTGGAGGCGTACGCGCGCGCACTCGGACTCGCCTTCCAGGTGATCGACGATATCCTCGACGTCGAGGCTTCGACCGAGCAGATGGGCAAGCGCACGGGTAAGGACGTCGCGCACGGCAAGAATACCTACCCGGCGCTGATCGGCCTGGACAAGTCGTGGCAGCTCGCGCGCGACCTGGAGCGCCGCGCGCGTCACGCGCTCGACGGGTTCGACCATCGCGCCGAACCGCTGCGGGCGCTGGCGAGTTTCGCCGTGGAGCGCAGACTGTGAAGCCAGCCGCGGTCGAAGCTTTTTCCGCGGCGGTCGCGCCGGCGCCGCGCGCATGCGCGCCAGGCCGTGCTGTTCGCGCCGGGCGATCTGCGGCTGTGCGATTTCACGCCGCCGCGCCCCGGCCCCGGCGAGCTTCTGCTGCGCGTCAAATGCGCGCTAAGTTGCGGCACCGATCTCAAGACCTATCGCCGCGGCCATCCGATGTGGCGTCTGCCCACGCCGTTTGGACACGAGTTCGCGGGCGTGGTGGCCGAGGCGGGCGAAGGCGTGACCGGGTTCGAGGTCGGCGACGAGCTGATGGCGGCGCCGACCGCGCCCTGCGGTGCATGTTTCTATTGCCGGCGCGGACAGGAAAATCTCTGCCCGCAGGCGATGGAGAAGATGGTGATGGGGGCGTATGCGGATTTTCTGCTGCTGCCGGCCCATGTGGTCGCGCGCAACGCCTTTCGCAAGCCCGCCGCGCTTTCTTTCGAAGAGGCCGCGCTGCTCGAGCCGCTTTCCTGCATCGTCCATGCGCAGGCGCTCGCGCGGCCCGAGCCCGCCGAGAGCGTGCTGATAATCGGCGCGGGCGCCTTCGGCCTGCTCCATATGCTGGCGCTGCGCGCGGCCGGGGTGCGCGAGGTCGCGGTCGCCGGGCGCGGCGCGGATCGCCTCGAATGGGCGGGACGGCTCGGCGCTGACCGCGTGATCGACACCGCCACGGGCGATCCCGCGGCCGAAGTTGCGCGGCTCAACGACGGCTTCGGGCCCGACCTGGTGATCGAGTGCACCGGGCAGGTCGAGGGATGGCGTGACGCGTTCGCGCGCGTGCGGCGCGGCGGCCGGGTGGTGTTCTTCGGCGGATGCGCCGCCGGCACCGCGCTCGAGATCGACACGCGCCGCATGCACTACGACAATCTCACGCTGATCGCTCCGTTTCATTTTCGGCCGCGCGACGTGCGCCGCGCTTACGAGCTGCTCGCGGATGGCCGCCTCGGTGCCGGCCGCATCATCAATGCGCATCGTCCGCTCGCGGATATCGCCGGAGTCTTTGAGATGCTCGAGCGTGGCACGGTGTTGAAGTGCGCGGTCATTCCCTGAAGGGACTGACGGCGCGAGGAGGGGAGGGGGTGTTGGGAGATCCGCAGTGCGGCTCTCCGGCCGATAACACGCCGATGACCGGCAGGAATCTCGAATCCTATGAGTGAAGCTATCGAAATCGCCAACGGCAGAGCTCTGGAGCAGACGCTCGTCGCGCCCGCGCCGCACGACGAGTTCGCCGCGAAGCTCCAGTCCACCGTCGACCGTTCCCAGCGCGCGCTGCTCGCGCTTCAGCATCCGGAGGGCTACTGGCAGGCGGCGCTCGAGGCCAACGGCGAGATGAACGCCGAGTACATCATCTTCAACCGCTTCATGGGCGTCAGCGATCCCGAGATGGATGCCAAGCTCAAGCGCCATCTGCTCGATCTTCAGCAGCCCGACGGAAGCTGGAACCTGTTTCCCGGCGGCGAGGGCGATCTGTCGACCTCGATCGAGGCCTACTTCGCGCTCAAGCTGACCGGGCTGCGCGCCGGCGACGAGCAGATGATGCAGGCGCGCCGATGGATTCTCGCGCGCGGCGGAATCGCCCGCTCGGGCACGCTCGCCCGCTTCTATCTCGCGGCCATGAACCAGGTGCCGTGGGATTGCACCACCGCGCTGCCGGTGGAATGGATTCTCACGCCCGACTGGCTCCCGGTTAACATCTACGAGCTTTCTTCATGGGCGCGCGGCACGCTGGTCGCGCTGATGCTGCTGCGCGCGGGGCGTCCGATTGTCGAGATCGATTGGCGCGAGGGCGTGCTCGAGCTTTATATCCAGCCGCCGCATTTCACCAAGTTCGAGTTGCCGCGACCGGCGCACTGGTGGTCGCCGCGCCAGTTCTTCAACCTCGCCGACCGGCTTCTGCGCTTATACGACCGCCATCATCTGAAGCGCCTGCGCCGCGACGCCGTGGCGCGGGCCGAGCGCTGGCTGCTCGACCATCAGGACGCCAACGGATCGTGGGGTGGAATCCAGCCCTGCTATTTGCTGAGCGCGATGGCGCTGAAGGGGCTCGGCTACCGCAACGACCATCCGGTGATCAAAAAGGCGCTCGACGCGACGCACGAGCTCATCTGGGATCAAGGCGACTCGATTCTCTTCCAGCCCTGCGTTTCGCCCAACTGGGACACCGCGCTCGCCGCCAAGGCGCTGATCGATTCGGGCCTCGCGCCGGAGCATCCGGCGCTGCGCGATGCGTCGAAGTGGCTCATCGATCATCAAATCTTCAAGCCCGGCGATTGGTCGATTAAACGGCCCGACCTGGAGCCCGGCGGATGGGCCTTCGAGTTTTTCAACGACTGGTATCCCGACGTCGACGACTCGGCGGTCATCCTGATGGTGCTCGCGGATGCCGCCGCCGACGATGCCGCCGCGCGCGAGAACGCAATCAGCCGCGGCGCGAACTGGGTGATGGGCATGCAATCGAAGGACGGCGGCTTCGCCGCCTTCGACGTCGACAACAAGGCGACCTGGTTCAACCACGCGACCTTCGCCGCCGACACCGAGTCGGCCACCGACCCGACCTGTCCCGACCTGACCGGCCGCGTGCTCGAGATGATGGCGGCGGTCGGCTACCGCGCCGACCATGCGGTCGCGCGCCGCGCGATCGAGTGGCTCAAGCGCGAGCAGGAGGACGACGGCTCGTGGTGGGGGCGTTGGGGCGTCAACTACATTTACGGCACCAGCACGGCGCTTTCGGGATTGCGCGCGATCGGCGTCAGCCCGAGCGAGCCCTGGATTCAGCGCTCGGTCGCCTGGCTCAAGTCGAAACAGAACGAGGACGGCGGATGGGGCGAGAGCTGTCTGAGCGACAAGGACCCGGCCTGGCGCGGGCGCGGCACCAGCACGCCGTCGCAAACCGCGTGGGCGATGATCGGGCTGCTGGCCGGCGAGGACGGTATCGGTCCGCATCTGATGCGCGGCCTGCAATGGCTCGTGGAGCGCCAGCGCGAAACCGGCGACTGGGAGGAGGTCGAGTTCACCGGAACCGGCTTTCCCAATCATTTCTACCTGCGCTACCATCTTTATGCGCACTACTTTCCGCTGATGGCGCTCGGGCGCCTGCGCAAGCGGATGACGGAACTCGCCGCGCATTGAAGCTCAAGAGGCGGACGTGAAGTCGATCGCAATTCTCGGCTCCACGGGCTCGGTCGGCGTCACCACGCTCGACGTGGTGGATCGCTTTCGCGACCGTTTCCGCGTGGTGGCGATGGCGGCCGGGCGCAATCTCGATCTCTTGGTCCGCCAGATCGAGCGCCATCGCCCCGAACTGGTTTCCGTCGCCACGGCCGAACTGGCGGGCGAACTCAAGCGCCGGCTGGGCCCGTCGTGCAGGACCGGAAATCCATCATGGACGCGAGGGCGCTGTCGCCGTGGCGACTCATCCGGCGGCCGACGATCGTGGTTTCGGCCCTGGTCGGCGCGCTCGGACTCGGTCCCACGCTGGCCGCGATCGCGGCCGGCAAGGACATCGCGTTCGCCAACAAGGAAGTGCTGGTTATCGCGGGCGAGATGATGACGGCCGCGGTGCGCGAGCGCGGCGTGCGCCTGCTGCCGGTCGATAGCGAGCACAACGCGATTTTCCAGTGCCTGGAGGGACGCGGCCGCGCCTCGCTCAAGCGCATCATCCTGACCGCGTCGGGCGGTCCGTTTCTCCGCCTCCCGCCCGATCGCTTCGCGTCGATAACCGTGGCCGAGGCGCTCAACCATCCCACCTGGCGGATGGGCAACAAGATTACGATCGACTCCGCGACCCTGATGAACAAGGGGCTCGAAGTGATCGAGGCGCACTGGCTGTTCGATCTTCCCGCCGAGCGCATCGCGGTCGTCATCCATCCGCAAAGCGTCATCCATTCGATGGTCGAGATGATCGACGGCTCGGTGATCGCCGAGATGGCCGAGCCGGACATGGCGATTCCGGTCGCCTATGCGCTGGCTTTTCCCGACCGCCTGCCGCTCGACCATCTGAAATCGCTCTCGCTGGTCGAGCGCGGCAACCTGACTTTCGAAGAGCCGGATCCGGCGCGTTTCCCGTGCCTGCGGCTCGCGTACCAGGCGCTCGAGGCGGGCGGCACGATGGCGGCCTGCCTCAACGCCGCCAACGAGGAACTGGTCGCGGCCTTCCTGGGCGGGCGCGCGCACTTCGCCGATATCCCGCGCCATATCGAGACCGTGATGACGCGCCATCAGAACTGCCCCGCGCGCACCCTGGAGGATCTCTACGAGGTCGACGGATGGGCTCGCGCCCAGGCGCAGGAGCTGATCGGACACGCGCCTGCCGCGAGCCTCTGACGTGGACGCCGAGGGCGCCAACAACCCCAGTTCCGCGTTAGCGCCCGATGCGCGCGCCGCTATTCCGTCGCCGCCGGCGTCGAGCCCGATGCGGCGGCGCTCGCCCAGGCCTACGAGTTCTGCGCGCGTCTGGCGCGCTCGCACTACGAAAATTTCACCGTCGCGTCGTGGCTGATGCCGCGCGCGATGCGCAAGCACATGCATGCGATCTACGCCTACGCGCGCATGGCCGACGATTTTGCCGACGAGGAGCACGACCCGGCCAAGCTCGATCAATGGGAACGCGAACTCGACCTCGCTTACGCCGGCGCGCCGCGCCATCCGGTGTTCGTCGCGCTGGCCGACACCGCGCGCCGTTTCGACATTCCGCGCGAGCCGTTCGCCGACCTGCTGCACGCGTTTCGCTCCGACCTCGACTTTCGCGGCTTCGAGACCCTCGACGATCTGCTCGGCTATTCGCGCTACTCGGCCAACCCCGTCGGCCGCCTCGTGCTCTACCTGTTCGGCTACCGCGACGCCGAGCGCCAGCGTCTCTCCGACCAGGTGTGCAGCGGGCTTCAGCTCGCCAACTTCTGGCAGGACGTCGCCGTCGATCTCGAAAAGGGGCGCGTCTATCTGCCGCGTCGGGACATGGCGGCGCTTCGGCGTGAGCATCGAGGACCTGCGCCTGCACGACACGAACTCGAATTTCGCCGCGCTGATGCGGTATGAGGTCGCCTGCGCGCGCGAATTGCTGGTGTCGGGCGCGGCGCTCGCCGCGATGGTGGACAGAAGGCTCTCGCGCGACATCATGATGTTCGCGGGCGGAGGGCTGGCGATCCTGCGCGCGATCGAGCGCGCGGACTACGACGTGTTCCGCCACCGCCCCTCGCTCGGCAAATTGGACTATCTGCGCCTGGGATGGCGGGCGCTGCGGGGGCGGCTTGAAACCTGAAAGCATCGCGGTTGCGCCGATGCCCGAAACGGATGCGGCGCTGCGGGAAGATTACGCGCGCTGCGCGTCGATCACGCGCCGTTCCTCGTCCAATTTTTATTACGCCTTCATGCTGCTGCCGGCCGAGCGCCGCCAGGCGCTGTACTCGGTCTACGCGTTTTGCCGTTTCGTCGACGATATCGCCGACGACCAGTCGGTCGGCAATCCCGCCGAACTGCTGACGCGCTGGCGCGAGGAACTCGAGCGCGTGTTCAACGGCTCGCCGGCTCATCCGATATCCCGCGCGCTCGCCCACAACGTGCGCCGGTTCGCGATCCCGCGCCGCTACTTCGAAGAGATAATCGATGGCGTCGAGATGGACCTGGGGCGCACGCGCTACGCGACCTTCGAGGAGCTTCGCTTGTACTGCTACCGCGTCGCCTCGGCGGTCGGCCTGGTCTGTATCGAAATTTTCGGCTATCGCAACCCGCGCACCCGCGAGTACGCCGAAAATCTCGGCATCGCCTTCCAGCTCACCAACATCATCCGCGACTTGAGCGAAGACGCCTCCCGCGGCCGCATCTATCTGCCGCTGGAAGACCTCGCGAATTTCGGCGTGACCGAGGACGAGATCCTGCGCGGCGCCGACACGCTCGAACTTCGCCGCTTGCTGGAGTACGAAGTCGAACGGGCGCGTTCGTTCTACGCGCTGGCCGAACAGGCGCTTGCCGCCGAGGACCGCGCCGCGATGGTGTGTGCGGAAGCGATGCGATCCATTTATCGCGCGCTGCTCGAGCGGATCGCCAGCAAGGGCTGCGGCGTCGTTGGCCGGCGCCATCGTATCTCCACCCCGCGCAAGCTCTACCTGGTCGGCCGCACCTGGGCCGGCACGCGGCTGCGGGCGAGGAGCTAGGCCTCGATGGTCGAGGCGCGCGACGTCGTCGTGATCGGCGGCGGATTCGCCGGGCTGAGCGCCGCGGTTGCGCTCGCCAGGCGGGGCTTTCGCGTCGCCGTGCTCGAAGCGCAAACCGGCGCTGGGCGGCCGTGCCTATTCGTTCGCCGACGCCGAGACCGGCGATTTCGTCGACAACGGCCAGCACGTGCTGATGGGCTGCTACGCCGAGACGTTCAAGTTTCTCGACCGTATCGGCCAGAGCGGCCAGTTGGTGTTCCAGCGCGATCTCGCAATCGAGATGCTCGAGCGCGACGGGCGCGCGGGCGTGCTCAAAACCGCGCGCCTGCCGGGCCCTCTGCACATGACCGCCGCGCTGATGCGCTACGGGCTGCTGACGCCCGCGCGAGCGCCTGAGCGCGATGGTGGCGGGGCTCAGGATGCTGCGGATGCATCGCCGCGACCGCGCGCACCTGCGCCAGGCGACCGTCAAGACGCTGATGGACGAACTGGGGCAGGGCGAACGGGCGCGGCAATGCTTTTGGTATCCGCTGGCGATCGCGACGCTCAACGAGGATCCCGAACTCGCCTCCGCGGCTTTGCTGGCCGAAGTTCTAAAGCGCGCGTTTTTCTCGCGCCGCTCCGATTCCGCCTTCGTCTACGCCAAGGTCGGGCTGAGCGACCTCTATTGCCCCGGCTCCGTGCGGCTGATCGAGGCGAGCGGCGGCCTGGTCGAGACTCGCGCCGTGGTCGAGATGCTGGAGTTCGGCGCGGAAGGCAAAATAACCGGCGTGCGGCTGCGCGACGGCCGCCGTTTGCAGGCGGCCAACTTTATCGCCGCGGTTCCGCCGGCACAGCTCGCGCGCCTTCTGCCGGAAGGGGCCGGCGCCGATCCGTTCTTCGCGCACCTGGGCGAGATCACTTCGTCGCCGATTATCTGCGTCCATGCGTGGTTCGATCGCGAAATCACCGACGCGGCTTTCGTCGGCTTCGTCGGCACGACCACGCAATGGCTTTTCAACAAGCGCCGAATTTTTGCCGAAAATGGCGAGCGCGCCAATGGCTATTTGAGTTTCGTCATCAGCGGCGCGCGCAAGCTCGTCGACGCCGGCAACGAAGAGCTGCTCGACCTCGTCACCGGCGATTTGAATGCGATGATCCCGGCCTCCCGCGACGCTCGCCTGCTCAAGGCGCTGGTGCTCAAGGAGAAGCAGGCGACGATGGCGCCGTCGCCCGAGTGCGACCGCTTGCGGCCGAGCCTGGCGACGCCGATCGCAAACCTGTTCCTCGCCGGCGATTGGATTCAGACCGGCCTGCCGGCGACGATCGAGAGCGCCGTTACGTCGGGGCATGCCGCGGCCGCCGCCATCGCCGCGCGCGTCGGCGATTCGGCACGTCCGGCCTGAGGCGTATGGCTTCGCGAATCGCACTGGTCACCGGCGCCAACGGCTTCGTCGGATGCTACGTGGTGCGGGCGTTGCTCGCGCGCGGGACCGCGGTGCGCGCGCTGGTGCGCAAGGGCGCCGATCTGCGCGCGCTTGAAGGTTTGCCATGCGAGTTTGCGTGGGGCGACCTGCGCGATGCCGAGGCGGTGGAGCAGGCGACGCGCGGATGCGACGAGGTCTACCACGTTGCCGCGGACTATCGGCTGTGGGTGCTCGATCCCGCGCCGATGTACGCCGCCAACGTCGAGGGCACGCGCAACGTCCTGGCCGCGGCGCATCGCGCCAAGGTCCGCCGCGTGGTCCATACCAGTACCGTCGGCGCAATCGGCATCCCGCACGGCGAATCCGGACGCGAGGACTCGCCGGTATCGCTCGACGACATGGTGGGACATTACAAGCGATCGAAGTTTCTCGCCGAGCAGGAGGCGCTCAAGGCCGCGCGCGAGGGTGTGCCGGTCGTGATCGTCAATCCGTCCACGCCGGTCGGCGCTTACGATTACAAGCCGACGCCGACCGGACGCATAATCGTCGATTTCCTGAACCGCCGGATGCCGGCCTTCATGGACACCGGGCTCAACCTGGTCGACGTCGAAGACGCGGCGACGGGCCATCTGCTGGCCGCCGAGCGCGGCGTGGTCGGCGAGAAATATATTCTCGGCGGCGAAAACCTGACGCTGGAGCAGATGCTCGGCCGCCTGGCGAAGCTGTCCGGCCTGAGCGCGCCCAGGATTCGCGTGCCATACGCGGTCGCGTGGACCTTCGCGCTCGGCGCCGAGGCGGTCGCGCGCACGATTACCCGGCGTCCGCCACGCGCGAGCCTGACCGAGGTCCGGATGGCGCGCAAGCGGATGTTCTTCGATTCCTCGAAGGCGCGCGAGGCGCTGGGTTACGCGCCGCGTCCGATCGATGACGCGCTTGGGCGGGCGATCGAGTTCTTTCGTTCGACCGGCGCCGTGCAAGCCGCGCCGCAGGGCCGTCAGCGCCGGCCTCCGGCCTGAGGCGGGACTGGAGCTCGGCGATGCATCTGCTGCTTTCGACAATCGCACTGCGGCCGTATGTGTTCGTGTTCCTGGGATGCTACCTGGCGATCGCGATCGTCAATTTCGGCTTGCGCACGACGCTCGCTGTTCACGGTGCTGACTTACGCGGTCGCGTGGGCCTGCGAATGGAGTTCGGTGCACAACGGCTTTCCATTCGGGCTCTACCACTACGTCCAGGCGACGCGCGGCCGCGAGATCTGGGTCGCCGGCGTGCCGTTCATGGACTCGATCTCGTTCACCTTCCTTTCCTTCGCCAGCTACACGGTCGCGCTGCTGCTGAGCGCGCCGCTTTATCGGCGGGGACTTGACCTGCGGACGCTCGACACGTGGGAGCTGAGACGCTCGCCGCGGGTGTGGCTGATGGCGGCGCTGTTCATGGTGATGATCGACATGGTGGCCGATCCGCTGAGCGTGCTCGGCGATCGCTGGTTTCTGGGCAGGATTTTCTGGTACGACCCGCCGGGGCCGCATTTCGGCGTACCGATCAGCAACTATCTCGGATGGTATTTCGTCGCGGCGGTAACCGTGGCGATTTTCCAGTGGCTGGATCGCCGGCTCAATCGCGGCCGCGACAAGCCGCTGGGCGCGGTGCCGGCGGCGCCGTCGCGCGCGCTTTGGGGGCCGGGGCTGTACGCGGGAGTGGTCGGCTTCGGAATCGTGATGCTGTTCCGTATCGGCGCGCCTGAAATCGCCTGGGCGGGAATTTTTATCTTTCTCCCGCTGCTGGCGCTGGGGCTCCATATCGTGACTCGCGCCGAGTGCTGGGGCGATGCCGCCGCCGTGGAGCGTCATCTGGCGGACTTTCCTTACGAGCGATCGCTTGCAGTGTGGAGTCGCGGCAGCGTCGCGATCTCCCGCCAGGCGCCGAGGCGTCGCGTAACGCCGCGCTCGGTCACGCCTCGGGGCAGGCTCAGCGCCTCGAGCGCGTTGGCCAGCGCCGCCGTTGCGCGATTGAGGCTGCGCATCATACGCGCGAGCCCGATTACCGCCGCGGGATTGCGCAGCACGAAGCCGGCGGCCGCAAGCGGCCGCACCTCGCCGTCGGGTCCCGCCAGTTCCGCACCCACGATTTCCTCGTCGACGGTGTCGAGCACCGCGCGCACGCAGGCGAAGCGCATTCCGCATCGATGCGCCTCGGCCGCGATGGCGGCGCTTTCCATGTCGACCGCGAGCGCGCCCGTCGTGGCCCGCGCGTCGCGCTTGGCGGCGCCATCTTTGAGAATCTGCGCGGCGGTCAGGATCGTTCCGGTCGCGAACTTGAGCGGATGCGCCTCCAGCGCGGCCTTGAAGCGGGCGAGATCGGCGGGAGGAATTGCGATCGTTGGCGGCGCGAGGCCCGGACGCTCGTCGTCGAGAACGAGACGATCGGCGAGCACCAGGTCTCCGGGTTGCAGCTCTTCGCTGAGCGCTCCCGCAAGCCCGGTCGCAATCACGAGATCCGCCGACGCGAACGATTGCAGCGCGCGGCGCGCCGTATCGGCGGCCCGGCGTATCCCGAGCCCCGTGGCGACGCCGACGATTTCCGCCGAGCCGAGCCGGCCGCGAAATCCTCGCAGCCCGTCGATTCCCAAAGCGGTGCGGTCCGCAAGGCGGCGCTTGAAAGCGCCGACCTCGCGCGCGAATGCGTAAAAGATCAGGATCACCAGGGTTTCAGCTTGAGCCGCGTCGCGGTTGCTAGCAAAATTGCGCCCGTGGAGGCGCGCGTCAACAGGATTGTGACACAAGCGCGGCGGCTTGTGCGCGCGCGATTCAGTCGATGACGGAATCGAAATCCGTCATCTTTACCGCCGACGATTTTGGCGCTTCCGCCGAGGTCAACGCCGGCATCCTGCGGGCGCATCGCGAGGGCGTGCTGCGCGGGGCGAGCCTGATGGTGGCGGCGCCGGCGCGCGACGCGGCCGTTGCGGCGGCGCGCGAATGCCCCGGCCTCGACGTCGGCCTTCATCTTGTCGTGTGCAAGGGACAAAGCGTGTTGCCGCCCGCGCGGCTGGGCGGGCTGGTCGACAGCGCCGGCCGCTTCGTCGAAAACCCGGTGAAGGGCGGGATGCGCTATTTTTTCAACCGCGGGTTGCGCACCAAAATTGCCGACGAATGCCGCGCGCAGATCGAGCTGCATCTGAAGCTGGTCGGTTATCTCAACCATATCGACGGCCATCTGAATTTCCACGTCCATCCGGTCATCAGCGACATCCTGCTCGACCTGGCCTCGGAGTACCGCGTGCCCTGTATCCGGCTGCCGCGCGAGCCGGTGTTTACGACCCTGGCGCTGGCGCGCGACAACGCGCCGCGCAAGCTGGTCGAGGCGGTTATCTTCCGGGCGCTCTCGAAGCGGGCGCGGCGAAAAATGACCGAGCGCGGAATCAAGTCCACCGATTGGCTCTTCGGACTGCATCAGAGCGGCAACTTGAGCGAGCAGTACATGCTCGGCGTGATCGCGCGGCTTGGCCCGGGGTTGACCGAGATTTATGCTCATCCGGCGGCCGACATCGGCGGCGCCCCACCGCCGGCGGCGGCGCAGCGCGAAGTCGAAATTCTGACCAGCCCGCTGCTGCCGGTCGCGCTCGAAGGGGCGGGCGCACGCCTGACGAATTTCGCCGAACTCGCCCGCACAGACAGCCGCGATACGGCCGCGGCGCACGATATTCCTTAGGCCGAAGAGGGCCGGCGTCGCGGCGGACCAGACCTTAGCCAGCACGCGCGCGCGGTTTGGCTGGCGCTCGCGCGCGATTGGCCGCTGGCGCGCCGCGCGGTACTCTATCCCGTATGTGGCCGCGCCGGCACAGCCGCGGCTCGCCAATCGAACAAGCTCAAACCTCAGGAAGGCTATTAAAATGATTGATCAGGAGGGCGCGCCGCTCGCCGCCGACAAGGCTTCCGAACACAGACTTCCGTCGAACGTGGTGCCGGAGCGCTACGAAATAAGCCTCACGCCCGATCTTCGCGCGTTCACCTTCGCCGGTGAAGAGAACGTGGCGGTGCGGGTTGTCACTGCGACCGCCGAGATGGTGCTCAACGCGCTCGAGCTGGAGATCGACAAGATCAGCGCCGAGCGCGGCGGCGTCATCGTCGCCGGCAAGGCGGCGCTGGAGCCCGCCCACGAGCGCGCGCGCCTGAGTTTCGAGCGCACGCTGGAGCCCGGCGAATGGACGCTGCGCATCGCCTTTCGCGGCATCCTCAACGACAAGCTGCATGGCTTTTATCGCAGCACTTACAAGGACGCCAAGGGCAACACCCATCTGGTCGCCAGCACCCAGTTCGAGGCGACCGACGCGCGCCGGGCGATCCCGTGCTGGGATGAGCCGGCGCTTAAGGCGCGCTTCAAGGTGCGGCTGGTGATCGACGAAGGTTTGAGCGCCTTTTCCAACGCCGGAGTCGAGAGCGAGCGCAGCCTCGGCGGCGGCAAGAAGGAGATCGTCTACAAGGAGACGATCAAGATGTCGACCTACCTGCTCGCTTTTATCGTGGGCGAGTTCGAGGCGACCGAGCCGACCGACGCCGGAACGCCGCTGCGTGTCGCGCACGTGCCGGGCAAGCGGGCGCTGACCGCATGGGCGCGCGAGATCGGCGCCTTCTCGCTCAAGTGGTTCGCCAACTACTACGAGCTGCCCTATCCGGGCGACAAGCTCGACCTGATTGCGATTCCCGACTTCGCTTCGGGCGCGATGGAGAACCTGGGCGCGATCACGTTCCGCGAGACCGCGTTGCTGATCGACGACCACAGCGCCTCGCGCGCCGAGCTCGAGCGCGTGGCCGACGTCGTCGCGCACGAGAACGCCCACATGTGGTTCGGCGACCTGGTCACGATGAAGTGGTGGAACGGCATCTGGCTCAACGAGGCGTTCGCCACCTTCATGGAGATGCTCGCGGTCGACGCCTGGAAGCCGAACTGGAAACGCTGGGAGAGCTTCTCGGTCTCGCGCACGGCGGCGATGGCGATCGACGCGCTGAGCAGCACGCGGCCGATCGAGTTCACCGTGCTGAGCCCCGAGGACGCGCGCGCGATGTTCGACGTGCTGACCTATGAGAAGGGCGCCTCGGTGCTCAGGATGCTCGAGCAGTACCTGGGCGCGGAGCGCTTCCGCAAGGGTATCGCCGCCTACCTGCGCAAGCATCAATACGCCAACGCGGAGACCGGCGATCTGTGGGACGCGCTGGAGCGGGCTTCCGACGAGCCGGTGCGCAAGCTGATGGACTCGTGGATTTTCCAGCCCGGCTTTCCGATGGTCGAGGCGGCCATGGGAGCCGACGGGCGCTCGCTGGTGGTGCGCCAACGGCGCTTTTTCTATCTCGCCGAAAACGCCGCCGCCGCCGGGCACGATCAGCTCTGGCAGGTGCCGGTGATGGTGCGGGCGAAAACCGAAAACGGCGTCGCGACCCACAGGCTGCTGCTCGACGGCCGCGAGGCGACGCTCGATTTGGGCGGGCGCGTGGAATGGGCGCTGCTCAATGAGGGCGGCCATGGGTTTTACCGCGTGCGCTACGCGCCCGACCTGCTCGCGGCGCTGGGCCGCAACCTGGGCGAGCTCACAGGCGGTGGAGCGCTACGCGCTGGTGAGCGATTCGTGGGCCGCGACGGTCGCCGGGATGATGCCGCTCAAGGAATTCCTCGCCATGCTGCGCGCGATGCGCGGCGAGACCGACCTCAACGTGTGGCGCGCGATGCTCGCGCCGCTCGGCTATCTCGACATGATCGTCAACGAGGCCGAGCGTCCAGCACTGGCCGCGACGGTTCGCGCAGATTGTCAGCGGCGCGGCGGAGCGCCTGGGATGGGATCCGCGTCCGGACGAGGACGAGCTGACGCGCCAGTTGCGCGGGTCGCTATGGGGCGCGCTGGGCACGCTCGGCGACGACCGCGACGTGCAGCGACGCGCAGCCGAAATCTACGCGCGCTATCTCAAGGATCCGGCCTCGGTGGACCGCGACCTGGTGCCGCCAGTGATCGGAATCCTGGCCTACTCCGGCGACCGCGCGCGCTACGAGGAGTTCAAGCAACACTTTAAGTCTGCGCGAACCCCGCAGGAAGAGCAACGCTACCTGTTTTCGCTGGCCAACTTCCGTCGCGTGCGAGCTTTTGCGCGCGACGATGGAGATGACGCTGAGTGGCGAGGTGCGGACTCAGAACGCGCCCTACCTGATGCATTCGTTGCTGCTCAACACCTCTTGCCGCTACGAGGCGTGGGAGTTCGTGAAGAAGCATTGGGAGGAGATGATTCGCAAGTTCCCCGACGCCGCGCTGCCCCGGATGTGCGAGGCGATCGTCGGACTGCTCGAGCGCGAAGGCGAGGTGCACGAATTCTTTCAGGCTCATCGGGTGAGGCTCGGCGGCAAGATAATCGACCAGCATCTCGAGCGGTTGCGTGTGGCGGTGGCATTTCGCAAGCGCGAAGGCGCGAATCTGGCCGCCACGCTCAAGGGCTGAGAGAAACTGCGCCGGACCGGCCGGCCGGCGCAGTTGTTTTCAGATCTGCCATCGGGCGCGCACGCTGCGCGCCCAACTCGGCAGTCTAATTCCGTCAATTGTTCCGTCAATTTTGACATTGGGGAGCGCCGGGCAAGTTCTACTTGCTTTACTTATCGCTGAACGTTAACTTGCGTTCGTTTCGGAACTCTGACGCGGGGGAAAATCATAGTGGTGGAAAATTTCAGCGGGCCTCGGCTGGTCGGGTTGTTCGCGCTCTTTCTGGGAATGACGTTGGCTCTGGGAGCCTGCGGGGGAGACAATAACTCTTCGTCACTCTTCGTCACCTCAGCCAGCACCGGCCGTCACGCCAACGCCAGCGGCTCCGACCGCCACACCCACGCCAAATCCCAGCGTAGCGGCGGCGTGTGTGGCGTCGGGAGCAATGGGGGTTATCGTCAATTCGACGACCAAAGACGTGAGCGTCTATGCACCGGCGGGTGACTGGAGCGATACCGCCGTCACCGGAGTCTACCTGGTGCCGCTGGAGGGCGGTGTAAGCCGCGCGACGATTCCCACCACGCAAATCGTGAACTCATGCTCGGGTAACAGCGTAACCGGCACGGTAATCTGCAGCGCGGACAACAATGACGTTTACTTGATCAACGGCTCGACACTGACGAAGACGGTCACCAGCATCGCCACGGGCACAGCCAACTTCAGCGGCGGTAGTTGCACGAACTGTAACTCGTCGGTCGATCCGCTCGGGGTCGGCGTTGTCGGTCTGACACGCCAACCCGCCGTCTCCCCCGGCGCAGCTATCTTCCTTTATCAATTTTTCGCGCTTTCCAACGGAGCCTCTCTGGGATCGGTTGGCGTGCCCGCGCTGTCGGAATCGCCGGCGATCGAACCGAACAAACACTGGATCCTGTCTGCCACGGAGACCGCCGACTACGACATCGTGAAGTATGACGTCGGCGCACAGCCGGAGGTTTTCTTATACGGCGATCGCGGCTCCGTGATTGAGGGCAAGGAATTGGATGGCGCGGCGGTGGATTGCACCACGGACATAGCAGTGGGAAGCGTCGAGTTCAGTCCGAACCCTGAGACCGAAGGCCAAATGTTCATAAGCGACCTGAGTCAGGCCAAGTTCACCGGTGGGTCTCCCGGTTCATGGACGGCGCCATCGCAGATACAGACCCTGGCCGATGTTATCGGATTCACCAGCACCGGCATCACCGTAGCGCCAGGGGGGCACGTCGGGCTTATGCAGGCGGAATTTGGCGGAAACGAGTTTGCCGGCTTCAGGCTGCCCGCCACTTCGGGAAGCGGAAAGCCAGCCGTGCAAGACTGGGTCGAGGCCTTGGTCCCCAATACTCCCTCGGGTGCCTGGAATAACACTTTCGACCCGCACGGCGTGACGTCCTACGTCAGTCCGACGACGGGTAACCCGATGGGAGTGCTACTCGACCGCACTCGGACGTTTGTTGCGGTGGTGGATATCAATGCGTTGCTGGCAGCGCCGCGCGTCCCCAGCACTCACGTCATCAGCCCTGGCTTCAACCTGGTTAGCCACGGAGTGCTCCGCTTCGTCAGCGTCCACTAGCGGCAAGCGTCTGTCCTAGTCCGGTACGACGAAGGGGCGTGGGGCGCGAGGTGCGCTCCACGCCCCTTCTTTCGTTTCGTCGGCAGGCGTTACTCGCCTTTGAACTTCGGCGGGCGCTTTTCCAGAAACGCAGCGATGCCCTCGGAGCCGTCGGCTGTGCGCCCCATGTCGGCGATCCACTCGGTCTCCAGTTCCATCTGATCCTCGAGCGTCCTGGTCGCGCTCTCGGCGAACAGGCGCTTCACGCCCAGGTAGGCGCGCGTCGGCCCCTGCGCGAAACCCTTCGCCAGTCCCTCCGCGGTCGCCATCAGCTCACCGTCAGGCACCACGCGGGTCACGATGCCCATCTCGTAGGCCTCGCGCGCCGAGAGCACGCGGTTGGTGAGCGTCAGGTCCATCGCACGCCTGAGGCCCACGATTCGCGGCAGGAAATAAGTCGACGATCCGTCGGGCGTGAGTCCCGCCCGCGTGTACGCCATCGTGAACCGCGCCGACTCCGCCGCGATCACGATATCGCCCGCACACGCGAGACTCATCCCGGCGCCGCCCGCCGCGCCATGGATCGCCAGCACCACCGGCGCCTTCATCCGGTTGAAGCGCGAAATAGCCTTGTGCAGATGAAAGGTGACCTTCTTGAAGTAGGTCGGCAGCATCTCTTTGGGCTGCGCGGCGAAGCTTTTGAGGTCGCCGCCGGCGCAGAAGATTTTGCCCGCGGCGTTTATCAGCACGGCGCGGACGCTGGGATCCTCCTCGCAGCGCAACGACACTTCCATCAGGTCGTGCGCGAGTTCGGCATTGAGCGCGTTGGCGGCCTCGGGCCGGTTGAGCGTGATGTGGGCGACGTTGTTGCGCACGTCGAAGAGCAGCGTCGAATAATCGGCCATGATTTCCTCCGGGGTCTGTCGATAGTCTTGCGCAAGTCTTGCGAGAACCTTGCGCGAAGCCTGTGCGCAATTAGATCAACCGCGACGCTTGCGCGCAACTGCGCGCCTTTTTCAGAGCGCGCGATACCAGTCGGCGATCGCCGCTCCAATCTCGTGCGGCGAATCCTCCTGGATGAAGTGGCTGCCCTTGACGGTGACCTCGCGCTGATTGGGCCAGCGCCGGCAAAACTCGCGTTGCCCGCCAGTCAGGATCGCGCCCGGCTCGGCGTTGATGAAGAGTTTCGCGACCGGGCTCTGCGAGAGCCATAACGCGTATTCGTCGACGAGCGCGGTCACGTCGGCCGGCTCGCCGTCGAACGGAATCTGCCGCGGCCAGGTGAGCATCGGACGGCGCGACTCGCCCGGCTCAAGGAATGGGCGGCGGTACGCGTCCATCTCGGCGCCGGTGAGTTTCCGTATCACGCTGCCGGGCAGGATGCGCTCGACGAAAATGTTGCGCTGCAAAATGAGGTCTTCGCCAGCCGGCGAACGCAGCGCCTGGAACAGCGAGCGCGCCTGCTCGTTCCACTCGCTCAACTTGAGCGGCCGCACGATCGCTTCCATGTAGGCGATTCCCTTGACCGCGGCGGATTGCGCCGCGCCCAATGAAAACCCAGCGCCGATCCCCAATCGTGAATCACCAGCGTCACCTTCCGCTGTGCAAGATCCGAGTGCGGCGAACCACGCGTCCAGGTAGCGGATATGGTCCGCCAGCCGGTACGAGCCGTCGGGCGCCTTGCCCGAATCGCCCATCCCGGCGAGGTCCGGCGCAAGGCATCGCGCATGCGGCGTCAGATGCGGAATGATGTTGCGCCACAGGTAGGACGAGGTCGGATTGCCGTGCAGAAAGACGATCGGGTCGCCCTGGCCGATGTCGACATAGGCCATCTCGACGCCCGCGGCATCGAGCCGCTTGCGTGGATAGGGATCGGTGGACGAAATTGGCGCGTCGCTCATCGTGTTCCTCGGCTGTCTCGAGTCGATGTCTTCGAGAGATACGACCCGGCCGCGCGCCGCGCAAGTCCGCGTGCGTTGGCATCACGGGCACGGCCGAATCGCGCGATTCGGTTTGCCTCCGAGGGCGGGCGGCTGCACAATTGTCGCTTCACGAGCAGCGGAGGGAGGGCGACAAGCGATGGCGGAGCAGCGCAAGCGCAAGTTCTGGGGATGGGGCTACGAGGATCAGCACCCGAACGCGGAGCAGCAAAAGCATATCGCGGAGCGGATGGCCAAGCGCTTTGGGCTGGCTCCGCTGACGATTACGCCGCCGCCGCGCGAAGACGAACTCAATCTGCGCGCGCCGCGGATAAAGCCGCCCGACGCGCTCGCCGCGATCTTCTCAACCAGCATCTATGACCGCGCCGGCCACAGCTACGGACGCGGCTATCGCGACGTGGTGCGCGCATTTCGCCGCTACTACCCCAATCCGTTCGACGCGGTCGCCTTTCCGCGCGACGAGGCCGAGCTTACCCGCGTGCTCGAATGGTGCGACAAAGAGCGTATCGCGGTGACGCCTTACGGCGGCGGCTCGAGCGTGGTGGGCGGGGTCGAGCCGCCCGCGGATGGCGACTGGCGCGGCTCGGTGTCGATCGACCTGACGCGGTTGGACCGCGTGCTCGAAGTCGACCGCGCCTCGCGCGCGGCGCGCATCCAGGGCGGCGTGCTCGGCCCCTCGCTCGAAGACCAGTTGCGCCCGCACAACTACACGCTGCGCCACTTCCCGCAGTCTTTCGAGTTTTCCACGCTTGGCGGATGGATCGCGACGCGCTCGGGCGGCCATTTCGCGACGCTCTACACCCATATCGACGATTTCGTGGAGTCGGTTCGCGTGCTCACGCCGACCGGCGTGATCGAGTCGCGCCGCCTGCCTGGCTCGGGCGCCGGGCCGAGTCCCGACCGCATGTTCATCGGCTCGGAGGGAATTCTCGGCATCATCACCGAGGCCTGGATGCGCCTGCAGGACCGGCCGAAGTTTCGCGCCGGCGCTTCGGTCGCGTTTCCCGATTTTATCGCCGGAGCCAATGCGGTGCGCGCGATCGCGCAGGCCGGACTCTATCCGGCCAACTGCCGCCTGCTCGATCCGGGCGAGGCCGCCAACGCCGGCGCCAACCAGGGCGAGGCCGCCGTGCTGGTGCTGGCCTTCGAGTCGGCCGACCACGAGTTGGAGCCGTGGATGAAGCGCGCGCTTGAAATCTGCGCCGACCTCGGCGGAAAGATTCCCGAGGGCGCGGGCCGCACGCGCACCGATGCCGCGGCCACGCACGAAGGCGCGGCCGGCGCATGGCGCGAGGCGTTCATCAAGGCGCCGTACCTGCGCGACGTGCTGATCTCGATGGGAATCGTGAACGACACGTTCGAGACCGCGATCACCTGGGATCGCTTTGCGAACTATCACGCGCAATTGATGGAGACCGGGACCGACGCGATACGGCGCATCTGCGGCCAGGGCACGATGACCTGCCGTTTCACCCACGCCTATCCCGACGGGCCCGCGCCGTATTACACGATCCTCGCGCCGGGCAAGCGCGGCTCCGAACTGGAGCAATGGGACGAAATCAAAGCAGGCGGTGTCGGAAGTGATCGTGAAGCTCGGCGGCACGATCACGCATCATCACTCGGTGGGCCGCGACCATCGCCCATGGTACGACCGTCAGCGGCCCGAAGGCTTCGCGCGAGCGCTTAAGGCGGCCAAGCGCGCGCTCGACCCGCATGCGATTCTCAATCCGGGTGTGTTGATAGATCCCGAGCGCTAGCGCGCGGAGGCTCTGGCGCTAACGCACGGCGGCTGCGCGCTCAATCGTCGTCGAGGCCCAGCGCCTTGCGCGCCGCCGGGCTCATCATGTGCGGGGTCCACGGCGGATCCCACACCATCTCGACGTTGGCCTCTTCGCAGCCGGGGATGCCGAGCAGCTTGTCCTGGATCTCGCTCGCGATCATCGCGCCCATCGAGCAGCCGGGCGCCGTCAGCGTCATCTCGATCGTGATCACTCCGCCCTGGATGCCGACGTGATAGACCAGTCCCAGGTCGACGATATTGACCGGCATTTCGGGGTCGTAGCACTCGCGCAGCACTTCGTAGACTTCTTCTTCGCTGTACATCGCGCGATATCCGCGCTCGCCGCTGCAGCCACCCGCGATTTCCGCGGGCACGGGGCGCTGATATCTGTAGTATATAGGAGCGGAACGGACGGCAAGAACGGCTGTGCGCGCCGGCGAACCGCAATCAAGCAGGGAGTGAGAGGTTCAGGATGCCCGACAAGGAGGAGCTTTACGATTCGGCGATCGACCTTTACGCCGACGGCAAGTACGACGAGGCGATCGAGCTGTATGAGAGCGCGCTCGAGCAGGACCCGCGCTACACCGATGCCTTGCACGGGATGGTGATGTGCTACCAGGCCAAGGGCGACCTCGACACCGCGATCGAGCTGACCAGAAAATATATCGCGCAGGAGCCCGAAGACATCCTCGCGTTCACCAACCTCAGCATGTTCTACCAGAAGAAGGGGATGATAAAAGAAGCCGAGGAGGCGGGCGCCGAAGCGCGGCGGCTGGACTGGAAGCGCCAGCTCAAGGAAGGCGTGGCGGGGAAGAAGTAGGGCAAGGCGGAGGTGCGATGAAGCTCAAAGACAAGACGGTGCTGATAACCGGCGCAGGCTCGGGGCTGGGGCGCGAGATGGCGCTCGTGTTCACGCGCGAGGGCGCGAAAATCGGCGTCAACGACCTGCGGCCCGAGGCGGCGCAGAACGTGGTGACCGAGATTGAACGGGCGGGAGGGCAGGCGGTGCGGCTGGTCGCCGACGTCTCGGACAGTGCGGCGGTCAAAAAGATGTTCGCCGACTTCGTCGCCGCCTTCGGCACTATCGATGTCCTGATCAATAACGCCGGCATCGGCCGCGTGCGCCCGGGCAGCGAGGCGACTCCCACCGTCGACAAGACCGACGAGGACTGGCACAAGATGCTCGCCACGCATCTCGACGCGACCTTCTACTGCACGCGCGCAGGCGCTCAAGCGTGATGATCGCGAAACAATCCGGACGGATCATCAACCTGGGCTCGATCGTCGGCCTGACCGGCATCGAGCTGGCCGCCGACTACGGCGCGGCCAAGGGCGGAATAATCTCGTTCACCAAATGCGTCGCGCGCGAAGTCGTCCGCCACGGCATCCTGGTCAACTGCATCGCGCCCGGTTTCATCGAGACGCCGATGACCGCGCCGCTGACGCCCGAGTTGCGCCAGTTGGTGATGGCGAGGACGCCGATCGGCCGCTTCGGCGAGCCGCGCGACATCGCGGCCGCGGCCCTATACCTGGCCTGCGAGGATTCGTCGTTCATGGTAGGCCAGGTGATTGAGCCCCAACGGCGGCTACGTGATCTGAAATATCTCCTTGAAAATCTCCCCTGTGTCATGAACTCGCGACCCGCCATTGAGCGCATCGCCGGCGTGATGGTGCCGCTGTTTTCGCTTCGCACGCGCGCGGACGCGGGAATCGGCGATATCGCGGCGCTCGCCGCGATGACTGACCTCGCGGCGGCGATGGAGCATCGCGGGATCCTGCTCCTGCCGCTCGATGAAACCGCGCCCGGCGAGGCCAGTCCCTACAGCGCGCTCAGCGTGTTTGCGATCGATCCGATATATATCGGCCTCGACGGACTCGCGGGCGTCGACCCGCAGCAGGTGGAGCGCGTGCGCGGCGCGCTCGCGCACGTGCCGCTGAGCGATCGACTGACGATTCGCGCCGCGCGCCTCGAACTGCTCGAGGCCGCGTTCCGCCATTTCACGGCGCACGGCGACGAGCACGCGGCCGTGAAGGACTTCGCCGCACGCCATCGCGAATGGCTCGACGACTACGCGCTGTTCCGCGCGCTCAAGGATCGTTTCGATTTCGCCGCCTGGGAACTGTGGCCCGACGAATTGCGCCGGCGCGAGCCTCGCGCGCTCGAGCGGGCGAAGGCCGACCTCGCGCCGGCGATCGGCAAGTACGTGTACTGGCAGTTCCTGGCGCATCGCCAATGGGCCGAGCTGCGCGCCCACGCCCGCGCGCGCGGCGTGAAACTGGGCGGCGACCTGGCCTTTTCGCCGGCGCGCGACAGCGCCGAAGTATGGGCCAACCAGGAGTTGTTCGATCTCGAACGCACGGTGGGCGCGCCGCCCGACGACTTCAACCCGAAGGGTCAGCACTGGGGCCTGCCGGCGCCGCGATGGGATCGGATTCGCGCGGACGGATTCGCGCTGCTGAGAAGGCGGATTCGGCATGCGCGCGAGCTTTACGATTTGATCCGGGTCGATCATGTGGTCGGCCTGTATCGCACCTTTTCATTCGATCTCGTTTCTCAAGCCGAGGGCAGCTTCTCGCCGGCGGCCGAGCCCGAGCAGCGCGCGCAAGGGCGAAGCGGTGCTCGACGCGATACTGGACGAGGCCGGCTCGACGATCGTCATCGCCGAGGACCTCGGCGTGATACCGCCCTTCGTACGCGCCTCGCTGAGCACCCTGGGCGTGCCGGGGTACAAGGTGATGCGCTGGGAGAAAATCGACGAGGGCACGCCGGCCGAGGCGTTCATTTCGCCCGCGGACTATCCCGAGCTTTCGCTCGCCACGACCGGCACGCATGACACCGATACGCTGGCGGAGTGGTGGGACGAGGCGCCGGCGGACGAACGGGCGCGAATGCTTGCGCTGCTGGCGCTTCCGACGGCGTCCGCGCACCGTGCGGAGGTCGGGTTCGACGAGGTGCGCGACGCGATGCTGGCGGCGCTGTACGCGGCGCCGTCACGGCTGGTGATGATCCCGATTCAGGATCTTTTCGGATGGCGCGAGCGGATCAATCTTCCGGGCACCGTCGGGCCCGCGAACTGGTCGTGGCGTTTGCCGCTCGCGATCGAAGACATGGGCCACGATCCCGCGCTGGCGGCACGGATGGCACAATTGCGCGGGATGGCGCTGCGGGGCGGCAGATAGGCCGCTCGAATCATCTCAGGTCATGGATCAGGTCATGGAGATTTGCGGATGAGCCGCTCCGTCGAGCGCGAAATCCCGGCTTCCGAGCCGCCGCGATGGAGCTTGCTGCTTCGCGCCACAATTTTGGTTCCGCTGTGGGCCGCGGTTGCGATCGGCCTGGTGATACTGATCCGCGCTATGCCCGGCCGCGCCACCAAATGGGACTACAGCATCTACTACAGCTCGGCGCTGGCGATGCGCGAGGGGATGAATCCCTACACCGCCGATCTGACGCCGCTTGCGCATTCGCTCGGGTTCGAGCTGGACCAGATCAATCACGCGACCGACCCGCCGACCTTTGTGATGTGCTTCGTGCCGCTGACACTGTTGGCGCCGCGGACTGGATTTTATGTGTGGACCGCGATCAATGCTCTCGCCTTCCTGCTTGCGCTTATCCTGCTTTTTCGATGGACCCCGGGACTCGGGCGCGATGCCGCTCTCGCGATCGCCGCGCTGACGATCCTTTTTCCGCCAGTAGCCGATCACCTGGTCTGGGGCCAGAACAAAATGCTGGTCCTTCTGATGTTCGTGCTGATGCTGCGGTGGATGGAGCGCGGGAGGAACGCGGCGGCCGGCCTGATCCTCGCGTTCGCAATCCTGCTGCGTGCTTTCCCGTTGCTGCTGGTCGGATACCTGGTCCTGATGAAACGGTGGCGCGCCGTTGCCTACACGATGGTCGGAGCTCGCCGTCGGAGGGTTGGTGACCGTGGCGCTGGTGGGAATGGACCGCAGCTTCAGCTTTTTGCTTGCACCCGGCTATCTCACCCAGCAATGGGCGCAGGCGCTGCCGAGCAATATCGCTCTGGGCCCATCGATATTGCGGATGTTCTGGTACTTCTTCGGCGTGCCTCTCGGAACCATGCTTCAGTGGGCGAGTAAGGCCACGTCGCTGGCGGCCGAACTGGCACTGCTCGCCTTCACCGTCAAGGCCACTATCGCGAGGCCTTCCAGTGACGATCCCGACGGGCGCGTGTTCATTTTGTGGATCATGACCGCGATCCTTGTCTCGCCCACCTCATGGTTTTACTACCTGGTACTGCTGGCGATTCCGATGGTGAGGCTGAGCGCCGCCGCGGCCAACGACCGGACCAGCCGGCGCGCGCTGTGGGCCGGGATCGCGAGCTTACACACTCGCGTGGATCTATTTCACCGCGGTCGATATGCGTTCGCCCGAACTCGCGCTGCATCCGAACACGCTCGTGTGGCGCCTTGGAGCTTCACCGGTGGGGCTGCTGGCCTATCTCTCGCTCTACTGGTTCGCCACCGATCCGGTTCGAGTCGATCAGGAGGGTGGAGACGAACGGATTCACAACTGGTGGATTCGTATAGATAAGGCGCAACAAGCGCACAACGCGATGTGACGATCGTAACGGACTTCAAGTGTCCGTGGATCGCATTGCCGGCCACTTGCTGACATGGTAAGCGGAATCGCTCGCGAGTCGGTCGAGAGCAGAGTGCGCAGCCGAACCTTCGGGCCGGACACAAGGCGCAATAACCGCGCGCGGGAGCGGCGGTGGCAAAGACGGGAGCGGATACGCGGGGCTAATATGGAGGCGGTACGGCAAGACTCAGCGGCTGGGAGCGATGGCGCGGCGCTGCGCGCGACAAATGGCGAAGCATTGGCGGCCGCGCGCTACCGTGCGGAGCGTATCGGGTTCTGGAACGGCTACGTTCGCAAACCGGCAAGCGCCGGCTACTATCGGCGGCTCGCGGAAATTTACCGTTACCTCGTGCCAGCGCAAAGCCGGGTGCTGGAGCTTGGATGCGGCACGGGCGACCTGCTGGCGGCGCTCGAGCCGTCGCTGGGCGTCGGCGTCGATTTTGCGCCCGAGTTGCTCAAGCGGGCTGCTCAGAGCCATCCGCAACTCCGTTTCGTGCAGGGCGACGTCGATCAGCTCAGTCTGAATACCAAGTTTGACTACGTCATCCTCTCCGACCTGATCAACGACCTGTGGGATGTGCAAACGGCGATCGAGCGGATCGCGTCGGTATGCACGCCGGCGACTCGCGTGATCATCAACACTTACAGCCGGATGTGGGAGCTGCCGCTGCGGATGGCCGCGCGCATGGGCCTGGCCAATTCGGCCCTGACCCAGAACTGGCTCACGCTGGCGGATGTCGACAATATGCTCGCGCTCAGCGGCTTCGAGGTCGTCCGCCAGTGGCAGGAGGTGCTATTCCCGCCCGCGCTGCCGTTGCTTGCGCCGTTTTGCAACCGTTACCTGGTCAAACTCTGGCCGTTTCGTCATTTGGCGCTTACCAACTTCATCGTCGCCCGTCTCGGGCCTGAAGCCTTGATGCAGTCGCGTGGCCCCGAGCCCGTGGTCAGCGTGATCGTGCCGGCCCGCAACGAGGCCGGCAATATCGAGAACGTGGTGCAGCGCGTGCCCGAGATGGGCGCCGGCACCGAGATCGTTTTCGTCGAGGGCCATTCGCGCGACGACACCTACGCCGCGATCGAGGCGGCCATCGCGCGCCATCCGGAACGCCGGATGCGGCTGCTGAGGCAAGGCGGTGCGGGCAAGGGCGACGCGGTGCGCCTGGGGTTTGCCGAGGCGCAGGGCGGGGTGCTGATGATCCTCGACGCCGACCTGACGGTTGCGCCGGAGGATTTGCCACGCTTCTATCGCGCGCTGCGTTCGGGCCGCGGCGAATTCATCAACGGCGTGCGCTTCGTCTATCCGATGGAGAAGCAGGCGATGCGCTTTTTGAATTTTCTCGGTAACAAGTTTTTCAGCCTGGCCTTCTCCTGGCTGCTCGGCCAGAACATCAAGGACACGCTGTGCGGGACCAAGGTCCTGAGCCGGGCCGACTACGACATGATCGCGGCCAATCGCTCGTACTTCGGCGACTTCGATCCGTTCGGCGACTTTGACCTTATCTTCGGCGCGGCCAAGCTTGACCTCAAGATCGTCGATATGCCGGTGCGGTATCACGAGCGAACCTACGGCCAAACCAATATCCAGCGCTGGAGCCACGGGATGCTGCTGCTGCGGATGTTAGGTTTTGCGCTAAGGCGGCTGAAATTCGTATGAGATTTGTGCCGGGCCGGGCACTTCAGGCCTGGGCCGCATTCCTGTAGTAGACTTACATCCGTGCCCGACGTTGACCCGACGTCGGCAGCACGTTGGCCTGTCAGGCGTCGATGCCGGTAAGGCTGGTGCGAGAGTGGGAGGGCGGTAGGAAATGGCAAATCGTAAAGCGGAATCAAGCCAGGACGCGCGCATCCTGGTCACCGGTGGTGCGGGGTTTCTCGGCAGCTTCGTGATCGAGGAGTTGGCGCGTGCCGGATTCCGCAACATTGCCGCGCCGCGTTCCACCGAGTACGACCTGCGCAAACCGCAGGCGATTGCGAGCCTGATGCGCGAGGTGCGGCCGCAGATGATCATCCATCTCGCGGCCGTGGTTGGCGGGATTGGCGCCAATCGCGAGAACGCCGGACGCTTCTTCTATGAAAACCTCATCATGGGCGTCGAACTGATGGAGCAGGCGCGCCTGAACGGAGTCGAGAAATTCGTCGCCGTCGGTACGGTATGCGCCTATCCCAAGTTTACGCCGGTGCCGTTTCGCGAAGACGACCTCTGGATCGGCTATCCCGAAGAGACCAACGCTCCGTATGGGCTGGCGAAGAAGATGCTGCTGGTGCAGGCCCAGGCCTATCGCCAGCAATACGGCTTCAATGCGATTTACCTGCTGCCGGTCAACCTTTACGGCCCGCGTGACACGTTCGATCCCGCTCGCTCGCATGTGATCCCGGCGCTCATCAAAAAGTGCGTGGACGCGATCGAGAGCGGCGCGCCGCGGATCGAAGTATGGGGCACCGGCTCGGCCAGCCGCGAATTTCTCTACGTCGAAGATTGCGCCCGCGCCATCGTGCTCGCCGCGCAGCACTACAACGGCGCCGAACCGGTCAACCTGGGAGCCGGCCGTGAGATAACCATTCGCGACCTGGTCGCCCTGATCGCGCGCCTGACCGGCTTTCGCGGCGAGATCGTATGGGATCCAAGCAAGCCCGACGGTCAGCCGCGCCGCTGCCTGGACGTCTCGCGCGCCGAGCGCGAATTCAATTTCAGGGCGGCCACCGATTTCGAGGAAGGGATGCGGCGGACGATCCAGTGGTATCTCGAGGCGCGCCGGGCAGGCGCCAAGCCCGGCGTTGCAGCGGTCTCGGCCTAGGCGCCTCCACGGGGCGGCCCGGCCCGGAAGACGTTCAGCTGATCCGGTGGGAGAGAGCAAGTCAGTTGCGGTTATGGTCAGTTACCTGTCAGCGTACTGGTTCGCCGTCGACGAGACATAAATCATTAGCCACCCTACGAACACTGCTGGCGCATCGCTTTCCATCGCAGGCGCGCTGGCTTTTTCAGCATTCATCGCGCTCGGCATCTCTGGCTGCGGTGTGGCGCCGCCGCAAGCCGCGATGAACCAGCTTGGCAACCGGGTCGAGGCCGGCCGCGACACCAGCACATCGGCCTTTGCCCATCCTCCGTCGGGTCGTGGGGGTATCCATTCTCCATACGCGATCGCGGCCGGTGGCGCCGGCGTCTGGTTCACCGAGTACAGCGCTACGATGCTGGGACGGATGGAGCCGCCCGGCGCGTTCAGGCAGGTGGAACTAGACCTCGACGGCTTTCCCGAGCGGCTGACCGTCGCGCGCGACGGAGCGGTATGGTTTACCGATCCCCAGGGCGGCCGCATTGGACGAATCTTTCCCAACAGTAACAAGGCCGACTATTACTTCGTGCCCACGCCCAAGAGTGGTCCCGCCAGGTATTGCGGCCGCTCCCGACGGCTCCATCTGGTTCACAGAACACGCGGCCAACCAGATCGCGACTCTGGTTCCGGCCGGGGCGGACCGCCCCTCGCCCGGGAGGCACGGCTTCAAGGAATTTGCGCTGCCGCTGGGTGGCGGACCGGCAGGGATCGCCGTCGCCGCCGACGGCAGTCTGTGGTTTGCCGAGAACTCGGGCAATCGCATCGGTCGAATCACCCTGGCGCAAAACGCCGACCAGCCCGTGATAGCCGAGTATCCGTTGCCAGCCCCACATAGCCATCCCAACAGCCTCGCGGTTGGCGGTGACGGCGATATCTATTTTACTGAGCTGGCGGCCAGCCGGATTGGCAGGATCACGCCGCAGGGGCAGATCTCCGAGATCGAGCTGCCGGTCGCCGGCCCCGCGCTCGACATCGTTGCCGACGGCGAGGGCACTATCTGGATGACCGTGCCCAGGGCGCATGCGATCTGTCGCCTTCGCCCCGGCACCCCGATCACCGCCTTCAATCTGCCTGCTACGGCAATCCCGGCGTTCATCGCCGACGGCACGGACGGCAATCTCTATTTCACCGAGCCGACGGGGAAGATTGCGCGCTTCACACGGGCCGGCGTGCTGACCGAGTTCAAGCTGACCGACTAGAGCGAGTTCTCGCGATCTGTTGCCGGCGACGCGGCTATTCGTTCAGTTCATCGAGCAGGGCCTTGGCGTCTTTCAGGTCGGCGGTGTCCAAACCTTTGGTGAAGCAGCGGTAGATTTCGGCGAGCGTCGCGCGCGCCTCATGGTGCTTTGCCTGCGATTTTAGCAGTCGCGCGAGACTCATCGTCGCGCGCAACTCCCAGGCCTTCGCACTCATCTTCTGGGCGAGTCCGATCGCTTCGTGAAAGTCGGCCGCGGCCAGGTCGGCGTGGCCAGTTTTGAGCCGCAGTCCGCCGCGACACGTCAGAGTATTGGGCCGCCAGATTACTTCCTCGGGGTTCGCCTGAAGGGCTTCCTCAACCGTGATGAGAGCGTCGTCAATCTCGCCGTCGAGCGCCTGAGTCTCGGCCAGACAGGTGAGAAAATCAGTGAAGCAAAGCCGCGCGCCGATCTCGACGAGGCCGGACAATCCTTTGCGGATCAGCGAAACGCCCTCGCGCGCGCTACCGAGTTGCGCCCGCGCCCAGCCCAGGTTGACGAGGGCGATCCCCCGGAGATTCGAAAAGCCGTGCTCTTCGGACAGGGCTAACGCCTGCGTGGCCGCAGCCTCGGCGCGCTGCGGTTCTCTGAGCCATCGGTACAGCCAGCTTTCATAGAATCGCCCGACCGCCAGGTCGTAGGGGTTCTTGCGATCGCGGGCGACGGCGCTCGCGTGGGCGCTACGCTCGCGAGCCGAATCGGCGTGACCCAGGATCCACGCGCTCAGGCTTGCCCAAAACATTGTGGAGACCGCGCCCGGAAACTGCCTGAAACCGGCCGCTTCAGAGAAACCGCTCATGCGCGCGAAATGCTCCTCGACTTCGACGAGATCCCCGCGATTGAAGCGCACGATCAGTTGCGCCGAGTAGGCGAAAGCGAGGCTCCCTTGGCTGCCCTCGCGCTTAGCGAGGTCGAGTATCTGGTCGGCAAGCGCGGCCGCGCTGTGGTGGTCGCCAGAGACGAAAACGCTGCGCCAGATCCCGAAGCCCTGTAGAACGAGTTGGGCCAGGTTGCCGCTTTTCTCGGCAAGAGTGCGGGCGCGCGCCGCCGCTTCAACAGTCTCAGGCGCGGTAAAGCCTATAGTGACGAACAGCACCTGAGCGAGTGCACTCGCAAGCTCCAGCTCGCGCTCGTCACGCTCAGGCGATTCGGGAAGCGCTTTGGCCCACTCGAGCCCCTTCTGCAACTGCGCCTGAGACTCGGCGAAGGCGTAGCGCTCGAGCGCCTGTTTGCCGGCTAGTGTCAGATACCGCACCGCCTTGGCGGCGTTAGCGCCCTGGGTGAAGTGATGCGCCAGTCCGTTTAAGTGGTCATCGAGACGGCCTGCGAAAAGGCCTTCGAGCGCTTCGCCAGCACGATTGTGCAGCAGTCTGCGCCGCTCGCTCAGCACCGAGCCATACGCGACCTCTCGCGTCAGCGCGTGCTTGAAGGTGTACTCGACATCGCCCATCGCCGGTTGCTCGTAGATGAATTCGCCGAGTTGGAGGTCATCGAGCATCCGCCCCAAATCGTCGTCGCTGCGTCCCGTGATGGCGCGCACGAGGCTGAGCGGGAAATCTTTGCCGATCACTGCCAGCGTCTGAAGCAGATCCTTCTCATCGGGCGGTAGCCGATCGATGCGCGAGGCGAGAATCGCCCGCACCGTTGGAGGAATCCTAAGCTCATTGAGAGATTTGGTGAGCCTGACCGTGCCATTGCGGATCAGCGCGCCCTCATCGAGCATCACCTGCACGGTCTCTTCCATGAAGAACGGGTTGCCTTCGGTCTTCTCAACGATCAGGCGCTTGAGCGGCGCGAGCTCGATAGCGTCGCCGAGCATCGCAGACAGCATCTCATCAGCGCTCTCTTTGCCCAGCGGGTCAAGCCGCAACTGGGTGTAGTAGGTTTTGTTACTCCATTGATTCGAATACTCGGGACGATAGTTCACCAACAGCAGAATTTTCGCGGTGCCGATCGAATCGGCGAGCAGATTCAGAAACGCTTGCGTCTCGTTGTCGATCCAGTGCAGGTCCTCGAAGATCACCGCCAGCGGCTGGTTGAGCGATTCGCGCAACAGCAACCGCTTGATCGCGTCCAGTGTGCGCCGCTTGCGGACCTGCGCGTCCATCCCCGCCAACGGATCGTTACCTTCGGTCAGGCCCAAAAGCCCAAACAAGTACGGCAGCGCGTCCTCCAGCGAACGTTCGAGCGCGAGCACCCGCCCCGTTATTTTCTCGCGACGCATCCGAGCATCGTCTTCGGTGGCGATTCTAAAGTACCCGTAAAGCAGGTTGATTACCGGCAGGTATGCCGAGGCTTTTCCGTACGAGAGCGAAAGCGTTTCCAGCACCATCCAGCCCGACTGCGCGACCGCCTTGAACTCGAAGAATAGCCGCGACTTGCCGGTGCCCGCCTCCGCAATGGCCGCGACCACCTGCCCGCGCCCGGCGCGCGCCTGCTCGGCGGCGGCCCGTAGCGCTTGCATCTCGCGCTCGCGCCCGACGAACTTCGACATCCCGCGTCCCGCCGAGCGCTGGAGCCGCGTGCGCAGTGGCCCCAACCCCGTTACCTCGTAGATGTTGACCGGCTCGCTGACGCCTTTGATTCGCGCCGGTCCGAGCGGCTTCAGTACGAAGTAGCCCTCAACCAGCCTGCGCGCCGCTTCGCTAATTACGACTGAGCCGGGCGCGGCGAACGCCTGAAGGCGCGCGGCGACACTGGCCGAATGGCCGATCGGCACGTACTCGGCGCGAGTCTCGTCGGTCTTAATCATGCGCACCACGACATCGCCGGTGTTGACGCCCACTCGAGTGTAGAGCGGCGCCTGTCCCTGCTCGCGCAGCTTGTCCGAATAACGTCTGAGGTCCTCTTGCATGCGCAGCGCGGCGTAGAGCGCACGTTGCGGATGATCCTCCTGCGCGACGGGTGCTCCGAACAGCGCGAAGATGCCGTCTCCCGTCGATTGCGCGACGTAGCCTTCATAGCGCTGGACCGCGTCTATCATCAGCTTGAGCGCCGGATCGACGATCGCACGCGCATCTTCCGGGTCGAGATCCTCGATCAGCTCCATCGAGCCCTTGATGTCCGCGAACAGCACCGTGACCGTCTTGCGCTCGCCCTCGACGGCTTCCGAAGTTTGCGGCTCCGGCGCGATGCGAATGCCGCCGGCTGCTTGGGCCGCGGATGGCTTGCCGCCTTCCGTGCCCACGTCCTTGCTGAGCGAGGTGCCGCAATCGGCACAGAACTTCGCGCCCGGCGCGTTGTCCGAATGACAGTTTGGACACCGATTCGACAGCGGACTCCCGCACTCGGCACAGAATTTCTTACCAGGGATTCCTTCCGTGAGGCACTTCGCACAGCGCATTCAATCATCCAGAGGCAGAAGTCGCCATTCCTGCATCACCTGACATCAGAAAGTGACCAGCAGACTTTGAAAGCACGTGATTGTCTTATGTATCATCTGATTAGGATGTGGCAAGTTCAGAATCGTCTATATCCACTTTAAGTGGGCAAATTGCTGGGAATCTTCGGCTGAGGGAAGAAACTTGACCGCCGGTGCGGCGGAAGCGGCTACTGGTTCAGTTCGTCGAGCAGGGCCTTGGCGTCTTTCAGGTCGGCTGTGTCGAAGCCCTCGGTGAACCAGTTGTAGATCTCGGTGAGCATCGTGCGCGCTTCGTCACGGCGACCCTGCTTCGCAAGCAGCCGGGCGAGGCTCGTCGTGGCGCGTAACTCCGTCAATCTCGCACTTTGGCGACGGGCGATTTCGATCGCTGTGCGGAAACATAGCTCCGCTTGGCCTCCGTCTGACGGGTTCTGCGCTTGCAAAAGTTCACCCTTGACATGGTGCAGCGACGGACTACTCAGCTGTTCCCCAGTCTTCGCGACGGAAGCTAACCCGTCTTCTACAACATCAAGTGCTTCCTGAGGCCGTCCAACTCCTCCGAGCCCGAAGGCCAGAAGACCAAACAACCAACCCATCGGCGTCGTCCCGGTTGCGCATAAAGCGGCAATCCCCCGGCGCATCCCTGCGATGCCCTCCTCGTAGCGCCCTTGGATGATCAGAGCGGCACCACTAACGGTGGTCGCGAAGGCCGAAAAGCTCACGAGCCCTCTCTCCTCGCTGAGCGCCATCGACTCTTCGGCGTACTTTTGCGCCGCTGTGCCGTCCCCAACGATCAAGTTGTTCATGGCCTCAAAGCAGGAAGCCTGGGCCAGAACGTTAGGATCGGAAGACCGCTGAGCCGTCTCCAGCACCTGACGCGATATCGCCCAGGCACGATCGGGATAGCCAACTATCCGCAGAGTAAAGTACAAGAAGAAGCGCGAATCTAACCTACGTGCCTCCAACTCCTCGGGAAGAGGTTGCCGGAGGTCAAAAACGGCCAGTGCTTTCTCCAGGTGCTCAATCGCAGAGATAAACTCGCCGAGGAAATAAAGGGTAGTACCGCGCGCGTGGTTGCCGACCAGAAACATTGCCGGGTCTTTCGCATCCTCGGCGGCGGCCAGAAGCTCGTCGGCGAGTTCCAGAGCGGTGTGCAGCTCCAGCTTCCACCAACGTATTACCCATTGTCCCCAAAGGGCAGGGAAGGCGAGAACTGGGTCGCGGATTTGCGCGCACAACTCGCGCGCTCTCGCATACACAGGCTCCAATTCCGGCGCCGACCAGCCCTTTACTACGCCAAGACTTCGGCCTAAGGCGGATAGCACTGTCAGCTCCTGGCGCGCCCTTGCGGCGTCATCGGGCAGATGCTTGAGGAACCCCAAGGCACTGGAAAGCCGGCTGACCGCTTCGGAGTAAGCGAAACGCGCTTCGTCCTGACTCCCGGCACGAAACAGATACTCTACAGCCTTCCGCGTATTGGCACTGCGGCTGTAATGGTGGGCCAGCTCGGCCAGGTGATCGTCGATCCGATCCTTGAACAGCGCCTCGATCGCCTCGCCCGTGCGCTCATGCAAAAGCCGGCGGCGCTCCATCAGTACGGAGTTGTACGCCACCTCCTGTGTTAGCGCATGCTTGAAGGTATATTCCGCTTCGCCCATTGCGGGTTGCTCGTAGATGAACTCGCCGGCCTGCAAGTCTTTCAACATCGGCTCCAGCCGATCGTCCGAGCTGGCTGCTATTTGCTTGACCAGATTCTGGGGAAAGTCCTTGCCTATGACCGCCAAGGTCTGCAACAAACCTTTCTCGGACGCCGGTAGTGCGTCGATGCGTGAGACCAGGATGCCGTGGACGGTGGCGGGGATGCGAATTTCGGTCAGCGGTTTCGTCAGCCTGGTGGCGCCATTGCGGATCAGCACACCTTGCTCGATCAGCGCCCGCACAATCTCCTCCATGAAGAAGGGATTACCCTCAGTTTTATCGATGATCAGCCGTTTCAGAGACTGCAAGCTTGCATCCCCGCCGAGCAGCTCGTGAAGCATCTCATCGGCGCTCTGACCGCCCAGCGGATCGAGACGCAACTGGGTGTAACAGGTGCGGTTGCCCCACTCATGACGGTACTCGGGCCGGTAGTTGACCAACATGAGGATGCGCGCACTAGCCACGCTGTCTACGAGCAGGTCCAGAAGCTCCTGGGTCTCTGTGTCGATCCAGTGGAGATCCTCGAAGATCACCACCAGCGGTTGCTTGAGGCTCTCACGGATGATGATACGCTTGATCGCCTCCAGCGTGCGCCGGCGCCTTATCTGAGCGTCCATCATCGCCAGTGACGCACCCGCGCCAGCAATACCCAGCAGGCTCAGGATGTAGGGAAGCGTCTCCGCGAGCGCCGGGTCGAGAGCAAGCACTTTGGCCTCGGCCTTCGCAGACCGAAGACTGTCGTCGTCCTCGTCGGCGAGATCGAAATAGCTCTTCAGCAGCTCGATTACCGGCAGCCAGGCCGACGCCTTGCCGTGCGAGACCGAGTACGCCTCCAGCACTTTGCATCCGTCCGGGATAGTGGCCTTGAGCTCGTACATCAGGCGCGACTTGCCGGCGCCCGCTTCGCCAACCGCCGCAACGATCTGCCCGTGTCCCGCCCTGGCCTGCTCCAGCGCCCCGGCCATCGCCCCCATCTCGCGTTCGCGCCCGACGAACCGCGTCAGCCCGCGCCGCGCCGAGAGCTGGAAGTGCGTGCGCAGCGGCCCGGCGCGCACCACCTCGTACACCTCGACCGGGGCGTCGAGTCCCTTGACGGTCGTCGGCCCCAGCGCCCGGAATTCGAAATAGCCCTCGCACAATCGCTGCGTCGCCTCGCTTGCCGCAACAGAACCCGCCGGCGCCACCGTCTGCATTCGCGCCGCCAGATTGGTCACATGCCCGACCGACGTGTATTCGGTGTGGCCTCCGGTCTCGACCGTTCGCATCACCACCTCGCCCGTGTTCACCCCGACCCGCGCCTCGACCGGAATCTTGCCTTCCGTGCGCAGACGGTCGGCATAGCGACGCAACTCCTCCTGCATCGCCAAAGCCGCATGCAGAGCCCGCTGCGGATGGTCCTCGTGCGCGATGGGCGCGCCGAAGATTGCGAAGATCCCATCACCGGTCGATTGTGCAACGTAGCCGCCGTAGCGATGCACCGCCGCCATCATGAGCTGCAGCACCGGGTCGACGATCGCGCGCGCCTCCTCGGGATCGAGATCGCGCATCAGCTCCGTCGAGCCCTTGATGTCGGCAAACAGCGCGGTGACCGTCTTGCGCTCGCCCTCGACGGCTTCCGAAGTTTGCGGCTCCGACGCGACGCGAATGCTGCCGCCGGCTTTCGTCGCGGATAGCTTGCCGCCTTGCGTGCGCACGTCCTGGCTGAGCGAATTGCCGCAATCGGCACAGAACTTCGCGCCCGGTGGGTTGTCGGAACTACAGCTCGAACAGCGATTCAACAGCGGGCTCCCGCACTCGGCGCAGAATTTCTTGCCCGTCGTGCTTTCGGTCCCGCACTTGGTGCAGCGCATCGCATTACCTAAGAGACAATGACTAACCCTTCTTGTATCACCCGGTGTCGCGAGGGGGCAGCGGGCTGCGCAAAGGCGATCGCCGTAGACTCCATTGCCTTATAATAGCGGCGCAGCGAGGTTGGCTATCTCTCTTCCCCTCAAGGGAATTACGTCGCCCTCGGCTGGCGCGCGGGACTGTTCCGACGGCGAAGATTTGCGCTATAAGCGGATTCGAGTTCTGCGGAAAAATCCAGGAATAAAATCCAGGAATAAAATCAGGAGTAGCGATGGGTAAGCTTGACGGTAAAGTTGCCGCCGTCACCGGCGGCGGACGTGGTATCGGCCGCGGAGTGGCCCGCGCGCTGGCCGCTCAGGGCGCGGCGGTGGTGGTCAACGATCTCGGCGTGAGCCTTGCGGGACAGAAGGAAACCGTCTCGCCAGCCGACGACGTGGTCAAGGAGATCGTGGCGGCGGGCGGCAAGGCGGTTTCCAATCATCTGGATATCGCGAGCGTGGCGGGCGGCGAGGGTCTGGTCAACCAGGCGATCAAGGAATTCGGCAAGCTCGACATCCTGGTCAACGTGGCGGGAATCCTGCGCGACCGGATGATCTTCAACATGACCGAGCAGGAGTGGGACGACGTCATCCGCGTCCATCTCAAGGGCCACTACTGCACGATTCGTCCGGCCAGCGCGCACATGCGCGAGCGCAAGACCGGACGCATCATCAACTTCTCGTCGAACTCCGCGCTCGGCAGCCCGGGCCAGCCCAACTATGCCGCGGCCAAGGCCGGAATCCTGGGACTCACCTATAGCTGCGCGACGTCGCTGCAGAAGTACGGCATCACCGTCAACGCGATCATGCCCGGCGCGGCGACCCGGATGACCGACTCGATCCCGGCGGGCCGGATGCCCGGAGTGAGCGGCCTGGCGGTGAGCGAGAGCGCCGAGGGCACGCCGCGCGATCCAGCCAACGTCGCGCCGATCGTCGTCTTTCTCGCGAGCGACCAGGCGGCGGAGGTGACGGGGCAATGCTTCGGCGCGTCCGGCTACCGGATCACGCGCTACACGCACATCAAGACGGAACGCGTGATCTTCAGCGACGGCCCCTGGGACATCGACAAGCTCTTCGAGATTTTCAAGTCGACTCTCGGACAAGGCCTCGAAGCGGTGAACATGTTCGCCTGACGCGAAGCGGGTATGCCGTCGCGGCCGCAATTCCTGGTCGGCACCGCCTCGTGGACCGATCCGACGCTGGTGAAGTCGGACGTCTTCTATCCGCCCGCGCTCAAGACCGCCGAGGAGCGGCTGCGCTTTTACGCCGCGCAGTTCAACACGGTCGAGGTCGACGCCACCTACTACGCGCTAATCTCCGAGCGCAACGCCGAGCTATGGGCCGAACGCACGCCGCCCGGCTTCGTCTTCAACATCAAGGCCTTCGCGATGCTGACGCAGCATCCGGTGGTCACGGCGCGGCTCCCGGCCGCGCTGAAGTCGATGCTGTCGGCGGACGAGCGCGCGGCGCCGCGCCTGCGTCATCCCACCGTCCCAGGCGCTCGAGATGGCCTTCGGGATGTTCTGGAGCGCGCTTGACGCCGCTTCGCGCCGCCGGCAAGCTCGGCCATCTGCTGTTCCAGTTTCCGCCGTACTTCACCGCGCGCGCCTCCAACCTCGACTATATCGCCGGGCTCAAGGAGCGGATGCCGGGCGCGGCGATCGCGATCGAGTTTCGCCACAATAGCTGGTTCGAGGGCGCGCAGAAGGCCGAGACGATCCGTTTTCTTGACCGCCACGGACTCACCTTCGTCTCGATCGACACTCCACCCGGAACCGTGGAGTCGATCTTCGAGGTCACCGGCTCCGAGGCCTACGTGCGCTTCCATGGCCGCAACCGCGAGAACTGGTACAAGCGCGACGGTGGCGCCGCCGAGCGTTTCAAGTATCTCTATGCGGAAGCCGAACTGGCGCCGTGGGCCGAGCGGTTGAAGTCGCTTTCCGGCGTGCGGCGCGCGAGTGTCATCTTCAATAACTGCTACAGCAATTTCGGCGTGATGAACGCGGCCACCATGGCGCAGATGCTCAAGCACTGACGGCGCGCGCGGGAAGAGACCGCGGGACAAAATCGACGGACAACAAACGGGATAACAAAAATGAAGGCCACGCTCTACCAGTTCGCAACCAGTCCCTTCTGCTCCAAGGTGCGCAAGATTCTCGACTACAAGGGACTCGACTACCAGATCGTCGAGGTCGACTACGTCGAGCGCAAGGAATTGATCGCGGCCTCGGGCCAAATCATGGTCCCGGCGCTGCGGCTCGAACATGTCCAGGAATGGCGAGGACGTCCAGGGTGGCGGGGTCGAGACGGTCGTCGACTCGGACCGTATCGCGATGCGCCTGGAGGAGTTGTGCCCCGAGCCGACGATTCTCCCGCCGCGCAGCCGCGGCCTGCATCTGGCGCTCACCCGTTACATCGACAGCGAAGTCGAGGAGGCGCTGTTTTGCGCCGCGGTGCCCGACGAGGACGAGTACTTCGCGCGGCAAGGCGCCGACCGCCTCGCGCTGTTTCGCTTCATTCGCGAGCGCAAGTACGGAGTGGGATTCTGCGAACGGATGGAACGCGAGCACGAGGCCAACCTGCTGCGCGTACGCGAAGTGCTGGCGCCGTTCGAGATGGCGCTCGAGCACGGCGCGTTCCTGCTGGGCGGGGCGGGGCTGGCCGACTTCGCGCTATACGGCCAGCTCCACTTCCTCGCGCTCACCGGCGTGCTCAAGATTCCGCACGAACTTCCCCGGCTGCGCGAGTTCTACGGCCGCGTCGATCGCATCACGGCGGCGCTGGACGATACCGGCGCTTAGGCGATTTCGATCACGGCCGCATGCAGGAAGCGGCTGAACAGCGCGCCGGTCGAATCCAGCGCCACGTCGTAGAGCGACGGCGTGCGGTCGGGCACGAACATCTGATGGCCTTCGTCGAGAAACGCATAGAGCACGCACAGTCCGAAGGCGCGGTAGGGGCGCTCGCGCATCGGCCCGCTCACCAGCAGCCAGAACAGGATCGCGTAGTTGGTGAAGTGCGCCGCCTTGCGCACGAAGCCATGCCCGAGCGCGATCGTTGCCGCCGAGGCTCCCGGCATCAGAAAGCGCAGGATCGGGTCGATGAATCTCGACGTGTTGTCAGACGAGAAATATGAAGTCGAAAGGCCGAACATGACGATCGCCCACGGCAGCACCGGCATCCATTTGTTCAACGATCGTTCGGTTCGATTCACCTGAATTTACCGCGACCGCGCCGCTCATTCCTCGGTCCTTGTCATAATTCAACTCATTTGAGCGCGCACGGCCCCTCATCGTGAGCGCACTATTTCGTTGGGCCAGTGCTCAAGGCTAGCATGGGTAAGAGAACGGTCAAACTCGTAACGGTCGAACTCGAAGGTCCGGCTACGGATGTCACGATTCATCGAAAGGAATTGACACCTATGAGCCAGATTTGGACTATCGCGGAAACCCATCCCGTGCCGCCTTGCACGATCGTGATCTTCGGCGCCTCGGGCGACCTGGCCGCGCGCAAGCTGCTGCCCGCGCTCTACAACCTCGAGCATTGCGGCCAGAAGGCGATCCCGCCCAAGAGCGCAATCCTCGGCTTCGCGCGCCGCGAGATGTCGCTCGAGGCGTTTCGCACCAAGGCGCGCGAGGCGGCCGAGCGTTACTCGCGCCTGAAAATCGAGGAGGACTGCTGGCACCGCTTCGCGCAGAACCTCGATTACCTCTCGGGACTCGACCGTCCCGACGGGTTCGCGCGCCTCAAGAGCCGCCTGGAGGAAATCGAAAAGGCGCGTGGCCTGCCGCCCAACCGCATCTACTACCTCTCGCTTCCGCCCGAGGCGATTACCGAGACGGTTGAGAAGCTCCACGGCGCCGGACTGATCGCGCCGCCCGAGGCGCCCTATTTCACTCGAATCGTGGTCGAGAAGCCGATCGGCCACGACCTGCACAGCGCGCTGCGTATCATCAGCGCGATGCGCAAGTATTTCGACGAGAGCCAGATCTTCCGCATCGACCACTATCTCGGCAAGGAGACCGTGCAGAACTTGATGGTGCTGCGGTTCGCCAACAGCATCTTCGAGGACTTCTGGAACAACCGCCGCGTCGACCACGTCCAGATCACCGTCTCCGAGGAGGAAGGGCTGGGCACGCGCGCGATGTACTACGACGGCGCCGGAGCGCTGCGCGACATGGTGCAGAACCACATGCTGCAAGTGCTGTCGCTGACCGCGATGGAGCCGCCGGTGTCGCTCGCCGCCGACGCGGTGCGCGGCGCCAAGGTCAACGCCATCCGTTCGCTGCGGCCCCATCGATCCCGGCGACGTGCGCAAGCTCGTGGTGCGCGGCCAGTACGCGGCGGGCGAGCTCGACGGCAAGCGCGTTCCCGGCTATCTCCAGGAGGAAGGCATCCGCGAGACTTCGCGCACCGAGACTTTCGTCGCCCTAAAGGCGCATGGTCGACAACTGGCGATGGGCCGGGGTGCCGTTCTACCTGCGCACGGGCAAGCGTCTGCCGCGGCGCGCGAGCACCATCTTCGTGCAGTTCAAGCGAGTACCCGAAATCCTGTTCAACCGCCGCGTCTCGTTGCCGCCCGACGTGCTGGCGATCCGCATCCAGCCCGACGAGGGCTTCTCACTCGAAGTGCTGGCCAAGCGGCCCGGCCTGGATCTTTCGATTCAGCCGGTGCGGATGGACCTCCGCTACTCGGCGGAGTTCGACGGCGACTCGCCCGACGCCTACGAACGGCTGCTGCTCGACGTGATGGCGGGCGACCATACGCTGTTCCTCAGCTCTCGTTTCGTCCAGCGCTCGTGGGAATTCGTGCAGGGAATTCTCGATCAGTGGCAGGGCGACCCGACGGTTCCGCTGGAGCCTTACGCGGCCGGAACCTGGGGGCCGAAGGCGGCCGACGACCTGATTCGCGCCGACGGCCGCGAGTGGTACGAACCGTAGGCGGGTAGCCATTATCGGAGAGATATTATCGGCCAGAATTGTCAGTTAGGCTGACAGCGTGGCACCTCAAGAAGACGGCGGAAACGAACCGTTCGATATCGAATTCCTTTTGGGCCTAGAAGAGCTTTTGCCCGAGTGGAATTCGGTGAACGACGAGGAGGCTTATCGAGACCTGTAGCTACAGTCCAGCCTCTCGGAGCGAGGTCAAAGAGAAGGCTCTCGTCTCAAATCCGTATCTTACTGCAAGCGCCTGTCCACAGACCGTCGACAGACTTATCAACAGGCAGATTGGAACTTGCGGCCGGTTCCTGGTATGTCGTTCTGCGCGCGCTTTCTAGGCGTGCCGACGCATCGGGCACTGTGCCCCGTGGCTGCCGCCCTTGCAGCACGCTTGTGACGGGCAGCACGCCTGCTTGCTCTGGCAGCAGGCGGGAGTATCGGCGTTGCGGCCCGCGTTGGCCAGCACGTAGCCGTCCGTGCCCAGCACTCCGACCAGCATCATCGCGGCGAATGCCTTAAGCGACATCGATTTCATAGCCCGCTCCCTTCGTGCGTCCAGAGTGTCGCTTCCCGGTTGCACCATTATAAGCCGCGCGCGACGCTTACGGCAAAGCCGCCGGCGTGCGCATAGGCTGGCACCCCGATGGCGCTAAGGGCAGAGGGTGCGCTAGCCTAGACCGATAAGCGATTAGTTGAGCGTGCACGTTGTTTGTACAGCGCGGCCGGTTTGCGAGCAGCGCGTTACGATACGCGGCGCGATTCAGCAAGGAGATTCATCGATGGCCAAGTCAGAGAGCGTCTATATTCTCGGCGGTGGGCAGAGCGACTTCGCCCGCAACTGGAACAAGGAGGGCAAGCACTTTTCCGCCGTGATGCGCGAGACGGTGAACGCCGCGATGGAACAGGCGCGAATCGAGCCGCGCGAAATCCAGACCGCTCATGTCGGCAACTTTGCCGCCGAACTCTACGGCAAGCAGGGCCAGATCAACGCCTTCTTCCTCGAGGTCGACCCGGAATTCTTCGGCATCCCGACCTCGCGCCATGAGGCCGCCTGCGCCTCGGGTTCGATCGCCATCCTCGCCGCCTCGGCCGATATCGAAGCCGGCCACTACGACCTTGCCGCGGTGGTTGGCCTGGAGCAGATGAAAACCGTCGATTCCGCGACCGGCGGCGACTTCCTCGGCACCGCGGGATGGTACGAGCGCGAATGCAAGGGAGTTGCTTATCCGTTCCCGGCGCTGTTCGGGCGCCTGGGCGACGAATACGACAAGCGCTACGGGCTCAAGGACGAATACCTGGCGCACATCTCGTCGATCAATTTCTCCAACGCCCGGCGCAACCCGCTCGCGCAGACGCGCGCGTGGCCCCGCAGCGAGAGCGATCCGCAGCAGGCGAAAAAGTTCGACCAACCGATCGCGGGCCGGATCAAGGTGCGCGACTGCTCGCAGGTGACCGACGGCACCGCGGTGCTGTTCCTGGCCTCGGAGAAATTCGCCGCCGAGTATGCGAAGCGGCGCAACCTGAAACTCGAGCGAGTTGCCGCGCATCCTCGGCTGGGGCCATCACACCGCGCCGATCGAATTCGACAAGAAGATCGCCGAAAGCCGCGACAGACACCTACGTACTGCCGCATACGCGCGAGGCGATCCTCGACGCGTTTCGCCGCGCCGGCCTCTCCGGCGTCACCGAGGTCTCGGGTATCGAGACCCACGATTGCTTCACGACGTCCGAGTACATGGCGATCGACCACTTCGGCATCACCAAGCCGGGCGAGTCGTGGAAGGCGATCGAGGAAGGCGCGATCGAGATGGGCGGCAGGATGCCGATCAACCCCAGCGGCGGCCTTATCGGCGTGGGACATCCCGTCGGCGGCACCGGCGTGCGCCAGATGCTCGATTGCTATCGCCAGGTGACCGCGACGGCGGGCGAGTACCAGGTCGAGGGCGCCGAGCGCTTCGCGATGCTCAATATCGGTGGCAGCGGCACGACCAGTTGCGCCTTCGTGGTGGGCAAGCACTAGAAAAGCGCGCGCGGCGGGGGGATTCACAGCCGAGCAGGGCGCTCATTTCGCGCCGCGTCCGAAGCGATTCAGATGCCGGATTCCTTGCCGAGCTTTTCGCTCATCGACCAGCATCGCCGCGCGCATTCATTTCCTGGCGGACAGGCGCGCGTTGCTGTGTTTCGTCAAGGAGGATTGCCCGACCTGCGGGATGACGATGCCGCTTATCGAAGCAGCGTCGCAGGCGTTTCGCGGCGAAGTCGACGTGCTGGCGATCGGTCAGGACGCGGCGGGCAACGCGCTGCTTCTCGAGCGGCATCAAGCTCACGGCGCCGATGCTCGACGACTCGGATCTGAAAGTCTCTTACGCCTACAATGTCGAGATCGTTCCGACGATCATTCTGGCGGCCGCCGGAGGCGCCGAGCTGCGCCGTTTCGAGGGCTTCGGCAAGTCCGACTGGCAGAGCGTGCTTTCCCAGGCGGCGCATCTGGCCGGCGGACCCGAGCTCGCAAATCGATTGGAGCGCCTATCCCGAGTCGCGTCCCGGATGCGGCTCGAAGTCGGTCGAGCCGGGCGTTGCCGAACGGCTCGCCGCCGAGGCTTCGGGTTCACGCCTGCGCGCGCGCCAGATCGAGCTTGGCGCCGACGAAGACCCGTTCGAATTCATGTTCGAGCGCGGATTGACCGACGGCCTGCCGGTGGTTCCGCCCACGCCCGAGCGCGTGATGCGGATGCTCGCCGGGACGCGGCGCGACCCGCAGGAAGTGATCGCGACCGTGCCGCCGAATCTGGCGCCGCTCACGATCGAGAAGGTCGCGGCCAACGCCGTGATGGCCGGATGCAGGCCCGAGTATTTGCCGGTGGTGATCGCGGTGCTCGAGGCGGTCTGCACCGACGAATTCAATATCCACGGCGTGATGGCGACCACGGCCGGCGCCACGCCGACTATCGTGGTCAACGGTCCGATCCGCCATCGGCTCGGGATGAACATGAAGATCGGCGCGCTCGGCTCCGGCAATCGCGCCAACGCGACTATCGGACGCGCGGTCAAGCTCGCGCTGCGCAACGTCGGCGGGGCGCGGCCGGGCGAGATCGAACGCACCGCGCTCGGCGGCCCGGGCAAGTACACCGCCTGCTATCCCGAATGGGAGGAGCGCAGCCCGTGGGAGCCGCTCCACGTCGAGCGCGGCTTTCGCCGCGAGGACAACGTGGTGACCGTCTTCGGCCTGGAACCGGGGCCGCGGCTGATCGTCGACCAGCTCTCGCGCACCGCCCATGCGCTCGCCGGAAGCCTCGGGATGGCGCTCGAGAGCTGCTGGCATCCCAAGCTCCACGGCTACGGCGAAGTCCTGCTGGTCATCTCGCCCGAGCACGCCGACACGATCAAGCGCGACGGCTGGACCAAGGCGCAGGTGCGCAACTCGAATCCAGGAGGCCAGCGCGCGGCCGATTCGCGAGCTGTTGCCCGACGCCAACGCGGGCGAGGGGATGGCGCTTAGGCAGTTCGGTCTCGTCAACCCGGCCCCGGAGCAGCTCGAGCAGCATGATCGCGAAGTTCCGCAAGCCCGAGAATATCAATATCATCGTGGCCGGCGGCGAAGCCGGCAAATTTTCGAGCGCGTTCGGCGGATGGTTCAGCGGGCCGATGGGCTCGATAAGCGTCAGCCGGAAAATCGAGGAGGTGCCAAATCCCGAATGACCCAAACGATCCGAATTGTCGATCCGACCGACGAGCGCGTGCCGCTCAGCCGCACGCTCGCCTCGCGCCCGCAACACTTAAGCGGCGTGGTGGCGCTGCTCGACATCGTCAAGCCGCGCGGCGACGTCCTGCTCGACCGTATCGAGCAGCGGCTCGCCGAGCGCGTGCCCGGCGTGACGCTCAAGCGCTATCGCAAACCAACTTTCGCCAAGCCGGCGCCCGATGATCTGCGCCGCAGGATTGCCGCGGAGAGCGACTTCGTTATCGAAGCGCTCGCCGATTGAGGGTCATGCACAACGTGCAGTGTGCACGACTCGGTATGGTTTGAAGTGAACGGCAAGCCTTCGGTGGTGGTGGCCTCCTCGACCTTCGTCGATGCGGCCGAGGCGCAGGCGCGCGCGCTCGGATTGCCCGAAGTCCGCCGCATCTTCGTGCCGCATCCGATCCAGGACGCGACCGACGACGAGATGCGCGCGAAGGCCGACGCGATCGTCGAGCGATCTGATCGAGGCGCTGACCAATAAAGCGAGCTAGACAATCGCCGCGCGCGCGCGGTCACGCAACGCTCTTCCTGACGATGCCTACGAGCAAGCCGCAATTATTCGACACGGCCGATCCCGACTCGATGCTGCCGCCGGCGCTCGAGGCGCAGTGGTCGGCCGAAGCGCGCCGCTCCCGCCCGTGCCCAATCCGCGGCCGCTCGCCGCGCCAGGACCGCATCGCATCGTGGTCAAGGCGGTCAACTGGCTCGGCGACCTGGTGATGAGCGGGCCCGCGCTGCATGCGATCCGCGAGACGTTCCCCGATGCGCATCTGGCCGTGCTCGTGCGCCGCGAGTTGGCGAGCTTCTTCGACGGCGCGCGCTGGGTGGACGAGGTGATTCCCTATCGGTTGCGCGGCGGCGTGGCCGGCCTGAGCGATCAGTTTTCGATCGTCAGGCGGATTCGCGCGGGCCGCTTCGATCTCGCGGTGGTTTTTCCCAATAGCTTCCAGTCGGCGCTGTGGATGGCGCTGGCCGGGGTGCGGCGGCGCGCCGGCTACGAGGCCGACCATCGCGGCTTCATGCTGACGCACAAGGTCGTGCCGCGCGCCGACGTCGAACGCGCCCACCAGGCGCATCACTGGCTGACGATGGTCGCGGAAACAGATCGGCGCCAAGGGAGCCGCCGAGGCCTATCACCTCGACGTGAACCTCAAGAGCCGCGACAAAATGCGCGCCTGGCTCGCCAACCGCCGCATCCGTCCCGAGCGCCCGTTGATCGCGCTCGCGCCGGTCGCGGCCTATGGGCCGGCGAAGGAATGGCCGATGGAGCGCTACGCGGCGCTGGCCGACATCCTTGCCGAGCGCCACGGCGCCGAGTGCGTTCTGGTGGGCGGGCCTGACGACCTTCCGCAGTGCGAGCGAATCGCCGCGCAGTGCAAGCGCGGCGCGATCGTCGCCGCCGGTGAGACCACGGTGGGCGAACTGATCGCGCTGCTCTCGCTATGCCAGGGCTTTGCCGGCAACGACTCGGGCGGCATGCATCTGGCGGGCGCGCTCGGGCTGCCGACGGTGGCGATCTTCGGCTCGACCAATCCGGCGCGCACGGGCCCGATGGGACCGCACTGCCACAGTCATCTATCGCGGCCTGGAATGCAGCCCCTGCCTGGAGCGGACCTGCCGCTTCGGACACTACAATTGCCTGCGCGACATCGCGGCCGAGGAAGTCGCCGGCGCGCTGGAGGCGTGCGGAATTTTCACCTAGCCGCCGCACGTCTGCGCAACGTCCTGGCCGCTCGCGCGATGCGGGCGTTGACATGAAAAACCCGCTACGCTTTGGTTCGCTCGCCAGGCCTGGTCGGTAAGGGCGGCGGCGGCGATGGAGAGCCGTAAACTATGAAACTCAAGGAACTCGCATCCCGGCTGGGTTTGACGCTGCGCGGCAGCGGCGAGATCGAGATCGTCACGCCGGCGCCGCTGGAGGCTGCCGGGCCGGGGACGATCATTTTCGTCGCCGCGCCCAAGTACCTCGAGGCGCTGCGCACCACCACTGCCGCCTGCGCGATCGTGCCCGCGGAGTTTGCCGCCGACGCTCCGTGCGCGGTGCTGATAAGCGACAATCCTTACTCCGACTTCGCCCGCGTGCTGGAGATTTTCTTTCCGCCCTACCGTCCGGCGCGCGGGAATCGATCCGACCGCGCGCATCGCGCCCGGAGCGAAGCTAGGCGAGGGCGCCTCGGTGGGCGCCTACTGCGTGATTGGCGCGGACGTGACGATCGGCCGCGACGCGGTCCTCCATCCTCACGTCACGATCTATCCCGGCGTGCGCGCGGGCGAGGGCCTGGTCTGCCACAGCGGAGTCTCGATTCGCGAGAACGTAACGATCGGCGACCGCGTGACGATTCTTAACGGCGCGGTGATCGGCGCCGAGGGCTTCGGATTCGTCGAGCACGCGGGCTCGCTGGTCAGGATTCCGCAGGTCGGCTCGGTCGCGATCGAGGACGACGTGGAAATCGGCGCGATGGCCACGATCGACCGCGCCACGATGGGCGCGACGGTGATCCGGCGCGGCGCCAAGCTCGACAACCACGTGCACATCGGCCACAACTGCGAGGTCGGCGAATACTCGCGCTTCTCCGCGCAGGTCGGCCTCTCGGGCTCGGTCAAGGTGGGACGCTGGTGCCAGTTCGGAGGACAGGTCGGGGTGGCCGACCATGCGCAAATCGGTGACCGCGTGCGCGTGGTTGCGCAGTCGGGAATCCCGCACGATCTCGCCGACGACGCCACGGTTGGCGGCACGCCGGCGGTCGACGTGCACATCTGGCGGCGGATGGCCGCGATCGTGCCACGGCTGCCGGCGGCGATGCGCCGCCTGCGCGCGATCGAGGAGCGCTTAGGATTGCGCGCCGCGGGCGAGGGGCGATGAGCGGCGAACAGGACAGGTCTCGAGGTTACGTGGTTCCACGCGTGCGAAACATTTTTCGGCGAAAGGGGGAGCCAGATGAAATACCAGGACTGCAAGCGCAGGAATGATCAGGAATAGCAACAACGGATGGATGTCGATGGCGATCGCGGGGGCCGCGATGCTGGCGGCGGCGGCGTGCGGCGGATGTCTGTACACGGTGATTCCGGCGATGGCCGGCCCCAGCACCAGCTATCATGCGCCCGCCGACAACCAGCCGGCTCAGCCTTCACAGCCATCGCAGCATCGACGCAGACCAACTCAGAACAAGCAGCAAAACGGCATGCCGCAAAACGGCGCGCCTCCCCAGGGCCAGGGCGGCGCTACTCCATAGCGGATAGCGCCGCGCGGACATCGACTGGAAAGCGCTGCGGCGTCAGTTGCAGGCGCAGACGGTGCAGTACGCTCTGTCCTGTCTGCGTCGGCGAGTTCTTCAGCGCGGTGACCGGTGAATTCGACGCTCCCGTGCCGTGGCCGCAGCCCGACGCTTGAAGATGTTGAAGATGTGCCCGATGTTACGCTGGACGATGAGGTACTGGTGCCGCTGAGGCCCGGAGATTGTCCGGGCGGGATGAACGGCGACTGCGGCGTGCTCGTGAGGTAGGCTGACGCAAGCGCCGGCGGCGGCCGAAGCGGGCCGCGCTATAGCTGGACGCGGTCACGGTGCCTGACCATTGCGTGCCCGAAGCGGTAGTGAAGCAACTGCAATTGAATAGTCGCGGAGCCGGGAGTTGGCTGCATCGTCGGGAACCGGCACCGGCGTCAGCAAGCGGCGTTGCCACGACGCCCGGTACGCTCGTCAGTTGCGATGGCATGCCGGGCAGGATCGGCACCGAGGGCTGGGTCAGCGGCGGCGGGCCGGGCGGAGGCGCGGGCGCCTGCGCGTGCGCCACGCTGGCGAGTGCGGCGAGCGCGAGCGCGATCACTATTGCGAGCGACGCTCGAAGAAGCGCTTGAGCCAACGCTTGAAATGGATGTCGAAAAAATCCTCATCGCGAAAAAACTCTCATCGCGAAAAACTCGACGTACCTCGAATGCCCGCTTTTTCCCGCGCGGGCGCTCTCGGCAAAGCGCTGGAGCGCGCAGCTATGATCCGGAAGCCGGCGACGCGTTGCAAGCGCGGCGCGTTTGGGCAAAAGTGCCTATGCGTGCTTCGCTCGACGCACGTGATTTACGAAACGCACCAGCCCGCAGTTTCGTCTTTGTGTGAAGTTCTCAGGCTAGTTGAAGGAGGTCCCGGACCCAAATGTTGCGCAAGATACTCGCCCTGATCGTGATCCTGATCGCTGCCGGCGTTGGCGGGTGAAACGCCTTCTCCTCTCGCGCAGATGGCGCCGATGCCTGCCGCCGCACCCACCGTGGCGTCCTCGGGTCTCGCCGTTGGCGTTCCGAAGCTGCCGCCCATCGCCACCCCGCGCAACCAACAGGTCATCCCGGTGCCTGAGCAGGGCGCGCCCGATCTCAACGGACCCTCCAGCCAGACCGCGCCCTTCGAGCACGGCGCCTCGGTGCTGTCGTTGCCCGGAACTTTCGCGACCCAGATGTTGCCCACCGAGCGGGTGGCCCCTGAGAGCATCATCAGCCAGTCCTTCCTGCGCACGCGCGACGACACGGTGCGCGGGCTCTCGCTGAAGCAGGCGATCTATATCGGGCTGATGAACAATCCCAACGTGAAAGTCGCCGAGCTCGATCCGCTGGCCAGCGAGGAAGGGGTCGAGGTCGCCAACGGCGCGTTCGATCCGGCGCTGACGGGCGAGGGCGACATCATGAAGAGCGTGGTGCCGGTCACCTCGCCGTTCCAGGTTACTGGCAGCCGGGCGTTCACCAACAAGCTGTACGACTGGGACTTCGGGCTCAACAAGGCGTCCGCGCTGACCAACGGCACTTTGGGCATCACCTTCGACAATGAGCGCGCGCTTTCCAATTCGACCTTCTCGTCGATCAATCCCTCCTATGTTCCGCAACTCGCGCTGTCGGTGTCGCAACCGCTCTTGCGCAACTTCGGCTGGAACTTTGCCACGCTGAACGTGCGCATCGCCGAGTCCTCGCAAAAGGCGTCGCAGTGGAACATGGAGCAGAGCATCGAGGACTTCGTGCTGCGGATCGGCACCGACTACTGGAACGTGGTGGAATCCGAAGAGAACCTGCAGGTGGCCGAGTACGCGCTCAGGCTCAATAGCGATCTGGTGCGCCAGAACCGCATCTCATTGCAGGTCGGCACGCTCGCTCCGATCGATCTGCAGGAGGCGCAATCGGCCGAAGCCACCTCCGCCGCCAACGTCTACACCGCCCAGGCGGCGCAACGGGCCGCGCGCGCGGCGCTGCGCCAGGACGTGATGATGAATCCGTCGTCGACCTTTGTGCCGCAGGAGATCGAGCCTACCGACAAGCCCAATCCGGCCCGCGAGATGAATCCTAACGAGGAAGTCGCGCTGGAGACCGCCATCCAGTATCGGCCCTCGCTCGAGGCGATGCGCGAGGGGATCCGCGGCGCACTGATGCAGGTCAAGTTCTCCGAGAACCAGACCCTGCCGCAGCTCAATCTCGGGGCGCAGTTCGGCCTCAACTCGACGGCCGGGACCTCTCACTGCATACGCAACTTCACCAACCTCATAGGCGGCAACTGCGCGGCGACGCCGCTGGTGCCCGGCTCCGGCACCAAACTGCCGTTCGGCGGGGTCTACGGCGATGCGCTCAACCGCCTGTTTGGCACCAGTTTCTACAATTACGCCGCGGTGCTGAACTTCGCGTACCCGATCGACAACGCAGCGGCAAGCGCCGTGCTGGCGCAGACCCGCGTGCAGTACGAGTCGCTCAGGATGCAGTACCGGGCGTCGATCTCGACCGCGGTAGTCGCGGTGCAGACGGCGCTCGCCAACCTCGAGGCCGACCAGAAGCGCGTCCAGGCCACCCGCGAGGCGAGCTACTATGCCGCGGAAGCGCTGCACGACGAGGAAATACGCTTCAAGGTCGGGATGGCGACCACGCATGATCTGCTGCAGTTCCAGGAACAGTTGATCTCGGCGCAGGGCAACCAGGTCGAGGCCGAGGTCGATCTCGAAGACGCTCGCCTTTCGCTCGAGCACGAACAGGGCACGCTGTTGCGCGCGTTCCAAATCGACTTCCAGCTCCAGGATCCGCATCGTTCGCCCTGGTACTCGAAGTTCTAACGCATATCAGACGAGGAGACGATGATGGAAAAGAAGTTCATTAACGCTGACACGATCCATACCCCGCGCGGCTACACTCACGTTGTCGCGGTGCAGGGCGGCCGGATGCTTTTCGTCTCGGGCCAGGTGGCGATCGACAAGGACGGCCAGATAGTGGGGCGCGGCGATCTGAAGGCGCAGGCGCGCAAGGCGGCCGAGAACCTGGTCGCGGCGCTCAAGGGCGCCGGCGCCTCGCTCGCCGACGTGGTCAAGATGAACACCTACGTGGTCAACTACAAGCAGGACGACTACCGCGCGATTGCCGACATGCGCCGCGAGTTCTTTCCCAAGGAGAACCCGCCCGCTTCGACGCTTATCGGTGTCGCGGCGTTGGCGGTCGAGGGCTTGCTGATAGAGATCGAGGCCGTCGCCGCGTTGCCTTAGCGGAGCGCAAGAATCAGTCTTCCATCGGACGGTAGACGATCTCGAGCCGGTCGAGGAAGTTCATCAGGTCGCGTCCCAGGCGCCGCGCCGCGTCGAAGTCGCTATCCTTGCCCGCCTGCTCGAGTTCGCGGCCGATGTCGGTGATTGCGTCGAGCCCATAGCTGCCGCCTTCGCCCTTCATCTTGTGGCCCAACCGCACGATCGCTTCGACGTCGTGATGTTCCGCCGCGGCCAGGACAGCGCGGGCGTCCTCGCGTTTGCGGGCGAGAAATCCCGGGACGAGGTCGCTCAGATCCTGATCGATCTGGACGACGATCGGCTGCTCGGGACCCTACTGCCGCGACGCTCCCCGGCGCCATTGTCGGCCACCTCCGCTGGGGATGGCGCGGATTGCGGCGCCGGTTCGACGGCGTCGCGAATCGATTCGAGCAGGGTCGAACGTTTCACAGGTTTGGTCACGTGAGCGTCACATCCCATTTTGCAAACTCCTGCGGACGGCTTCCTCGTGGGCCGAGGCGGTCAGTGCGATGATCGGGGTGGGGCGGCGATGGTCGCTTTGCTCGAGGCGACGAATCTCGGCGGTCGCCTCGTAGCCGTCCATCACGGGCATCTGGATGTCCATCAAGATGGCGTCGTAGTGGCCGGTCATGAACTTGTGCACCGCGACCTCGCCGTTCTCGGCGTGGTCGAGCTGGTACGGAGTGTCCTTCAAATAGGCTTCGACCAGCAGCCGATTGTCGGGCGAGTCTTCCGCCAGCAGAATTCTAAGCGGCTTGTTGACCAGCATGGCGGCGCGGCGCGGCGTGGCACGTTGGATGAAAGCGTCGTGCCGCGCGGCGTGACCGGCAGCCGCCGCAGTGTCCACGCCATTGAGATTTGCGCGCTCGTCGGCGGCCCCGGCCGCGGCGACCGTCGCCCACAGGTCCATCCGCCGCACGGGCTTGAGCAAGTAGCGGCAACGCTGGCTTTCCTCCAGTCCCGCACTCGCGTAACCGTCCAAGCTGCGAGTGGAGGTCGTTCGCCGTCAGCATCAGCACCAGCGCCTCGCGTGGAGTGTGCGCCGCGTGCAGGATCTGCCGCCCTATGTCGAGTCCGTCAGGCGCCGGCATCCGGTTGTCGGCCACCACCGCGTCGTAGGGCCGTCCGGCCGCGCGCGCGCGTGCGAGCTCGGCCAACGCGCCTGCACCGTCCGCGGCCACGACGACCTCGGCGCCGGCCAGCGCCAGCAGTTCGGCCAGGATAGCGCGGCTGGCCGGCGAGTCGTCGACCACCAGCACTCGCTTCCCTGACAGGCGCGCCATGCCGGCCGGGGCTGGCGATTCCCCGGCGGCGGCGCCAGGTTGAAGCTCGAGCGCGATGGTGAAGCTGAAACGAGCTGCCCTCGCGCGGGCGGCTCTCGACCGCTACCCTTCCGTTCATCAGCTCGACCAGTCGCTTGACGATCGCCAGTCCAAGGCCGCTGCCGCCATACCTGCGGCTGATAGTCGAATCGGCCTGGGTGAAGTTCGAGAAGATCGCCTGCAGTTGGTTGGCGGGAATCCCGATGCCGGTGTCGCGGACCACGAAGCGCAGCAGTTGTCGCCTGACTGGCGAGCCGGCGTCAGCGGAAGCGGCGGCGTCTTCGGCCTTGGGCTTTTCGGCCAGCGCTTCGCCGGCCTGCACGGAATCGACTGCGTCGATGGTCAGCGTGACTTCGCCGTGCTCGGTGAACTTGATCGCGTTGCCGAGCAGGTTGATCAGGATCTGTCGCAGGCGCAGCGGGTCGCCGGTCAGCGCGGTGGGAAAGGTGGACGGGATGCGCAGCGCCAGTTCGAGGCCTTTTTCGTGCGCGCGCACGCCCAACGTCTCCATCACGTCCTTCGGCCAGTTCGACCAGGTCAAAGTCGACGCGCTCGAGGCTGAGCCGTCCGCTCTCGACCTTGGAAAGGTCCAGGATGCCGTTTACCAGGTTGAGCAGCGAAGTGCTGTTGTTGCGCATGGTGTCGAGATAGCGGCGCTGCTCGGCGTTGAGCGACGTCTCCCACAGCAGGTCGGCCATCCCGAGGATCGCGTTCATCGGCGTGCGGATTTCGTGCGACATGACGGAGAGGAAATGCGACTTGGCCTCCGAGGCCGCCAGCGCCGCCTCGCGCACGGCGATAAGCTCGCGCTCGGTCTGCTTGAGCCGCCTGATATCACGTACGAACGAGACCACGCACTGTTCGCCGCCGAGTTCGACCGTAACCGCGGAGATAAGCGAAGGGACGATTCTCCCGTCCCTGGTTCGGCAGAGGACCTCGCTGTTACGCATCTGGCCTTCCAGCTTGATCTCTGCGAGAAGGCTGCGAGCTGTTTGAGATCGGCCCAGGTTCCAAGCTCTTCGGCGGTCTTGCCGAGTGTTTCCTCGCGATGTAGCCGAAGTCGCAAATGCATTGTTGACGTCGATGTAGCGGCCGTCGCTCACGCGCTTTATCGTGATAGTGTCGAGGCTGGTCTCGAATATCCTGCGCAGCGTCTGTTCGCCTTCCTGCAGACGGCGCTGTGCCACTTCGCGCTCGGCGATCTCGGCGCGCAGGCGCTCCTGGTCTCGCCTAGCGCGTTGACCTGGGCCGAGAGCGCCTCGCGCGCGGCAATAAGCTCGCGTTCGGTCTGCTTGAGCGGGCTGATGTCGTGGACGATCGCGATGACACAGGGTTCGCCGGCGATATTGGCCACGGTGGCCGAAAACAGATGAGGGATGAGACGGCCGTCCTTGGTGCGCAATTCGATTTCGAAGTTGCGCACGAAACCGTCGATGCGCAACCGCTCGATCATTTCGCGCATCCGCGGCGGTCGGCGAAAACCTTGAGCTGCGCGCCGGTCACGCCCAGCACTTCTTCCCGGCTGTAGCCCGTGATGCGCAGCAATTCGCCGTTGACCGCGATGAAGCGTCCGTCGCTCAAGCGATTGATCGCTATTGAGTCGAGGCTGGTCTCGAATATTTTGCGCAACGTCGCCTCGCTCTCTGCCAGGCGCGTTTGCGCGAAGGTCCGTTCGGCTATCTCGTCGCGCAGACGAGCCTGACTTGCTTCCAGCTCTCGTACTTCCGCCGAAAGCGCCTCGCGCGTCGCAATAAGCTTGCGTTCGGTCAGCTTGAGCGGGCTGATGTCGTGGACGATCGCGATGACACAGGGTTCGCCGGCGACATTGGCCACGGTGGCCGAAAACAGATGAGGAATGAGACGGCCGTCCTTGGTGCGCAATTCGATTTCGAAGTTGCGCACGAAACCGTCGACGCGCAGCCGCTCGATCATTTCGCGCATCCGCAGGCGGTCGGCGAGGCCCTTGAGCTGCGCGCCGGTCGCGCCCAGCACTTCCTCCCGGCTGTGGCCCGTGACGCGCAGGAATTCGTCGTTGACGGCGATGAAGCGCCCGTCGCGCAGTTGATTAATTGCGATCGAGTCGAGGCTGGTCTCGAACATCTTGCGCAGCGTCGCCTCGCTCTCCGCCAGGCGCTGTCTGCGCGAAAGTCCGCTCGGCGATCTCGTCGCGCAGCCGAGCCTGGCTTGCCTCCAGCTCTCGCACTTCGGCCGAGAGCGCCTCGCGCGCCGCGCGCAACTCGCGCTCGGTCCGCTTGAGCTCGCTGATGTCACGCGCAATCGAGATCACGCACTGCTCGCCGCCGAGCTCGACCATGGTCGCCGAAACCAGGCTCGGCACCACCGGCCCATCCTTGGTGCGCAGCTCGGTCTCGAAATTGCGCACGTGCCATGCGCGCGCAGCTCCCGCACCAGTTCGCGCTGGCTGTTGCGGGTCCCAGCGGCCCAGGCTTGACGGTTGCAACGCCGAGGACTTCTTCACGGGTGAAGCCGGTCTTGAGGAATTCGCGGTTGACCTCGAGCGTCGCGCCGTCGGACATGCGGGTGATGGCGATGTCTGTCCGGGGCGGCGTCGAAGATCTTGTGCAGCATCTCCTCGCCCTCGCGCAGGCGGCGCTCGGCCAATTCGCGCTCGGCCATCATCTGTCGCGCTCCGCGCGAGCGCGTCGGCCAGGTCCTGATGGCTCGCGCGCAGACTGTCCATCCACCCAGCCAGCTCGGCCCGGTAACGCTCGCGCATCGTAAGGATGAAGTGCCCCAGGGCGACCGCTATCAGCACGCCAACCCATCGGTAGGCGGCTTCCGAGTCGACCGACGCAAGCATCAACGACCGACACCACCGTCATCCCCAACGCGGCCGCGCTCAGTGCCGCCTGCCAGCCCATCGACCACGGCACCAGCGCGCCTCGCGCCGATAACCGTGAGCATGACGGTGATGAACAGCGGCGCGGAATCGCCGGTGAGCAGGCGCAACGCCAACGTCAGGCCATAGATCGCAAACAGGTTCGCAAAGCAGACCGGCGCCAGTTGCGCTCGAACCACTTTGACGTCGTGAGCGCCAGCACGAGCGCGGTGAAGCCCACGGCACCAGCATGCAGCGCCGTGGTTGCCGGCGTCAGCGGTGGAGCAATGTAGCGATCGAGGATGAAATATATGATCTCGAAGCCGGCCAACAAGGCTGCGCCCGCGCGCAGCAGGCGCAGATCGCCAACCCCGAGTCATCGTGTCGAGATCGTAAGCCCCGGTCAGTCGCCCGCGCTCGCGCGCCGCCTGTTCGGCGGCCGGAGTCGGCGCGGCAGAGATTGGAGCATCAGCGGACATCCGCGCATCAACGGTGGAGTCCGTCGGCTCGGGTTTCCTGACCGCCATCGGCAATGCACCCTGGCCCCTGCACATTGGTTCCTCAAGGCGTAAGAGCCGCCTTATAGTAGCAATTCGCAATAACAAGCGCGATGCCAACCTTATGCGGGTTAACCGGCGCGGAGCACTCGCTAACTGCTGAATGGCACTGTCGATTGATCGTCAGATCGCCAAACCGGCGCCGTTTTGTAGGTCAGAACGGAGACATCTAGAGCCGTTCGCTGCCTCGGAATAGACACAACAGTGGCCTTGGCCTCCTTACTCCTTCAGCGAGAGCATAAAGCGCGCCACGGACGCGCGCGTCGCGACGGAGGCCGTACTCAGCAGGCGGCAAGCGAGCGCGTAAAGTCCTCGACCAGATCCTCGGTCGCCTCGAGCCCCACCGAGAACCGGATCAAGCCCTCCGCGATTCCCGCGCGCGAGCGCTCCTCAGGCGTCATCCCGGAATGCGAGGTCGTCGCCGGCCGCGTGATCAGGCTCTCGACTCCGCCCAGGCTGGGCGCCGAAATGGGCAGCGTTACGTGGTCGATAAAACGGTCGGCGGCGGTCATGCCGCCCTCCAGTTCGAAGCTCAGCATCCCGCCGAAGCCGTCGAGCAGGTCGCAGGCGCGCAGATGGTCGGGGCTGCTCTCCAGTCCCGGGTAGTTGACCTGCCGGACCTTGGGATGTGCCTCCAGAAAGCGCGCGATCTTGAGCGCACTTTCGTTCTGATAGCGGACCCGCACCGCCAGGGTCTTCATCCCGCGATGCAGCAGGAAGCAGGCGTGCGGATCGAGCACGCCGCCCAGATGGTTGAGCTTGTGCGCCACCTTCTGCACCAGGCTTGCGCGCCCGATCACGGCGCCGGCCACGATGTCGGAGTGGCCGTTCAAGTACTTGGTGCAACTGTGCAACGACAGATCGAAGCCGGCCTCCGCCGGGCGGAAGTTCACCGGGCTCGCGAAGGTGTTGTCGATGATCGACACCAGCCCATGCGCGGCGGCGAACTCGACCACCGCGTGCAGGTCCGCCACGCCCATCAGCGGATTGGAAACCGTCTCGACGTAGATCGCGCGCGTGCGCGTGGTGAGTTGTTCGCGCCACGAGGCCGGATCGTTGGCGTCGATGAAATCCGTGCTTATCTCCAGCGCCGGCAGGTCGGCCGTGAGCAGATCGTGAGTGCCGCCGTAGAGGCAATCCTGCGCCAGCAGATGGTCGCCCGCACCCAGCAACGCCAGCAGCGTGGCCGAAATCGCCGCCATCCCGCTACCCGCCACCAGCGCCGCCTCGGCATTCTCGAGCGCCGCCAGCTTGCGATGCAGCACCTCGTGATTGGGCGTGTTGCTCAGCCGGATGTAGCGCAGGTCGTGGTAGTTCTGCTCGCCGCGATAGGCGAAGGTCGCCGACTGGAAAATCGGCATCGCCACCGCGCCGCCGATTAGCGGTTCGGGCTCGCCGGCATGGATCAGCTTGGTTTCGATCGCCCGGATAACCTTTGGCATAGCGTTTGGGATGACCTTCGTCATGGCGTTCCTCCGCGGGGCTGGCCCGATGCGCGCCGCTACAATGAGAGCGTCTGTTCGCGACCCTCCAGCGGACGCTTCCAGTGAGGGTTTTCATTATCACAATCGGCGCTTTCGCACCGCCCGCGCCGCCGCCTTTCGCACTGCGCCCGGCGCAGCTAAGCTGAATGCCTTGTGGATGCGTGCGCTGTGCGCGCGGCCGCGGCAGGAGCGCTAACGAATTGAAGGCGATCGTTATCGGCGGCGGTATCATCGGATGCTCGGTGGCATGGCGGCTCGCCGCCGAGGGCGTCGCCACCACTGTGCTCGAGCGCGGCCGGGTGGGCCAGGAAGCGTCGTGGGCCGCGGCCGGGATGATCGCGCCGCAGGCGGAAGCCGACGGCCCTGGCCCGTTCTTCGATTTTTGCATGAAGGCGCGTGACGCCTTCGAGGTGATCGTCGATCGCCTGGTGCGCGACGGCGGCGTCGACCCCGAGTATGACCGCGCCGGAATCCTCTACGTCGCGTTGGACGCGGATGAGCGCGTTCAACTCGAGCGGCGCGCCAAGTGGCAGCGCTCCGTCGGCGCTCCGCTGGAGGAGTTAAGCGGCGCCGAGGCGCGCCGGATCGAACCGATGCTCTCGCCGGAGGCCATCTACGCCATCCACATGCCGACCAATCGGCGCACCGACAATCGCAAGCTCACCCAGGCCTACGCCGCCGCGGCGCGCAGGGCCGGCGCTGAATTCGTCGAAGGCGCGCGCGTCGAGGCGCTGGCGATTCGCGGCGAACGCGCCCCAGGCGTCGCGATGCGCGCCGACGGCGTCGTCATGGATGACGGCTCGATCCGCGAGGCCGACGTCGTGGTCAACGCGGCCGGGTCGTGGGCGGGTGAAATTCGCGGCCTGGAGGCCGACCGCGTGAAGCTCCATCCCGTGCGCGGCCAGATGGTATGCTTCGAGGTCGCGCCCGGAACTCTCGGCCCCGCGCTGTTCTCGCTGCGCGGCTACGTGGTGCCGCGGCGCGACGGCCGCCTGCTCGCCGGCTCGACCATGGAGGAGGCAGGCTACAACAAGGCCGTGACTCTGGCGGGGCTCGACAAAATCGCGCGCGGCGCGGCCGCGATCGTGCCGGCGCTCGGCGCCGCCGCCTTTCGCGAGGCCTGGGCCGGTCTGCGTCCCGCGACTCGCGACCTCCTGCCCGTGCTCGGCTTCTCGCCCAGCGTATCCAACGTGCTATGGGCCGCCGGCCACTTTCGCAGCGGCATCCTGCTCTCCGCAATCACCGGCGAGATCATCGCCGATTTGGTCAAGGGGCGCCGCCCCGCGGTGGAATTGGGCGCCTTTTCCGCCGCGCGCTTCAAGGAGCAATAACCTATGACTCGAATCCTCGGCCTGATGCACGACCTGTTTTTCCGCTCCAAGGTGGACGCGGTGTCCCACGCCGTGGGTATCGAAGTCGTATATGCGAGCTCTTTGACCGAGGCCAGCGCGCGCTGCGCCGAGAAGGCGCCGGCGATGATTTTCGTCGACCTCGCCGACCCGATCTTTCCCGCGGTCGAGACCGCCGGCGCGATGCGCGTCGCGGCGCCCGCCGCGCGGCTTATCGGTTTCGCGTCCCACGTCGACCTCAAGGCGCTGGGCGCGGCGCGCGAGGCGGGTTTCGAGATGACGCTCTCGCGCAGCGAGTTCACCCTGCGCCTGCCCGAACTGTTGAAGTCGTAAGCGCCGCGCGAAAATTCGCCGCCGCCTTAGAGTGCGTGGCTGGCGAGTCAGCGATGATGAAATCAACCGTCAGAGTGACGTTCGTCGTCGTGGGTACCGTCGCCTATTTGGGCTTGGCGGTCCTCGGCCGGGGCGGGCTCGCGGCCTTCTTCTCCCATCCGCCTCTGATCGCCCTTGCGATCGTGCTTTTCGCGCTGTCCGGCGTGGCGCTTTTCGCCGGCGGAAATTTGAGCCCGGGTGAGCGCGAGGATCGCGCCAACCGCTGGGTCCTCGTGGCGTTTGGAGTGATCGGGCTTCTCGGCGCCTATCTGCCGGCCTACACGGACCGCATCGAATTCTGGACTATCGACGGCGACACCATCCGATGGCTTGGCGTGGTTCTCTTCGCTGCCGGTGGTGTGCTGCGGATCTGGCCGGTCTTTGTGCTCGGCCGCCGCTTCAGCGGACTGGTCGCGATCCAGCCCGGACACACGCTGGTCACCGGCGGCATCTATTCTGTCATCCGCCATCCCAGCTACCTGGGGCTGTTCGTCAACTCGCTGGGATGGGGCCTGGCGTTTCGTTCGGGGGTCGGAGTGCTGCTGACGGCGCTCTCCATGCTGCCGCTCCTCGCGCGCATCCGTGCGGAAGAGCGGCTGCTGAGCACGCAGTTTGGCGCCGAGTACGACGCGTACCGCGCCCGGACGTCACGGCTGCTTCCCGGGCTCTACTAGCGTCTTAAGTGTAGATTGTAAATATCCACGATGGCTTCCGTGCTCGACGCTTTCCATCCCGCCGTCCGCGCCTGGTTCGCCGAGCGCTTCGGCACTCCCTCGCCCGCGCAGACCCTGGGATGGCCGGTAATCGCCCAGTGCGACACGCCCCCCGGCCATGACGTGCTCCTGTGCGCGCCCACCGGCAGCGGCAAGACGCTCGCCGCGTTCATGTGGGCTATCGACCGTCTTTTCCGCGACGCCGAGCGCGGCGAACTCGGCGACCGCGTCTCGGTGCTCTACGTCTCGCCGCTCAAGGCGCTCGCCAACGACATCCGGGTCAACCTCGAAGAGCCGCTGGTCGGAATTCGGCAGACGGCGCATCGCCTGGCGGTGGCCGCGCATCGCGCCGACGAAGTTAAACTTATACTTGAAGTGCGGGCGGGGCTCCGCACCGGCGACACTCCGGCCAACGAGCGCTCGGCGATGCTCCGCCGGCCGCCCCATATCCTCGTCACCACGCCCGAGTCGCTCTTCATCCTGCTGACCTCGCCGCGCTTTCGTCAAAGCCTAAGCGCCGTGCGCTACGTGATCGTCGACGAGCTGCACGCGCTCGCGCCCAATAAGCGCGGCGCGCATCTGATGCTCACGCTGGAGCGGCTGGAGCGGATGGTGCGCGCGACCGGCGCGCCGCGTCCGGCGCGAATCGGGCTCTCGGCGACGCTCAATCCGATCGAGCGGCTGGCCGGGTTTCTCGCCGGCGCTGAAGTCGATGCCGACGGTGCGCGCCGCCCGCGCCCGGTGAAAGTGGTGCGCGCCGAAGGCTCTGAGCGATCGCGCGCGCCCGATGGACCTCAAGGTGATCGCGCCCGGGCCCGACCTCGGCGCGCTCGCGACCCATCAGCACTGGGAGGCGATGTACGACGCGGTCGCCGCGCTGGTCCGGGAGCATCGCACGACCCTGGTCTTCACGCTCAGCCGGCGCTGGGCCGAACGGATCGCGCTCAACCTGCAAAAGCGCCTCGGCAACGACGCCGTGATGGCGCATCACGGGAGTCTCGCGCGCGTCGAACGGCTCGCGGCCGAGCAGCGCCTCAAGCGCGGCGAGTTGCGGGCGCTGGTCGCGACCGCGTCGCTGGAGCTCGGGATCGACGTCGGCGCGGTCGATCTGGTCTGCCAGATCGATTCGCCCAAAAGCATCTCGGCCGCGATCCAGCGGATCGGCCGCTCGGGCCATCGTCTCGACGCGACGCCGAAAGGGCGTCTGTTCGCGCTCACGCTCGACGATCTGCTCGAATGCGCCGCCGCGGTGCGCGCGATCCGCCATGGCCGGCTCGACGAGGTCGAGATTCCCACCGGATGCCTCGACGTTGCGGCGCAGCAAATCGTCGCGATCGCGGCCGAAGACGACGAAATCGGCGAGGCCGACCTGCTGCGCCTGCTGCGCGGCGCGTACAACTTCGCCGAGCTTGACCGCAACTCGCTCGCCCATCTGCTCGATCAGATGGCGGCCGAACTGCCGGCGCGGATCCAGGGCGCGGCGCCGAAAATCTTCTACGACCGGATAGGCGCGCGCGTGCGAGCGCGGCGCGGCGCGCGCCTGGCCGCGATTACTTCGGGCGGCACCATTCCCGAAAGCGGCAACCTCGACGTCGTGATCGAATCGCAGGGGCGCAAGATCGGCGACGTCGAGGAGGACTTCGCCCAGGAGTCCTCCCGCGGCGACATCTTCGCGCTGGGCTCGATGCCGTGGCGGGTGCTCGGAATCTCGCGCAACCGTTTCCTGGTCGAGCCCGCGCCCGGGATGGCGCCGTCGCTGCCGTTCTGGCAGACCGAGGCGGCGGGCCGCTCGCCCGCGCTCTCGGCTGAAGTCTCTGAGCTGCGCGGCGAGATTCTTCGAGCGTATCGCGCACGGCGGCAGCGAAGCCGCGCGCGGCCACATTCCTTGCCGATGACTGCGCGATGGACGAGCGCGCGGCGCGCCAGGCGGTCGACTATCGTGCGCCGCGGCCAGAGCGCGCTCGGCGCGATTCCCAACCAGCGCACGCTGGTGGTCGAGCGCTTCTTCGACGGCCTCGGCGGCACCCAGGTGGTGATTCACTCGCCGCTCGGGATGCGGGTGAATCGCGGGCTGGGCCTCGCGATCCGCAAACGCCTTTGCCAGTCGTTCGATTTCGAAATCCAGGCTTCGGCGATCGACGACGCGGTGCTGCTCGCGCTCAACGCGCGCCATAGCTTTCCGCTCGAAGAGCTGATGACGATGCTTTCCTCGCGCACGGTGCGCCACGTGCTCGAGCAGGCGCTGCTGGCCGCGCCGATGTTCGAGGTCCGCATGCGCCACGTCGCGACGCGGGCGCTGGCGGTGATGCGTTCGGCGCGCGGGCGCAAGGTGCCGGCGTGGATCCAGCGGCTGCGCGCGCAGGAACTCGCCGCCGCGATTTTTCCCGGGCGCGAGGCCTGCCTGGAAAATCGCCCGCCCGACGTCGAATTGCCCGACCATTTTATCGCCGCCGAGACGATGCACGAGTGTCTGACCGAGTCGACCGATATCGGCCGGATCGTCGAGCTGCTCCGCGCGATCGAGCAGGGCGTGGTGCGGGTCGTCACCGTCGACGCCGTCGCGCCATCGGTCTTCGCCCATCGTATTCTGCTCGCGTGGGACTACTCGTTCCTCGACGACGGCGAGCGCGCCAACCGCCGCAGCCGCACCGTCTCGCTCAATCGCGCGATGGCCGAGGACGTGCTGCGCACCGAAGACCTCTCCACGATGCTTGCCGCGGACGCGGTCGAGAGCGTCGCGGCCGAGGTAAGCGGCCGTGCGATGGCGCGCCGGGCGCGCGACCGCGACGAACTTTACGAATTGATCCGCGCGCACGGCGCGCTCGCGACCGCATCGCTGGCGGAGTGCGTCGCCGGCGAGGGGCCGCCGATGCTCTCCGCGCTGGAGCGCGAAGGCCGCGTGGTGCGCATGCGCCTTTCATCCGGCGCGGCCGAAATGCTGATCGCGAGTGAAGACGTAACGCTCTTCGCCGCCGCCTATCCCGACGCGATATTCGAACGCCATGCCGAGGCGCCGCCGCCCGCCGCCGCCTCCGGGACGCCGGCTCCCGAAGGTGACGACGCGGAGCGCGAAATCGTTCGGCGCGCGATGGCGACGTCAGGGCCGGTCGAGATCGCGGAACTCGCCGAGCGCCTGAAGCTGGCGCCGGCGACGCTGGATAAGCATCTGCTCGCGCTCGAAGCCAAGGGGCTGATCTTCCGCGGCCATTTCACGCCGCGCCGCACGGCGCTCGGCGCGACTCGCGCGCGCACGGCCACGAACAAAGGCCCGGAGCAATGGTGCGACCGCTACAACCTCGAGAAAATCCATCGCCTGACGCTTAACCGTTTGCGCTCCGAAACCGAACCGTGCGCGGACCACGTTTACGCCGCCTTTCGCATGCGATGGAACCACGTCGGCGGTGCGGGAATCGCCGCCGACCAGACCGGCGTCGCCGCCGTGCTCGAGCAGCTCTCGGGCGTCGCGCTCAGCCCGGAGTTGTGGGAACGCGCGATTCTCCCCGCGCGAATTCCCGGCTACCGCCCCGAATGGCTCGACCTGCTTTGCCTCGGGGGCGAAGTGGTATGGGCCGCCGTGCCGGGTGAGGACGCCGCCGGTGAAGTGCCGGCGCGAATCACGTTCCTGCGGCGCCGGCGCGCCGGCGCCGCGCCGTTCGAGGCGGAGAATTCGGCGGCGGCGAACGCCGCCGCCGAATTCTCCGACCGCGACGAGCAGCGGGTTTTTCTCGCGCTCGCCACGGGCGGCGCGCAGTATCTCGACCAGCTTGCCGAGCACGCCGGCCTGGCGGAGCGGACCGCGCTCGCCGCGCTATGGCGGCTCGCCGCCGCCGGCCGCGTCTCCAACGACAGCTTCGCGCCGCTGCGCTTGCTGTGGACCGCGCCCGAGGCGGTGCGCGCGATGGCGCCGGGGGCCCATCGGCGCGCTCGCCACGACGCGGCGCTGCGCGCGCGTCTGCGCTCGAGCGTCACCGGGCGCTGGTCGGCGCTGGGCGCAGGCGCGATAGCGCCGGCGCCTGCGCCCGGCGAGCGGGAGGGGCGACCCGACATACGACAAGACATACGAATCGACGCGCGGTCTGATCAGTTAATGGCGGCGCGCGATGTCTCGCGCGAGCGCGCCGAGATGCTGCTCAAGCGCAACGGAATCGTGACGCGCGAGATGCTCGGCCTGGAAAGCGAGCCGCTGGCGTGGCACGAAATTTCGTTTGCGCTGCGCAGGATGGAGTATGCGGGATCGATTCGGCGCGGCTACTTTGTGCGTGCGCTTTCGGGTGAGCAGTATGCGCTGCCTGCCGCGCTCGAGATGCTCGCGGCGGCGCGCACTGCCGCGCGCGAGCATCCGGTCGCGCTGAGCGCTGCCGACCCGGCCAATCCCTACGGCGCGGTGCTGCCCGGATGCGGTGTGGCGCGCGAGGCCAGTAACTTCGTGGTCCTGCGGGCGGGGCGGGTGATGCTCGGGCTGGCGGGCCGCGCGCTGGTCAGCCTTGACGCGCTCGACGACGAAGCTTTCTCGGCCGCCGTGGGAGCGCTTATCGAGCTTAGGCGCAAAGTCGTGGTCGAGACGATCGACGGCGCGCCCGCGCTCGCCTCGGTGCGGGTCGGCGCGATGGCCGCGATGGGGTTTCATTCCGACGGCCGCGCGCTGGTCTACGACGGATTGCCCGGCCCGGCGCCGTCGCGCGCAGCGGTCCGCCGCTAGATTTTGAACCTTTCCTTAGTCCTAGCAGGGTGTTGGTAAATCAGAAATCGCTCCGCGTCGATCCTTCACTTCGGCAACCCTTCGTTCAGGATGACAGCAAAAAGGCTCCCTTTCTGTCATCCTGAGCGCCAGCGAAGGATCTCCGCGAAGCGATGGATCCCTTTTCTTGCATTTATCAATAATCCTGCTGCCAGAGGTCGCCGCGAGCATCGCGAGCGGGGGAGAGGTTACTCTGATTCAAGCTCCGCTGATTGGGAGTAAACGACTTGCGATGACGCCTGGTGAGAAAGACTCGGGGGACCTGCAGAGCCTGCAGAATTTAATCGAGCGCAGCGCCGCGTCGGCCGGCCCCGCGGCGGCCGATTCGCTCGCCTATCCGGGGCGCCAGATGAGCGCGGCGGAGTTCGTCGAGTTCTGGCAGAGCGTGCGGCTGGTCGCGATGGCGACGGTGGGCGGAAACGGAAGTCCGCATATCGCGCCGGTGCATGCGCGAATCGACGGGACGCGGCTGCGGCTCGTGGTCTACGACAACACGCTGCGCAGACGCGATATCGCGGCCAATCCCAAGGTCGCGTTCACGACCTGGCGCGCCGACGGCGCGGCCGCGATCGTCTACGGCATCGCGCGCGAAGTCGCCGGCAGCCTGCGGCCGGCGCGCGCGGCGCAAAGCGGAAACCCGCGCCAGGTGATCGAACTCGAGGTGAAGCTCACGCGGATCTACGCGATGCGTCCGCCCGAGCGCGCGCCATGAGGGCGCCGTTTGGAATCCGAGTGGTGGCCGCTCGTACGCTGCCCTCCTAAGCAGGCTTGCATTCCCACGGCCGCTGCGGCTCAGATTGTCTCTATGAAAAAGACGCTATGGCTCTACGGCGTGCTGGTTTTTGCGGGCGGATTGATTGGCGGAGCCCTGACCAACGGAGTGTGCCGCTCGCGTCTCGTTGCGGCCGCCCCGGCTGTGACGAGCACCGATACGAAAAGTGGGAACGATGCGAAGGTCGCAACGCCCGCGCCCCCGCAACGAATCGTGACCGCGTCGGAATTCGTGGTGCTCGACGCGGCCGGCAAGGCGCGCGCGAGAATCGACGTCAACGGCGACGGCCAGGCGGGCTTCGCGATGTACGATCGCGACAACAATCCCCGCGCCCGGATCGTCGTCGACAACCAGGGTGTGCCCAGCGTGCGGCTCTATGATACCTCCAACAAGCTCAGGCTCTCGCTCGAAATCAGCACCGACGGAATTCCGACCGTGCGCCTGATGGATAACGGCAATCACGCGCGCGCACTGCTCGGCGTCGACGCCGAAGGCGAGGCCGGACTCAACTTTTACGCCGAGGACGGTAGACTGCTGCGCGAGTTGCCCTAGCGAGCCACCCTGAAAGAACGCGCGCCGCGCCTTGGCGAAGATCGAAGCGCCACGCTATCTTGAACACACAGCCGCGCCCCGCGCCGCTTGCGGCCCCGGACGCGCGATTCCTCGGAAAGGATCCGGCCTGAACCATGAGTAAAGACAGTTTCGGTGCGCGTACCGCGCTCAACGTCGGCGGCCGCAAATACACGATCTTCAGCCTCCCGGCGCTGGAGCGGCATGGCTTCGCGCTCGCGCGCCTGCCGTATTCGATAAAGGTGATGCTCGAGAACGTGCTGCGCCGCGAGGACGGCGTGGTCGTCACCGCCGACCAGGTCGAGGCGGTGGGGCATTGGCAGCCGCAGCCCGGCGAGCGAGAGTTTTCCTTCATGCCGGCGCGCGTGCTGCTTCAGGACTTCACCGGTGTGCCGGTGGTGGCCGACCTCGCCGCGATGCGCGACGCGATCAAGCGCCTGGGCGGCGACCCCTCCCGGATCAATCCGATCCAGCCCGCCGATCTCGTGATCGACCACTCGGTGCAGGTCGACAGCTTCGGCACCTCCAAGGCCTTCGCCATCAATGCCGGGATGGAGTTCGAGCGTAACCGCGAGCGCTACCTGTTTCTGCGCTGGGGCCAGGGTGCGTTCAACAACTTCCGCGTCGTGCCGCCCGACACCGGAATCGTGCATCAGGTCAATCTCGAGTATCTCTCTCCAGTCGTCTTCACCTCGAAGGACGGCCAGGCCTATCCCGACACCCTGCTCGGCACCGACTCGCATACCACGATGATCAACGGGCTAGGCGTGGTCGGATGGGGCGTCGGCGGAATCGAAGCCGAGGCCGCGATGCTCGGGCGCTCGATCCCGATGCTGATTCCCGAGGTGATCGGTTTCAGGCTCACCGGCGCGATGCGTGCGGGCGCGACCGCGACCGACCTGGTGCTGACGGTCACGCAGATGCTGCGCAAGCGCGGCGTGGTCAACAAGTTCGTCGAGTACTTCGGCGGCGGGCTGGGCAGCCTGAGCGTTGCCGACCGGGCTACGCTGGGCAACATGTCGCCCGAATACGGCGCGACGATCGGATTTTTCCCGGTCGACGACCAGACGCTGGAGTACCTGCGCCTCACGGGACGCGCCGAGCCGCAGGTGCGGCTTATCGAGGCCTACTGCAAGGCGCAGGGGCTCTTTCGCACGGCCGAGTCGCCCGATCCGATTTTCACCGACACGCTGGAGCTGGACCTCAGTACGGTCGAGCCGAGCATGGCCGGGCCGCGCCGCCCGCAGGACCGCGTGCGCCTGCGCGCATCCAAGAGCGAGTTCCGCCGCGAGTTGGCCAAGGAGGTCGTCGATCACAATGGAGTCGATCCGGGGGTCGTCGCGCGTTGGATCGGTGAAGGCGGCGCGCCCGTCCAGGCGCCGCATCAGGCGATTCCCGCGGCAGAACTCGGGCGGCTCGCGCATCGGGTCGAAGTGACGGGCGAGGGCGGCGAACGCTTCGACCTCGCGCATGGCGCGGTGGTTATCGCCGCGATCACGAGTTGCACCAACACTTCGAATCCTTCGGTGATGCTCGGTGCGGGGCTGCTGGCGAAGAAGGCGGTCGAGCGTGGGCTCAGCGTCAAGCCGTGGGTCAAGACCAGCCTCGCGCCGGGATCGAAAGTGGTCACCGACTATCTCAAGCGTGCGGGCCTCACCGAATACCTCGAGCGGCTGCGCTTCCATCTGGTCGGCTACGGCTGCACGACCTGTATCGGGAACAGCGGCCCGATGCCCGAAGCGATCGCGGCCGCGGTCAAGCAGCGCGACCTGGTCGCATGCGCCGTGCTGAGCGGCAACCGCAACTTCGAGGGCCGCATCAATCCAGTCGTGCGCTTCAACTATCTCGCCTCGCCGCCGCTGGTGGTCGCCTACGCGATCGCGGGCACGATGGACTTCGACCCGGAGCGCGATTCGCTGGGCAAGGATCAGCAGGGCACCCCGGTCTATCTACGCGACATCTGGCCGTCGCCGCGCGAGCTCGCTGAAGTGGTCGCAGGCTCGATCGATTCCGCGATGTTCCGCAAGGAGTACGGCCAGGTGTTCGAGGGCGACCAGCACTGGCGCGGACTCAAGGTGCCCGAGGGCGATCTGTTCCGCTGGCAGAAGAATTCGACGTACGTCAAAGCGCCGCCGTTCTTCGACGGCGTCGATGCGACGCCGCCGCCCGTCGGCGACATCGAGGACGCGCGCGTGCTGGCGATGCTCGCCGACAGCGTAACCACCGATCACATCTCGCCCGCCGGATCGATCGGGGCGGACACCCCGGCCGGCAAGTATCTGATCGCCAACGGCGTCGAGCCGCGCGATTTCAATTCCTACGGCGCGCGTCGCGGCAACCATGAAGTGATGGTGCGCGGGACCTTCGCCAATATCCGGTTGCGCAACGAGCTGGTGCCGGGTGTCGAAGGCGGCTTCACCGCGCATCTGCCCGATGGCGAGCGCACCACGATTTTCGAGGCCTCCGAGCGCTACCGCGCCGAAGGCGTAGGACTGATCGTGATCGCGGGCAAGGAGTACGGCTCGGGAAGTTCGCGCGACTGGGCCGCCAAGGGTGCACAGTTGCTCGGAGTGCGGGCGGTGATCGCGGAGAGCTTCGAGCGGATTCATCGCAGCAACCTGGTCGGGATGGGAGTGCTGCCGCTGGAGTTCACCGGCGGTGAGACGCGCAAGAACCTGGAGCTGACGGGGCGCGAGCGCTACTCCATCGAAGGGTTGGCGGCGGGCGTCGCGCGGCGCCAGAAGCTCAAGGTACGAGTCACCGATGGCGGCCGCACGCGCGAGTTCGAAGTGCTGGCGCGGATCGACACGCCCGAGGAAGTCGAATACATGCGCCACGGCGGCATCCTGCCGTACGTGCTCCGCGAACTGCTCCACGGCTGAGCGTGCAATGCGCTCATAAGTGAAGGACAGGGCGGGCGCTCGCCCGTCCACTCATCGGCTCGACGTCGGCTTGGTATCGGCTTGACGCGCGCGGCGGCCTGGTCGAGGTTGCCGAGGTCACACGATCGGAGGAAACGCGCCGCCTTCGTGCCGGCCAGTCTCGCGAACCTGTGCAAGAAGTGACGGGCCGAATCGTAGCGACCACGGGGTCCGTTCGCGTTCCGCGGCGCTACTGTGTGCTGATTGCAACCAAGCGTTATAATTCTCAGATATCGACTGTCATACTGGTTAACGGGAGAGTAATGGGGCTGTGGGCGACATGACAGAACTGACTCTTCGTTTGGCGCTTCTATTTTTGCCGGGCATTATCTGCGCTTTGCTTGTTGAAAAGCTAGTTCCGACACATCAGTGGTCGACCGCGCGACTCGCGCTCTATTCGCTCGTGCTGGGCTTAGCATGTTACCTTATATATGCGCTCCTTGAGGCGCTCTGGTTCTGGAACGGCAATGTCCGTTCCGCTGTTGGAATTGAGTAGCGGCAACATAGTCAGTTAAGCGGCATCCCGTGCGGTGTCAAGTTTTCCTTCCGAGCGGTCGAGTTGGGCGTCGTGAGCGCGCAACGCGGCGACCAGGGTCGGCAGCGCACGATAGCCGGCGAGCTTGCGGAAGCCGCGCTCGGCCTCGATCACGCCAGCCGCGGTCCAGCGCAGCACCATGGTGCCGCTCTGCCAGCGTTTGACCCGGCGGCCGATTTCGCGCACGCGGCTGAACAGGTTTTCGATCAAGTTGGTCGAGGACAGAATGCGCTCGAGATTCTCGGGCAGCTCCAGGCGCATCACGGTCAGAGTTTCTTCGAGTCCCTCGCGCAGCGAGGCGGCGGCGCCGGGATGCTGATGTTCGAGTTGGCGCGCCAGGGTTTCGAGCAGGCGCCGCGCACGCTTGGCGTCACGCGCCACATAAGCCTGAACCATCGCGCTGCGGACCCCGGCGCGCAGCCGCTCGGGAAGGGCCTCGGTGACATTGCGCTTCTTGTGCTCGCGGCAGCGCTGAATCAATGCGCGGCGGCCGAACACCTCGGCCACCGCCTTGTGCAGCGCCTTGGCCCCGTCGATTACCACCAGCAACGCGCGCCCGGTATCCAAGCCGCGCTCGGCCAGATCGGCGAGCAAGGCTTTAACCGCCGCCGCGTTCTCGGTCGCACCCTCGCGCAGCCCCAAGACGTGCTTGTAGCCGCGCTCATCGACCCCCACCGCTGCCAGCACCACGTGCTCACCGAAGTGCACCCCGTCGATCATCAGCGCCACCAGCTTAAGCCCGTGCAAGTCGCGGCCCAGCAGTTCCCCAAGCTTGCGCTCGGTGCCGTACACGAACCGTTCGCTGACCGCGCTCTTGCTGGTGCCCCGTGCTGCGACCGCGGCCGGCAGCGGCTCCAGCGAACGCGCGTAGCCCCGGGTCGATACCCCCAGCACCATCTGCTCCAACGCCCGCGTCTCCAGCGGATCGCGCGCGCTCCACTCCCGCCAGCTCGGCAATTTAAGCTCGCGACCCTCAACGCTGCGCACCCGCGGGCGGCTCACCGCCACTCGCCGTCCGCCCAGCACCAGCGAACTTGGCACGTGCCCCGCGCGCAGCGCCTGACGTTCGGCCTGATGCGCGTAGCGTGCGCCACACAGCACCGCGCGCTCGGCTTCCAGCACTTCATCCACGCATGCCAGTCCCGTGACCATCACCGTGTCGTACAGTGCTTCGCGCACCATTGCCGACAACCGCAGCCACAACTGCCCCTCGTCCGCGGCTTTCCTTCCGTCTGCCCTCTTGGCACTCTTGTTCATGGCGGCCTCCTCCTCTTACCCAACCCGATCTTCCGATCGGGCGAGGAACGCCGCCACTCAAATCTCAACAACCTTCAGGACATCGCCTCTGGAACTGGCCGCCCAGCCTTGATCTGCTAAAATCGATCGCAGGTAGCAGGTCCCTTGATTTTACGGAAATATTTTTAGCGACACTTGTGGCCCCGTTCGTTGGCTTGTTGGTTTCTCTAGCCCTCAATCGGCATTGGCTCAATCGCTTCGCGAAAGGTATCCGTGTGAGCGATAAATTCGGTGACTTAGATGTCTGGGCTCGAACGTTTAATTCCTCCGATGCTGTATGGGTGGTCGTGCGGGACCTGGATCATGATTTGGCGTATGATGGCTGGGTGAACGCTTTCTCTGATACGTACGATACCAATGAACTGCTACTGCGCGACGTGAAGGTATACCAAAGCTCGTCAGCTCAGCTTCTTTACGAGTTGGATTCTGTGTACCTCACTCGAGAGAAAGACGAATTAACGATAGAGGTTCGTAAGAACAATGCAGGAGAAAAGGCAAATGCTTGACGAACAACGAGGATCAAGCGTTCATCTTCGGCCTTCACGGCCAATCAACGAAGGCTTAGAAAAGGGCGGCTCGAACACAACGCCGACCACACCTCGACCGACTGGAACGCCAGGTGCCACCACCCCTAAGGGACCAACGAACTCCGGGACAACAAACCAGCCTAATCGATAGTACCGTCGGGCACGCTTCAAGGGTTTAGTGTAGGGCGTTCTCCGTGATGCAGCCGGCTTGACGCGCGGCGGGCCGCGATGGCGTGATAGTCGCGATGGCGACGCGCGAAGCCGAACGGCCCCGCATGATCACCGCGGACGAAGCCGCCGCGCAGCTCGGCGTCAAGCTCGGCACGCTCTACGCCTACGTCAGCCGCGGATGGCTGCGCAGCTATCGCCGCCGCATCGGGCGTCAGGCGCTTTACCGCCGCGACGATATCGACGCGCTGCGCGATCTCGCCACCGCCGAGGGCGGGCGGCGCGGCCGCAGCCTGCCCGACGCTTCGTCATGGGTGACCGTCGCGCAACCGCCGTCGAGCGACGGCTCGGCCTACGGCGTGATCGTCGCCGAGTCGGCGGTAAGCTCGATCATCGAGGGGCGGCTCGCCTATCGCGGCTATCCGATCGAGGAGTTGATCGCGCGCGCCTCCTTCGAGGAGGTTTGCCTGCTGCTCTGGCACGGCGAGCGGCCGCAGGCCGGCGCGGTCGCGGCGCTGCGCCAGGCGATCGCGCGAACCGAGGCGCCGGAGAAGGTCGCCGCGGCGCTGCGCGCGGTGGGCGACGACGCTTCGCCGCTGCTGCGGCTGGAGGTCGTGATGCCGGCGCTGGCGTCGCTCGAGCGCCATCGCGGCACGCGTCCCACGGTCGAGCAGGGCACGCGGATTATGGGCGTGTTGCCGCTGGCGCTGGCGCGCGGCCGCGAGGGTCATGCCGCCGGCGGCGCAGGGATGGCGGCGCGTCTTGCGAGCGTCGGCCTGCACGCGGCGGCGGCCGAGTGGGAGATCGCCACGCTCGATCGCATCCTGGTCGCGTGCGCCGAGCACGAGCTCAACGCCTCGACCTTTGCGGCGCGCGTGGTCGCCTCGACCGGCGCCGACCTCTACGCCTCGGTGCTGGCCGCGCTCTGTTCGCTGTCGGGTCCGATCCATGGCGGCGCATGCGATCGTATCGAGCAGATGTTCGGGCAAATCGACGCCGGGACGCGGTTGGAGGAATGCCTGGCCGCGTTCAGCGTCAAGTGGCGTCTCCCGCCCGGCTTCGGCCACGCGATCTACCCGGCCGGCGATCCGCGCGCGGTGCTGCTCAAGAAGGAGGCCGCGGAGATCGCGCGCCGGCGCGGACGACGACTGTTCGAAACCGCGCTGCGCATCGAGGAAACCGTGTGGCGGCGCGAGCGGCTGCGTCCCAATCTCGACTTCTATCTGACCGTGTGCGCGCGGATGCTGGGGTTTGCGCGCGGGTTGCCGGCGGCGATCTTCGCCGTGGGCCGCGCGGCGGGATGGATCGCGCACAGCCTCGAGCAATACGCCGACAACCGGCTGATCCGCCCGCGCATGCGTTACCGGGGCGTGCCGATGCGCCATTGGACCTGAACCGCACCGTATCGGCATCGTGGAATCACATTTCGCTCCCACTGCGCCTTTGACGGCGGCGGGCACGCGGTCGTATTAAATGACACCTGAGAGGTGAACCGATGAAAGCGATTGCCAAGACCCGGCCCGCGCCCGGCGCTGAACTTATCGATACGCCCGTGCCCCGTCCGGGCGAGGGCGAACTGCTGGTCAAGGTCGCGGCCTGCGGCATCTGCGGCTCCGACCTCCACATCTATGAGTGGGAACTCGGCGCCGAGCGCGCCGTCGCGAGCTTGCCCGCGGTGCTCGGCCATGAGCCGGCCGGCGAAGTGGTCGAGGTCGGCGCGCGCGTGAGCGGTTTCAAGGTGGGCGATCACGTCGCGCTCGATCCCTTCGGCCAGTGCGGGCGATGCGGCCCGTGCACCGCCGGGCGCTTCAACTATTGCGACGCGCCGACGCGCCTTAGCGGCGCGTTCGCCGAGTTCTGCATCGCGCCGGTCACCAATTCCTGGCTGGTGCCGAAATCGATGGACATGGAGAGCGCCGCGATGCTGGAGCCGTTCGCCACCGGCGTGCATGCGGTGGAAATTTCGGGGCTCCACGCCGGCGACAGCGCGGTGGTCGAAGGGCCGGGGCCGATCGGGCTTTCCGCGGCGCTCTCGGCGCGCGCGCTCGGCGTCACCTCGATCGTCATCACCGGGCTCAAGGTCGACGCCGAGCGCCTGGAACTGGCGCGCGGGATGGGCTTCAAGACGGTATGCGCGAGCGATCGCGACTGGCTCGAGCAGGTGCGCGCGCTGATGCCGACAGGGCGGCGCCGACGTGGTTTTCGACGCCTCGGGGGCGCTCGATTCGGCGCGCCATATCGTGCGCAAGGGCGGCTCGCTGGTCGAGCTTGGATGGCCCGCGCGCGACGTCGCCGGGACCGAGCTGCGTTCGCTGTTTTTCCACGGCGTCAGCATCATTCCCTCGCGCGTGCGCACGCCCGAGACCTGGCGGCGCGCGATTGCGACGGTGGCGAGCGGCGCGGTCGATCTTAAACCGATGGTCACGCATCGCTATGATCTGGATCACGGTCTGGAGGCGTTCGAGTTGTTGAAGGCGCGCCAGGGCCTCAAGGCGCTGATCATGCCGCAGGGTTGAAACCGGCATCGCGGTGACTCTGAGAGCGATTGCGCGCGCGGCTCAAAGTTATACTGGAGAATCGAGAGGTAACGAGCGATGAAGGACGGATACAAAATCGTCGACGTCGACTGCCACATGATGGAGCCCGACTGGCTGTGGGAGAGGCATATCGAGGATCGCTACAAGAGCGCGGCGCCGAAGATGGGTATCGCGGCCGCGTCGGGCCGGCGCACCTTCCTGGTCGAGGGCGAGCCGTTCACCCGCGAAAAGGGCAAGTACCCGATGGCCGCGCCGGCGTTTTTCAAGACCGTGGCCAAAGCGATGGAGCGCTTCAAGCGCGCCAGCTCGACCGGCTTCAGCCCGCAAAGCCGCCTGCAGGACATGGACGAGCAGGGCGTCGACGTGCAGATTCTCTATCCGACCTTCGCGGGCCAGATGCTCGGGCGCCGCTTCAACGACGCCGAGCTTCTCGCCGCGTGCTGCCGCGCCTATAACAACTGGGCGATCGAGTACTGCTCGGCGAACACCCAGCGCCTGCGTTGCGCGGCGATCCTGCCGATGCAGGACGTCGAACAAGGCCGTCGCCGAGGCGAACCGCGCGGCCAAGCTGGGCGCGGTGAGTTTCTACGTGCGGCCCAACCCGGTCGACGGCTCTTCGATCTTCGACGACTATTACCTGCCGCTGTGGACCGAGGTCGAAAGGCTCGGCCTGCCGATTTCGACTCACGATTCGGCTTCGTCCTCGGTGCCGTCGTTCGGCGACCGGATGAACACGCACGTCAGCGGCCACATCCTGTCCCATCCGTTCGAGGCGATGGCGGCGATGACCGGACTCATCTGGTACGGCGTGCTGGAGAAGCTGCCGAAGCTCAAGGTGGTCCACGTCGAGGCCGACGGCGGATGGGTGCCGTACTGGCTGCAGCGGATGGAGCAGCACTGGAACTACGGCGGCAACTCCGAGCACGAGTATCTCACCAAGCCGCCGACCGAGTATTTCAAGCGCAACTTCTGGGTCGCGTTCCGCGGCGACGAGCCGACGATGAAGGCGGCGGTCGAGCTGGTCGGCGACGACAATTTCCTGTGGGACACCGACTATCCGCATCCCGATGGAACTTTTCCCTGGGGAATCGACGCGATGATGCACCAGCCGATCGGGCAGGCGAGCAAGCGCAAGATCCTGTGGGACAACGCGGTGCGCGCCTTCAATCTCAACTGACGCTCGCGGCAACAGTGGCTATCTGGCAAACAGAAGCCATCTGACAAAGGCATTAAATGGATTTTGAATACACGCCCGAGCAGGAGGCCTTCCGCAAGGAGGTCCGCGATTGGCTGCGCGCCAACCTGCCGCCCGAGCTATGCGTCGACGACGCGATGGACGAGCGGATCGCGGCCACGCGCGAAATTTTCGAAAAGCGCCGCGCTGTGGCAGGCCAAGGTCAACGCCGCGGGCTATGCCGGCCTGGCATGGCCCAAGGAATACGGCGGACGCGCCGCCCCGTTGATGGAGCAGATCATCTTCGACGAGGAATACTCGCGGGCGCGCGCGCCGGTGCTGCCGGGCTATTCGGGCCTCCAGTTGCTCGGGCCGACCATGATGTACTGGGGCACCGACGAACAGAAGAAATACTACATTCCGCGCATCCTGAGCGGCGAGGACATCTGGTGCCAGGGCTACTCCGAGCCGGGCGCGGGCTCCGACCTCGCCGGACTGCAGACGCGCGCGGAGGACCACGGCGACTACTTCATCGTCAACGGGCAGAAGGTATGGACCTCGGGCGCGCAGTACGCCGACCGCATTTTCATGCTGACGCGCACCGATCCCGAAGCGCCCAAACACAAGGGCATCAGCTACCTGCTGGTCGACATGAAGAGCCCCGGTATCGAGGTGCGGCCGCTGGTCCTGATGAACGGCCATCGCCACTTCAACGAGGTCTTCTTCGACAACGTCCAGGTGCCGAAGAAAAACCTCGTCGGGCCGCAGAATGAAGGATGGAAGGTCGCGATGACCACGCTCGGCTTCGAGCGCGGGATGGCCAGTGGCGGCGGGCATTCTGCCCAGGTGCGCCGGCTCGCGGAACTGGCGCATGCGGTCAAGATCGACGGCCGCCCGGCGTGGGAGCAGGAATGGGTGCGCCAGCGCCTGGCCGAATTCATGACCGAATGCGAGGCGCTCAAGTACACGCGGATGCGCTCGCTCACGCGCCGGCTCAAGGGTTTGCAGCCGGGACCGGAGGGCTCGGTGTTGAAGCTCGCCGGCTCGGAGCTGGGAGTCGCGATCGCGCGCTTCGCCAGCGAACTTCTGGGCCAGCATGCGCTGCTCGGCGAGCCGACCGGCGACGTGCCGGACGCGCCGCGATGGCTCAACCGGGTGCTCAGCTCGCGCCAATACACGATCGCGGGCGGGACCAGCGAGATTCAGCGCAACATCATCGGCGAGCGCCAGTTGGGATTGCCCAAGGGCTGAGCGGATGCTGCAAAACGCATCAGGACGCGACTGACTACTTGCGCGCATCCCAAGCGCGGTGAGACTTGTGAGCTTCTCCCATTAGGAGGGTTCCGTGGTTAAGGACAAGGCCATCGCGGCTGCTATCTCTCGCATCCAGCAGCGTTCAGAACCTCAGGATGAGGACAAGATTGCTCGGCACATTCGCTTCGATGTAGGAATTCTCCCATCAACTCAGCAATCATCATTTCATCACCCAACTGTATATGACTGACGGATACCAGACGAACCTTACGAGGTCGTTCCATTCGATGACAAGAGAAGTATTCGCCGCATTGTGCTGGACGAGAGCGTATTCGAGAAGACTTGTAGGGCTTGCGAGTGTTGCCAAGTCTACGTTAACGCATTAGTAAAGGAGATGATCATGGCGGATAAGATAGCCTCCTATAACGACGACCGATGCAGGCATTCCGGCTGCAAGCGACGAACATTCACTTACCGCCGGCCCCAATGGTCCGATCCTGCTGCAGGACCATTACCTGATCCAGAAGATGGCACAGTTCAATCGCGAACGGGTGCCCGAACGCGTGGTTCACGCCAAGGGCGGAGGCGCTCACGGCTTTTTCGAGGTCACCGAGGACGTGACGCCCTGGTGCAAGGCCAATTTCCTGAGCAAGAAAGGCCTGCGCACGCCGATGCTGGCGCGCTTTTCCACGGTCGCCCAGGAAGCGGGTTCCGCCGATACCGTCCGCGATCCCCGCGGGTTTGCGCTCAAGTTCTACACCCAGGAAGGCAACTACGATCTGGTCGGCAACAACACGCCGATTTTCTTTATCCGCGATCCGCAAAAATTCCAGGACTTCATCCATTCGCAAAAGCGCCGCGCCGATAACCATCTGCGCGACAATAATATGCAGTGGGACTTCTGGACCTTATCGCCTGAATCCGCGCATCAAGTGACATTCCTGGATCGACGCGGCATCGCGCGCATCTTCCGCCGAAGCTGGCGGCAGTACATCGAATTTCGTGGCTGATCAGGCAGATCCACACGTTTCATGTGACAAGGCAGAATCGCTATACAATCATGCTTCTCCGGACTATGACCCTAAAGTCTGGCCGCATAAGGACTATCCGCAAATCCCGATCGGCCGCATGGTACTGAATCGCAATCCGGAAAATTATTTTGCCGAGATCGAACAGGCTTCCTTCGAGCCGGCCAATATGGTTCGAGGTATCGGTCCGAGTCCCGACAAGATGTTGCTGGGCCGGCTTTTCAGCTATCCCGACACCCACCGCCATCGCATCGGCGCTAACTATCTTGAGTTGCCGGTCAACCGGCCCCTGTCTCCTGTACACAGTTACAACCGCGACGGCGCGATGCGCCACAGCAATCCGGCCGATCCGGTCTATGCACCCAATTCGTTTGGCGGGCCCAAGGCAGACCCGGCCTACGAACTCCCGAGCTGGCAGATCGAAGCGGGCGAGATCGTGCGAACCGCGTACGTGAAGCACGCCAATGACGACGACTTCGGGCAGCCTGGCACGTTGTATCGCGAGGTGCTGTCCGCGACCGACCGCGACCACTTGGTCACGAATATCGTCGGACATTTGAAGGACGGTGTGAAATCCGACAGGCAGCAGCGCGCGGTCCAGTACTGGACTCAAATCGATGCTGCTCTCGGCGCACGAATCCGCGCCGCGCTTGAGGGCCATCGCGGTGCACTTGAAGGCGCTGGCGCGACAGCTAAGGGCAACAATGTAGCCCAGTGAAGAGCCGTTCCGCGGCAGTCGAGAATATAAGGGCGAGGCGCGCGTTGTAGTTGCGGCGCGCGCCTCTATTTTCGCGAGTCTGCCGGCGAATTATTCGAGGATACTATCCGGCGAGCTTGCGGCGCAGGACCTCGTTGACCACCTTGGGATTGCCCTTGCCGCCCATCGCTTTCATCACCGCGCCGACGAAAAATCCGTATAGCTTGTCGCGTCCGGCGCGATACTCGGCGACCTTGGCGCTTTCCGCCGCCAGCACCCGATCGCAGGCCTCGGCGATCGCGGCTTCGTCGGAGACCTGGGCGAGGCCGAGTTCCGCGACGGTTGCCTCGGCACCCTTGCCCGAACGGCACATCGCGGCGAACGCGCTCTTGGCGGCGTTGAGGCTGATGCGCGATTCCTCGACCATCTTCAGCAGCGCGCCGGTCTCCTGCGGTTTGGGCGCTGCCTCGGTGAGCGGCTTGGCCGACTCGTTGGCCGCGCGCAGCACTTCGGTCATTACCCAGTTGGCCGCGCTCTTGCGATTACGCAGTCCGGGCAGCATCGCCTCGAAGTACTCAGCGACTTCGAGCTCGCCCGTCAGCACGCCAGCTTCGTAGGCGCTGAGGTCGAATTCGCGGATATAGCGCGCGCGCCGCTCGGCCGGCATCTCGGGCATCGCGGTCCGGATACTCTCGACCAGGTCGGACGGCACGATCAGCGGCGGCAGGTCGGGCTCGGGGAAATAGCGATAGTCGTTGGCGAACTCCTTGGAGCGCATCGGGCGCGTCACTTCGCGCTCGGGGTCCCACAGATGGGTCTCCTGCGGGATACGCCGGCCGGCGGCGATTTCTTCGATCTGCCGGTTGACCTCGTACACGATCGCCTTCTCGACGAAGCGAAACGAGTTGAGATTCTTGATTTCGGTCCTGGCGCCAAACTCCGTCGCGCCGCGCGGACGCACCGAGACGTTAACGTCGCATCGCAGGCTGCCTTCTTCCATCTTGCCGTCCGAGGCGCCCAGCGAGCGCAGCATCTCGCGCAACTCGCGCAGATAGGCGACGGCCTCTTCGGGCGAGCGGATATCCGGCTCGCTGACGATCTCCATCAGCGGCACGCCCGAGCGGTTGAAGTCGACCAGGCTCGCGCTCTCGGCGTGGATATTCTTGCCGGCGTCCTCTTCGAGATGGATTCGCACCAGCCGGATCCGCCGCGGCTCGCCACCTTCGCGCGCCGGGAGCTCGATATAGCCGCCGCGGCATAGCGGCTGATCGTACTGGCTAATCTGATAGCCCTTGGGCAGGTCGGGATAGAAGTAGCTCTTGCGCGCGAATACCGAGTGCGGCTCGATCTTGCTATGCGCGGCGAGTCCCGTGCGAATAGCCAGTTCGACCACGTGGCGATTGAGCACCGGCAGCACCCCCGGCATCGCCATGCACACCGGGCAGACGTTATGGTTGGGCGGCGCGCCGAAGTCCGTCGCGCATCCGCAGAACAGCTTCGAGCGCGTCAGCATGTGGGCATGGACTTCGAGCCCGATTACCGCTTCGTATGCGTCGTTGTTCATTGCTTCAATGATCCCATGGCGCTGTCGCATCTAGAGCTGTGGCGCGCGTGGCGCAAAGCCGCCGGAGCGCTCCCATGCGTCGCCCGCACGCAGTATCGCTTCCTCGCCGAAGGGCGGGCCGATCAGTTGCAGTCCGATCGGCATCCCGCGCCCGTCGGCGCCGCACGGCACCGACATCCCGGGCAGCCCGGCGAGATTCACCGAGATGGTGAAAATGTCGGAGAGATACATCTTGAGCGGGTCGTCGGTTTTTTCGCCGAGCCGAAACGCGGTGGTCGGCGCGACCGGCGCCGCGATGAGGTCGCAGCTCTCGAAGGCGCGCTCGAAGTCGCGCCGGATAAGCGTGCGCACCTTCTGGCCCTTTAGATAGTAAGCGTCGTAGTAGCCGGCCGAGAGCGCGAAAGTGCCGAGCATGATGCGCCGCTTGACCTCGGCGCCGAAGCCCTGCGCGCGAGTGCGATTGTACAGTTCGATATTGTTGTCGGCGGCGGCGCGAAGCCCGTAGCGCATGCCGTCGTAGCGCGCGAGGTTCGCGCTCGCCTCGGCGGTCGCGATTAGATAGTAGGCCGCGACCGCATAGCCGGTATGGGGCAGCGAAATTTCAACCGTCCGCGCGCCCATCGCCTCCAGCCGCTTGAGCGAGCCGCGCACCGCGGCTTCGACCGCGGCGTCCATCCCCTCGACGAAGTATTCCCTGGGCACGCCGATACGCATCCCGCGAACCTCGCCGGTGAGCGCGCGTTCGTAGTCGGGCACCGGCCGCGCGGAGCAGGTCGAGTCGCGCGGGTCGGCGCCGGCGACGGCGCGCAACACCGCCGCCGCGTCGCGCACGGTGCGCGCGAACGGGCCGACCTGGTCGAGCGACGAGGCGTAGGCGATCACGCCGTAGCGGCTGACGCGGCTATAGGTCGGCTTGATCCCGACGACGCCGCAGAACGAGGCCGGCAGGCGAATCGAGCCGCCGGTGTCGGTGCCGAGCGCGGCGAGACATTCGTCGGCCGCGACCGCCGCCGCCGATCCGCCCGACGAACCGCCGGCGACGCGTTCGAGGTCGTGGGGATTGCGCGTCGGACCAAAGGCGGAGTTCTCGGTCGAGGATCCCATCGCGAACTCGTCCATGTTGGCCTTGCCGACGAAGACCGCGCCCGCGGCGCGCAGCTTTTCGATCACGGTGGCGTCGAACGGCGGGATGAAGTCGCCGAGAATCTTCGAGGCGCAGGTCGTGCGCACGCCGCGCGTGCAATAGATGTCCTTGATGCCGAGCGGGATGCCGCAAAGGTCCGGCGCGTCGCCCTGGGCGCAGGCGGCGGTCGGCCGCCTCGGCCTGCGCCATCGCTTCGGTCTCGCACACGGTGATGAATGCGTTGAGGCGCGGCTCGACCGCGGCGATTCGCTCGAGGCAATCGCGAGTCAGCTCGCGCGAGGTGATTTCGCGCCGCCGCAGACGCTCGCGCGCCTCGGTAATCGTCAGCCGGTTCAGTTCGGATCCCATGTGTGGTGGTAAGTCGCAGTTGTCGAGCGCCCGGTCAAATCACTTCACTCGGGCACTCCACTCGCGTCACTCGATAATCTTCGGCACTTTGAAGAAAAATCCCTCGCGCGCCGGCGCATTGGCCAGCATCGCGTCGGCCGCCGGACGATTGGTGACCGCGTCCTCGCGCATCGGCGTGCCGGATTCGCCGACCTGCGCCGTCGGCTCGACCGCGTCGGTGTCGAGTTCGTTGAGCTTGTCGACATAGCCCAGCATCTCGCTCATCTCGACCTGCAGGCGCTGCTCCTCGGCCGGCGCAAGCTCCAGGCGCGCGAGGCGCGCGACATGCCGGACCTGTTCAAGGCTGATCTTCTCCTCGGCCATCGCCGACAATCCTAACATCCGCTGTCGGCCAAGTCAGGTTCTTCGGCTGTTCATAGTCAGCTTGCCAGCGGGCAACGAGACACCTACCTTTGTGAGGCAGTGAAGATTTGCCGGCCGTCTCGGCGCCTGGATGGATGGGCTCTCGAATCTGCGCGATTTCGGGTGGCGTTCGTTTGCCGGCCTGGACCGGATCGCATTGGGGCGCCGAGGTGAACGGATCGCGGAGCGTTATCTGCGGCGGCACGGCTACCGGATCCTGGAGCGCAATTTTCGCGGCGCGGGCGCCGAGATTGACCTGATCGCGATGGATGGCGAGACGCTGGTGTTCGTCGAGGTCAAGACCCGGCGCACGACGCAGGCCGGGATGCCGCAGGAGGCGGTGAACTCGTACAAGCAGCGCCATCTGAGACGCGCCGGCGAAGTTTACGCGCAGAGCCATCGCGCGCACGACCGCCCGATGCGCTTTGACGTGGTCGCGATCCTGGAGGAGCGGCGGCCGCCGCCATCTCGAACTGCTGAAGGACGCTTTCTGAATGCTCGATATCCGACTCATTCGCGAACAGCCCGACTTCGTCAAGGCCGAGCTGGCCAAGTGCGGCGTCGATCCCGCCGAGGTCGATCAGATACTGGAGACCGACGCGCGCCGGCGCCGCCTGCAACACGAGCTCGACGATTTGCGCGCGCAGCGCACCCGCGAATCGCACGAGTTGGGCAAAGCGACGCCCGAAGAGCGCGAGCGGCGGCGGGCCGAGATGCGCGCGCTCGGCGATCGCATCTCGGCGGACGATCGCGAACTGGCCGAAGTCGAGCGGCAGTTCGAGCAGTTGATGCTCGGGATGCGCAACCTGCCGCGTCCGTACGTGCCGGTCGGCAAGAGCGAGGCCGACAACAAGATCGTTCGCAGCGAGGGCCAGCCGGCCGAATTCAGCTTCAAACCGCTGCCGCACTGGGAGTTGGGCGAGCGGCTGGGGATTATCGATTTCGAGCGCGGGGTGAAGCTCTCGGGCACGCGGTTTTACGTGCTGATGGGGCTGGGGGCGCGCCTGGAGCGCGCGCTGATCGCCTGGATGCTCGACCTCAAGACGCGCGAGCAGGGCTACCTCGAAGTGATTCCGCCGCTGATGGTCAACAGCGCCTCGGCCACCGGCACCGGCCATCTGCCGAAGTTCCAGGACACGATGTACCGCGATATCGAGGAGGACTACTGGTTCATCCCGACCGCCGAGGTGCCGCTCACCAATCTCTACCGCGACGAAATCCTCGACGCCGAGCGCCTCCCGATCTATCTGACGGCTTACACGCCATGCTTTCGGCGCGAGAAGATGTCGGCCGGGCGCGACGTTCGCGGCATCAAGCGCGGCCATCAGTTCGACAAGGTCGAGATGGTCAAGCTGGTGACGCCGGAGAGCTCGGACGAAGAACTGGAGAAGCTGGTCGAAAACGCGTGCGAGGTATGCCGCCGGCTCAAGATTCCGTTTCGCGTCGTGCAGCTTTGCACCGCCGACCTGGGGTTTTCAGAGCGCCGCGACCTATGACGTCGAGATGTGGGCGCCGGGGTCGGGGAGTGGCTGGAGGTCAGCTCATGCTCGAACTGCACCGACTTTCAGCCGCGCCGCGCCAATCTGCGCTTTCGCCGCGAACAAGGGCGAACGTCCCGAATTCGTCCACGCGCTCAACGGCTCGGGCCTGGGATTGCCGCGCACGCTGATCGCGGTGCTGGAGAACTATCAGCAGGCCGACGGCACCGTGGTGGTGCCCGAAGTGCTGCGGCCATACATGGGCGGAGTGGAAGTAATCCGCCCGCGCTAGTTCCGCGGCCGGCGCGAATGGCTGGCATTCATTCGTAGAATTTTGGATAAAAATCTCGCACGAAACTCATTACCCGAGAATTTCGTGCGAATCTGATTAGAAATCCACCCTGTTCGCGGAGCGTCGGGGCTCGTTTACTCCAAATGTTCGCTCCGAGTTAACACGCCCGTAACATTTCAGTCGTTACCTTATCCCGAAGGGATCTGTAGCCTCGGGGTGGATGACGGCGCGGGGCCGCAGGGGTCCGTGACGGACAGTTTCATTTTGGCCGAACTTCTCGAAGCGACGCATGAAAATGTAGCGACGCCAGCGCGCCCAGCGCGCGTCGGCGCCTTTCATGTCCGTTTGCTCGGCGACCGCATCTTCAATCTCACCACGCTCCTGCTGACGCTGGTGGGCCTGAGCATCCTGGTCGGCCTGGCGATCGCGCTGGTGATCGATTCCACGCCGTCGCTCAAGGCGTTCGGCTGGGGCTTCGTCGTCGGCACCGATTGGGACCCGGTCAACGAGCGTTTCGGCGCGCTGCCCTTCATCTATGGAACGCTGGTCTCCTCGGCGCTCGCGCTGACGATCGCGGTGCCGCTAAGCCTCGGCGTGGCGCTCTGCCTGAGCGAGATGGCGCCGGCGTGGCTCAGCCGGCGGCTCGGCTTCATGGTCGAACTGCTGGCGGCGATTCCTTCGGTGGTGTACGGGCTGTGGGCGATTTTCGTGCTCGGCCCGTGGCTGCGCGATCACGTCGAGCCGGGCCTCGGCGCGACGCTGGGCTTTCTGCCGCTGTTCAAGGGGCCGCGCGTTTCGGTGAGCATCCTGTGCGCGGGAGTGTTGCTGGCGATCATGGTGGTGCCGTATATCGCCGCGGTCTGCACCGACGTTTTCCGCGCGGTGCCGCAGACCCAGCGCGAGGCGGCGCTGGCGCTGGGTGCGACGCGCTGGGAGATGGTGCGGATGGCGGTGTTGCCGTACGGGCTGTCGGGCGTGATCGGCGCGATCATGCTGGGCCTGGGCCGCGCGCTGGGCGAGACTATCGCGGTCGCGATGGTGATCGGCAATTCGCCGCAGATTTCGGCCTCGCTCTTCGCGCCCTCGGCCACGCTGGCCAGCGTGATCGCCAACGAGTTCGCCGAGGCGACCTCGACGCTGTACCTCTCGTCGCTGGTCGAACTGGGCCTGGTGCTGCTGGTGGTCGGGCTCGCGCTCAATATCGTGGCGCGCGCGCTGGTGCTGGGCGCGACGCAGCGCCGTTTCGAGGGCGACCGATGACGGCCAAATCCACCGCGCACTCGCGCCGCACCACGTGGCGCAAGGCCAAGAGCGACCTGATGATGGGCGTGACCGTGCTCGCGACCGTCATCACGCTGCTCCCGCTGTTCATCATCCTGGCCTACCTGGTCGCCAAGGGAGCCTCGAGTCTCAACCTCGCGTTTTTCACCCACATGCCGGCGCCGGTGGGCGAGAAGGGCGGCGGGATGGCCAACGCGATCGTCGGCACGCTGGAGCTTATCGGGCTGGCGAGCCTGATGGGCGTGCCGGTGGGGATCGGCTCGGGTCTGTACCTGGCGGCGCATCGCGGCAGCCGCTTCGCCAGCGCGGCGCGCTTTGGTGCCGACGTGATGATGGGGGTGCCGTCGATCGTGGTGGGCATCTTCGCCTACGCGGTCGTGGTGCGCCCGATGGGCGGGTTCTCGACGCTGGCCGGCGCCGTGGCGCTGGCCGTGATCATGATTCCGCTGGTGACGCGCACCACCGAAGAGATGCTGCTGCTGGTGCCGCATGAGCTGCGCGAGGCGGCGCTGGCGCTGGGCGTGCCGGGATGGCGCACGACGCTGTGGGTGGTGGCGCGCACGGCGGCCAGCGGAATTGCCACCGGCGCGATCCTGGCCATCGCGCGGATCGCGGGCGAGACCGCGCCGCTGCTGTTCACGGCCTTCGGCAACCGTTTCTGGTCGACCTCGCTCACCAGCCCGATCGCCTCGCTCACGGTGCAGGTCTACACCTACGCGATTTCGCCCTTTCCCGACTGGCAGCGCCAGGCGTGGGCCGGAGCGCTGGTGCTTACGACCATCGTGCTGGCGCTGGAGTTGGGCGTAAGATGGGTGACGCGCGGTAGCGCGCGAGTCGTACGCTAAACGCCATGGCTGAAAAGCTCGTCGCACGTCATCTGAGCGCTTATTTCGGGCAGACCCGCGCCATCCACGACATCAACCTGGCGTTCCCGGCCAACGTGGTGACGGCGATCATCGGGCCCTCGGGATGCGGCAAGTCGACGCTGGTGCGCTGCCTCAACCGGATGCACGAAGTCGTGCACGGCGCGCGGGCCGAGGGCGAAGTGCTGCTCGACGGAGACGACATCTACGCGCCGGGAGTCGACGCGGTGCAGGTGCGGCGGCGGATCGGGATGGTGTTCCAGAAGCCGACGCCGTTTCCGACCATGTCGATCGAGGACAACGTGGCCGCGGGTCTCAAGCTCAATGGCGTCGCGCTCAAGCGTCCGGAGCGCGATCGGATCGTCGAGCGCAGCCTGCGCCAGGCGGCGCTGTGGGACGAAGTCAAAGAGCGCCTGCGCCGGCCCGGCGCCAGCCTTTCGGGCGGCCAGCAGCAGCGCCTGTGCGTGGCGCGCGCGCTGGCGGTCGAGCCCGAGGTGCTGCTGATGGACGAGCCGTGCTCGGCGCTCGATCCGATTTCGACCGCGCGTATCGAAGAGCTCTTGTTGGAGCTCAAGGCGAGTTACACAATCGTGTTGGTCACGCATAATATGCAACAGGCGGCCCGCACCGCGGACCTGACCGCCTTCCTGTATACCGGGGACCTGATCGAGTTCGGTGAGACTCGGCAGATCTTCACCAACCCGGCCCGCCGCGAGACCGAGGATTACATCACCGGGCGTTTCGGCTAACCGCCGGCCCCGGGGAGGCGCAGATGGACAACTTGCAGCCGCAGCATACCAACCGCCAGTACGAGGAGGAGTTGCGCGCCGTGCGCGGCGACCTGCTCAAGATGGGCGGCCTGGTCGAGCGCCAGATCGCCGAAGCGATGGAGGCGCTGGTCAATCGCGACACGGTCAAGGCGCGCGAGATCATCGCGCGCGACACCGAGGTCAACCGGCTCGACGTCGAGACCGACGAGCAATGCATCCGGCTGCTCGCGCTGCATCAGCCGGCCGCCAGCGACCTGCGCTTCATCACCACCGGGCTCAAGATCACCACCGACCTCGAGCGCATCGGCGACAACGCCGTCAACATCTGCGAGCGCGTGCTCGAGCTCAACGAAGAGCCGCAGCTCAAACCCTATCTCGACCTGCCGCGGATGGCCGCGGCGGCGCAATCGATGCTCAAGGACAGCCTCGACGCGTTCCTGCGCGACGACGCCGCGCTGGCCGAGGAAGTGATCGCGCGCGACGACGAGGTCGACCAGCTCAACTACCAGATGTACCGCGAGCTGCTCTCCTACATGGCCGAGGACCCGCATACCATCCCGCGCGCCACCCGCTTGCTGTTCATCTCCAAATATCTCGAGCGAATCGCCGATCACGCAACGAACATTGCCGAGATGGTCGTCTTCATGGTGAAGGGACGGACCATCCGCCACATGGACAAAAAGAAACATGAATGAAGCCGCCGCCCAGACGCGTCCCGCTTCCCGTCATCGCATTCTGCTGGTCGAGGACGAGCGCGACATCCGCGAACTGGTGCGCTACAGCCTCGAGCAGGAGGGCTTCATCGTCGACGAAGCCGCCGACGCCGACACCGCGCTCGAACGCATCGGGCGCCGCGCGCCGGACCTGATGGTGCTCGACGTGATGCTGCCCGGGATGTCCGGGCTCGAGCTGTGCCGGCGGATGCGCGCGCAGCCGCCGACGGCCGCGATGCCGATCCTGATGCTCACCGCCAAGGGCGCCGAGGTCGACCGCGTGCTCGGGCTCGAGATGGGCGCCGACGACTACGTGGTCAAGCCGTTCAGTCCGCGCGAGGTGCTCGCGCGCATCCGCGCGCTGCTGCGCCGGGCGCGGCTGATCACCGAACCGGGCGAGGGCGGCGGTTTCGAACGCGGGCGGCTCAAGATGGACTTCGGCACCTACGAGGCGTTCATCGAGGGGCGCCGGCTGGAGATGACGCTTGCGCGAGTTCGAGCTGCTGCGTTTTTTCGTGCAGCATCCGCTGCGCGTCTACACCCGCGAGCAGTTGCTCGACCTGGTGTGGGGGCGCGACACCTTCGTCGAGCCGCGCACGGTTGACGTCCACGTGCGCCGGCTGCGCCGCCATATCGAGCGCGACGACGCCAATCCCGAACTGATTCTAACGGTCCGCAGCGTCGGCTACCGCTTCAACCCGGAAACGCTTGGGTAAATCGATAAAGCTCCGCCTCGTGGCGGCGGTGCTGCTCACGCTCGTGCCGCCCGCCATCCTGCTCGGCGTGTTGCCCGCACAGGGGCGGCTTGCGTGGCCGTGGGCGATCGGCGCGCTGGCCGCGGGACTCATCATCGGTACGCTTGCCACCTCCGCGATCGCCGCGGCCTGGACGCGCAGCGCGGAGCGGGTGGAGGAGGCCGCCGCGGCGCTCGAGGAACGCCGTCCGCCCGCCCATCTGCATCACGAGGGCGCCGACGCGATGGGGCTCGCCGAGCATCGGCTGCTCGAAGTCGCCGACGCGGTGGCGCGCGAGCTCGAGGTGCTGGCCGAGCAGCGCGACGAGTTCGAGGCCATCCTGCGCAGCATGACCGAGGCGGTGGTGGTGACGGGGCGGCGCGGCGATGTGGTGCTGGTCAACGGGGCGGCGCGGCGCATGTTCGCGCTCGACGCCGAGACCGAATACGGCGGCCGCGCTTTCGTCGAGCTATGCCGCGACCCGCGCCTGCAGGAATTCGTCGCGGCCTCGATGAGCGCGGCGGCGGACAACGGGATGGTCAGCGCCGAGTTTCAGATTCAGAGCCCCGCGCCGCACTATCTCTCCGCCAACGCCGCGCCCGTGCGCACCAACGCCGGCGCCGCGGCGGCCTGGGTGCTGGTCTTTCACGACATCACCCAGCTCAAGTCCTACGAGACCGTGCGCGCGGATTTCATCGCCAACCTGACTCACGAGATTCGCACGCCGCTGAGCGCCCTTTGCGGCTACGCCGAAACCCTGGTCGCCGGCGTCGACGACCTCGATACGCAGCGCCGCTTCCTCGGCATCATCGAGCGCCAGTCGCGCCGCCTCGCGCGGCTTATCGACGACCTGATCACGCTCTCCGACCTCGAACGCGGGCTTTCGCCGCTCAGGCTCGAGCCGCTCGAGGTCAGGCGGGTGGCCGACGAGGCGGTGGAGCTGATGCGCGAGCAGGCCGAGCGCCAGGGCGTGACGCTGGAGACCCGCTACGCCGACGAGGTGGTGCGCGTGGAGGGCGATCGCGATCGCTCTGAACCAGGTGATGATCAACCTGCTCGATAACGCGATCAAGTACACGCCGCGCGACGGCCGCGTGACGGTCGAGGTGCGGGCCGCTCGCCAGGGCGATCCGTCGGGTAAGGAGGCGCGCGAGGGCGTCGAGATGGCGGTCGTCGACAGCGGCGAAGGCATCCCGGCGGCCGACATCCCGCGGCTCACCGAGCGATTTTACCGGGTCGACCGGGCGCGCTCGCGCGAGCTGGGCGGGACCGGCCTGGGCCTGGCGATCGTCAAGCATATCGTGCAGCTCCATCGCGGACACCTGCGCATCGAGAGCCGGCTGCGCGAAGGCACCACGGTAAGCGTATGGCTGCCGGCGGCGCCTGCGCCGTAGCGCTACGGCAGATTCCCTCGCGGCGCGCCAAGACTTTCTCATCTCGCCACCGACCACGTAATCGATAGCGCAAATCGTTGACCGATCGTTTGGGACATCGGCCCGGGATCGTTCCGGGCCGGACGCTCGAGCACGAGTGAATCCGTGTAGATGAAGTTCTGAGGAGCGAAAGTATCAAGAATAGACTTTATGGTCGTCGACTCTTGCTCTGGGGGACAAATCTAATATAAAAAGGCGAAATCTAACCTTTTTTAAAGTTGTGAGATGTTATTAGTTCTCCTATTTTCTTTAGTGGAGGAAAGAAGACGTGACCAGCACCATCCACCGCTTTTGGCTGTATCTGCGCGGGATTACTAACACGTTCGGCAGCAGATTCGGTCTGACTGCGGCAATGGTGATAGTTGGCCTGGCGATCTCACTATCGGTGTGGGGCGACACGAGCACGGTAACGATCTCGAACGCCTCGGTTACGGTGACCAGCAACTCGTCGACCACGTCTTGATTTTCCAATCTCGCGCGGCCCCGATACCAGCTACGACGCGTTTGTCCAGTACCAGACGCAGGACGGCACGGCGATCGCCGGGACGGACTACACGGCGGCCAGTGGGTCGATTGTGATTCCGGCCGGCACGACCAGTGCGACGATTCCGGTGACGGTTTCCGGCAGCACCAGCAATCCGGCGGATAAAACCTTCCAGATGCTATTGCTGGGCGGCGGAGGCGCGGCGAGGACCTTCACGGCCAACTTCGCCGCCCAACAAACCTTCGCCTCGGGCGGCGACCCAAACTCGGTGACTGAAGCCGACGTCAACGGCGACGGCAGGCCCGACTTGATTGTCGCGAACAACTTCGACGCCACGGTTTCGGTGCTGCTTAACACCACCGCCCCCGGTGCCGCCACGCCAAGCTTCGCTACCCAGCAGACCTTTGCCACGGGCAATAGCCCCTACTCGGTGACGGTGGCCGACGTGAACGGCGACGGAAAGCCCGACCTCATCCTGGCGAATGCGGTCGACAATACGGTCTCGGTGCTGATCAACACTACAGCCGCCGGGCTCGACCACGGCCAGCTTCGCCGCCCAGCAGATTTTCGCCACGGGCAGCGGTCCAAACTCGGTAACGGCGGCCGACATCAACGGCGACGGCCTGCCTGACCTGAGCGTGCCGAATTCCGGGGACAATACGGTCTCGGTGCTGCTCAACACCACTTCCCCGGGCTCCAGCACGGTCAGCTTCGCCACCCAGCATACCTTCGCCACGGGCAACACCCCTAAATCCGTGACCGCGGCCGATCTCAACGGCGACGGTCAGCCCGATTTGATCGTGGCGAACAACAACGACAACACGGTCTCGGTGTTGCTCAACACCACCGCCCCGGGTGCCACCACGCCCAGCTTCGCCGCGCAGCAGACCTTCGCCACGGGCCTCGACCCCGACGCGGCGATTGCGGTCGACCTCAACGGCGACGGCAAGCCCGATCTGATCGTGGGGAATCGCGGAGGAACCACGGTATCGGTGCTGCTCAACACCACCGCCCCGGGCGCCACCACCCCCAGCTTCGCGGCCCAGCGGAGGTTCGACACAGGCTTTGGGCTCTCCTCGGTGGCGGCGGTCGACCTCAACGGCGACGGCAAGCCCGACCTGATCGTGGCGAATGAGAACGACGACACGGTCTCGGTGTTGTTAAACACTACACCCGCACCGACGACGACATTCGACACCAACAGCTTCGCCACTCAGCAGACCTTCGCCACGGGTACGGCCCCAAGCTCGGTGACAACAGCCGACGTCAACGGGGACGGCCAGCCTGATTTGATCGTGGCGAATTCGGGCGGCACCAAAGTTTCGGTGCTGCTCAATACCACCACCCCGGGCGCCATCACGCCCAGCTTCGCCACGCAGCAGAAATTCTCCGTGGGTACCGAGCCGCGTTGGGTGACGACAGCCGACGTAAACGGCGACGGCCTGCCCGACCTGGTCGTGACGAATGAAGGGGACGCCACGGTCTCGGTGCTGCTGAACACCACGGTTCCGGGCGCCACCACGCCCAGCTTCGCCGACCAGCAGACCTTCAGCGTGGGTAGCGATCCTGTAGGGGTAACGGTGGCCGACGTCAACGGCGATGGCCTGCCCGACCTGATTGTGGCGAATAACGGGGGCAGCACGGTTTCGGTGCTGCTGAATACCACCGCTCCGGGCGCCACCACGCCTACCTTCGCTCCCCAACAGACCTTCGCCACGGGCAACGCTCCCGAGTCGGTGGCGGCGGCCGACCTCAATGGCGACGGCGAGCCCGACCTGATCGTGCCGAATGCCTTGGACGACACGGTTTCGGTACTGCTCAACACCACCGTCCCAGGCGCCACCACGTCCAGCTTCGCCACCCAGCAGACCTTCAGCGTGGGCAACTTTCCCGATTCGGTGACGGCGGCCGACGTCAACGGCGACGGCAGGCCCGATCTAATCGTGTCGAATTCGAACGACAACACGGTGTCGGTGCTGCTCAACACCACCGCCCCGGGCGCCACTACGTTTAGCTTCGCCACTGAGCAGACTTTCGCCACGGGTAGCAGCCCCAACTCGGTGACGGCCGCCGACGTTAACGGTGACGGCCTGCCCGACTTGATCGTGGCGAACCAGGGCGATAACACGGTCTCGGTGCTGCTCAACACCACCGCCCCGGGCGCCACCACGCCCACTTTCGCCACCCAGCAGACCTTCGCCACGGGCAACATACCAGACTCGCTGACGACGACCGACGTCAACGGTGACGGCCTGCCCGATCTGATAGTGGCGAATCAGGCCGACGGCACGGTCTCGGTGCTGCTCAACATCACCGCCCCGGGCGCCGCCACGCCGAGCTTCGCCGCCCAGCAGACCTTCGCCACAGGCAATAGTCCAAACTCGGTCGCTGCGGCCGATATCAACGGCGACGGCAAGCCCGACCTGGTCGTGGCGAATTACGTTGACAACACGATCTCGGTGCTGCTCAACACCACCGCTCCGGGAGCCACTACACCCAGCTTCGCCGCCCAGCAGACCTTCGCCGTCGCAGCGCTCAACCCCTCCTGGGTGACGGCGGCCGACGTCAACGGCGACGGCCTGCCCGACGTAATCGTGGCGGATGGCGGGGGCAACCATGTCTCGGTGCTGATCAACTCCACCACCTCGGGCGCCACCACGGCCAGCTTCACCATCCAGCAGAAATTCGTCTCGGGGAACTTTCCCGACTGGGTTACGACGGCCGACGTCAACGGCGACGGCCAGCCCGACCTCATCCTGATAAGTACCCAGGACAACGCGGTCTCGGTGCTGCTTAACGCGTTGTACACGGTCACTGCTTCGGGCAGCCCTGCAACCGGGACGATCCATTACGCCGTGCCGACCCCCACCACGACACCAACACCAAGTGTGACACCGACTCCAGTGGCAACTGCGACGCCCACGCCGGTTCCACCGACACCTACTCCGGTTCCGCCGACGCCTACGCCGGTCCCACCGACGCCCACGCCGGTACCGCCGACACCTACGCCGGTACCGCCGACACCTACGCCGGTTCCGCCGACACCCACGTTGGTTCCGCCGACACCTACGCCGAAGCCGCCGACTCCAACGCCGGTGCCACCGACGCCTACGCCGAAGCCGATGCAGACGCCCAATCCGACGTCTACGCCCAAGCCGACGTCTTCGCCTAAGCCGACGTCTTCGCCTAAGCCGACGTCATCGCCCAAGCCAACGTCTTCGCCTAAGCCGACGTCATCGCCCAAACCGACGTCTTCGCCTAAGCCGACGCCGACGCCCAGCGCGTGAGGCCGACCTTACACCCGCGGCTCGCCCTTACTGAGGGAGAGAAGACGTGACTAACACCATCCGCCGCTTTTGGCTGTATCTGCGCGGAATCACTAACACGTTCGGCAGCAGATTTGGCAAAAGACTCAGCCCGATCGCGGCGATGGTGATGGTTGGCCTGGCGATCTCGCTGTCGGTGTGGTCGGCGACTCGGCATAGCTACAATACTGCTAAGAAATGCGAACACGCCTGCGCCCACGCCAAGGTCGTCATTACGCCCAACCCGACCCAAACTGACCTCTTTTTCTACTGCATTTCGAGTGACGATCCGCGCCTGAGGTAAAAATGCGGACGCTAGTAACCATCTTGATTGCCAGCACTTTCGTACTGCTGTTGATACTCACCATTGAGGCCGCAGGCATAGGAAGGTCGCTCAGGCGCATCGAGCATGAAGAGCGACGACTTGTGACCCAACGTGGCCACGGTTTGTGGGTTGATGGCTCTCAGCACGATGTCGGGTCATATCCGCGGCTGTTGCGCGGAACCGCGGTCTCGCAGAATGCCTCGTCACCGGCGTCCTTGTCGGACGAACCTGACGGTTCAGTTACGACGGCGGGGACTGCTGACGTTGAGACGGTCCCAAAGTGGTGTCTGATGCTGCCACCGTTCCGCTCCAACAATTGGGATACTAAGGCTGCCTTCTCGCGGTGGACAAAAATTAAGGCTTTCCCCACCGAAAACGAATGTCACGAACGTGCTGTCGACGCACTGCAGGAATATAATAGAGATAGGCTTGGTGATGAACTCCACAAACAGGGCGTGCCGCCGGCCCATTTTTTCATCGACACGAGTACCATTTTGGTCCCGGAAGTAGCGAGCCTACGTTGCATTGCCAGCGACGATCCGCGCTTTCAAGAGAAAATAGCCGAGGACTGTCACGCTCGATGATTCGAAGCGCACGAACCGCGCCGACGTCATCGCCCGAGGCGACCACGCCCGCGCCGACGTCTACGCCCAAGCCGACGTCATCGCCTAAGCCGACGCCGACGCCCCACGCGTGAGCCGATTGCCAGGCCGGCGGGGTCTGCGCCGCGGCGCTAGGGCCGAGGCTGACGTATCCGTGGGCCCTTGCGCTCTACGCAACCGGCACGTCGTCTCCGCAGGCCGTCTTGCGGCGCAGCGTTCGATGTGAGAAATTTTTCTGTCCAGTGTGCGCCGTTAGCTCAGCGGATTAGAGCATCAGACTACGGATCTGAGGGTCGGGGGTTCAAATCCCTCACGGCGCGCCATCACAACTCGCATTTTCGATTCCGTCGGCGCTGCGCGCACCGTCCGGTCCGCTCTTTTTTTGCAGCGCGATTTGATTATTCCAGTCGAGGCCGGATGGTTATGACTGGCTGCTCGGCTCCGCGCACGACGCGCTCGGCAACCGTCCCGAGCAGCAGCCGCTGAACGCCTTTATAGCCGTGAGTCGCCATAACTATTACATCGACTCCGAGTTCAGTAGCGACGGTCAGAATCGTATGTGCCGGATCTCCAGTTCGAACCAGGGGTTGGAACGGAACCTTTCCTTCGAGATGTTTTCGCGCGATCGTTTCGAGCTCTGTCGTTAAACCCTCGCTCAAAACCGGAAAAGGATCTGTGGTGGATGGCTGCGTGTCCGGTGTCGGAATGACACCAAGAACATAGATCATATCGCCGCATTCCTGGGCCAGGCGGAGAGCAAAATCCAGCGCGGCAATTGAATTCCGGTCGAAATCGATCGGGCACAGAATCTTATTGAATAGATTTGACATCCCTCTCTCTCTCTGAAAGACCGCTTCGGCCTGTCCCGCGGCGGCGGCCGCAGTGTCGCCGGACTGTTGATGCTCGTGCATCGTATCGTTTCCGTCAGTTCACCGCATCAATTTCGAATCGTAATTCTCCGCCGCCACCGGACGATGCGCGCTTGAGGGCAGGCTTCGCCGAGATCTCTGGACAAGCGGGCACCGCCAGGAGTACCCGATCGATCCTGCACGCGGACGGAGAACATCCGGGAAAAAATTGGACTCCGCAAAGCGGGGATGCTACGCATATGGGCTGTTGGTGACCGGGAGATGAGCGCCGATCTTCAGCGACGCCTGCGTTTGGGCCTGTTTATTTTCGTCCTTCTTTCCGGCTGTTCGACCGCGGATAATGATGCGGCCGCCAAATTCTCGAAGGCGCAGAAGTTGCGCCAGAATGCGCTGCTCGCCGCCCGTCAGGGCGATACCGCAAGCGCGCTCGACGACATCGATCGCGTGCAGGTGTTGGAGCCGCTCACGAGTAGGTCGCCGGGCTTGACGCCGCCATCGATGGGTGGCCCTGAGCATCGCGCCATCGCGCCCGCCGCCGGTCAGACTACCTGCGCCAACATCGGCATCAACCGATTTTCCTGCTTCTGATTCGTTTCGACGCGCGGCGGAACCGACGGGGCGGCGGATTCTCCATTCGTAACGAGGCGGCTAGACAACGGCTCCCAGAGCCGCGTCCCAGCCGCCGCGCGCATCTACTGCGCGGTTCCTCGCCCAAGACGGGGCGCGCCTACAGCTTTTCCAGCAGCGCCTTGGCCTCCTTCAAGTCAGCGGTGCCGAAGCCTTCCACCTTCAAGCGAGCGAGCGCACGGCGCCAGACCAGCCCACATCCTAACGCACGAAGGCATGACGAGAGCGACTCACCAGTGCTTTGGCCATTTTTCAGCGCGATACAAATGAGGATGCTCTCGTAAGAGGGTAACTTTCAGCCGAGCGCTAGCTCGGAAAATAGCAAGCAGCGGCGGCCACTGTGTTTGCTGAAACCTCACCTCAACTGCGTTGATGGTCTCTGAAACGTTTTGGGCTCGGACGAAGCGAGAACTGAAGCTGGCAGTATCAAACGAAGGCTCAGGCGCAAAGCGACCAAAGAAATATCTGCGTGGCGCGGGAAGGAGCCGACAAATTTGAGTTCAAGAGTTCACTGGTCCGAAAATTTCGCGACTCGCAAAGCGAGGTCGGGTCGTCGCGGCAACAATCGTGCCAAAAGACTATACAAATACGATTTGCATTTTAAAGCTATCTTTGACAGCATTCTTGCGCACTGCAGCTGACAAAACTGACAGTCCTCCGAAGGGCAATGAGGGTTTCATGAGAATGCAAAAGGTATTTTCGGAGGCTTCGTCGCTAACCCCCAGGGCCAGTATCGCGGCGTGCGCCTCCTATATCGCCCAAAAATTTTTCGGCGCGCGAGCGGAAATCGGGTCGGCAGAGTCGCGTCTGGTGCTCCGGGTTTCTAAATCGAAAAAACTGCTGTTCATCGTGCTGTCGATTGTGGCGGCTGGTTTGTGCTGCGGCAGCGATAGCAGCGCCAATACGAACAACCCGGCCTTTACGGGTGCTTGCGGACCATTACCACCGCCTTCGTGGCCGAACTTCAAAGATCAATTCGATAAGTTCGTAATGGGGCTGTGTTACCAGAAGCAGCAGTGGCCGCACGAAGCGAACCGGCGCAGCAGCGAGGGCCTTCACGCTCCCTACGTGAAGCTGTGGTACTCGCCCCAACTGTACAGATGGATGACTCTTCGGAACCGACAAGGTCCGATACCTGACGGCTCGGTAGTCATCAAGGAGGAGTATCCGGATACTAATCCGACTTCTGCGATCCTCTTTTGGAGCGGGATGATCAAGGACGCAGGCCTTTGGTGGGACGGGTGGTATTGGGCGGTCGTTGGAACCGAAGTCACAGGCAGCGCGACTGCGGCTTCCACGACGACCTCTTCCGCGATGACTAGTGGCGGCTGCGCCGAACCGCAGTTTTCGTTTAATGGCCCGACCAGTATTAATTGCATAGGCTGCCACGCTTCGGCAATCTCAGGCTCCTCGTCAAACTCAGGCAACCCTGGAACCGGAACCTTCTCCACCCCACAATTCGTGACCCCTGCGACCGAAGGGAACGTGAAAGCGACGCTTCCCCTTCTTCTTTCCGCCGATCGGAACGCCAGCCCCTTTCAATCCGTTATGGGGATTCACCGACCTGCCGCCGGAGTTCGGTAATCGCAAATATGAAGATGCTCCACGGTTCGTCGACCGCGATACCGTGTATGGTGCCCGAGTCGAAGGATTTAGCGGCCTCGAAGCCTTTCTCCAAGAATCCTCGTGTTAGCGGGCCTTCGCTGTTCGTTACTTCTAGCCAGTGCGCCAGTTGCCACGACGCTACCGACAACACCCCGATGCCCACCCACATGCTTTGGCCGCCCGGGCCGCCCGGATTGAATACGATCAACCTGTCGACCTATGGCGAATGGCGCTATTCGATGATGGGACTGTCGGGCCGTGATCCCATTTTCTTCGCCCAACTGGATACCGAGTCGACCCAACATGCCAAGATCAAAGGCAAGCCCAATGCTCCCGGCTTCATTCAGGATACGTGTCTTAGTTGCCACGGAGTGATGGGCCAGCGCCAATACCATCTGGACAAGGGAAACGGACCGCGTACGCTGTTCACGCGGGATCAATTGAATGACCCCAACTCGAAGTATGCAGCCCTGGCGCGCGACGGTGTCTCCTGCGCGGTTTGTCATCACATGGCAGACGAGAACCTGGACGATCCTTCTACTTACACGGGGAAGTTTAACGTCGGACCAACTAACGAACTCTATGGCCCCTATCCCTCCGGCAATACTGACGTGCCGACTGGCGACAACGTAATTCGGGTGCCGATGGTGAACTCGGTGGGAATACTGCCGGTATATGGAGCTCAGGTCGGGGAGGCAAGACTGTGCGCCTCTTGCCACACGATCGTGCTCCCCGTCTATGACGCCAAGGGCAATCCGGTTATGGACGGTGGCACTCCCAAGACGGAGTTCGAGCAGACCACCTACTTCGAGTGGCTAAACAGCTCCTTCGCCGGCGGAAAACAAACATGCCAGAACTGCCATATGCCTGACAATTTCAAGGGCAGCTCGCCGCTGGCGTTCCAAATCGCGAACATCGAGGACGGCACATTCCCAGAGGTACCAGAGACACCCCCATTTACATCGTTGCCACCTGACCAATTGCCTCTCCTGACCCGTACACCTTATGCGCGTCATCAGCTCTCCGGCATCAACCTCTTCGCACTCGACATGTTCGATCAGTTCAGGACCGATCTGGGGTTGTATGCGACAGATGGGTTATTACCCGACCCTCTACGGAGTACGTATAATGGCCAGAAAAATGCGGTTGATGGAGCGGTCTATCAAGCGCAAAACTCCACCGCCCAGGTCAGCTTCGACTCCGTAGGGAAGAACGGCACACTGCTTCAGGCAGACGTTCGGATCCTCAATGAAGTGGGACACAAGATGCCTTCAGGAGTCAGCTTCCGCCGCGCGTTCCTGGACTTCGTGGTTCGCGATGGCTCTGGAAACGTGTTGTGGGAATCTGGCGGGACCAATGCTAAGGGCGTCATTACCGATACCCATGGCCATCCACTAGTCACTGAATTCTTCAGCCGGTCGCAGCGGAACTATCAACCTCACTTCTGGACTGGCAATCCGATTACCAGCGACCAACAAGTACAGATCTACGAGGAATTGGTGCTCGATCCGCAAGGACATTTCACCACTAGTTTCCTCAGCCTCAACGACAAGATTAAGGACAATCGCATTCTGCCTCAGGGTTGGTCTTCCTCCGGTCCAATGGGTGATATTACCAAGCCGGAGGGTACTGATCCTGATCCGAACTATGAGAGTGGATGTGGCTGCAGCGTGGTGCGTTATCAAGTACCCCTGACAGCAATCCCGGGCGCGGCTACGGTCCAGGCCACTTTGTATTATCAGAGCATTCCTCCTTACTATCTGAGTCAACGCTCTAAGGACGCCAATGGTCCTGACACCGCGAGACTTATCAAGTTCACTAACCGGCTGAACGTCGGCACCAACTACCCTGAGATTGCCAACTGGAAACTAGAGATCTCCAGCTCCGGACTCGTCGATATACAGTGAGCCGAGTTGGAATTTTCCCGAAGAGCTAACGCAGTTTATCCGGCACATCTACGACGCGCCGGGGACGATGAAACGGCTGACGGCCACCTTGACAGCCAAGGCGATGAACATGCGATTTGTCGCTGATACCGACAGGGAAACTATGGTCACAAGAAAATATATCCTGATTTATTTGCTGCTATTCTTTTGTGAGAGCCCGCTTTCGTTCATCTCAAGCGCAAGCGCACAGACACCCTGCACGCCTGTTGTTTATGCCTTTCGTCATGCCGAAGATCTTGGAAGGAATCTCACGGAGTTAGGGCAGCGGCATGCCGATCTTTACATCGAGATGCTAGGCGCCGGCGGATTCGGATCTGTCCACAATTATTGCCCTGTGGGGTATGTTTACTCGACGTACAACATCAACCCGGATGGAACGCTCGGCACAAACAATCCACTTGAGACAGCCCAGCCTGTAGCAATTGCCGCGTGCACCGCTCTCGGCTCCTGCACTGGTTCTGAACCGCGTGTGCGGACAGCCCTCGGGAAATACTTGTATGAGTATTTGGGAGTGGAAGGAGCACCAAAAATCTGCAAAAAGTGCCCAGTAAGTGCCGAAGGCTCTGATTTACGAGCCGAATTGATAGCGAACGCCAGTGGTGGTTGGTCAAGCGCGATCTTTTGGACAAGTCAGGGCTTGAATATCCTTGGCCAAGCTATAGTGCCAGGCTTCACGGATATTCCAGGGTGTTCGACGCTGCCCCCCAAAGACACATGCAAGGACCTCAAAGCGCCGAGAAATGCGGCTTATGTTTTTGTATTTAACGGAAGCGATTTTGAGCCGCCAGACTCCATCATGAAATATGTACAATGCTTCAATGTTCATATTAATTTCGCCGCTTCCAAATCGAAGATCGTCGGGCCTGGAGGTACGACGTACTACTGTGGAAATGGAGAAGGTAAGACTGGTAACCTACCTGAAATAGGCGAAACAAATCTTCTTCAGTTAGAAGGAAAGATTTGCGATACGTCCGGTCTCAAAGGCGAATATGGTTATTATGGTTCCTGTCAATAGCCCGCGCTGGCAGTCACAATAGTTGGTGGCGTATCGCCTTCCTTGCCTCTTCAGCGGATCTCTCTTCTCTCGCATCTAAGTCTTTAATTCTCTTTCCGAAAATTTGCTTTCTCGGGACGTCGTTTTGCGAAAGGTCGTAGCGCCTTTTCAAGTCGCATTTCAGTCAAAAAGTGCGGGAATTACGAGGAGGTCAAACGGACTTGCGGAAATATTCGTCCGAAATTCTGAAGGCCGGCGCCTTCTCCCGCTTCCACTGGTCCGGATCTCCAAACGGCATCCGTTTCTTCCTCCATCCTTTTGCAGCACCACAACAAGCCGCTGCTCGACGGCTCCCCGAGCAGCCATTCGTGTCAGATGAAGCTCTCCGCGACCGAGACCAGATGGCCAGGGTCAAATGGGCCCCTCCAAAGCGCTGGTTCTCTCCCTCAGAGCACCGGAGTCGACACCGTACTGGTGTTGTTGCCCGGGTTGGGATCCACGGTGGTGCCGGTTACCGTCGCCTTGTTGGTGATGGTTGACTTGGCCGGCGCCGTAACCTTGACTGTAAGCAACCCTAGCCAGGTACTACCCACCCCGAGCGTGGGAACCCGACAGCTCACAGTTCCCGCCGCTCCGGCCGCCGGCTTGGTGCAGGAGCCGCCGGCAATCAACGACGCAAGTACCGTTCCCGTCGGCGTCGGATCGCTAATGACCACACCTTGCGCCGGATGCGGTCCGGCGTTGTACACTGCGATCAGATAGGTCTGAAAGGAACCCGAGTGGACCTTGGCCAGCGCCGGTATCTTGACGATGCCCAGATCGGCCTGGCAGTTGATGTTGATCGTGGCGGTGCTGCTGTTGTTGGTCAGATCGGCGGCGCTTGCATTGGCCGCCGTGACACTCGCAGTGTTGATTAGCGGCGCGCACAGTTTGGCGGGCGTGGCTCCGGTTACGGTGACGGTCTGCGTCTGACTCGCGGCCAGATTGCCGAAGTTGCAGGTCATCGCGCCCCCGGAGATTGTGCACGCCGAGTTATTGTCGGTCCAGGTGATGCCCGTGGGCAGCGTATCATAGAGAGTTGTTCCGCGCGCCACACCGTTGCCGATGTTGTTCACCACGATGTTGAAGACCGCGTTCTGACCCGCGTTGACGGGATTGGACGCGGGCGTCTTGGTGACCATCAGGTCGGGGCAACCCACCGTAACCGCGGTAGAGGATTGCGCGGTGACGCCGTTGGTGGCGGTGGCGGTCGCGGCGTTGTTGACGGCGCCGCAGGTCGCCGGAGTCGTCGGCGAGGGGAACTATGGCCACAAGAAAATATATCCTGATTTATTCGCTGCTATTCTTTTGCGGGAGCCTGCTTTCGTTTATCTCGAGCGCATTCGCGCAAGCATGTACCCCTGTTGTTTATGCCTTTCGTCATGCCGAAGACGCGGGGGTTCATCTTACAGCGGTAGGGCAACAGCATGCTGCACTTTACCCCACCATGATCGACGGATTTGGATCTGCTCACGATTATTGCCCTGTTGGGTTTGTTTATTCAATGTACGACACCAACCCGAATGGGACCTACGGCACATACAATCCATATGAGACAGAGCTGGCTGGGAGAATTTGGACAGCGGAGTAAGTGGCGTTTCTGCCTGCCGGCGGCCAAGATGGCAGCCGAACAGGAGAGAAGATGAGCAAACGACCGCGCCGGAATCACACCCCGGCATTCAAGGCGAAGGTGGCACTGGCCGCCGTCAGGGGCGAGCTGACGCTGGCGGAATTGGCGCAGCAATTTGACGTTCATCTCAATCAGGTGACCCAATGGAAGGCGCAACTGCTGGAAGGGGCGGCCGGCGTGTTCGGGTCCGCGGCTGGCAGTGGGCCCGCTACCCTCGCGATTGATCTGAAGTCGCTGCACGCGAAGATCGGCGAGCTGACGCTGGAGAATGATTTTTTGGGCGGAGCGCTCAGCAAGGCCGGTTTGCTGAGCGCAAAGCGATGATCGACCGTCAACACACACTGTCGATCAGCAAACCGGCGAAGGCCCTGAAGATCAGCCGTGGCAGTGTGTATTATCTGCCCCGACCGGTTTCCGCAGCCGACCTCGCCGTGATGCGCCGGATGGATGAGTTGCATCTTGACTTGCCCTTCGCGGGCAGTCGGATGCTGCGCGATCTCCTGAACGCGGAAGGGGTCGTCATCGGTCGTCAGCACGTGGCTACGTTGATGAAGCGCATGGGGGTCAAGGCAATTTATCGCAAGCCCAACACCTCGAAGCCGGCACCGGGACACAAGATTTACCCCTATCTTCTGCGCAACGTGCCGGTCATCAGGCCCAACCAGGTCTGGGCGATGGATCTCACCTACATCCCCATGGCGCGAGGCTTTGTCTATCTCGCGGCCGTCGTCGACTGGTTCAGCCGCCGGGTCCTCGCTTGGCGATTGTCGGTCACGATGGAAGCCGAGTTCTGCATCGAAGCACTGGAGGAAGCTCTGGCCCGCCACGGCAAACCGCACATTTTCAATACCGATCAAGGCAGCCAATTCACCAGCACCAGCTTCACCGACGTTCTGCTCCAAGCCGGCATCGCCATCAGCATGGACGGCAAAGGATCGTGGCGGGATAATGTTTTCGTCGAGCGCCTTTGGCGATCAGTCAAATACGCGGAGGTTTATCTGAAGGCTTACGAAAGTGTCGCCGAGGCCCGCAGCGCAATCGGCGGTTACTTCGGATTTTACAATACCCGCAGACCTCATTCGAGCCTTCAACGGCGAACGCCGGATCAGGCTTACTTCAACTGGCTACCGCAGATCGCGGCGGCCTGAACCAGGCAGATGTTCCACTTATCAACCCGACACTCCTGTTCAGACAAACCCAGCCAGCTCTGACAGCCCAGCCGCTAGCCGTTCGCGCGTGCTACAACTACACGTTGGCCCTTTTCAATAACGAAGAACTCCACTTCAGCGGCACCTTCAACCCCGATACCATATGCACTGGCGCTCTCGGCGCAGGCTTTGCGGTGGCACCAAGCATGGCGTTAGTGAATGGCAACAAGTTGTATGAGTATTTGGAAGAAACAGAGAAAACAAAGATGACTCCTGCCACAGGCACTCAATTAGTTGCAGAATTGTTATCGAATGCGTCTGTCGCCGGTGGTTTGTCAAGTGCCATTTTTTGGACAAGTCAGGGCTTACCGACTCTTGGCGCAGCCATAGCCTTAGGCACTAAACTTCCTACGCCGCCGAGAAATGTGGTTTATGTCTTTGAACAACACGGAATGGCCTTTAAGACAACGGAGCTCATATATCGACAATGCTTCAATATTAAGGTAAATGGCCCGACGCTTGGTAATACAACTTATTATTGTAGTAAAGGAGGTAACTTACCGGCAACAATAGAAAATCTCCCATCGCTACAAGGGAAAATCTGTGATACGGCCAACCTTGCAAAAGACTGCGAAGAAGTAGGACCTTAGCAGGGGAAGCGGCGGGAGGTCGTTCCAGCGACGCCGACGAGCGTATTAAAATCAGGTGCGAACACATCTCTCACTCGACAAGAATGCGCCGGAGTTTGGGCGCCCGCAGAAGCTCGGCCTCATCGCTGCCGTCTCAATTCTCCGTGGGCCTGCATCACCAATATGTCAGGATTTAGTTTTGATGGGCTTGCCGCGCTCTGATGGATGAAACCTGATAAGAATGGGCGCACCACGTTGAAGGCACAGAGGTCGGTATTACCGCGGGTGCTCGGCTTCGCGCCCGCGAGGAGATTTCCAACTGGAAACTGAAAATCGCCGGCTCAGGGGACGTCAATATACAGTGAACGGAGCGGCGGACTCTCCATGCGAGGGAGGCGGCCGGACAACGGCTACCAGAGCCGCGGCCCAGCCGCCCCGGGCATCTACTGCGCGATCCAGCCCCCGTCGACCGCCATCGGCAGCCCGGTCACGAACGACGACGCCTCCGAACACAGCCATATTACCGCTTCGGCGATTTCCTCCGGCTTGCCCATCCGGCCCACCGGCTCGGCCGCCTCGAGGTCCTTCTCCGTATAAGTTTCCAGCGTGCTTGCGTCGAGCATGCGCGCGACCATCGGCGTCCGGATTACTCCCGGGCATACCGCGTTGACGCGAATTCCCTGTTGCGCGTACTCGAGCGCGGCCGTTTTGGTCATCATGACAACGCCGCCCTTGGAGGCGTTGTAGGCGACCAGCCCGCGAAAGCCGACCAGCCCCGCCACCGACGCGGTGTTGACGATCGCACCGCCGCCCTGCTTGAGCATCTGCGGAATTTCATGCTTCATGCACAGCCAGACGCCCTTGAGGTTGATCGCGATAACGCGGTCGAAATTTTCCTCCGTGCATTCGGCCACGTTGGCCATGCGGCCTTCGATACCCGCGTTGTTGTGCGCGCAGTCGAGCCGCCCCCAGGTCTGCACGATCTTGTGCACCATCGCCTCGACCTGTCGGCCGACCGAGACGTCGGCATGGATGAAGATCGCTTCGCCACCGGCCGCCGCGATTTCCTTGGCGGTGCGCTCGCCGCCCTCGGGTACGTAATCCGCAATCGCGACCTTCGCGCCCTCGCGCGCAAACGCCATCGCGGTCGCCTTGCCGATTCCCGACCCGCCGCCGGTGACCAGCGCCACTTTGCCTTTGAGATTTGATGCCATCAGTCTTTGCCTCCCGCCTCTTCATCCCGCCTGCGCTCGGTTTAATCAAGAGCCGCGTGTAGCGCCGCCGCTCGCGCCGTTGCGTGTGCCACCGCGTTGGCGCTGCGCGCGCCCTTGACAGGCGGGCCTTAAAATTACCAAACAAGATCGCTAAAAGATTTCGTTCGCCGTTGGGACCCGCGGGAGGCGGGCCGGGCAAGGAGGCTTTTACTGCAATGTCGACCGGCCACGCTCCCGATCCTGCTGTGATTCGCGCACGGCTGAGTCATCCCGTGATCGATTCCGACGGCCATTGGCTCGAATTCGGGCCCGCGATCACCGAATACCTTGAACGGGTGGGCGGGCGCGGCGTCCTCGACGCGTTCAACGCGCGCAACGGACGGATCTTGCGCGATCTCGAGCTTGCCCTGGACGAACGCCGCGACGCGCGCCGCCCGCAACAAAGCTGGTGGTCCTTTCCGACTCGCAACACGCTCGACCGCGCGACCGCGATGCTCCCGCGTCTGCTCCACGAGCGTCTCGACGAGCTCGGGCTGGACTTCTGCGTACTCTACCCGACCACCGCCCTCGCCGTGCCCTTCATCGGCAACGACGAGCTGCGCCGTGCGACCTGCCGCGCCTTCAACACGTTTGCCGCCGAGCAGTTCACCCCCTACGCCGATCGGATAACGCCGGTGGCGGTGGTCCCGATGAACACGCCGGCGGAGGCAGTCGAAGAGCTCGAGCACGTGGCGAAGACACTCAAGCTCAAGGCCGTCGTGATGGCCAGTGTGATCAAGCGGCCGGTCCCGGCGGTCGCGCGCCGTTCACCCGAGCTCGCGCGCTATGCGACCTGGCTCGACATGTTCGGGCTGGATAGCGCCTACGATTACGACCCGGTATGGGCCAAGTGCGTCGAACTAGGAATTGCGCCAACCTTCCATTCGAGCGGCCGCGGCTACGGGATGCGCGTGTCGGTGTCGAACTTCACATACAACCATATCGGACATTTCGCGGTCTCGGCCGAAGCGGTGTGCAAGGCGCTGTTCCTCGGCGGCGTGACGCGGCGCTTCCCCACGCTCAAGATGGCCTTCCAGGAGGGCGGTGTTGGATGGGCCTGCAATCTGTATGCGGACCTCGTCGGACACTGGAAAAAGCGCAACGCCCGCGCGCTGGCCGAGGTTGACCCGGCCAACCTCGACCGCAAGCGCCTGGCCGAGCTGTTCGGGCGCTACGCCAGCCCGGCGTGGGCCGGCAAGCTCGCGCAATGGAAGCTGGACGAGGAGGGTGGACTGCCCGCAATGCCGGGGACGACACGTTACGACGACTTCGCGGCCTGCGGAATCGAGCGCGCGGAAGACATCCGCGAGCTCTTCTGCAAGAACTTTCACTTCGGCTGCGAAGCGGACGATCCGATGAATGCGTGGGGTTTCAACGCGCGAGTGAATCCTTACGGCGCGCGGCTCAAGACGCTCTTCGGCTCCGACATCGGCCACTTCGACGTGCCCGACATGCGCGAGGTCCTCCCCGAGGCGCACGAGTTGGCCGATAAAGGGCTGATCGAGGAGCGGGATTTTCGCGATTTCGTGTTTACCAACCCGGTCGAGTTCTGGGGCGGGATGAATCCGGATTTCTTCAAGGGCACGCGCGTCGAAGAAGCGGCGGCGGCCGCGCTTGCGACGGCGTCCAAGGAATCATCCGCGCCACGCGCCGCGAAGTAGCGGGGCGCGGCGCCAATGCCGCGAGTCATAAATTGCCTACAAAACGCTCAGCACCAGCGATGCTCCGTCATCCTGAGCGAAGCGAGTCTGCGAGCGGAGTCGAAGGATCTCGCGCGGTCCACCGCGCGCTTGAACGATGAGATAAAGTCTGCTGAGTCGGTGTCGTGAAGGTAGTCACTTCGGGACTTTGTCGGCCCCGAAGTAGTCTCCGCCCTTGGCGCGGACGTCGTCGGTTCCCCACTGCACTTCGTGCTCGATCTTCCGCATCAGCGGGATATGTTTGGAACAGTGCATGTAGGCTTCTTCGACTGAGACAATCACCCAGCGTTCGAGATTGCCGGGGTCCTTGCTGATGAGGTTCGCGAGCGCCGAGTCGCCGAGCACAGCTTCTGCGGCCGAACGATCCTGCATAAGTTTCACGAACTCGTCGTGCTCGACGATGCGCGCGCTTCCGTTGACGTGAAGACCGATCCGATCCTTCGCGAAATCGATGAACATCAGTCCGACGTGCGGATTTTCCGAAATGTTTCCCATGCTCGACATCACTCCATTGCCACGGAACTCGGGGTACGCGAGGGTTCGTTCATCGAGCACTTTGACAAAGTTCGGGTGCCCGGCCCGGAACGAGGAGTCCGCGTTTCCGTTTCGATCCGCGGTTCCCACGAACATCATTTCCTGACGGGTGATGAACTCCTGCATCGCGGAATTGAGATGGTCGAGCACCCGATGCTTATAGAACGCGAGCGCCTGGAAGCTCTTGCCGTACTTTTGCTGCAGCTCGTGCTCTCCTTCCGAACCTGGCAAAACTTCCTCCGCCGATTCTCCCGAGGACGATCCGTTTTGAGCGCCGCAAGCCCATTCCACGATCTCACGGACCATCGCTTCGCAGGAGCCGCATGCAAGGCCGGCGCGCGTCGCCTCTCTCACCGCTTCAATAGTGCGCCGTCCGTTCTTGACGCATTCGATGAGGGCGCCCTTGCTGACGGCGTGGCAGCTACAGATCTGAACGTCAAGCGGAATCTCCGCGAGCGTCACTCGTTTGGGCGACGCTCCTATATCGAACAGCAGGTTGATTCGCTCCGCGGGCAGTGGCGCGCTGCTCTCGAAGGCATGCTGCAGGGAGGCAGCCCTGCGGCTATCGCCAAGCAGGATACCGCCCATCAGCCGGCCGTCGCGGATAATCAGCTTCTTGTAAGTCCCGCGCCTCGGCTCGGTAAACTGCACCACCTCGTCGCGCTGCTCGCCGGGCTCAGTCAGTCCCATCGAGGCCAGTTCGACGCCCGCCACCTTGAGGCGGGTGGCTACCTTTGAGCCGTGGTACGCTGCCTCGCGATTGGCTCCGGTTATCTGATCCGCGAGCACCTTGACCTGTTCCCATATCGGCGCCACCAAGCCGTAAGTCTGCCCGCGATGCTGCACGCATTCGCCAACGGCGTAGATTCGGGAATCGTCGATCGTGCGCATCTGGTTGTCGACCACGATCGCGCGTTCGACGGTCAGGCCGGCCTGGCTGGCGATTTCCGAGTTGGGCTTGATGCCGGTGGCGAAGACCACCAGGTCGCATTCGAGGGTCTCGCCGTTGCTGAACTCGAGTCCGCTAACGCGCTCGTCGCCCAGGACTCGCCGGGTGTCGGCGCCGAGATGAACCAGGATGCCCATCTCTTCCATCAGCGACTTCACGATAGCGCCGGCGGCGGAATCAAGCTGTTGGTTCATGAGGTGGGGCGAGCGATGGATGACGTGGACTTCGAGACCGAGACTTTGCAGCCCGTGCGCGCATTCCAGCCCCAGCAGACCGCCGCCGACTACCGCCGCGCGCTTTTTCCCGCTCGCGTAGTCCGCCATGCGGCGGCAATCGTCAAGCGAGCGGAACCCGAAGATGCCGGGTTTCATGCTGCCGTCGTTTTGCGTCAACCCGGGCAACGGCGGAATGAAGGAGCGGCTGCCGGTCGCGATGACAAGGTTGTCATACGGCTCTTCGGATCCGTCGGCTCCGAGCACGCGGCAGGCGAAGCGGAAGATGCGCGTGGCGCGGACGCCCGCATGCAGCCGGATGCCGTGCTGCTCATACCATGCGAGCGGGTTGAGAGAGATTTCGGCCGCCGCTTGAGATCCGTCAAGCACGGCGGAAAGCAGAATACGGTTGTAGTTGCCGAACGGCTCGCCGCCGAACATCGCGATGTTGAACTGCTCGGCGCCGCCGCGGGCGAGAATCTCTTCCACGGTTCGGGCGCCCGACATGCCGTTGCCGATGACGACCAGGTTGCGCTTTGCGCCCATGGGCTTAGATCTCCACGAAGCCCATGTCGATCATCACTTTTGCCGCGAGCCCTTCGGGCGCCGCGATCGCCAGTTCGAGCACGCTGTTGGGCAGGATGTCGTCGATGATCGCGAGCGGCACATGAATCCCGCTCTTGCCGCCGCATGGGAACAGCCGCATCGGTTTGCCGTCGCGCCGGAGCACAAGGTAGAGAAATTCCGGAGTTGGGTTACCGACACGGCAGTAGATCAATTGGGCGCGCTTGTCCGGTGGGACTTGATAGGTCGCTTTGGGCTCGAGGCTAACCGGGGTTTCCAATCCGCGGCCGTTGAAGGCGAACATCCCCTGAATGAACTTGTGCTCTTCGAACATAGGCGCCCTTTTCAAGGTTGCGGTGTCGAATCCGTTGCAGCCTGGAGCACTCTATTAAACACGCAATTCGCACATAAAACGAGCTTCCACTCTATTCTAGAAACTATATTGACCCGTCCCGAGGCTCCGCGAAAAAGCCGCTTAATGAGAGATTTGGCTGGCTACCTGTGTGGCGCTGGGACAGGAAATTTCGGCTTGCCCGCCGATTCCGATGCGTCTTACAGTAGCGGCTCGCTAGCGGCACGCGCACGGTACCGTCCGAGGCGGCGGCCGTAGCGCGGCCCGCGAAAATCGAGGCACGAATGAAAGTATCGCTCTTCTATCTTCCGTCGGTCGGCAACAAAGCCCAGGTCGAACAAGGGATGGTCGGTTTGCGCGGCGACCTGTACGACCAGATGCTGCGTGAGGTTTCCGCGCAGGCGCGCCTGGCCGACGATCTCGGCTACGATTCGATCAGCTTCACCGAGCATCACTTCCACGCCGAGGGCTTCGAGATGTCCAACAACCCGGTGCTGCTCGACCTCTATATCGGGATGCAGACCAAGCGCCTGCGCGTCGGTCAACTGGGCATCGTGCTGCCGGCTAACAATCCCATCCGCGTGGCCGAGGACATCGCGATGCTCGACCACATGACCGGCGGCCGCGCCAACGCCGGCTTCGCGCGCGGCTATCAGCGCCGCTGGGTCGACATCATGGCCCAGCAGACCCACGGCATCCACGGCGCCCAGCCGCATCAACACGACGAGATCGACGCCGCCAACCGCGCCGCGTTCGAGGAATGCTTCCGCATCATCAAGGCCGCGTGGACCCAGGACATGCTCAGCTACCAGGGCAAATACTGGCGCATACCACCGGGCGAAACGCCGTGGACGATCGAGGCCACGACCAAGTGGGGCAGGGGCGTCGAGAACGGCATCGTCAAGGCCGTGAGCGTGGTGCCCAAGCCGGTGCAGAAGCCGCATCCGCCGATCTTTCAGCCGTTCGCGTCCTCCGAACGCAGCATCCGATGGTGCGCGCAGGAGGGTGTGACCGCGGTGATTCCGCCGCTCTTCCCGGCTTTCGAGCGTCAGTTGTGTGACGTCTATGCCGAGGTCTCAGGCCGTGCGCCGGGCGAGGGGATGGGTGTGTTGCGCGACATCATCATCGCGGACACCGACGAGGAAGCGCACGCGATCTGGCGCGAGAGCGGATATTTCTGCGGCCGCGAATGGTTTCTGCCTTTCGGATTCGCCAAGGGGCTGGAGGATCCGAAAACCGGCGAGACGCCGGACCTGTTCGAGAACGGCCTGGCGCTGGTCGGCACGGTCGACACCGTTACGCGCCAGGTCGAACTGCTGCTCAAGCGGCTGCCGGTCTCGTGGATTTTTGCCTGGATGTACAACGGGCTGATGGCGCACGATCGGCTGATGAAAACCATCGAGCTGTTCGCGACCAAGGTGCTGCCCCGGGTGGCGAACGCGGGCTGAGCGCTCCGAATAGAGAGAGCTTTGCACTACCCGCGTGCCGATTTCCTTTCGCACTCTCCTTGGACGAGGAGATGGGACCGGTAAAGCGACCGCGCTTATGTAGCGGGGGGCAGCGTGCGCCCCTTAATGCCGCCCCACACGCCGAACGCCACCATCCAAGCCAAAGTAAGTCCCGCGCCGAGCTGCAGGTTCATCGCGCCGCCCGGCTGCGTGAAGCCCGTCGAGCCAAAGATAGTGATTGTCTCGATCGCCTGCTCGCCGAAGGCTACGGCGCCCAGGAGACCGAGCCACATCGGCAGCCCTGCACGCCCACGCAGCGCCAGCAGCGTGACCGGTGCGATCATGGTCGTCGTCGCTCCGGTCAGAACCGGGCCAAACAACACGGCTATATCGAGGACCGTGCGCGCTATTGCCGGCTCGAGTTGATCCGCATGCAGCGCCAGTCCACCCCAAATCCACGCCTGCACGGAGAGAGCCACCAAGTAGGAGATCGCGCCGATGAGAAATACGTCGCTGTGCGGGGCGGGCAACAGGCGGCGCAGCAACGCAAACATGATAGCCGCGGGTGGCATAGCCACCGTCAGGATCCATGTCCACCAACGCGCGACGTCGCGATGCTCGCGAAACCAGCCCACCACCTGTGCTCCCGTTTCGGCCGCTGCCGGCGGTGTTCCCCAGACTAGCAGGGCGAGCACGGACAGAATTGCGACGGCAGCCGTTGCTGCGAGGAGTGCCGGCGATCCCTCCCGCTCCCGGGCGGCGCCAGTACTAAGAGCTTCAGCGTGTTGCATCTGCGTTCCCCCCAAGATGCTGTGTAGTCGCAGTCTCGAGTTAGGTCGAGACCCTTTTTCTAACAATTGCCAGCGTCGGGGTTTCGTGTTAGCGAAAGCGAAAGACTAGTGCGCGCCGCGAGTCTCGGTTAGAACGAGGCGCGCGACGACGCCAAACCAGAGGGAGATTGCGATGGCCTACGCGGACAATAAGGGAGTCAAACTCTACTACGAGACCTGGGGAAGCGGTGGCGTGCCGATCGTGTTTCTCCATCCATGGTCGACCAACGGCTATATCTGGTACTTCCAGCTCTTCCATTTCGCCAGGACCAACACCTGCCTGACCGTCGACCATCGCGGGCACGGCCGCTCCGACAAGCCGGCAGGTGGCTATTCAATCCAGGAGCATGCGAGCGACGTGGCTGCGGTGATGGACGCCGCGAAGATCGACAAGGCGGTCCTGGTCGGGAACTCGATCGGCGGGATGATCGCGATGCAATTCTGTCTCGCCCGTCCCGAGCGCGTGCTGGGCCTGGTGATCCAGAGCAGCGGCACGGCGATGTCGGAGGGCCTGCCCAAGGAGGTGATGGACGCGATGATTCGCGATCGCGACGCCACCTTCAACCAGCTCCTGGAGGGAACGGTGTCGGCGCGCAGCAAGCGCGAGCGGCCCGAAGTTCTCGACCTGGCCCGGGCGAGCTTCATGCTCGAGTCGAACTGGCCCCGCCACGTCTTCGACTCCGCGGTCAAGGACCCCAACGGCGTGTTCAACTGGAACATCAAGAGCCGGCTGAAGGACATCAAGCGCCCGACCCTGGTCCTTGCGGGCGAGGAGGACAACGCGACGCCGGTGGCGATGAACAAGTTTCTCGCCGATAACATCCCGGGCGCCAAGCTGAGCGTGATCAAAGACGTCGGCCACTTCTATCAGCTCGAGCAGCCCGCGGCGTTCAACGCCGCGCTCGACGAATTTCTGAAAGCACTCGCGCGTTAGCTGCGGCGACGCAGCGAGAGGAGGGACGCTCATGGCGATGGATTTCGGCATCTTCTATGAGATCGAGCTCAAGAAACCCTACGGGCCACGAGCCGAATACGACGTCTTTCAGCAGGTGATATCCCAGGTGGTCGAGGCCGAGCGCGTCGGCTTCTCCAATTTCTGGTCGGTCGAGCATCACTTCCTCTCCGAATTCGCCTATAGCTCGGCGCCCGAGGTGCTCTACGGCGCGCTCTCGCAGCGCACCAGCAAAATCCGCATCGGCCATGGGGTGCGGCTGCTGCCGTTCCCGTACAACCATCCGATTCGCGTGGCCGAGATGGGCGCGACGCTCGACCTGCTCTGCGACGGACGGATGGAGTTCGGCACCGGGCGCTCGGTGAGCAGGGACGAGCTCGAGGGCTTCGGCATCAACCCCGCCGAGACGCGCGCGCTATGGGACGAGGCGCTCGACATCGTGGTCGGCGCGTGGACCAACGAGGTGTTCTCGTGGGAGGGCAAGTATTTCAAGATCCCGCCGCGCGAGATCATCCCCAAGCCGCTCCAGAAGCCGCATCCGCCGCTGTGGTGCGCTTCCACCGGGCCCGAGACGCATGAGATCGCGGGGCGCAAGGGGATCGGCCTGCTCTCGTTCACGCTGCTGGTCGATCCCGAGGAACTCAAGCGGCGGATCGGGATTTACCGCGCCGGTCTCGCGCAGGCCCGGCCGGTCGGCAAGTTCGTCAACGACCGCGCCGCGACCTTCACGATGGTGCATTGCGCGGAGACCAACAAGGAGGCGCGCGAAACCGCCAAGGCCGCGATGGAATGGTACGCGCGCAAGGCCTTCGAGGTGGTCGCGTCGGTCGGCATGTGGCAATCGGGCAAGACCGACATGGGCACTTACGATTACCTCAAGCAGATGATGAACGTCGATCCGGCCACCATCAATTTCGACTTCATGGATCAGAACGACATGATCATCTGCGGCGACCCCGACACCTGCATCAGGAAGGTCAAGCGTTACCAGGAGGCGGGATGCCAGCAACTGCTGTGCTTCATGCAGATCTACGACATCCCGCATCAGAAAATCATGGACTCGATAAAGCTCTGGGGTAAGCACGTAATTCCGTATTTCCAATAGCGGCGCGCGCCGCCGGAGGCGCTTGCGATTACTCGGCGGAGCGCCATAATCGGCCCAATAGGATTGGGCTAATCGCAACAACATAGCCTGGCGCCATACCAGGCGAGGGGAGTCGAGCATGAGATTCGGACTTCTGATGCTACCCACGGTTCCCGGCACGCTCGAGGAGCGCGAGCGGCTGCGTCCAATCGCGGCGCACAACGAGCGCTGGCAAATGATGCTCCAGCAGATTGTCGAGTTCGCCCGCATGGCCGAGGATTTGGGCGTCGAGATGGTCGCCTTTCCCGAGCATCACCTGCACACCGAAGGGCTCGAGGTCGGCAGCGTGCCGCAACTGCATCTGTACGTCGCGATGAACACCAACCATCTGCGCGTCGGACCGATCGGCTACGTGTTGCCGGGATGGAACCCGTTGCGCCTGGCGATCGAGATCGGATGGCTCGACCAGTTCACCAAGGGGCGTACCTTCGTCGGCTTCGCGCGCGGCTACCAGCATCGATGGCTCAACCAGATGGGGCAGAAGCTGCACGTGTCGGCCACGACCTCCGATCAATCCGAGATCGACAAGACCAACCGCAAGGTGTTCGAGGAAGTCTTCCAGATACTCAAGCTGGCCTGGGGCGACAAGCCTTTCTCCTTCAAGGGCGATTACTACGAGTACCCGTATCCGTACGAGACCGGCACGCCATGGCCGCCGCACAAATGGACCGAACAGTACGGCGCGCCGGGCGAGATCGAGGACGGCAATGTCAGGAAAATTTTCGTCGTGCCCAAGCCCTACCAGCGGCCGCATCCGCCGCTTTTCCAGGCCTTCTCGGTCAGCGACGAAACGATCGTGTGGTGCGCCAAGCAGGGCATCATCCCGATGACCCTGATTACGCATCCCGACGCGATGGCGCGGGTGGCGAAGCTGTTCCAGGACGAATCGGCCAAGGCCGGCCGCAAGCTCGAGTTGGGCCAGCGTATCGGCGTGCTGCGCCAGATCTACTTCGGGCAGAACAAGGAGGAGACCTATCGGTTGGCCGAAATGGGAACCGCCGGAGTCGGGTTCGGCAAGTTCTGGGGCCACTTCGGATTCTTCGAGGCTTTCCGGCTTCCCGGCGACGAGGAGAAATGGCCGCGCGGCAAGGCGTTAGTGCCGCAGAGCGAGTGGACGATCGATCGGATGGACAGGGCGCACTATCTGTTCATGGGATCGGAGTCCGACGTCCGGCGCAAGATGGATGCCCTGGTGGAGGCGGCCAATCCGGAGTATTTCTGCTGGAACTTCGATCAGGGGATGATTCCGATGGACGTGATGAAGGATCAGCTACGGACGTTCGGTGAGAAAATCATGCCGCACTATAGGTAGAAGCGGCTGAAATTGTGTCGCAGGCGGGGCGCCGGGCTGTGTCGTCCGGCGCCCCGTTTTGTCTTGCGGATGCGCGCGGGCGGTGGCGCGGCGCGGGGCGGCTGAGCTACGATTCGCCGCGGACGCGAAATCGCATCTGTTCGGAGGTCCGGATGAATCTCAAAGACGCAGTGGCAGTAATTACCGGCGGCGGTTCGGGATTGGGCGCGGCGACCGCGCATGAATTCGTCGAACGCGGTGCGAAGGTCGCGATTCTCGATCTGCCGTCGTCGCCCGGCGCGAAACTCGCCGAGAGCTTCGGCGCCAAGGGGCTGTTCGTCGCCGCCGACGTAACCTCGGGTCCCGAGGTCGAGGCGGCGGTCGCAAAAGCGGCCGAGCACTTCGCCACCGTGCATATCGCGGTCAACTGCGCCGGCATCGGACGCGCGGCGCGCACGCTCTCGAAGGACGGACCGCACTCGCTCGACCTGTTCAACAAGGTAATCCAGATAAACCTGGTTGGCACCTTCAACACGATCCGGATTGCGGCGGCGCGGATGGCGAAGAATCAGCCCAACAGCGAGGGCGAGCGCGGGGTCATCGTCAACACCGCCTCGGTCGCGGCATACGACGGCCAGATTGGGCAGGCGGCCTACGCGGCTTCCAAGGGCGGCGTGGTGAGCCTGACGCTGCCGGTCGCACGCGACCTGGCCTCACTCGGCATCCGCGTCTGCACTATCGCGCCGGGAATCTTCGAGACCCCGATGCTGGGTCTGCTGCCGGAGCAGGCGCGCAAGGCGCTTGAGGCGTCGATCCCGTTTCCGTCGAGGCTGGGACGGCCGAGCGAGTACGCGGCGCTCGCATGCCATATCGTCGAGAACACGATGCTAAACGGCGAGACGATTCGACTCGACGGCGCGCTCCGCATGCCGCCGCGCTAGGACCGCGCGCGCGGCTTAGGAATTTTCAGGGACCCTCACCCACACCCTCTCCCGCAAATGAAGCGGGCGAGGGCTCAGAAAAAGACGCGAAGGCGAATTGGAGGTCCGCTCGCCCACGTGCGATGCGGGCGAGGGCTACCGTTCTGCCGCTACCGCGCGGGCGAGTCGCCGGCGGAAAAACGCGCTTACGGATTTGGGGCGTCGGGCGGTGGAACGGCATCGGGGGCGCTCGCATCGGGAGCGCCTGCGCCGGTAGCTCCTCCTTCGGGCGCGGCCGCTCCAGGCGCGGTAAACTCGGGCACGGTCCCTTCAGGACTGACCGGCATCGGCCCGGGCGGCGTCGCCAGGTCGGGCGCGTCGGCGCCGATCGGAATTATCAGCATGCCTTGCTGATAGTGCGGTCCGCCTACGATCAGAACGCCATGATTGCGCAGCTTCACGTCCGTGGTCATCATCGGCCGCGCGCCCTGAAACAGCATCAACTCCATCGCGATCATGTCGTCGTTCACGGCGCTCGGCTCGACCTGCACGATCCATCCGCCGGGCAGTGAGAACGCCGTCGTCCGGCCGCATTCGGTGCGGCCGACCTGATGGCTGACGAGGCGGTAGGTCGTGTAGCTGAAGAGCGACTCCAGCCGCGCGCCCATCGGCAGCAGCCGCTCGTCGACTCCCAGCCCCGTATCCGACGCGATCACCTCGTCAACCCGCAGCAGTATTATCCGATGACGCTTCAGCGCTTTGGCTTGCGCCGCGGCGGCCTGGTCGCCCGGCAGCTGGGGTGCCTGAGGCGTTTGCGGTTGCGCAGCCGGAGTGGACTGCCCCTGGGCGCCCATCGCGAACGCCACTACCAAAAGCGCGGTCAGTGAAGGAATCGTCAAACGATGCATAGTCAGGGTTGTTGATCGGGCAGCCAGATGACGGTGGTATCCTGGCTTGGCTCGCTCCATACGGCAACGTCGGGGTTGGAGGTTTCCAGCTTCGAGATTATCGTGCTTGGCTCGCCGCCGGCGGCCGAGGCCAACTCCGCAGGCAACTTGGCCCCATCGCGTGCGAGCTTGCGAGCGTCGCGTTCCGCTACTTGAGTGCCGTGGCTTCCCGCGCCAATCAGGTTGCGGGCAAACGGACTGGTGATGACAACGGTCAATATTGCCGCGACCGCCATCGCGAACGCCATGGCGGCGGCACTGCCGAAACGCTCGCGCTGGGCCTCGAACCAACGGCCGAGTCGCACGCGAAGCGGAGGGCGTAACTGCTCGAGGCGCGCCTGCACGGCCATCGCGAAGCCGTCGAGTTCCGGAACCGGCGCTGCGTCGCGCAGCAATCCGCCTACGGTCGAATAGCCAGCCAGCGTCTCTTCACAAGCCTTGCAGCTTGCGAGATGGCGGGCGACCTCCTGCATCTCATGCGGCTCGAGTTCGCTGTCTTCGAAGGCCCCTAGGAGCGGGGCCATTTCGCTACATTGAGCCATGGTTCCTGAAGGTATAGTGCTGGGAGCCATTGTGCCCTAATTCTCGGCAAAATCCTTGAGGATTTCGCGCAGGTGGTTGCGGGCATAGTGCAAACGGCTCATTACGGTTCCTCGAGGGCATTGCAGCACATCGCTTATTTCGTCGTACGAAAGCCCTTCTACCTCACGCAGAAGTATCGCGGCCCGATGTTCCGGCGTCAACTGTTCGAGCGCACCCCTGATGCGCTGAGCCATCTCGCTCCGTTGCGCTTCCTTGAACGAATCGCCGAGTTTGCTCGGCAGCCGCTGGATCTCGGTCTCCGCTTCCTCGCCGCGCACCGTCGGATGGCGCTGCGCGCTGCGGCGGAAATCAATCGAGATATTGGCGGCAATCCGGTACAGCCAGGTCGAGAAGCTCGAGCGCGATTCGAATTTACCGACGTTGGCGAAAGCACGTATGAAGGTCTCCTGAGCCAGCTCAAGCGCATCGTCCTGATTATGAACCACCGCCATCGCCACGCCGACAACCCGCCGCTGATAACGCTCGACCAGGATGCCAAACGCCTTGGTGTCCCCCGTTTTCGCCCGCTCGATGAGCTCGGCTTCGTCTCCGTCCTGGCGGTTTGGCTTGTTCAATAGGTTAGACGCGGGTCATCGGGCAAAATTCAGGCCGATTATCCTCGACGGCCCTCCAGCTCGGCCCAATTGGGACCCCATTTGAGTTCGACCTTGAGTGGAATCCGCAACTCCGCCACCCCTTCCATCTCGCGGCGGGCGGCTTCCGACACCGGCTCGCGTTCGGCGTGCGGCAATTCCAGGAGCAGCTCGTCATGCACCTGGAGGAGCATCCGCGCCGCCCATTTTTGCTCTTTAATCGCCGCGTCCAGTCGGATCATCGCCAATTTGATGAGATCGGCAGCCGTCCCCTGCAGCGGCGTATTGACCGCTATTCGCTCCGCCTGCGCCCGCGCTCCGCCCTGCGGCGAGTTCAGCTCGGGCAGGTAGCGCCGCCGCCCGTACATCGTGGCGACCCATCCCCGCTCTCGCGCCTGCGACAGCGATTCCTCCAGGTAGGCATGAACGCCGGGGAGCCGCTCGAAGTATCGCTTGATGTATTCCGAGGCCTCCTTGAGGCTGATTCCAAGCTCGCCCGCCAGCCGCTGCGGACCCATCCCATAGATGATTCCGAAGTTGATTACCTTGGCCAGCCGCCGCGCCTCGGCGTCGACCTCGTCGGGCCTGCGTCCCAGCACTTCGGCGGCGGTGCGGGCATGGATGTCCTCGCCGCGGCGAAAGGCGTCGATGAGGGTTGGGTCGCCCGAAAGATGGGCCAGCACGCGCAGCTCGATTTGCGAGTAGTCGGCCGAGAGCATCAGGCATCCCGGGGCGGCGACGAAGGCGCGCCGGATGCGGCGGCCCTCCTCGGTGCGGGTGGGGATGTTCTGCAGGTTGGGCTCGGTGGAGCTCAGCCGGCCGGTCGCCGTCAGCGCCTGATGGAACGAGGTATGGAGCCGCCCGGTTGCCGGGTCGATGAGTTGCGGCAGAGCGTCGCTGTAAGTCGATTTGAGTTTCGCGATCGCCCGATACTCCAGCAGTTGGCGGGGCAGTGGATGGACCGCGGCGAGCTTCTCCAACGTGTCGGCGTCGGTCGAGAATCCGCCCTTGGTCTTCTTGAGCCCTTTGGCCGAGAGCTTGAGATCGTCGAAGAGCACCTGGCGCAGTTGAATCGGTGAGTTGAGGTTGAATTGGCGGCCGGCCAGCAGATAGCAATTCCGTTCCATGCGCTCGAGCTTCGTGCCCAGCTCGGCCGAGATGGCTTTGAGCGCCTCGCCGTCGACCGCGATTCCGGTCTCTTCCATCTCGGCCAGGATGCGCGCGACCGGCAGCTCGATATCGCTGAACAGCGACTCGAGGCCGTTCTCCAGGAGCTTCGGCATCAACGCCTTGCGCAGCGCGGCGATCAATTCCGGCTCGGAACCAGGCTCGCGATTGCCGCCGAGCGGCGCCAGGTAGTCGTGGTAGAGATTGGTGAGCGACGGTTCGGCCCGCCCCGGATTGACCAGGAACCCGGCCAGCATCGTGTCGAAGTCGACGCCCGCAAGCTCGATGCCGTAGCCGCTCTTCAAGCGCCGCAGATGCTCCTTCAGATCGTGGAAGCTCTTGGGCGGAGTGGCCGCGCCGAGCAGCGGCGCCGCCGCCGCGATATTCGCGGCCGACAGCACGTATGTTTCGGTTTCGCCCTCGGCGCCGAGCTTGAGGCGCTCGCTCGCCGGCGGAGCCTGCCGCCGCGCTCGCTTTCGCGGTGCCGCTCGCTTTCTCGACGCGGCTCGCCTTGGCGCCACCGTTAAAGTCCAACGAACCGTTGCCTTCGCGCGAACCGTCTGGTGCCGAACCGTTGGCTTCGCGCAAGCCGTTGGCTTCCGGCGATCCCTCGGTTTCCGGATCATCCGCGGCAACGCCGGTGCGAGTCTCGCCGGCTTCCAGATGAAGGGCGAGGCGCGGCGCGCGTGCGAGCCGCGCGATCAGCGCGGCCACCTCGCCGCTTTCGACCTCGTGCTCGTGGAGCTGCGCGCCGCCCATCGGCAGCGCCGCTTGCGCCGGCGTCAGCTCGTTGAGCAGGGAGTGGAACTCCAACTCGCGCAGCAGCTCGCTCACCGCGCGCTCGTCGATGCCCGGCCAATCGAGATCGTTCACGTCCGCCTCGACCGGCGCGGCGGTGTCGATACTGACCAGCTTGCGCGCCAGCTCGGCGTCGGCGCGATGCTCCGCCAGCAGCGTGGCGATTCTCTTCGCGCCGCGCAGCCCCGGGATCGTTTCGACCTGCGCGAGGTTGGCGTAGAGCTTGTCGAGCGAGCCGAAATGCTTGATCAGCGCGGTCGCGGTTTTCTCGCCGATACCGGGGACGCCCTTGACGTTGTCGATCGAATCGCCCATCAGCGCCATCACGTCGACCACCGCGGAAGGATCGACGCCGAGCCGCGCGCGCACTTCGCGCGCGTCGACGCGCCGGTCGCGCATCGTGTTCCACAGCGTCACGTGCGGCCCGACCAGCTGCATGAAGTCCTTGTCCTCGGTGACGATCACGGTGGCGAAGCGCTTGAGTGCGGCGCGCGTGGCCAGCGTGCCGATAACGTCGTCAGCCTCGAAGCCCTCGAGCACCAGGCTCTTGATGCGAAAGGCCTCGACCGCGCGCAGGATGTACGGAATCTGCACGGTCAGATCGTTGGGCGCCTCGACCCGGTTGGCTTTGTAGGACTCGAAAAGGTCATCGCGGAAAGTTTTGCGCGGCGAGTCGAAGACCACGGCGATATGCCTTGGGCGCTCCTCCTTGAGCAGCTTGAGGAGCATCCGGATAAAGCCGTAGACGGCGTTGGTGGGCAGCCCGCGCGAATTGTTGAGCTGCGGCAGAGCGAAGAACGCGCGGAAAATATACCCCGAGCCGTCGATCAGATAGAGTGTCGGCCGTTCTTCAGCCATCGGCGTGTGAAACTATCCCAAGCCGTCGTCAAAGCAAAACCGCTGGTGCGTATCCGCTGTGAGTCTAATATTGACAGCTTGCGCCAGTGCAGATTAACTAATCGATTGCTCGCCGGAGCAAGATTGAATCTTCGGGAGCTTTCCGTCGTCAAAACCCGTTAGGATTGGGGGCCGTGTAGCGGCTGCCGCCGAGGCGATCCGCATGATCGAGGTAAAGAACCTGACCAAGCGCTACGGTGACTTCGTCGCCGTGCGCGACGTGTCCTTCAAGGCCGAGCAGGGCTCGATCCTGGGCTTCCTCGGCCCCAACGGCGCCGGTAAGACCACTACGATGCGGATCATCACCGGTTTCATGCCGGCGACGGCCGGCACCGTGCTGGTCGACGGCCTCGACATCTTCACCGAGTCGCTGGAGGCGCGCCGGCGTATCGGCTATCTGCCCGAGACGCCGCCGCTCTACTCCGACATGCGCGTGGAAGCCTACCTGCGCTTCGTCGCCAAGCTGCGCGGATTGCGCCGCTCGGAAGTTGACGACGCGGTCGAGCGCGTGCTCAAGATTTGCGGCCTCTCCGACATGGCCCATCGCATCTGCGGCCAGCTTTCCAAGGGCTATCGCCAGCGCGTGGGCCTCGCGCAGGCGATCATTCACAATCCGCCGGTGCTGGTGCTCGACGAACCGACGATCGGACTCGATCCGCGCCAGATTCACGAAATCCGCGGACTCATCCACGGTCTGGCCGGCCAGCATACCATCGTGCTCTCGACGCACATCCTGCCCGAGGTCTCGCAGATCTGCGACCGCGTCGTGATCATCAACGCCGGACGGGTGGTGCTCGAGGAGAGCCTGGGCAGCCTGCCGGCCGGCAAGTCGCTCGAAGACGTATTCCTGGAGGCCATCTCGAAAGAGGAAGGGCACGAAGTCGCGGAGGCCGAGGAGACGCTCGAGGAGGTTGGAGCGGGGCATGGCTAGGCCGTCCGAGGGCCCCGGCTGAGTAACATGAGAAATGCGCTGACGATTGCGGGCAAGGAGCTGTCGAGTTACTTCGTGCAGCCCGTCGCCTACGTGGTGCTGACGGTTTTCGTGCTGTTGGCCGGATGGTTCTTCTTCGCGCTGCTCAAGCAGTTCAACGAGATGGTGCAGGTGTATTCGGCGATGTCGAACGCGCAGGCGCTGGAGCATCTCAACCTCAACGCCCGCGTGATCGATCCGCTGCTGCACAACATGTCGGTGGTGATGGTGATCCTGGTGCCGGCGATCACGATGCGCGCGTTCGCCGAGGAAAAACGCACCGGCACTTACGAATTCCTGCTGACCGCGCCGATCCGCACCGGCGAAATCGTCGCCGGCAAGTTCATCGCCGCCGCGGTCTTCATCCTGATCATGGTCGCGCTCATCTGGATCTTCCCGATCATCCTGATGGTGTTCGGCGATCCGGAGGTCGGGGTGATGGGCGCGGGCTACGTGGCGCTGGCGCTGCTGGGCGTATGCTTCGTGGCGATCGGGCTGTTCACCTCGTCGCTCACGCAAAACCAGATCATCGCGGCAATAAGCTGCCTCGGCATCCTGCTGCTGCTCTATGTGATTTCATGGCCGCTGCAGTCGGGCGGCGGGATCCTCGGCGATTTGCTGCGCTATCTTTCGCTGCCCCAGCATTTCGGCCAGATGGTGGACGGCGTGATCGACACCAGCGACATCGTCTACTTCTGCACCATGATCTTCGTGGCCTTGTTTCTGACCCAGCGCTCGGTCGAGTCGGCGCGTTGGCGGTAGGGTAGGGGCGGAGCGCAGCAGCATGCAACGCAGCATGGCATCGGCCGGCCTGATTGGCCTGGTCTTCCTGTTTTTCGCGCTGGTCGCCTATCTGACCGGCGCGCGGCTGTACTTCCTGTTCAACCTGGTGCTGGGGGTGCTGGCGATCGTGCTGTGGGCGACCTCCAGCCGCGAAACCTTTGGCACCCTGATGGGCCATCGCGCGACCCGCTACGGCGCCAACGCGTTGGTCTACTCGATCGGCTTTCGTCGCCCTGCTGGTCGCGATCAATTACATCCTCGCGCTGCATCATCGCCGCTTCGACCTCACCACCGAGCGCGTTTTCAGCCTCTCGCCGCAGTCGGTCAAGGTGGTAAGCACGCTCAAGCAGCCGCTCAAGCTCTACGGCTTCTTCCAGGGCGGCCGTGACCCGCAAGGCGAGGCGCTCTACGAGTCGTACACCTACTCCTCGCCCAGGATCACTTTTCAGTTGATCGATCCGGAGAAGAATCCCGAGATCGCGACGCGCTACAATGTCACGCGGATGCCCACGACGCATATCCAGTACGGCGACCAGGGCACCAACGTCAGCGAGACGACCGAGCAGGCGATCACCAACGGCATCATCAAGGTCACCAGCTCCAGCACCAAGGGCGCCTGCTTCCTGCAGGGCCATGGCGAACCCGCGATCGACGACATGGACAACGCCGGCGGTTTCGGCCGCGCCGCCCAGGCGCTGGCGGGCGAGAACTACGACGTCAAGCCGCTGATGCTGATGACCGCGCCCAAGGTGCCGCCGGCTTGCGTAGTGGTGATCGTGGCCGGGCCGGTGAAGCCGCTGTTCCCGGCCGAAGTGGACGCTATCGACAGCTTACCTCAAGAACGGCGGCCGGGCGCTGGTGATGCTGCGGCCGCCGCGGCCCGACCAGCCAGGCGTGCAGACCTCGCTTATCAACATGATCAGCCAGTGGGGCCTCACGGTCGGCGACGATATCGTGCTCGACCAGGAGTTGCATCTGTTCTCCGGACCGACGCTGGGGCTGAGCCCGCTGGTCGAGCTTTACCCGCCGCATCCGATCACCGCCGGGTTCACCAAGCGCACGCTGTGGCCGATGGTGCGTTCGGTTGAGCCGGTCAAGGAAATCAAGCCGGGGTTGCAGGCCTGGCCACTGGCGCAGACCAGCGACACTTCGATCGCCGCGACCGAAGTCGAGGCGATCTTCAAAGAGCAGAAATTCAAGCCCGGTCCCAAGGATCGCAAGGGGCCAATCACGGTGGCCGACGCGGTCGACGCCGACAACAAGAAGCTCAAGTGGGGCACGGGCGATGGGCGGCTGGTGGTCTACGGCGACACCGATTTCGCCGACAACCAGACCCTCTCGCAGGTTTTCAACCAGGACTTCTTTCTCAATACGGTCGACTGGCTGGCCGGCGAGACCGCCACCATCGCGATCCGCCCGCGCACGCTGCGCGCCTCGCGCGTCAGCCTGACCGTCAACCAGTTCAACAGCGTTTTCGTCGCTTCGGTGCTGATGCTGCCCGAGCTGCTGCTGATCCTGGGAATCGTGGTGTGGTGGGAGCGGCGTAACTGACGCTGCCGCGAGCGGAGCCTCGGTCCACGTTCTTCGATGCGTCTGCGCAATACGATCATCGTTCTGATCCTGCTGGCGGTGGTGGGCGGTTATTCGCTCATCATCCTGCTCGGCTCGCGTCCGGTTCCGCCGCCGACCCTGCTCAATCTCGACCACAAGCACATCAGCGGCATCGATCTGCGCTACCCCGACCGCGAAATCGAGGTGGTGCGCAATCCCAACCACACCTGGAATATCCTCAAGCCGATCAAGGCCGATAGCGACCAGGGTGCCGTCGACGGCCTGACCGAAACCATCGCCAACGCCCAGCTCACCAGGACTATCGAAGAGAAGCCCGATAGCCTGAAACCCTTCGGCCTCGACAAGCCCGCGGTGACGCTGACCGTAACCACCGACAACAAGGGCGTGCTTCCGGCGCTGCTGGTCGGCCGTATCAGCCCGGTCAGCAACGCTGTTTACGTGAAACTCGCCAATTCAGCCGGCGGTGCTGATGACCACCGGCGATTTTGTCAACGCGATCACCAAGAACGTCAACGACCTGCGCTCGCACGAGCTGATGACCTTCAACATGGACGACGCGGACCAGATCGTGCTGCGCAGCGGAGTCAACAAGCCGATCGAAATCGATCGGCAGGGCGGGCAATGGCGGATCGTCGCGCCGGGACACTATGCCGCCGACTCCGACACCGTCGCCCAGATCCTGACCGCCCTGGTCGACGCGCGTATCGCCGACTTTGTCACCGACGCGCCCACGGACCTCGGCCAGTACGGGCTCAAGAACCCGCAGATCGAGGTGAGCGTCTTCAGCGGCAAGGACAAGACCAGGCACGCGCTGCTCTTTGGGCTGGAGCAGCCGCAGGCCTCGAAGAAAGCGGTCTACGTCAAACGCGGCGGCGAAGCTTCGGTCTACACCGTGGAAGACGCGCTGCTGACCAAGGTCAACCTGGGGCTGTTCGATTTGCGCGACAAGACCGTGATGGGCTTCGACCCGCTCAAGGTCGGGCGGCTCGAGATCGAAAACCACGGCAAGCAGTTCACGCTCTCGCGCGACGCGGCCGGCAAGTGGCAGGTGACGGATGCCGGCAAGAGTTCGCCCGCCAACGGACAGGCGGTGCAGACCTTCCTCGACGAGCTGGCGAATCTCAAGGGCGACAAGATCGTCCAGGACCCGATGACCGATCCGCAGAGGTTCGCGATGGACAAGCCGACCGAGCAGATCGTGGTCTTCGGCAAGGACGACAAACAGATCGGCACGGTCAAGCTCGCCCAGATCCAGAACAAGGTCCAGACGCCGCCGACGCCTCGCCCGACAGCGATACGGCCGAGTCAAACCCGAAGACCGAGCGGACCGTGATGCGAATCGAAAACTACGCGACCTCGAGCGCCGGTACGGCAGTCTACAGCCTGCGCGAGCCCGACTTCAGCCAGTTCGACATGAGCGGGGATCAGTTCGAGGTAACCCAGCCGCTCGCGACGCCGGCGCCCCCGAAAAAATAGCGCGCGTCGTGCGCAGGCGGCGGCGCCGGCGCGCTTTCAGCCTTCGGCGATCACGTGCGCCATCGCGCTCGCCGCGGTATGCGTGATGCTCAAGTGGAAGGCCGTGATGCGCTTGCGGCGCGCGTACTCGGCCGCCTTGCCCGAGAGCACGATCGTCGGCGCATGGCCGCGCTCGCGCACCACTTCTATTTCGCGCCAGCCGACGTTGCGGTTCCATCCGGTACCCATCGCCTTCATCGCCGCCTCCTTGGCGGCGAAGCGCGCGGCGTAGCTCTGGTAGCGCGGCCGTCCGCGCGATTCGCAGTAGGCGACTTCGCGCTCGGTATACACGCGGTCGCGGAAGCGCTCGCCGGTGCGCGGGTGGTTGAGCGCGCGCTCGACGCGCTCGACCTCGATCATGTCGATTCCGGTGCCGAGAATTCCCATCCCGCCGCAATCTTAGACGGCGCCGACGGGCGAAGAAAGGATGCCGTTCGTCAACTTGCAGCGGATCGCGGCGCAATTCTATTGTTCATCGAGGATCGGCGGACCGGCGGACAGGAGAACCCGATGGCGAAGCTCAAGACCACCGTCAACAAAGTGAAATGCATCTCCAGCGAAGACTGCGTCGAATCGGCGCCGGGCGTTTTCCGGCTCGACGACGACGGTAAGTCGGAGGTTTACAATCCGGCCGGAGCGCCCGACGGAGCGATCATGGCGGCGGCGCGCGCATGTCCCGCCAAGGCGATAGTCGTAGTCGACGAAGAAACCGGGACACAGCTATTTCCGCCACCCAAAAAGTAGCCGCGCGACGCCGCCGCGCGCCGGGCGAACTCTACGTCGCGCAGACCGGCGACCTCGCCGCCGTCGGAGCGATACTCGCGGCGGCCGGCGAACGTGCCGGAATCATCGCGGGCGGCCTCGATGCGCCCGGCGCATGCTGGATTGCCGCGTCGGTGGACGACGCGATCGCCGGCGTCGCCGGAATCGAGACGATCGTGGACGCGGCGGTGATACGCTCGCTCGCCGTGGCCGAGGCGATGCGCCGGCGCGGGATCGGAGCGGCGCTGGTCAAGGCCGCGCGCAAGGCGGCGCATACGCGGGGCGCGCGGCGGCTCTATGCGCTCGGCCGCCGCGGCGAGGAATATCTGCTCCGCTTCGGATTCGAGCGGGTGGCGGCCACGAGATGATCGACGATCTCGCGGGCACCTTCACCGCCGATTATCTTCGCGCCCATCCGGGCGAGCTTGCGCGGATGGATCCGCTGCGGCTCGACATCTCGCGCGACGGCGTAATCGAGCGCTGAGTTTTATCGTGCTTCATCAGCCTCTCCTTGACGAAGGAGAGGTCGCCGCGCGCTCCAGCGGTTGTATTCCGACTCGCTACTGCGGCGGCGGGTTGGGATACAGGAGCTCGTACGATCTCTCTGCGCGGAACTCGACCGCGGCCGGCTCGTCAGGCTGCTCGTCGCTCGGTCCCAGATCGAGAATCATGCACTTCACCGAGCCGCCGCCTTTGGCCAGGAATTCGCTCACATCGACCAGCACCGGCTCAACCCCGCGCTCGCGCACCCTGGCGAGCAGCTCGTCGCTCACGCCTTCAGGCATGAACAGGATAGAGCCTGCCCTCGTAATCCACCTGGAACGAGTTCGCCGCGTAGAGCGCGGCGTCGGACTCCGCCAGCTCGATCAGGTTGCCGCGAAACTCGAGGCGTAAACGCTCGCGCGACGGCGCCGTCAGGCCATCCATGTAGGCGAGCAGAAACTGGCGTCGTGGGCCGAACGAGCAGAGCACGGTGTCACCGTGATAGTGCGCCTCCAGACACAGCTCCAGCGGGAGCATCTCGAATGGGGGCGCGGGATGATCCTTCACGATGCGCCCGAGTTCCACCGCCGCGCTCGCTTCGGAACGGAAGCCATACACGCGCCGCCACGGCGGAATTCCCATTCGCGGGACGAAGCGCTGGCGCTCGACGCGCCCATGAGTGAAAAGCATGAAACGCCCGGCGGGAAAGAAATCGGCCTCGCCCTCGAAGCGCGCAGCGACGTCGTCGCATCGATAGCCCATCGCTTCAAGAAACGGGCGGTAGACCTCGCGCTCGCGAGCGCGGGTCGGGAGCAAGTTGGCGAGATGAAAGATCTTGGCGTCGCCGGGTTCGCCGGCGAGCGGATACAGAAAGCCGGCGTTGGCGGGATAGACCAGGCCGCTCATTCCCTGATGCGGCTCGATCACGCACACTTCGGTGCCGCGAGCGATGAGCGCGCGGGCAAGTCCGTGCCATTGCTTGCGCGCCCGGTCGGCGTTGACGGACTTCCTGATACCCAGCGCGTTGCGGGTATGCGGATTGGCTCCGCCGAGCACGGAGAAGTAGGTGGGATCGCCCATCAGGATGGTTCGCGGCATCGTGACAAGCTCCGTCGTGGACGATGGCAGGTGGGCGTGCGATGGCGCGCGCGTGAGTGCGCGCGCGCCATCGCACGTTCGGCCGCAAGCGGCGCGGCGCGCTACTTACGGTCCAGTTCCGTCAGCAATTCGATCTGCGGCTTCTCGGCCAGCAGATTGGCGATCCGCGCGCCCATCTCCTTCATGTGGTCGGTCTTGCGATGCGTCGCGAAGGCGGCATCGTCCGTATAGGTCTCGTACCACACGAACGTGGTCGGATCGTCGTTGGACTTGTGCAGAATGTAGGTCAGGCAGCCGGGCTCGGCCGCCCGCACTTTTTTGATCATGTCGCGAAAGGCATCCTCGAGCGCTTTCTCGGATCCCGGTTTGGCTTTGATCTTCGCAATCAATGTAAATGACATAGCTTTCTCCTTGGCTTTCTCCCTTGGCTGGGGTAAATCACGCCGCACCGCGCCCGGGGCGATTACCCCGCGACGGCGCTCGGGCGTGCAAGCCCCGTCATAGTTGGCCGCGGCGCCTTTTACAAGGTGTCGCGGCGGCGACCGATGTCGCCTTTGCGCTTGAGCCGCGCTTCGCGCAAGAATCGGTAGACGGGAAGGCCGGAAAAGTCCGGCTGCCGATGAACCGATTCAGCGGAGCGCATAAATAGATGATCGGCTTCGAGCTTACCGAAGAGCAGTCGGATCTGCGCCGCCTGGCGCGCGAATTTGCCGAGCGCGAGATGATTCCGCGCGCCCGCGAATACGACGAGAAGGAAATCTTCCCGCGCGAGGTGTGCGAGTTGGCCTTCAAGGCCGGCCTGATGAACCTCGGCGTGCCGCGCGAGCAGGGCGGCCCCGGACTCAATATCCTCGACTCGACCATCATCATCGAGGAGCTGAACTACGGATGCTCCGGGATGGCCAACGCGGTCGGCGCCAACGAACTGGCGACGCTGCCGCTGGTGGTGGCAGGCAACGAGGAGCAGAAATCGACCTACCTCGGATGGCTGGTCAAGGAACTGACCTTGTGCGCGTTTGCGATCACCGAGCCGGGCGCCGGCTCCGACGTCGCCGCGATGAGCACCACGTATCGGCGCGAGGGCGACTCCTTCGTGCTCAACGGCACCAAGCATTTCATCTCGAACGGCTCGATGGCCGATTGGTACGTGACGTTCGCGACCTCCGACCGCAAACTCAAGCACAAGGGCATCTCGTGCTTCGTCTTTCCGGCGAATCTTCCCGGGATCACCCGCCGGCGGATGCACGGCAAGCTCGGGCAACGCGCCGCCGACACCGGCGAGATCGTTTACGACGAGGTGCGCATTCCCGCCAACGCCCTGGTCGGCCGCGAAGGCGAGGGTTTCAAGTACGCGATGGCGACGTTCGATCGGAGCCGTCCCGAAATCGGCGCGATCGCAACCGGCATCGCCCAGCGCGCGCTTGACGAGTGCGTAAAATACTCGCAGCAGCGCCAGGCCTTCGGCCAGCCGATCGCAAACTTCCAGGCGATCCAGTTCATGATGGCCGACATGGCGGTGGCGGTCGAAGCGATGCGCCTGTTGACGTACAAGGCGGCATGGCTGGTCGATCGCGGCGAGAGCCCCAACGCGATTTCGAGTTACGCCAAGCTCTACAGCGCGGACGCCTGCATGAAGATCACCACCGACGCGGTGCAGATCTTCGGCGGCTACGGCTACATGAACGACTATCCGGTGCAGAAGCTGATGCGCGACGCCAAGCTGCTGCAAATCTACGAGGGCACCTCGCAGATCCAGCGGATGGTGATCGCGCGGAGCCTGCTCAAACAATAGAGGCGCGCGCGTTTCCGGCGCTCGCGCCTGGTGAGCTGCTATTTTTCCGTTGCTATTTATCCACGGATGACGGGCGCATCAGCGTGCTGCTGATCAGTGTCGAGAGGCTGCGCGGCGTGAACTTGCTCGCGATCACCATCGCGTTGTTGATCGCCCCCGCCACGCACAGCGAACGGCCGCTGGCGGCCGCCGCGATCGCTTCGCTGACCACCTGATCCGCCTCGGTCCATATGAAGGAAGGAAAGCGCATCCGCTCGTTGTTCGCGACTTTCTGAAACTCGGTACGCACCGGCCCCGGACAGAACGCCATCACGGTCACGCCCGTGCCGCTGAGTTCCGCCGCCACCGCCTCGCTGAAGCTCAGCACGAAGGCCTTGGTGGCGCCGTAGGTCGCCATGTAGGGCGTGGCCTGGAACGCCGCGGTCGAGGCGACGTTGATTACCGTGCCGCGCCGCCGCTCGACCATCGCGGGCAGAAACAGCCGCGTCATCGCCACCAGCGAGGTCACGTTGAGTTCGATCTCTTCGAGTTCGCGCTCCAGCGGCAGAAGATGGAATCTCCCGGTGGTGCCGAAGCCGGCATTGTTGACCAGATAGTCGACCTGGACGCCGTCGGTGGTGAGCTGCTGATGCAGCGCGGCCGGCGCCTCGCGCTGCGTGAGATCGGCGCGAATGATGCGCACCGCGCCGGCGCCCGCGGAGCGCGCGCGCCCGGCAACCGCGGCCAGGCGATCCTCGCGCCGCGCCGTCAGTACGAGATCGTAGTGCTCCCGCCCGAGCGCATAGGCGAACTGCTCGCCGAGTCCGCTCGAGGCTCCGGTGATTAGCGCGGTTGGCAAGTTCTGTTCCTCCGTCTCTGCGAGAAAATCGAGACCGGCGCGTTTCAGCCGTTTCAGGTGGATATGAGGCCGAGTTCCTTGCGGAAGTGCTCGATGGTCATGGCGAGGCCCTGGCGCAGCGCGATTTTCGGCGCCCATCCCAAGGTCGCCTTGGCCAGACTGATGTCCGGGCGGCGGCGCACCGGGTCGTCGGGCCGCGCGGGATGATACGCGAGCTTCGAGCCGCTGCGCGACAGCTCGATCGCGAGCGAGGCGAGCTCCAGGATGGTGAATTCGTCGGGATTGCCGATATTGACCGGCCCGGTGAGCCCCTCCGCGTTCATCATCCGCACGAGCGCCTCGATAATGTCGTCGACGTAGGCGAAGGATCGGGTCTGCTTGCCGTCGCTATAGATCGGCAGGTCCTCGCCACGCAGCGCGGCCACGCAGAAGTTCGACACCACCCGGCCGTCGTTGATCGCCATCCGCGGCCCGTAGGTGTTGAAGATGCGCACGATGCGGATGTCGACGTTGTTCTGGCGATGGTAGTCCATCATCAGGCACTCGGCCACCCGTTTGCCTTCGTCGTAGCAGGAGCGCACGCCGATCGGGTTGACGTGGCCCCAGTAGCTTTCGGTCTGCGGATGCTGCTCGGGATCGCCGTAGACCTCGCTGGTCGAGGTCAACAGCATCCGCGCGCGCACGCGCTTGGCCAGCCCGAGCATGTTGATCGTGCCCATCACGCTGGTCTTGATGGTTTTGACCGGGTTGTACTGGTAGTGCACCGGCGAGGCGGGGCAGGCGAGATGAAAGATGCGGTCGACCTCGAGCAGGATCGGCTCGACGATGTCGTGGCGGATGAACTCGAAGCCCGGGTGGCCCTGGAGATGCTGGATGTTGGCGCGCTTGCCGCTGAAAAAGTTGTCCAGGCAGATGACGTCGTGCCCGTCGCGCAGCAGCCGCTCGCACAGATGCGATCCCAGAAATCCCGCGCCGCCCGTCACCAGTGCTCGCACGTCTCGCCCTCCGTTGGAGAGGATTCTAAAGGATCGGCCATGCGCGCGGAAGCTGGGCCGCCACGCCGCGCAACGTCAGCGGCGATTTTCGCGCGCGAGCGCCAGCACGGTTTCGATCACGTAGGCGACGTCCTCGTCGCTCATCGCGGGATAGATCGGCAGCGACAGGCATCGGCTGTATACGTCCTCGGCGATCGGAAAATCGCCGGTGCGATAGCCGTAACGCTCCTGGTAAAAATGCATCGTGTTGAGCGGGATGCAGTGCACCGAGGTGCCAACGCCGCGCTCGCGCAGCAGCTCGACGAACTGCGCGCGGCCCACTCGGAGCTGCTCGGGATGCAACCGCAGGACGTAGAGATGCCACGCGTGCTCGATCCCCGGCTCCTCGTACGGCACCTGGAACGCGGGCTCCGCGCGCAGCGCCTCGCTGTAGGCGCGCGCGATAGCGGTGCGCCGGCGCATGAATTCGTCGGCGCGGCCGAGCTGCGCGACGCCGATCGCGGCGTGCACGTCGGAGAGGTTGTACTTGAAGCCGGTGTCGTGAATTTCGTAGAACCACGAGCCGCTGCGGTCGTAGCGCTTCCAGGCGTCGCGATTCATCCCGTGCAGGCTCGCGACCGCGATGCGCTCGGCCAGCGCGTCGTCTTCCGTCGTCACCATCCCGCCCTCGGCGCTGGTGATGTTCTTGGTCGCGTAGAAGCTGAAGCAGGAAAGGTCGCCGATCGTTCCGATCCGCGTCATCCCGCGGCCTTCGAGATGGCGCGCCGAGCCCACCGCGTGCGCCGCGTCCTCGACGATCTTCAGATGGTGGCTGCGGGCGATTGCGAGCAGGCGGTCCATGTCGCAAGCGTGCCCGGCGAAGTGCACGGGCAAAATCGCGCGCACGCGGCGATGCTGGCCGCTCTCGAGCGCCTCTTCGACCCGCGCCGGGTTGAGGTTGAAGGTGCCGGGATCGATATCGACGAACACCGGCCGCGCTCCGAGGTAGCCGATCACCTCGGCCGTGGCCGTGAACGTGAACGGCGTGGTGATAACCTCGTCGCCCGGCCCGACGCCGAGCGCGAACAGCGCCAGATGCAGCGCGCCCGTGCAATGCGAGACCGCCAACGCGTGGCGCGCGCCGACGTACGCGGCGAACTCTTTCTCGAAGCGCTTGGCCTTGGGGCCGGTGGTGATCCATCCCGAGCGCAGGCTGTCGAGCACCTCGTGCTCCTCGGCGGGACCGATCGAGGGGCGATGAAAAGGGATTTGTCGCATCGCGTGTCGTGCGGAGTATAGAGGATCGTTTCGAAAGCCGGGCAAGGTGGCGTCGGCCGGTCAAGCGAGCATTGCAGGAAAGTTCACGACCGGCCGCACATCAGCACGACGTGCGATGCCGCTATTCGACCGGGCAGGCGTCGCGCCTGCCGTGACTCGCTATTCGACCGGCATCGCGCCCGCGGCAACGCGCCATTGCCGAGCGCTCGGGCGCAGGGGCGCCGCTCGTCGCGTTGCCACCGCCACTGTCGTCGTCGGTGCCGGGCAGCGTCCTGCGGCCGCGGCTGGCGCGCTCGATGCGCGCCGGGAGCGCTGTTCTCGTCGCTCGCACCGGGGCCGTCTGCGTCGCCTTCGGTGTCCTCGGTCGCCGCGCTTTGTCGGCGGCGGGCGCGGGGGCGGGTCTGATCGCGTTGCCCGAAGGCGGCGGCGGAATCGCCGCGGCGGCCTTGCCGGTTCCGGTGTCAGTGTCACTGTCGCTGTCGGTATCGGTATCCGTGCTGCTGTCGTCGCTGCTGCCGGCGCTGCCGCCGCCGGCATTGGTGTCGGCGTCGGGCGCGGATGCCGCGCTGCCCGGCGGGGGCAACGGCACTGAGCTCGCGGTTTCCGTGGTCGGCGGCTATCGCGCCCGGCGGCTCGGGCCCCGGCATCACGTAAGTCGGCACGCCGGTTTTTTCCTCGACCGCTTTTTCAAGCTTGATGCGTTTCGATATTCGGCGAGCAGGCCCTGGCTTTTCGCCAGGCTCAGAGCGTGGCGCCATAGCCCCGGGTACACGCCGTAGAGATCGTCATGGACCTCGACGTAGAGCGCGCCGCCGCGCCATCCGTACTTGATCGGCTGGTACACGAAGCGCCCCGGCGTGCCGACGCTCGTGTGGTAGTAGAGGCGCTCGATATCCTCGGGATAAAGCCGCACGCATCCGTGGCTGACTTCCATCCCGACGCCCCACGGCACGTTGGTCCCATGCAGCGCGTACATCGGCAGCGTCAGCGCCAGCCGGTAGTGGCCGAGCGGATTGTCGGGATCGCCGCCCTCGACCACGTGCTCGGCCTCGCCGTCGCGCTCGAGATGTTCCTGGTAGATGTCATCGGGCACCACCCAGGTCGGATTGTGAGTCTTGTCGCGGATGGTCCAGATGCCGGTCGGCGTTCGCCAGTCGTAGCGGCCGAGTCCGACCGGAAAAGTGTAGATGACCGTGGGATGCACGCCGCCGCTCGGATGCGCTTTGGCCGCGCCGTGCGCTTTCGGATGGCGAGGCTCGGCGTAGGCCGTGTGCGTGAACTTGGCCTTGCCGATTCGCCGCCGGCCGCCGACCGGCGTGGGATAGATAGTAGTACAGGCGCATCTCGGGAATGTTCATCACGATCCCGGCGTGAGGCGCGCTCGGCAGGATGTGCTCGGTGGGGATGATGACGAGCTTGCCGACCGGCGGCGACCACCAATCCATGTGATTGTTGGCGTTGGAAACTTCGGTCGGGCTGAGTCCGTACCAGCGCGCGACGTCGAGCAGCGTGTCGCCCTTGCGAATGGTGTAGGTTTGCAGCGAACCGATCAGGTCGTCGCGCCCGGTGGGAATCGGATAGGCGACCAGCGGCCGGGTCTCGAAATCGTGTTTCACTCCAGCTATGGGCAAGCCGCGGCGCCGCGAACAGCGCGATCGCCGCCAGCACGATCGCCGCCGCGCATCCGCCGCCAATCCGCGAGGACATACCGCGATCTTCTGCGCGATCTCTTGTTATGCATTGCTACGCCCCGGCGCCTGTAGCGCGCGCCATCCCGCTCATCCGATCGCCACGAAAAATGATAGGGCAACGCCGATCAGTCGGCAACTGGCCTCAAGTTGGCGAATTTCAGCACCAGCAACTTCACTCCGCTGCGCTCGAAATGCACCCACGCCTTGGCGCCGTCGCCGCGCCCCTCGCGCCGGCGCACCACGCCGCGGCCGAAGGTCTGATGGACGACGTGCGCGCCGACCGCGAGGTTGTCGCCGTCGCCCGCGTCGCCGTCTTCGGAGACCTGGCTGCGTGCTGTAGTCGACGTAGGTGCCGCGCGCGGGCGGCCGGAGCACCGAGCCCGGCTTCTCCGGCGCGATACGGGTGATCAGAGCGGGATCGATCTCGCCCAGGAAGCGCGAGGGCCGCGACTCGTTGCGTTGGCCGTAAAGCTCGCGCGTCAGCGTGTTGGTCAGGTACAACAGCCGCCGCGCCCGCGTCATCCCGACGTAGCACAGCCGGCGCTCCTCCTCGACTTCGCGCCCGTCGTCGTGCGAGCGAAAATGCGGAAACAATCCCTCCTCCATCCCTGCGATGAACACCACCGGGTACTCCAGGCCCTTGGAGGTATGCAGCGTCATCAGCGCGGCGCGTCCGCCGCGTCCGGCGACCTGGTCGGCGTCGCTGACCAGGGCCACGCGCTCGAGGAAATCGGCGAGGCCGCCGTTTTGCCCCTCGGCGTCGAAGGCGTCGGCCGCCGAAAGCATCTCGGCCACGTTCTGGCGGCGCGCCGCGCCGTCCTGCATCGCGTCGAGATAGCCGAGGAAGCCCGCGCGCGTGATCACTTCGTCGAGGATCGCGCGCACCTTCATCGCCGGCGCGCGCGCGGCCAGGTCATGCATCCAGCCGTACAGCTCGCCCGCCTGCTTGGCCGAACGCAGCGCCACGCGCGAGTTGGTCTCCAGGCGGCCCAGCGCCTCGAAGGCCGTCACGCCTTCCTCGGCGGCGATTTGCGCCGCCGCCTCCAGCGTCTTGGCGCCCACGCCGCGCGTCGGCGCTCCCACCATCCGCTCGACGCTGACCGCGTCGGCCGGATTGGCCAGCACGCGCAGGTAGGCGAGCAGATCCTTGACCTCGCGATGCTCGTAGAAGCGCAGTCCGCCGACCACGTAGTACGGAACGCGCCGGCGCACCAGCGCCTCCTCGATCACGCGCGCCTGCGCGTTGACCCGGTAGAAGACCACGATGTCGGCCGGGTCGGCGCCGCCCTCGGCGCCGAGGCGTCCGATCTCGCGCGCGATGAAGTCGGCCTCGTCGCGCTCGGTCACGCCGGTGAAATAGGTGACCGGCTCGCCCGACGCGTTTTCGGTCCACAGGCGCTTTTCCTTGCGCTCGCGGTTGTTGCGGATCACGGTGTCGGCGGCGGCCAGGATGGTCTTGGTCGAGCGGTAGTTCTGTTCGAGCTTGAAGATGCGCGCCTGGGGAAAGTCGCGCTCGAAGTCGAGGATGTTGCGGATGTCGGCGCCGCGCCAGCGGTAGATCGACTGATCCTCGTCGCCGACCACGCACAGATTCGAGCTGCGCGCCGAGAGCGCGCGCACCAGCAGGTACTGCACGCGGTTGGTGTCCTGGTATTCGTCGACCAGCAGATGCTCCGCGCGCGACTGCCATCGCAGCAGCACGCCCGGGTCGCGCTCGAAGATTTCGTGGACGTTGAGCAGCAGGTCGCTGAAGTCCATCGCGTTCATCGCGCGCAGCCGCTCGCGGTAGAGCCGGTAGATCGTGGCCAGCGCCGCGTCGCGGCCGTCGCCGCCGGCGCTTTCGGCGAAAGCGGCGGGGCCGATCGGCGTCGTTCTTGAGCTGCTCGATTCGCGCGCGCGCCATCTCGGGCGTCGGCGCGCCCGCCAGCGCCGCCTCCTCGATCACGCGGCGCATCACCGTCATCGCGTCGCCCTCATCGAGGATCGAAAAGTTGGGCCGGTAGCCGAGCGCCTCGGCCTCCTGGCGCAGGATGCGCGCGCAGGCCGAATGAAACGTGCTGACCCACGGCCAGCGCGAATTCTCGCCCACCAGCGCCGCGATCCGCTCGCGCATCTCGCCCGCCGCCTTGTTGGTGAAAGTCACGGCCAGCATCCGCTCGGGCGCCGCCTTGCGTTCGGCCAGCAGGTGGGCGATACGGTAGGTCAGTACGCGGGTTTTGCCCGAGCCGGCGCCGGCCAGGATGAGAATTGGCCCTTCGGGCGCGAGCACGGCGTCGCGCTGGGCGGGATTGAGATCGTCGAGGTTCAGCATCGGTTCGGAATTTTTGACGAAATTGTTGGCGGCATTCTTGTGCGGCATCGTTGGCGGCATCTTTGAAGGAACGAGTCGCGGCGGCAAAACGATGCGCGCGCGCCCGGATGAAAATAGCCGCTTCGCGCGGCGCTTCAAACCCCGCGCGCGTCGGCGAGACGTTCGAAGCTGTGGATTACTTTACAACATTCGCGCGCGCGTCGCCTGATTAGGAGCGCATCCGGAGTGTCTCGAATGCGTGCGGAACGAAATTCTCCGCCAGCGCCGATCGCGCTCGAAATGACCCGCCGCAATCTCTGCTCGCTAAGCTTGCAATCGATGGCGAAGTACGAACCGCACGATAGGTTCTATCGCAAGGCGCGCGAGCGCGGGCTGCCTTCGCGCGCGGCGTTCAAGATCGAAGAGCTGCTCGCGCGCTTTCGGCTCGTGCGGCCCGGCGCGCGGGTGGTGGACCTCGGATGCGCGCCGGGCGGATGGCTCAGCATGCTCGCCGCCGCGGTGGGGCCGCAGGGCAGGGTGGCCGGAATCGATCTGGCCGCGTGCCCCGCGAGCGCCGCCAACGTGGTTACGATGGTCGGCGATATTCGCGATCCGGCGAGCGTCGCGGCGGTGGCGGCGGCGCTGCGGCGCGCCCGCCGATCTGGTGACCAGCGACCTTGCGCCCAAGCTTAGCGGCGTGGCCGAGCGCGACCAGGCGCGGATGCTCGAGCTTGCGCTCGCGGCGCTGGAATGCGCGCGCGCGCTGCTGCGCCCGGGCGGCGCGATGGTGGTGAAGCTCTTCATGGGCGGAGATTTCGGCGAGGCGGTCGAGGCCTTCGCGCGCGACTTCGCCCAGGTCGAGCGCACGCGCACGCGCGCGAGCCGCCCCGGCTCCTCGGAGCTGTACCTGGTGGCGCGGGGGTTTCGCGCGGCGGCGGGCCGCGCAGCGGGCCCGATTGGATAGCGCCGTGCGGAGCGCTAACCTAGGGCGCATGTGGCATCGCCACAGAGCGGCCCTTGCCGCGGTCGCGCTGGCCGCGATGCTGGCGCTATGCTCCGGATGCGCGCGGCACGGCGACAGCGGTGGCCCGTCGCCCGACCAGGTGCGGGTCGAAGTCGCCAACGTCGGCCTCGACAACGACAGCGGCGCGCATTACGTGCAGCTCGAGGATCTCGCGGGCAGGCGCGCGCTGCAGATTCTGATCGGCGACGAAGAGGCGCGCACGATCATGCTCGAGATGCACGGGATCAAGCCCGATCGTCCGCTGACCCACGATCTGCTGCGCGACCTGATCGAGCAGACCGGCAATCACGTCGACCGCGTGGTCATCACCAGCGTCCACAACCAAATCTACTACGCCGACATCTATCTCGATCGCGCGGGCCTGCGCCTGGACAGCCGGCCGAGCGACGCGATCGCGCTGGCGATGGGGATGGGGGCGCCGATCTTCGTGAGCAACGGCCTCTTTCAGTCCGCCACCGCGTTCCAGCACGAAGCGCCCGCGAGCAAAAATCTGCCCGCCACCATCACCGCCCAGGACATCGTGGTGCAGGACCTGAGTCCCTCGCTGGCCAGGCACTTCGCGGTGCCGCCGCTAAGCGGCGTGCTGGTGGCGCGACGTCTCGGGCCTCGCCGCGCGCGCCGGATTGATGTGCGGCGATATCGTCACCGCGGTGGACAAGCATCCGCGTGCACAACACCTCGGACTTCGTGATGGCGCTGGTCGGTTTCAAGGATCCGTACGTGAGCTTCAGTGTGATGCGCGGACAGCAGGCGCGCACGATCACGATCGAGCGCGAAAGCGCCGAGCGCAGCGGTCACTAGACGCGCGAGACCGTGCGTCAGCCGCATGCTCGGATTAACCGCGGCGGATCAGCAGGCTGCGCAGGAAGCGCGGATCGATCGCCCGCGGGTCGAGTTCGGCGAGATCCTCTTCAAGCACGCTGAGGCACGAGGCGACGAAGCCGGCCGAACGCGCGCGCGCCGTCTCGTCCATCCGCGCCGCCAGCGCCGCGTCGACCATCACGCGAAAGCCCTCGGTCAGCCGCGCGGGCCGCCCGCCGCCCGTCATTATCGCCATGTAAAGTTCGCCCAGGCGGCTCGCTTCGATCGGCGCGGGCGTGAGCCTTTGATCCGGCTTGCGATCGAGCGCGGCGCGCGCGAATGCCGTGATCAGGATTTGGCCGAGCCTGATTTCGCGGCCGGCCGTCTCGGCGCGGAAGGCCGGCGAGGCGATATTGATCGCCAGCAGCGCCTGGAACAGATCGCGCATCGCCTCGATCTGATCGAGCGCCGCGTGACCCAGATGCAGATCGCGCATCGCGGCGAAATCGCGCATCGCGACCGAGCCCTGCCCGTCGAGGCCGCCGAAGAAACGCGGGCGGCGCTCGAGGAAGCCGCCCAGCGCCTCGCGATAGGGCGAGTCGAGGTAGGCAATTTCGCGGGCGCGCGCGGGATCGAGGCCGAGCGCGGCAGTCACCTGCTCGGCGCGCTTGCGCAGATCGATCGTCAGGCTCACGCCGAGCCGGAACAGCAGCTTGAGATGCGTGTCGCGCAGATGTTCGATCGCATTGTTGAGCTCGCCGGCGGCCAGATACTCGAGTCCCAGGTTGAGGTAGTGATGGGTCATCTCGACCGCCACCCGCACCGCGTCGAGGTCGCCGAAGTCGACCGCGCTCGCGACCAGCACCTGGTTGCTCACCAGCGCCATTTCGCTGCGCAACTGGCGCTGGCCCTGCGCGGCGAACCCGGCCATCAGGGCGGTGTTGAACAGCGAGAGATCGGTGTCGGCCGGCACCGGCGCCATCCCATGCGGCACCAGCTCGTCGTCGCGCAGCAGGTCGGCGCGCGTCGGCGCGGTGTAGCCGGCGCGAATTTTCAGGAAGTCGTGCGGGTTGACGTAGGCGAAGACGTCCTGCGCCTCGAAGAAATCGGGAAAGCCGCGATCGTTCAGCCGCGCGCGGCGGAACTGGTAGGCCTCTTCCTCCAGTTCGGCTTCCACGCTCCAGTAGATTTCCTCCATCAGCGCGGTGAAGTAGGTGTAGTCGCGCTCGAAGACCTCTTCGAGAAAGTCGACCAGCGGCTGCAGGATCGCGTCGTGATGCTGGAACTCGATGATGTAGTGCTCGTCGAATTGCACGAAGCGGTCGGAGGGCACGTCGGCCGCGTTCAGCGGATCGTCGAGCCGATGGACCCGGAAATACTGGCGCAGCAGCAGCGCCATCATCTCCATGTCGAGCCCCATCAGCCCCTCGGTCATGCGCTTGCGCCCGGCCTCGGTCAGCGCCTCGATCCACTCGCGCATCCGATCCAGGTTGGGACGGTCGCGGGTCCAGCAATCGAGGTCGAACAGCCCCTGGATTTGCTCGGGCACCGCCAGGCTCAGCAGGTCGCCCGAGTCGGCCGAGCCGATTTCCTTGACCGTGTAGAAGAGCGTCTCGGGCGAGAAAGATTGCACCAGCCGCTCGGCCTCGGGCGCCGACAGGATGAGGTCGCGTTTCTGGCGCGCGGGCAGCCCGTAGAGAAACTCGAGCTTGGCCTTGAACGGAAGGCTGAGGAATTCCTCCTGTCGTGTCGAGGGCATTACGAAGACGCGCGCTGCGCTCTGCGGTTCGGCTGCATTGCTTTATTTCAGTACCATGCGCATCGCAGTCGGAAGCCAGTAACCCTCCGCGACGCGCGTCATTATCTTGTGATTGCGCCGGCGTGATATACTTATTCATGTTGCGGCGGCTAGATCCTACTCTAGAAATCCCGCCGAACGACGATTCCGCAAATCTCGATGACCTGCTCGCGATGCGGCCTGGACAATCCCGCGGGAATGAAATTCTGCGGCAACTGCGCCGCGCCGATAGTCAGTATCTGCGCGAAATGCCGCGCGGAAAATCCACCGCAATTCAAATTCTGTGGACAGTGCGCCGCGCCGCTTGGCGCCGCGCCGTCCGCCGGCTCCGCTCCTGATTCGCGCGCGGCCGCGCCTGCCGGCCGACAACGATACGCCCGCCCGAGGGCGAGCGCAAGACCGTCACCGCGCTGTTCGCCGACATCAAGGGCTCGATGGACCTGATGGAAGGGCTCGATCCCGAGGAAGCGCGCGCGATCGTCGATCCGGCGCTCAGCTGATGATGGACGCGGCGCATCGCTACGGCGGCCATATCGTGCAATCGACCGGCGACGGAGTGTTCGCGCTGTTCGGCGCGCCGGTCGCGCATGAGGACCATCCGCAGCGCGCGCTCTACGCGGCGCTCAGGATGCAGGAGGAGATGCGGCGCTATGCCGATCGCCTGCGCGCCGAAGGCCGCGCGCCGCTGCAGGTGCGGGTCGGAGTGAACACCGGCGAAGTCGTGGTGCGCTCGATCCAGACCGGTGAGCACGCCGAGTACACGCCGATCGGCCATAGCACCGGCCTGGCCGCGCGGATGCAGGCGCTGGCGCCGATCGGCTCGATCGCGGTGACCGAAGCGACCCAGCGGCTGTGCGCCGGCTATTTTGCTTTTCGGCGGCTGGGGCCGGCGCGAGTCAAAGGCGCGAGCGAGCCGATCGACGTTTACGAGGTCACGGGCCTGGGCCCGTTGCGCACGCGGCTGGAAGCCGCCGCGCGGCGCGGGCTTACGCGGTTCGTGGGACGCGAGCATGAACTGGCGCAGATGCGCCGCGCGCTGGAACTGGTGCGTGCGGGTCATGGGCAGGTGGTCGCCGCGATCGGCGACGCGGGCGTTGGCAAATCGCGCCTGACCTATGAGTTCAAGGCGGTGGCGGCGGGCGATTGCCTGCTGCTGGAAGCCTATTCGGTCTCACACGGCAAGGCCTCGGCCTATTTGCCGGTGATCGAAATGCTTCACGGCTACTTTGGAATCGACTCCGCCGACGACGGCCGCAAACGCCGCGAAAAAGTGATCGGCAAACTGCTCGCGCTCGACCAGAGCCTCGAAGATGCGCTGCCATACCTCTTCGTGCTGCTCGGTATCCACGAAGGCGAGGATCCGCTTGCGCAGATCGGACGTCGCAGACGCGGCGGCGCCGCACGCAGGAAGCGCTCAAACGGATCGTGCTGCGCGAAAGCCTCAACCAGCCGCTGATCGTCGTGTTCGAGGACCTGCATTGGGTTGACGGCGAAACCCAGGCCTGGCTGAACCTGCTCGCCGACTCGCTCGCCAATGCGCGCGTCCTGCTGCTGGTCAACTATCGCCCCGAGTATCGCCACGAATGGGGCAACCGCAGTTACTATACGCAGTTGCGCCTTGATCCGCTGGCAAGTGAGAGCGTCGCAGCAACTGCTCTCGGCGCTGCTCGGTGACGGCGTCGGGCCTCGCGGCGCTCAGGCGGATGATCGCGGAGCGAACCGAGGGCAATCCGTTTTTTATCGAGGAGATGGTGCGGGCGCTGTTCGACGAAGGTGCGCTGGTGCGCGATGGCGCGGTGTAAAACTCACCCGGCCGCTGGCGGAGATCAAGGTGCCCGCGACCGTGCAGGGAATCCTGACCTCGCGTATCGATCGGCTGCCGGCCGACGAGAAGGAATTGCTGCAGACGCTGGCGGTGATCGGCCGCGAATTTTCGCTCGGCCCTCGTCAGGCAGATGGTCACGCAAGCCGGACGATGAATTGGAGCGGATGCTTTCCGACTCTGCAACTCGGCGAGTTCATTTACGAACAACCGGCGCTGCCCGAAGCCGAGTACATCTTCAAGCACGCGCTGACGCTGGAAGTCGCCTACAATACGCTGTTGCTCGGGCGGCGCAAGCAGCTTCACGAATCAGCGGCGGCGGCGATCGAAGCGCTCTACCCCGAGCGGCTCGACGATCACTTGAACCGCCTGGCGCATCACTACAGTCAGAGCGGAAACGCACGCAAGGCTGTGAAATATCTTAACCTGGCCGGGCGACAGGCCGCCGGGCGCCTGGCCTACGACGAAGCAATCGGCCACTTCATGGCTGCGCTCGAACTGCTCGAGAGCCTGCCGGATGGACTCGGAGCGCGACCGCCAGGAACTGGCTCTGCGATCTGACCTGGGCCCTTATCTGATTGCGACGAAGGGCCCGGCTGCCGAAGAGGTCGCGATGATTTTCGCCCGCGCCAGAAGCTTGTGCGAGAAGCTTGGCGAGGACGTGCAACTTTTCTGGGTGACTTATGCCCTGCAGTTCTTTCCATCTGCTGAGATTGGAGTTGGCGACGGCGCGCGAGCTTGGCGAGCGGCAAATCGAGCTGGCGGAGCGCTCGCAGAACCCCTCGATGCTCATGGCGGCTTACGCCGCGATGGCCGAACCCTTGTCTGACTTGGGCGAGTTCGGTGCCGCGCGCGATCTCTGCGCGAAGGGAATCGCCCTGGATTCTGTTCCAGCGACGTTTGCGTTTTCGGAAATCGGAGAGCCCCGGACGATGCTCCTGGCGCACTCGTCACGCGACCTCTTCATCCTCGGCTATCCGGCTCAGGCGTTGGCGCGAAGCCGCGAGGCGCTCTCCGGGGCCCGCCAATCGGGACCGCACTCGGTGGCCTTTGCGCTGAACCTGGCCGCCGAGCTCCATCGCTATCTTGGCGACGAACCGAAAGCGCGGGAGTCGACCGAAGCGCTGGCCTCGCTTGCCAGCGAGCGTGGGTTTCTATTGTGGTCGGCTCAGGCCGTGTTCCTGCGGGCGCAGGTGCTGGTGGCCGAGGGACAGGTCGAGGAGGGAATCGCCGAGCTGCGCCGCGGCGCGGCTTCGGTTGAGATGACCGGCGCGGTCGCGGGCATCTGGAAACTGTCGCTGGCGGAAGCTTACGCGAAGCTCGGACGCCCGGAGGAGGGACTCGCCGCAATTGCCGAAGTCGCTGGAGCTGATGGAGAGAACCGGGACTCCGATTTCTCGAGGCGGAGCTCTATCGAGTCAAAGGAGAGTTGATCCTGCTGGAGGCTCCTGGAGCGGTCGACGCGGCTGAGAGCGCCTTGCGCCAGGCGGTCGCGAGCGCACGCCGCCAGGACGCGAAATCATGGGAGCTGCGCGCGGCGACGAGTCTTGCGCGGCTGCTGAAGGCGCAGGGCAGGCGTGACGAGGCCCGCGCAATGCTCGGCGAGATCTACGGCTGGTTCACCGAGGGCTTTGACACTGCCGACTTGAAGAACGCCAGGGCGCTGCTCGACGAGCTGGGCGGCTGAACTGTTAGCGCTTAGCATGAGCCGGTAAAAAGCCCTGCTCGCGTGAAGCGCGCCGGAAAAAAGAATCGTCGCGCTCACGATCGCCGGCAGCGATCCAGGCGGCGGCGCCGGAATCCAGGCCGACCTCAAGACCTTCGCCGCGCTCGGCGTATATGGCTACTCGGCAATCACTTCGGTCATCGCGCAGAACAGCTCGACCGTCAATCGCGTCGCGCCGGTGGATGCCGCGATGGTCAGGGCGCAGATCGAAACGCTCGTCGCCGAGCGCCGCCCCGATGCGATCAAGACCGGCGCGCTCGGCACCGCGAAAATCGTCGAGGCGGTAGCGGACGTGATCGCCCGTCTCGATTTGCCCGCGCCGGTGGTCGACCCGGTGCTGATTTCGAGCGCCGGCGCGCGGCTGCTCGACCGCGCGGGCGAACACGCGCTGCTGAAGGCGCCTGCTGCCGCTCGCGCGAATCGTCACGCCCAATCTCGCCGAGGCGCAGGCGCTGAGCGGCGTCGACGGCGCGAGCCCGGCGGCGATTCGCGCGATGGCTCGCGCGCTCGGCAAGGCGGGGGCGCGCGCCGTGCTGATCAAGGGCGGGCATCCAGGTTCGTCCGCCGAAGCGCGCGCGCAATCAATCGACCTGCTTTACGACGGCCGCGAGTTCGTCGAATTGCGCGCGGCGCGTATCTCCGGCGGCGGCGCGCATGGTCTCGGCTGCGCGCTGTCGGCGGCGATCGCCGCCTATCTCGCGCTGGGGATGGATCTCAGTGACGCCGTGCGCCGGGCCAAGCGCTACGTGACGGTGGCGCTGCGCGCGAGCTTCAAGCTCGGCGCGGGCCGCGCCGTGCTCGATCATTTCGCGCGCAGGTGAGAATTCCTGCTCGCCGCCCGAGCGCGAAGCTGTGGGCGGCGCTTGGGCGGCGCGCGCCGCGCATGCTAAGTTCGCCCGGAGCAGGAGGCCCGGAGCGGGAGGAACGACATGTTGTTCGTGATCATCGGCCACGACGGACCCAACGGCGCCGCGCTCAGGCCCACGGTTCGCCCGCGCCATCTCGCTTATGTGGGGCCTGTCGCCAAGAGCGGCAAGATGCTGATCGGCGGCCCGTTCACCGACGGCAGCGGCAGCCTGATCATCGTCGACATGGAGAGCGAGGCGGCGGCGCTCGAGTTCGCGAACAACGATCCGTACGCCCGCGAAGGCGTCTTCGAGCGGGTCGAGGTGAAGCCGTTCCGCAAGGTGTTGCCCGAATAGCCGGGTGGTGAGCAGGAATGGCTGGCGCGCTCTCAGGACTTAAAGTCGTCGAACTGGGTGAGATGGTCTCCGCGCCCTACGCGGCCAAGCTGATGGCCGACATGGGCGCCGAGGTGATCAAGATCGAGCGGCCGGAGCGCCGGCGACGGCGCGCGCTCGCGCGGCCCGTTTCCCGGCGGTCGAGACGCATCCCGAAAAAAGCGGCCTCTATCTCTATCTCAATACCAACAAGCTCGGCGTTACGCTCGATGTGTCGCGTCCCGAGGGCTTCGAGCTGCTCGAGCGGCTGGCCGCCGACGCTGACGTTTTGATTCACAACGTCGCGCCGCCGGACATGGATCGTATCGGGCTCGGCTTCGAGCGCCTGCGCAGCCGCAATCCGCGCCTGGTGATGACCTCGATTTCGCCGTGGGGACTGAGCGGTCCCAAGCGCGAGTGGCGCGCCGAGGATTTGACGCTGTGGAGCGCAAGCGGGATTTGCTACGTCAACGGCGGCGGCCCGGAGCATCCCGAGATGCCGCCGCTCAAGGCCTTCGGCCAGCAGGCCGGCTTCCAGGGCGGAGTGCATGCGGCGGTGGCGACGATGGGCGCGGTGTTCGCGCAGGTGCGCGACGGCGAGGGCCAGCACGTCGAGGTTTCGATTTATGAATCGTTGGCCGCGCAGATGGAGCTGTTCTTCGAGTTCTGGCCCTATATGGAGATGGTCGCCTCGCGGCTGGGGCAGAAGCCGATCCAGCCGCTTGAAGTGATGGAATGCCGCGACGGTTATATTTTCGTCTGCTGCGTCGAGGAGCATCAGTGGCGCAATTTCGTCGAGCTGATGGGCAATCCGGAGTGGGCGGCGGAAGAAATTTTCGCCGACCGGCTCAAACGCGGCGTCAACTGGGACGCGCTCAAGGTTTTTCTGGAGGATTGGATAAAGCAGCAGAGCGCGCTCGACCTCTATAAGAAAGCGCAGGCGCGGCGCATCCCGTTCGCGCCGGTCTCGACCATGGGCGACCTGCTCAGTTCCGATCATCTGAAAAAGCGCGGCTTCTTCGTCGAGATAACGCATCCCGTGGCAGGCACGCATAAGTATCCCGGCGCGCCGCTCAAGTACGGTCGCACGCCGTGGGAGATTCGCCGGCCGGCGCCGACGCTCGGGCAGCATAACGAGGAGATTTTCGGCGCGCGCCTGGGATTGAAGCCGGCGCGTATCGAGGAGTTGCGGCGCACGGGAGTGATTTGAGCGCGCGCGCGTGGCGCGGGCGCAGACGAGAGCGAAAGCCGGTAGACCGAGAGTAAATATAAAGACGATGGCGAAGCTTCCACTTGAAGGCGTGCGAATCGCCGACTTCACCTGGGTATGGGCCGGGCCGTACTGCACGCTCCAGCTCGCCCATCTCGGCGCCGACGTAATCCGCATCGAGACCCGCACGCGGCCGTGCGTGACGCGGTTGCTGCCGCCGTGGCCCGAGGCCAAACCCGGCATCAATCGCTCCGGCTACTTCAACCAGTACAACCAGGGCAAGCGCTCGTTGAGTCTGAACTACGCGAAGCCGGGCGCGCTCGAAGTCGCGCATCGGCTGGTCGAGGCGAGCGACATCGTCACCAACAATTTCGCCGCCGGCGTGATGGAAAAGCTGGGGCTGGGTTACGAGGCGCTGCGCAAGGTCAAACCCGACCTCATCATGATTTCGCTCTCCGGCTACGGCGACACGGGGCCGTTCCACGAATACGTCGCCTACGGGCCGGCGCAGGTGCCGCTCTCGGGGCTCTCGTCGCTCACCGGCTACCAGGGATGGCCGCCGATGCATACCGGCTTCAGCTACGCCGATCCCAACGCCGGCGTGCACGGCGCGTTCGCGCTCCTGGCCGCGCTCTACCATCGCAAGAAAACCGGCGAAGGCCAGTACATCGACATGAGCCAGTGGGAATGCGCGATGGGGCTGCTGCCCGAGGGCATCATGGAGTACACGATGAACGGGCGCGAGCCGGCGCGCGACGGAAATCGCGATCCGCTGATCGCGCCTCACGGCATTTTCCCGTCCAAGGATCGATTCGAGAACACCGGCGTCATGATCGACATGTGGGTGTCGATCGTGGCGGCCGACGACGCGGAGTTCGGCCGGCTGGCGGGCGCGATCGGGCAGCCCGAGCTGGCGCGCGATCCGCGCTTCGCCACCGCCGCCGCGCGCAAGCGCAACGAGGACGAACTCGAGGCCGCGATCGCCGCATGGACCTCGCAGCGCAGCGCCGCCGAGGCGGAACAAATCCTCCAGGCGGCGGGCGTGGCGGCCGCGGTATGCGCGCCCAACAAGTTCGTCTCGGAGGATCCTCATCTGAAAGAGCGCGGCTACTGGGTTTACCTCGACCATCCGGAAGTCGGCGTGCAGCAGCATTGCGGAATCCCGTGGCGGATGAGCCGCACCGACGGCAAGGTCCGCGCGCCGGCGCCGCTTATCGGACAGCATACCGACGAGGTGCTCACGCAGGTGCTAGGCTACAGCGCGGACGAGGTCGCGCGGCTGCGCGAGGCCGGCGCGTTGGAATAGCAATTACGGCAATACGGTTACGCGCCCGCGCGCGAATCGTCGCGGAGGAGCCATGAGACAATTTAAAGTATTACTTGATAATCTGGCTTTCGGCGAAGGGCCGCGATGGCATGACGGCAAGCTCTACTACTCCGACATGCACGCGCATACGGTGAACGCGGTCGATCTGCAGGGCCGCAACACGGTGGTCGCGGAAGTCGCGGCGTGGCCCTCGGGCCTGGGATGGCTTCCGGACGGGCGGATGCTGGTGGTCTCGATGACCGACCGCAAGCTGCTGCGCCAGGAGGGCAGCGGACTCAAGCTGCACGCCGACCTCAGCGCGCTCGCGTCGTATCACTGCAACGACATGGTGGTCGACAGCCGCGGCCGCGCCTACGTCGGCAACTTCGGCTACGACATCATCGCGGGCGCGCCGCAGAAGCCGGCCGAGTTGGTGATGGTCGAGCCCAACGGCGCGGCGCGCGTGGTGGCGCGCGACCTTATGTTTCCCAACGGCAGCGTGATCACGCCCGACGGCAAGACGCTGGTGGTGGGCGAGTCGATGGGCCATCGGCTGACCGCGTTCGACGTTGCCGCCGACGGCGCGCTGACGAACCGCCGCGTATGGGCCGAGCTGGGCGAGGGCGTGCCCGACGGAATCGCGCTCGATGCCGAGGGCGCGATTTGGGTGGCCTCGCCGTTTACGCACGAGCTTTTGCGGGTGAAACAGGGCGGCCAGGTGGCGGAGCGAATCAAGCGCGAGCAGATGCCGATTGCGTGCATGCTCGGCGGTCCCGCGCGCCGCACGCTCTTTTTGCTCACCTCCGAATCGATCGACCCCGACGAATGCCGCGCCAAGCGCAACTCGCGCATCGAGACCACGGAGGTCGAGGTTGCCGGCGCCGGATTGCCGTAAGACGGGCGGCGGACGCAGACGAGGAGCGGCGGCGTGAATGCAACGAGTCCCAACGGCCGGGCGGAGATTTTCAAGGAGCGGCGCGCGCGCTTCATGGCGGAGATCGGCGCGGCGGCCGCGATTCTGCCGAGCGCGCCGGTCGCGGTGCGCTCGAACGACGTCGAGTTCGTCTACCGCCAGGACAACGATTTCTACTACCTGACCGGATTCGCCGAGCCCGAGTCGGTGGCGCTGTTCGCGCCGGGCCACAAGGACGGCGAGTTCGTGATGTTCGTGCGGCCGCGCGACCGCGAGCGCGAGACCTGGACCGGGCGGCGCGCCGGCATCGAAGGCGCGATGCTCGACTATGGCGCCGACAAGGCCTACGTCATCGACGAACTGGACCGCGTGCTGCCGCGCTACCTCGAAGGCGTCGAGCGCGTCTACTACCCGCTCGGCAACAACGAGCGGATGAACGCGCGGGTGCTCGAGTTGATGCGCGGGGCGCAGGCGATGCGGCCGCGGACCGGCTCGGGACCGGTGGCGATGCTCGATCCGCGCGAGCTAATTCACGAGGCGCGGCTGAAGAAGCGGCCCGAGGAGCTCGACGCGATGCGCCGCGCGATCGCGATTTCGTGCGAGGCGCACAAGGACGCGATGCGCCGCGCGCGCGGCGGGATGATGGAGTGGGAGATCGAGGCGCTGGTCGACTACGCGTTTCGCTCGCGCGGCGCCGCCGGCCCCAGCTATCCGTCGATCATCGCCTCGGGCCCGAACGCCGCGACGCTCCACTACATCAACAACGACCGCAAGATGCGCAAGCGGCGATCTGCTGCTGATCGACGCGGGATGCGAGTACGACTTTTACGCCTCCGACGTGACCCGCACCTTTCCGGTCGGCGCGCGCTTCAACCCCGCGCAGCGCGCGCTCTACGCGGTCGTGCTCGAGGCGCAGCGGCGCGGAATCGAATCGATAAAGCCGGGCGTGCACTTCGACGACGTGCACGAAGCCGCTCTGCGCGTGCTGGTCGAGGGCATGGTCGATCTCGGCCTGATCAAGGGACCGGTCGACGACGCGATCGCGACGGCCGCCTATCGCCGCTACTACATGCATCGCACCAGCCACTGGCTCGGGATGGACGTGCATGACGTGGGGCTGTATCGCGTCGGCGGCGGCTCGCGCGCGCTCGAGCCCTCGATGGTGTTGACGGTCGAGCCGGGAATCTACATTTCGCCCGACGACGAGAGCGCGCCCGAGGAGATGCGCGGCGTCGGCATCCGGATCGAGGACGACGTCCTGGTCACGGCGGAAGGCCACGAAGTGCTGACCGCGGCGATTCCCAAGACGATCGACGACGTCGAGGCGCTGACGGCGCCGTGATCGCGCTGCGCCTTTCAATGCCCTCTCCTTGTCCAAGGAGAGGGCATTGGTTTGGATCGCGCCCGGCCTATCCCTTGGGCAATCCCAGCACGCGCTCGCCGATGATGTTGCGCTGAATCTCGCTCGACCCGGCCGCGATCGTCAGCCCGCGCGACGCCAGCATCCGGTAGAGCCATCGCCCCTCGGCGATCGCGAAGGGCGCGTCGAGCTCGATCTGGCTATAAGCGCCGAGCAGCTCGGTGGCGAACTTGTTGATTGCGAGATTTATCTCGGTGGTCACGACCTTGACGATCGAGCTCTCCGGGCCCGGCGGCAATCCCTTGAGCTGGCGCGTGAGCTGGCGCAGGTTGAGCAGCCGAAGCGCGCTGACCTCGCACGCGAACTGCGCGATCCGTTGGCGAACGTCGTCGTCCTCCCACGCGGCGAGGCCGTTGCGCCGCACCGTCCTGGCCAGCTCGACCAGCTCGCCGATGCTATTGTCCAGGCCGCGGTAGCGCCGCTCGAACATCAGCGAGGTCAGCGCGACCAGCCATCCGTTGTTCTTCTCGCCGACCACGTTCTTCTTCGGCACGCGCACGTCCTCGAAGAAGACCTCGTTGAAGCCGGTGTCGCGAGTCATCTGCGTTAGCGGCCGCACCGTGATGCCGGGGCTGTGCATGTCGACCAGGACGTAGCTGATGCCCTTGTGCTTGGGCGCGTCGGGATCGGTGCGCACCAGCAGAAAGCACATGTCCGAGTGATGCGCGTCGGAGGTCCAGACCTTCTGCCCGTTGATGACGAAGTAGTCGCCGTCCTCGACCGCGCGCGTCTGCAGCGAGGCGAGGTCGGATCCCGCGCCGGGCTCCGAGTAGCCCTGGCACCAGATCTCCTCCCCCGCGAGCATCGGCGGCATGTAGCGCTGGCGCTGCTCCTCGGTGCCCCAGAGCATCAGCGTCGGACCGACCAGCCCGATACCCTGGCCGTTGACCAGCTCCGGGCCGCGCGAGCGCTCGAGTTCCTCCTGGTAGATCATCTGTTGCGTGAGCGTCGCGCCGCGCCCGCCGCACTCTTTGGGCCAATGCACCGCGACCCATCCGGCAGCGTGCATCTTCTTGTGCCACGCTATCCGCCGCTCCCATTCCTCGCCGGCCTCGCTGTGCATGAATTCCAGCGAGAAGCGGTTGCGCCGCTCGCTCGGCGGCAGATTCGCGTCAAGCCATGACCGGAGTTCCGCTCGAAAGGCCTCGTCCGCCGCGCTCAGCTTGAAATCCATTTCGTTCGCGTTTCTCGCGGGCGCGGTTCGCGCTCAGCCCTTGGGCAGGCCGAGCACGCGCTCGCCGATGATGTTGTGCTGAATTTCGCTGGTGCCGCCGGCGATCGTGTAGGCGCGCGCCCCCAGCATCCGGTAGCTCCACACGCCGCGGCCGAGCGCGAAGGGCGCCTTGTGCTCGAACTGGCTATACGGCCCCAGCAGCTCCATCGCGAACTTGGCCATCCGCAGATGAAGCTCGCTCGAGCCGAGCTTCATCACCGAGCCCTCCGGCCCCGGCGGCCGCCCCTTGAGCCGCCGCGTGATCTGGCGATAGCCGGTGTACTTGAGCGCTTCCGCTTCGGCCGCGAATTGCGCGATCCGCTGGCGCACGGCGGTGTCGTCCCAGGCCGTGCCGGTGCTGCGCGGGATCGATCGCGCCAGGCGCGCGAGCTCCAGCACCTGGTTGGTGTTCATGTTGGAGTCGCCGACGCCGGTGCGCTCGAACATCAGCGTGGTGATCGCGACCTGCCATCCGTGGTTCTTTTCGCCCACGATATTTTTCTTCGGCACGCGCACGTCCTCGAAGAAGACCTCGTTGAAGCCGCGCTCGCCGGTTATCTGCACCAGCGGGCGCACGGTCATGCCGGGACTGTGCATGTCGACCAGAACGTAGCTGATGCCCTTGTGCTTGGGCGCGTCGGGATCGGTGCGCACGAGCAGGATGCACATGTCGGCGTGATGCGCGTCGGAGGTCCAGACTTTCTGGCCGTTGACGACGAAGTAGTCGCCGTCCTCGACCGCGCGGGTCTGCAGCGAGGCGACGTCGGAGCCGGAGTTGGGCTCGGAGTAGCCCTGGCACCAGATCTCGTCGGCCGAGAGGATCTTCGGGACGTAGCGCTTTTTCTGCTCCTCGGTGCCCCACTGGATGAGCGTTGGCCCGACCAGCATCGTGCCGAGCTGGTTGACCAGCGCGGGCGCGTGCGCGCGGCTCATCTCCTCGCCGTAGACGAGCTGCTGGGTGAGCGTGGCGCCGCGGCCGCCGTACTCCTTGGGCCAGCTAATGCCGACCCATCCGCCGCTGTGCATCTTCTTGTGCCACGCGACGCGGCGTTCCCAATGGCTCGCGCCCTGGTCGGAGATGTAGTCTTCGGCGTCCTCGGTGCGTTCGCGGCGGGGCAGGTTGGCGTCGAGCCAGCTCTTCAGCTCCGACCGGAAAGCCTCGTCCTCTGCGCTGAACTTGAAATCCATGGTTCCTCGCAGCAGTTGCTGAGAAATCTTCGCACAGATTCAGCCGTCGGCGCAAAACGGATTCCACCGCCGCACCGTTTACACACTCGACCCGCGAGTCTGCGCTCGCTAGGATCCATTCCATGCGAGTTGCCACCGGGAAAGTCGTCGCAGGTAAGGTCGTGGTGGGTGGGGCACCTTTTGAAGAGGGCGCCGAGGTTACTGTGATCGCTGCCGATGCCACGGAAACCTTTGAGCTCGGACCGGAAGACGAGGCAGCCCTCCTGGGTGCGATCGACGGAAGCCAATGGCGGCGATGTTGTCGATGGCGCCGAGCTCGTAGCCAAGTTGGGCTCGCGCGCAAGCTAGGCTCGCGCGGTGTTAATGGTGAAGATGGTGGCCCTCACAGCGGGCAGGTCTTTCCGATCTCCAGACCCAGCGCGTGAATCAGGCGGCCGTAGCCGACGAAGGTCACTATCCTGAAGCCCAGGTCGACGATTTCGCTTTCGGTAAAATGCTCCCGCAAGACGTCGAAGGTCTGTTGCGACGCCTGCCGATGATCGCCCGCAAGAATCTCGGCGAAGCGAATCGCCGCCTTTTCCTGCCCCGTCAACTTTCGGCTGCTTTCAAAGTGAGGTATCTCGGCGATCAATTCTTCGGTCAGTCCTTGTTGCCTTGCCAAGGCAAACCGGGCGCCCATTCACAAGGCGCATTCGTTCTTCTCCGCCACCTTGAGACGCGCGAGCTCCGTCAACTTCATGTTGACCGATCCACGCGTGGCGCTGACTAAAGGAAAGTAAAATTTGATGAAGTCTTTGAAGACTTCCGGAGCGTGGGTCAGAACCTGGACGAAGCCGGAGCCGCCGAGTTCCACGTCATACTCATGCATGACCGCCTGCAGTTCCGGATCGACTTTTTCAAATGGGATCGAGCTGAGCCGTGCCATCGGGTCCTCCGTTTAAGCGAAACCGTTCGTGGCTCGAGCAACAGACCTATTATTTCCTCATGGCGCGTTAGATCAATGCCGAATCAACGAAGTGTCGGGAGGGCGGGCGTTTATTCGTAGCGCAGGGCGTCGATCGGATTGAGCAGCGAGGCCTTGCGCGCGGGATAGTAGCCGAAGAAGATTCCGACCGCGGCCGAGAACAGAAAGCCGCCGACGATCGCGGTAGGCGAGAGCAGCGTCGGCCATCCGGCGAACGACGAGATTGCCTGTGACGCCCCGATGCCGGCCAGGATCCCGCCGGCGCCGCCAACCATCCCGAGCAGGATCGCCTCGACCAGGAACTGGAGCAGGATGTGCACGCGGCGTGCGCCGATCGCCATCCGGATGCCGATCTCGCGGGTGCGCTCGGTGACCGAGACCAGCAGGATGTTCATGATGCCGATGCCGCCGACCAGCAGCGAGATTGAGGCCACGGTGGCGAGCAGCAGCGCCATGATCTGGCTGCTGCCCTCGGCGGCCTGCGCCACCTCGCTCAGATTGCGCACGTCGAAATCGTTATCCTGACCAGGCTGGATGTGGTGGCGGTTGTGTAGCGTCTCGACTACCTGATCAATGGCCTGCGGGATGAGCGCCTGGCTTTTCGCCTGGACGAAGATATTGTGCACCACTCCCGCAAGTTTGGGCGGGCTGCCGAACGGACTGGTCTGGGTCGAGTCGGAACTGTAGATCGTACCCGCGGTCGGCATCGACGCGTAAGGATTCGAGGGGCTCGGGGTCGCCGTGCCCGAGGGGCTCGTGGCGGGCGGCGCGGCGACGCCCAGGACCTTGCGCTCGGCGGTGCTGAACGGAATCAGCACCACGTCGTCCTGGTCCTGGCCCCATCCTGATTGGCCCTTGGCTTCGAGCACGCCGATCACCTGCATGTCCACGTTTTTGACCCTGACATTGGCGCCGACCGGATCGGTGTGGTCGCCGAACAGGTTGCTGGCCACGGTCTGCCCGAGCAGGCACACGCGTGCCGCAGAGCGTTCGTCCTCCTCGCTGAGCGGACGTCCTTCGACCACCGTCCAGTTGCGGATCGGCAGGTAGCTCGGCGTCACGCCCTGGACGTTGGTGCTCCAGTTCTGTCGGTTGTACTCGACCTGCGCGAGTTGGCGATCGAGATAACTTACGCGCGCGACCGGCCAGTCGTCTTTGAGGATCGCCTCGGCGTCGCCGGTGGTCAGCGTCGAGACGCTGCCGAACCCGGCGCGCACGCCGTTGGCCGTGGTGGCGCCGGGCATCACGATCAACAAATTAGTGCCGAGGCTCGCGATCTGCTCTTCGACGGCTTCGTTGGCGCCTTGCCCGACCGCGACCATCGCGATCAGCGCGGCGACGCCGATGAAGATTCCGAGCATCGTCAGGATCGAGCGCAGCTTGTTGCGGGCGAGCGCGCGGGCCGCGGCGCGCAAAGCCATCAGGGCGAACGTCAGCGGCGCAGCGTCGGATTCCACGAGCTTGTGGTGGGCTTGCGGCCCCCGCGCCGCCGCGTAGTTGGACGGCGGCGGCTGCGCGGACTCATCGGGGCGAGTTTGGTCGTGAAGGAGCCGCAGGCGCGGGCGAATCGATCGGCGCCCGGGGCCGCCTGCCGCGCCGTCTGCCGCTTGTCCGAAATCATCAGGCCATCGCGCAGCGTCACGACGCGTGCGGCGAACGTGGCCAGCTCGGCGTCATGGGTCACCAGGATGATCGTCAATCCCTGCTCGCGGTTGAGCTTCTGCAGCGTGGCCATGATTTCGAGCGAGGTCTTCGAGTCGAGGTTTCCGGTTGGCTCGTCGGCCATCAGGATCGCCGGACTGTTGATTAACGCGCGTGCGATCGCGACCCGCTGCTGCTGTCCGCCGGAGAGCTGATTGGGATGGCTGCGCTCGCGTCCCGCGAGTCCCAGCAGCGCCAGCACCTCGTAGGCGCGCACCGCGCCCTTGGCCAGGTCGCCCGAGTAAAACAGCGGCAGCTCGACGTTCTCGAGCGCGCTGGTGCGCGAGAGCAGATTGAAGCTTTGGAAGACGAAACCGATTCGGCGGCTGCGGATTCGGGCCAGGTCGGGCTCGCTGAGCGAGGCGACGTCGACTCCTTCGAGCAGGTAACGGCCCGCGCTCGGCCGGTCCAGGCATCCGATGATGTTCATCAGGGTGGACTTGCCGGAGCCCGAGGCGCCCATGATCGCGACGAATTCGCCGCGCTCGATGGTCAGGCTGACCCCGCGCAGCGCCCGCACCTCGAGGTCGCCAAGCTGGTAGGTCTTGTGGAGATCGGAAACGCTTATGACGACGTCTGCCATGAGTGTCGCGCGCTTGGCCAATCGTTCGGTCGGGAGATTCGCGCCGGATTCAACAAGTCGGAAATACGAATCAGAAATGATGCATTCCCATCTGCGGCTGCATCCCCATCTGCGGCTGTGCCAGCCGCGGTTTCTTGCCGGTGCCCGCCGGCCTGCTTTCGTCGATTACGACCTGATCGCCGGGCTTCAGATCGCCGCTCACGATCTCGACCGAGGTGCCGTCGTCGATACCTCTGGCCACCTGGACCTGGCGGAGCGCCTTGCCCTCGAGAACCCAGAGGCTGGCGGTATGGTCGCCGTGGTCGCCGATGCTGCTCGGATTGCCGACTCTTGTCGCCGCCGTTGGGCGAGAAGCGCAGCGCCTGCAGCGGAACCTTCAGCACGTCTTCCTGCTCGGCGGTGATTATCTTGGCATTGGCTGTCATCCCGGGCTTGAGCAGCAATTCGGGATTGGACACCGCCAGCACGACGTCATAGGTCACGACGTTCTGCACGGTGATCGGCGCCTGTCGCACCTGGCTCACGGTGGCGGGGAACGGATGATGCGGAAAAGCGTCGACCGTGAACTCCGCGGGCTGGCCGACGCGTACCGGGCCGACGTCCGATTCGCTGACGCTGGCGTCGACCTGCATCCTGCGTCAGGTCCTGCGCGATCAGGAACAGCGTGGGAGTCTGAAAGCTGGCGGCCACGGTCTGGCCGACGTCGACGTTGCGCAAGACCACGGTGCCGTCGACCGGCGAGATGATATCGGTGTACCCGAGATTGACCTCGGCCGCGTGGAGCGACGCCTGCTGTTGCTGGATGTTGGCCCGGTCCAGCTCGACCTGCGCTGCCGCCTGGTCGGCGGTACTGCGGGCGCTGTCGACGCGTATCCTGTGACACGACGTTTTCCTTCAACAGCGACAGATTGCGCTGGTACTCGAGCCGGTCGTAGACGAGGCTCGCCTGATCCTTTTTCAACTGCGCGCGAGCGTTGGCGAGATTGGCGCGCGCCTGTTCGACCGTGATCTGGTAAGGCCGCGGATCTATCTTGGCGCAGATCTGGCCCTTTTTGACCTCGGTGTTGAAGTCGCAATAGAGCTTGACGATCGGACCGGAGACGTAGGTGCCCACTTGCACCGTGACGACAGGGTTGACCGTGCCGGTTGCGGTGACGGCGCGGATCAGGGCGCCGCGCTCGGCCGCAACCGTGACGTAGTGAGTCGGCGCGGGAGCGTGACCGTCGCCATAGCACAACCCCGGCGACGGCGAAGATCGCCACCAGCCAACCCCAACGCCAAGCGAACCTGATCAAAGTAGTCCCGCTTCCGGATCCTTGCGTCGATGACAACGCACCGCGTTGATAGCCTGTTCCGGACACAGGCATCAACGCGGCGCGAGGCTGAACCTAGTTCGCTAATAATCGACTCTTGCGTACTACTCCGTCAGTCGGAGGCGCGTCAGGGGCATCGCTCAGCCTGGAGCGCCGAAAGCCTGCTGGAAAATCGCTTTCCGCTGCTGATGCAGTTGCTCTAGCTGGCCCAGCAACGCCGTGGCTTTGTTGGCATTAGGAGCGCCCTTGAACACCCCTTCCCATACCGTGTACTTCTCCACCGTCAGGGCCTGCTGCGCGCGGCAAAGGCTGTAATCTGCGTGTCGCAAGTACGCGCCGGAAGCCAGGCAGGCGATCAGGGCCTGATGCGTGGTCTTGACGTTGGCGAAGTCGGTCTTCAGGTTCGCATCGCCCTTGAACGCCGTATGGATCTTGGAATGGTCAACGCCCGCCACTTTCGCGAGCATGAATAACTGCCCATCGCCGCCCGGTCCGCCGCCTGGCCATGACCATGCCATCCCTGCGCCAACGCCAGGCCGCATGTTGCCGCCAGAACCGCGCCGATTGCCGCCGCCACGCGTGAAGCTTTCCGCTTTCCAATCATATACCTTTACCTCGTTGTTGATGCCCGTGATTGGGCTGCGGTTCTATAGACGAATCAGCCTTCTCCGGTTACATTTCCGCCGCGCCAAATCGAGCCATCGAATTTCGTCCGCGAGGATCAAGGTTCCTGACCGCCGGTGGACTCTCTCTCGTCCATCGATGCATCGCGGAATTTCGCGGGAGTACCTGAGGACAGATGGACCGTGAAGGCGTCAGGTATGCTCCGCCTACGGGATTGTCACCGCGGCGCCGGTCTTGCGCGCGACGTAGCCGCTTAGCAGGCGCAACACCGACGGCGTGACCTCGCTTATCGCGCCGGGGCGAAAGCCGACGCTCTGCGGCCCGCGCACCCGCATCATCCCGAGCATCGAGAGCCTGAGCGCACCCGCGAGGCCCTGGTAGTAGCGCAAGCGCCGCAAGTTCCATCGGGGCGGTCGCATGGTAGAGCGCGAGGTAGAGCGCGTTGAACGTGCGGCGCAGGTTGTTCCCGGCCACGTTGTCGCGCATCCAGCGCGGATGCTCCATCGCGCTGGTCGACAGGATTACGGCCGTGGTGGCGGCGTCGAAATGGCGATCACCGATTGCCGCGTTGGCCCAATCGATAACCCCCGTGACGCGGAGCCCTTCGACCATGACGTTTTGCGGATGGTAGTCCAGGTGAAGAAACGAGGGCGGGGCGTCTTTGAACTCCGCCGCGCGACGGCGCAAACGCTCCAACGCCGCGGCCAATCCCGGTAGCGGACCCTGCTCGACGCGCGCCGCGACGGTCTGGAGGGTGAGTTCGAGCAGGCGCGCGGCCGCGCCATCCTGTTGCCACTATCTTGCGGACTGTCTTGCGCATTATCTTGGGCTGCGCTCGCGCGAGCTCGGGTTGATTCGCGGCGGCTGGCATTCGCAGGGCCTCGAGCGCGAACGGCGCGAGCGCCATCCGATGCAGCCGCGTTTGCGCGCGCACGAATCCCAGAAAACCCATCGAGAAGGTCTTGAAGGCCTGCGGGAAGGAGCGAATCGCAAATAGCGGCCCGCCGCTCAGACGCTCCATCACCAGAAATGGCGCACCGATCGCCGCGCCGCCGGGCTCAAACAAATAGGGCCGCGGCACGGGATAACCGGCACTAGCCAGGTGGCTGATCGTGCGGTACTCCAGCGCGCCCTTGTCGGCGGCCTCGATACTTGGATAGAAGCGCAGCACCAGCGGCACGCCCGCCTCGACGCCGGGCAGCAGCGCGCTGCGGTTGCGCAGCTCGAATTCGTAGAGCGTCGTTTCCCATCCGCTCGCCAGGACGCGCAGATCCTCGACGCCGGCGCCGAGGTAGCAGGGAAAGAGCGGCGGCCAGGGTTTCAGGCTCTACTATGGAGTTGAGGCGAGGCGTCCGGCACAGCGAGGCGAGCGTAGTATGCGCGTCGCCTGTCGACGCAATTGGCTATCGCGATCAGGCCGCGGTCCCGCTGGTCAGGACTCCGATAGCTATTTCGACGACGCCCCGGCCTGCGGCAGGCTTGGCCCGGCAGGATTCGCATCCGCGGAATTCGGCGGCGCAGGATTCGCTTGCGAAGTCGTCGGCGCCTGCTCCGTCGGCAGGAAATACGTGGTATTTCTGGATGCCGCTATCCGGCGGCCTCCTCCCGTCGCAGCGTCTCGGGAATGGTCCCGTGCTCCCCGAATTCGTGCTGGAGCGTGGAAGTGAGCAGCGGTCCGCGCGTGTCGGAGATGTCGATGGTAGCCTCGACCGACAGGCCCATCCGCAGCGGCTTATCGGGCGGCTCGGGTCGATCGAGCACGATCTTGACCGGTATGCGCTGGACGACTTTGACCCAGTTGCCGGTGGCGTTTTCCGGCGGCAGCAAGGCGAAAGCCGAGCCGGTGCCGATGCTGATTGAATCGACATGGGCACGGTAGATGTAGCCGGGGTAGATATCGGCTTCGATCTCGGTCGGTTGGCCGACGCGCACGTTGGTGAGCTGAGTCTCCTTGAAGTTGGCGGTGATGTAGAGCCCGCGGATCGGAACCAGCGCCATCAACGGCTGCCCGATCTCGACGCGATGTCCGATGTGGACGTTTTTGCGGGTCACGATTCCGTCGAAGGGCGCTTTGATGACGGTGTAACTCAGGTAGAGTCTTGGCGGCTTCCAGCGCGGCGTCGGCCTGCTGGACCACCGGCCGGTCGTAGTGCGAATGGTCCTCGCCATTGATGCCCAGGGCGGCCTCGGCCTGCATCAATTGGTGCTGGGCCAGCCCCTGGGTGGCGAGCCCCACGCCCAAGGCGGTGGTCGCCTGGTCGTAGTATTCACTGGACACCACGCCCTGCGCCTTTAGTTGCCTGGCCCGGTCGTAGTCGATGCGGGCCTGCTTGAGCTGCGATTCGGCGAGCTTGAGGCCCGAGCGAGCGGCTTCGACTTGCGCGTAAAGCTGGTCGACGGTCTGACGCGCGCGCTCAAGCTGGGCTTGGGCCGCCGTCGACCTGGACCTGGTAGTCGCTCGGGTCGAGCTCGAGCAGCGTGTCGCCGGCCTTGACCCGCCAGTTGTCCTCGACGAAGAGCTTGACCACGGTGCCGTTGATACGCGAGGAGATGAGCCCGACGGAACCATCGACGTACGCGTCGTCGGTGGAGACGTGGGAATTGAAATAGCGGTAGTACCTGATAGCCGGGAAAATGGCCGCCAGCAGCAGGACTACCACCACCACCAGCAGAATCCGGCGAATCCAAATCGATTTCATTTTGCCGTCGCGGCTCGCCTCGAGTCGATGCCTAGTCTAGCGAGTCCGGTCCACGCGGTAACGTGTCCAGTCCTCATCACGAACCTACAGATCACGAGAAAAAAGCGGTTGGGCAAATCTAGCCTGTCCGCCTCGCGCCGTCCACTGCGCGTGCGGCGCCGCCGGCCCGCTGTCAGCCGTACGCTAGGGGAATTTGATGAGCAGGCGCGGGCCTCCCGCTCGCCGTCGCGCCGACCGCGTCACCCGTGAGAGGATATCCGCGATGATCAGTCCCCGCCTCGTCGATCGAATTGATTACCGCGTCCACCCGGCCATCGGGATGCTCGAACAGAAACAGGGCCGGCGAGCGCGCTTCGAACACGAAGCTCAGCGCTCAAATCCTCGACTAGCCCGGTGAGCAGCCCGCCCGACGGTCCTTTCATGAAAATCCGGACGTCCGGATTCGCGGCGGCGCGATCGTCGGTCAGGCCGCCGAAGGTCTGCACCACGGTGGTGCCGAACGGATCGTTGGTCGACGCCTCAGCCACCAGGGTGGTGCCATTGATCAGCTCGGTGGTCATCAGGGCGGCACTGTTGTTGAGCTTGGTGACGGTCATCTGCACGCCCGGGCGAGCTGTTGATGATCACCACGGATTCGGGCACCACGCCCCGAATCGTCCACGACTGCGAGCTGTCGGTGACCAGCGCCTGAAACGGCGTGCCCGGCGTGCCGAGCACCCACAGGCTGTTTTCCGCGGCGACGGGAGAGGTATTGCCGGGCGAGGTCGGATTGGCCGTGCCGAAGGCGCCGCCGCATGCGGCGCAGGCGAAGGCCAGGATCGCGAGCGCGCCGCGTTGCAGCGACGGCCGATAGCTTCGATTTGGGATTTGCTTTCATGACTGATGCTGCGTGCCGAGGCCTATGGAACCTTCACGTCGTTGTTGTTGACGCATACCAGGCACTGCCCGCTGCCGGTGCCGCAGATACTGTTGCAAGGCTGAGCGACCTGCAGCGGCGGCGTCATCAGCTTTCGGGATCGGCGTGCCCACCGGCGAGGGTTGCGCGGCCGGCGGGTTCGCCTCGAAGCGTTGCAGTTCGTAAGGCGCGGGATCGGCCGGCGCGCAGATCGAGAATTGGCCCTGCACGGTACCGTCCGTTCGGGCCAACCCCCGTCGACATCAATTGCACCCCATCCTTGGACAGCACGATCGAGGTGCCGTCGTCGAAGGTCGTGGTCGAGCCCATGATCGATCCGTGCCCCGCGCATTGCATCGAGAGAATCGGATGGGTCGCGCTGGTTCCGCAACGCGAGGCCGGTCGCGAGACGCGCTCAGTACCGCGATCGTGTGGCCGCTCGACTTCTCCGGCAACCCGTTGAAGTAGTCGCTGACCGTCGCGTACAAGTCCAGCGAAGGAACGCTGCTCTGCTCGGGCACGAACATCGTGAACGGCGCCGCATTGGAGCCGACCGGCACCGTGGCCAGCGCGACGTTCTCGATATGATGCGTGCCGTGGTCCTCGGCCGTCACCAGCACATTGAGCGCTCGCGGACTGGGCACCGGCGGGCGTGATCGTTACCAGGCCGTTGATTTGCGATCGCCCAAGCGCGAAATTGCACACGCCGCCCGTACCCGCCGAGCAGGCGGCGCCGCCGCTCACCGACAGGCTCGAGGCCACCGTGTCGTAACCGGCGTCGGTGACGACCATCGTGTAGCTGCCGTTGGGGACGGTATTGAATGCTCTGCAGGACAAAGTTGCTGGCCGGCATCGGATAGGTTCCGGTGTCGTCGGTATTGGCGCTCGCCAGCACCACGCAGGCCGACGGCGTCGGAACCTGGGTGCAATCGGCTCCGCTGCCGGCCACGGGCGCCACAATCTCGAGCGTGGCGCCCTGGAGCGGCATTCCCGAACAGGCGTCGGTCACCTTGCCGGTAAGCGCGATCTGGCCGGCCGGAGGTCGCCGCGTTGAGTTGCACCGTCTGCATCATGGTTTCGCTGGACCAGAACATTATGCGCGAACGCGTAAGCGAAGCCCGGACCAGAAGCGACCAAGTCATATAACGTGCCGTTGACGCTCGCGGGCAAAAGCAACTGGTAAGATCCGCCGCCGATGGTCGTCGTTTCGACCACCTGGCCGGTGCCGGCCAGTTCCGCCGCGACCTTGGTGGCCCCGAACGCGGCACCGGTGACGAGTCCGAGAGAGTTGGCCGGGTTGGGCGGCAGCGAGATGCTGGGCGAGAATTGGTACAAGCCACCGCTGAAGCCCGGCCGTCCGGGAAATTCGAACTGGACGCGTCGTACTCGAGGTCACTGGCGTGATGTTGATGACCAGGGTGGCGAGTCCGTTGAGCGGCACGCTGACGCCGTCATTGCTCGAAACCGTCAGGAACTGCGACGGATCGACCAATGATATTTGCGACGCGATACATCCCTCGAGCATACTTTGTGGGTTTTCCAGGCAGGTCGGAATCGACGGTGCCGGCGTTGCTCCCGTCGAGCACCAACTCGATCGCGTGATAGGTGTTGGCAGGCACCAGCGAAGCTGTTGAAAAGCATCGGCACCGTCTGAATCTGGTTGATGTCGACCTGCAACTCGCTGAGGCCGGTACCGGCTCCGGCCGGGTTGGGACCGTTGGAGTTGAGATTGAACAGCGTGGCGAGCTGGGTGAACACGTCCACCGTGCCGGAGTTATTGAGGCCGACGCCGGGAGCCACCGGAATCGTTGTCCAGTTGGGGTCGCTCTGGTTCTGGAAGATGTTGGGATCGGTGCTCGGGTTGAGCTTCACCGCCTGAACGTTGAATGAGAGGCTCTGGAAACCCGGGCGTGTACGGCAGGCTCGGCGAGGGCGGGGCGCCGGTCAAGGCGATCACGATGGTGCCCGCGGGTCCCGAGGTGAGTCTGGGTGTGCCCGGTTCCGATCGGCACCAGCGCGGCGAAGAAGCACTAACACGGGCGCGAGCAGGGCGATCGCTACCCACCAGGATGAAACTTGTTTCACTCGCGAAGCCTACAAGAGAGATTTCGGTTCCCGCTTGGGATAACCTAACCTAACAGCGAAGGCAAGCAACCATCGTCCTGGTGCAGCGTAACTGGGACAGGCGAGGCTTGACTGTATGGCTTCGAGACCCGGAGAATCTGGCCGAATCTCGAAAAAATTGCGGAAGACTTTCGGGAGACTTTCGGTTGATATGAAGCGTATCTCATCCGCCGTCACCGGCTCGGCGCTGGCTTTGGCCGCGCTGTTCGTTTTCCAGTTGTGCGCCGCCAGCGGAGCGCTCGCCGCGATGCAAGTCGTGGTCGGCAATCCCGGCCTGCAGCATTTCGACTCGGACGGCGGCGTCGAACTCGATTTTGGCCTGACCGATCAGGACGGTCAGCCGGTGGGAAATCTGCGCCCCGATAATTTGCAGGTCTTCGAGGATGGCAAGCTGGCCAAAATTCTGGACTTTCGCGGCGTAGGGCAGGGCCGTCCAGTCGACCTCGTATTCGTGATGGACGTGACCGAGTCGATGCAGCCTTACATCGACGCCATCAAGCAGAACATGGTGAATTTCGCTCACGACCTCGCCTCCAATAACCGCGACTACCGCCTGGGCCTGGTGACGTTCGAGGACTACGTGGTCTCGAAATATCCCGACTGCAACTGCCCGTATCAAAAGACCATGACCTCGGACGTCAACCAGTTCATCAACTGGGTCGGCACGCTCCACGCCTCGGGCGGCGGCGATATTCCCGAGGACCAGCTTGACGCGCTTGCCTATGCCGCGAGCTTTCCGTTCCGTCCCCAGGCCCAAGGCATCATCATCATCATTACCGACGCCCCACCGCATCATAAGGGCGACGGCTCGGCCAACACCCAGCATGACCAGGCTTTCTGGGATCACCATGACAAGGGCCAGGACGTGACCGACCTGACCGGCACCGATGTCGCCGCGATGATGAAGCGCAACGGGCTGACCCTGTACGCCGTGGTGCCGCCACCGTTCATCGCGCCCGAATACGCCGAGATAGTCGAGGCCACCCACGGCCGCTCCTACAACATCGTGACCGAGGAGGGCCGCTTCGCTTCGCTGGTGCGCGAGATCGGACATTCGATTGCGACCGAATACTCGCTGACCTATCGCACGCCGCGGCCGATCGAAGACGGTACCGATCGCACGGTCGAGCTCAAGATCAACTACGGAGGCCAGACCGGCCACCGCTACCACGTCCTACCAGGTGCATGGCGTCGGCGGCGCGACCATCAACGTACCCGACGGAGAAGGCGCCGACGCGGGCGCCAACCTGGGCGGCACGGGACTCCAGCAGTTGTCCTTCAACTGGTGGAACCTGGCGGTGCCGCTGATCGCGATCATGGGACTGTTTGGGCTCTCGCGGGTGCGCTTTGGAGTCTCGGCCGAGGAACTCAAGGCGATCGTCGAGGCGCAGAACCAACCCGCGCCACCGCCGCCGCCGCGTCCCGCCGCGCGCGCGTCGGTGACCGCTCGGCCCGCGCCACCGCCGCGTACGGTTTCGACCGCCCCGCCGCCTTCGTCGTCGCCGATTGGCGGCGCATGAGGCGCGGCTTAGTCTGCTCGAGGCGATCGACCCGGTACCCGCCGAGTACAGCCTGTTCAAAGACGAAGTTTCGATAGGGCGGGGCGAGGACAATGACGTGGTGATTCCTCACGCGAGCGTCTCGCGCGCGCACGCCCGCCTGATGCGCCGCAACGGGGTCTTCGAGCTGACCGACCTGAGCTCGACCAACGGAAGTTACGTCAACGAGCAGCCGGTGCACGGTGCGACCCGCGTCACTAGTGGCAATCAGGTGCGGCTGGGCGACGTGCGTTTCGTGCTGCGCTACTGAAGCGCCGGAGTGGCTATTGCATAGCCGGCGTTTATGGCGCGGGGTTCCCGGAGCCTTGACATTGGCTGTTTGCCCGGCGCGCCGCGTTGAGCCTTTCCCTTCGTTTGGTGTAGCCTTGATGTTTAACCCTGAGGAGGTCCTGTTCCGTGCAGCCGTGTCGCCGATGAAGAAACTTAGCGGAGCCCAAATCATCATCGAGAGCCTGATCGCTGAAGGCGTCGACGTAATCTTCGGTTATCCGGGCGGCGCAATTCTGCCCACTTACGATGCTCTGCTCGACTCGAAGATTAAACACGTCCTCGTTCGCCATGAGCAGGGCGCTGCTCACATGGCCGAGGGCTACGCGCGAGTTAGCGGACGGCCGGGCGTGGTGATGGTCACTTCGGGCCCGGGCGCCACCAACACCGTTACTGGCATCGCCGACGCCAATATGGATTCGACGCCGATGGTCGTCATCTCGGGCCAGGTGCCGACCACGATGATTGGCAACGACGCCTTCCAGGAGGCCGATTTCGTCGGCATCACGCGCCCCTGCACCAAGCACAATTACCTGATCAAGGACGTGCGCGACGTCGCACGCATTATCAAGGAAGCCTTCTACATCTCGAGCACCGGCCGTCCCGGGTCCGGTGGTGGTCGACGTGCCCAAGGACGTGCAGCAGGCCGAGCACGCTTTCAAATATCCCGAGCGGGTTGAATTGCGCGGCTACAAGCCGACGCTCAAGGGCAATCCGCGCCAGATCGAGCGCGCCATCGAGGCGATCGAAAAGAGCGACAAGCCGCTGTTCTACGTCGGCGGCGGCGTGCAATGGTCGGGTGCGGCGCCCGAGCTTACCCAGCTTGCGCGCGGCATGGGCATCCCGGTGACCGAGACCCTGATGGGCCTGGGATCGGTGCCGGCCTCCGACGCGCTATGCCTGGGGATGCTCGGGATGCACGGCTCGTACGGCACCAACACGGCGGTGTGCAACACCGATTGCCTGATGGCGATCGGCGCGCGCTTCGACGACCGCGTCACCGGACGCATCGCCGACTTCGCGCCCCACGCCAAGACCATCATCCATATCGACATCGACCCGTCGTCGATTTCCAAGAACGTCAAGGTCGACATTCCGATCGTCGGCGACATCAAGTCGGTGCTCGCCGACATGCTGGCAAGTGGTCAAGGGGCGCGAGTCGATCGCCAGGCGCCGCGCGGTGTGGGCGAAATGGCATCAGCAGATTCTCCAGTGGAAGCGTGAGAAGCCGCTGTACGAGAACGGCAATGGGCCGCGCCAGGGCGACGCGGTCTCGCCCATCCACGTGCTCGAGGAGATGCACACGCTGACCAAGGGCGACTGCATCGTCGCCACCGACGTCGGCCAGCATCAGATGTGGGTCGCGCAGCTTTTCCCGTTCGAGAAGCCGCGCTCGTTCCTGACCTCGGGCGGGCTGGGCACGATGGGCTATGGCTTGCCGGCCGGAATCGGCGCCAAGTTCGCCGCGCCCGACCGCAAGGTCGTGGTGGTCTCGGGCGACGGCTCGATCCAGATGAACATCCAGGAGCTCGGCACCGCGGTTCAGTACAACGTCGACATCAAGGTCATCATCCTGAACAACTACTTCCTCGGGATGGTGCGGCAGTGGCAGGAGAAGTTCTACCAGGAGCGCTACTCGTACTCGGCGATGTCGGTGCCCAACTTCGTCATGCTGGCCGAGGCCTATGGCGCGCGCGGCTTCCGGATCGAGAAGCAGAGCGAGCTCGCGCGCACGATGAAGGAGGCCTTCAACACGCCGGGGCCGGTGCTGATCGACGTCGTGATTCCCAAGGAAGAGGCGGTGATGCCGATGATTCCGCCGGGCGGCGCGATGTCGGAGATGCTGTTCGCGTAGGCGAACGCTGCGCGGTCACCCGGCCCGGAGGAGAAAATGAGCCGCCTCCCTCGCGCGTGGGGATAAGCGCTTAGCAGGATTTCGATAGGACAAAAATCGCTCCGCGTCGATCCTTCACTTCGGCAACCTTCGTTCAGGATGACCGCAAAAAGGCTCCCTTTCTGTCATCCTGAGCGTCAGCGAAGGATCTCCGCGAAGCGATGGATCCTTTTCTCTTGCGTTTATCACCCTGCTAAGGGCTAACCGCTCCGGGAAAGTGGATCCGATTCATACAGGAGAGACGATCGATGGCGCGATTGCCGTACGTTAGCCGCGAAGATCTGACCGCTGAGGAGCGCGTGGTTTTCGACGAACACGAGCGCGACCGCGGCGCCCCGCCCGGGCATATCCATCGCGCGATCGCCAACGCGCCCAATCTGTTGCGGCGGTTCTCGGGGCTCGCGCTGGAGCTGCGCAACCACACCAAGCTCGACCCGCGGCTGCGCGAACTCGCCCTGATGACCGTCGGGCGCATCGCCGGCGCCGAGTACGAATTCGTCCACCACTGGAATATCGCGTTGGGCGTAGGCGTGCGCCGCGAGCAGCTCGAGCAGCTTGCGGAGTTCGAGCGCTCGCCCGTCTTCAACGAACACGAGCGCGCCGTGATGCGCTATGCGGCCGAGGTCACCACCAACATCAAGGTCAGCGACCGGACCTTCGACGCGCTGCGCGAGTTTCTCGACAATCGCCGCATCATGGAACTCGCGATGAATGTCGCGTTCTACAACGCGGTGGTGCGGATCATCGTGCCGATCGGCGTCGAGCTGGAACCCGACGCACACAAGAACTGATTTCGGCCCGCGCCCGTCGAGAACGTCGTTCGCCGGCAGTGCGACGGTCGCTTATGCGTGCCAGACTCTTGCGCAAAACCAAACGCTTGCTCGATAAGCCTGGCTTTTCTTGCTTCGCTCTCCGATTAATGCGAAGCATAGGGAGTACGACAACTCTAACCAATGCGGAGATCGGCTGATGCCAGAATTCGACATTGTCATTAAAGACGGAATGATCATCGATGGGACCCGCGCCCCGCGCATCCGCGGCGACATCGGGATCAAAAACGGACGCATCGCCAAGATCGGGCGTATCCCGGCCAGCGAAGCCAAAGAGGTGATCGACGCGCGCGGCCTTATCGTGGCCCCGGGCTTCATCGACCTCCACACCCACTACGACGCGCAACTGTTCTGGGATCCGTGGCTTACCATCTCCGGATGGCACGGCGTGACCTCGGTAGTTATCGGCAACTGCGGCTTCGGTTTCGCTCCGGTCAAGCCGGGCGACGAAGAGCGCGCGATGCTGACGATGACGCGCACCGAGGCGATTCCGCTGGCCGCGATGAAGGCCGCGATGCCCTGGGATTGGCACACCTATCCCGAGTTCCTCGACCGCATCGAGCGGCTGCCCAAGGGCGTCAACGTGCTGCCCTACGTACCGGTCAATCCGTTGATGGGCTACGTGATGGGGATCGAGCAGTCCAAGACCGGCCGCATGCCGACCGACGACGAGCATCGCATGATGGCCCATCTGCTCAACGAAGCGATGGACGCCGGCGCTTACGGATGGTCCGCGCAGCGCCTGAAGCCCGACGGGCCGTCGGCCGTGCAGCGCGACTGGGACGGCTCGCCGATGAACACCGACGTCATGCACGACGAGACCTGCAAGCTGTTCGCGAAAGTGCTCGGCGAGCGCGGCGAGGGTTTCCAGGAAATGACGCTCGCGAGCTGGAATCCCAAGGAAGACGCGCGCCACTACGAGGAGCTGGCGAAAATCAGCGGCCGCCCGATCATGTTCGAGGCGGTGCAGTCGCAGGACCGCTTTCCGCATCGTCATCGCAACATGATTCGATGGCTCGATCGATGCCGCATCAACGGCATTCCGGTCTACGGCCAGGGCATCACCACCGAGGCCGGGCTGACTTTCACCTTCGAGGACTGGAACCTGTTCGACGACTCCGATTCGTGGCGCGAAGTCACGACCGGCACGATCGAGGAGCGCAAGGCCAAGCTCGCCGACCCCTCTCGCCGTCATGGGCTCAAGACCAACCTGCCGCGCGAAGGCCTCATCACGAGCTTCTTCGATCAAATCGTCATCACGCAGGTGATCGACGAGAAGCTGCGGCATCTCGAGGGAATGACGCTGCGCAAGGCGGGCGAGCGCGACGGCAAGGACCCGGTCGACGTGATGTGCGACCTGGCGGTGGCCGACAACCTCAAGACCGAGTTCTTCGCCCCGGCCATCAATCGCGATCCCGCGCTGATGAAGGAGATCATCGACTATCCGTACATCACCTTCGGCGTCTCGGACGGTGGCGCGCATACCAAGTTCCTCACCGCCGGGCGCTACCCGACCGAAGGTATCGCGACCTTCGTGCGCGAGCGCGGATGGCTGACGCTGGAGGAAATCCACTGGCGCCTGAGCGCGCTGCCGGCGTTCTGCGCCGGCTTCAAGGACCGCGGCTTCCTGCGCGAGGGCGCGCCGGCCGATATCGTGATCTACGACTACGAAAAGCTCGGCGTTGGGCCGGTCGAGATCGTGCACGACCTGCCGGGCAACGAATGGCGCCGCGTGCAGCGCGCGGAAGGCTACCGCCATATCCTGGTCAACGGCGCGGTGACCTTCACCGAGGGCGATTGCACGGGCGCTACGCCGGGCAAGCTGCTGCGTCACGGCGTGGCGGCATAGTCGTCAGCGGACATCAGAAGAACGGGCAAGGGCCGCCGGCGCATCGCGCCGGCGGCCCTTGCGCTTTCAAGCCGGCCGTTGCTTGCCCGTGGATTTTAGTCAGAGCCAGCATATGGAGCTAACTGAATTCCATCGGGAAGGAGGGATGACCAGGTGATGCGATACTTAAAAGCTCGCGAGATGGTCGCGCTGGCGATCTTGCTGGGCGCGCTGTTCTGTTCGTCGTCAGCGTCTGCCCAAACGTGTATCTTCGGTGCGTCGAGCTGCATCAACATTCATATCGACGGTATTGCCGGCGAGGATGGCAACGGCAACTACAACGTGGCCACCTATAACTGGAGCCGGCCCGACGTACCTGCGCCACTGGGCGCCGCATCGCAGATAACGTTCACCCGCTCGGAGCTCGACTCGACAACCGTGCGGTTGATGCACGCCGCGGCGAACCATCGGGTCGTCGCCACCGCCGACCTCTCGGTTATCTTGATGGGGACGGTGACGGTCAGTTATCACATGGTCGACGTGCAGTTCGAATCCGTCCAGCACAATGGACAAAGCCCCTCGCCCAATCCGCCCGTGATATCCGAGAGCGTGATCCTCGGATTCAAAAAACTCGTTTACACTTTCCAGCCCGTGCTTCCCAACGGCCAGAAAAATGGACCGCCGGTGACGTTCACGTGGAATTTCGAATGAGGCGAGGGGGGGCGATGCTACACGAGGACGAGCACGAGTTCCTCTTCCCGCAACGGGAAGGGGCGAGGCTAGATCGTTTGCAATCCCCGCCTACTCGATCGGCGTCGGCGAATGCGGAAACTCAGCCCATTCCTCCGGGTCGTGGCTGATCAGCAGGCGCGCCTCGCCGCGATCCTGCATCTCCTTGAGCCGGCGGATGGCCGCGCTCGACATCGGCTGGTCCCAGTCGGTCGCCATCGGGGCGCAGTTTTCCAGTTGGCGGCGGATATGGATCGTGTCGCCGGTAAGCACGATCGCACGATGCGCCAGGTTGACCATCAGCGAACTCTCGCCCGGGGTATGGCCCGGCGTCTTGAGCATGACCAGGCTGCCGTCTCCGAAAAGGTCGGTGTCTCCGCCGAGTTCGCGCCAGTTGAAGCGGCGCGTCGGCAGCAGGTCGTTGAGGATGAAGGCGGCGCGCGCCTCGCGCCGCGGCCAGTACGCGTATGGCAGTTCGCCTTCCATGATGAAGAACTGCGCGTGGGGAAAGAGACTCATCCCGCCCGAATGGTCGAGATGCAGATGAGAGACGATAACGTTTTTGACGTCGTCGAGCTTGTAGCCGAGCGCCTTTATTTGCGAGTCGACGGTCAGGTCCGGCGAATATTTCACTTTCATGTAGTCCGCGATCCTGCCCCAGTAGCCGCGCGGGTCGACCGCGACTTGCGGCGCGCATCCGGTGTCGAACAGCGTGAGGCCCTTGGGATGCTCGATAAGGTAGGCAGGACAGGGCAGGCTGAGTTCGACCTCGGGACGTCCACCCAGCATCATGTCGGCCTCCGTCAGCGTGAGCGTCGCGCCGGGGAGTGCGATGAGCTTGTTCGCTTTGCCCTGTGCCATGAACCGCCTCCTTTCGAGGTGTGCGCCCGATAATCGATCCTGTCCGGCGCGCGCGTCAAGCGCGCAGCCTCGCTATTGTCGAGTGATGGGAGGCGCGAGGTAGTGCGGTACAAAGACGCGGGCGAATTGTGGGCCGAAGGGATCGAGCTTTTCAACGCGGGCCGATTCTTCGATTGCCACGAGGTGTGGGAGGAAGTCTGGAAGCGAGCGAGCGGCGAGGAGAAGCTCTTTTACCAGGGGATGATCCAGGCCGCCGCGGCGATCCTGCATGCCGAGCGCGGTAATCCGCGCGGCGCGCGATCGACCTGGGACAAAGCCCGCGTGAAGCTCGAGCTTTTACCGGCAGAGCATATGGGAATCGCGCTAGGTGAGTTACGCGCCGCAGTGGCTGCGTTCATTGCGGGCGTACCGATCGGTCATCCGCTCGCGCGCCGCCGAGGATCTCGCCGCCTCTGAAAGCCTAGAACGGAATGTCGTCGTCGTCGGGGCCGGCCGGCGGCATATCGTTGCTGAAATCCTCCGGCTCATCCATCCCGCCGCTGCCTCGCGCTCCCGCTCCGCCCGTTCCTGCACCGTCGCCGCGGCCGCCCAGGAACTGCACGCGCTGCGCCACGACCTCGGTGCGCGAGCGCTTGCCACTGCCGTCCTTGGATTCCCACTGACGCGTCGTCAGCCGCCCTTCGATATAGACCTGCCGTCCCTTCTTCAGGTATTGGCTGCATAGTTCAGCCTGCTTGCCGTAGACGACGATGTTATGCCACTCGGTCGATTCCTTGTTGGTGCCGTCGCGTCCCTTGAATTTCTCGCTGGTCGCCACCGAGAAATTGGCGACCGGCTGCCCCGAGGGCAGATAACGCACTTCGGGATCGCGTCCGAGGTTGCCGAGCAGAATGACTTTGTTTACTGACATCGTGGTCTGGGCGACGAGCTCCTAAGCGATTGGCTTTTGAGCGGCAAGCTCCCTGGCAACAAGCTGTGTGAGCCGTGCGTACCTTTGGCGCACTTTCCTATGACTCGAAACCTAACGCCGGCGCGCATCCGGCGCAACCGCCCGCATGGAGTTGAATCCACCGCCTGTTGATACGGCCTTTGGAATTCCCCCGGCGGCGCCTCGACCGCTCCCATTGCCGCTTTCGCCGCGATCGGCGGCTTTATATAATCGCCAGCGGTGGTTGGGTGGGGTTCAGGTGATGGCATCCCACGAATTGACATCTTCGTCGGTCAGGATCGTGCCTCTGGGTGGGCTCGGCGAAATCGGGCTCAATCTGACGGTGATCGAATGTGCCGGGCGCGCGATCGTAATCGACGCCGGGGTAATGTTCCCCGAAGAACGCACGCTCGGACTCGGCGTGCTGGCGCCCGATCTCGCCTACCTCGAGCAGAGCCATCTCGAAATTCTCGGCGTCGTCCTGACTCATGCCCACGAAGACCACGTCGGAGCGCTGCCGCATCTGCTGCGCCGCTTCAACGTACCGGTCTATGGGACCGCGGTGACGCTGGCCTTCGCACGCCGCCGCCTCGACGAGGACGGGCTGATCGGCGCGCGCATGAACACGATCGAGCCGCGCCGCCGCTTCGAGCTCGGCCCGTTCGGCGTCGAGCCGATCCGCGTCACCCATTCCACGCCCGACTCGGTCGCGCTCGCAATAGCGACTCCGGCCGGGCTAATCGTCCACAGCGGCGACTTCAAGATCGACCCCACGCCCATCGACGGCGAACTCTTCGACCGCGATCGCTTCGCCGCGCTGGGCGCCGAGGGCGTAGCGCTGCTGATGTCGGATTCGACCAACGTCGAGCGTACCGGGCGCTCGGGCGCGGAAAGTTCGATAAAGCCCGTGCTGCGCGAGATCGTGTCGCGCAGCCGGGGCAAGTTTTTCCTCTCGGTCTTTTCCTCCCATCTGCATCGCATCCGCCAGTTGACCGAGGTCTCGCGCGAGATGGGGCGGCGAGTGGTGCCGCTGGGACGCCGGATGGCCGAGAGCGTGCGCCTGGGATTGGAACTCGGCCAGCTCCCGTTCGCGCCCGGCACCTATATCGATCCGGCCGAGGCGGAGTTCCTGGAGTCGCGCAAGCTGACCTTCCTTGCCAGCGGCAGCCAGGGCGAGCCGCTCTCGGCGCTGGTGCGAATCGCCGCCGACGCTCATCCCCGCGCGCGTGTGGAGCCAGGCGACACGGTGGTGCTTTCCTCCCGCTTCATCCCTGGCAATGAACGCACGATCCATACGCTGGTCAACCAGCTCTACAAGCGCGGCGCCGAGGTCTTTTACGAATCGGTCGCGCCGGTGCATGTCTCCGGCCACGCCAATCAGGACGAGCTGGCCGAGCTGATCGCGTTGGTCAAGCCGAAATATTTCGTGCCGATCCACGGCGAGTATCGCCATCTGCGCCGCCACGTCGCGCTCGCCGCCGCCTCGGGCGTGCCCGAGGCGAATTGCTTCCTGCTCGAGGACGGCGAGCCGCTGACGCTGAGCGCCGGCCCGACGGCCCATCGCGCGCCGCGCGGTCGAGGCCGGACGCATCCTGATGGAAGACGGCGAATTCGGCGACCCGGGTTTGCTGAGCGAGCGGCGCACGCTGGGGCGCGACGGCACGGTGTTCGCGGTGATCGCGGTGTCGTCGAAGACCGGCGCGATCGTCGCCGGCCCGGAGCTGGTCTCGCGCGGGCTTTTGATAGGTGACGGCACCTCGGCTCACATCCGGCGCGCCCGCGCGCAACTGGCCGAGCGCCTTAACCGCGTCGAGGGACCGTTCAGCGCCGAGGGCACGATCCTGCGCGAAGAGATCGTGCATTCGCTGCGCAATTACTTCAACCGCGCGCTCGGCAAACGGCCGCTGATCGTCCCGCACATCATGGAGGTCTGAGCCGCTATCGCGCGTCAGCCCAAAGCGCCAATCGAACTCGAACCGGCGAATGTGGCGGTGGAACTGCCGCCCGCGCCGGCTCCGAACCGCGTCGCGCGCGAACTGGCGGCTATCGTGCTGGTCGCGCTGGCCGCATTCGGCGTGCTGAGCCTGGTCTCGGCCGCGGCCGGTCAGAACCCCAACCTGTGCGGCATCCTGGGAGGCGCCGCTGCTGCCGCGGCGGACGGCCTTTTCGGGTTTCAGGCTTACGTGTTGGCGATCCTGGTGCTGGCTCTCGCGCTGCAGGGTATGGAGCGGCGCGCCGGGGCGCACGCTGGTGCGCGAGAGTCTCGGCGGAGCGGTCTTGCTGGTAGCGCTCAGCGTCGGCGCGGGCCTTTTCGCGGATGACGCGCAGTCGGCAGGAGGAGCGGTCGGCGCCGCGTTTGCGTCCGCGCTGGGCCGCTACCTCAACGTGGGCGGTGGTTATCTCTCCGTTATGCTCGCGGTGATCGCGGCGCTGGTGATGATGCTGCGGCGCGCGCCGACCGAGTTGATGGCTGGTCTGGCATCCAGCGTGCGCGTCCGCCGGCGCGAGCCGCGCGACCTTGCGGGGAACTTGCCAACAGATGACGACGGCGATTGGTCGGCCGGCGATGCGGATGTTGCCCGCCAAGGCCGTGGCGTCGCTGGGCGGCAGCACAAGTGAGGCGAACGAGGCCGTCCGTTCGCTCAAGGTCCGCCGTCTCGAACCCCCCGAGCTTCGTGCGCGCGACAACAAATCGATGCGCCCGGGGCGGGCGAAGGGCGGATACGAAGTGCCGCCATTGTCGCTGCTCGATATGCCGCCGGCCGAGCATGCGCAGGTCGACGAGGCCGCGCTCGAGCGCAGCGCCCGCGTGCTCGAGCAGAAGCTCGCCGACTTCGGCGTCGAGGGGCGCGTGGTCGAGGTCCAGCCGGGGCCGGTGGTCACGATGTACAAGTTCGAGCCCGGCTCGGGAATCAAGGTCAGCCAGATCGTCAACCTGGCCGACGACCTCTCGATGGCGTTGCGCGCGGCGACCGTGCGAATCCAGGCCCCGGTGCCGGGCGAGGCGGTGGTCGGAATCGAGGTGCCCAATCGCAAGCGCGAGAAGGTTTATCTGCGCGAGATCATGGAAGCCGAGGAGTTCGCGGCCGCCCGCAGCCAGCTCACGATTGCGCTGGGCAAGGATATCTCGGGACGCCCGATGGCGGCCGATCTGGCGACGATGCCGCATCTGCTGATCGCGGGCGCGACCGGGACCGGGAAGTCGGTGTCGATCCATACGATGATCGCGTCGATTCTCTTCAACGCGACCGCCGACGACGTGCGCTTCATCCTGATCGATCCCAAGATGCTCGAGCTGTCGGTCTACGAGAACATTCCCGCACCTGCTGGTCCCGGTGGTGGTCGATCCCGAAAAGGCGGCGGCGGCGCTTTTGTGGGCGACGCAGGAGATGGAGACGCGCTACCGGATGATGCGCGAGCTGGGCGTGCGCAATATCGACGGCTACAACCGCGCGCTCGGCGCGGCCGGCAAGGTGGTCGAGTTGAAGCCGGTCAATCTGATCGAGGAAGGCGCCGGCCGCGCCATCGCCGAGGACGGCGAGCCGATCAAGCATCGCAAGCTGCCCAAAATAGTGATCATCATCGACGAGCTGGCCGATCTGCTGCTGAGCGAAGGCAAGACCGTCGAGCGCGATATCACTCGCCTGGCGCAAAAGGCGCGCGCGTCGGGAATCCATCTGATTCTCGCCACCCAGCGCCCGTCGGTCGACGTGCTGACCGGCCTTATCAAGGCCAATCTGCCGGCCCGCATCTCGCTGCAGGTGACCTCGCGCGTCGACTCGCGTACCATCCTCGATTCGATCGGCGCCGAGCGGCTGCTCGGCGCGGGCGACATGCTGTTCATGCCGCCGGGCAGCGCGAAGTTGCGCCGGCTGCACGGCCCGTTCGTTTCCGAGACCGAGATTCGCCGCGTCGTCGACTTTCTCCGCGCGCAGGGGGCTCCGGACTACCAGATGGATATCCTCGAGACCAAGGTGCCGTCGGAGGATGGCATCGACGGTGGCGGCGGCGAGCACGACGATCTCTACGACGACGCGGTGCGAATCGTGCTCGAGACCAATCAGGCGTCGGTCTCGATGATCCAGCGGCGTCTGCGGATCGGCTACAATCGAGCGGCGCGGATGGTCGAGCAGATGGAGCGCGAGGGATTGGTGACGCCGGGCGACGGGATGCGCCCGCGCGAGGTCCGCGCCCGCAACGCCAACTAGCGTGAGACTATAAAAATCATCCTGAGCGAAGGCTGCCGGAGTCGAGGATCTCGCGCAGTCTTCCGGCCCGTCCTTGATGAAACCCCGGCAGCCCCGGTTCGTCCTATAGATCCAGATGCTCAGGGTACCAAGGTCAGGAATAACTAAGATTCAGGACACCAAAATTAGAATGCTGAGAGCGACGCCCTTGCATAGTCGCCCGGGCCGATCTGTGCGGCGGGTCGTGCTGGCGGCGGCGGTCGCGACGGCGATCGTCGTGTCGTTTGGCCGGGTAGCGACGGCACAGGCGCGCTGCAAGCCCGGACAGAGCGGTGCGCAGGAATTTTCGCGCAGAGCCTTCGCCGAGCCTGGATACGACCCTGAAGCGCTTGCAGCAGCGTTACGATTGCTCGCGCTCGATGGCAGGCGAATTTCGACGAGACGCTGAGCAGTCCCGGTGGCATGACGCGCACTCGCAAAGGGACGGTCTATTTCAGGAAAGTCGGACGGATGCGATGGGAGTTTGCGGCGCCATCCGAAGGCACCGTCGTGAGCGACGGCAAGACCGTCTACGACTACGAGAAGGACCTCAACCAGGTGGTCGAGTTGCCGGTGAGCAAGGCGCTCAAGAGCAGCGCCACGGCTTTTTTGCTCGGCCTGGGCAATATCCGTCGCGATTTCAACGTATCGATGCCGCCGGTTTCGTCCAGCGACGGACTGGTTCATGTGATCCTGACTCCCAAGGGCGGCGGCGACACGATGGAACTGGGGCTCGATCCGAAAAGTTACGACATCGTTAATTTCAAGCTGACCAACCAGGTGGGCGGCGTTACCGAGCTAAAGTTTAGCGATATTCGGATAAACGTAGCGCTTGATGACTCGTTGTTCGCGTTCACAGTACCCGAAGGCGCGGACATCGTTCGTCCCCAAAAGAACTAAAATTCCTTGCTCCCGCGCCGACCCCGATTGCGCCCGTTGTCGCGGGAGAGTATGCATATAAGCCCGATTTTTATCCGTTTATGGAAAATGTCCACCTGATCAGCCTGGGATGCCCGAAGAACACAGCCGATAGCGAGCTGATGCTGGGCGCGCTGGTGCGCGCGGGATTCGAAGTCACGATGGATCCGCAGCAGGCGCAGGTGCTGCTGGTCAACACTTGCGCGTTCATCGAGCCGGCCAAGAAGGAGTCGATCGACGCTATCCTGGCCGCCGCCGAGGTGAAAAAGAACGGAGCCGGCAAGCGGCTGGTGGTGGCGGGATGCCTTTCGCAGCGCTACGGGAGCGAGCTTCGCGAGCAGTTTCCCGAGGTCGATATTTTCGTCGGCACCGGCAACTTTCTCGATCTTCCCGAACTCTTGCGCCGCAGCGAACGGCCGGAGTTGCGGCCGATTCCTTATACGGGCGCGGCCCATCTGCTGCCCGCGGCCGCGGCGCCGCGGATCAGAACGGGCGATCCGTTCAGCGCCTACCTGAAAGTCTCAGAGGGCTGCGACCATCGCTGCGCCTTCTGCATCATTCCGAAGATCCGCGGGCGCCACGAGAGCCGTCCGCTCGATGACCTGGTGGAAGAGGCGCGTCAGCTTGCGGCGAGCGGAGTGCGCGAGATCAACCTGATAGCGCAGGACCTGACCGCCTATGGCCGCGATCTGGAGCCGCGCGCATCGCTGGCGGCGCTGCTGCATCGCCTCGCGCCCATCGAAGGCATACGATGGATCCGTCTGCTTTATTGCTATCCCAATTTTGTCACCGACGAATTGCTCGCGGCCATCGCGAGCCTCGAAAAAGTGGTTAAGTATATAGACATGCCTTTGCAGCACGCCGATGACGCTATGCTGCGCGCGATGAAGCGCGAGCGCTCCGCCGACGCGTTGCGCAGGCTGCTGGAGCGGGTCCGCGAGGCGATCCCCGGGGTGGCGCTCCGCACCTCGTTCATCGTCGGATTTCCGGGCGAGACCGAAGCGGCGTTCGCGACCCTGGTCGATTTCGTGCGCGAGCAACAATTCGACCGGGTCGGAGTTTTCACTTATTCACGCGAGGAAAATACCGCGGCCTTCGATCTTGCGGATCAGCTTCCCGAAGCGGTCAAACGGCGCCGGCGGGCCGAATTGATGGAGGTGGCGGCGGAAATTTCTCTTGAAAAGAATCGCGACCTGGTAGGTCGCGAACTCGAGGTCATGGTCGAAGGGGCGGCGCCGGGGCGCGCGACGCGGTTACGCGCGCGGACCTCGGCTCAGGCGCCCGAAATCGACGGTATGGTCCTGCTCAGCGGCGAAGCCGAGCCGGGCGAGATCGTCCGCGCGCGTATCGAACGCGCTTCGACTTACGACCTTCACGGACGGATCACGGGCGCAGTGGCGCAACTATAAGGGGCGGCGAACAATGCCGAAGAAAACAGCAGCCACGAACAGGAAAAAGTTTCTGGCCAAAATGCGCGAGCAACTGGGAGAGATGAAGACCAAGCTGCTCAGCGAGATAGATTCCGAGTTGCGCGCCGAGCGCGAAGGCAACAAGGACGAGGGCATGGATACCTATGACCTCGCCTCGGAAGAGCGCGACCGCGAGATCAATTTCATCCTGTCCGATCGCGAGCGGGTGAAAATCAAGCAGATCGACGACGCGCTCGATCGGCTCGACGAGGGCACCTACGGCATGTGCGAGTCGTGCGGACTCGAGATCGCCGAGGAGCGCCTGCAGGCGATGCCGTTTACCCGGCTTTGCCGCGACTGCCAGCAGGAGCAGGAAAAAGAAGCCAAGTCGCAGCGCCGCTTCGACGACGAGCGTAATACCTACCGCAAGCTTGGCTCGACCGACGCCGACGAAGAGACTCCGTAGCCGGCCGCGCGCGCGGAGGTTACAGCGAGACTACGCCTGTCGGTTGCAGCCGTGATGGGCTGACGCGCGCATCGGCGAACGAAAGCCGGAGAGCATCTTTACCGCCGCCCCGTCCACGGGCATTCTAATTCTCTAGCGGGCACGAGTTGATCGCTGAACGCGAAGGCGCGATCTTCGAGTCGTGCCGCACGCCGATCGCATGCGCCGGGCGAGCTGCTGGGGAACGCCCGGCCGGTATCGACCTGGGAAGGTGTCATTGGCAACAAGAATCTTCTGCGAGGCGCGGTCCGAAAGGACGCCGGCCGGCGCCAGTGCAGACAATGGTGCGGCGGCCATCCTGAAGCTGCCCGAAGTACGCACGGTGGTGGCGGTGGCCAGCGCCAGGGGCGGCGTCGGCAAGAGCGCGATCTGCGTCAACGTCGCGGCCGCGCTGGCGATGGCCGGGCGCAAGGTCGCGATCATCGACGCCGATCTTAACTCGCCCGGCCTGCTCGCGATGCTCGGGCTGAAACCGCTTCGGCGTTTCGCGCCGGGCGAGGAGATCGATCCTGCGTCGGGTCCGTTGGGCATCCGGGTCGTGGCCTCGAGCCAACTGGCCGATGGCGAACCGGTGGCGTTCAGCTTTGTCGATACCGACGAGGCGCCGCCGCCGGCTCCGTCGCTCAACGGCGCGCGGCCGCTTGAGATCGACTACCGTGCCGCGTTGCGCCGCTTGCTCGGAGCGCGCTTCGGACCGCTCGACCTGATGCTTATCGATCTCGCCTCGGGCCTCTCGCAGTTGCACTGCCTCGCCGAGGTGATTGAGTTGACCGGCGTCGTGATGGTTACGCGTCCCTCCGAAGCCAGCGTGCGCGCGACGCGTGACGCGCTCAAGATTATCGCCCATGACGGTATCGCGGTGCTCGGGCTGGTCGAAAACATGCTCGGCTTCAACTGCGACAGTTGTCACACCGTGCGTCCGCTCTTTCCGCAGGGCAACTTTCCGGGCCTGGCGCTTGCAGCCGAAGTGCCGATTCTCGGGCGGCTTCCATTCGATCCGCGGCTGGCGGATTGCGCCGAGCGCGGCGCGCTGTTCGTACGCGAGCATCCCGACGCGCCGCTCGCCAAGCAATTCGCGGCGATAGCCGCGAATCTCGAGCAGGAAATCGCACGGCGTGCGGTGCAGCCGCCGGTGACCGAAGAGCCCGCCTGAGCGTACGGAGAGCGCCGCTAGATTCCGACTCGCGCCCGATTCACCAAAACTCACCATCCGTAATCGTTCTTTGGCCTCTTCCGTGGCCTTTCGGCGGATAGCCATTAGCCCTCGTCGTTGTCCGCCTCGGCGGCTTCGGCCTGCTGCGCTCGGCGCCGATGCGCCGCGATGCGAGCACTCGAACATCCCCGCACCGCGAATCTGATCTCCGATACGAAAGCTGGCGAAGCCGACCGAGGTTAAGATTCGGCTCTGTGCGGGCCCCGGCCGCGACAACATCACGAAGCTCTGAACTTCGCCGGCCAGCGTGAGCGCGTGGCCCTCGCCAGGCGGCCGCAGTATCGCGCTGATTCGATGCGGCGGGCGCCGGGGAATGGCGGGCGTCAGTTCCAGGCGCTGGAGGCCGCGGTCGGTCCATCGTCCGCAGTCGAGAACGCGCGCGCGCTCCGTTTCGCCGCCCTCATTGTCGGTCTGCGTTCGCGCCTCGACAGCTTGCGGAGATGCCGCGTCGGGAAAGGCGGCCCATATCATTCGCCGCGCGCTGAAAGCGCCGTTGCCGATTGCGATAAGCGAGCGGCCCAGGCGGGCCACGGCCTCAAGGCGATGCTTTTCTCCGGCTATCGAGAAATGGCCGGTGACGCGGCCGAAGATGCCGTCGCCGGCGTTTTCGGGACGAGTGATCAGTTCGACCAGTGTCTCAGTCCGTCGCCCCCGAGGACGCGCGTGCCGCCGGCAACGCCTCGAACTCCGCGTGAAGCTCCATCGCTTCATGCAGCGCGGCCTTTGCGAGCGCGCGCTCGACGCTCAGATACGCGGTGCCGTCTTCGACCACGACCGCCGGGCCGGCAAAATCGAAGCGCAGGCGGCCGCCGTCAATGCGCAATGCCAAGTGGGCCGAGCGTGAGGCTGTGTGCCGTGCGTTCGACGCGCCCCTCGGCCGTGAAGAGCGCGATACGCTCGCGGCCCGCAACCGCCATCACGCGCGCGCCCGCCGCGCCAGCGCCGAGATCGAAGCTCGCCATCACGCCCAGCTCCGTCGACGGATCGTAAAACTCAAGTCCCACCCTAAGCGGCCCAGCGGGCGATTGCTGAGCGCCGCGCCGAGGCGCGGGCGAAGGGACCTCGACGGTGCGGATGATCTCGATGCGGCTCGCCTGCTCGACGCGGCTCGGGCGCGGGGCGGTGGCGGGCCGATCGCATCGGGCGAACGAGTCGGCGATCGCGGCGATGGTCTCGGTGCGGAACCGGCCGGGCATCCGCAGCGCAACCGAAAGTTCGAGCTGTACGGCTTCCAGCGCGCCGCGCGCGTTGAGCGCGGCCAGGCGCCTGAGTGCGTCGACCGGGCTGGAGGCGTGTCGCCGGGTGAACGCCTGTAGCAGATTGTTGGCGCCGGCGCCCGGGTAGCGCAGGCCGAAGGTGGGCTTGATCCCGCTTCGGCCGAGCGACTCGACGAAATCGAGCAGTGGCCCATTGATAAAGCCGTCGCTCGCGGAGACGTGCGCGCCGCATGCGGGCAGCAGCGTTGCGCCGGCCGACTTGACCCCGATGCCCACGTCGACCCGCGGCTCGATGACGTTCCATCCGTGGATCAGCAGCACCACCGCGCGCCCGCCGCGCGCCACGATTCTTTCCAGGCGCGCCGCGATAAGCTCGAGCATCCACGGCGCCTCGTTCATCACCTGGCTCAGGCGGTTGAGGTCGAGCCGGTTGCGATCCATCCCGGCGTTGATGATCGCTCCCGCGCCGAGGCGCTGCGCCAGCTCGCGCGTGATATCGGCGGTATGCAGATCGTTGACCTTGGGATTGAGCAGCGCGCGCGTCGCCGGGCCGGCATGGCCGCCGTGAGGCGCGATCAGCAATACCGGCGCGTCGCCGTCGGGCGCCTGGAGCCATCGCGCGCCTTTTGCGGCGGTGGCTTCGTCAAACGGGCGCGACCCGGCCATCGACTTTGCCGTCATGCACCGCTCCGGTAACGCCGGAGCTCAATCGCCGCGCGCGCATGCAGGATGAACGAGGCGATCAGGTAATAGGCGATGAACGACAGCGAAGCGTAGAGCAGTACCGGGTTATGTCCGGGCAGCGCGGGCAGCATCGCCAGCGTCACTATCGCCCAGGCGATCGCAAGCGTGAGCGTCACGCGCGCGCAGCGGCCCGGTGCGGTTGGGATAAATGTACTTGATCGGCACGAACACCATCACCGCGAATACCGCGACGATGATCGTGCTGACGAGCGCTCCGAGTTCGAGACAATAAAGATAAAACGCGACCAGGTTCCAGTACGACGGGAAGCCGCGGAAGTAGTGATCGTCGGTCTTGGCTTCGACATGGCAAAATCCGTAGCCGCTCGCCACCATCACGAGGCCGCCGATCAGATAGCCGCCGAGGCCGGGCTCGAGAATTCCCGCGCGCAGCATCAGGAATACCGGCGCGAGCACGTAGGTCAGATAATCGACGATGTTGTCGAGCAATGCGCCGTCGAAGTGCGGGATACGCCGGCGCACTTCGAGCAGGCGGGCGAGGGGGCCGTCGCTGGAGTCGATCGCGGTCGCGACCCCCATCGCGATGAAGCTCGCGCGAAAATCGCCGCGCGCGGCATAGTCGATGGAGAGCAGTCCAGCGACCGCGCCGAGCGCCGTGTACAGATGAACGCCCCAAGCGCAAAGCCGCAGCCAGTGCTCGCGCGCAAGCGGTCGCGGCGTCGCGGCCTGCCCGCGTGGCTGGCTCACTTGCCGGGCTTATGATGGCGCGGTCCGAAGTAGTCCTCCAAAATCGTCATGAATGGGCCGCAGGTGCGGCGTCCCTTGACGTGCGCGCAAGCCTCGTCCAGCGACATTTCGCCGTGCGCGCGCAAATATGCGATCGCGAGCGTCGGAGCGCGATTGAGGCCGGCGTTGCAATGCAGATAAACGCGCTCACCTTCGCTGATAAGGCTCGTCAGCGCGCCCAGCGTATCGCCGAGCCGCTCGGCCATCGCGTCCGCACTGCCATCCTGGATCTGCGTGCGGACGAATTTGATCCCGCTTGCGCGACAGGCCTCGGCAAGGTCGCGCTCACGCAATCCGTTGAGCACCAGATCTTCGTCGTCCTGAAGATTGTGAATGGCGGTGACGCCGAACTCCGATTTGAGCCAGGCGATGTCGTCGGGCCGGGGGAATTCACCGACCAGGAGTCCGGAAGAAATTTCGGTGACTGATGGGCGGCCGCGGTTGTGCGCCGCGTGGGTCTGATGCTCGGGTCGTTTGCTGAACCAGTCCACAATCAGGAATTGTAGCTCATCGATACGCGGCGCATAAACGGAGCGTACGCACCGCTCCACAGGCGCGCGCAGGGTATTTTATGCCCTCGCGCGACTATGCGCGGGTGTTGATAAACGCGAGGAAAGAGGTCCATCGCTTCGCGGAGATCCTTCGCTGACGCTCAGGATGACGGAAGGGAGCGTTTTTTGTTGTCATCCTGAACGAAGGTTGCCGAAGTGAAGGATCAACGCGGAGCGATTTTTGTGTTCATGGACATCCTCACTATTACGTGAGAATTTGCGCCCTCAGCCCTTGGCGTGCCGACCGCCGCGCGCCGAAGTCCGGCGCGGCCGACTCGCGGTGCGTGGCTCGTCGGTGGCCTCTCCAGCCGGCTGTGCCGTTTCCGTCTCGACCGGCGCCGCGCCGCCGTCGTCGCCGGGCGCGCCATGCTTGCGCTTCTTGCGCTCGGGTACGCTGGAGGACGGCATCCGCTCGCCCAGCGCCAGCACCGCCGCGCGCATCGAGTCGGCGAGCTTGCGATAGGCGCCGGTGCCTTCGGCGTTGTCGGCGAGCGCGCGCAACTCGGCGTTGGTTATGACGCGGCCGATTCGTACTTCGACCGGCCGGCGATGCGGGATGATGCTGCCCTTGCCGAGAACTTCGTAAGTTCCGCTGATACGGATCGGCAGCACGTCGCATCCGCCGCGCAGCGCAAGATAGCCCGCGCCGCTTTTGAATTCGTGAATCGCGCCGTCGGGCGAGCGCGTGCCCTCGGGGAACATCAGGACGCTGCGCCCGGCGTCAAGTTCGTCGATCGCGTCGTCGAGCGAGTCGAGTTGTGCGCGCTCGCGGTCGAACGGGATGAGGCGGGTGAAGTTGCTGACCACGAAGCGGCGTGCGTTGGTATTGAAGAAATAATCCTTGGCGGCCAGCACCACCAGCTCGCGGCCGGGTGCGCCGAGCGCATAGCTGGCGAGCGCGAAATCGAGATGGCTCGCGTGATTGGCGACCACCAGGAAGTTGCGATTGGCGGGCACATTGCCGCGGCCCAGTACGCGTGGCTGCAGCCATCCGTCAAACGCCATACGCTGCGCGCCGCGAAGCGCCGCTTCGCCCAGGCGCTTGAGCGCGCCCGGCAACGCGGGAGTGAACGGCTCGGCGAAGCGCGCGTATGACGGCAGGCGAGGGCGGTTCTGCCCCTGGCCCACGGCGCGCTGAAGATCATCAACGGTGCGGAGATCGCCCAGCTCCTCGGGGCTCAGCTCGCGCTCGGCGTGAGCCGCGATATGCTCGGCCAGTTCGGCCATCGCCAGCGAGTCGAGTCCGAGGTCTTCGATGAGCCGGGTCGCGGGCGTGATGCTCTCGATGCCGCTTGAGACCTGGGCGAGCGCCTGGGCCAGCCACGGCTCGACCTCGGAGCTAACTGCCGCGCGCTCCTGGGCGTGGCTTTCGAGCATCCGCTCGAGCGTCCTGACGACCTCGAGGCGTTTGACCTTGCGCGTGCGGGTGCGCGGCAGTTCGGCGTCGGTGAAACGCAGGATACGGATGCGCTTGTGAGGACTGAGGCCGGCGCCGGTTTTTTCGAAATGAGTGCGCAGGTTGTCTTCCACGGCGCGACGGCTTTCGCCGCGCGCGTATGCTGGCACCACCAGCGCGGCTGCCTGCTCGCCCTGGGCCACCTTCAGGCCGACGATCGCGAGTTCCTTGATATACGACGAGTGTCCGTAAATTTCCTCGAGTTCGTCGATATAGATATTGTTGCCGCCCGAGTCGACGATCACGTCCTTGGCGCGGCCCACGATGTAGAGCCGTCCGTCTTCGTCGAGGCGGCCGAGGTCGCCGGTGCGGAGCCACCCCTCGTGCAGTACCTCGTCGGTGGCGGCCTTGTTGCGGTAGTAACCTGCCATCACGTTCGGCCCGCGCGCCAGGATTTCGCCTACTGCGCCGTCGCTGCTGGAAGCGAGCTTGATTTCGACCCCGTTCAGCGGTTTGCCGACCGATCCGGCAGCCAGCGGTTCGTCCGGGCGCGCGACGCTCAGCACCGGCGCGGCTTCGGTCAGTCCGTAGCCTTCGAGCAGACGTATCCCGATATCGTTGAAGAAGCTGGCGACGCGCTGAGGCAGCGCCGCTCCGCCGCTCACCGCGAGCCGCAACCGGCCGCCAAGCGCGGTGTGGGCCTGGCGAAAGAGCAGGGCGCCGGCGTTGAGACCCCATTCGCCGTCGAGCCTGCGGTTGAGGTCGCGCAGGCGATCGAACAGCGCGTGCAGGAACGGCCCTTGCGCCTCGACCCCGTCGACGATGCGCCGATGCACCGCCTCCCACAGCGCGGGCACGCCGACCACCGCGGTCGGCCGCACGTCGGCCAGCGTGCGCGCCAGGCTCGCCGCGTCGACGCCGAGCGGGTAAACCACCGTCGCGCCAAGCGCGAGCGGCAACAGCATCCCGCACGTGAACTCGAAGGTGTGATGGAGCGGAAGCAGCGAGAGCACCACGTCGGAAGAGTCCAGCGTAAAGACCCGAGCCAGCATCGCGACTTCGGCGGCGAAATTGCCATGCGTCAGCATCACGCCCTTGGACGCGCCGGTGGTGCCGGAAGTGAAAACGATGGAGGCGAGCGTCTTGCGCTCGGCGGCGGGCCGCGCGTCTGGCCGCCCCTTGAGCACGAAGGGACGGCTGAGCTCGGCGAACTCCAGCTGCACGATCTCATCGTTGAGTTCGACCAGCGCTCCGCCCAGGCGCTTGGCGACGGCCGCCGAGCAGAGCGCGGCCGAGGGCGTAGCGATGTGGCAGATGGGCGCCAGCTCTTCGGGCGAAATCAGATGGTCCAGCGGCACGGCGACGGCGCCGGCGGCAAGGATCGAGAAGTAGGCGAATACCCACTCGGGCGAGTTCTCGCCGATGAGCAGCACGCGATCGCCCGTCTTGACCCCGCGCATCCCGAGCAACAGGCCGGCGCGATGCGCACCGTCGCGCAGTTCGCGGAAGGTGGTCGTGGTGCGTTCGCCCGAGGGCTGCCGCGCGACCAAGGCCGGCCGTGAGCCATGCCGCTCGGCGGCGCGGTCCAGCAGTTCGGCCAGCGTGCGATAGCGCGCCGGAGCGCTGGGGCGGCCGCGGGTATGGAGATCGAGCGAGCCGAAGATGTGCCGGCGCAGTCCCGGCAGATGCACGTTGATCCAATAGTCAGCCCAATCGATCCGCTCCGGAGCATAGGGATGGTGCTCGGCGTCGGCTGGCGTGAGCGACTTGTAGAGCGCGCGGATGTTGGCGCCGTGGAAAGTGTAGACCAGCTCCTGGATGTACGGGCGATAGACTTCGACCAGCTCGCGCGCCATCGCGGTGTTGGCGCCGAACTTGTCGACACCCTGCTCGAACTTTTTCGCGCGCTCGGACTCTTCGCCGAGCAGCGTGCGGACGGCGCCAGCGCCTTTCTTGAGCAACTCGGGCAGCGTCTGGCTGGCAAGCTCGTAGGTGCTCTGCGAGACCACCACCGCCTCCAGATGCGGTGCGAAGCGGCCCATCGGACCGCCCACGCGGCGATGCTCGCGACGGTTGCTGAGCCCGGTCAGCTCGACCAGCCGGCGCATCGGCAGCGGATTCACGTCCGAAGTGCAGAGCTGGTAGATCGGTTTGTGGCGGCCGGCGAGCAGCGCCGCGAGAATCGGGATCATCGCGTGCGCCGCGAGATCGACCGGTATGATGTCGAGCACCAGCTCGCCCTTGGCCGGATAGAAGCGATAGCCGCGGCCGGAAAGATAAGTCAGCGGAGCGCTGGTGTTGACGCCCTGATTCCATCCCGGGAACGGATCGCGGAGCGCGCTTTCGATGATCGAGGGACGCGCCACGGTGGCCGCGATGGTGTCCTGCGCGGCGAAGACCAATTGCTCGCCGAGGCTCTTGCTGTAGCTGTAGGTGTTGGGCCATCCCCAGCGGCGCGCCCGCTCCAGGCCGATCTCCTTGAGCCGTTCTTCGACCCAGCGCTTGCGCCAGCGCTCGGCCGCCGCTTCGTGGACGTCGTCGCCGTCGGCGTCGGCATTGACCACGTGGAGCTCGTCGGCCTGGCGCACCTGGTCGTGGGATTCCGCCTCGACGCGCGCGACGGCGGCCAAGTGCGTCGCGGATTTCGCGCCGCAGAGTGAAGTTACGCCGGCCGTTGGGACACCAGTCGGTCGGAATGTCGTCCTCGAAACGATGGCCGTCGGCGTTGCCCGCGGCATAGCAGGTCGAAACATGGAGCAGGGCGGCGCCGCGCTTGCGGCAGAACTCGATCACGTTGGCGACGCCGGTGGTATTGACCGACAGCGACTTCTCCAGCGAGGCCTCGAAGTTGACCAGCCCCGCGCAGTGCACCACCGCGTCGATCGCGCCGCGGCCCGGCGCCTCGCCCTCGGAGACCAGGTCGTCCTCGGTGATGTCGCCGCAGAGCACGGAAAGTTTTTCCTCGACGTAACGGTCGAAGCGATCGCCCAGGTGCTCGCGCAGCGGACCGAACACGGGCGAGTCGAGAATTTCGCGGCGCAAGCGGCTCAGGCTGAGGCGCCGGTCGCCACGGATGAGCAGGTAGATGCGGTCGATCTCGGGATGCCAGCGCAAGAGCAGCGAGAGGAAGACTTTGCCGAGAAAGCCGGTTGCACCGGTCAGCAGGATGCGGCGGTGGCGCAGCGTCTGCTCCAGTGGCGCCGGCGCCGTGCGCGTGGCGCTGCCGTTAGTTCCGTTGCTATTCGACATCTGCGATCACCAGCGGCGGTAGATGGAGATAGGTGATACTGGCCGAGCGGCCCAGATCGGACGTCGCCATCGCGATCGCCTCGTCCAGCGTGTCGGCCGACTCCCATCCCATGCGGGTTGCGACTTCCGGCTCCTCGCATCCTGCCGCGATTACTCGTCCCACGTGCTGGCGAGCCGGTTCGCCCCAGTACCACATGTAGAACGGATGCACGCCGTGATAGGCGTGCCCGTAGCGGTACATGTGAACGTAGGTCGGGTTGCGCGCGAACTCGGCCTCGAAGTTGCGCTCCAGTTCGGTGGCCTCGGTGGTCTCGCGCAGGCAGCGATGGAAGAACTCGATGTAACTCGGATGATGCTCGGGATGGAACTGGTCGCGCAGCGGATGACAGATGATCACGGTGCCGCCTTCGCGTACCAGCGGCTTGCCGCGAAACATGTTGAACAGGTAGCCCAGGCCCGTGCACTGCACCAGCACCGGGTTCATCACCGAGTTGACGTTGTACGGACAGACGTAGGGCACGCCGACGATCAGCACGTCGGACTGACCCTTGACCGGCACGGCGTACTGCTGGAACACGCGAGCCAGCGCCTTGCGATGAACCGCGTCGGTCTCGCCCGCCCATACGCCGGTCATCGAATAGGGCGCGGCGTATTGGTTGAGCACCTGGCGGCGCAGCGAATCCGACATGTTGCCGAGCGTCCAGCGAAAGCCCTTCAGCCGCATCCGGTCCCAATCGGAGAAGCGATCCTCGTTCTTCTGCAGGAAATCGAGCATCCCGCCGTACATCTGGTTGTTGATTGCGGTCTCGATGGTGAAGACGTTGACGTGCTCGTTGACCAGGCGGCCCATCCGGTTGGCCGAGTGATGCAGCGCCGAGCGCGTCGGATCCATGTAGGAATTGCACTGGCGCAGCGTGGCGGGGTTGTGATGGTGGCGCAGGCTCTGGTAGGGCGCGAGCCCGACCGCCACTGATTTGTGGCCGCCGTCCATCGGAACCAGGTTGATGTTGAGATAGAGCAGCAGGTCGGACTCGACCGCGCGGCGCGAGAGCCATACCTCTTCGCCATGATCGGTCTTGCCCAGCATCGCGAGCTCGGAGCGGTTTTCGGCGTCGAAGTTGTACAGCCGCTCCGGCCAGAATTGCTTGAACGCGCGCTCGCCGACCATGCGGCGAATCTCCGCCTCGGTCATGCGGCGATGGAGCGAGGTCGCGACGATCAGATGGACGTCGTCGACGCCGTAGTCGGCCAGCGTCTGGAGCACGATGTTGAGCATGCGCTCGCGGATATCGGGCCGGCGCATCTGCGGCAGCGGCAGACTGATGTCGTCGATCGCGATGGTCACGCGCATGTTGGGATTGAGCTGCGCGAACAGCGGATCGGCGTTCTCGGGCCGCAGCAGCGCGTAGCGGATCGCGGCGTCGGGATCGGCCAGCGGCTCCAGCGGCGGCGGCGGATAGATCACTCGCGTGCCGGCGGGCAGCTTCTCGTACCAGAAGTCGTCGCCGTAGGCGATCAGACGCGGCGCCGAGCGCCGGTTGAGCGTCACCACCAAATCGCGGCGCGCGCCGGGCTCATGCCGGAGTTCGGCGGTCTTCAGCTCTTTGAGCTTACCTTCCGGTCGCGCCATCCGTAGCTCTCCCCAGCCAGTCCAGCAGCCACGTCCCGGTTGAGCCGCCGTCGCGGACGGGCTCGGCGTCATGGCTGAAACGAACAATTGGCCACTTGCGGTTGTGCGCGGCAGCGAGCAGGCGGCGGTCGGGATTCACGGCCACCGGATGCCCCAGCGCGCAAAGAAAGGGCAGGTCATAGTACGAGTCGGCGTATCCCCAGCATCCGGCCATGTCGATCCGGCGCGCCGCGGCGAAGCTTTCGCACCATGCCGACTTCTCGGAACCCGCCATCACCGGCTCGAGCATCCTGCCCGTGGCGAGTCCGCGGCTGTAGACCAGGCGATTGGCCGCGAAATGTTCGATGTTGAGGCGGCGCGCGAGCGGTTCGACCAGGAAGTCGGGCGACCCAGTCACCAGCACCGGCTCGATTCCCAACGCGCGATTGGCCTCCAACATTTCGATCGCGCGGGGATACAGATGGCGCATCAGCACGCGGTCGCAATACTCGTCCCCGAGTTCCCACAGGCGGTCGCGCGAGACGCCCTTGTAAGCCTCGAACAGCTTCATGTTGAGCAGCCGGCGGTCGTGGCGCTCGGCCATGTACAGCCGCGGAAGGTCGAGCGCGAGACGGGCTAGATAGCCGGCGCGTCCGCTCCATTCGCCCAGGTTGGCCATGAAGAAGACCGTGGCATGGAGCAGGTTGAGGCCGGCCAATGTGCCGTCGAGATCGTAAAAGGCCGAGACCTTTGCTTTGCTCCGAGCGCTGCGTCCCGCTGCTCTGGTCACGTAAACTGACATGTCATTCTACTTTGGGCCCTAAAATAGACGCGCTTCGGCGCCTGCAATTCGCCGCGCCGGCGGGCTTCTTCGAGCAGCTCCGGGCGCGCCACGCCGCCCAGTCCGAAGGCCAGAATCTCCTCGACCAGCGAGTCGACCTCTCGCGGACGCCGGCGCGCGATCTGGCCGACCACCTCCTTGATTCCTCCAAGGATGCAATAGGCGGCGATGCGCGTATCGCATGGGCGCACCAGGTTCATCTGCACGCCAAGGTCCAGCGAGCGCTGGATGGCGTCGGCGATGCGCTGGTAAAATTCCAGGATCTGCAAATCGAGGTCGCGGTCGAAACCTACCGAGTGGTTGAGCAGGATGTCGGTCAATTCCCGCTCCGCCAGCACGAAATTCATCACGCGCTTGAGGTTGTCGCGCAGTTGATTGACCGGGTCGGGCTCATCCGGGCGCAGGCGCTGGATGCGTCGTGAAAGCTCGGTTAGCACTTGAGCGAGCAGTTCCTCGAAGAGATCCCTCTTGTTTTGAAAGTAGAGGTAGAAGGTGCCTCGGGCGATACGAGCGCGCGCGATGATATCAGCGACGTTGGTTCGATGATAGCCTTTGCGCGCGAATATCCGTTTGGCATGGCGCAACACTTGGGCGCGCCGGGCCTGTCGTTCCATTACGAAACCCTCAGAAGATTAAGACCCTATCGGCCCGCCCCGGTAGTGTCAAACCTCCCGTTTGTGGATAACCTGCCGGCTCCGCGGTCAGGCTTCCATGTCAGGGGGGCGACGCCGGGCATGGGCTGCAAGCTGCCGCCGGTTGCCCGACTCCTATCAGCACCGGCGGGCTCACGACTGTTCCGGAAGCGGCGGTGATGCATGTGCATCCCGTGGTTGTTCCGGAGTGTGAAGTAGCCCGGACCATCGCTTGTAAGGAGCGAGTTGCTAACGAACCAGGTTGCTGACGCCGAGATGGTCTGGAAGGTGCTGATGCCGTTGGAGCTGAATTCACCTTGGGCCCAAAACTGGTAATCCGTCGTGTTCAGAGGAATTTCGGCCGTAGTTGCCTGTGTGCATGCGGCCCCGTTTGATGGAGCCTGCGCGCAGACCCGCACCGCTATCAGGGTTATCGGAGTGGACGTTGGAGCCGGAGTCGGATTGCTCGAGCTGCCGCCGCAACTGAGCAGCAGTGTCGTCATCACGAACGCCAGTACCGGCGCGACAACCAAGCATCTTTTTTGCCACATCAAGCATCCAGCTATGCCGTGGCCGACTCCAGCGCTGTCAAGCAGAGCCGCGCGAAAACGAAACAAACTTCGCTTGGAGAATTGGCGTCGCGTAGATGGAGAAAGGGGAGCAGATTCGAAATCGAGTAGGGCAAACAGGAACGGCGGGCATCGAGAGAGGGGGGAGACTCTCCGATACCCGCCAATTCACCGCCCCGCCTTGCGGCGGACATCATTCGGCTGCCGGGAGGAGTTCGCAACCGAAGTGCGGCATGCTGATGACTACCGAAAAATCCGCACTCAGAAGATTCGACGATGACCCCTCGGGATTATTCAGACGCCTGGTTCGGAGCGGACGCATGGTTTCGTATTCGGTCAGGGTCCCGACCTTTGCGAGATTTAGCCTCAATTACATATTGAAACTGCTTAATATTATTCAAAAAGGATTTCGAGGAGTTTAAATCCTTAACGACCAGGGGCTGACTTTTCGACGGCTCCACGGACGCCTTGAATTCCGGGCGTGACAGGTCGCCGGGTTACCTGAGAGCCCCGCGGCGGTGCATACTGGTACTTGGACACACCTTCGAGTTAACGGCTCGCCGAGGGGCGAGCTTCATCCAAGGAGCGATAGCGATGCAAATGGGTATGGTCGGTCTCGGCAGGATGGGCGCCAACATGGTGCGGCGGCTCCTGCATGGCGGTCATGAATGCGTGGTCTTCGACGTCAGTCCTGACGCGGTAAAGACGCTCGTCAAAGAGGGAGCCGTCGGCGCCTCTTCGCTCGATGACTTCAAGGCGAAACTCAGCAAGCCGCGAGTGGCTTGGATGATGGTGCCGGCGGCGGTGGTCGAGCGGACCCTTGCGGATCTCGCGGACAGGTTCGAGCCGGGCGACATCCTGGTCGACGGCGGCAACTCCTATTACGTCGACGACCTCCGCCGCGCCAAGGCGCTGCGCGCCAAGGGCATCCACTACGTCGATTCCGGCACCAGCGGCGGCGTATGGGGACTGGAGCGCGGCTTCTGCCAGATGATTGGCGGCGAGACCCGAAGTCGTCAAACACCTCGATCCGATTTTCGCCACGCTCGCGCCGCCGCTCGATTCGGCGCCGCGCACGCCGGGCCGCGAAAAGGTCGCGCCGAGCACCGCCGAGCACGGCTACCTGCACTGCGGGCCCAACGGCGCCGGCCACTTCGTCAAAATGGTGCACAACGGGATCGAGTACGGACTGATGGCGGCGTATGCCGAGGGCATGAACATCCTGCGCCACGCCAACGTCGGCAAGCAGCAGCACGTGGCCGACGCCGAGACCACGCCGCTGCGCGAGCCCGAACTGTATCAGTACGATTTCAATCTCACCGATATCGCCGAGGTCTGGCGCCGCGGCAGCGTCATTGCCTCGTGGCTGCTCGATCTGACGGCCGACGCGCTGGCGGGCGATCCCGAGTTGAAGAAGTTCGCCGGCCGGGTTTCCGATTCGGGCGAAGGGCGCTGGACGGTGGATGCGGCGATCGACGAGGGGGTGCCGGCTCCGGTTCTGACCGCGGCTCTGTACGAGCGCTTCAGTTCGCGCGGCGCGGCCGACTTCGCCGACAAAATGCTTTCCGCGATGCGCTACGAGTTCGGCGGACACCTGGAGAAGAAATCATGAGCGCCGGCGCAGTGCGCTCGGATGCGCTGGCGTTCTTTGGCGCCACCGGCGACCTCGCTTACAAGAAGATCTTCCCGGCGCTGCACGCGATGGCTCGCCGGGGCCATCTCGAGTTCCCGGTGATTGGCGTGGCGAAGTCGGGCTGGAATCTCGATCAGCTTCGCGCACGCGCGCGTGAAAGTATCGAGAAGCACGGCGGAGGCGTCAACGATGAAGCCTTCAAGCGGCTCCTGGAGCGCCTGGGCTATATCGACAGCGACTACCAGGACCCGGCGACCTACAAGGCCCTGCTCAAGGCGATGGGTGGTGCGCAGCATCCGACGCACTACCTGGCGATTCCGCCGAGCCTGTTCGCGACCGTGATCAAGGAACTCGGCAGCTCCGGATGCGCGCGCAACGGGCGCGTCATCGTCGAAAAGCCGTTCGGGCACGACCTGCCCTCGGCGCAGGCGCTCAACGTGACGCTGCACTCGGTGTTCGAGGAGTCCGTCGGTGTTTCGTATCGACCACTACCTGGGCAAGGAGCCGGTGCAGAACCTGGTCCTGTTCCGTTTCGCCAATTCGTTTCTCGAGCCGATCTGGAATCGGCGCTATGTCGAGAGCGTGCAGATCACGATGGCCGAGAGCTTCGGAGTGCAGGGCCGCGGAGCCTTTTACGACGCCAACGGCGCGATCCGGGACGTGGTGCAGAACCATCTGCTCCAGGTCGTGGCGTACCTCGCGATGGAACCGCCGCTGACCACCTATCCCGAGTCGATCCAGGACGAGAAGGTCAAAGTCTTCCGCTCGATCTTGCCGCTGGACCCGGACGACCTGGTGCGCGGGCAATTCAGCGGTTATCGCAAGGAGCCGGGCGTGAAGCCGGACTCGACGGTCGAAACCTTCGCCGCCGTGCGGCTGCATATCGATTCGTGGCGATGGGACGGCGTGCCGTTCTTCATCCGCGCCGGCAAGTGCATGCCGGTGAATGCCACCGAGGTATTGGTCACGCTCAAACGGCCGCCGCTGCGCAAGCTCCGTCCGGAGGATGCGAACTACTATCGCTTCCGCCTGGGCCCCGACGTGATAATCGCCGTCGGCGCGCAGATCAAACGGCCGGGCGAGCATATGGATGCCGAGCCAACCGAACTCAAGCTCGTGCAGCGGCCCCAGGGCGAAGAGATGGACGCCTACGAGCGTCTGCTGGGTGACGCGATGGCGGCGATCACCTGCTGTTCACGCGCCAGGACGCGGTCGAGGCGCAGTGGGCGATCGTTCAGCCCATTCTCGGCGACGTCACTCCGGCGCTGGAGTATCAGCCGGGCACCTGGGGCCCGGCCAAAGCCGAAGAGTTGACCTCGGACGGTCGATGGCTGGCACAACCCGCCCGCGTAAGTTGATGAAAGTATAACCGCTCAGTTTATGCCGAGCCTCGGCGCCATGCGTCGGGCGCAGCATGGGAGGGACTATGAAAGCGACACAGCTACTGCATGAGGCCGGCCAGAGCCTCTGGCTGGATAACATCACGCGCGCGCTGCTGACCGGCGGCGGGCTCAAACGCTATATCGACGAGCTATCGATCACCGGCCTGACCTCCAATCCGAGCATCTTCGACCAGGCGATCAAAAGCAGTCACGACTACGACGCGGCCATCCGGGAAAAGACCGCCGCACGCAAAGAGGGCGAGGCGCTGTTCTTTGAACTCGCGCTCGAAGACCTCACGCGCGCCGCCGATCTCTTTCGCCCGGTTCACGACCAGACCAACGGGGTCGACGGATGGGTCTCGCTTGAGGTCTCGCCCAAGCTCGCCTACGACACCGCCGCCACCATCGCGGCCGCGAAGCAATTGTCCGCGCGCGGCGCACGGCCCAACCTCTTCATCAAGATCCCCGGAACTCGCGAGGGCGTCCCGGCGATCGAAGAGATCGATCTTCGCCGGCGTGCCGGTCAACGTGACGCTGTTGTTCTCGCGCGAGCAGTACATCGCGGCGGCCGAAGCCTACATCCGCGGCATCGAGCGCCGCGTGGCGGCCGGCCTCAATCCGCACGTCGGTTCGGTCGCCTCGGTGTTCGTCAGCCGATGGGACGTTGCGGTCGCGAAAAAAGTGCCGCCGGCCCTGCACGACCGGCTCGGCATCGCGGTCGCCAAACGCATCTACAAGGCCTATCGCGAGTTGCTGGCCTCGGACCGCTGGCTCAGGCTGCTCAACTCCGGCGCCCGCTCGCAGCGGCTGCTATGGGCCAGCACCGGCACCAAGGATCCCAAGGCCTCCGACGTGCTCTATGTGAAATCGCTGGCGGCGCCGCATACGGTCAACACGATGCCCGAAAATACGCTCAAGGCGCTTGCCGACCACGGAGAGGTTGGCGCGATGCTGCCGCACGACGGCGGCAACGCGGAGCAGGAACTGGCCGAGTTCACCAGGGCGGGCGTCGATATCGACGCGCTGGCCGAGCAGCTTCAGCGCGAAGGCGCGGAATCTTTCGTCAAGTCATGGGACGATCTGCTGGCCTGCATCATCGATAAGAGCGCCGCGCTCAAGAAGGCGAGCTGATTCACGCGAAGGGAGGACGACCGATGGAGACCAAAGCGGCGCCGCTCACCGAACGGCGCGCCTGGAAGGCGCTGGGCGAGCATTACCAGAAGATCCGCGACGTTCATCTGCGCACGCTCTTTGGCGAAGACCCGCGGCGCGGCGAGACCTTCGCGGTCGAGGCCGCGGGACTTTACCTCGATTACTCCAAGCATCGCATCACCGGCGACACGATGCGCCTGCTGCTGGCGCTGGCCGAGGAAGTGGGATTGCGCGGGCGCATCGACGCGATGTTCGCGGGCGAGAAGATCAACGTCACCGAGCGGCGCGCCGTTTTACACGTGGCGCTTGCGCGCGCCGCGCGGCGCGTCGATTATGACCGACGGCAAAAACGTGGTGCCCGAGGTTCACGAGGTGCTCGACCGGATGGCGGCGTTCAGCCGCCGCGTGCGCGACGGCTCGTGGAAGGGCCACACCGGCAAGCGCATCCGCAACGTCATCAACATCGGAATCGGCGGCTCGGACCTGGGGCCGGTGATGGCCTACGAGGCGCTGCGCCACTACAGCGATCGCAATCTCACCGTGCGCTTCGTCTCCAACGTCGACGGCACCGACTTCGTCGAAGCGACGCGCGACCTCGATGCCGGCCGAGACCCTGTTCATCATCTCATCGAAGACTTTCACCACGCTCGAGACCATGACCAACGCGCAGAGCGCGCGTAAGTGGAGCCTCGACGCTCTCGGCGACGAGAAGGCGATAGCAAAACATTTCGTCGCGGTCTCGACCAATGCCGCCGAGGTGACCAAGTTCGGCATCGACACGCAGAACATGTTCGGCTTCTGGGACTGGGTGGGCGGACGCTACTCGATGGACTCGGCGATCGGGCTTTCGACCATGATCGCGGTTGGCCCCGAGCACTTTCGCGCGATGCTCGACGGGTTCCACGCGATCGACGAGCACTTCCGCACCGCGCCGCTGGAGCGCAACCTGCCCGTGATCATGGGGTTGCTCTCGATCTGGTACAACGACTTCTTCGGCGCCCAGACGGTCGGCGTTTTTCCATACGAGCAATACTTGAAGCGCTTTCCGGCCTATCTGCAGCAGCTCACGATGGAGTCCAACGGCAAGCACGTCACGCTCGACGGCACCGACGGTCGACTATCAGACCGGGCCGATTTTCTGGGGCGAGCCGGGAACCAACGGGCAGCATTCGTTTTACCAGTTGATTCACCAGGGCACGAAGCTCATCCCCTGCGACTTCATCGCGTTTCACCGCTCGCTCAATCCGCTCGGCCGCCATCACGATATGTTGCTCGCCAACGTCTTCGCGCAGGGCGAGGCGCTGGCGTTCGGCAAAACTCCCGAGCAGGTCAAGGCCGAGGGCACGCCCGACTGGCTGGTGCCGCATCGCGTGTTCGAGGGCAATCGCCCGTCGACGACGATTCTGGCCGAGCAGTTGACGCCCGAGACGCTGGGCAAGCTGGTGGCGCTCTACGAGCACAGCGTGTTTACCCAGGGCGCGATATGGGGCATCGACTCGTTCGATCAATGGGGCGTCGAGCTGGGCAAGGTGCTGGCGCAGCGAATCATCCCCGAGCTGGAGAGCGCCGGCACCCCGCAACTCAAACACGACAGCTCGACCAATGCGCTGATCGCGCGCTACCGGGAGCATAGAAAAAAGACCGGATGAAACTGCCCCGCGGTTTCTACGCACGTTCGGTGCTGGTGGTCGCGCGCGAATGCATCGGGAAGCTGCTGGTGCATCGCACGCCCGAGGGCGAGGCGGCGGGCCGCATAGTCGAAGCCGAGGCCTATCGCGGGCCGCTGGACCTCGCCGCGCACAGCGCGCGAGGGCTGACCAAGCGGACCACGGTGATGTTCGGGCCGCCGGGCTACGCCTACGTCTACCTCATTTATGGATTGAGTTGGGCGATGAACATCATCGTGGCCTCGGAGGGCGAGCCTCACGGCGTTTTGATCCGGGCGCTCGAGCCGGTACGCGGACTGGAGCTGATGGTGCGCAGGCGCGGCGGCAAAAACTCTGCCGGCGCGCGCGAGTTGACCAACGGTCCGGGCAAGCTGACGCAGGCGCTCGGGATAACCGGTGAGGACTACGGACGCGACCTTTGTGGCGAGCGGCTCTTCCTGGAAGAGCCGGATCGTGGGACGATGGCCGTAACGAAAGTTGGGCGCTCGGCAAGAATCAATGTCGATTACGCCGGAGCGTGGGCGGCGAAGCCGTGGCGATTTTATGAGCGCGGCAATCGCTACGTATCGGTGCGCCCTCGCGACTGAGTCCTCAGCGGCGCGGAGCCGGACCATATTTTAGCCGTGGGAATGCTCGAGCGCTGCAGCAGTGGTCTTGAAATGGCCGATTGCCGCACCCGCCCGTAATTCCACCGCCACAAATACCGCTTCGGCAATCTCCTGATCGGTTGCCCCGGCTAGCTTCGCGTTTCGGGTGTGCAGGCTGATGCAGGCATCACATTGGGTTACGTGAGTCACCCCAACGGCGATGAGTTCCTTGATCTTGGTCGAGAGGTGTCCAGGCTCGTAGACGGCGCGCTCAAATTCCACAAATTTATCGAACAGCTCGGGCTGCAATTCCCTGAGCTTCTGAACGCTTTTTGCTTTTACCCAATCGTGAGGGTCAGTCATGTATGTCTCCTCCGCTATGCTTTGAGACCGTCGTGATCCCGCGGGCATCCTGCCGCGCGAGTGTGAAGGCAAGCTCCGGTGCGATTCGCGCCTCCATAATTCTCATTTCTTTAGAGCTCCACAGCGGTTCACTAGCAGACGGCCGCGATCATGCCAACAAACTCGACGTGACACGCAAGGCTTAAAAGCCCGCGCTTCCGACATTTCCGTCCAGGCAGCCTGATCAACCAGGCTCAGGCGGCGCGGATTCAGGCGGCGCTCGCGGCCATTGCAGAGCCGTGAAAACCCCGACCATCCAACCAACACCTGTCCTGCGGACTCCGATTCGCGCCGGACAGGATGAACTGCCAGCGATAGGTTTGAAAGTCGGAATTTCAGCGTAGCCTCGACTCTTCGCACACCTACGCTTTGACCTCGCTCAACCGTCCCGTGCTGACGTCATAGATGAAGCCGCGCACCGGAATTTCCTTGGGAACCCATGGATGAGCGCGGACTTTCGCAATCTGGCGGCGGAGGTTCGTATCCAGTTCAGTAAAGGCATGGAAGCTGGCTCGGCGCATGAGCCACCGCGCCGGTCTCCTTTTCGAGCCTGCCCAACAAATCCTCGTCCCTGAAGGTCAACATCCCGCAGCCGGTGTGCTCGACGATGATCCACTCGTTAGTGCCGAGCAGGTAGTGCGAGATCAGCAGAGAACGGATCACGTCATCGGTAACGACGCCGCCGGCGTTGCGGATGATGTGGGCATCGCCAGTCTTGAGCCCGGAGAACTGTTCGACCGTAAGCCGCGCATCCATGCAAGTAACGATTGCGAGATGGCGGGCCGGCAGTGTGCTCAAGCTACCGAGCTTGAAGTTACGAGCATATTCTTCATTTGCCTTGAGTAATTCGTCAGTTGTGCTCATGGAAATTCCAGGTGTTCGATAGCTTTGCGGTCGATTTATAGAGCGGCTCTACTACCTGGTGTCGAACCAGGTCCCTCTCGATTAGTTTCTTGCGCGACGCACTCAGTCCCTGAGCACGAGTCCGGAACTCTTTTCGCCGGCTTAAAATCCTACTTGTTCCTTTGTCACTCGCGATAGAACGGTTTGTCGCCAGCGATCGTCACACGGTGACCATAGCGGCGATGCGGATAGTAGTCCCACAGCGCCAGATGCTGCGTGCATCGATTGTCCCAGAACGCTATCGAATTTGGTTGCCAACGAAAACGGCATTGAAATTCGGGGCGTTCGATATGACGATAGAGCATTTCGAGAAGAAAATCGCTCTCAGGTTTCTTGAGCTTGGACTATATGCGTCGTGAACATCCGATTCACGAACAGCGCCTGGCGTCCCGTGATCGGATGGGTTCGCACGACTGGATGCTCGGCGCGTGGGTAGCCGTCTTCGCGCGACGATGAAGGCTCTCGTCCGGAGTAATTGCGTCCGCCGTCGTGCACGGCGGTCAATCCCGCAAGGAAATGCTGCATCGAGTTCGAAAGCTCTTCATACGCGGCATACATATTGGCGAAGAGAGTATCACCGCCGACAGATGGCACTTCTTTGAGATGGAGTATCGAAGCCATCGGCGGATGCACGTCGCACGAGACGTCGGAATGCCAGAGTTCTCCGGCGACCTGTCGGGAATTTTGGTCGGCCTGGACAATGATGATTTCCGGATCGCCTTCGAGAACTCCGAGCGGGGCGGGATGAATGTGCAGTCCGCCGAAGCGTTGGCCGAGGGCTTTGTGCTGCGCGGGCGTCAGATCCTGATCACGAAAGAAGATGACGAGATTGTCGAGCAGCGCTTCGTGGATTTCCTGAAACCGTTCGTTGCTCAGCGGAAGCGTGAGATCTATTCCTTCGAGTTCCGCGCCGATAGCCGGAGCCAATTTGCGCACTGAAAGCTTCATGGCTGCTCCATCCAGTGCCGCGGCAATTTCGGCATCCATTAAAACGCTGATTGCTGTTCTCAATCTCGATAAATGCTCGCATAACCCATGAGTTCGGGTGGTAGCTCGCCGCTAGGTATTATGCCAAAGGATGCGACCGGATAGGGCGGCAAGAAGGTCATACGGGTTGCCCCGGTCGATAGTTCCTTCACATCCGTCTGATAGATGGCTACGGGAATATCTAAGCGGAGATTGCGTCAGCGTTCAAGAATATTGACCCGAGACGCTCAAGCGGATCGCAGAAGATCCCGACCTTGAATACTCCTAGCAGCAACCGTGTTCGGAAACCGCGTCTGCGAGGGGATAAAGGGTAGAGGTCGAGGACGCGAGCGCGGTGGCGTGCCAGTGAGTTTTGCTGCGGAGCATGGCATTGAGAATCACGAGCAGCTTGCGCATGCAGGCGGTGAGGGCCGATTTAGGGTATTTCCCGCGCGCCCGCAACTGGGCGTAAAAAATCTTGATCACTGGATTGGAACGCACGGCGGAGACCACCGCCATGTACAGGACGCGCCGGACCTGGGCGCGACCACCCCAGATACAACGGCTGCCGCGCAAGCTACCGCTGTCGCGGTTAAAAGGCGCCAGTCCGGCCAGCGCGGCGATTTGTTTGCGATTAAGTGCCCCCAGCTCGGGCAAGTGCGCGAGCAGGGTGGTCGAGAGCACCTTGCCGACCCCGGGCACCGAGCGCAGCAACTCGTCGCGCTCGCGCCAGATAGGGGTCTCGCGGACCAAAGCGGCGAGTTCGTCGTCGAACCCGGAGAGCCGCTTTTCCAGCCACCGGATGTGCTCATCAATGCTTTTGTGGATCACCTTGGGCGAGTTGGCCCGGCGGTTCTTTTCCGCCGTGAGCATTTCAACCAATTGGCGGCGGCGGTTCACCAGAGCTTCGAGCGCCTGGGCCTGCGCGTCCGGCAGCGCTCGCACCTGGGGTTTGACCGCCGCGCCAAAGCGCACCAGCACTTGTGCGTCGAGCGCGTCGGTCTTGGCCAGCTGCCCAGTGGCGCGCGCGAAGTCGCGCACCTGGCGTGGGTTAACCACTGCTACCCCGATTCCCGCCGTCGCCAAGGCACTGGCGACGGGGACTTCCAGGCCGCCGGTCGCTTCGATAATCACCAGGTCAGCGGGCTCGAGTCGCCCAAGCAACGCGCTGATTCCGCGCTCGTCGTTGGCCACCGCAAAGCGCTCTCCGTTGGGCCCCAGCGCCACGTCCAACTGCGCCTTGGCCACGTCGATCCCGACATACCGTTTTGCCTCCGCCATCACCGCACCTCATCGCGCTGCTTGCCCAGCCTTGCAATCCGGGATTTTCTTCCCTTACAACCGTTCGGGCTTGAGCGCTGTGATGGCGCGACGACCTTCGCTGCTAGACGGGGTGTTTTCCCCAAGGCCGCACCGGCCTGCCGCGCCACGTCTGTCGACACTTCTACTACATTCGCTACATACAAGGCCGTTGATAAACGCCTGAATCTCATCATTGGATTATTCGTCTTAGTGAGCAGTCTGACTGGTGGAGGAAGCGGCGGATGCGGGGTGAAGAGCGGCGGCAGCGGTCGATGTTGATGATTATGGAGCCTGGCGATCGGGTGCCGAGGGAGCATCCGCTGAGACGGGTCAAGGAACTGGCCGACGCGGCATTCACGCAGCTTTCGGCATTGTTCGATGAGATGTACAGCGCGATCGGGCGGCCGTCGATCCCGCCCGAGCGGCTGCTGAAGTCCTCGTTGCTGATGGCGTTCTATACCGTGCGCAGCGAACGGATGTTCTGCGAGCAGCTCGACTACAACCTGTTGTTCCGCTGGTTCCTCGATATGGATGTGGCCGAGCCGAGCTTCGACCACTCGACCTTCTCGCGCAACCGGGCGCGGCTGCTGGAGCACGACCTGGCGCGCGAGTTTTTCACCCGCGTGGTGGCGCAGGCACGCAGTCTGCAGTTGCTCTCGGACGAACACTTCACCGTGGACGGCACACTGGTCGAGGCCTGGGCGTCGCTCAAGAGCTTCAAGCCCAGGCACCAGGGGCCGACTCAGCCGCCCGACGACCCCGGCAACCCGACGGTTAACTTCCACGGCGAGCGCCGCAGCAACGCGACTCATCAATCGACCAGCGACCCCGAAGCGAAGCTGGCGAAGAAGGGAGCGGGCAAAGAAGCGAAGTTGTGTTACTCGGCCAACGCGCTGATGGAGAACCGCAACGGTCTCCTGATCGAGTTCGCGGTCGAACCGGCCGACGGCTACGCCGAGCGCAAAAGTGCCCGGGCGATGCTGGAGACCGAGTTGCCGGGCAGCCGGCGGATTACACTCGGGGCCGACAAGGGCTACGACACTGATGAGTTCGTCGCCGCCTGCCGCGCGCTCAAGGTCACCCCGCACATCGCGCGCAATGAGCGTCGCGCCGGCGGTTCCGCGCTCGACCGCCGCACCGCGCGTCATACCGGTTACGCGGCGAGCCAAAGGGTGCGCAAGCGGGTCGAAGAGATCTTCGGCTGGATGAAGACCGTGGGCGGCCTGCGCAAAACTCGCTATCGCGGCCTCGACCGCACCCAATTGCATGCCTACCTGGTGGCCGCCGCCTACAACCTGCTCCGAATCGCCAGACTCAGCCCGGCCTCCGCATGAAGAACGACTCCACCACACCGCCGCGCTCGCCTCGGCGAGCGAAAACCGTCGAACCCAGCGACTGAATCCAGCGCTTCTATCACTACCATGGCGATCACACTGACTAATCAAATCCCTTCCTCAACGGCCTTGTATGTAGCGAATGTAGTAGAAGTGTCGACAGACGTGGCGCGGCAGGCCGGTGCGGCCTTGGGGAAAACACCCCGTCTAGCAGCGAAGGTCGTCGCGCCATCACAGCGCTCAAGCCCGAACGGTTGTAAGGGAAGAAAATCCCGGATTGCAAGGCTGGGCAAGCAGCGCGATGAGGTGCGGTGATGGCGGAGGCAAAACGGTATGTCGGGATCGACGTGGCCAAGGCGCAGTTGGACGTGGCGCTGGGGCCCAACGGAGAGCGCTTTGCGGTGGCCAACGACGAGCGCGGAATCAGCGCGTTGCTTAGGCGACTCGAGCCCGCTGACCTGGTGATTATCGAAGCGACCGGCGGCCTGGAAGTCCCCGTCGCCAGTGCCTTGGCGACGGCGGGAATCGGGGTAGCAGTGGTTAACCCACGCCAGGTGCGCGACTTCGCGCGCGCCACTGGGCAGCTGGCCAAGACCGACGCGCTCGACGCACAAGTGCTGGTGCGCTTTGGCGCGGCGGTCAAACCCCAGGTGCGAGCGCTGCCGGACGCGCAGGCCCAGGCGCTCGAAGCTCTGGTGAACCGCCGCCGCCAATTGGTTGAAATGCTCACGGCGGAAAAGAACCGCCGGGCCAACTCGCCCAAGGTGATCCACAAAAGCATTGATGAGCACATCCGGTGGCTGGAAAAGCGGCTCTCCGGGTTCGACGACGAACTCGCCGCTTTGGTCCGCGAGACCCCTATCTGGCGCGAGCGCGACGAGTTGCTGCGCTCGGTGCCCGGGGTCGGCAAGGTGCTCTCGACCACCCTGCTCGCGCACTTGCCCGAGCTGGGGGCACTTAATCGCAAACAAATCGCCGCGCTGGCCGGACTGGCGCCTTTTAACCGCGACAGCGGTAGCTTGCGCGGCAGCCGTTGTATCTGGGGTGGTCGCGCCCAGGTCCGGCGCGTCCTGTACATGGCGGTGGTCTCCGCCGTGCGTTCCAATCCAGTGATCAAGATTTTTTACGCCCAGTTGCGGGCGCGCGGGAAATACCCTAAATCGGCCCTCACCGCCTGCATGCGCAAGCTGCTCGTGATTCTCAATGCCATGCTCCGCAGCAAAACTCACTGGCACGCCACCGCGCTCGCGTCCTCGACCTCTACCCTTTATCCCCTCGCAGACGCGGTTTCCGAACACGGTTGCTGCTAGATATCAAGGGCTCACTTTACATTTGCCCCGATTGAACAGACCCTGGACGCATTCCGGCAGGCAGGGTACCGCTGCAAGTTGCGCAAGTCTTTTCGTCGGTTTCACCAAGGCCGCGGCGGACAGATTTTCTGGCGGCACGGCTATTTGAACTGCAAGGCAGCGGTCATAACCGCAATCTTGTTGGTATTCAAAATCACGTCGTTGCAATGCGCCGGACCGCCGCAAGTGACCGGCGAGCTTCCGTCGTAGCAGAGCAGGTCTTCGCATCCGACCACGGCTTGCGCGAAGTTTTTGACGAGCGCCGGGTACCCTGTGGCCCGCATATGTTGTCGTAACCGGCGATTGGTCTGATAGACCTCGGCCAGGTTGCGCATCAGTACACTGATGCCGAGGTTGTAGTCGTCATTGTCGCCCGACGGCGCTGAACCCATTGTGGCAGGGGTCGGATGTTGGACGTTGCTCCAGGGATAAAAGTGACCATCCGCGTCTGTCAGGTATACGATTATGCCATCGAGTATCTGCGTCGCGATGCTGAGCATTTGCGGGTTCTCGGGATCTTTTGGTGCGCCCTTCATGAAATTAACCAATGCGCCCAGCATCAATCCCTGATCTCCGGACCAAATCAGTTTGGAATTGTAATGGGAGTCCGGGTTGCCGGATGCGTAAATGCTCACACGCTCTCTGACCACTGCGGGCGAGGTTGGCCCCGCACCGAGGTTGAAGAGAAGTGCTTGATCCTGGTCGGAGAAGTTCGCCGCATCAAACCAGTTCAGGAAGAATTGCCGCTCTCTCTGTGCGCTCGTCAGGTAGTAGGAATCTGAGGTGCTCTGCAGACGCCGCGAGGCCGCAAGCAAGTAGAGCGCGTTGGTCACAGTGTTCTGGCGGCCGCACAGATTGTTATTGACGTTGTCGGTCGGATCGCAGGGCGTGTTGCAGACGTCCACATGCTTGGATTTAGTCCAGAAGTAGTTCCACATTCCGCCCGTAAACTTCGGCTGCAACTGCAAATCGTTATCGTCGGGATCGAACTCACTCCTCGCGATTGTGATCGTAGACCGCGAGCCCTGGCTGCATCCGTCCCCATTCCACCGCGAAGATCTGCTGGAAGCGGTCCAACTGAGGCTTGCCCCACAAAGCGGGCGCATCGAGCGCTCGCTGCGCGGCTCCCGCCCACCATCCGAAGTCGTCGTACCAACACGCGACCGGAGAGTTGGCCGTATGGTCATAGACATCGAAGATGGCATGCGCGAATGGCTTGGCCTTAGACGGCTTCATGACGGCGTAGTCGATGCCGGCGTCGAACAGGTTGCCAATTTGCCAGAAATTGCACTGCGGCGGCAGGCCCAAGGCCGAGTCAGTAGGCGGATCGGTTGGAGCCGGCTGGGTCGGGCACGGGGTCGTATCGATGGTGCCGAGGATCTGGAGAATCGCCGCGTAGGCATCGTCCGCGGCACCCTGTAGCTTCGCCTCAGGCGAAGCGGCTGCGCAGTAAGGAGCAGCGACAATCAGCTGCGCTGCCACAATTAGCGCGACCGAGATCATTCGTAGCAAATTGGCTTGAACGAATGTTGCGAGGTAGTGTCGCGAAGTTGGTGGAAAAAGTGAAAAAGCGTCAAGATCCGGCGACTTGAGCCACAACTCACACCCGCTTGGCGGCGGGTGCCGGAGGATGACGCCATGGAAAGCGATAGCAGGAGCGGGGGGCAAGGAAAAGGCGCGCTCGAGGATGCTGATTGCGAGAGCGGATTCGGGCCACCATCGAGACCATCGTCGAGGAGGAACTGGAGGCGCGCGCTGGGCGCGGCAAGGTCGCAGCGCGTGGGTTCGGTGCGCGTTGGGTATCGGCATGGCAAGCGCGCGCGCACGTTGACGACCAGCCTTGGGCGCAACCACCATTACAATGCCGCGGGCGCGGATCGAAGACGACAGGGCCAGCGCCGCGAGTGGCACAGCCGGATGATTCCGCGCTATCAGCGGCGCACCGAGCGGGTCGACGAAGCGATTCTTGGCGTGTATCTGAGCGGCACCAATACGCGCCGGCTACGCGGCGCACTGGCGCCGCTGCTGCGTGGCGCGCCGCTGTCGAAGGACGCAGTGTCGCGCCTGGTCGGGCGCCTGCGCGAAGACTTCGAAGCCTGGGCCCAACGTGATCTCGGCGAGCTGAAGATTCGTTACCTGTTTCTCGACGGCTGGTATCCGCGGGTACGGATCGGGAAAAAGCGCGTGCGTGTGCCGGTGCTGGTCACGCTGGGGGTATGCGCCAACGGCCAACGCGTGGTGCTCGATCTGCGGCTAGCCGGGGGCGAGAGTGAGCAAGCCTGGCTGGACGCGGTGCGCTCCCTCGGCGCCCGCAATCTCGGCGTCTCCCGTGCTGGCGGTGATCGATGGCAATCCGGGACTGGCCGCGGCGCTTAGGGATGCAGTGGCCGAAGCTCGCGATCCAACGCTGTACCAACCACAAGTTGTGGAATCTGCTGGCCAAGGCGCCGGCCCATCTGCGCGAGGAACTCGCCGAGGATTATCGGCGGATGATCTATGCTCCGAGCCGCGCGGGGGTGGAGCAGGCGCGCGTTGGCTTCCTGCGCAAGTGGAAGCTGCGCTGCAAGGCGGTCAGCGCCAGCTTCGAGGAGGCCGGCGACGAGCTCTTCACCTTCACCGCTTTCCCCTCGTCGCAGTGGAAAGCGCTGCGTACCACCAACGCGCTCGAACGGATCAACGAGGAGTTTCGCCGGCGGACCAAAACCCAGGCTTCCCTGCCCAGTGAAGAGGCGGTGCTGTTCCTGCTCTTCGGCCTCCTCCGTAGCGGCCAAGTGCGCCTGCGCCGCCTGGTCGGCTGGCACGATCTGACTACTCTCGCAAGTGGAGGCGGCGTAAGCCACTGGATAGTCAACTGCTCGCTCGTCGATTACCGATGCCAACTACTTTTCTACCAATTGACAGACACCACCTGTTGCGACTAAAGGGGGCACGGTTCCAACTCGCTTGATCACACGTCACCTTCTTCTGCAAAAATGTATCTCGTTTAACGGCATCGGACTTATCGCGGCATGACGGTAGCCGTAAGCCGATAAGCTTCTATGGTGTTCACCGTCTGTCAGCGTTGAATAGAACCTGAAAAAAGCAAATGATCTTAACCCGACATTTCCGTTTTGACTTTCCAATCCAGCCAGTCGTATAGACCGGATGGCCTCACTCGGCAAGGGTTTAGCCGGTCTTGGCCGGCGGTGTTCCCGGCAGCGCCGGCAAGGGACCGGGTTCGCCTCCGGCGAGCACGCAACGCTCCGAAAGACCCTTTTCCCTGGGCGCATCCGCAGACACTTCCCCCGCCGTCATCGATAATTGCTGCACGCTAGGCCTCGCCTTATCCCGCCGGCGACGGCAGCATCGCGATCTTCCGCAGCATCCCGGCAAACAATCGCCGCGTTAGATGGCTCTCCGCCAGCAGCAACCAGTAGTAACGTGCGTGCTTTATCAACCGTCCACCGGTCTTCACCAACCGCTGCTGCAAGCTGGTCAGCGACCAGGTGGCGACCCGCGTCGGCAGCGCCAGTCGCCGCCACAAGTTCCCGAGGTTATAAGCAATCACGCTCAGCCACAGCCTGACCTCGTTGGCGCGAAAGCGGTGGCAGCTAAGCCGCGTCAGCGCGACCGCCCGCTTGCTCTCCTTTATCCATTGTTCGGCCGTGCCGCGCTTATTGTAGAAGCGCACCACCGCCCGGTTGTCGAGCGCCAACCAGGAGGCTTCCCCAAAACGCCTGGATCGCCAGAGCATAGCCGGGGACCGAAGCGTCGCTGAGCCGCGAAGCAATCCGAAAGAACATCCGATCGTGAGCCACTGCGAACATCAGCCGTGCGGTCTCGGACCGCCTTTTTACGGGCCACGGTCAGCGGTTCTCGGGCGAGAGGCCTCATCTTTGGCTCATCGATTTGTCGCGGGTCGCGCGGAATTCGTCATCGGGATACCAATCGGGCCATGCATCGCTGTTGGCCAGTTCGCGGCCAAATTCATAGTACACCTGCAGATCTTCGATCGGCCCCGAAAGGTCCCAATTCGCATTCCACTTATCGGAAGGCTGGTGATAGCGATGTTTTCGGTAATCGTCGCGCAAGGCCTGACCCGCCGCCGTTCCACCGTCAGTCAGGTCGTCACCTCCCGCCGGGGCCAGCATCGGAACGCCGACCTTGGCGAGGCTGAAGTGATCCGATCGATAAAAGTGCCCCTTCTCCGGCTCCGGGTCCGCCGTCAGGACACGATGCTGTTTCTCGAGTACTTGCGCGAGCAGGTCTTCGAGTTGCGAGGAGCCGCGGCCGACGAGCACAAGATCGCGGGCGCGTCCCTCGGGAAGATTTGCGTCTAGATTGATGCCCGCCAACGATGTGGTTGAGCGGCCACAGAGGATGCTCCGCGAAATACTGCGATCCCAGGAGTCCCTGCTCTTCCATCGTCCAACAGATAAACGCGATCGAGCGATCCGGGCGAGCCTTGCGGTGCGTGAACGCCTCGGCGATTTCCAGGATGCCCGAAACTCCCAGGCCATTATCGATCGCGCCATTGTAAATCTTGTCCGGCCCCGCGACGTCGGGCTTGACGCCCAAATGATCCCAGTGCGCGGTGTAGAGAACGTAGTCGTCGGGATGTTTGCTGCCGCGCACCACGCCGATCACGTTGCGCGTAGTCATATACGTGATTGTGGAATGCGCTTCGACGTGCAGAGTTTCTCCCATCATCGGAACCGCTCTGAATCCGCGCCGATTGGCCGCCGCTTTTAGCCGATCGTAGTCGAGTCCCGAACGTTTGAAGAGATCGCGCGCGGTACCCAGCGTAATCCATCCCTCGATGGGAACCGTGCTTGAGTTCTTATCGGCCGCTTCAAGCCACGACCTCGGGCCGGAATTCGAATTCCGTACGACTTGCCATCCGTACGCCGCGGGCCCGGTCTCATGCACGATGATCGCCGCCGCCGCTCCATGGTGCGCCGCCTCTTCGAATTTGTAGGTCCAGCGGCCATAGTAAGTCATCGCGTTACCCTTAAAGAAGTTCGGATCGGGATGAGGATCTTCGTTGCCCGGATCGTTGACGAGAATCACCACCGTTTTCCCTTTCACGTCGACCCCGGCGTAGTCGTTCCATCTGTATTCCGGGGCTACGACGCCGTAGCCGACGAAGATCAACGGCGAAGCGGCTACTTTTACGGTGTCGCTCGCGTATTGCTGGGTCCAGTAAACGGTGTCATCGGGAAATTTTGGCGTCAGCGCACCTCGCGGTGTATCGACGGTGAAGACGGACCTTGCCGCGTCGAGAATCATGGTCACCGCGGGCACCGGTTGGAAGAAACTTCCGTGATTGCCCGGCCGCAATCCGATGCGTTTCATCTCGTCGGCGATCCAATCCGCTGCGGCTTCGCCCCTAACCGTTCCTGGCCCGCGGCCCTGAAACGAATCGTCGGATATTGCCTTATCACGCGCCGAAAGGTCGGCCGCACAAATTGCAGCCCTCGTCGCGGGATGTGCCGGGTATTGCGCGAGCGACGCACACGGCGAAAGCGAAATCGCAAGTACAAGTGCGACGGTAAACGTTATCAAAACGCCGCGGAACGAAGATCCGTCCGCGGTCATCGTTTGTCCGGCACGCGACCGAAGACCCTCATGTAGGCATTTGGAGCCGTCTGGCCTCAACGACGGCAAACTTCGAAGCCTCATTCAAAGCACGTCTGATTCAAAGCATTCCTGGAGTGTTTTAGCCGCTAGCTCGTCGGGAGTGAGTTCGTAGTGACTATATACGTCGGCAACCGTCGCCTTTAGCAGCTTCGACGAGCTGGATTTTCGCACCTGCGCTGCCGCATCTCGAATCACCCGAAGCGACCGTCGGCTCGGCAAATAGTTTTTTAACTGCTCGTTCTTGACCCAGGGCCTCCTCAACTAACGTGGATGTCAATGCGGAGTTCGACATAGACATTTCGCCGAAAAGACCTTATCTTCGTTGACTCGCGCCCGTAGCTCAATTGGACAGAGCATCGGACTTCGGATCCGAGGGTTGGGGGTTCGACTCCCTTCGGGCGCGCCAATCAAACTGCATCGAATAAACTGCATCGAACCGCTTTGCCGCATCCCGGATAGACTACGAGACGGAATGCGCGAATTATCTCCCGACGTGGCGCAGCACCTCGTTCGCCAGCCGGCGGGTGGTCTCGGCGTTGCCGGCCGCGAAGAGAAATTGACCCACGCCCCATTCGGCCGCACGGCGGTTGAGTTCCTCGATGCACTGCTGCGGCGTGCCGATAAGAAACAGCGCCGACCGTGGCGCCTCGTGAGCCGGAATGCCGAAGGTCTGGCCGATCTCCCGTGCGCTGGCCTCGGCGGCGGCGGGCGAGTCCGCAAGCATCACCGAGAAAATCGCATTGCTGATCGTAATTGCTTTGGAATCGCGGCCCAGGCGAGCCGCCTCCGCACGCACGAAGTTGGCCCGGTCGCGAAAGGCCGCATCGGTGATCTTGCCCATGCCTTCGAGTCGTCAGCTTTGCCGGTTTGCCGGTGTCCACGGCGATATTCGCTACGTCGGCGTGCTTAGCCATCAGGCGCAGCGCTCCGCGACCGCTGCCGCCGATGATGATAGGCGGATGAGGCTGCTGGAGCGGCTTGGGCCACAGAATCGCATCCTTTAGCCGATAGAACTCGCCCTCGAAGGTCGTGCGCTCCTGAGTCCACAGCGAGCGGATGCAGGTCAGCGACTCGTCGAGCATCCGCAGGCGCGTGCCGATTTCCGGAAAACCGATTCCGGTCATCTGGAACTCGGTCTCGGTCCATCCGGCGCCCAGGCCGGCGAGCAGGCGCCCGCCGCTCAGATGGTCGAGCGACATCAGCGCCTGCGCCGTCACCAGCGGGATGACGGAAGAGATTGCATAGTACGACGTGTCCGATTCGAATCGTGCGGGTTGCCTGGGCTGCCGCCGCGGCCAGCAGGATCGCGTCGTGCGCGAGCGAGTGCGGGTCGTAGCCGCCGCCGGGCGCCTGGTGGACGAAATGGTCGGGAAACACCACCAGGTGATAGCCAAGTTCCTCGGCGGTGCGTGCCGATTCGCGCACCGCTTCGAAATCAACATTCATCAGAAACAAGTCCGAATTCCATCCCATTCTCCCTGGAAAGTTTATAAACCGTTCGAGTTTAGCATATGGCCGCCGACGACGCATCGGCGCTTGCAAATAGTCGATTCAGACGAAGTTGCTACTCGCGGTCGGGGACGAGGTCGAGCGCCGCGAGCCATGCCGAGGCCTCGCTGTCCGAGGGCGCGCGCCAGTCGCCGCGTGGCGAAAGCGAGCCGCCCGAACCGACCTTGGGCGAGTTGGGCACGGCGCTGCGTTTGAACTGGCTGGTCTGGAAGAAGCGGAAGAGAAACGTGCGCAGATGGGCCTTGAGCTGGCCGATCGCGTACTGATGGCGATCCTCGGGCGGAACGTCGGGCCATCCGCCGCTTGCCGCGCGTCGTGCCATGCGCAGTAGGCAAGGAACGCGACCTTGGCCGGCGGATAGCCGAAGCGCAGGACGTGATAGAGGCTGAAGTCGTGCAACTCGTAGGGGCCGATCATCGCCTCGGTGTCCTGCGCTGGTCCCTCGCCGCCCTCGCCGCCGGGCACCAGCTCGGGACTGATAGGCGTGGCCAGGATTTCGTAGCAGCGTGGCGCTCGCTTCGGCGCCGAGCCGTCCGGTACCGGCGACCCATCGGATGAGATGCTGGATGAGGGTCTTGGGGACGCTGGCGTTGACGTTGTAGTGCGACATCTGGTCGCCGACGCCGTAGGTGCACCATCCGAGCGCGAGTTCGCTCAGGTCGCCGGTGCCGACCACCAACGCGCCGTTGAGGTTGGCGAGGCGGAACAGATGGCTGGTGCGCTCGCCGGCCTGCACGTTCTCGAATGCGATGTCGTAGACCGCGGCGTCGTCGCGATGAGGATGGTCGATGTCCTTGAGCATCTGGCGCGCCGCGGGCCGGATGTCGAGTTCGCGTGCGGTGCATCCGATGCCGCGCATGAGGCTCCGCGCCTGCTCGAGCGTGCGCGCCGAGGTCGCAAACCCCGGCATCGTGTAGCCGAGGATGTTGGCGCGCGGATAGCCGAGCAGATCCATCGCCTGCGCGCAGACCAGCAGTGCCTGGGTCGAGTCGAGGCCGCCCGAGACGCCAATCACGACGCGCTTGATTCCGGTCGCGCGCAGCCGCGTCGCCAGCCCCTGCACCTGGATTTCGTAAACCTCCGAGCATCGCTCGTCGCGCTTCTCCGGGTTGGAAGGCACGTAGGGAAAGCGCTCGGGCCGGCGCTCGGGAAGCATCCGGCCGCGCCGCGCGAGTTCGGCCGGGAATCTGATGGTGCGAAACCGCCGCAGCTCGTCGCGATGATGGCGCACGGTCTGGGCGAAACTGGTCTGGCGCATCCGTTCCTGCGAGAGCCGTTCGAGGTCGATCTCCGAGCAGACCAGTTGCGGCTCGAAGCTGTAGCGGCGCGATTCGGCGAGCAGGTTGCCGTTCTCGCAGATCAGCCCCTGGCCGTCCCAGGCGAGCTCGGTGGTCGATTCGCCCGCGCCCGCGCCGGCGTAGAGATAGGCCGCCATGCATCGCGCCGACTGGCTCGCGACCAGCGCGCGGCGATACTCGGCCTTGGCGACGGTGACCGGAGAGCCCGAGGGGTTGAGCAGCAGGGTTGCGCCGGCCAAGCGCCGCGTACGAGGAGGGCGGAATCGGCACCCACAGGTCCTCGCAGATCTCGACGTGAAAGGTGAGCAGTGGCTGTCCTCGACGGCGAACAGCAGACGGCCGCCGAACGGGATCGCGGACTGGCCGCAAAGCTCGATTTCATCGCGCACGGCGACGTCGCCGGGCACGAACTGGCGCATCTCGTAGAACTCGCGGTAGTTGGGCAGATAGGTCTTGGGCACCACGCCGAGGATGCGTCCGCGATGAACGACGGCGGCGCAGTTGAAGAGCTGATGGTCGACCGCGATCGCGAGGCCGACGACGGCGACGGTGTCGAGCGCGCGGCTGGCCTCGACAATCCTGGCCAGCGCCGCGGCGCATCCGTCGAGCACGACGCGCTGCTGATGAAGGTCCTCGCAGGAGTAGCCGGGAAGTCCGAGTTCCGGGAAGAGCACGACGGCGGCGTGGCGCTCGGCCGCCTGGCGCATCAGGGCGATAGTCTGTTCGCCGTTGAAAGCGGGGTTGGCGACGCGCACGGCCGGGATAGCGACCGCGACGCGGACCATGTCGTGGTTATGGAAATTGAAGAACTCCTCGCCCGCTCTCACAGCTTCCTCTCACGCTCCGCTTCGACTGGAGTTAGTGTATATCGGACGCTATGTAAAAAGAACCCAAGTCCCCGGCCGGCAAAAGCGCGCGCGCGTGTCAACAAAATTCTCTACGTGAAGTGGCGCTCGATATAGACCAGCGAGCTTTCGAGGTCGGGCAGAATCTTGGTGCAAAACCGCACCATCCAGGGCGAGCAGTCTTTGAAGCCGAGCGGGCTGAACGCGATCACGAACTTGCCGAGGTCGTGGCTGGCGTAGAAGACTTCCATCGCGGTGCCCAGCGAGGGCTTGCAATAGTTGACCAGCAACAGGTCGGCGTCGCGGACGTCCTGGAGGTCGAACTCGACGATCTCGTTGGAGGAGTCGAGCTCGTTGTCGCGGAAATTGCGCCGCAGCGGATCGAGCAGGATGAAGCGGCCGGCCAGACGCTCCTTGGCGCGGGTGCGCCAGTCCTTGGCCGCCTTCGGGTCGGCGTCCATGATCGGTCCGCAGAGATAGATTTTCCGCACGCCCTCCGCCATAGGCAGGCAAAATTAGCACAGCCGCGTGCCTTCCGCCGCATAGCGGAGAAGGGTTCCGGGAAGGCGTAGGGTGATCGGCATGAAACCGGGCCGGGCGAGATGCGTAATACAGGGGAATTGCGGCCGGATTCCTTCTTTCGTCGCCGGAAACCGGATAAATCATTAAGGGGGGATGCTTGGCCGGGGGGCTTCGGGACAGGATGGCGAAAGTCGAACCACTGCGAGAACAGAAGGCGCCCGTGTCATCGGCGCTCAGTGCTCCGGTGCCCAAGGCGAAGCAGGTCTCGCTGGAGGCCGACGGGCTGGTCAAGCGCTACGGCGGGCGCGCTGTGGTCGACGGACGTCGCCGTCAACGTCCATAGCGGCGAGGTGGTCGGATTGCTCGGCCCCAACGGCGCCGGCAAGACCACGACCTTTTACATGGTGGTCGGGCTGATCAAGCCTGACGAGGGGCGCGTGCTCCTGGGCGGCGAGGACATCACGATGCTCCCGCTGTATCAGCGCGCCCGCCGCGGCATCAGCTACCTTCCGCAGGAGCCGTCGGTCTTCCGCAAGCTGACGGTCGAGCAGAACCTGCTCGCGGTGCTCGAGACGCTGCCGCTGGAGGAGGAGGAGCGGCAGGCGCGGCTGCAAACGTTGCTCGACGAACTCGACATCGCGCGCCTGGCGCGTTCCAAGGCGAGCGTGCTGTCGGGCGGCGAGCGGCGCAAGGTCGAGATCACGCGCGCGCTGGTGCTCGATCCGATGTTCCTCTGCCTGGACGAGCCGTTCGCCGGCATCGACCCGATCACCGTGGTCGAAATCCAGCGCATCATCACCTATCTCAAGGAGCGCGGCATCGGCATCGTGATTTCCGACCACAACGTGCACGCGACGCTGTCGATCATCGACCGCGCCTACGTGATTCACTCGGGCAAAATTCTGTTTCACGGCGGGCCGCGAGAGATCGTCGACAGCGACATCGTGCGCCAGGTCTTTCTGGGCGAGCGCTTCCGCCTCGCCCGCTGACCCCGCTTGCCGGGTGATGCAGCGCGACGGCGACGATGGTATTGTTGATCATATGAGCTTGCTGGTTCCAATGGTGGTCGAACAGACCGGCCGCGGCGAGCGCGCGTACGATATTTTCTCGCGCCTGCTGAAGGACCGGATAGTTTTCCTCGGCGGTCCGATCCATGACGAAACCGCCAACCTGGTCACCGCGCAACTGCTGTTCCTCGAATCCGAGGATCCTGAGCGCGAGATCAACATGTACATCAACTCGCCCGGCGGCTCGGTGACGGCGGGACTCGCGATTTACGACACGATGCAGTTCGTCAAGCCTCCGGTGTCGACGCTGTGCGTGGGGCAGGCGGCAAGCATGGGCGCGGTGCTGCTGGCGGCGGGCGCCAAGGGGCGGCGCTATGCGCTGCCGCACTCGCGCATCATGATCCATCAGCTCTCGGGTGGCTTCGAGGGCCAGGCAACCGATATCGAAATCCAGGCGCGCGAGGCGCTGCGCCTGCGCGAGATCCTCAACAACATCCTGACCAACCATACCGGCCAGGGGCTCAAGCGCATCGAGAAGGACACCGACCGCGACTTCTTCATGCACGCGGCGCAGGCGGTCGAGTACGGGCTCATCGACGAAGTGATCGCCAACCGCCCGGGCAAGGCCGGCGGCGATCATCCCAAGCCGGCCGAGCACCCAAAGGCCACACCGTAGACGGACGCGGGTTCCCGTAAAGGCGAAAAAGGTCGGCGCTCGTCAGAACGCCGGCCTTTGCTTTATGTCGCGGGGTTCAGCGCTACCGCCGCTTCCGATGTAAGCAGGAGAAAGGTGAGCGACTCCTGCAGGTACAGGGTCACGACTCTGTCCGAGTGGTTCGAATAGCCAATCGAGACGTCTTGGCCGATGTGCAGGTCGAAGTCGCCGCCGCGGGTGGTAAGGATGAACGCTCCGGCGATAGCCGGGGCCCAGATAATTTCCTCGTTGACCAGGCGCTGGATGTGCTGAATCACCGGATATCCGTGATCGCTGGCTTCGCTCAACGCCGTGTAAGCATCTGCGCCGAGCACCACCGAATAGGGACCGTTAACGCCGACCAGACGCAACCGGCTCAGCGCCTCAGCGATGGCATCGGGATACTTGATTACGTCGCCGGGCAAGGTCGCGATAGGATTGCTGGTGCCTTGCCTGATACCTTGAATGCCGGCCGCGGCGTAGCCTTCGAAGATGGCGCGGTCTTCGGCAAAGGCTATGCGCTTCGCAGCGTCCTTTAGCGGCTGCCAATCCGAGTCGTTTGCCCCCCGCTCGACGTCGTCGATCGCCTGGCGTTCCAATTCGAACGGTGCACGCAGCTCCACGAGAGCCTTGACCTCGCGCTGTCTGGCAATGATTCCATCGCTGGGCGCCTCGACATTGCGCAGATGGCCGGTGCCGACGGCGGCCAAGCCGACTCCGCCGGGTCCCTTGAGGTCCACGACACGTCGTCCGGCGAGGTAGCGCTTAAGCGTGCGCGCCGCCTCTTCCTCGATTTGAGCCCAAGCGCCCTCGGAGATTGGGGCAAGCTCGCGGTGCAGGTTATTCATGCCGGGATTCTCCTTTCAGGGAGCCGATGCCAAGCGAACCGTCGCTGGCCGGCGGAGCAAGAGGCGATGATTCGGCCTCCGAGGGGGTGGTAGTCATAGGTGCTTCGGGTACGTCCGGCGTTACGCTCTCGATGAACGAGAGCGGAGGCACGAAAAACAGGCCGCCTGTGACCGCGCGGCTGAAATCGAGCAGTCGATCGTAGTTACCCGGCGGTCGTCCCACAAACATGTTCTGCAGCATTTGCTCGGTGATGGCGGGTGAACGGGCGTAACCGATGAAATAGGTGCCGAACTCACCTTGTCCAGCCTGACCGAAGACCATGTTTTGGCGGAGGATTTTAATCTCCTTGCCGTTCTCTACGATTGTCGTCAGGGCGTTGTGTGCGGAAGTCGGCTTGATCCCGTCGTCCAGCTCGACATCGGAGAGCTTGGTGCGGCCGATGATCCGCTCCTGGACTGCGTTGGGGAGCGCGTTCCATCCCGCCAGATCGTGCAGGTATTTCTGCACGATTACGTAACTCCCGCCAGCGAACATCGGATCTTCAGCACCAATGAGAGCGGCGTCGATAGCGGCTTGATTCACCGGATTTTCCGTCCCGTCGACGAATCCGAGCAGATCGCGTGAATCGAAGTAGCGGAAGCCGTGGGCCTCGTCGGCGGGACAAACCGCGTTCCCCAACTTCATCATGATCTGCGTCGCCAACTCGAAGCAGAGATCATCCCGCTCGGCGCGGATATGGAAAAGTATATCGCCTGGCGTGGCAACGGCATGGCGCGACCCGGCCCGGATCTCGCGGAACGGATGAAGCTCCGCTGGCCGCGGTTGCCCGAAGAGCCGGTCCCATGCTTCCGATCCAAAGCCGATCACGCAGGACAGGTTTCCGTCGGGCTCGCGGAAACCCACCGCGCGTAGCAGCTTGGGCAGGTCCCCGCATAGCGAGCGGACACTCGTCAGGCTCTCGACACCCGGATTCACCGTCACGACCAGAAAGATCGTAGCGCGTGTGAGCGGCGTGACCACTGGCTGTGGCCTGACCTGCGGCCCGGTTGTCCCCTCTGCGCTGATCGTCGAGTCTGACATATAGGTATCGCGAAATCGGGCGGTTCCGGTGCATCGTGACACGAGCGGGATCGGAGATCAAAACCCACCACGGGAAAGGTTTGAACCACCAAGTCGGGATTTCCGAAACGGCGATGCAATTGCTCTGCATTTACCCTTGAGCAAGGGCACTCGCGAAGCAATGGCGGCTCGGCCATTCGGCGCCGCCGCCCGCCGCGACGGCCGGGCGGCGGCGCCGGGATTGGTGAAAAATTACTTGCCGCCGCCGGCAGCGGCCACCGACGGCTCGGCGGGATACTCCGCCAGTTCGTCGAGCGCCGGCTTGATCTCCTTCATGAAAATATGAAGCTGGCGCAGCACCTCTTCCTTTGGCATCTGCGCGTAGTGGTAAATCAGCGTCAGGTACTCGCTGGGAAAGCGCTTATATTCCTCGACCAGCGTGTTGCGCACGTGCTCGACCGTACCCGGCACCCACAGTCCGAACTTGGTCGCCGCCTTGACCACGTCCTTCGGCTCGACCTTTTTCCGGCCCATCGCGGCGTAGAAATTGCGGAAGATGTCGGAGTCGTACTTCATCACCGACTCGTGCGCCTTCTCCATCGTGTCGCCGATATGCGGCATCCGCACCAGCGCCTGGTTCTGCCCGAGCGCCATCGGGCGGCCGAGCCGGTTGGTCTCCTTGACGTAGGCATTGCCCAGCGTGAGCGCGGTATCGAGCGCGGTGAAGTAGAGCGGGATGAAGCCGCGGCTGGCCGCGTACTCGGCGCTCTCGGGCGAGCCCGCGGTGGCGACGAAGACCGGAGGATGCGGCCGCGTGTAGGGCGACGGCACCACGCATACGCGCCGCGTGTTGCCCTCGGCGTCGACCTCGCCATGCGCACCGAGCCGTCCGGTCACGCCGAACTTGCCGAGCGGCCAGTCGTCGACGCCGCTCTCGTAGGGGAAGGGGATCTGCCAGGTCTTGCCGTTGTACTCGATACTCTCCTGGGTCCACGCCTTGACGACGATGTCGATCTCTTCCTCGAAGATGCGCCGGTTGATGTCGTCGTCGTCGACGTCCTTCTTGACCACGTCCTTGCCGAACAGGCGCGCCGGATCGACCTTGGCGGCCGAGGGCGAGGTGGTGGCGCGAGTGCCGAGGTGCTGGCCGATCACGTTGGTCCAGCGCGACTGGTAGCCGCGCGCGAAGCCGACGAAGAAGCGCCCGTTGGAGAGATGGTCGAGGATCGCGGTTTCCTCGGCGACGCGCAGCGGGTTCTGCGTGCTCATCACGTAGCCCATCTGGCCGACGCGAATCTTCTTGGTGATCGCGGCCCAGTAGGCGTTGAGCACGCCGGGATTGGGACCGACCTCGTAGCCCTCCGACCAGAAGTGATGCTCGATAGTGGCGGCGCCCCACAGGCCCATCTCGTCGGCGGCCTTGATGATGTCGTGCCATCCGAGCAGGGTTTCGTGGTAAATCTCGCGATTGCGGCCGATCGGGCGCAACGCCGCGCGCTCCTCTTCGCTGGCCGCGGGCAGCACCGGGTAAAGCTGAAGTATTATTTTGACCATGACCTTCCTTTTTCAGAGCGGGCGCGGCCCTTGCAGACCGTGCTCCAATCTCTAAGCCCTTGAGCCTGGCTGATGCGCTTGATTTGCGGTCTATGAAGCTCGTTAGCATGCGGCGCAAGCGGGCGGCAAGTGCCGGGCGGCGCCAGGCACGGGCCGATCGCAATGAAGGCTGGCAACGTATATGAGAGCCATATACAATAATGCGGGATGGGATTGCTCGAGAGAGTGGTCGAGGAGTGCGAGGGCTTTCAATGGGACGCGGGCAACTCCGGAAAGATTTGGGAGCGCCATCGAGTCGCACCGACGGAATGCGAAGAGCTGTTCTTCAATCGGCCCCTGGTCGTCGCTCAAGATGAAGAGCATTCGGTGGCGGAGGAGCGCATTTACGGCTTGAGTCAAAGCGATGCGGGAAGGCTTCTATTCGTGGCGTTCGTCATACGCGGACGTCTCATCCGTGTGATCTCGGCTCGCGATATGAGCCGCAGGGAACGAAGGATTTATCGATCGTCATGAAAAAGCCGATACCAAAACTTAAGAGTGAGGACGCCGAGCGCGAGTTCTGGGCGACTCATGGCTCGACTGATTACATCGATTGGCGTAGAGGTAAGCGGCTGACCCTGGCGAATCTGAGGCCCTCCTCGCAGACCATCTCGCTGCGCCTGCCGAAGCCGATGCTGGATCGACTCAAGCTCCTGGCAAACAAGCGGGACGTTCCATATCAGTCGCTGCTCAAAATGTTCGTCGCCGAACGGCTCAAGGCGGAGTTCGAATCGAGTGAGACCGACGGAGCGCGGCGGTGAAGCGCGGCCGCGGCAAGGGCTGCTACGGCGTGGCGCGAAAGACACCTTCGGCTCCCTTGGTGGTTCGCGCGAGCGCGTGGTCGATGAAAGCGTAGTCGCCCGGCTCATGGACGCGGAACTCGAACACCGCACCGTCGCCCGGACCGACCTCGAAGCTCGCCAGATCGTGCATCGCGTCGGCCGGGTTGCCGCCGCGATAGACCGTACTGAAAATTGCGCCGGTAACGTGAAAAGTCGAGCTTAAGTTGGGGCCGGCGTTGACGAAGAAGACCCGCACCAGCTCGCCGGTCTTGATCGGAATCGGATGCTCGACGTAGCGGTCTACGATCCCGTTGAAGACCACGAAATCGGGCCGCTCCTCGACCTCCTTGCGGCTGTCGCCGGCCACCAGCCCGTTCTTGTCGGGCGTACCGTAGTATTCGCCCTGCACGATCATCACTTCGTGCGCCTTGGGCCAGCCCTGCGCGGGATCGACGATCATCATTCCATACATCCCGTTGGCGACGTGCGAGAGCGCCGGGATGGCGCTGCATTGGTAGAGAAACGCGCCGGGAACGCGGGCGCGAAAGGTGTAGCTCAAGTTGCGCTGGCCGCCGGGCGCGGCGAAATGGAGCTTGGGCGCGATTTCAGCGGCGTGCGTATCGATCCCGTGCGCCATCGTGGTCGGGTTGATGAGCTTTATCGTGACTTCATCGCCCTGGCGCACGCGCAGTATCGGCCCCGGCACCTGGCCGTCATAGGTCCACGCGTCGTAGGTCAGACCGAGGCCAATCTCGATGCGCTTGTCCTGGACAGTGAGCGTGAAGGCTTTCTTTCCGGCGGCGCTGGCCCGCGTCGCCGGCATGAAAAGGATCAGGATGGCGAGCAGCCGCAGCGCGATCGCGCCGGCGGCGAGCGCCGCCGCCGTCATCGACCGACGTGGCATCGTGCGATCTGACATCGCGCGCAAGGCTGACCCGCGCTCAGCGCTGCGCGCCCACCGTTTTTCCCGAGGCCCCTTTGCCTTTGCCCGATGCCCCCTTGCCCGACGTACTTTTGCCCGATGTCCCTTTGGAAGTCGCCGCCGGCTCGGCCGCCTGGGCTGGCTCGGCCGCTTTGGGTTGGGACTCGGGTTCCGGCGTGAAACGCAGGGTCAGGACCGGGCAGACGGCGTTGCGCACCACCGCCTCGGTCACGCTGCCGAAGAACAGTTGTCTGATCGCGCCGCGTCCGTGCGTCGCCATCACGATCAGATCGGCGGCGAGCTCGCGCGCGAAGGCCAGGATGGTTTTCGGGACTTCCGAGACGAACGCGATACGAGTGTGAATCTCGGCAGGGGTCCGGGCCAGCCGGCGGCGCACGAGGTCCTTGAGCCGGCGCTGGGCCTCCTGCTCGGCGGCTTCGTCGACGCCGACCTCGACCCCGTGATCCGCGAACATCGGCAGGATCGGCAGAACGTGCAGCAGATGGATCGTCGCGCCCATGTCGATCGCGAGGCGGCGCGCATGCGCGAGCGCGGCCATCGAGTTGTCGTCGAAATCAACCGGACAAAGGATGATCTTGTACGGGTATCCCATGAACGCGAGCTCCTGTTGTCTCCATCGGTGCGTGCCGAGCGGCCGGCGCTACGCGCCCACCATCGCGCGCATCGTGTTCTGAAAATCGCGCTCGGCCGTTCGTCCGGGGCCGATCGGAAAGATCACCGGATGGGTGACGCCCGCGGCGCGAAAGCGCGCGACGAACTCGTGGCCGCTCTTGGCGGTGCCGAAGGCCCCGATTCGCCGCATGTCGGCGTCGCTCAACGCCTTGTACGCATCGTCGCGCTTGCCCTCGCGCCACAGCCTGCGCACCTCGGCGAACTGATCGCCGAGCCCGTAGCGCGCGAACATCTGGTTGTACGAGTCGACGAAGGCGTAGCCCGCAAGCTCGCGCTTGAACGATTCCAGCGCCTTGTCCTCATCCTCGGTGATGCACATGCGGAGGTAAATCGAGATATCGACGTCGGCAGGATTGCGGCCGGCCTGCTCGGCGCCCGCGCGCACCTCGGCGATCATCGCGGCCACCGCCTCGGGCGGCGAGTAGTTGAGCAGGACGCCGTCGGCGACCTCGCCCGCGAGCCTGAGCATCGGCGGGTTGAGCGCGGCGAGATAAATCCGCGGCGGGCGCGGCGCGCTGGTGACGAGGCTGTGGCGGAAGTCGCACTTGTAGACCTTGCCCTCGAACTTGCAGCGGCCCTTGGTGAAAAGCTCGCGCATGATGTGCACGCACTCGCGCATCGCGGTCACCGGCTTGCGATACGACGCGCCATGCCAGCGTTCGACGATCACCGGGCTGGAGACGCCGAGGCCGGCGATCGCGCGGCCGCCCGAAAGCTCGTTGAGCGCCATCGCCTCCATCGCGAGCACGCCGGGCGTGCGAATCTGGATCGGCACCACGCCGGTCGCCAAATCGACGCGCTTGGTCGCCATCGCGCACGGCGCCAGAGCAACGAAAGCGTTGGGGCCGGCGACTTCGGCGACCCATACCGAGGTGTAGCCGCTCTCCTCGGCTTCCTGCGAAAGCTTGCCCAGTGAGCCGAAGAGCGTCGAGACGACCGAAAGATGCAGTCCGAGCTTGTTGGTTTGCTGTGACATCGGGTATCCGGCGTTGATGGAATTGCGGTCCAGCGCGATTTTGCCGCTATCGCGCGCGCCTGCGCAAGCCGCCGCGAAGGTTGCCGGGACGACGCGGCGCGAATTATAAGATGAGGCGCAGTCAGCCGCGGCGAACTGTCACCACGATGCCCTTCTTCGATTCCGACGGCGTAAAAATTCACTACCTCGACCACGGCCACGGCGCGCCGGTGCTGATGATCCACGGCTTCGGCTCCAGCGCGGAGGAGCATTGGGTCAAGACCGGGATGGTCGAGCGGCTGGCGCGGCGATGGCGCGTTATCGCTTACGACGCGCGCGGCCATGGCCATAGCGACAAGCCGCACGACGCCGCCAGATACGGGCTTTCGCACATGCGCGCCGACGCCGTCGCCCTGCTCGACCATCTGAAGATCGGGCGGGCACGGATGATGGGCTATTCGATGGGCGGGCGAATCACGCTCGAGGTGCTGATGCATCATCCCGAACGGCTGAGCGCCGTGGTGCTCGGCGGCTACGGCGAGGGCGGCCAGATCGCGACGCCCGGCCAGCGCCATCGCATCGCGGCCGCGCTATTGGCCGAAGATCCCGCGGTCATCGAGGATGTGCTGGCGCGCCGCTTCCGCCGCGGCGCCGAGCGCAACGGCAAGGACCTGCGCGCGCTCGCGGCCTGCATCGGCGCCGAGGAGACGACCGACGCGGCCTCGACGATCGACTACGACGCGCTCGGACGTGCGGCGGCGCCGGTGCTGATCGCGACCGGCGACAAAGACGTCATCGCGGGCGACCCGCGGCCGCTTGCGGGATGGTTCCGCGATGCGCGCGTGGTGCTGCTCGAAGGCGGCGAGCATACGACGCTCCCCGCCGATCCGCGGTTCCATCAGGCGGTCGAAGATTTTCTCGCGACGATTCCCGAGTGACTCGCATCGAAGCAGGAAGGGGTGAGGCCGTGCGGCTGCGCACTTGGGTGCGTCCGCATCGCGACGTGCGCCGTCCGTTTCAATTGATCTATAGCGCAACTCGCCGATCCTGATTTTCGTCATCGCGGTCTTCATGCTCACCGTCCTATCAAACGACTGCGCTTGGTTCGGGTGTCCCACGGAGTACGTTATGTAGTTGTTCGGGACCGGCATGTGGAGAAACTCATGGTTATCATTTTTAGCTTGTTTGCTTGGTTTCTTTGGGATGTCGGGTGCGCGGTTTATTGCGAATCGTGGGGGCATCCGTTAACTGCGGGAGAATGGCTGTGGGCGGCAAGTGGGGCTATCTTCGCGGTCCTGGCCATGATCTATGAATTCAAAGAAAAAATAGCAGATGCCAACAACGAGGCGTCCGTGCGCGAAACGCACTTGAAAGAAATAGGAGGTCTAAAAGAGCGGCTAGCGGCATCGCATGGTTATCAGCGAGCCGGCTTTGAACACCTTAGCGAAGGAATAACCACGGTCTTAGGAGAAATGCGCAGTCCAACGTTTGATATGCGCGTAGCCGTTTCTCAAATAGAAGCGCTTACGAAGACGGTTTCATCTCTTAAAACCGAAGTTAAATCGCAACGAAGGCGGTCACTCACGAAACAACAAACAGATATTCTCATTTCAGAACTAACATCATCCGAAGTATTTAATGTGACCATCGTATTTAATTCCTCAAATGCTGAGGCTGAAGAATAGGCGATGTCCTGAAGGTTGTTGAGATTTGAGTGGCGGCGTTCCTCGCCCGATCGGAAGATCGGGTTGGGTAAGAGGAGGAGGCCGCCATGAACAAGAGTGCCAAGAGGGCAGACGGAAGGAAAGCCGCGGACGAGGGGCAGTTGTGGCTGCGGTTGTCGGCAATGGTGCGCGAAGCACTGTACGACACGGTGATGGTCACGGGACTGGCATGCGTGGATGAAGTGCTGGAAGCCGAGCGCGCGGTGCTGTGTGGCGCACGCTACGCGCATCAGGCCGAACGTCAGGCGCTGCGCGCGGGGCACGTGCCAAGTTCGCTGGTGCTGGGCGGACGGCGAGTGGCGGTGAGCCGCCCGCGGGTGCGCAGCGTTGAGGGTCGCGAGCTTAAATTGCCGAGCTGGCGGGAGTGGAGCGCGCGCGATCCGCTGGAGACGCGGGCGTTGGAGCAGATGGTGCTGGGGGTATCGACCCGGGGCTACGCGCGTTCGCTGGAGCCGCTGCCGGCCGCGGTCGCAGCACGGGGCACCAGCAAGAGCGCGGTCAGCGAACGGTTCGTGTACGGCACCGAGCGCAAGCTTGGGGAACTGCTGGGCCGCGACTTGCACGGGCTTAAGCTGGTGGCGCTGATGATCGACGGGGTGCACTTCGGTGAGCACGTGGTGCTGGCAGCGGTGGGGGTCGATGAGCGCGGCTACAAGCACGTCTTGGGGCTGCGCGAGGGTGCGACCGAGAACGCGGCGGCGGTTAAAGCCTTGCTCGCCGATCTGGCCGAGCGCGGCTTGGATACCGGGCGCGCGTTGCTGGTGGTAATCGACGGGGCCAAGGCGCTGCACAAGGCGGTGGCCGAGGTGTTCGGCCGCCGCGCATTGATTCAGCGCTGCCGCGAGCACAAGAAGCGCAATGTCACCGAGGCCCTTCCCGAGCGGCTGCGCGCCGGGGTCCGCAGCGCGATGGTTCAGGCTTATGTGGCGCGTGACGCCAAGCGTGCGCGGCGCCTGCTCGAAACCCTGGCGCGCCAACTCGAACATCAGCATCCCGGCGCCGCCGCCTCGCTGCGCGAGGGACTCGAAGAAACTCTGACCGTGATGCGCCTGGAGCTGCCCGAGAATCTCGAGCGCATTCTGTCCTCGACCAACTTGATCGAAAACCTGTTCAGCCGCGTGCGCGAAATCGGCCGCCGGGTCAAACGCTGGCAGAGCGGCACCATGGTGCTGCGCTGGACCGCGGCTGGCGTGATCGAGGCCGAGCGCGGCTTCCGCAAGCTCGCCGGCTATCGTGCGCTGCCGACCCTGGTCGCCGCGTTGCGCGCTCACGACGCCCAACTCGACCGCTCGGAAGGAAAACTTGACACCGCACGGGATGCCGCTTAACTGACTATGTTGCCGCTACTCAATTCCAACAGCGGAACGGACATTGCCTGAAGAATACGCAAGGCAGTTCTGGGGAATTAATGGTGCAGGAAATATTTATTTTGGATTGACGCCCACGAATGAAGTGCCCGCCACCCTAGAAGGATTGGTCATTAGGCTAAAGGATCATAATCTGCCACTGCCTCCGCGTGCACTACGGCTTTCAAACGCGCTGAATAAAGCTAAAATCCCGCATAGATTTGTAAATCGGTTTGCGGCGCAACCAGCATTCCCGGTTAGCGACGACTATTTTGACTTGGCTGTAGGTCGAAAGAGCGACATAGAAAATAATTCTAATTGAATCGGCTTGCTGGCGGCTGCGGGCTTGCGCTGAAGCGCGCGCCAGTCGCCACGCTTCGGCGTCCGCATCGACGAATTTCAGTTCCATTTTAGTGATCGGCGCGAAGCCGATATCTTCTGCAAGGCGATAAAGTGGCAGATATTTGCGGTTGACGTTGAGATAGGTGCCGATCACACCACGCGATGCTCAGATGCGCGCGTGGTGCTGCTCGAAGGCGGCGAGCATGCGACGGTTCCCGCCGATCCGTGGTTCCATCAAGCAGTCGAGGATTTCCTGGCGATGGTTCCCGAGCGAGGGGCCCGGCGCCATCAGATGATCTTCGGCAGCCTCAATCCCTCCCCCAATTGTTTTGGGGGAGGGCAGGGTGGGGGTCCAGGCGGTTCAAAATATCTGTCGGAACCGCCTCCGTCTGCAGTAGCAAAAATTAGGACGAGGAAGCGCCGCAACAAAACAGACATCCAGCGCTTCCTCGCTCGACCCCCACCTCCATCCTCCCCCAAGACAATGGGGGAGGAGGCCCAGAAACGTTCGCTGGCGTTACGGCCCCAGGGATGGCGGGCACTCGAAAGGGTTTGGTCTCTGCTGCGCTCGACCCTCACCTCCATCCTCCCGCAAGAGAATTGGGGGAGGGGGCCAGAAAGGTTCTCTGGCGTCATGGCCCCAGGGGGTGGCGGGCACTAGAAAGGGTTTGGTCTCTCAGCTAATCGACGGAGTCAGTAGCGGGCCGCTCAGCATGTAAGGCTGCGAGCCCGGCGGATGGGGCAGCAGTCCGAACAGCACGCCCAGGCGCTTGCGCCCTTCGGCCGAGGGTTCGATGGTCAGTTCGAAATCGATACGGCTTTGCCTGGCGTCGGGACCGAGACGAATCGTTCCTTGTCCCTGGATGTCGCCGTCGGGGCCGTGGCCGCTCAGCTTGCTCACCCGCAGCGCGCCCCCGAGCGCGAGTTTGAGCGCGCCGTCGACCTGGCCGAGACGGATTGGCGCGAAGCCTTCCGCCACCTGGATCGTCAGGTCGGCGGTGCGGAAATTGAGTTCGCCGGTGGTCGCGGCCGCGTCATTGCCCGCCAGTTCCGCCCATCCTCCGCCGGAGATCCGCCCCAGCACGTTGCCGCCGAGCGCGCGCAGCGCCGCCAGCCGCGCCAGTCCCATGTCGCTCAGCGCGAAGCTGACGCCGATCTCCGCGCCCTTGCGATAGACGGTCGCCCTCAGCGCGCCGCCGTAAAGCTGCGCATGCAGGCGCACGCCGGGCTCGCCGAGCAGCAGCGCGCCGAGCGCCGGGGCGAGCGTCACGTCGGGGCTTTCGATCTCGAACGGTGAGGTGGGCTCGAGCGAGACCACGCGCACGTCGCTAAGCGCCGCGCCCAGCGGCAGGCTCAGGCCCTGACCCGAGGAGCTGAAGCCGAGGCTCAGCGGCCGCAGCAGCGCCGTGAGCGTCGCCGCGTAAGGAAAAGTCGCCGCGAGCGAGGCGATGAAGACGGCGGCGCCGAAAGCGGAGTAGACGATCGCGCTGCGCTGCTCCGCGCGCAAAGTCGCCCAGGCGCGCGCCAAAACCGTCAGCCATTGCGGCCCAGCGCGACGCAGGTCATCTCGACGTCGAAGGTATGCGAGTCCTGCGAGCGCCGCGTGACGTGCAGAGTCGATACCGTGACCGGGACGTTGAGCGCACTCAGCCCGTAGAGCGTATCGACGACCTGCGGGAGGCTGAGCGCGTTGAGCTTGAGCTCGATGGTGTACTGCTTCAGCCCTCCCGGTGATCGTTTTCTCGGCCGGTGTGATCGAGCCTATTTTATCCTTGCCCGGCGCGCGCGTGAGCGCCTGCTCGACCACCGAGAAGAGCGAGAAGTCGCCGCTCGGCGGGGACCGTGCGCGAGCGCATCGTGGCCAGGTCGACGCGCAGGCGCTGGTAGGTGCGCATCATGTGCGCGACGTCGACCGCGTCGTGCTGGCGCTCCAGGATGCGATCGCCAAGCCCGCCGATCGCGTCCTGGATCGGCAGATAGATAAGGTTGAAGACGATGAAGAGCGCGACCAGCGCGCCCGCAATTTGCACCAGGACGCGCTCGCGCCGCTCGAGCTTCTGGTAACGCCCGCGCGCCGCCGCGGCCGTCGGAGCAGCCGCCGTGCGCACCCGCGCGGTCCCGGCGCTCCAAATAGTGGAGAGGCGCTCTCGCATCGCGTCGGCGGCCCCGCCGACTATTTTTCGCACCCGCTCCAGCATCGACATCGACTTACTCCATCATCTCACCGCGGACCGCCGCGGTGAGCCGGAACTCGACCTTGCTCGGATCGGAGCCGGCGGTGGCATGGGTGACCTGGATATCGCGGAAGTAGCCGCTCAAGTCCAGCGCCTTCTTGACCCGGTCGACGGTCGCGAACGAATCCGCCATGCCGTCGAGCTTGATGGTGCCTTCGTCGAGCGTGAAATCGACGATCTCCGCGCCGAGATGCGGCGGCAGCGCGCGCGAGAGCGCGAGTAGCGTGTCGAGCGGCGAAGCCGACGCGCCGGCGCCGCCCATCAAGTGCAATTGCTTCTCCATCGCGGCCACTTGCGCGGCGAGTTCGGCCTTGGCGTCGGCGCCGGAGACACGCGGGCCCAGCGCGGGCGCGGCGATAGCGGCGATCTGGCGGTCCGCCTGGGCCAGCCGGCGCAGATTGTAGGAAACCTTGATTCCGACATGCAGCGCGATCGCGGCCGCCGCCGCGCCCGCCAGGATGAAGCTCGTGCGCCACGGACGCAGGCTGCCCGTGCGGCCGCGAAAGGTGAACTCGCCCTGGCGGAAATTGAGCAGCTCGACCGCCGCGCCCGGCGCCGCGCCGAGCAGCATCGCGAGGCATCCCGCAAACCGCGTCGAGCGCGCGGAGAGCGGTCCCAGCAGCGTCACGCAGTCGAATTCGTCGAGCGTATGGACCGGCACCGCGAGCGCCTCGGCCAACCGGCGGCGTACGTCGGGCGTGGCCGCCATCGGTCCGGTCAACACCAGCTCGGGCTGCGCGTGGTCGGAGCTGTGGGCCAGCAGAGTCTGGCGCACCGCGCCCAAAATCGCCGAAGCGCCCGGCGCGGGCGCGCCGTTGGTCGGGCCAAGTTCGGCGACGACGGTGCGGATCGCGCGTGGCATCCCGGCGCCGTCGAGCAGCACCATCGAGGTCGAGCCCTGGCCGAGATCGACCAGCAGATGCGCGCCGCCGCTGTCCGTTGCGCACGCGCGCCAGCAGTGCGGCCAGCGCGAGCGCGCTCAGCGTGACCGTCGTGGGATTGATTCCGGCGCGCGCGAGCAATTCGAGATGGCGGCGCAGGTCTTCCTTACGCACCATCGCGGCCATCACCAGCGTCTTGTCGTCTTCCTGGCCCACCCGGGTGAAGGCGACTACCGATTCGTCGACGCCAACGGGCAGATGCTCTTCCAGCGCGAAGGGCACGGTCTGGGTCAGCCGGCGCTGATCCTTGAACGGCAGCGAGAGCATCCGCTTGACCACCAGTTCGCCGGGCAGCGCGCTCAGGATGAGGTCGGGCTTGCCCGCGTCGTCGAGCAGGCGGGCGAGCGCGGGCGCGAGGTCCGCCTCGTCGGGCGCCTGACGCTCCTCGACCACCTCGAGCATCGCGAGCGAATTCCAGTTGCGCTCGGCCAGTGCGCCGCGCACCGAGTCGCCCGCGATCTCGATGGCCAGTATTCGCTGCGCCATCGGCCGCTAGCCTTCCTGCCAGCTCGCCAGCATCGAGGTGCCGTTGGCGTTGCGGCGAAAGGTGCTGGTGATGCGCCGGCGCGCGCCGGCAAAGACGCCGACGCCGGTAACGGTGAAGTAGGCGCTGCGGGTCGTGATGAGCTTCATCAGGGGCGTGGCCGGCGTCGCCCAGTCCGGCCAGATTGCCGACGTCGGTCACCATCAGGAACGGCTGCACCGATCGGGCCTGGACAATTTCCTTGACCATCGAAGTATCGTTGGACAACTGCGGCACCAGCGCGGCGATGACTTCGGGCGGGGCGGTATTGATGTTCACGCGCGGTCTCGGGCGCCGCCGTCAGGAACTGTTGCAGTCGGAGAAAGGTCGCGTCGTCCACCCCCCGGATCATCCTGAGATCGCCAATCGTCGGCATCGGGCCATTGCGCGGCTCGTACGGGGGTATCAACCGCAGGTAATAGTCGGCTTCGGCTCCCCCCGGTGATTCGATACTATCGGGGTCGAGCCAGTCAACTATGGCCGGGATGATGGCGGGGGAAACCCCGATGTTTGTGAACAGGCGCTCGATGATCGCGAGGTACGTGGGATTGGGCTGTCCGGTGCGCGGATTGATGAGCAGGTTGATATCGATCTTGCGCGCCTCGTCGACGATCGAAACCTGGGCGACTCCGCCGCCCAGCGGCACTGGCGGATAGGGCATGGCCCACTGCTCGTCCAGCCCGTCGTGCGGAGTCTTGGCGAGCGCGTCCTGCTGCGCGTCGGTCGATAGCAGCGAGAGGCCGACGCCGATCGCCGAACGGGCGAGGTACTCGGCCCGCAGCTCGTTGGCCTGGCCCGCCGCCGAGCGGTAGCCGAGCGACGCCGAGGTGGTGAAGTCCATCACCAGCAGCGTCATCAGCGCGAGCGCCATCATCGTGACCAGCAGCGCGACGCCGCGCTCGCTCTTTTTCGCCGTGCCTACCATTGCGTGAATGCCATCGGCAGCGTGACCTGGGTCGAGAGCGCGACCGGCGCGCCGCCGGGACCCGCCATCACGAGGTCGATCGCGATCGCCTGCGGAAGCTGCGTGCCCGGCGGCAGACTGCCCGAGTTCCAGCTCTCCAGCCAGATGTTGCCGTTGAAGTAGCGCACGTGAAAGGCCAGCACGTTGCCGGCCAGCACCACCGGCGGCGCGATCTGGATGCCCGCGGTGGCGCCCAGCAGAGCGCTGCGCTGCTGGCGCATCAGCATGTACCATCCCTGATGTTGCGGGTTGGGCTGGCCGCTGTAGGAGATTAGCTCTTCGGCGCCGAAGGAGCTGATACCGCGGCGATGACCGGAGTCGAGAGTCGAAATCATCAGGTTGTCGAGCGGCGCGCCGTTTTGCATCCGGCCCTGGCCGACCAGCATTACGTTGCTCGCGATAAGCGGCGTCTGGACCGCGCCGTGAAGCTCGTTGGTCAACTGGGCGAGGACCGCGCGCGCCTGACGGTTGCTCAGCAGTCGGCCTTCGGCGTGCGTCTTGCCCATGGCCACGGCGTGGAACGAGCCCGCCAGCATCACCATGATGACCCCGAGGATCGCCACCGCGAGCATTATCTCGATCAGCGTGAAGCCGCGGCTGAGCCCGCGGCGCAGAGGCGCGAGGCTGCGATCTCTGCGGCGCGCGGCCCTCAGTCCCCCGGCGGCGACATCGATTTCCTGAGCGGCAGACATCAATCCTCCGGCGCGGCGCCCGGCCCTGCAGCGCCCGGTTGCGAGCCTTGCAGCGCCGGGTTCTGCGGCGCCTGGCTCTGCGGCGTGGCCACTTGCGGCGCCGGATTGTGCATGAACTCGACCACCGAGTAGTTGCGTCCGAGATTAGGGCCGTAGAGCACGTGAATTTCGACCATCCGCAGGTCAGGGAAGGTCGACGATGGCTCGACCGAGCGCGTCCAGCGGAAGTTGGGATAGCGGCCGGAGTACATCTGGTCGAAGTTGCCGCTGGTGGTGCCGAGCGGCGGGAAACGCTCGAGTTCGGCCTGCGTCATCAGGGCCTGCGCGAGCATCGCGGCGCGCGAGATTTCCTGTCCGCGGATGACGCTTTGGAGGTCCTGATGCTCGAGCGAAAGCAGCGCGAGCAGGGCGATGCCGAGCACCGCGATCGCGATCATCACTTCGAGCAGCGTGAAGCCGGCCCGGCTGGCGCGCGCGATTTTTCCCGCCGCCGCGCAGAGACCGGCGAAGGTCTTCGGCCCGGGGCTCATTGCGTATTCGCGAGCGCCGTGACCGGCGGCACGTCGCCGCTAACGATTCCGACGTTGCCGGTCAGCGGATTGAAACTCAACGTCAGGACCTCGCCCGAAACACTGGCCAGATGAATGACGGTCGCGTCGACGTAGCCCTCGGGATAGAACTGGCAGCTTATCGAGCCAACTTTGGCCCTGCCGATTCCCTCGACCGAGACGTCGCGCAAAATGAGCCCCGCCGGCATCACGACCTCGTCGCCCCACGGTCCGCTATAGGGAAGGAACTTGGGCTCCGGCCCATAGGGATCCATTCGCGAGACGTAGTAGCCGTTGTGGTCAAGGTCGAAGGTCATTCGGTAGATGACTTTCTGGTTGGAGGCTTCGTCGTAGAGATAGTTGGCGCGTCCGGCGAGGCGGCGCGCTTCGCTCTTGAGCTGGGCGCCGTGGAAACCGCCCAGGTACGGAATCGCGAGCGTCATCACCAACCCCATGATGAAGATCACGACGGCGATTTCGAGCAGCGTGAAGCCGGGCGCACCGCCCGCAGGAGTCCGCCGCTCAAAGCCCGCGCGCGCCGCGCCAATGTGCGGAGCAACCGGCGGCGGCTCGAATCGCATCCGCGCGAGCTTTGAGCGAGGCTGGGTCACGACGAACTGCCGTCGATATCTTCGTCCTTGCCGGTGCCGCCGGGCTTGCCGTCGGCGCCAAACGATTTCAGCACGTAGGCGTTGCCGTCGCTCTGGTAGAAGTACGGGGTGCCCCACGGATCGAGCGGCACCTTTTCGATATAGCCGCCTTGCTCGTAGTTGGCCGGCTGCCGGCCGCCGGTCGGCGCGCTGACCAGCGAGGTCAGGCCCTGGTCGCTGGTCGGATAGTAGCCGTTGTCGAGATAGTAGCGGTCAAGCGCGGTCTTGATCTCGGAGATGTCGGCCTCGGCCTTGGTGCGCTTGGCCTTATCGGTGGCGCCTCTGAGGCTTTGCACCACGATAGTGGCGAGCAGTCCGAGGATCAGGATGACGACCATGATCTCGATCAGAGTGAAGCCCGCTTCGAGCCTGCGCAGCCGCGGCGTTCGGTCCATTGTTGTGCGCCCCCGTATCGTCATTTCATCAACTGGTTCAATTGGAAGATCGGCAGCAGGATCGCCAGCATCATGAACAGGATAATCCCCGCCATCGCCAAGGTCATCAGAGGCTCCAGCAGCGTGGTGAGCTGGTTGAGCGAGCGCTCGACCTCGCGTTCGTAAGTGTCGGCCACCCGCTCGAGCATCGACTCGAGCTCGCCCGAGCGTTCGCCCACGCGGATCATCTCGATCAGGAGCGGCGGAAACAATCCGCTCTGGGCGAGCGGATGGGTCATCCCGTGGCCCTCGCGGATCGAGGTGCGGCTCTCTTCGACCGCGTCGGCCATCAGCGCGTTGGTCACCACGTGCTTGACCGAGGCGAGCGCCGGCAGCAATTGCACGCCGCTTTGCAGCATCGTGGCCAGCGTGCGCGAGAAACGCGCGCACAACACGCGGATGACCGTCCCGCCGATGTACGGCATGCGCAGAAGCCAGGTGTCGTAGAGGCGCCGTCCGCGTCTGGTCGAGAGCCCGTACATGATTCCGGCGATAGTTCCCGCGATCAGCAGCACCAGGAGCATCCAGTAGCCCGAGATGAAATTCGACACGGTGATCAGGATTACCGTTGGCAGAGGCAAGGCGGCGTTGCTCTGCTGGAAGATGGTCGCGACCTGCGGCACCACGTAGCTCATCAGGAAAAACATGATCGCGCTGCCCACGCACACCATGATCACCGGGTAGGTCAACGCGTGGGTCACTTTGGCTTTGAACTCGGCCTGATTTTCGCTGAAATCGGCGACCCGGTTGAGCACGGTCTCGAGCGCGCCGGCCGCCTCGCCCGCGCGCACCATCCCGATATACAGGTCGGAGAAAGTCTCAGGATGAGCGGCGAGCGCGTCGCCCAGCGAGGTACCCTCGCGCACGCGCTCGCGAACCTGCGAGAGCAGGCGTTTGGCCACCGGACGGGTCGATTGGTCGGCCAAGCGCGCCGAGCGCGTCGACCAGTTGCACGCCGGCGCCCAGCAGCGAGCTTAGCTGGCGCGTGAGCAGGGAAAGCTCGGCGGGCGGGATACGCCGGCCGAAGGAGGGGAAGTAGTCGCTCAGGCTGCGCTTGGCAGCCGTCTCTTCCTCCGCCAGTTCGGTGGGGAAAATGCCGCGCTCGCGCAGCTTGCCGCGCGCCGTGCGTACGCTGTCCGCGTCGACGACGCCGGCTACCGAGCGGCCGTTGGCGGCCAATCCGCGATAGGCGAAAACAGGCATCGCTGGTGAACTTGAAGCGCTGGCCGGCTTAGAGAATATCTTCCTGGGTGACGCGCAACAGCTCTTCGACCGTGGTTTCGCCCAAAAGAATCCGTTCCGCGCCGTTTTGGCGCAAAAGCGTCATCCCGCGCGCGGTACAGGCGCGCCGGATAGTCGCCGCGTCAGCCTTCTGCATCACCAACGATCGCACCTCGTCGTCCATCATCATCAGCTCCTGGACGGCCGTACGTCCGCGGTAGCCGGTGTTGCGGCACGCGCGGCATCCATTAGCCGCCGGCCGATAGATCGGTCCTTGCAAGGTCTCGGCGCGCACCCCGATCCGCGCAAGCTCGACGGCGCTCGGCGTGTAAGGCTCGCGGCAGGTCGGGCAGACCATTCGCAGCAGGCGCTGCGCCAACACGGCCAGGATCGAGGACGAGACCAGGAACGGCTCGATTCCCATATCGACCAGGCGGGTTAGCGCGCCGAAGGAATCGTTGGTGTGCAGGGTCGAGAACACCAGATGGCCGGTCAGCGCGGCATGGATCGCGATCTCGGCGGTTTCGCTGTCGCGGATTTCGCCGACCATGATTACGTCGGGGTCCTGGCGCAGGATCGAACGCAGGCCGCTGGCGAAGGTGAGTTCGATTTTCGGATTGACCTGCATCTGGCCGATTCCGCGCAATTGGTACTCGATCGGATCCTCGATCGTGATGATGTTTTTCTCGGGCGAATTGATGCGCGCGAGACAGGCGTACAGCGAAGTGGTCTTGCCCGATCCGGTCGGCCCGGTGGCCAGGATGATGCCGTGGCTTTGGCGAATCAGCCGGTCGATGCGGGTCAGGTTATCGCCGGTGAAGCCCAGGCGATCGAGGTTAAGATCGACCAGCGCCTGCGCGCGATCGAGCAGGCGCAGCACGATGCGCTCGCCGAAGGCGGTCGGGATGGTGGAGACGCGGATATCGATGTCGCGGCCGGCCACGCGCAGCCGGATACGTCCGTCCTGCGGCAGACGCTTCTCGGCGATATTGAGTCCCGACATGACCTTGACGCGCGAGGTAATGGCCGGCTGAAAACGCTTGGGCGGCGAGATTACGTCGTAGAGCATGCCGTCGACGCGGAAACGCACCAGCAGTTCGCGCTCGAACGGCTCGATGTGGATGTCGCTCGCGCGGTCCTTCACCGCCTGCGAGAGCAGTCCGTTGACCAGCTTGATGATCGGCGCGGCGTCGTCGGAATCGAGCAGGTCGAGCGGCTCCTGCGCCAGCTCGTTGGCCACCACGTCGAGCCGGTCCTCTTCGAGGTCGATCATCAAATCCTGCGCGGTGGTGGTGGTGGCCTGGTCGTAGGAGCGATTGATCGCGTCGTTGAGGACTTCGGGCGGCACGACGACCGGATGCACCGGCATCCCGAAAAGCATGCGCAGGTCGTCGAGCGGCTCGTAGTTGGAAGGGTCGGCGATCGCGACGGTCACGCTATGGCCGTCGCCGCTGAGCGGCAGGACGCCGTTTTTCTTGGCGTAATTTATCGGCACCTTGCCGAGCAGCTTCGGGTCGATCGCATGTTCGTCGACGTGGGCCTGGAAGGGGAGCCAGTATTCCTGGGCGATCGCACGCGCCAGGCGCTGCGGCTCCAACGCGCCCATGTCGACCAGCACATCGGCCAGGTCCTGGCCGGGCTTCTTGCGCTGGCGGGCGCGCTCGAGATCCTGCTCGGATACCCATGAGCGGTCCAGCAGGATTGACTCGAAGCTTTTTCGCGCAGTCGCCATCAGATCAATTAGTCGCCAGCCTTCCCGCCGCCCCTCGCGTCGCCGCGCCGTCCTTCAGGCTTCGCCGGCTCCTCGAGCGCTTAACGCGGGTCACACATCCGCCATCTTCAATTAGACACGATGGCTCGGTGGAGTTGCAACATGCTTCTTTTGGGCCGACGCGCCACGCTGGCTTTGCGAGGCTGTGAGCCCCCTCTCCAAGCCTCCTCGTAGCGCCTAGTAATGACGCTGATTGCCGGTGGTCGAGCCCGGACCGCTGAAGCCGAAGCTGAGCCCCGGACCCCCCTTCTTGGAGGGCATCGTATGGGTCGTCTCCTTCCAGGCGGTCAGCTTGCCGTCGACGAAAGTCAGGTCGACGAACTGGCCCTGGTCGCCCTCCTTGGTGTTGGTGTAGAGCAGGGTGGCGGCGATGTCATTGGTGTTGGAGCGTTTGGCGTAGCTCCAGATTTCGGTGTCCTGGTCGGCGTCCTGGCGCAGATCGGGCTCGCCATACTGCTGATGTACGTCGGCGGAGCTCTCGCCGACCTTGAGGTTGTGTTGCATGCGCGAGGCGCGCACCTCGGTCGAGGCCTGATAGGCGACGCCGCATCCCCCCAGCGCCAGCGCGAGGGTGGCGACCAGATACAGCCGAAGTCTCATGGCGCAAAATTTCGTCATCATCCGCGCCCGAAGTCAACTTGCGAAATCAAAATTCAACCCGAACTTCAACTTGGAGGCGCGCGGTCGCACTGCGGCAGTCAGCCCCAACCGCCGCAGGCGGCAGGTCAAGCGAGAGCGATAATCTCCGAACGGACATTCAAGATGCTTTCTTCACTTGAACTAGCAACCAACTAGTTAGATACTAGTTAGATGGCAGGACAGGCAAGGGCGGTCGGCATGTTTGAAGCCAAGACGCACCTCTCCGCGCTGATTGAAGAGGTAGAGCGGGGAAATGAAATCACCATCACGAGGCGAGGCGCTCCGGTCGCCAGGCTGGTGCCCGCCGACGGAGCGCGCCGAAACGATCCGCAGGAGGCCGTGGCCAAACTCCGCAAATTGCGCCGCGGGATCAAGCTTGGTCGCGTCTCTATCCGCCGCCTGATCGATGAGGGTCGGCTTTGACCCGTTTCGTCCTGGACGCTTCAGTAACTCTGTGCTGGCTCTTCGCGGACCAGGCAACTGCCTACACGGAATCGGTGCTCGATCGGCTCGTCGGCGGCGATAGCGTCTTAGCGCCGACGATCTGGCCGTTCGAGATCGCAAACGTCGTCACGGTTGCCGAGCGACGTAAGATAGTGAACTCCGCTCAAGCGTCGGCTTTCTTCCGGACATTAGGTCAACTGTCGATTGTCTTGGATCACACGGGAATTGGGCACATCTTCAGCGCGGTGTCGGAGACGGCGCGGCGATATCAGTTGTCCGCCTACGATGCTGGTTACCTGGAGCTCGCTATCCGCGAGGCTCTTCCGCTGGCGACCGTAGACGGCGCGTTACGCAATGCTGCGCGGGTCGCTGGAGTTCTGCTGGCCTGAGACGGAAAGCGCTTTCAGGCTCTCAGTTCCGGCTCACACGAAAATGTCGGCTGGCAAGCCGCGATCGTTGATGAAGCTGCCCATCTCGGCCATCGCGAAGGTCCGCCCGGCGCGCTGCGGATTGTTGAGCGCGTGGGCGCGGATCGCATGCACGTCGCGGAAGTAGCGCTGGATCGGATTGTCGAGAAAGATCGCGCGCCCGCCGCTTGACTCGAACATCAGATCGACCGCGTGCACGCTGAGGCGAACCGCGTTGGCCGCGTCCCACCGCAGCCGCGCGCGCCGCTCGACGCTGATTTCGCGCCCGTCCGCCGCCAGCCGCATCATCTCATCGAACGTGTCGAGCATGCGTTGGCGCGCACCGTCGACCTCGGAGGCGGCCTCCGCCAGGCGCATCTGCGCGAACGGGTCCTCGGCGACAATCTTGTGGTCGTACGCGGTGCGCCGCTCGCGGCTGCCTTCGCGCCAGCATTCCAGCGCGCCGGTCGCGGCGCCGATCGCCGGGGCCGCTATGGCGTAGGCGAACACCGACGCCCACGCCAGGCGATAGAGCGCGCCCGGATTGACCGCCTGGCCGGGATTGTCGCGGTTGTAGGCGTCGAGGAATTTGTGCGTGCGATGCTCGGGAACGAAGGCGCCGCTGACCACGATGTCCTTGCTGCCGGACCCGTTGAGACCCATCACGTGCCAGTTGTCGTCGATCTCGTAGTCGCTCCGCGGCAGCAGGTAACTGCGCGCATCCGGAGTGCCGTCGGGGTTGCGCGTCGAGCCGCCCAGGATCACCCAGTGGCAGAAGTCGCATCCGCTCGAGAAAGACCATCGCCCGCTCACCTTAAAGCCGCCTTCGACGCGTTCGATCTTTCCGGTGGGCGCATAGGACGACGAGGCCTGGAAGGTTGAGTCGGCGCTCCAGATTTCCTGCTGCGCGCGCTCGGGGAACGCCGCGAGCTGCCAGGAATGGACGCCGAGCACGCCGAGCACCCATCCGGTGGACGGGCACGCGGCGCTGACCTCCATCACCGCGCGATAAAACGCGGCTGGATACAGCTCGAAGCCGCCCCAGCGCGCGGGCTGCAGTGCGCGCAGCAGCCCCGCGCGTCGGAAATCCAGCCAGCTCTCGTCGGGCAGGCGCCGCGTGCGCTCGGTCAGCGCGGCGCGCTCGCGAAAGGCCGGGATGAGTTTACGTACGCGCTCGAGGTATTCGTCGCCATTCATTTGAATCGCCTCGCATGGCGGCCTGCGGTCGCGCATTTCGATCGGCGCGCGCGCGACCAGGGCCCACCGCGGCTAGCTTCGCGCATCGGGCTGGGCGACTTCAACTCGCCCCGACGAGCGTCCGAGGCGACGGCGGGTCAGTGTGACCGGCGCAAAGCCATTCGTGCTATAACCGCTGCCGTTGGTTGGCGACGAGGAGGAATCGATGCCGCGCAAGCTACGGCTGGTCAAGGGCGCTGCGGAACGCGCGGCGATGGTTTACGGGATGCGAATCTTCGCCCAGAGCGACGTGGCGGCGGTCGAGGACGCGCAGGTGCGGCTCAACAACGGCAGCACGGGGCGGGTCACGATGCATCTGATCGAGGGCACGCGCGCGCAGATTCGCCGCCAGCTCATGCAGAGTATCGACGCATTTTTCGAACTGCTCGGCGATGAGGAACATTAGCGCACGGGATCGCGAAACTGACCGCAACTTTACGACCATCAGCAACCAAACCCGCCAAGACAATCGAGAGGCAAGCGATGGAGCTCAAGTTCATCAAGTACGAGAAGCGCGGCCATCTGGCCTACATCACGCTCAACCGCCCCGAGGTCATGAACGCATTGCATCCGCCGTGTCATCTGGAGATGGACCAGGTGTGGGACGACTTCGCTGGCGACCGGGAGATGTGGGTCGCGATCCTGACCGGAGCCGGCGAGCGAGCGTTTTCCGCCGGCAACGATCTCAAGTGGACCGCCGAACATCGCGGCGAGCGCCCGCAGATGAGCAAGGGCGGCTTCGGCGGAATCACCTCGCGCTTCGACCTCACCAAGCCGATCATCGCGGCGGTCAACGGCTTCGCGCTGGGCGGCGGATGCGAGATCGCGCTCGCCTGCGACATCATCATCGCCGCCGATCACGCGCGCCTTGGCCTGCCCGAGCCGCGGGTTGGCCTGATGGCCGGCGCCGGTGGAGTCCATCGCTTGCCGCGCCACATCCCGCTCAAGATCGCGATGGGCATGATCCTGACCGGCAAGCACCTGAGCGCGCCAGAGGCTCATCGATGGGGCCTGGTGAATGAAGTGGTGCCGCTGAAGGACCTGATCGCGACCGCGGAGCGATGGGCCGGGGAGATCATGGAATGCTCGCCGGTGTCGATCCAGGCGAGCAAGGGAGCCGCGATGAGCGGACTGGGGATGCCGCTTCAGCAGGCGTGCGTTCACAGGTTCCCTGGAACGGAGAAATTGTGGAGCTCAAAGGACGCGATCGAAGGGCCGCTGGCGTTTGCGCAAAAGCGCAAGCCGCAATGGAAGAACGAGTAGAAGAGTAGAACGCTTCGCGGCGGTAACCTGACCTTCGGAAGGGAAACGCGGGTGCCTCGGAAGGAGAGCGGGTGCCGCGCAAGGGAGAGCGTCTGATGGATCCGTTTGCGGTTATCGAAGCGAACAAAATGCCGTTCGCCGAGCTGCTCGGCGTGCGGGTTCTGAGCGCCGCGCCGGAACGCATCACGGCCGAGATGGTCGTGCGGGACAACCTCTGCACGCTGCCCCCGGTGCTGCACGGTGGAGCGGTGATGGCGTTCGCCGATTCGCTCGGCGCCTATGCTACGATGCTCAACCTTCGCGACGGCGCGAGCACCACGACGATCGAGTCGAAGACCAATTTTCTCGCCCCGGCTCCCGTTGGCACGACCGTCACCGGCGAGTGCGCGGCGCTGCATCGCGGGCGCCGCACCATGGTCTGGCAGACGCGGATTACCAATGCGCAGGGCAGGTTACTGGCCATCGTCACCCAGACCCAGATGGTGCTCGAGGCGTCCACGCGCGGTTGACATCGAAGTGACGGAAGTTTTAGATGACCCATTCCACCTGGAGGAGCATAGCGCAGGATGATAACGCGTCGTGAGATGATGAAGACGATCGCCGGTTCGGCCGCGGTGGCAACGCAACTGTTCGCGGCAATGGCTCTGGCAGAAGCCGCGGAGGGTAACGCCCCGGCTCCCGGCCCATCGGATAAGGGTGTGACCGTGCGCCCGATCCTGCAGCATGACTTGCCTGATGCGCCGGGCAAGCAGGTCAGTATGGTGATCGTCGAGTTCGAACCCGGCGCCGGCTCCTCGCCGCATCGCCATCCGGGCTCGACCACCGTCTACGTGCTGGAGGGTTCGGTGGTGAGCGAGGTCGACCCGGACAAACCCGTCACCTACCACGCCGGACAGTCGTGGTATGAACTCCCGATGCACACGCATCGCATCGCTCGCAACGCGAGCAAGACCCATCCGGCAAAGGTCCTCGCGGTGCTCATCTCGGATAAGGGCCAGGCGCTGGTTCTGCCGCCGGGTTAGTGCCGAAAGGGCACGGCGCCGGGGGCGTCCGTCGGCTGGTCGAGCACGGCAAGGGCCGCTCGCGGGAAAACGATCAGTAGGAGATTCTGTCCGTCGGGCAATTCGTCATCCGCGCGGTACTCCAGCGGATAGGGATAGAAGATCTGCGCGGCATTGGAGCCGTATCTTTCGATGACCGCGCGGACGGCTTGACGATCTCCGACAATCCCGATGGCGACGCTGTCGCCGCTCCACGCGCTGAGCCATACTCCCGAGGTCGTAAGCTCAGGGGCGGGCGCCGTCCCGAGTTCGGCCATTGCCCGATAGTTAACATGCGTATGGCGGGCAAGGTGGGCCAGTAGCCATAAAAAGGCACGCGACCCACGAAGCTTTGCCGACGCGCCGTAGCCGGCAAGCTGCGGCTGCAAGCGACCGCCCGCCAGTGCCGCGTCGATTAAACCACGGTCCTGCAATTCGAACGGACTGAGCCGTTGCGGATCGAGCCCGGCCTTCAGCGCCCGGCGCGCCGCGTGGAGAAGGAGCGCGAAGCGGTCGAGATTGTAGCGCGCTTCCATTTCTTCGCCGGTCACGGACCGCAATGCCGAGAACTCAGCCGGGTCGATTTGATAGAGCACCACGCCGCCGACTCCAGTTCGGCGCCAACGGGCGCCGTCGAACAAGCGCGCGAAATTCTTTTCGTCGGCAGGATTGACTATAACGGCTCGGATGTTGTGACTGGCGAGGAATGCCGGGAACTGAGTAGCGTAGCCCGGAATGTATGGATCATCGTTGGCCAGCCCCTGCACGATCGGCCATCGAGCGAAGCCGGGTGGGATGGCGTTCCCGAGCAGCCTGCCCTGTGGAATTCTGAAATAGAAATTTCCCTCGGCCTGCCACAGCAGCGCATCGCCAGAAGCGCCGAAGGGAAGTATCAGTACGATCTCGTTTGCTGCGAGATACTGTCGATATAACCCGTGTTCGAAGAACGCTGGAATGTTGTCGCTGCCGATGTAGGGGGTCATCGGCAGACTCGGAAAAATACTGACTAGTGCGGCGCCGCCGAGCAACCAGCGGCCGGCGGCGAAACCTTCGCGGCGCGCCAGCCAGAGCGCAACGATCACGGCAAGAACCAAAAACAGGTAAACCGTGAATCGCGCAGGAAGCGCATTGTTAAGCAATGGAAAAGGCATCGCGAGCAGCCAGGGAAGCGGCAACAGCGCCCGGCCGTTGAGATGGAGCACCGGGCCCAGCGTGGCGACCGCGACGATCAGCAACATTCCGATCAGCATCCGCTCGCGCGGCGTACGCGGCCGCCCGGCCAACGAGAGAATCGCGATGAGCGGCAGCAGACCGAGGTAGGCGCTCGGCTCGCATCCCCAGGTCATATGCTCAATCAGCCTGCTAATCGGCGGCAGACGCGAGAGCATGCTCGGGTCCACCGGCATGATGAAGTTCAACAGATCGGACGAGCAATGCGACGGATTGTAAATCGGCGTGAGGCCGAAGGGCGACGGAAAAAAGCGCACAAGATAAGGCGCGAGCACCACTGCGGCAATACCGTACGAGATCGCCGCGATACCGGCGAGACTCCTAAGGCGCGTGCGCAGAGTTTCGTCGAATAGCCACAACGCCACAACTATTGCGGCGCCGCTGAACAGCGTCGCGGTCGCGAGTATCTCGGGCGAGAGCAGGAACTGGCCGACCACGAGCGCCGTCAAAGCGAGAATGAACTTTGCGCGACCGAATCCGCGCACCATCTGCCGGTCCAAGTAAGCCAGACCGAGGTACGGGAAGAGCGGGAGAAGAAAGACCATCGCCATGAAGATGTGGTCGAGCACTTCGCCGGCCATGTATGTGGAAAAGCCGAAGATAAAGCCGCCGGCCAGCGCCGCTCGGAAATCGCGGGTTACATGCCGGCAAAGCAGAAACGCGGTGAATGCGCTTAGCGCTGGCGTCAGCAGGCATAGAATGTTGTAGGAGGCGATTATCCCGAGCCAGCGCGTAGCCGGCCACATCAGCAGCGCCGCGCCGGGAATCGTCGTCGACCAGGCAAGCGTGCATCCAGCGGGCGCCCACGCGGCATCGGTGTGGAGCGGGTTCAGCCGATGCGAAAGCGCGTAGGGATACCAGGCGAGTCCCCAGATCGGAATCTGCGTATCGCCGCCGACGCCGAAGCCAAGACCGAGATGGCAAAAGTCACGGAGCAGTGGAATTCCGAAAAAAACCAAAGACGCGATGGCATAGATGGCGAGCGCGGTGGCAGACTCAGCAGGCCCGCGCTCCGGCGATGTGCCTCGCCGTGTCGCGGTCATCGGCGGCCGAAAATGGTCCGGTCGCTTACGCTCAGGCGATGAGCCATGCGGACCCTGTTGATGCCGTCGTTGGTCAGTAGCCTGGGTTCTTGCGCGCGAGGCGGTCGAACAGGTCGAGCATCCGCTCGCGCCAGGCCGCGATCGGATCGTCAGCCTCCAGCAACGCGAAATCGCTTATCGTGCGCGCCCATTGAAAGCCGCCGAACACGATGTAGTCGGGGTAGAGCGGCGCGGCGCCGCCGAGAAACGGCTGCGACTTGAGCGTCATCCGCAGCGGTTCGAGGGTTTGGCGAAAGCCGGCGACGCGAGCCTCGCGATTGGCGCAAAACTGCTCGAGCGTCATGCCGAAGCGTTTGGCCCGGGACTGGCGGAAGTAGTCCTGGTCGCGCGGGTCGAGATGGCGCACGACATCGAGCGCGACGAAGGTCGAGATGCCGGCATTCTGCACCGTGTCGGCCCAGCTATTGATGAAGCGCGCGGTGGCTCTGGCGGCGGCTCCGCCGAATAACGAGGGCTCGTGTCGGGATAAGTATCTTCGAGATAGTTGGCGATTGCCCAGGAATCCGCGACTACGCGATCGCCGTCCTCGATCACCGGAACGCTTGTCCTGTCCCGAATGCGCGATCGCGGGCTTGTCGCAGTAGCGCCACGGAATCGTGTCGACCGTCAGGTGTTTGTGCGCGAGCGCCATCCGGATGCGCCAGCAATAGGGGCTGAACCTGCGATTAGGATCGGCGCCCGCCAGGTCATACATCTTGATTGCTGTTGTGGTTGCCATATCGGACCTCCGGAGCGCTTCATCCGCCCGCTGCAAGCGTGGATGAGGTCTTCAGGGAGCCGGCGTCGCAGCTGGAAAGCCCATCTTCTCGGCCGACTCGGGATAGAGCCACAAGGTTTTACCCGACAGCGGACCGTCGAGGACCCGAGCCTTGATTGCGCCCTTTTCGTTCGGGCCAGCGTCTGCGAGCAGGGTACCCGCGGGCACCATCATCAGATTGTGATGATAAAAGAGCTTGCTCACTTCCATCGTGCCGAACGCGTCGAGCGAGCGTAGCGCGGCGATCCCTGCCGCGTAGTCTTCCTTGTTGTCCGCCGCGATCGTTTCCTTCTCGAGGCGCCATTGCTTGCCCGTGATTGGCGGCGCGTCCGCAGGCAGGCTCTTCCCGGTCGCCGAGACCGAGGGCTTGCACGACATCATCAGCAGAGCGACGCAAACCGAGAGGATGGCGGTGGTTATTCTGTTCACAGAATCTTTCCTGAGGCTCCTCTTCAGATGATCTTGTTGAGCGGGAACTCGATGATCCCGACCGCGCCGGCTTCGAGCAGCTTGGGAAACAATTCGCGCACGGTGTGCTCGGCGATCACGGTTTCGACCGCCAGCCATTCCTTGCCCTTGAGATTGGGCGAGGGGTAGAGCGACGAAACGGTGGGCGCGGTTATCGAGGGCAGCAGCGCGATCACCTTTTCCAGGTTCTCACGCGCGACGTTCATCTTGATTCCGACCCGGTTCTCGGCGTCGAGCGCGCCGCGCAGCAGCATCCCGATTTGCCGAATCTTGGCCTGCTTCCATTCCACGGCCCACGCCTTGGGATTGGCGACCAGCACCGGGGTCGAAGTCAGGAGCTGCTCGACGATCCGCAGACCGTTGGCGCGCAGCGAGGAGCCGGTCTCGGTGACCTCGACCACCGCGTCGACCAGACCCTCGGCGGCTTTGGCCTCGGTGGCACCCCAGGAAAACTCAACATCTACTTTAACTTTACGTTCGGCGAAGATTCGCCGCGTGAACTCGACCATCTCGGTCGCCACGCGCTTGCCTTCGAGGTCCTCCAGCCGGCGCACCGGCGAGACGTCCGGCACCGCGAGCACCCATCGCGTCGGCACCAGCGAGACCTTGGAGTAGATGAAGCTTTCGACTTCGAGCAGTTCGACGGCGTTCTCGACGATCCAGTCGCTGCCGGTGATACCGGCGTCGAGCGAGCCGTCGGCGATATAACGCGGCATCTCCTGCGGGCGCAGCAGCCGGCAGCTCAGCGTCGGGTCGTCGACGCTCGGCATGTAGGAGCGCGCGCCGACCGACACGCGCCATCCCGACTTGCGCATCAGTTCGATGGTCTGAGCTTCGAGGCTGCCCTTGGGCAGTCCGAATTTGAGTACGTTGTCAGCGGGCATAGTCGCTAGCTTTGCTTCCGTGTCGTTCGGGTTATTGCAGGTTGTTGATGAATTGTTCGCTAATTGTCGCGCAAATTGGTCGAACGTAAGATCAGTTGCGGCCGTTCAATGCGCGGGCTTGGCGGGCTTCGGATTGATGCCCATAGCCGGGGCCGTACTTGGCCGGGTCGACCCGGCGCGTATCGACGGTGTGCCAGGCGCCGTCGCGCAAGACGCGAAAGAAGCACGACTCGTAGCCCTCGTGGCAGGCGGCGCGGTCGCCGTGCTGCTCGACCGAAAGCAGGATGGTATCGTTGTCGCAGTCGATGCGGATCTCGTGCACGGTCTGGTAGTTGCCCGACTCTTCGCCCTTGCGCCACAGGCGGTTGCGCGAGCGCGAGAAGTAGCAGGCGTGGCCGGTCCTGACGGTTTCCTCGAAGGCCTCGCGGTTCATGTAGGCGACCATCAGGAGGCGTCCGCTTTTATAGTCCTGGGCGATGACCGGAACTACGCCGCCGTTCTTGTCGAAGTCAATTTGCGAGGCCGCCTGCTGCGAGGCCGCCTGCTGCGATGCTGGCTGGGTTTCCATCTGCGCGCGCCGGCCTCTGGACACCGGCAAACTCCTTTTGGTGAACATGAAAGTATCGATTAAACCTCGGGCGGTTTCAATGCCGCCTCAGCGCCGGCGCCGTCGAATCGGGGCTCCGCTTCGCGCACGGGACGGTTCCAAAATCGGGCCGGGAGTGTATAGAGTCGCTGCGGGGAGACCGTGAAACCATTCTTGAAGGATGCCTCAGTCGTGTGCGCCGACGGCGGCAGTTATCCGCTGGACTGCCAGGTGCGAACTAGCAGATGGGCGACTAGTCGAAAATGAAGCTCGCCCCGGCCGCTAAGCGGCGCGCTGGCCGCGACGCTGATGCTGCTCGTCGCGGTGACCGGCGCCTGCCGGCATAGCGCGAAAGCGGATTTGCGGCCGAAACCCGCCTTTGCGCCGTTCAACTTTCAAATCGCGGTTGGCGCCGACCATTACAATATCGAGGGCTTCATCGCGCATTCGGCCGGCCCGGGACGCCTGCCCGCGCTGCTGGTGCTGACGGCCGGCGAGGGCAACGCGCGCCGCTGTATCAACCAGAGCGCCGGGCTGGTCGCGATGGGCATGCTCGAGGCCTGCATCAGCATCCCCGGCTACGGCAAGTCCTCGGGGCCGAGCCGCTTCGTCGGGCCGCAAGCGGTCGAGGCGGCGCATCGCGCGGTCGACCTGATGGCGGCGCGGCCGGACGTCGACCCGGACCGCATCGCGGTATGGGGCCTGTCGGACGGAGCGGTGGCGGCGGGCCTGCTGATGGACAGCGATCCGCGGCTGCGCGCGGTTATTTTGCAGTCGGGCTTTTACGACACGCTCAAGATGTGGCCCGAGGCGCCGCTGCGCGAGAAGGTCACCATCCTGCGCCAGGTATGGCCGAGCCATCGCGTGCTCGCCGAGCGCAGCGTGATTGCGCATCTGCCGCCCAAGCTCGATTGCAGCGTGCTCATCATGCACGGCGAGCATGACAAGAAGATGCCGGTGCAGCAGGCCAAGCGGCTGGCCGAGGAGCTTCAGACTCGCGGAGTCAAGGTCGAGACGCGCTTTTTCGACGACGGCCACGACCTCGGCGGCAAGGTCGACGGGCCGCTCAAGGAATTTCTGCGCGAGAACCTGATCGCCGCCGCGCCGCGCACGCATGCGCCGTCCTGATCCGAACCGAAGCAGCGCGGCCGCTGGTTCTCCATCGGCGCCTAAGCCGCACGCCGCAGCGCGCGTGCCTCAGCGTAGCGCCTTGACCGCCTCGACCACGGCGTCGGCGTGGCCCGCGACCTTCACCTTGGGGAAGACCTTGCGAATCACGCCGTCGCGATCGATGACGAAGGTGGTGCGCTCGATTCCCATGAACTCGCGTCCGTAGAGCGACTTCTTCTTGTAGACTCCGTAAAGCCGCGTGACGCGGTTGCCGGCGTCGCTCAGCAGCGGAAAGTTCAGCGCGTGCTTGTCGATGAACTTGCGATGGGACTCCGGCGAGTCCGCGCTGATCCCGACGACCTGCGCGCCCAGCGCCTTGAGGCGGGCCGTGGTGTCGCGGAAGTCGCACGCCTCGGTGGTGCATCCGGGCGTCATGTCCTTGGGATAGAAGTAGAGCACGAGATTGCCGCGCCCGAGCAGCTCCTTGAGCGAGACGGTCTTGCCGCCGCCGTCGGGAAGCTCGAAGGGCGGCGCCTTGCGGCCTTCCATCTCGTGGACGGTTGCCTTGCGTGGTACCAGCGATGGTGCGTGCCTTGGCCATGGTTTGCTCCTCGATCCGCACTCACGATTCCATCATTTCCGGCACGGGTAAAGCGCGCCACGCTCTTACGGCGATAAAAACTCCTGTGGCGCAATGGTTTTCACAAGATCGTAGTTGACGGCGTGCCGGTCAGCCTCTATGCTTGCGGCGGGTAGCGCCCAACTAAAAGCACCTGTCGTCTTCATGGCTGCATACACCGAGCTTCACAAACCGTTCCTCGAACAGCTCGGCGACGATTACAATCTCGGGCGCATCCTCGGCGCCGTCGGCATCCCGCAAGGCTCGGTCAACAGCAACTACCTGGTCGAGACCGCCAAGGGACGCTTCATGCTGCGCGTCGACGAGGTCAAGACCGAGGGCGAGGTCAAGCGCGAGATCGACCTGCTGGCCTTTCTGCGCAAGCATTCCTTTCCCTGTCCGCATCCGTTGCAGGACCGGATGGGCCGGTACTGGCGCGAGTACGAGGGCAAGTGCGCCTCGCTCTACCGCTACCACGAAGGGCGAATCGTGCCGCCCGAGCGTCTGCGCCCGACTCAGCTCGAAACCATCGGCCGCACGCTCGGCGAGCTGCACGTCATCGGCAAGGGCTACAAGAAGGGAATCGACAACCGCTTCAGCTTCGAGCGTATCGCCGACCTCTACCTGAGCGTGCGCGGCCGGCTGCCGAACTACTTTCGCAAGATAAGCCGCACGCTCGAAGACGAGGTCGATTACCTGACGCGCTACCTTGAGGGCAAGCTGCCCAAGGGCGTGATCCACGGCGACCTGTTTGCCGACAACGTGCTGTTCCGCGGCGAGAAGCTGACCGCGGTGCTCGACTTCGAAGCGGCCTGCCGCGGCAAATTCATTTTCGACCTCGCGACCGCCGTCAACGCGCTATGTTTCGTCGACAGCCAATACTCGCTCGACCGCTTCCGCTTTCTGCTGCACGGCTACGAGTCGGTGCGCACGCTGTCGCTGGCGGAATGGGACGCGTTTCCCAACGAGCTGCGCTACTCTTCGCTGCGCTTCACCATCACGCGCCTGCATGACTTCTTTCTCCATCCGCTGGACAACAACCGCCGGGTCCACAAGGACTTCCGCGAGTTCTTCGACCGCCTGCGCATCCTGCGCCGCGAGCGCGAGGGCGGGATGGAGGCGTTGTTGATGGCGATGGCGACCGGGTACGATTACCGCAAGTACCAGAAGGTGAAGGCGAACGAGCGGCTGAAAGCCTGACGGCGCTTTACGCGCCGTTCCCGTTCCGCGATGAACCCGTATCCGTCTCGCGCCGCAGCGCCGGCGTCCAGCGCCGCATCCGCAAGGAACCCCCGAGAATTACCGATGTCCGCGCTCCTAAAGCGCCTCGACGCAGCACAAGCCCGCGCTCTGGCTGGAGGTCGCTCCGCCGCGCGGAATCGCCGTCGAGTCGATGCTTACCAGGCTCGCCGCGGTGCGCGGCCACGTCGACGCGATCAACCTCGCCGATAACGCGCTCGGGCGGGTCAAGCTCGCGCCGCTGGTGTTCGGCTCGATGATCAAGTCGCGGCTGGGGATGGCGGTGGTGATCAACTTTTCCTGCCGCGATCGCAACCGCTACGCGTTGAAGGCCGACCTGCTTGGCGCGGGCGCGCTCGGTATCGAAGCGGTGGTGGCGCTGGCCGGCGACAAGCTCGCCGCCGATCCCGGCGGCGTGCAGCCCGTCCGCGACCTCGACACCTTCAGCCTGCTGAGCACGATGAGCGATCTGCGCCGCGGCGATACCGGCGAGGGGCGCCGCCTGCTCAAGACGCTCCCGCAGTTCGCGATCGGCGCGGTCGCCAATCCCAATCGCAAGGCCGCCGAGCGCGAGTTCGAATTGCTCGAGCGTAAGGCGGCCGCGGGCGCCGAGTTCGTGATAACGCAGCCGGTTTTCGACCTCGCGGTGGCGCGGACCTTCATCGCCCGCGCGCGACGCCACAAGCTCCGCGTCGTGCTCGGTATCCTGCCGGTCAAGCGCGAGTCGATGGCCGGACTATCTCAAGGATCGCATCCCCGACCTCGCCAGCGCCCATTCGCACTTCGACCGCTACGCCGGCCTCAGCGAAGAGGAGGCGCGCCGCATGTCGATCGATTCGAGCATCGCGCTGATGCGCGCATTGGCGGACGAGGTCGCAGGCTTTAACATAATGAGCGGCGGCGGACCCTCGCTCGCGATCGAGCTTGCGCTCGAGTTCAGCCGCTCGCTGGAGGATTCCGGTGCGCGCTAGAAAAATCAGACTTCAGACAGCCTCCCGCCCGCCGCAACGGGCAGCCGAGAGCGCGGCCGCGGAAAGTTCCGGCGGAGCCGCGGTCGAAGACGCGGTACGATTGATCCTGCGCCACGTCGGCGAGGACCCCGAGCGCGAGGGACTCAAGCTCACGCCGACCCGGGTGCTGCACGCGCTGGAATTCCTGACCCGCGGCTATCAGCGAGGATCCCAAGGTCGCGATCAACGGCGCGGTCTTCTCCGAAGAGGAGTACCAGGAGATCATCCTGTGCAAGGACCTCGACTTCTACTCCCTGTGCGAGCATCACCTGCTGCCCTTCTTCGGCAAGGCGCACCTCGCCTATCTGCCCAACCGGCGCATCATCGGGCTCTCCAAGCTCGCCCGGCTGGTCGAGATTTACGCGCGCCGCTTGCAGGTGCAGGAGCGGCTGACCACGCAGATCGCGCACACCCTGATGGAGGAGATCGAGCCGCTGGGCGTGGCCGTGGTGCTCGAGGCCGAGCACCTGTGCATGCGGATGCGTGGAGTCGAAAAGCAGAATTCCTACGTCACGACCTCGGCGATGCTGGGGGTGTTCCGCACCCACTTCGAGACCCGGCAGGAGTTCATGAACCTGCTGCGCAACGGCAAGCAGTAGGCCGGTCGCGGATGCGCGCCGCCGCTCGTGTATTCCGGATGAGGCCGCCGCGCCAGTGGAACAATGAAATCAATGAGCGAACCCGTTTCAGCCGAGGTGCTCGACAAGCTGGGCGCGTATGCGCTGCGCTACGTCAAACCCGGCCAGACCGTGGGCCTGGGAACCGGGCACGCCGCGTCGGCCTTCATCCGCGCGCTCGGCCAGCGCGGCCTCAAGGTGCGCGGCGTTCCGACTTCCACGGCCAGCGCGGAGCTTGCGCGTTCGCTCGGAATCGAGGTCGTCGCGCTCGACGGCAAAGCCCGGCTGGACGTCGATATCGACGGCGCCGACGAGGTCGATCCGCGCCTTAACCTGGTCAAGGGCTATGGCGGCGCGATGGTGCGCGAGAAGGTCGTCGCGTGCGCCTCGCGCAAGGTGGTGATCCTGGTCGGCGCGGAGAAGCGCGTGACCCGTCTCGGCCAGCGCCGCCGGTTGCCGGTCGAGGTCGTGCCGTTCGCGGCGCACTACGCGATGCGCCGGATGCGCGAGCTGGGACTCAAACCGTCGGTGCGAATCGGCGCCGACGGGCGCGAGTTTCTGAGCGACAACGGCAACCTGGTGATGGACTGCGGTAGCCGGCGTGATCGACGGTCCCGCCCGCCTCGAACGCGAGTTGCTCGCGATTCCCGGCGTGGTCGGCACCGGGCTCTTCATCGGTATCGCCAGCGTGGTGCTGGTCGCCAACAGCGACGGTTCGATCACCACGCTCGAGCGCCGGCGCTAGCAGGCGGGCGAGTCGATGGGCGACGCTTCAACATCCTCTGGCAATTCGCTCGCCCGGCGCGATTTGACGCGCATCTACGCCGCCGCCGTCTCGGCGGTCGCGCCGGCGCATCTGATCGGACGCGCGCTTGGCGGCGAGCTCGAGGGCGCGAAGAAAGTTCCGGCGCTGCTGGCCGATGCGTCGCGGATTTTCCTTCTCGCGGCCGGCAAGGCGGCGCTCGGAATGGCGACCGAGCTTGCGGCGCGGCTTCGGCCCGAAGCTTCACGACGCGCTCGCGATAGTTCCATCGCTGCCGTCGCGGGCGATCCGGAACCGCAAGCCGCGGACATCCGATGCGTCGCGCGAGACGATCCGGATCATCGCGGCGGCCCATCCGCTGCCCGACGCATCATCGCAGCGCGCCGCCGAGGCCGCGCTCGAAATCGCCAGCCACGCCGGCCCCGGCGACTTGTTGCTGTTCGCGCTCAGTGGCGGCGCGTCCTCGCTGATGGCCGCTCCGGCCGCGCCGGTCACGCTGGCGGACAAGATTGCGATCAACGCCGCGCTGCTCGGTTCGGGCGCGTCGATTCGCGAACTCAATATCGTGCGCCGCCATCTCTCGGCGATAAAGGGCGGGGGACTGCTGCGGGCGTGCGGCGGCGCGCGCGTGCTGAGTCTCATCCTTTCCGACGTGGCGCAAAACGATCTCGCGACGATCGGTTCGGGACCGACCGCCGCTGATCCGACGACTTTCGCCGAGGCAGTGGGCGTGCTCAAACGCCGCGGACTGTGGGGCCGCGCGCCGGAAGCGATCCGCGACCGGCTCGAACGCGGCGCGGCCGGAGAGATAGCGGAAACCGTCAAGCCTGGCGACCCACTGCTGGCGCGCGCCGACAATCTCGTGATCGGCGACAACCGTATCGCAGTGGACGCCGCCGCCGACGCCGCCGCCGCGGCCGGCTATACGGTCGACCGATGGCGCGAGCTGCATGGCGAGGCCGACGACGTAGGCCGCGCGCTCAGCGCCGCATCTCGCGGCGATCGGCGGCGCGCGCGTATGCGTGGTCGCCGGCGGCGAGCCGGTGGTCACGATACGCGGGCGGGGGCGGGGAGGGCGCGCGCAGCAGGCGGCGCTGGCGATGGCGCTCGAGTTGGAGCGGCTCGGCCACGAACGCCGCATCATGGCGCTGTTCGCCGGCACCGACGGAATCGACGGCCCCACCGACGCGGCCGGCGCGTTCGTCTCGCCGCGCACCGTGGAGCGCGCGCGCGAGGCGGGCTTCGACCCCGGCGCGGCGCTGGCGCGCAACGACGCCTATCCGCTCTTCGCCGCGCTCGGCGATCTGCTGATGACGGGGCCGACAGGCACCAACGTCTCGGATATATTCATTGGATTGGTTAACTACTGATGCCGAGCCGTGCTGGCTCGGGGTCGCGCTCATTTGCGAACTAAGAAGAGAGAAAAAGAGGCAGGATGGCGAGGTCGGCAGCAAAGGCGGGCGTCGAAGGGCGAGCGGTGGCGCATCACGGCACGGTGAATATCGATGGGCGGCGCGGCGCGCGCGGCAAGGCCGCGGCAACGCCGCGCGTGACGCTCATTCCCGGCGACGGGGTGGGGCCCGAGGTTATCGGCGCGGCGGTCAAGGTGATCGAGGCCGTCGGGGTAAAGATCGATTGGGATCGGCAATTGGCCGGCGCGATCGCGCTTCGACAGATTCGGCACGCCCGTGCCCGACCAGCTTATCGATTCGCTCAAGTCCACCAAGGTCGCGCTCAAGGGGCCGCTCGAGACGCGCGTGGGTGAGGGCTATCGCTCGATCAACGTTTACCTGCGCAAGCTCTTCGAGCTCTACGCCAACGTGCGCCCGGTGCGCACGCAGGCCGGAGTGCATACGCCCTTTTGCGGCGTCGACCTGATCGTGATCCGCGAGAACACCGAGGACCTCTACGCCGGCATCGAGCACCAGGTCGCGCCGGGCGTGGTCGAGAGCGTCAAGATCATAACCGCGCGCGCCTCGACGCGGATCGCGCGCTTCGCCTTCGAGTACGCGCGCACGCAACCATCGCCACCTGGTGACCGCGATTCACAAGGCCAACATCATGAAGCTCTCGGACGGGCTCTTCCTCAAATGCGCCCAGCGCGTGGCCCGCGACTATCACGACATCGAGTACCAGGAGCAGATCGTCGACGCCGCCTGCATGCGGCTGGTGACCGATCCGCAGGCGTTCGACGTGCTGCTGCTGGAAAACCTCTACGGCGACATCGTCTCCGACCTCTGCGCCGGGCTGGTCGGCGGCTTGGGCTTCGTGCCCGGCGCCAACTACGGCAAGCATGGCGCGATTTTCGAGACCGTCCACGGCACCGCACCCGACATCGCCGGCAAAGGGATCGCCAACCCGGTGGCGGCGATAAAGACCGCGGCGTTGCTGCTCGACTATCTCGGCTACGGCGCACGCCGGCGATCGGATCCGCGCCGCGGTGGGCGCGGTGCTGCGCGCGGGCCGGGTGGTGACGCCGGACATCGGCGGCAAGGCGGGCACCGCGGACATGACCGCGGCGGTGATCCGCGCGCTCAAATAGCGCTCCGGTCGCCCTTTTCCGCACGATCGCGCTTAGCTATGTATTTTCGTCATGAGTAAGCCGCCGGTATCCGACGAACTCGCCGAACGTATTCCTCCCGGCCAGTCCCTGGTCGACAAGTTTCCCGTCCTGAGCTACGGGCCGACGCCGCGTTTCAACCCGCAGAAGTGGGACTTCCGGGTCTTCGGTATGGTCGAGGAGGAGTTGCGATTCTCGTACGAGGAATTCCGCGCGTTGCCGCCGAGCCGTCAGCGCGCCGACTTTCACTGCGTCACCACCTGGTCGAAGCTGGACAATCTGTGGGAGGGCGTCAGGATCGTCGACCTGATGACGCGCGTGCGGCTTAAGCCCGAGGCGCGCTACGTCATCGTGCACTGCGACGGCGGCTACACGACCAATTTGCCGCTCGAGGAATTCGTCGACGAGGACGTGATGCTGGCCTGGCGGCACGACGGCCGCGACCTCGAGCCCGACCACGGCTGGCCGCTGCGGCTGGTGGTGCCGAAGCTCTACGGATGGAAGAGCGCCAAGTGGGTGCGCGCGATCGAATTCGCCTTCGAGGACCGGCGCGGCTTCTGGGAAGTGCGCGGCTATCATAACCACGCCGATCCGTGGACCGCAGGAGCGCTACTCGTTCCAGGAAGATCCCGAGATTGAGATTAGGGAAAAAGATTAGAGAATCGCGCACACCTCCTCCTGATTCGCGACGAGCAAATCGCGCGTCTTTCCCGCGAGAGCTTCGACCTCGCGGTCATCGGCGGCGGAATCAACGGCGCCGCGATCGCGCGCGACGCCGCGATGCGCGGGCTTGAGCGTCGCGTTGATCGAGCGCGGCGACTTCGCCGGCGCGACCTCCTCGCGCTCCTCCAAGCTGATTCACGGCGGGCTGCGTTACCTTCCACAGGGCGAACTCCGCCTGGTGCGCACGGCGCTCGCCGAGCGCGAGCGCCTGCGCCGGCTGACCGCGCCGCACCTGGTCAAGCCGCTGCGCTTTCTCTTCCCGCTCTATCGCGGGCGCGGCCCGGGCCGGATCGCGCTTGGCGCGGGACTCTGGCTCTACGACCTGTTCGCCCGCACGCCGCGCGCGGAGCGCCATCGCCGGGTCAACCGCGCGCACGCCTCGCGGCCGAGCCGATGCTCAATCCCGAGGCGCTGGCCGGCGGCGCGTTCTACTACGACGCCGGCGGCGATGACGCGCGGCTCACGATCGAAAACGCGCTCGACGCGGCCTATCATGGCGGCGCGATCGCCAACTACGTCGAACTCGAGCGCTTCTCGCACGCCGAGGGCCGGATCGCGGCCGCCGAGGTGCGCGATCGCCTGGGCGGAACACGCTTCGAGTTGCGCGCGCGCCTGTTCGTCAACGCCGCGGGACCATGGATCGATGACGTCCGCAGGCTTGACGATCCGGACGTCACGCCCTCGGTCCGCCTGACCAAGGGCGTGCATCTCATGATCGACCGCGAGCGGCTGCCCGTGCGCGAGGCGCTGGTGCTGGGCGACGCGCACGGCCGAATCGTCTTCGTGATACCGCATGGCGAGGTGGTGCTGGTCGGCACCACCGACACCGACTTCGACGGCGACCGCGAGCGCGTGGCCGCCGAGCCGGAGGACGTCGACTATCTCCTCGGCGTGGTTTCGCAAAGCCTTCCCGGAGCGGCGCTTACCGCCGCCGACGTCGCCGCGAGCTTTGCCGGCTTGCGCGCGCTGGCGGTCGGCGGCGGGACGCGCGCCGTCGTCGGTCTCGCGCGAGGAAGTCATCGTTGAGAGCGGCTCCGGGCTGATTTCAATCGCCGGTGGCAAGCTGACGACCCATCGCGAGATCGCCGAGCGGATCGTCGATCGCGCGGCATCGATTCTGGGGCGCGGCGCGGGGCGTTCGCCGACGCTCGATACGCCGCTGCCCGGCGCGCGCCCGGTGCGAAATCGAAGACTCAAGCGGCGCCGCGCAGGCGCTCGCCGCGCTGCCCGCGGATTTGCGCGAGGCGATGACCGCGCGCTATGGGACTCGCGCGATCGTAGCGGCAAATCTCGTGCGCCAATCGCCCGCGCTGGCGCGGCCGCTCGCCGCCGGATGCCCGGTCGCGGCGGCCGAGGTAATCTACGCGGTGCGCTACGAGATGGCGGCGTCGGTCGCCGATTTCATCCGGCGCCGCACCGCGCTCTCATGGCGTCATCCGCGATGCGCCGGCGCGGCGGCCGAGGCGGCCGCGCGCCTGATGGCGGAGGAGCTTGGATGGGACCGCGCGCGCGAGCAGGCCGAGCTTAAGGCGTGCAATCCCGCGGCGCCCGGACGCCGGAGGCCGGCGCGGCACAGTCGTAACCGCCGAGGCGGAGCCGCATCTCGTCAGAATGGAGTCGCAATCGTCGAGACGCAGTCGGAATCAAGATGACTCGCGAGTCGCGCAAAAATCTCATCGAGCGCACCGCCCGGATTGCCGCCGCGCTCGCCCGGCTTTATCCGGAGGCCCGCATCAGCCTCGACTTCACGACGCCGTGGCAATGCCTGGTCGCGACGATTCTCTCCGCGCAATGCACCGACAAGCGCGTAAACCAGGTGACGCCGCGCCTGTTCGCCGAGATTCCCGACGCGCGCGCGATGGACGCCGCGCCCGCCAGCCGAATCGAACGCCTGATCCTCGACACCGGCTTCTTTCGCCAGAAGACGCGCTCGCTGAAGGGCGCGGCGCGCGCAATCCTGGAGCGCTTCGGCGGCGAGGTGCCGTCGCGGATGGAAGACCTGGTGACGCTGCCCGGCGTCGGACGCAAAACCGCCAACGTCCTGCTCGGCCACGTTTTCGGCCAGCCGGGCCTGGTGGTCGACACTCATGTGCGGCGGCTCGCGCAGCGCCTGGGGCTGACGCGCGAGTCGGATCCCGAGAAAATCGAGCGCGATTTGCAGGCGCTGCTCGAACCCGCCGAATGGACGCCGTTTTCGATGCGTCTGATACTTCACGGGCGAACGGTGTGCCACGCGCGCAAGCCGCGATGCGAGGTCTGCGCGCTGGCGGCGGATTGCCCGCGTATCGGAGTGGCGGGAGTGCCGCAGCGCGCGGGCCGAGGCGAAGAAATCCAGGGCTGGCGCAGGCAAAAACCGTGTTTGACCTCGCGCGGCGACGTGTAATAATTGCGCCACACCAAAAAGCGTGATGTGCCGTGAGACTGCGTATCGACGAAATAACCGCCGAGGCCAGAGAGGTCTCCTTTCTCCAGTCCGAGGAGGAAGTTAACCGGCGGCTCGCCCAGGGCCCGGTGCACGAGTTCCGGGTGGGCGGCGCGATCGCGGTCGATTTGTCATACTACCGGGCCGGTATGGAGCTGTTTTTCGAAGGCCGGCTGAGCGCGCCGATGGTCGCTTCGTGCGCGCGCTGCGCGGAAGAGTTCAGCGCGCCCAATGCGCGGCCGTTTCGTTTCGTGCTGGCGCCGCGCGCCGCGGACGACGACGCCGACGGGCGGCTGCGCACGGAGGACCTGGAATTTTCGCTCTACGACGGCGATCAGATCGATCTTGCGCCGCTGGTCGCCGAGCAACTCATCCTCGCGCTTCCCAGCCGCGCGCTGTGCCGCGAGGACTGCCAGGGGCTGTGCCCGCGTTGCGGGATCAATCTCAACCTTCACCGATGCGATTGCGAACAAGCGGCACGCGACCCGCGCCTGGCGGTTCTGCGAACGCTTAAACTCGAGCGGTCCTGAGCCGCACAAATCTTTTGAAACCGCAGCAAATCTTTTGAAATCGTACAGACCATCCCAAACGGAAAAGAGTAACCATCTATGCAAGCACCCAAGCGACGTACTTCCCGTTCCAAGCGCAACAAGCGCCGCGCCCATGACGCGCTGCGCGCGGTCAATCCCATCGCCTGCGCGCAGTGCGGCGAACCCACGCTGCCGCATCGCGTATGCCATCACTGCGGCGCCTACCGCGGACGGCAACTCGCGGAGACCGCTGAATAGGCGGCACGGAGAGGCGCGTGAGAATCGCGCTTGACGCGATGGGGGGCGACCTGGCCCCCAAGGCGACGGTCGAGGGCGCGGTGCTGGCCGCGCGCGACTTCGGCATCGAGATCGTCATGGTTGGCGATCTCGAGCTGCTGACGCGCGAGCTTGCCGAGCATCAAGACCGGCGGGCTCAAGATCACCCTCGAGCACGCGCCCGAGAGCGTCGCGATGGACGCCTCGCCGCTGGAGTCGGTGCTCGAACAAGCCGCACTCCTCGATTCACGTCGGGCTCGAGATGGTCAAGCGCGGCGACGCGAGCGCGTTCGTCAGCGCCGGCAACTCGGGCGCCGTGATGGCGGCCGCGATGATGATCCTCGGCACTCTACCCGGAGTCGACCGTCCCGCGATCGCCTCGCTGGTGCCGGCCAGTGACGGCTTCGCCCTGCTGATCGACGCCGGCGCCAATACCGAGGTCAAGCCGCTCAATCTCGCGCAGTTCGCCGTGATGGGCAGCGTCTACTCCCATCGCGTGCGCGGCGTGCCCAACCCCCGCGTCGGCATCCTGGCCAATGGCGAGGAAGAATCCAAGGGCACCGAGCTCACGCGCGCCGCGGCCGCGATGCTGGGCGAGATGCGCGAGTCGATCGACTACATCGGCTACGTCGAAGGCCGCGACATCAACCGCGGCAAGGCCGACGTGGTGGTGACCGACGGCTTTACCGGCAACGTGGCGCTCAAGACGATGGAGGGCTTCGCCTCCTTCCTGCTCGGCAACCTGCGCGACGTCTTCGGCACCACCTTCGGCCGCATCGCCTACCTGCTGGTGCGCAAGCGCCTGAGCGGGATTCGCGAGCGTCTGGACCCGTCCGAATATGGCGGCGCGCCGCTTTTGGGGCTCGACGGAGTCACGATCATCGCGCACGGCTCGTCCAATCCACGCGCGATCCGCAACGCCATTCGCGCCGCCGCCAACGAGGCGCTGGTCGAGCGCGTCAACGCCGAGATCGTCGAGATGCTCACGCGCCATGTCTCCGCGATGCCGGTCAAGTCCGCGGGCAAAGGCTTTCGCGCGCTGCTGGGCCGGATGCGCGAGCGGTTGCATCGCCATCCCCGCGACGGCGCCGCGCCGCCGGCTCAAGCGGCGGCTTCCTCCGCGACGCCCGCGGCCGTGCATCCTGCGACTCCAGAGCATCCGAACGCGACCGGCGCGTCTCCCTCGGGAAGTCGGGGAAATTGTGGCTCCCGAGCCTCCATCCCCCGAGGTGATCGCCTCGGGCAACGGCGTCGTGGCATCGCGCGGTGACGGCGCGCATGATGAACCGCACAAGACGGGTGACGAGGAGGCGGCGGCCGAATCGCCGCCTCAACCCGAGCCGGGGCCGCATAAGCCCGATCCGTCTTGATATTCACGATGCAGATCTGCGAAGTCTTACGCTTCGAGGACACCTTTACGTTTCGAGGACACGTTAGATGAAGGTTGCATTCCTGTTTCCCGGGCAAGGGGCGCAGCGGGTCGGGATGGGGGCCGAGTTGGCGCGCGAGTTTGCCGCCGCGCGCGAGGCCTTCGACGAGGCCGACGAGGCGCTGGGCTTCAAGCTCTCGAAGCTGTGCTTCGAAGGGCCGGAAGAGGATTTGCGCCTGACCGCCAACACGCAGCCCGCGACCCTGGCGACTTCGATCGCCGCGTTGCGCGCGTTTGAGGCCGAGTACGGCGTGAAAGCCGAGATTGCCGCCGGCCACAGCCTGGGCGAATACAGCGCGCTGGTCGCGGCGGGAGCGCTGGAATTTGCCGCGGCGCTCCGCGCGGTGCGCGAGCGCGGCCGCCAGATGCAGCAGGCCTGCCCGCCGGGACAGGGTTCGATGGCGGCGCTGATCGGCCTCGATCTCGCGGCGGTGCGCGAGGTCTGCGAGCAGGCCTCGCGCGACGGCCAGATCGCGGTGCCCGCGAACCTCAACGCTCCGGGCCAGATCGTGATCGCCGGACATGCCGGGGCGGTCAGGCGCGCGATCGAAATCGCCAAGGAGCGCGGCGCCGGCATGTCGGTCGAGTTGAAAGTCAGCGCCCCGTTCCATTCGCCCCTGATGCAGCCGGCGCGGATCGGGATGGAGCCGGTGATCGCGGCGCTCGAAGTGAACGCGCTGCGTTTCGGAGTGATCGCCAACGTAACCGCGGAAGTGAATCGCGACCCCGAGCGCGTCAAGCCGCTGCTCCTGGAACAGATCACCGCGCCGGTGCGCTGGGAAGAATCGATGGCGCGGCTCGGCGCCTCGGGCGCCACCAGTGCGCTCGAGTTCGGCGCGGGCCGCGTGCTGGCCGGCCTGATGCGGCGTATCAACAAGGGCTTCAAGGTGCGGTCGGTGGAGGATCCGGCCTCGTTGAGAGCGGCCGGCCAGGCGCTTGCCGAGGAGGCGGCCCAGAGTGCATAGCGCGCGACGGCGTGGGAAGCGCGTGGAGGCAGGGAAGGGTGGTCGGCGGCTCGTCGCGGTCCACAATCGAGCGTTGCGCGCGATCGTTTTCCGACTTCGTCTCAACTTGCCTAGTCGGAGCTAACTCCCTAAGCTGCGCTGTAACGTTTGCTGGCCCGGGGGATATGCCGCCCAGGCGCGTGCGAGCACGATCCGGCGCAGGCGGAATCGAATCAATCCTAATCTAACCAATACAACGAGCGCGGCGCGCCACCCCCGGCGCAGGCCGGCAGGAGGAAATCAAACCACGATGGCTGGAGAAGTCGAAACCAAGGTTCGCGAAATCATCAGCGAGCAGCTCGGTGTGTCCGCTGACGAAGTGACACCGGAAGCGTCATTTATCGAGGACCTCGGTGCTGATTCACTCGATATCGTCGAGCTGGTGATGGCGCTGGAAGAGGAGTACGGGATGGAGATCTCGGACGAAGATGCCGAGAAGATCCGCACCGTCAAGGACGTGGTCAACTATATCGAAGCCCACAAGGCCTGACCGTCCGCAACGCACTTCCATCCCGCAGACCTCGCAGACCTCGCGAACGGCGCCTCGATGCTGCCCGGCGGCGCGTCCGCCGGGCAGTCGAGCGCTCGGGGCGCATCCGCCACTCGTTCACAATCGCGCGCACCGCGGGTGCGCCGGCTCGCGGCTTGCGCGCTAGACTTACGCCATGAGGTGTCCGTTTTGCCGCCATCGCGGTAACCGCGTGGTCGACTCGCGGCTGAGCGGTGACGGCGCGACGATCCGGCGGCGCACGAATGTGCTCGTCCTGCAAGCGGCGCTTCACCACCTACGAGCGGGTCGAAGAATCCGCACCGATGGTGGTCAAGAAGGACAACCGGCGCGAGCCGTTCGATCGCGCCAAAATTGTCTCCGGGCTCAAGAAGGCCTGCGAGAAGCGCCCGGTCTCGATGGAAACGATCGAGCAGATTGCCGACCGGATCGAGGCCGCGGTTGCCGAGCAGGGCGGGCGCGAGGTCCTGAGCTCCGTCATCGGCAGCGCGATCATGAACGAACTGCATCGCGTCGACCAGGTTGCCTACGTGCGCTTCGCCTCGGTCTACCGCTCCTTCAAAGATATCGACGAATTCATGCACGAGCTGGAAGACCTGATCCGGTTGCGCAAGGAAGCCGGCGCCGCGCCGGCCGCTCCCGCGCGCGACAAGAAGGGCGAGCACGCCTCCCGCAAGGGCGAGCCCGCTTCGTAAGCCGCCGTGCCCGCCGCCCCGGCCTCGTCCGCCGACCTGCGTTTCATGCGGAAAGCGCTCGCGCTCGCGCGCCGGATGCTCGGGCGTACCTCGCCCAACCCGGCCGTGGGATGCGTGATCGTGCGCGGCGGTCGAATCGTCGGCCAGGGCGCGACCGCCGCCGGCGGCCGTCCGCATGCCGAGGCGGTGGCGCTCGCCCGCGCGGGCGCACAGGCGCGCGGCGCGACGGCCTACGTGTCGTTCGAGCCCTGCGCGCATCGGGGACGCACGGCGCCATGCGCGCGAGCGCTGGTGGAGGCGCGGAGTTCGGCGGGTCGTGGCCGGATGCGTCGATCCGTATCCGCCGGTACGCGGACGCGGAGTGGCGATCCTGCGCGCGGCCGGAGTCGAGGTCATAAGCGGCGTGCTCGAGGACGAATGCCGCCGCCTGAACGCGGGCTTCATCACCCGCGTGACGCGCGGCCGGCCGTTGGCGACGCTCAAGCTCGCGCTGTCGCTCGACGGGCGAATCGCCGCTGCCTCGGGCGATTCGCAATGGATAAGTTCGCCGGCCTCGCGCGCGCTGGTCCATCGATGGCGCCGCGAGGCCGACGCGGTGATGGTCGGCGCGGGGACCGTGATTGCCGACAATCCGCGCCTGACCTGCCGAGTGGCGGGCGGGCGCGACCCGGTGCGAGTCATAGTCGACGGGCGTTTGCGATGCTCGCCGCGCGCGCGGGTTTTCGTCGAGCGCTCGGCGGCGCCGGCCCTGCTGGTGACGACCGCTCGCGAACGTGGCCCGGGCGCGGCGGCGTTACGGCGGCGCGCGCGTCGAGGTCATCGGATGCCCGGCGCGCGGTGCTGAGCGCGGCAATGAAATTGATCTGCGCGCCCTGATGCGCGAGCTTGGGCGGCGCGGATGGTGCAACGTGCTGATCGAGGGCGGCGCGCGGCTGGCTGGCTCGGCGCTCGATGCCGGCATCGTCGACCGGGTGGCCTTCTTCGTCGCGCCGATCGTGATCGGCGCCGGAACCCCCGCGGTCGAGGGACTGGGCTTTGCGCGCGTGCGCGATGCGATCGCGCTTGACGATCTGAGCGTGCGGCGGCTCGGCGGCGACCTGTTGATGGAGGCCGATATCGCAACCCGGCGCCGCGCTCCGGCGCGGCGGGCCTGAGTCGGGCGCGCTGGTCAGCTTACGGAGGCGGTGATAATATTCGAGTTTCGGAATTGTGCAGATCGGAATGGCGATGGTCGACGTCGTCCAAATCGCTGGAAGAAATCTTCAGCCGCATCCGCGCCGCCCAGATGGTCCTGATGGTGATGGAGGAGGGCGAGGAGGCGGAGGGCGATCTCGTGATGGCTGGCGAGAAGGTGACGCCGGAGCACGTCAACTTCATGGCGCGTCATGCGCGCGGCGTGGTCTCGGTGGCGTTGCCCGAGCGGCGGATGCGCGAGATGGGAATTCCGCTGGTCGCCTCGTCCCAGAGCGAGCTTGCGGATGAGCAGGCGGGCTCGCTGGTCGAGGCGCGCGAGGGCGTGACCACCGGAATTTCCGCGCATGATCGCGCCCGCACCATCCAGGTGCTGGCGTCCGACAAGAGCGGCCCGCAGGACATCGTGATGCCCGGCCACGTGCTGCCGCTGATGGCGCTGAGCGGCGGCGTCATGATGCGCCTGGCGCGCGCCGAGGGCGCGGTCGACCTGATGCGGGCGGCCGGGATGCGGCCGTGCGGCGCGCTATGCATGGTGCTGCGCGAGGACGGCGATGCCGCGCGGCTGTCCGAGTTGCGCGAGTTTGCCGAGACCCACGATTTCCCGATTCTGTTCGTCAAGGACCTGGTCTCCTATCGGCTGACCAACGAACTGCTGGTGCAGCGCGTCGCCGACGTCGATTTTCCGATCGATTCCGGCGAGCTCAAGGCGGTGGTCTTCCGCAGCACGGTCGACGGCCGCGAGCACCTGGCGCTGGTCAAGGGCAACGTCGGCGGCGGGCGCCCGGCGCTGGTGCGGCTCCATTCGCAATGCCTCACCGGCGACGTGTTCGGCTCGCAGCGCTGCGACTGCGGCGAGCAACTGGCCGAATCGATCGAGCGGATCCTGGCCGCCGAGGCCGGTGTGATCATCTACCTGCACCAGGAAGGGCGCGGAATCGGGCTGGCGAACAAGATCAAGGCTTATGCGTTGCAGGATCAGGGCCTCGATACGGTCGAGGCCAATTTGCAGCTCGGATTCAAGGAGGATTTGCGCGACTACGGAATCGGCGCTCAGATCCTGCGCGACCTCGGCGTCGGCGAGGCCAGGTTGCTGACCAACAATCCGCACAAGATCGAGAGTCTGCAACGCTACGGCGTGCGGGTCAGCCGGGTGCCGCTCGAAGTCACGCCGCACCTGGGTAATATCGATTACCTGCGCACCAAGAAGGAGAAGCTTGGCCATCTCTTCTCCAAGCTCAAGGTTATCACGTAGGTTGTGCCGCGGCTGCCCAGGTGCGGCCCGCGCGACAGGCGTGATTATCCAAACGGGCGAGCGGTTTCAAAGCCATGGGACTGAGACATCTGGGGCGAGAGCTCGCGCTCAAGGCGCTCTATCAGATAGATATTCGCGGCGGCGCCTCGCGTGAAGACCTCGCACTGCTGTTCGAGGGATTCCATGCCGACGACCGCGCGCGCAAGTTCGCGGTCGAGCTGGTCGAAGGAGTGGAGCGCGAGCGAACGGCGCTCGACAAGCATCTGGCCGGCGCGCTCGAGCATTGGACGATCGGGCGGCTCTCGCGGGTCGACCACAATATTCTGCGCATCGGGCTGTACGAGCTATTATGGATGAAGCGAGATTCCGGCGCGCGTCACGATCGACGAGGCAATCGAGCTGGCCAAGGCCTACGGCGACCAGGACTCGGGGCGGTTCGTCAACGGCGTGCTGGATGAACTCGCGGGGCGGCTGGAACTCAAGCAAAAGGGTGAGGAGCGTAGCGTTGGCGAGCGAGGCTTTGACAAAGAGCAACTAGGGCGTGGTTCGCGGCGATGCTGAGCGCGATGCTGCTGGCGGGCTGCGGCTACCAGTTCGCCTCCGCAGGCAGCGGCCTGCCGCAGAACGCCAAGACGATTTATGTCGCCCGCTTCAGCAACACCTCGCGCTTCACCGGTTACAACGACCAGTTCATGCGCTACCTCAAGGATGAGATCGCGGAGCACAAGCGCCTCCAACTGGTTGACGAGCCCTCGCAAGCCGATCTGGTGCTGAGCGGCCAGATTCTGCGCGTCGATACGGCGCCGGTGGGCTTCAATGGCGTCTCCGAGGCCAGCATCTATCAACAGTTCATGGTGGTGCGCGCCCAGCTCGAGGACCGCCACACCGACAAGGTGCTGTGGGCCAACGTACTCAGCAGTATCGACCAGTTTCCGACGGTCTCCTCGACCGTCGTTACCACCTCGCCGGAATTTCTGCAGCAGAACCTGCGCTCGCAGGACATCGCCAACATGCCCGACATCCAGGTCGCGCAGACCCAGCAAGCCTTCTCGACCAGCCAGATGATGACCAAGATGGCGCAGAATATTTATTCCGCGATGTCCGAGGGCTTCTAGCTGCGCGCCCGAACAAGCCGACCGGATAACCGTTCACCGGATGACCGTTCGCGGCGTGAGGAGGGGGGCAGGGGATGGCGGTTGAGACGGCGCTTTCCATTCTCCGCGCGGGCGAGCGCGCGACGCTCGCTCCGGCAATCGTAATCAGCGGCGCTCACGCTTTTTTGCGCGAGTATGTCTTCGACACCGTGCGGCGCCGGATGCTGCGGCAGGGGATGCAGTATCGCGCCTTCCAGGTGGGCGGCGCGGAGGGCTTCGACGCCGTGCTCGCCGAGTTGCGCGAAGCCGACCTGTTCGCGCCGGTGCGGGTCGTCGGATGCCGCGTGCTGCGATCGCATCGCGGCGGCGGAGAGCAGAGCGACGACGATGACGGCGCGGCCTCCGGCGGCTCGCGCTCCGGCGCGGGCGGCGGTGAAGCGGCGCTCGCCGCGGCGCTCGAGACGATGCGCGGTCCGGGGGCGCTAATCGTCGTTTACGAACGCGACGCGGCGCCGGCCAAAATTCGCCGCGCGGTGGAGCAGGGCGGGCTGGCGATAAACTGCCCGCGCCCGTACGACAACCAGCTCACGCAATTCGCCGAGGCCTTCGCCCGCGTCCAGGATTTGCGGCTGGGACCCGGTGTCGCCGAACTGCTGATCTCGCGCCACGCCGGCGATCTCGCCGCGATCGCCAACACGCTCGCCAAGGCCGCGATTCATCGCGAACCCGGGGCCACGCTCAGCCCGGACGACCTCGGCGAACCGGCGGCCGCCAAAATACCCGACCTGTTCGAATTGGCCGAGGCGCTCTCCAATGGGCGTGCGGCGGCGGCGCTTGCGGTACTGAGTCGCGCGATCGCTGCGGGGCGCGATCCGTTCGAATTGCTGGCGGTCGAGATCGCTCCGGTGATGCGGCGGATGATGCTGGCGGCGTCGATGGCGGCCCACAAGCAGAGCACGCCGCAAATTGCCGCGGCGCTCGGGATGTCGCCGTCAAGCCCGCTCGCGATGCGCGCGATCGAGGGCGCGCGCCGCTTCGGGATGGCGCGGCTTACCGAGGCCTATCGGCGGGTCGCGCAACTCGACGCCGACTTCAAGAACGGACGGATCAAGGAGCGCGAAGAGGCGCTGGCCGGGATGCTGCTAGAGCTGATGTCGCCGCAGGCGCGTGGCTGAGCGGCATACGGGCGAGGTCCGCCGGACGCACGACCGCCTCATCGAAAAGACGATTCGGCCGTCCGTGAGGGACGTCTCGCACGAGGGACCGTCAGGATTTGGCGGCGGCGTGCTTACGATGCAACGCGCGGGAGAGCCGTGCGACCTTGCGCGCCGCGGTGTTACGATGGAGCGCGCCCTTGCCGGCGGCCTTGTAAAGCACGCGGGTCGCCTGGCGAAGCTCCTGCTGCGCACCGCTGGCATCGGCGCCCTCGATCGCCTGGACGGCTTGCTTGACCGCGGTGTGCACGCGGGTCTTTATCGCACGATTGCGGTCGCGCCGCTTGAGGCTCTGGCGATGGCGCTTCTCTGCTGACGGATGAACTGGAATATGCGGCATAACCAGTCTTAGCTAACAGTGCCAGCGCGCCAGGTCAATACGCTGGATTCGCCTCTGACCTTCTCTCACTAGTTCTGGCGGAAGAATGAGGTCTTGGTGTCATCCCGAGCGAGCGTTTCGCGAGTCGAAGGATCCCGGATATTCCTCCTGCGTGAGCCTTGCGCGCTATGGTCAATGGCTCTCGTCGTCGCCAAGCGAGCGCTTGGCCTCCTGCCACAGGTCTTCGATTTGCTGCGGGTCAAGCGCGGCGAGTTCGAGTTTGCGTTCCGTCGAAACTCGCTCGACTTTCTTGAAGCGCTTGATGAACTTGTCGCAGGCGCGTCGCAGCGTCATCTCAGCGTCATGGCCCACGAAACGCGGCGCGTTGGCCAGCGCGAGCATCGCGTCGCCCATCTCCTCGGCCGCATGGTCGCGATCGCCGCGCGCCAGCGCCGCGCGCGCCTCCGCGATTTCTTCGCCGACCTTGTCGAGGACCGCCGACGCCTCCGGCCAGTCCATCCCGGCGCTCCGCGCCCGCTCGCCGAGTTTCTGCGCCCGCGTCAGCGCCGGCAGCGCGCGCGCCACGCCGTCGAGCGCCGAAGTCGCACCCGCCGCTGCGCGCTCCTGTTGCTTGAGCTTGTCCCAGTTCTGGACGACTTCGGCCGAGCTTTCCGCTGCGACGCCGGCGTAAACGTGGGGATGACGCCGCACGAGTTTTTCGCGCGCCCGCCGCAGCAGAGCCGCGACCTCGAGGCCGCGTTGCTCTTCGGCAATATTCGCCGCGAACAGGACCTGCACCAGCAGATCGCCGAGTTCGTCGTCGATCTCACGATCGTTGCCGTGCTCTATCGCGTCGGCGGCTTCGTAGGCTTCCTCCACCAGGTGGCGCGAAGCTGCCGCGAGCGTCTGCTCGCGGTCCCACGGGCATCGCTGGCGCAATTCGCGGACCACCTCGAGCAAGGCGAGAAATTCCTGTGCCACGCCGCGCGTCGTCGCATCATCCATGTCTGAAATTCGCCCACACGCCCGTCATCATGGTTTCGTCACGCGCCCTCAAGCCGCTTTGACCTGTACGTAGTCGCAGAGGCTGGTTGGCTTGGGAATGCGCTGGCCTTCGGCGCGAAGGCCTTCGATATGGAAGTCAATTGCTCTGTGAATGAGCCGCTTGACCTGCGGGAGTGTCCGCGCCGCCGCGATGCATCCCGGGAGGTCCGGCACGTAGGCCGAGTAGCCGCTCTTGCCTTTTTCGATGATGACGGCGTACCGCATGTGCCGCCGCCTAAGGCGTGATCACCGGCTGGATGACTTTTTCCATGAGAAACGCCGACAGGTCCTGGATCGCATCCACCGTGATCTCGTGGCCGCAGTCGTATTCGCGATAAGTCAGCGGCAGGTTGAATTTGCGCAAGCGGTCTATCGACTGGCGCGCCTTGGTTATCTCGATCATGTCGTCGGCGCGCCCGTGCTGCACCAGCGTCGGCAGTTGTGCGAGCGCGTCGCGATTGCCGGCGTATTCGGCAAGCTCCTCAGGAAACCAGGTCGAGAGCGCGACCAGCGCGGCGAAGCGCTCGGGATGACGAATCGCCAGGTTGTAGGCCATCACGCCGCCCTGGCTGAATCCCATCACGATAAGCTTGCGCCGGTCGACGGGATAGCGCTCGAGCGCTGCGTCCACGAAGCGCATCAGGCGGTCGGCCGCTTGACCCATCGCTTCCATGTCCGGCGGCGCGCCCATCCGCAACTGGTACCATCCGTAGCCGTTGACCGCACCGATCTCGACTTCGACCGGGCCTTGCGGACACAGCGTCAGGCATCGCCCGCGCGCGATATACGGCGCGAGGCCCATCAGGTCGAGCGCGTTGGAACCCCATCCGTGCATCGCGAGAATAGTCGGATGCGATCCGTCGCCGGCCGGCTCGAAGGCGGCGTGAACCAAGTCCATGCGCAAAGCCTCCTCGATTCGAGTGGAGCCATCATAGACCGCCACTGGCGCCGCCCGCCAGTTGCGCGCGGTGAGCCTGTCGGCTTAGCTGTGCGTTGCCGCGGTTATCCGGCCGCGGCTAGAGACTATGACGCGGGAGGTGGAAGACAGAGTGGCGGGGCGCGATTCAGTTCTGCGCGAAAGCGTCGAGGCCGTGCGGCGAAACGCCTCGCCCACGCGCTGGCGACGCATCACATCGATCGGGATGGTCGCGTCGATGATGCTTCTGACGCTCGCCGGCGTTTGCGCGGCCGCGGATCTGCCGGCATCCCCGGTAGCGCAGACCGGCAAGCTGCCCGGGATGATCTCCGGCCTGCTGCTGCTCGCGCTGCTTTGCTACTCGTTCTACGTCTATGGCGCTCCGCTGCTGAAGGATCGCGATCGCTCGCTGGTGTGGGCGCTAGCGATTCTTTTCGGAATCGCGATGCTCAAGCTCGCGCTGCTTCCGTTGTTCGACGGCTACTCAAACGACGTCTCCAGCTACGAAGCGTGGGCGCTCCAGATGACCGCCGCGGGTCCCGCGGGTATCTATCGCGCCGGCTACTTCCTCGACTATCCGCCCGGCTACCTCTACGCACTGTGGCTCGCGGGAATTGTCGCGAATGCGACCGGCGCGGGCGGCGTCGGGCTCCGGATGATCGTCGAGGCCCCGGCGCTGGTGGCCGATTTCATGCTCGCCCTGCTGATCTTTATTTTCGTGCGGCGCACCGCGCCCGCGCGGCGCATGGCGGCCTACGTCGCGATGCTGCTGGTGGCGCTCAACCCCGCGCTCGGCTTCGACACCGTGGTGTGGGGCCAGAGCGACTCGGCGCTGACGGTGGTGATCATGCTGAGTGCGGCCCTGGCGCTCGACGGCGAGTTCGAGCTGGCTTGGGGCGTGGCCGCGCTGAGCGTGCTGGTGAAGCCGCAGGCGTTGATGTACGTGCCGGTGCTCGGATTGTGGACGCTGCTCAAACTGCCGTACTCGAAATGGTGGCGTTCGGCGCTGGCCGCCGTGGTGGTGGCCGTGGTCGGGGTGCTTCCGTTTCAGCTCGGCCATCCCTGGTACTGGATAGTCGAGCTGTACCACTCGACCGCGGCGTACTATCACGAGACCTCCGTCAACGCGTTCAATCTGATGGCGCTGATGGGCGGGCTGCGCAAGCCGGACTCCGACACAGTCGCGGGCCTCTCGTACTTCAGTCTCGGGATGGGGCTGCTGGTGCCGCTGTATGCGTTTATCGGATGGCGGCTTTGGAATGAGCGTTCGCAGCGGGGGCTGATGTTCGCCATTTTCGCGGCGGTGTTCGGATTCTTCATGCTCGCGCCGCGCATGCACGAGCGCTACCTGTACGCGGGTCTGGTGTTCGCCGCGCCGCTGGCGGTGGAGGGCGTGGAGATGGCGGTCGTGTTCGCGATCCTCACGGCCACCTGCCTGTTCAACCTCGCTTACGTCCTGCACACGCTCGACACCACGGTGTTTCTCGATTCGCGCGACGGGCTCGCGATGACCGCGGCGGCGATAAACGTCGTCGCGTTCGCGCTGGCGGTGGACTACGGCCTTGGTCTGGCCGACGGCGCGGGCCCGCTCTGGCGCAAGCTCACGTCGCTCGGCGGCCGGCTGGGCCGGATGGAAGAGGGCTCCGCGGACGCGCGCTCGCGCCAGGACGCCGCGTCACACGAAACTGCTCCGGTCGAACGCAAGCCCGAGCCGCTAGTCGCCATTCCATGGTTGCGCGCCGACACGATCGCGCTGGCGGTGCTGGTCGCCGCCGCCGCCGCGACCCGGCTTTGGCATCTGGGCCATCCGGCGGAGATCGTCTTCGACGAAGTTCACTTCGTCGCACAGGCACGACACTACATCCGCGCCGAGCCCTTCCTCGATCCGCATCCGCCGCTGGCCAAGCTGGTGATCGCGGCCGGCATCATGCTCTTCGGCGATCATCCGTGGAGCTGGCGGATCGGCAACGCGCTCCTCGGAATCCTGCTGGTCGCGCTGACCTACATGCTGGGGCGGCGGATGTTCGCCTCGCGCCTGGCGGGCGCGCTGGCGGCCTCGTTCGTCATCTGCGACGGGATGTTCCTGGTGGATTCGCGCGTCGCGGTGATCGATATCGTCTATCTGACCCTGGCCGCGTGGTCGTACCTGCTGCTGTTTCGCTTCGCCGAAGTCGACCGACCATCGCGACCGCCGCCGCACATTGGCCGCGATGGGGATTACGCTGGGGCTTTGCCTCGGCTCGAAACTGTATATCCCGGCGGTGACCTTCCTGTTGTGCGCGGGCTTCATGGCCTATTTCCTCGTGCGCTCCGAGTGCGCGGCGCCGCTGAAGGCGCGTGGCTGGCGCGCGGCCGGCGCGCTGTTGATGGTCGGAGCGTTGAGCGCGGCGTTTTACGTCGCGGTGTTCCTGCCCGCATTTCTTTCTTGGATGGTGGGCCGGGATCGCGGACCTGTTCCACTACTATGGCGACGTGATGTGGTACGAGCGCAGCGTCGAGGCCGCGACCCATCCGTACTCCTCGCCGTGGTGGAGCTGGCCGCTGATGCTGCGGCCGATCGCGTACTGGCAGAACTTTCCGCCGCAGGGCAAGGTCGCGACGATCTGGGGCGGCGGAAATCCGCTTCTGTGGTGGGGCGCGCTCACCGCGATCACGATCACCGCCGTGCGCGCGCTGGAGCGGCCCAATCGCGGCGCGCACGTTCCTGGTCTTCGGCTATCTTGGATATCTCGCGATCTGGATTCCGGTCGGGCGCACGCTGTTCCTGTATCACTACATGCCGTCGGTCTACCTGGGCTACCTGGCGCTGGCGGCGATCCTCGCCGATGCGTGGCGGGGCGAGGCCGAGATGTGGGAATGTGCCGCGCTGCTCGTGACGATGGTGCCGGTGTGCATGCTGGGACTTGGCTTTTGGGCGGGACTGTTCCCGGGCGCGGCGCTGGCGTTGTTTGCGCTCTATCTGCTCGCCATCGAGATAGTTCCTGGCAGCGTTCCCGATTTCGAGCCAGCGCGATGGGCGCCGCGGCTGGTCGCGGTCGCTGTTCGTGAGCCGCGGCGGCGATCCTGTTCGTCTACTACTTCCCGATCTGGACCGGAATTTCGATCGATCGCGCGGGCTACTACGCGCGGATGTGGCTCCAGGGACCGGGGCTGCGCAACTGGATATGAGGACGCGGCGTGAAAGAATGCAGCGCACCACGTATCGCTGCATGGGTTCGCGATCGCTATCGCCGCGGTACCGCTCGCAACTGCCTTGTGCCACGGCGACGCGAGCGCGCCGCCTCCGAGCCAGCGCCGCAGGCGACGGGCCTCACTAGCCCGTCGCCCACGGCCAGCGCCTGCCGCCGCAGGCGCTCCGGACGGGGCTCAATCTGCTTTCCAACGGCGACTTCGCCCACGGCTCCGGCAAAGCGCCCGACAATTGGCGCACCGGCGGATGGAACGAGTCGCCGGCGTTCACGAGCTACGACTGGCTGCATGCGGCGGGCAGCGAACCGGAATTGGTCGTCAACAATCTTCAGGCGCAACGACGCGCGATGGCTCCAGACGCTGACCCTCGGGCCGGGATGGTATTACGTCGGCGCCGAGGCGCGCACCGAGGAGGTTCCGCCCAACGCCGCCGGGGCGAGCGTGAGCCTCGACGAGGACAGTATCAATTCACCGGATCTCCACGGCGCCGCCGACTGGCAGAGTATCGGTCTCTATCTCAAAGTCGGCACGCACGGCGCCGACGTCGACATCGCGTTGAGGCTCGGCGGGTTCGGCAGCCTCAACACGGGCCGCGCGTTCTTCCGCAAGGCGCGCGTGGTGAAACTCGACGCGCTGCCCGCGAACGCGGCGCCCGTATTCGATCTCAGCGCCGTGAGGCGGAGCCTGGTGGCGCCGCCGGTCGGCAAGCCGTGGACGCTGGTGGCGGCGTTTGTGCTGCTGGCGATCCTGGCGGTCGTAGGATGGAAGATTTATGGCGCCGATGAGCTCGCGCCGCGCGTCGGCCGGCGCTCAGCCGCCGCCATCGCTGCCGCGGGGCGAGCGCCGACGCCGCCGCCAGTTGCGACGGCGCTGAGACGCCACCTGACGCTATCCCGCATAACGCTGCCGCGGTTCATGACGGCCGTCAGCCCTGCTGCGGCAGCAACGCCGCGCGCGTCACCTCGCGCCGCTCGCTCTTGTCCAGCGCCTCGGCCGCTTTCGAGAGCGGAAAGGTCGCGTCGCACATTTCGCGGTACGGATAGCGATCGATATGCATCGAGAGGAAGTCGAGCGACTTCTTCAGATAGTTCGGCGGATACATCACCACGCCGATTATCTCCAGCGACTTGAACGTCACCCGCCACGGCGCGATGGGCGCGGTCAGGGCGGGCGAGATGTTGCCGATCTCGATCACCCGGCCGCCGATCGAGGCGAGTTCGAGCGCGTCGATGAAGGCCTCGGGCACGCCGGCGACTTCGATCACGACGTCGGGCGCGCCGCCGATAAGCTCGCGAATCCGTTTCTGGCGCGCGTCGGCCGTCGCATACTTGCGCAGATCGATCGTCGCGTCGGCGCCGAACTTTACCGCCTCGTCGAGCCGATGCTCGACTCCGTCGATCGCGATTACATACGCGCCGCGCGCCTTCGCGATCGCCATCGCATGCAGCCCCAATCCGCCCGCGCCCTGCACCACCAGGCTCTCGCCGTAACGCACGCGGGCCTTGTCGAGGCCCCAGTAGACCTGCGACATCGCGCAGTTGGCCGACGCCGCGATCAGGTCGGGCACGTTGTCGGGGATGCGGTAGAAATTCTGGTTGGCGCGCACGATGTAGTGCGTGGCGAAGGTCGAGGTGAAGTGCGGCGCTTCGCTCGGATGGCGCACGCCGAAGCCCTTGTTGGTGCAGGCGGCCTGGTTGCCCGCGACGCAATTCGAGCATCGGTTGCACACCGAGTAATACACCGGCGCGATCCGGTCGCCGGCCTTGACCGGCACGCCCGCCCAATCGGTCTTCACGCCATCGCCGAGCGCGTGGATACGCCCGGCCATCTCATGGCCCGGCGCGATGCCGTGGCGTCCGCCGAACTCGCCCCGCCACATATGGACTTCGGAGCCGCAGACGTTGCTCTGGGTGACCTCGGCGATAAGGCCGCCGGGCGGCGGCTCCGGGACGTCGTATTCGTGGAATTCGATCTTGTGCTCGCCGGGAATAAAGGCGACTTTTCCTTTCATGTCGACTGGCTCCTCGATGGCGTTGTTGATCGTGCGCGATTATGTCGCGCGCGCCGTTTGATGCCGCTTGATTGCGATGTTGGGTTTCGCCCGCCCGGCACGCAATGTCAAGGGCGGAGAAGCGGCGGGCGGCGCGCCTAGCTCGCCGGCTTGACGAAGGTGGGGCGATGGATCGCGGCGGCCTGCTCGGCGATCTCGCTCAGCAGGCGCGCCTCGGCCTTGCCGCGCGAGACGCATTGCTCGTCGCGCGGCGTATGGAGCGGAATGTAGAGCGGCGCGCTGAAGGTCGCCTGCACGCTGACGGTGCTCGCCTCGTGGCCCTTGGGCTTGACCTTGAAGTAGTAGACCGCGGTCGCGGCGCGGTCGGGCTCGGCAGCGTACTTGGTGCTGACTCCCTTGACCTTGCCGCAGTCGGCGTCCTCGAGCGTGAACTGGTTGGTCTCGGTCTCGACGATGCCCTGGTTGGGGTCGTCGGCATTGACCCGCAGCTTGTTCTCCCTGATCACGTTGTGCACGGCATCCCAGACGATGTCGTAGGGCTGGCCGAGCGTAACCTCGTCCTTGCTCGGAGGGGGAGGTTTCTGGGTCGGCGGATAGAAGCATCCGCTCGCGATCGAGGCCATCCCGAGCGCGATCACGGCCCATCGTCGTACCAGCGTCATCCTTATGGTCGCTCGGTTCATGCCGGTTCTACTATCGACTCTTGTAGCAAGCGCCCCATTTCAGCCGACAGAGCGGGTCCGGTGCAACGGCTTTGGCGGACGAGCGAACTAGTAGCTCCCACGAGATGTGCCGATGTGGTAGGCTCGCGGCCGGGCGGACGGCCACGATAGGCCGCGCCCGAGGGCGTTACCAATGTCGGGTCATTCCAAGTGGAGTTCGATTAAGCATAAGAAGGCGGCGCGCGACTCCAAGCGCGGCAAGCTCTTCACCAAGCTGATCAAGGAAATCACCATCGCGGCGCGCCTGGGCGGCGGCGATATCAATTCGAACCCGCGCCTGCGCACCGCGGTCACCACCGCGCGCGCGCAATCGATGCCCAACGACAATATCGATCGCGCGATCAAAAAGGGCACCGGCGAACTCGGCGGCGGCCAGCTCGAAGAAGTTGTCTACGAGGGTTATGGGCCGGGCGGCGTCGCGATCATCACCGACGTGCTGACCGACAACCGCAACCGCGTGGTCGCCGAGCTGCGCTTCATCCTCTCGCGCCACGGCGGCAACCTCGGCGAGTCGAATTGCGTGGGCTGGATGTTCAAGAAGCGCGGCGTGATTACGGTCGAGCGAAGCGCGATCGACGAGGACCGGCTGATGGAGCTTGCGCTGGAGGCCGGCGCCGACGACGTCGTCGCCGACGGCGAAAGCTTTCCAGGTGATGACCGCGCCCGAGGCGTTCAGCGCCGTGCGCGACGCGCTGGAAGCGGCCAAGATTCCGATGGCCAGCGCCGAGGTGGTCAAGATTCCCGAGAATACGGTGCGGGTCTCCGGCCATACCGCCGAGCAGGTGCTGAAGCTGATGGAGGAGCTCGAGGATCACGAAGAGGTCCAGAGCGTCGCCGCCAACTTCGACATCAGCGATGAGGAGCTGGCGCAGTTCTCGGCGGCCTAGATTTTCTGCCTCGCGGAGTAAGCGGCTCGCGCGAGGAGGTGGTGGTGATGCGGGTGACAGGGCGGGTCGATAGGAGTGGACCCGGGCAACGTGGTGACCGGGTTCGGCGTGATCGAGGGCAGCGTTACCCGTCCGGCCCATATTGCGGCAGGCACGATTCGTCCGCCGGCGGCATTGCGCGGCGGCGAGCGCCTCCAGACCATCCACGACCGCTTGCTCGACATTATCGACCAATACGCGCCGGCCGCGATGAGCCTGGAGCGCAGCTTCGTCGCGGCCAACGTGCAGAGCGCGTTTCGCCTGGGCGAGGCGCGCGCGATGGCGATGCTGGCGGCGGCGGCGCGCGGGCTCGCGCTGTTCGAATACACTCCCAACCAGGTCAAGCTGACGGTCGCCGGCCATGGCCACGCCGACAAGGCGCAGGTCAAGTTCATGGTGCGCCGCGCGCTCGGCGTGGGCGAGGAAGTCGCGCTCGCCGACGACGCCTCCGACGCGCTGGCGATCGCGCTCTGCCATCTGTTCTGCGCGCGCGTGACGGCGGCGGTCGCCGCGGGCGTGTACACAGGCGACCAGCAAGACGACAGCGCAGGACGGCGCACAGATGCAGATAGCCGGATGCGGGCGGGCGCGAAATGATCGCCAGCCTGAGCGGCAAGCTGAAGCAGCGCGATGCCGGGCGGGTCGTGATCGAGGCCGGCGGCGTCGGCTACGAGGTTTGCATCCCGCTCGCCACCTACTATCGCCTGCCCGGGCTCGGCGCGCCGGTGGCACTGGAGATTCGCCAGGTCGTGCGCGAGGACTCGCTCACGCTGTATGGCTTTTTGACTCGCGCCGAAAAGCAGGCCTTCGATCTGCTGATGCTGGTGCAGCACGTCGGCCCCAAGCTCGCGCTCGCGATACTCTCGGTGCTGTCGCCCGATGAGCTGGTGAGCGCGATCGCGCGCGAAGACGTCGAACGGCTCGACGCCGTCCCGGGCGTGGGAGCCAAGGTGGCCGAGCGCGTGGTGCGCGAGTTGCGCGACAAGACCGCCGAGCTGAAACTGGTCGCCTCCGAGCGCGTCGAGGAACTCGACGGCGCGGCGGACGGCGCCGAGGGCGGCGCCTCGGAGCTCGATGACGCCGTCTCCGCGCTGGTCAACCTCGGCTACAAGCCGATCCAGGCGCGCCGGGCGGTCGACGCGGCGGCGGCGCGCGGCGGCGGCGCGAAGCGCGAGCTCGAAGTGATAATCCGCGAATCGCTCGCGGTGCTGGCCGGTGAGAGATAGACGGCCGGTGCAAAGATAGAACCACGGAAGATAGCGGACGAAGCCGAGGCCGCCGAGGCGGCGCGGCTGGCGGCGGCGGGCCAGAGCGAGGAAGATCGCGCGCTCGACCTCTCGCTGCGCCCGCGCGTGCTCGGCGAGTTCGTCGGGCAGGAGCGCACGCGGAAAATCCTCGGCATGTCGATCGAGGCCGCGCGCCAGCGCGGCGAAGTGCTCGACCACGTGCTGTTCTCGGGGCCGCCGGGACTGGGCAAGACCTCGCTCGCCCATATCATCGCGCGCGAGCGCGGGGTCAGCATGCGCTCGACCTCGGGGCCGGCGATCGAGCGGGCCGGCGACCTGGCGGCGATCGTCAGCGGCCTCGATGAGGGCGACGTGCTGTTCATCGACGAGATTCATCGCCTCGCCCGCCCGGTCGAAGAGGTGCTCTACCCGGCGATGGAGGATTTCGAGCTCAATATCGTGGTCGGCAAGGGGATGGGCGCGCGCACGATGCCGCTGGCGGTGAAGCCGTTTACGCTGGTCGGCGCGACCACGCGCTCGGGCCTGTTGAGCGCGCCGCTGCGCGACCGCTTCGGCCAGCATTTCCATCTGGATTTCTACGATCGCGACGAGCTGACCGAGATCGTCGCGCGCTCGGCGCGGCTGCTCGGCGTCCGGGTCGACGGCGACGGAGCGCGCGAGATCGCGGGCCGCGCGCGCGGCACGCCGCGCGTCGCCAACCGGCTGCTGCGCCGCGTGCGCGACTTCGCCCAGGTCAACGAGGCCGCCACGGTGACGCGCGAAGTCGCGGTCGGCGCGCTCGAGTTGCTCGAAATCGACGCCTGCGGCTTCGACCGGATGGACCGCGCGATCCTGGCCGCGATTATCGACAAGTTCGACGGCGGCCCGGTCGGGGTCGAGAGCCTGGCGGCGGCGGTGGGCGAGGAAGCCGACACTATCGGCGAAGTTTACGAGCCCTACCTGCTGCAGGAAGGATTCATCGCGCGCACCGCGCGCGGCCGCGTCGCCACCGCACGCGCCTACAGCCATCTCGGCCGCACCCGCCGCGGCACTCTGCTTTAAGTCGCTCGTCAGTCGCGAGACTTGAGGATACGGGCAGATCTGCCCGGACAATCGTGCCTGCCGAGACCGTCAGGCTCCCGGCGAAGAAAAATTGTGGCGGCAGCCCGAGCATGGGCCCTTCAGCCTGACCGCCTCGCCCGTGACCGAGATCGTCGATGTGTCGGCGCCGCCGACCTTGGTGGTGACGTGGATGATCGCGTCGACCTGCTGGCCCCATCGCGCGATCGCCATCTGGCGCAGTTTCTCGTTGATGTGCTCGGTGTCGATGTTTTCGCCGTTGAGCGGATCGGTATAGCTCAGTTCGCCAAGCTTCTCGTAGGGCACGGCGAGGTCGCTGGTATAAACCATCAGGCGAAGACGATCCTGTTCGACGTTGGCCTTGTGCCCGCCTGCAGAGTTCCTGGTACTGCTGGACGTCAGACTGCGCACCCGCCATCAGGAACATCGCCGGGAATGTCGCCAGGAAGGCAATATAAACGGTGCGTCGACGCCGGTCGCAGCCGTCGCTGTGAGGTGCTCACGCGCCGCGGAGTCTCCTGCATTTGACCGTTGAGTCCATCCTCGCGCTCCGTGTTGCAATCATGACCAAGACGGAAAAATCTCATCGAAGCACCGTCGCCGAAGCGGAGCGCCGCGTTGGGATGGATGGTGCACTCAGCGAACAAACCGAGCCTGATTCTTTTGAAGGTCGGTCCATATGATCAGTCCGAGATCGATCACGTAAAGCGCGATAACCACATTCCCTAACTCAGCCGCAAGATCGCCAACGGGCATGAGCTGCACGACCCCCCATAGGAGAAACGCCGATCCCAGCATCAATCGTTTGAGCAGTTCGAACCGCCGAGGCCGAAGTATCACCTGCAGCAGGAGGTAGGAAAAACCCGCGAGCAAAAGCGGCAGCGCCGAGAGCGGTAGATTCTCGACAACGGCCCAGACGCGCAACACCGACTCGGCGAGATGTGTCTGCAAGGAAGTTAATAGCGGCGTCGCACCCGCGCATAGCAGGGCAAAGGTGCTCACAACAGCCATAATCACAAGTGATCTCACGAGCCATTGCAGGAGCTCCTCCAGAGGAGGTCCCTCACCCGGCCTTCTCATCGAGCTTGAATGGTCATCATTCGGTTCAAACTGTTCGTCCTTTCCGTGCACCGATTTCCGCGCCTGGGTATCGCCGACTGAAAGGCTCACTTGTTCCGTGTTGAGTCGCAAGGAGCTTGTTGATCTAGGCATCTTTATCACTTTTCTGATGTTGGCTATGCACTCAGTAGTTTGCCAAACGCAGTCCGCCCTGAGAACGGGACACGGGCGAAAAAAGGCCAATCGCATCTTTCTGAATGAATTCATTGCGCTGTGACGGGCGCAGCCCCATAATCCGGCAGATAGCTGGCGCAAAGGCACTGGAGGACCAGGCGATGGGGCGGAATTTGCTTCGAATATCTATGTGTATGTTTTTCGTGTTGGCTGTCGGTTCAGCTCGTTCCGAGGACGCACCAGATGCGCTGACGACCTTTGCGGATGCCACGCTTGTAATCGGACAAAAGAACTTCACGAGTTCGAAATGTGATAACGGGAAGGCAAACCCGGCTAAAGGTACTCTCTGCGGTCCGGAAGGTCCCGTGGCGTGGGGCAAGAAGGTGTTTTATATTACTGACACCGGAAACGATCGCGTGCTGGGATTTAAAAACGTTCCCACCAAGAACGGCGCATCCGCCAAGTTCGTCCTCGGCCAGAAAAATCTCACGAAATCAAAAATGGAGTCAGCAGTAAGTCTTTCGACTACCCAACCGCGGTCTTCGTCGCGGGCAATCAGCTGTTGGTCAACGACTACGGCAATAACCGCGTGCTCATCTGGAACAAGCTGCCGACCAAGAGAAATGCAGCGGCCAATGTGGTGGTTGGACAACCGGACTTCACTTCGAGTGATTCCGCGACGAGTCAATCGGGATTGGATAGTCCAGAGCTTGGATTGTTTGTGGCAGGTGGCAAACTCTTCGTTTCAGACCGGAATAACAATCGGATCATGATTTGGAACAGCATCCCGACCACGAACGGCGCGGACGCTGACGTCGTAGTTGGCCAGCCCGACTTCACGAGTCAACGGCGAGTGACACCCAGACCGGCCTTTACCAGCCTGAGGAACTTTGGAGCGACGGCACTCGGCTGGTGGTCGCCGACGAAAACAACAACCGCGTCCTGATTTGGAACACCATCCCGACCACGAATGGCGCGCCCGCAGATGTGGTCGTTGGACAGCCTGATTTCACCTCGCACGACACCCGGACCCGCCGTCCGCGCAAAACTTGATCTTCCCAGGCGTCACTTCGGACGGCACGACTTTGTATGTTGCGGATACCCAGAACAATCGCGTCCTGGTGTTCAGCCCGTTTCCGACCTCAAACAATCCGGCGGCAAGCATCGTACTTGGTCAAGCCGATTTCACGGATGGTGATAGAAACGCGGGCAATGCTTCGCCGAGTGCAAAACGCTCAACTTGCCGCAGGGATTCTCTCTCATAGGGACGCACTGATCGTCGACGACTTCGGCGACAATCGCTACCTGTTCTTCAGTACGGAGTAGAAATCTGGCGGCCGTGGCGAGCCTACGCAGCGATGCACTTGTCGATCGCAGACAGGCACGCTTTAGAACCGCGAAGCCGCGGCGCTACGGGGCCCGCACTCAACTGAGGTGCAAATTCGACGAAGTGCGTGGCGCCGGCCTGCGCTAAGGCCGTGGTTTGCCGTTGCGGCTCTTGTGGCGGCGGCTGTCTATCGCCTTGGTGCCGAACCACATGATCAATTGACGCACCACGATCGCCAGCACCAACACCACGACGAGGCGGATCAATGTCGGCCCGTTGAGGGGAATTCCGCCGAGCTGTGCTCCTTCCATCTGCGATAGCTCCCAATTTTGCCGGGTCCGAACCAGCGGTGCGTCCGGATTAAGTAGCGCTAAAGTGCAATTATCGAAAGCGCCAGCGCGCCGCCTTGCGCAATCGCCGGCCGCGCGCCGCGGGCTCCCGGTATCGCTCGACCTGCGCGCCTACCCATTTTAATCAAGCGGCAGTTCGGTTAAAAAGGGCTTCTGAAGTACGTGATGCGCGACGCTATGCAAATGACGAAAGCTAACAGAGCCCGCGGTGCGGCTACTGGCCGATGATGCTGATGGCCGCATCGGCGTCGGGTTGGGGATGCCTCTCTCCGGCAGCGGTCAACCCGCCCATCGTGAGTATGACTCCGCTGGGCGTCGATACGCGTCCGGCCAAGCCGCCGGATTGCACGATGCCGGTGCTGGATACCATGCCACTGGCCGATCACCAGCAGATAGCGCTGGTCGATGCGTGGGGCGACCTCGCCGCCAAGGACGAGGACCTGCTCGTCTATCTGAAACGCGAGGGCTGCCAGATTGGCGCCGACGCCGTGGTCTTGACCTCTCAGCATACGCAACACGAGGGCGACCTTGTGGTCGGGGCCGCACCGGGCCGCTACGGCAGCATCGGACCCGGCTCGGAGGCGCCGGCCGACGTAGGCGCGCATCTTGCTGCCGATACCGAGGGCGGCGGGAAAAAGCATCATGCCGAAGTGGGCGAGGTCGGCCATCCCGGCAACTTCATGGGCGGCATCGCGATCGTCTATACCAAGAGCGGGAGCGGTTCGGGCACAGCCTCGAACGGCAATCAGTGAGGACAGGCGGCGGCCGCGTCGGCCTTGGCGCGTGGCCTCGCGCAAAGCGTCATCGTGGCCTCTGCGCGCGACGAGCGTGAAGATCGCAAAGGTCGATTCGACCGGGCGTATCGCGCACCTACAAATCGACTGGAAAATGGAGACACGCGATGACTGCGGCTGAATACAAGGAGCGGGCGATCCGGTTCCTCGAAAACTTCAACCATCCCGATCCGCAAGTTTTCGAGGAGCTGATCACCGACGATTTCAGGTTCGAGATGATAACCACGATGAAGGAGTTCGCGCCGGTGCGCGGCAAAGCGGCTTTCGCGCAGACGGAAACCGAACGGCTCAACGCGCTGTTCCCGGACGGGCTCAAGATGAAGCTCGGCACCATCATCTGCGAGGGTCCGCATGTCGCCGTCCAGGCGGCGTGCGACACGATCGCGATGAACGGGCGGCGCTACGTACAGCGCTATCATTTTTTCCTGCGCTTCGAAGGCGAGCTGATTGCCGAGGGGCTCGAGTACAACGATACCAACCTCGTCCGCGAAATCTTTCTGACCTAATCGCGCGTTCAAGGAAATTCAGCTACGGCGTCCGGTCATCGCGCATCGGCGCTACCCGATGACATCGGCAGATTCCGGCCGGATTCGACGGTGCGTCTCGGCGCGATGAGACATCGAAATCGAGTTTGAAACGGTCTCGCGCGATGGCCGCGCGACTCGAGCGGTATGGGCGGGGCGATTTGCGTGCCGGCTCTGCGCCGAGCGGTTCGTGTATCGCGGACAGCACGGATGGATCGAAGCGCAACCCGCCGGCGGCGCATGATACTTCGCGATAGCCCCGGCCTTCGAAACCGTCAGTGGTCCGATTGTTGCGGTAACACCCTTCAAGAGGACATACGCGTGAATACTCAAATTGAAATCGATCTGGGGTTGGCGAGAGTCAGCGATGGCGCACTTGGCGATGCTTGAAGGGGCAAACGGGATTGCGAGCCTGCCTCCGGAAGTGTTCAGCAAGCTGCTGGACGCGCTCGCCGAGGAGCATCTGCGCCGATTCGGCGCGCGCGGAGTTGGAGCGGCAGTGCTCAAAGTACCGACGAGGACGCTTGACGCCGACGAGTTATGGCACTCGCTACGGATGCTCGGGAACTGGCTCAGCAATGCCGATGAGGCGACCCGCGGCGATCCCGACCTGGAAGGGGTGAGCGAGGTTGTTGCGCCGATGTGGATGGGGATGCGCGGGGTACTCACCGAGGTTACTGACCGAACCGCCAGCCAGGCTCCTTGCGAAAATAGCAGCAACTAGCGCGCTGATGAGAATTTAAAGCGCGATGGTGGAACAGGTGATTCAAATTGGCGCTATTTCTATGTTCGAACGGTTTTTATAAATTGAACCAAAATGACGCATTTTTTCGTTTATGACCATGGCGTGGCTCTTGCTCTGTATTCTCCAGTAGAAGACGCCGTCATCGAGAGCCTCTGCAAGACAAGCGGCTGGGTTTGAGAATCCTTCAGAACTTGCTCCGGGTTCGTGGTGCTGGTTTTGGAGGAGGACTATGCGGATTGCTTGCAGATTGATGATGGCGGTGACGGGCGCAGTGGCCGCGTGCGCCTTTGCCATAGGCGGGTTCGCCTCAGCCGCCGGCAGCGCGGGAGCGGTAGCACTCAAAGGCAACCATCCCACCGAACTTGCGCGCCTGGGCCCGATGGTGCATGCGGATCCGGCGATGGAGCTCCGTCTGACGCATCGTGCTCGGCATCCACGACCAGGCGAAGCTCGACCAGTTGCTCGCCGATCAGCACAATCCTTCGTCCAGCGACTACCATCGATGGCTGACGCCGGCACAGTTCGATCAGCGCTTCGGGCCGACCCAGGCACAGACGGGCGCGGTGGTGCGATGGCTTAAGAGCCAGGGCTTGCGGGTCAAGTCGATCAACCGGCTCGGCCGCACGATTGAGGCGGTCGCAAATGTCTCTCAGGCCGAAACCGCTTTTGCGACCACCATCGTCACGAGCGGCGCGAATTTCGCCAATGCCTCCGATCCGGCGGTCCCGGCCGAGTTCGCCGGGGTGATCGTAGCGATCCATGGGGCTCGACAACCTGCATGCCGTTTTGCCGGTGGGGCTTCATCGCCGATTGCCGGCTGATCCGTCGAGGCTCTGCCGGCGCGCCGATACTTGCACAGGCCGACGTTGCTCACCCCGGAGCCGACGACGGCGAGCGGTTGTGCCCGGCGCGACCAGTGGAGGTTCGACCGCCTTTGGGCCGTTTGACATCGAAGAATTTTTACAACGAGAGCCCGCTGATTGCGGCGGGCAACAGCGGAAGCGGCTCACCCGATTGTGTCGCGCTGATCGAGGATTCGGACTACCTCGACGCGGCCGTGACCCTGTTCGCCACGACCTTTGGCTTCCCGCCGTTCAACATCACGCGCGTGCTGCCCGACGGAACGTCGCCGGGCATCAACGGAGACGAGACTGAAGCACTGCTGGATATCGACTACGCGCATGCGACGGCGCCCGCCACGCCGACTTCACGTGTACATCAACAGCGACCTGTTTACTTCGATCCAGAGCAGCGTCACCGACAATGCGTGCGGCGCAATCAGCATCAGCTTCATCTCGTGCGGCTCGGCGTACATCGTTCTTTACCGGGCTCGATACGCTGTTCGCGCAGGCGGCCGCCCAGGGCCAGTCCGTGTTCACCGGTTCGGGCGATTGGGGCGCGGCCGGCCTGCAGTACGACGCGACCAGCAATTCCTGCGTAACTGGCACGACGCGGAACGTCAACGAGATGGCGGCGAGCCCTCACGTTACCGGCGTGGGCGGCACTACGTTCAATCCGCAGTTCGACGCTTCCGGCAACGACACCAGCGTGGTCGGCGTGGCGCCGGGCGGAATCGAAGCCGCCTGGGGATCGAGCGGCGGCGGCGCAAGCAAGATTTTCTCCAAGCCCGCGTGGCAGGCCGGTCACGGCGTGCCGAACGATTCGGCGCGCGACGTCCCCGACGTGGCGATGATCGCGTGGACTCCGGGCGTCCTCATCGGCGCGCGACGCAAACGGTGTCGCGCAGATCCAGTGCTGCTGGGGCGGCACCAGCCTTGCGGCTCCGCTATGGGCGGGATACTCGCGGGTTATCGCGAAGCAGCACGGCAGCGCGCGCCTCGGACTTCTCAACCCGACCATCTACAGCGTGGCCAAGGCGGGGCTTCTGGCCAACGGAATCGAGGACGTCACCAGCGGCAACAACAGTTTTAACGGCGTGAGCGGATTCAACGCCGGCAGCCGGCTACGACCAGGTCACCGGATGGGGCAGCGTCGATATGACGGCGTTTGCCTCCGCCTACAATGGCACGCCGCAGACGACGCCGAGCCCGACTCCAACTCCCACGCCGACGGCGACTCCAAGCCGTACCGCCTACGCCGACTCCGATGCCGACTGCGAGTCCAACTCCGATGCCGACTCTCGACTCCGACGTCCAGTGCCGACGCGGCCCCAACTCCGATGCCGACCGCGGCTCCAACTCCGATGCCGACTCGCGGCCCCAACCCCGATGCCGACCGCGAGCTCCAACTCCGGCACCCAGCCCGACGCCAACTCCCAAGCCGACCCCGGCATGGCTGAAGCTGTCGCAGACGTCGATCTCATTCGGTAGCGTGAGGAGTCGGCCACTTGAGCGTCCGCGTCCTCCGTCACGCTAAGCAACCCGGCGAGCAGCTCAAAATCAGCCACGATCACTTCGAAACAGTTACCGGCGGGCTCCTTCAAAATCTCGTTTTCGACCTGCAACCATGGGATATCGCTCGCGCCGGGATCGTCATGCGAGGTCAGGATCAAATTCGATCCGCACGGCCGTGGGCACAAAGACGCATATCCTATGGTTCATCGACTCGGCGCCCAACAGTCCGCAGAGCGTGAGCCTCAGCGGAATCGGTATCTCCGCCGCCGGCGCTCGGTAGAGCCCGTAGCGCTGGCGCGAACGGCGCACTACAAGTTGGCGAGCGCACTAACCCGGGCCGCTCGGCGTCGGTTTTTTTGCGCGGATCGAAAACGTCCAGAGATTGAATTCCGCAACCAGGAACGGTCAGGATAAGTGACGGTCGGATGACACATGATCATGAGCACAAGGAGGTCGGCGGAATGAAAACGATGCTGCTTTGTCAATCCTGCGGAGGCGTCGTGGGCAGCAGCGCCGGGGAAATCGAACCGGACGTCCTGATGGAAGACGTGAGCAAGTTCGAGCGCGATCACGGTCTGGAGCCGCGAACCGTGCTGATCGTTTGTCCGCGATGTGGAGAGCGATCGAAGCTTTCGGTCAAACGAGCACCGGAACAATAGTTGCGCTGAGCCGCGCGCGCTGCGGTCAGGGGAGTTCGCGACATGAATATGAAACGCTTCGCTGCCGTGCTGTTGGCGCAAATCACGCTGGGATCGTCATTGCGGTCGCGGCGTTCGCACAAATGCCGTTGCTGGCTCCCAAGGCCTCTGAGATCGATCAGAACGTTACTGCCGCACTAAGGGATCTCTACTCGCACAACGAGGCGGCTAAGGCCCTGGGGGCAAAGGCGAAGGCGATCCTCGTCTTCCCGGATATAAAAAAGGGAGCGTTTATCGTCGGCGCACAGTACGGCTTCGGGGCGCTCCGCAGAGGCGACGCGACTGCTGGCTACTACCGGACGGCGGCTGCGTCTTACGGGTTCCAGGCCGGGGTAAAGAAATTTGGCTACGCGTTGTTCTTTATGACGGACGCGGCGCTAGCATACCTCGACAAGAGTGGAGGCTGGGCGATCGGGACCGGGCCGAGCATCGTCGTCGTTGACCAGGGCGTAGCACGGTCGCTGACGACGACGAATCTGCGGTCGGATGTCTATGCGTTCGTTTTCGACCAGAAAGGTCTGATGGCCGGCATCGGCATCGAAGGATCGAAGATCACCAAGATTACGCCGGGCGACTAGCCTTCACGCTTCGCGAGCCTGGCCTGGCTACGCATACCGGACGTGCGGTCGAAAAAAACTTTGAATCGCAGGTCTGTATTGGTGAGCAGGGAATGAATCGAACACTCGACAACGAAGAGCTCGTGTCGAATTGTTAATCCGATCAGGGCTTAACAACACGTCATCACTCAAGCCAACGGCTTTTCCGATGGGTCCGAATTTGTGGTAGCTGAGGTCGCCTAGCGGCCGACATACCATCCCTTGATCGTGCGCGCACTCCAGCCGGACTTCGCCGCCGCCTTGTGTAGGTCCAATGGCGCGACGCCGGGCTTCCGCTCGAGCGCGGCGGTGCGGCGCTTTCCAGGCCTTCGGGTTGATGCTGGAGACGCAGCCACGCCGGTTTCCATTTAGCCTGCCAGGCCGCGAAAGCCGCGGCATTTTCGTTAGCTTTCCTCTGTACCTCCATCATCGCCCGAATTGCTCGCCCCATCGGTTTCGCTGTTGCCGGTGCCGGTTTCGTCTCTGCCATCGTATTCGCTTTCTTGGCTTAAATGACGGCTATTTACCAAGACCGAGCGACGTAGCATAATAAGACATCGATTGGCAAATATGGTGCTAATTATGAGCATCTTAAGAGGCTTTAAGTGTAAAAAAATTTGTCAAGATAGTTGTCAACTTACTTGGCGGCTGTTTTTGACATGATTTCATGGCAGATGCAGGCAAACATCGCTTTTATGAAACTTGGCGAAAAGCTCATTCTGGCGGGAGTCGTATTTCTCCTGGTCGCTATGCTCTCCGACGTTGTCGCCCTGTTTTGGGATCGCGACGATGCGATGCCTATGATTTTGGTCGGTGTGATGAGCATCTTCGTAGCAATAGCTTTAGGCCTACTCACCGCCGGCATTCTTCTACTGCGTCGAAAGTCACATCAGAGATACGATCCTCTGCATTTCAGGTGACCAGTGATCTTCCTGAACTCTAAAGAAGCTGGCTACCGAGATTCAGCTGCGTGCCAAACGGCGCTTGGGTGAGCTGCTGCAAGAGGCGACAGAGCGCAGGCGTGTCTGAATGACCTGTTTCGAAAGTTCGCAGGCGGGTAAAACTAAGGCCCGACGGCATGGGGACGCCGACGGGCCCAAGGGACGGCGAACGTGCTCCCCCTGAGGACCGCGTTCGACAGTCGAAGCTTACCGCCGCTCCAGGTTGCGAGTCCACACCAAAACGCCTTATGAGTGAAGCTTTATAAACCTACCACGAATCTCGTCGCCAAAACGGTCTTCACACTCCCGTAACGGAAGTCTGCTATCACCCCGCATGTATGAAGCTCCGTCACGCCGCCGCGCTCGCCCTGGTCGCCTGGTATCTGATGGCGCCGCCGGTCATCGCCAAGAACAATGCGTGGCTCCAAGAGGACATCTTCGCACCACTGTCGCAGTGGGGAAAGGCTGGAGTCTTCCCTACTAAGGAGGAATGCGACGCCAACCGACCAGTCATCTTTCTGTGCATTTCGGCCGACGACCCCCGCCTCGAAAATAGCCCGATACGCCAGAGCAGGCGCTAGCCATGCCGCGCGCAGCCGGGGCGGGAAAAATCTGTGTCGAGCCGACGGCCAAGAAACTCATAAAAATGCAAGCGAATTATCGCGGCTTGGTGCTGCCGTCATGCGAAGGGCCTGTGACTGGCGATCACCAAATCCTGACAACAAAAGAGGTCAGCGAGATGCTAGGCGTCCACACGTCCACCGTTTACAAGCTGATAAAAGAGGGCAAGATTCCGAGCTTTCGAGTCGGCAGCGTCGGCGCTTCCGGAGGGACCAGATAGTGCGCTGGCTGGTGAGCAGTGAGTGCGCGCGCGAGCGCAAAAGGGCCCGACGGCGGGTCGACCGTCGAGCCTCAGGGAGGAAATGCCGAACGCGTCTCGGGCCGAGAATTCGTTCAACGATCCAAGGCTACACCGCGCCGGCTTCCCGTCCGAACGCCGAGGTCGCGCGCGAGGCGGGGTCAGGCTGGCCGAGCAAAAGCTGCGCGCGACGAGTGCCTTACAGGATGCCGGGTCAACAACGCCAGATCTGCCAGAAACTGCTCAATCAAATCGTTCGCTAGGGCTTGGACCGATTGAGAGCGGGTCGGCTGCCAGTTGCCGACCCGCCCTTAGAGGTGCGCACCGTTAGGCGTGCGCAAAGGCCGGGGCTCGAAGCCCGGCCGTGCGACCGTTAATGGCCGAAACCGTGTCTAATGATTGAAGTTGAACAGGTCGGTCAAGTCTCCGATCGCAGGACTGTTCTTCGGAACGTAAGGGTTCCTAAGGTTGGTGCGCGGATTCGGGAAATTATCTCTGCTCCGCTGGGTCAATGGCGGCATTTTCCAATTGTATTCGATGAACTTGAGAATCGACACGTGATCACTGTAGGTGTGCGAGATGTGTCCACCCCGTGCCCACGGCGAGACCACAATCATTGGGATGCGTGTGCCGTCTCCGGAGTAGTCCAGCGCCTGCACGTAGCCGGAATCGTAGTAGCCACCACCTTCGTCAAACGTGATCATAATCGCGGTCGTGGCCCAAAGCTTGGGGTTGGCCTTTACCGCGTCGACGATTTTCTTGACGAAGCCTTCAAACAGAATCAGCGTCGAGGACGCCGGATGGCCGTCCACCCAAGCGCTGGGCTTGACGAACGAAATCGCGGGCAATGTTCCGTTCTGAATATCGCTGTAAAGATCGATCGTGTCTTTCAAATGCGCGGTCCGAACTGCGGCGTTGGTCATGATGGAAGTGGAGTACTGGAAGAAATTGCATATGTTGCAATACTGATCGCTGGTCGCACCAACCGCGCCATAGTTCTGCTGGTACTTGTCGCCAAGATACGCATTCCACTGGTCTCCGTAGTATTTCCAGGAAACGTTCTTTTCGAGCAAGGCGTCGCCGATGTTCCGCACGCTCGACGGCGGTATCGTAAACGGAGTGTTGTTTACATTGTGATCGGTATAAGCGTTCGAACCATCGCCGAAGTATCCCGGATTGTAGTTGTTGAGCAGGTAATAATGATTCTGGTCACAGTTCGGGCTGATCTTGCGCGGCAGTGAGTTGAGATATTTAGTGACCGCAGCGACGCCGGGTTGAGCCGGATCGGAGCAGTTGGTATACGAGCCGCCGCCGGAGACCGCTGATCCAAAACCGCCGCCACCATAGCCGTCCTCTGCATACCAGTTGTTGGTGTCCGGGGAGGGATCCGGGTCTTCGATTTCGTCGACCACACCGGCGTTCGCCGTGCCCGAATAAACGAGCGTGTTGTGTGGCGGAATCTCTGGGCTGCCGTTCCCGTCGCTGAACCAGATTGCGTCGCCAGTTCCCATCATGATGTGGTTAGCGCCGGTACCGCCCATGACCGCCTGATGATAGTTGTCGCTCATCGAATAGTGGTCGGCGAGAAACTTGAGGTAGGGCGCATCGCCCTTCTGCATGTTGTAAAAAGCCAGAGCGGTTGAGCCCTCGCCGGTGGTTTTGGCCGTCGGCGAATATTCAGTGCTGAAGTTCGACAGCTCCGCCGCTCCGTTCGTGCCGGCGCCGACCGTCACCTCAACCCACGCGAATAAGTCCCCGAGGCAGCCGCCCGGATTCGAACTGCTCAGATTCGCGACGTCGCAATCGGACTGCTGCCACATTTGATAGAACCTGTGCACGGGGCTCGCAGCGTAAGCGTCATAGGGAAACGTGCTGGACGTCAGTTGGAACGGCCCCGGCGGAAGATCGTTCACATTTTCGATCCGAGTGTCGGGGGTCTTCGCGGGCAGGCTGGTGCCGCCCGTCAACAGATACTGGTAATAGTTGGGGTCGAGGCCGTTCTCCGAAGTTGTCGCGTCGGTCATGTTGCACATGCAGTGTGACTTATCGATGCAATTCGAATTGTTCATGCAGACGTCGGTTGGACCTCCAGCCAGCGGCGCCGGAAGGACGGGGTAAAGCGCCTTATCCTGATCCGCCGTCTCGAAGGTCTGACCGTTTAACGAAGTCTCTCCAGTGTTGGGACAGACTCCTCCGGCCCCGAGATCGCATGCCGAGTTCTGATGCGCCTGGGAAAAGTTCAGTCCTGGCGTCCCATCGGCCCGAATGATCTTTTTCGACAGAAGATTGCTTATCGTCTCGCCATTTTTCGGCCGATAAGTGGCGAAGATGTGATCAAAAGTCCTATTCTCGCCAATGATTACGATCACATGTTTTATCGGAGTGCGTGTATGGTTGGACGCGGCAGCCAGCGCCGCATTGGCCATCGGAACTCCCACTGCGAAATTCATTACGGCGAGAAAAGTCATCCCAACGCAAGTACTGGTCAAAAATTGTCGAACGATACGTTTGGTCGGCATGTTTCAAGCTCCTGTTCGAAGGTGACCCTTGTGATTCGATATGCAGTCGCGCACATGCCCGACTGATGTACGCCGCGACTGTTAGGCTGATCTTACCACGCGGCGAAGATTTCGTGTCTTAGTGCGCGCGCAGGAAAGAGAGCGCAGAGCGTGCGTTCGTAAACGTGAGGTATGGGCCAGGCCGGCTTCCGACTTGGACAAACGGGCGTGCGATGCATCGGCTGGCGCGATACTCTCCCGGAAAATTCCGTACATTCGGCGGCGCGCCGAAAATTGCGGCGGAGACCCTTCGCACCGAGAGAGCCGAACCTAAAGTCGATTAATCAAATCTTCGCAGTAAGGTAGCTCGATCTTTGAGACAGCGATCGAACGATCCTAAGGTTGGAAATCCTGCCCGCGTTTGCACCTCACTGCACCTAAAGTGTGGTGCTCGCGCGAGCGCTTCCACGGCGACAAGCAGCTTAATCTATTTCCGCCATTTCGGCGCCCTCGTCTTGAATCCTGAGCGGCCGCGGCGCGATGCGGTGTCATACCCTCGCACTTATCATTTGTTCCATCAGCGAAGCGTTTAAGCCATCCAAACGATTTTGAAAGTAACGCTCGTTGGCCTTCTCCGGTGTTAAGTGGAAAACTTTCGAGAACCCCATCTCGGCCAGATTGGCGAATAGCTGCTCAGGGAGAAATCGCGAGAGCCAGGGTTCGCCGATCGCCGCGAACTGAGCAGTGAACGCTTTCACGAGAGCTAAGTCATCTGCGGGGAGAACGGCATCCGACGCAACGAAGCTGAACACGATTTCGCTTCGCGCGGGCGCTGAAAGAACGAATCTCAACGTGTCGTCGAGAGCGGCTGCTGTGAGGTATTGGCTAACACCCAGCATTGAAAAGAAAGTTGCTGCGCTCATATCTAGTCCAGCCCGCGATAGAGCGGTCGCAAGCGAGATTTTCTCGAAATCCAACGGCACGAAGCGAACGTTATCCGGCACGGAAATGCTCCCTTCAGCCAGGCGCCTGCGCTTCCATCGCTGAGTCGCGGGGTGATCAACCTCGAAGATCCGAAGCGAGTTCGCCCACCACGGCTGGCGGTACGCGAAGGTGTCAAGTCCTGCTCCGAGCATCACGTATTGACGCACACCGTTGCTGAACGATTCCGTGAGACAGTCTTCAGCAAACCGACTGCGCATGACAAAAGTTGCTTTGAGCCGCAATCCGGTCGGTCCAGGCAGATGTTCTAAGAGTTCGACGCGCGACTTATAGAAGTCGCTGTGCGGATCGACGAGGCGGAGACTTATTGGGTCATCCAGGATTTTCGGCTCGGCGTCGAGCGTTTGATGCAGCGCGCGCAGTACCGCGGCCCCCTCGGCGGTCGAGCTCGGACGTTCTTCATCCATTCGGAAATTCTCCCCGTCTTGGGATTCATTGTGCCTAAAGCCCGGTGGTCGGGGCCAGCGTTTTTTCCCGCGCCGGGTTGGTAGACTGATAGACTTCATCGAACACTTGGCGCGGGGTGCCGTAACCGAGCGCCTGGTGCTCACCCAGTCGCATCACCGCGACCAGGTACAGGAACCACCCGAGCATCGGATCTATCCCTATCTTTTGCGTGGACTTAGTATCCGGCGGGTCCACCAGAGGTGGGCGGCCGACATAACCTATATTCCAATGGCGCGTGCCGGCCGGCCGGCTCAGTTGTTCAGTTCTGGGCGCCGCCTTATCCGGCTGAGGCTCGACGGTCTTCCGCTTTTCGCTGCGAGATGACGTAAAAAAGCCGGGCGCACATTTAGGCGCCCGGCCTTGCCGCTGAGGCGGTTCCCCCGAACCCGGTCCCTACGAACGTCGTCGCAGGCCCGAGCCGCTCAAGCACAACGCGAGATCATTAGCGCTGCCCCATATTTTCCCTGCACTGCTCGAAATCATCATCGCAGCTATTCACGTCATCTTTGAACGACTGCCGACAGCTCTCCTGCCTCAACTCCAAATTAAGGGCGGCAAACGGGTTTATCGGCTCGCATTTCTTGAGCAGCATCTCCGTGCCATCGACCCCGAGTTGGGGATCCTGGGCTTGCGCGCAGCAGATGAGATTTTGCCACGCGTCGGTGATGCGTTGCAGATACTGACCTAAGCAATCCGGTCGAGGCGCTTGTAACGCCAAGGCTTTGCTGATGGGCATTGCCATGAACGCAGCCAACGCGAACAACCCAGCCACTAGAACAACCAGTTTCCTCATAACTCTCCTCCTTGTTACGAAAATTGCATCTTGTAGCGACAAGAACTGCATAGCACTCTTGACGTGTCATTTATCAATCTCATCAGCTATGAATCCTATATAATCTCTTTTGCATCTAGTGTCTTCTTGATACCAATTCAATTTACTTGTGACGTATCTGTAACTCGTATTACGTTGCTATCTATAGTTTATAATGGTTACAATCGTCATAAATGGCTTTAACAGCGTGTAGCCGCTTTGGACCTCAGAGCGAAACAACCAGGTTGCGAGAACCGAGAAGCCGGGGGCGCTCTGTGCCGGCGCCGCAGGGGTGAACACCGCGCCAAGCCCTCGGCGATCCTGTCTGAATGGTCGGGGCGCGCAGGGTTAGGCTAAGCGGCTCCCTAGTGCGTCTGGGTTGCTGCGTGCTGCCTGACAGCGCTGCCGGCTAAATCACGCGCCCGGGCGCGTCGACGAAGTGACACTCGCCCGATCCCGAATGCAGCGCATTTAACATGTAGTTGTTCAGTTTGTTTTTGCACTCGCGCGCGGTATCGAAGGCTTCTTCAACTGTCCATCGCGAAAGCGGCGCACCCTCATCGGGGCACTTAAGCAGTATTGGCGGAGTCATCAGATACCAGCCGACCAGGGCGAGCGCAGCGGCGTGGCGGGCCTTCATATTCGCGAGCGTAGGGCGGTCGAACGGTGAGGCCGCGGCGCGCAGTTTGCGCTCGGCAACATGGCCTCGCGTGCGACCTCGGCGCGGGTGTCGCGCCTGGGCTGACAGTCCCCAGCATTTGCCTTTTATGGTCAAGGCGTGCTTTATGGGCCTCGAGACCCACGGTAAAGACGGGGAATTCCGCTAAAATTAAGAGAGAAATGATGGCAAAATACGTGTTCCTCGTGATGACTAATCCGACCTCGCCCGAGCAGGAAGCGGAATACAACAGGTGGTACGGCACTGACCATTACAGGGACGTACTAGGCGTCCCCGGCTTCGTGGCAGCGCAGCGCTTCAGGCTCGCACCGGTGCAGTACGATAAGAGTGGTCCAACCCGGTCACAGGAAGCAGGCGACGTCGGTAAACACCCGTACAAATACCTATCGTTGTACGAGGTCGAAACGGATGACCTTGCGAGCGTTTTCAAGGAATTGAAAAAGCGCGAGGCTGAGGCGTGGGTGATAAGTGACACGCTTGACCTGAGTGATTTCAGCACGTCGATATTCGAGGTGATCGGCGACAAGGTGAGAGCGCAAACACGCTAAGCGCGCGACCCGCCTGACCTCGCGTGCGACCTCGGCGCCGAATAGATCAGGCGTTCCGGGTTTTTTCGTTAAATTCGTTCATTTCGTACATAGACGTCAAGAAGCACGAGGGCAGGGTGAGCGAAGCGCCCGTGTTCGGCCGTTCACCGTCGTCAGGCGTTATTGTCGCTCTCGGCCTATACTCGCGGCCTTTCCGCCCACCAAGCTCGCCACCATTCTAGACCCCTGAAACTCGCTCGATGGGGGTATAAGCTGGGGGTATGCGACAGGGCAGCATATCCCGAGAACACTGTAAGTGCTTGATTTTAAATGGTGGGCAGGGAGTGAATCGAACACTCGACACGAAGATTTTCAGTCTTCTGCTCTACCGACTGAGCTACCTGCCCACCGGGACGGCAAGCGTCGGGCCTTGACGGCGGTCTTAATTCGTACCTGTCCCGGATGTCCCTTGCAACAGCCGTCAAGCTTCAGGTGCTGTGCCCAGTGTCTGCGAGTTTTTGGGGTTGGATTCGATTTTTGTCATCTTGAGCGGAGGCCGCCGCGGCCGGAGTCGAAAGACCCCGAGTTTTTCCGGGATCCTTCGACTCGCGCAGCGCTCGCTCAGGATGACACCAACCGCTGGCGATCGAAAAAATCACAAACTCCCCGGATAGCAGCCGAGGACAGCGCCGGGCAACCCCACGCTAGCGCTTGAGCGCTGCGACCCGCGCCTCGACGAAATCGATCACCTTGGCCTCGAGGTTGGCGCCATCGAGCCGATCGATTTCCTGAATTCCTGTGGGCGAGGTCACGTTGACCTCGGTCAGGTAGTTGCCGATGATGTCGAGCCCGACGAAGTAGAGCCCGTCGCGTTTCAGCCGCGGCCGCATCATCCGGCAGATCTCGCAGGTCGCGCGCGGTGACTTCGGCCTTGACGCAATTGCCGCCGACGTGGATGTTGCCGCGATTCTCGTCGTCGCGCGGCACCCGCAGCGTGCATCCCAGCGGTTCGCCGTCGAGCACGATCAGGCGTTTGTCGCCGTCGCGGATTTCGGCCAGGTAGCGTTGCGCCATGATCGGACGCGACTCGAAACGGGTGACCGCTTCGAGGATCGCGTTCAAGTTGCGGTCGTCGGCCGAGGCCAGAAACACGCTTTCGCCGCCGTGTCCGTCGAGCGGCTTGACGATCATCTGTCCGCCTTGCTCGGCCATGAATTTTTTCAGCCGCGCGAGGTCCTGGGACACCAGCGTGGGCGGAATCGCCTCGGGAAAATTCAGCGCGTAGAGCTTCTCGTTGGCCTCGCGCAGGCCCGCGGGCTCGTTGAGCACGAAAGTGCGGCCGCGGTCGGCCAGGCTTAGCAGCATCGTGGCGAACAGGTAGGCCGCGTCGGCGGGCGGATCCTTGCGCATGAAAATCGCATCGAACGCTTCCAGTCGGTATTCGGCGCCGTCGTCGAGAAAGCGATAGTGCGGCGTCCCGCGCATCACCGTGCATCGCCGCGCCGCGGCAAACGCATGACTGCCGATCGCATAGAGGTCGTGCAGGGCGACGAAGTAAGCCTGATGCCCGCGGCCGATCGCCTCCAGCATGAAGGCGAAGGTGGTGTCCTTGTCGGGCAGCACCTTCTCCAGCGGGTCCATCACGAAGGCGAATTTATAAACCACCGCTCAGATTTCTCCACTGGCTGCGCCACAAAAGATCGTCAAGCAAAATCCTCACACGAGATCATCGAACAAATTCGTCGAGCGCGCCGGCCGCGATGCTGAGCGCGGCGAGCGCCGCGGTCTCACTGCGCAGGCGCCGCCCACCCAGTCCCGCGGCGACGAAACCGGCCGCGCGCACTGCGGCCAATTCCTCGTCCGTGAAGTCGCCCTCCGGCCCGCACAGCAGCAGCAGCGCGCGCGTAGCGGGCCTGACGCAGTACCGCGCCCAGGGCCGGCGCGCCGGCGCTCAGGACCACGCAAAGCCTGCCCCCGTTAAGCCGCCGGATCAAGTCTTCCAGCTTAAGCGGCGCGATGACCTCGGTCGCGCGCGGCGCGAGGCTTTGCTTGGCCGCCGCGGTCGCGAGCCGGCGCCATCGCGCGAGCCGCTCGCCGCCGACCTCGCGCACGACACCGCGCGCGCACAGCACCGGCCATAGTTCCGCCGCGCCCAGCTCGGCGGCTTTCTCGACCAGGAAGTCCATGCGCGGCCCCTTTATCACCGCCGCGGCCAGGACCAGCTCGGAGGTGGTTTCCGCGCGCGCGCGCGTCGCCGCGGCGATTTCGACCACCGCGTGGCGCGCCTGAAAGGCTTGGATGGTGCCCGCATACTCCGCGCCGCGCTCGTCGAACAGCGCGACCTCCGCTCCGGGAAGGAGCCGCATCACGTCGCGCATATGATGGAGTTCCGCGCCGCCGACCAGCGCGACCGCGCCCTCGACCGCCGCCGACGATATTGCAAACCGCGGCGCCCGTTTCATCGCGCCAACACCAGCGTGCTCCATCCACGGTCGCGCCGCACGCCGAGGCATCGCAGGCGCGGCTGGTAAGTGCTGAGTACGCCGGCGGCCTCGCGATTGAGGATTCCGCCGAGGATCAGGCGGCCGCGGCTCGCCAACAGCCGCGTCAGTGCGCTCGCCATCCCGATGAGCGTGGAGCTCAGGATGTTCGCCGTGATCAGGTCGAAGCGCCGGCGCAGGCGCGCGAGCGGCGTGGTGGCGAAGCGGATTTTGCCGCCGAGCGAATTGAGCATCGCGTTCTCGCGTGCGTTCTCGAGCGCCAGCGCGTCGATGTCGATCGCGCTCACCTGCCCGACGCCCATCAGGCGCATCGCAATCGCGAGCACGCCCGAGCCCGTGCCGACGTCCAGCGCGTGCTCAAAGCGCCGCGCCGCGCAAAGCTTCTCGACTGTCGCGAGCGCGCCGTAAGTGGTCGGATGATGCCCGGTGCCAAAGGCCTGTCCGGGATTGATCACCAACTTCAGCCGCCGCGTAACGATGTCCGAGTTCCACGGCGGAACGATGAGCAGGCGGCGTCCTATCCGCAGCGGCTCGAAACGATCCATCCATGCGGTGGCCCATCCGGGATCCGCGATGAGTTGGCGATGCGGCGCTCGGCTGGGGCGCGCGAGCATCCCGGTTGCCGCCATCGCACGCCGAATCGCCGCGAGCCGCGACCGGCTCAGCCGTTCGAAATACGCCTGGAGTTCCAGCGTCGCGTGGCGATGCGCGCTGCGATGGTCTCCGCCGACGGCGCATCCCAGCGCCCCCTCGTGCGATCAGCAGCGCGGCCGCATCGTCGACCATCGCGGCCGGAGTCTCGAAAACGACTCGCACGTAGTTGCGGCCGGCATGCGTAGCGATTCGGGTCATTGTCTTCAGCTTCAAGCATAAGGGTCATCGCGCAGCTTGACGAGTGGCGCGAGGGCGGCCTGTGGAGAGCAGGCGCGGGCGGATTTGCCCGTTGCGATGCGCGGCGGGTAAACTCACTTCGATGAGGGCGGTTGGGCTGGATCGCTGGCGGTGCCTACGATGCTGACGATCGCCCATCGGGGAGCCAGCGCTTTTTATCCTGAAAACACCTTGCGCGCATTCATCGCGGCCGCCGACCTTGGCGCCGATATGTGTGAGTTCGACGTGCGGATGACTCGCGATGGCGAAGTCGTGGTGATTCATGATGCGACCGTCAACCGCACTACCGACGGGCGAGGACGGGTCGCCGCGATGAACGCGGAGGCGATCAGGCGTCTGGACGCCGGAGTGCGCTTCGGCGCGGAATTTCGCGACGAGCCCATCCCGACGCTCGCCGAAGTTGCCGGGCGCTCGGCGCACGAGGTGGGGAAGGATGCGGGCGACGATGCGGGATGGACGTGGAACTCAAGGAGCGCGGCCTCGAGGGCCGCGTATGCGACATTCTTCGCGAACGCGACGCCATCGAAAGCGCGATAGTTTCGAGCTTCGATTGGGATCAGCTGAAGATCGTGGCTGCGCAGGAGCCCGGGTTGCGCCTGGCCCTGCTCGGCGAGAAAGCTCCAGCCGCGCTGCTGGAGGCGGCCGCGGCGATGCATGCGTTCGCGATCGCGCCGCGGTTCGATATCGCGGACGCCGCGCTTTGCGCCGAGGCGCATCGGCTCGGCCTTGCAGTCTACGTATGGACCGTGGACGACGCGCCCACGATGCGCCGGCTGATCGCCGCCGGGGTTGACGGAATCATGACCAACAATCCGAAGCGGCTTCGCGAGGTGGCGGCGAGCTGATGGCCCTGTTTCTCCGAGGACAAGCTCGAAGAGATCCGCACCCGCGCGGATATCGTCGAGGTGATCGGCGCGCACGTGCGCCTCAAGCGCGCCGGACGCAACTTCGTCGGCCTCTGCCCGTTCCACAACGAGAAGACGCCGTCGTTCTCGGTCAACTCGGAGCGCGGGTTTTTCCATTGTTTCGGCTGCGGTGCGGGCGGCACCGTGTTCAACTTCGTGATGCGGACCGAGGGGCTGAGCTTTCCGGAGGCGATCGAGTCGCTCGCGCGCCGCTACGGCGTGACGCTGCCCGAGCGCGGCGGCGAGGCGGGGCCGGGCGCGGGCGAGCGCGACGCCGCGCTGCGCGCCAACCAGACCGCCGCCGAGTTTTTTGCCCACGTCCTGTGGAAGACGCCCGATGGCGCCGCGGCGCGCGATTACCTGGCCGCGCGCGGCGTGACGGCCGAGACCGCGCGCACGTTCGGGCTTGGCTTCGCACCCGAGCGGCCGGCCAACCTGGCGCGCGCGCTGGAGAAGCGCGGGCTGCTGGCGGCGGCGGTGCGTCTGGGCCTGGTCAAGCAGGACGGCGCGGGAACGCGCGACATGTTTCGCGGACGGCTGATGTTCCCGATTCGCGACGGCCAGGGACGGGTGCTCGCGTTTGGCGGCCGCGTGCTCGACCAGCGACTGCCGAAATACATCAACTCGCCCGAATCGCCGCTCTACTCGAAGTCGCGCAATGTCTACGGCTTGTATGAGGCGCGCGCGGCGATCGCCAGCGCCGACCGCGCGATCGTGGTCGAAGGCTATCTCGACGCGATCGCGGTGTGGCAGGCGGGTTTCAAGGAGACGGTCGCGAGCCTCGGCACCGCGCTGACGGCCGATCAGCTACGGCTGGTCGGGCGCCATACGCGCAACGTGCTGGCCTGTTTCGACGGCGACGCGGCGGGGCGCAAAGCCTCGCTGCGGGCGCTCGAGATTTTTCTTGCGGCCGGGCTGCTCGGCCGGGGAATTTTCATCCCGCCCGGCTTCGACCCCGACACCTTCATCAAGGAGCGCGGAGCGCAGGCCTTCGCCGAGCTTATCGCGTCGGCGGAGTTGCTGGTGGACTATTTCCTGGCCGAGCAGGTGGCGGCGGCCGCGCGGATCGCTGGTGAGCGCGTGCGCGCGCCGCCGCGGCGGTGGCCGAGGTCTTGAAAGCCGTGCAGAACCGGTTCGAGTTCGACCTGCTGGCGCGCAAGGCGGCCGACGCGCTGGGCGTCGGCGAGGAGCTGTTGCGGGCCGAGGCGCGGCCGCCCGGCATGCGCGGCGCCGCCGCGCGCGGGCGGCAGCGGCGCGGCCACCGTCGGCGGCCGGTGCGGGCGACGGCGCGACGGCTGCCGAGGTCGGCCTGCTCGCCGTCGCGCTGTTGCATCCGGAGTTGCGCGGCGAGATTGCCGCGCACGCCGCGATGCTCGAGGACGCGTCCGTAGCCGCGGCGCTCGCCGAAGTTTGCGCGTCGCGAGGAGCCGGCCGCCGTGCTTGAAGTGGATGTCGCCGAGCGGCTGGGCGAGGCGCAACGCTCGCGGCTGAGCGCGCTCGCGGTCGGGCCGCTGATCGAGACGGCCGCGCAGGCGCGCGCGCTCGCGCGCGATTTCGCCGAGGCGCTGATGCGTCGGCGGCAGCAGCGCGCGATGGAGACCACGCGCCGGGCCGCGGCCAGTGCGGGTAGCGCGGGCAACGATGATGAAGCGATGGCCGCCGCGCAGGAGATGATTGCGCTGAGAAGGCGCGGCGGTTGAGCGGGGTGCGGCGCGCTTGAAAGCATTGCATCGATCTAGTCAAGCGTAATCGTGTCGGCGGCACCCTTTAATTTGTGGCGTGAAACTTGGTACGATGTCCGTTGCACAATGCGCTCGCGAGGGCCCATAGCTCAGTCCGGTTTAGAGCTGCCGGCTCATAACCGGCTGGTCCCAGGTTCAAATCCTGGTGGGCCCATATTATCAAACAGGTGGAACGATCTGGCCGATGGTATCAGCGCGCCCGCGATCGCGCGTTGAGGCCGTGCATTGGAGCGCATGAATCGGCCCGCACCAAACGGAGGCAGAATTGCGTGAAGAGATAGCCCGGTTAATGAGTCTGCAAACCATCGACCGGCAATTGCACGAGCTCGGGCAATCATTGTCTTCGGTCGCGGAGCGCGTCGAACAGCTCCGCGGCGAGATCGAAACCTCTCAGGCCGAACTAGACCGACTCACCGAGGAAGACAAGCAGGCGGCCACCGCGCGCCGCCTGCTCGAACGCGAGCTCGCCGACGGCGAAGCGCAGATCCGCAACAAGCGGATGCGCCTGAACCTGGTGCGCAACGACAAAGAGTTGCAGGCACTGGGCCACGAAGTCGAGTCGCTCAAGGAAAATAACCAGCGCCTGGAAAGTGAAGTGCTGGCCTCGATGCAGGCGGCCGAGCCGCGCGCCCCGCGAATCAAGGAATTGACCGAACTCATCGCGGGCAAGCGCGCGGAACTCAAGGCGGCCGAGAAAGAGATCGCGGCCGAGGTCGAGGAGCTGAAGATGTCGATTCAGCGCCAGCGCGTCGAGCGCGACCGCGAGGCCGCCTCGATCGACGACGTGCTGCTGCAGCGCTACCAGATGATCTTCAGCCGGCGCGCCGGCGTGGCGGTCGCCCTGGCGAAGTCAGGGACCTGCCAGGGATGCCGGATGCGGCTGCCGCCACAGCTCTACAACGAGATCCAGAAGCATCTCCAGATCCACTTTTGTCCCAACTGCCAGCGCATCCTCTATTACGAGGGCTGATTGGCAATCGTCCGGCACGTGCCGCGCGGGGGGGGCGACTCCGGGGCAACTTCGGATGGGATCGGCGCGTGGCGGCGGTATCGCGCGGTCGTGCTAGGATCGACGCTGCCGGAGTGGGCCGGGCGATCGCCCCGTTAAGGGGAGGAAAGTCCGGGCTCCACAGGGCAGGGTGGCCGCTAACGACGGCGCGGGGCGACCCGCGGAAAGTGGCACAGAAAATACACCGCCCGCGAGGGTAAGGGTGAAATGGCGGGGTAAGAGCCCACCGGCGCGCGAGTGATCGCGCGCGCACGCCAAACCCCACCCGGAGCAAGACCAAATAGGAGGGTGAGTGGCCCGCTCATAATCCCTCGGGTTCGGTCGCTGGAGCCGGCGAGCAATCGTCCGGCCAAGATGAATGATCGCCGCCCGCAAGGGCACAGAACCCGGCTTACAGGCTCACTCCGGCATTCGACCAACTCCGCCGTCCGATTTTTTTCCGGCGCGCCGGCCGCCCTTGAGCGGCAGCGCGTCCGCTTGGGCGCCGCGGCGCTGCTCGCCACCGCGCGCCGCCGCGCCACAATCGCTTGCGGCGTGACCAGGAAATTCGCAAGGCGTGCCAGCGCGGCGAGGCTGGGAGTGCCCGGCCGGATCTCCGGCGCGAGCGCGACCTTTACGCGCGCCGGGACGCCGTCGACAAAGCGCCGCACGCGACGGATATCCTCCTCGGCGCGCGCCGCGGTAGCTCTCCAGGTAGGCCAGCGCCGCGGCCACGCCGTCATCGCCAGCGCCATCAGCGTCCAGCGCGGCGCGCAGTGCGGAGATCTCGCTGAGCGCATGATCTAAAGCATGACCGAGCCCATGATCGAGTATCCGGCCGCCCGACCCGCTCGTGCTTTTGCCGCCGCGTGTGAGTCCGCCGTAGATCGCTTCGTCGAGGAAACGGTTGATCACGATCGCGCCGAGGTGCAGACCCTCGGATTCCATCTTGTCGATAAGCCTGCGCGCCTGGCGAAGGCGATCGGGCTCGGCGGTGGTGACCAGCACGAAACGCACGGCTGGCGAGCGCAGCAACGAGGAGACCGTTTGCATCCGGGCGGCGATCCGTTCCACGGCGCCGGTGGCGGCGGCGAAGAAGTCGGCGATGGAAGAGAGCGTGTCGCCGCCGGCGAAGCGCTCCAACTCGCGCGCGACGTAAGCTCGTGATGCGCCCGGCGAGCCTGAGCGCCAGCGAGGCGGGCCGCCCGGCCGGCTTGAGCAGCCATCGCGCGGCCTGCGAATCGAGCAGCCGCATCAGGCGCGCCGGCGCCTGCACGAACTCGAATGCGTGCGCGGCGGGCGGAGTATCGACGACCTCGAGGTCGAAGTGGCCCGCCTCGTGAAGATCGTGGAGCGCCTCCAGCGCGGCGTAAGCGTCGGAACCGGCGAACCGGGTGCTGAGGCTCTGATAAAAAGCGTTGTCGAGGATGCGCCGGCGGATCGCCGGGTCGGCCACATGCTCGGCCACCATCGCGTCCCATTCGCCTTTGACGTCGAGCACCATCGCGCTGAGCTTGAGCGCGGGGTCGAGACCGGCGGCGCGCAGGCGGCGCGCGTCGATCCGCGTCGGCTTGCCGCCCAGGCGCGGCAATCCTAGCGCGTCGCGCAGCCGGCGCGCCGGATCGACCGTGATGACCGCGGTGCGCAGATGGGCGGTCGCGGCGGCGACGCCGAGCGCGGCGGCGATGGTGGTTTTGCCGACTCCGCCGGAGCCCAAGACGACAAGAACGGAGCGTGGCTTGAGCAATTCCTTCACGAGTTGCGGCGCGTCCGCGCAGCGCCGCGGACATCACGCTGGCAAAATAGCAGAACGACCCGCCAAAATAGCAGAACGCGCTGGTACAACGCGCTATCGCAATTTCACGAAGTTACGAACGAAGCTGTGGATGGCGTTTGAGGCGCAATTGGACGCAGGCGAGGAGCGGCGGATACTATCGTGAGGGCTGCGCCGATGTGGGGGCGCGCGCGCTGGAGGAGGTCGCAGAAATGGAATTGCTGGCGGCTGTGATCGTGGCGATGGCGGTGGGTGCGATAGTCGCCTGGCTTGCCGCCGCCCGCCGCTGGGAAGGCAAGGTGCGCGAGGCCGAGGTGCGGATGGAGGAGCGCGAGCGCAGCTTCTCCGAGCAGAAGGTGCTGCTGGAAAGCTCGGAGCGCAAGCTCGCCGACACTTTCAAGTCGCTCGCGGCCGACGCGCTGGAGGCCGCCAACCACAGTTTCCTGACGCTGGCCGATCAGAAGCTCGGCTCGGTGATCGGTCCGGTCAACGAATCGCTGGGCAAGCTCGACCACGAAATCCGCGAGATCGAAGGGGCGCGCCGCCAGGCCTACGGCGCGCTCGGCGAGCAGATAAATTCGCTCATCACCGCACAGAAGGAGTTGCGCTCGGAAGCCTCCAATCTTTCGCGCGCGCTGCGTGCGCCGTCGGTGCGCGGCCGCTGGGGCGAGATTCAGCTCAAGCGGGTGGTCGAAATGGCCGGGATGCTCGAGCGATGCGATTTTTTCCAGCAGGACAGCGCGCGCGAGCGACGACGGCAAGCTGCGCCCCGACCTGCGCGTGCAGTTGCCCGGCGGCAAGAACATCATCGTCGACGCCAAGGTGCCGTTGCAGGCCTATCTCGAAGCGCTCGAAGCGCCAACCGAGGATGCGCGCCAGGAAAAGCTCAAACAACACGCGCAGCAGGTGCGCGCGCACATGACCGCGCTCGGCTCCAAGTTCTACTGGGATCAGTTTCAGCCCACGCCCGAGTTCGTGATCCTGTTTTTGCCGGGCGAGCCGTTTTTCAGCGCCGCACTGGAACAGGATCCCTCGCTGATCGAGCAGGGCGTCGCCCAGCGCGTGATTCTCGCCACGCCCACGACGCTGATTTCGCTGCTGCGCGCGGTGTCCTACGGATGGCGCCAGGAGCAGCTGGCGGAAAACGCGCAACGCATCAGTGAGATGGCGCGCGAGCTTGCGGATCGGTTCGCCACGATGGTCGAGCATCTGCGGCGCGTCGGGACTTCGTTGAAGTCGTCGGTTGGCGCGTTCAACGATGCGGTGGGATCGTTCGAGGGGCGCGTGATGCCGTGGGCGCGCCGCTTTCGCGAGCTCGGAGTGGTCGGCAAGAAAGAATTGGGCGAGCTCGAGAAGATCGACGTCGTGCCGCGCGAGCCGGCGTCCGCCTTGGAAGAACGGCCCGAGACGAGCGCGTCGAAGTAGCGCGGCGGCGCGCGCGCCGGCTAAGGCTGCTCCGTATTCGAGGGCGGCGGCGGCTTCAGTTGGCTGCGCTCGTGGCCTTCGGCGATCCAGGCCTCGACCTCGCGCCGTTCGCTAGCCAGAAATTTGCCGATCGCGCGGCGCAAGTCCGTCGTGCGCGATATAGTGGGCGCTGTGCGTGAGCGCGGGGTCGAAGCCGCGCAGCCACTTGTACTCGCCGCCGGCGCCCGGCTCGAAGCGCGCGATTCCGTTGGCGATGCAATGTTCGATGGCCGCGTAGTAGCAGACGTTGAAGTGCAGGTACTTCAGGTCTTCGAAGCATCCCCAGTAACGCCCGTAGAGCACGCCCGACTTCTGCAGGTTGAAGGTCCCGGCCACCAGCTTGCGGCCGCGATAGGCGCACACCAGGCAGACGTAGCGCTTGAAGCGCTCGCGCATCTCGGTGAAGAACTCGCGCGTCAGGTAACGGCGGCCCCAGTAAAGTTTCTCGATCGTGGAGAGGTAAAGATCGAACATCGGGCCGAAGATCGTGTCGGGAATTTCGTCGCCCGCATGCACCTTGATGGTCACGCCCTGGGCGGTCAGCGCGGCGCGCTCATGGCGCACGGCGTAGCGGCGCTTGCTCTTGAGCGCTCCCAGGTAGTCGTCGAAGGCGGCGAAGCCGGTGTTGCGCCAATGGTACTGGTAGCCGAGGCGCTCGAGGAACCCGAGCTCGCGGAGCGCCGCCGCCTCGTCGGCGAGGCAGAAATTGACATGCACCGAGGAAAGCTTGTTGTCCGCGCAGAGCTGGTCAGTGCGCGTCCCAGCGCCGCGATCAACGGCGGCCGCGCGAGGCCGGGCGCGGTGAGAAAGCGCCGTCCGCCGTGCGGCGTGAACGGCACGCCGGCCAGCAGCTTGGGATAGTAGCGGATGCCGCTGCGCTCGGCCGCGTCAGCCCATCCCTGGTCGAACACGAACTCACCCATGCTGTGCCCCTTGAGGTACAGCGGGCAGGCCGCGATGAGCGATTTGCCGCGATGGATCGCCAGATGGCACGGGCCCCATCCGCTGGCCCGCACCGCGCTCTTGGAGTTCTCCATCGCGAACAGCCAGTCCCAATCGACGAAGGGGCTGTCGTCTTCGGCCAGCAGCGCGTTCCAATCCTCGCGTGCGATGCGATCGATGCCCTCGACGACGGCGACTTCGATCGTCGCCGCATCCGCGCCCGCGTCGCGAGCCGTCAGGTCCTTGTTGTCGTGCCGTGCCATCGGAGCTATGGGCGAGCTTAGCCGTGCCGGACGCCCCCGCAAAGAGCTAGCGGCTAGTGCTCCCACGACCATGCGCCGATTTGCTATTCTATTGGAGCAGGCGAGCGCGATGAGTTCGGATGACTGGCGGTCTGATGGCACGCGAAGCAAGCGAAGAACTGCGAAGCGCGCGAAGAACGATGAGCGACGATCTTTGGCGGCGAGAAGTGCGGGCGCGCAAGCGCGACGAGAAACACGACGATGACGGCGCCGGCGGCGGCCGTCCGTCCGACGGCGACACGGTCATCGAGCGGCGCACGCGGCCCGAGACCCGCACCAAAAAGCCGCCGATGTACAAAGTCATCCTGCTCAACGACGACTACACTCCGATGGAGTTCGTGGTCGAGATATTGAAAGTTGTTTTCCACAAACAGCACGCCGAGGCGACCAAGATCATGCTGCACGTGCATCAGAACGGGATGGGCGTGGCGGGCGTGTTTCCCTACGAGATCGCCGAGACCAAGGTGCGTACCGTGGACGAACTGTCGCGCCAGAGCGAATTCCCGCTCAAGTGCGTGATGGAGAAAGCCTAAACGGCGCGATTCAATTATTAATGATTATTTTGGGGACTATGCCGAGTAGAAAGGATCCTGGCCGGTACGGACAGCGAACAGGAGTCGGTGGATGGCGTCACCAGGCGTGATGCTTAGCCGCGAGTTGCAGGTCACGCTGCAGTTGGCGATGACCGAGGCCCAGAGCCGGCGCCACGAATACGTCTGCCTGGAGCACGTGCTCTACGCGATGCTCCATGATTTCACCACCAGCAACGTGCTCAAGCAGTGCGGCGCGAATCTCGATTCGCTGCGCCGCAAGCTGCAAGGCTACCTCGACGACGGAGTCGAGCGGCTTGGCCGTGGCGCCGACGCCACGCCTCGCTATGCGACGGGCGTGCAGCGGGCGCTTCAGCGCGCGGCGGTGCACGCGCAGTCGGCCGGTCGCCAGGAGATAAACGGTCCGGCCGTGCTGATCGCGATGTTCCAGGAGGCCGAGTCGTACGCGCGTCTACTTCCTGCAGGAGGAAGGCGTCACCCGTTTCGACGTGATCAATTTCGTCTCGCATGGCGTCTCCAAGGTCGGCGCCGACGACGATCGCACGGTGCGCGGCGCTAACGAGGGCCAGGCCGAGAGCGAGGACGAGCACGAAGAAGGCGAGGGCGACGACGACGAAGACGGCGCTCCGAAACTCTCTCCGGCGCGCGCGCTCAAGCGCTACGCGATAAATCTTGCGGAACGCGCCGCCAAGGGAAAGATCGATCCGCTGATCGGGCGCAAGAATGAGATCGAGCGCGCGATTCATATCCTGCTGCGCCGGCGCAAGAACAACCCGGTGTTCGTCGGCGAGGCCGGCGTGGGCAAGACCGCGCTCGCCGAGGGGCTGGCGCTCGCGATCCATGACGGCCGCGTGCCCGAAGCGCTCAAGGGCGTGGAAATCTTCGCGCTCGACATGGGCGCGCTGCTCGCGGGCACCCGCTTTCGCGGCGATTTCGAGCAGCGGCTGAAAGCCGTGATCAAGGCCGCCAGCGGTAACCCGAAGATCGTGCTCTTCATCGACGAGATACACACCATCGTGGGCGCCGGCTCGGCGTCGGGCTCCACGATGGACGCATCCAACCTGCTGAAGCCGGCGCTTGCCTCGGGCGACCTGCGCTGCATCGGATCGACGACCTACCAGGAGTACAAGCGCTCGTTCGATCGCGACAAAGCATTGGGGCGGCGCTTCCAGCGTATCGACGTGCCCGAGCCGACCGTGGAAGAGGCGGTGCAGATTCTCAACGGACTCAAGAGCTACTACGAGAAGCATCACAACGTGCGCTACACCGCGCCGGCCATCCGCGCCGCGGTCGATCTCTCTTCGCGCTACATCAACGACCGCTACCTGCCCGACAAGGCGATCGACGTGATGGACGAGGCGGGCGTCGCGGCACGGCTGCGCGCGAGCGGCCCCGAGGCGGTGACGGTGGGCGCGCGTGACGCCGAGCGCACGGTGGCGCGGATGGCGCGGATTCCGGAGCGCACGGTGTCCTCCAGCGACCGGGCGCGACTGCAAAATCTCGAGGACGAACTGAAGCAGGCGGTCTTCGGGCAGGACCCGGCGATCGCGGCGGTGGCGCGCGCAATCAAGCTCGCGCGTTCGGGCCTCGCGCATCCCGACCGCCCGGTTGGCGCTTTCCTGTTCGCCGGCCCCACCGGCGTCGGCAAGACCGAAGTCGCGCGCCAGCTCGCGAAAGTGATGGGCGTGGAATTTTTGCGCTTCGACATGAGCGAGTACATGGAGCGCCACACCGTCTCGCGGCTCATCGGCGCGCCGCCGGGCTACGTCGGCTTCGACCAGGGCGGGCTGCTGACCGACGCGATCAACAAGAATCCGCACTGCGTGCTGCTGCTCGACGAGATCGAGAAGGCCCACCCCGACCTGTTCAGCATCCTGCTGCAGGTGATGGACCATGCGACGCTGACCGACAACAACGGGCGCAAGGCGGATTTCCGCAACGTGATCATCGTGATGACCACCAACGCCGGCGCGCAGGAGCTGGCGCGCACGATGATCGGATTCGGCACCGACGTCGCGACCGGCAATCCGCGCAACGCCATCGATCGGATGTTCAGTCCCGAGTTCCGCAACCGGCTCTCGGCGATAATCGAGTTCGCGGGTCTTGGCCCCGAGATAATCGCCCGCGTGGTCGACAAATTCGTGGGCGAGCTGGCCGAGCGGCTGGCGGCGCAGAAGGTGAAGCTGGAGATTTCAGAGGCGGCGAAAAAGTGGCTCGCGAAAAAGGGCTACGATCCGCGCTTCGGCGCGCGGCCGCTGGGACGGCTTATCGAGTCCGAAGTCGCGCGCGCGCTCGCCGACCAGGTGCTGTTCGGCGCGCTCAGCAAGGGCGGCGTGGCGAAGGTCGATCTCGCCGACGACAAGCTGGTGTATAGCTTCGAGGCGCATGCTTCCAAGGCCGCGGCGCCCACTGCGCCTGCCGAACCCGTCAGCTAGCCGCGCGCGCGAATAGGTTGTAATCCCCTCCACCAATTGTCCTGGAGGAGGAGGTCATAGGGACGCGGCTACTGGTTCATCGACTACGCAGCAGCTTGCGCGGTCTTCGCGATGACGGTGTCGTGCAGCCAGTGCGCGTCGTCGTGCTCGGGATAGTCGATATTGTAGTGCAGGCCGCGCGACTCCTTGCGCGCCATCGCCGAGCGCACCACCAGCTCGGCGACCTCGACCAGGTTGCGCAGCTCGATCAGGTCGGAATCGATCAGATGGTCCCAGTAGTAGCCGTAGACCTCCTGCTTGATTAGCTGCGAGCCGGCGCATCGCGCGCGCGAGGCGAGGGTCGCTGCGCACGATCCCGACGTAGTTCCACATCAGGCGGCGAATCTCATCCCAGCTTTGAGTTATCAGCACGCGCTCCTCGCTGCGCATCGCGCGCCCGGGATCCCATCGCGGAAAGTCCGGCGGACGCCGCTCTCCGGCGGCGGCGGCGTCCTCGCGCGCCGCGGCTGCCGCGCGCCGGCCCATCACGGCCGCTTCGAGCAGCGAGTTCGACGCGAGCCGATTCGCGCCGTGCAGCCCGGTCATCGCGGTCTCACCGGCCGCGTATAACTGCGCGACCGCGGTGCGCGCGTCGAGGTCGGTCACCAGCCCTCCGCACATGTAATGCGCCGCCGGCACCACCGGAATCGGCGCGCGTGGTCAGGTCGAAACCAAAGCTCAAGCATCGGTTGAAGATATTCGGAAAGCGGCTGCGCACGAAATCGGCCGGCCGATGGCTGATGTCGAGCAGCACGTAATCCAGCCCGTGGCGCTTCATCTCGGAATCGATCGCGCGAGCGACGACGTCGCGCGGCGCCAGTTCGCCGTCGGGATGGTAGCTCTTCATGAAGGGCGTGCCGTCGGGCAGCCGCAGAATCGCGCCCTCGCCGCGCAGCGCCTCGGAGATGAGAAACGACTTGGCGGCGGGATGGTAGAGGCAGGTCGGATGGAACTGGATGAATTCCATGTTGGCGACCGGCGCGCCCGCCCGATACGCCATCGCGACGCCGTCACCCGAGGCGATGTCGGGATTGGTGGTGTAGAGGTAGACCTTGCCGGCGCCGCCGGTGGCGAGCAGCGTCGCGCGCGCGACGAATTTGTCGACCGCGTTGCTTGCGCGGTCGAGCACGTACGCGCCCCAGCATCGCGCTGCGCCGCCGCCCTCGCGCTCCGCGCCGGGCTCGACGAGCAGGTTGACCGCGATCTTGTTTTCGAGCACGCGGATGTTGCGCCGCGCGGCGGCGGCCTCGCCCAGCGCGCGCATGATTTCGCGCCCGGTCAGGTCCTGCGCATGGAGCACGCGGCGATGGCTGTGGCCGCCCTCGCGGCCGAGGTCGTACTCGTCCTCGCCGCCTTCTTCGACGCGGGTAAAGCGCGTGCCGAGCGCGATAAGCTCGCGCACCGCCTCGGGGCCGTCGCGCACGATGGTTTCGACCGCGTGCCGGTTGCACAGCCCGGCGCCGGCGCGCAGCGTGTCGTCGACGTGCGACTCGAACGAGTCGTCGACGCTCCACACGCTGGCGATTCCGCCCTGCGCGTAGGCGGTGTTGGCCTCGTTGCTCGCGGCCTTGGTCAGCACCGTGACGGTGCCGGTCTCGGCCGCCTTGATCGCGAAGACCAGTCCGGCGATACCGCCGCCGATAACCAGGTAGTCGCTCTCGAAGGCGCCGCTCGGTCGCGGCGCGCTCATGGCGTGAGACCGGCGGCGGAATTGGCCGAGACGCGGACGCGATTCGCGAGAGCGGTTGGCACGATGGCGGGCGTGACGGGCAGGTCGTGAAATCGACTGCCGCAGTGGGGCAAATCGATCATGTCTGACCGTATGCGAGGCCAACGCGGCCCGTCAAGTTGGAGCCCGAGGCGGATTGATCGCGCCGCAAGCGGGCTCGATTGCCCCACTCGAGCTTGATTGCCCCCTTAGCTGGATTGCCATATCCTTATGAGACAAGGCTGATCGAGGCGTCGAGGGCGCAACAGAGCAAGCAGGGAAGGGGCCCCGAGGCCGCATCATGGAGCTTACCGCACCCAATCTGCTGACCCTGATGCGCATCGCGCTGGTGCCGGTGCTGGTGTGGCTGCTGATGTATGTGGGACCGGGACCGTCGGCGGTGGCAGCCGGCGTTTTCTTCGTCGCCACGCTCAGCGACTTCTTCGACGGATATATCGCGCGCAGTTACGGCTCGGGCACGACGCTGGGCAAGTTTCTCGATCCGCTGGCGGACAAGCTGGTGATCGCCTCCGCGCTGATCATGCTGGCGGCGATGCCGCGTTTTCCGCGAGTGCCGGCCTGGATGGTGGTGGTGCTGGTGACGCGCGAGATCGCGGTCACGGGGTTGCGCGCGATGGCGGCGGCGGAGGGCCAGGTGATGGCCGCCGAGGAGCTGGGCAAGTACAAGATGGTGCTCCAGTCGATCGCGATTCAGGGGCTGTTGATCAACTACGTTTATTTCCACGTGGATTTTTTCGCGGCCGGGATGTTCGTGCTGTGGATCGCGATGGCGATGAGCATATGGTCCGGCGTGGACTATTACTTGAGGGCGCGGGCGGTGCTTAGCGCGCGCATTGAAGCCGCCGGCGCGGCGGGCAGCGGTTTGACAAGCCGCGCGCGGGCGGATAAATCGATCTATCCGGCCGCGCGACGAAAAAGCCTGGGGGCGGGTGTAGCTCAGTTGGTAGAGCGTGTGCTTGCCAAGCACAAGGTCGTCGGTTCGAAACCGATCACCCGCTCCAGTTCGAAAGATCGACAAATAAAGTCGCTGCGAGCCTAGATATGATTTCTGCGATTAGTGTATGTGTAGACGCTAGTATAGACAGGAGCGCCCCCGCGCCTGGAATAATCACCGCGTAGAGCATTTGATATCGCCTTCAGGGAGTCCGAGCAAATATCTTTGGCCAGAGCACGCGTCGCCCGCGCCGAGTAGCGACGAGGCGCGCAGACTCCGCTATCCATCGTTAGCAGTCTGCGAGCGAGTTGCTAAACCAACGCAGCATCACGCAGAAAAGTCCCTTTGAAACTCTTGTGCCTTGCGCTGGTCTCGCTCTTGCTCCTCGTCTTGGTACCCGACTGACGCGGGGGAAGTAAAACCGGCAATGACAAAGCGGAGAAGAAATGACTGAAAAGGCCAACAGCGTGCTTCTTGTTCTAGTCGAGGCCTTCATTATCTTTTGCGGACTGGTGATCGCGATCGCCGGCATGAAGGCCCTCGCAATCGGGTATCTGCGACTCCACGATCTCTATTTTGCCCACATGGAGGCCGGTCAGTTGGCGGCCTTTGGGCTCGCCGTCGCGATCGCTATATGGTTCGAGTTCTATCGCGAGTAAGTGCCGGCGAAGTTCGACTGCGTCGCGGCGCAACCGCGGCTGCGCGACTTCAGGACGCAGCTTTCACTCCTCGATTTTGCTCAGCCCCTCGGGACTCGCATAGCGGCTCACGTCGAGATATTGCGCATTGCAATTCGTGTTGAAACACGGGCTTTGATCGGTCGCCACGGTCATATGCTTGTCCTTGAAATTCGTGATCAGCAGCTCGGTGGCGCCGTTTACGCCCAGGGCCGTTCCGGTGCCCGGCACGGGCAACGGACTCAGCAGACCGAGCCAGGACTTGTACAAGCCGCCCGCCGGATCGTAGAGGTCGATAGCCATCGGAAAGAGCGTTTCCTTGTCGACGTAAATCACCCGGCGGCCGTAGCAATAGCCACTCGCATAGGCGGGCAGCCGGTTCATCTCGATGACGTACATCTCGCGCATCTCCCATTTGCCGAGCGCCGGCCGCGGCCACGGCATCACCCCCTTTTCGGCGGGATAAAAGTAAGCGGACGGCAGGCTCGACGCGCTGCCACAGCTCTCGAATGCTTTCAGATCCGCGTGCGCCAGGACCATTATCCGCCGGGTGCCCGCATAGGTGATTTTGTATTCCTGCGGCAACGACGGCGGCCCGTTATTGGATTCCTCCCAGGTGAAGTCGTTGCCCGGAAGCGGCGAACAGCGTGACGCCTCCGACATCCGCAGCGGCCTGCGCGCCGACGGGCAGATACATGTACAGCTCGTCGATTCGCGTGACGTCGGCGTAGCTCATGTCGAGGCGAGTGGTGTACTTACCCTGCTCGGGCGAGATCTGCTGGTAGTATTTGGCCAGCAGGTATCCGTTCGACTGCGGCAGGGTCTGCGGGAAACCCGCGTCGCTCAGATGCATGAGCTGCGAATAGACCGTGTCGGCGGTCCCGGTCTGGGTGAAGTTTCCGTAGGAATCGGAGACGTAGTTGCAGGAAAGCTGCCGTTGCAGCCTTGGCGTGTAATGGAAATAAGCGTCGTAAAAGATTTCGTAGGGCGCCAGCACCGGGTCCTTCTCAGGCTGCGGAAACGGAATGCCGGCGACGTATCCGACCGGGACGTAGCCGCCTTCCGGCGCCTGGGTGAGCTTCACTTGTTTCGCGTAGCTGGCGGTATCGTCGAGGAATCTTTGCGGCAGTGCGATCGGCATGGCCGGCCCAAGCTCGATCCGCACGTCGGACGGCATCCGCCAGAAATGATCGCCGGCGAAGATCGCCTGCATCCCGGCCGGCATGAAGCGCGCGTAACGCTGCCAATTGGCGGCGCCGATCACAGTGCCTTCAGGTGCCGTGTCGGCGAGCGCCGGGCTGTTCTCCGCGGCGCAGCCTGGCCAGCGGGAATCGCAATGCCCAGGGCGATGACGAGCGCGAGCGTCAAAGGCAGGCGGAGCATGACCACGCGTAGCATAAACGGGATAGACGAAAGACGTGTCATAGCGGCAACCTCGTTTGCCGGACTATCTATAATGCGCCGGCGCGGCGCGGGTCCAGCACGCGGGCTCATGGGCGGGGCGCATAAAAGCGAAAATCAGGTGGGATTGGAAAGCGCGGCACGTATCGTGTTAGATGGGTGCAGCCCCGGTTACCCGAACGACATTGCGAACGACATTGATCGATACCGCCGACGGCGCGCGCATCTTTAGGAGAAGTAACGCGCTGCCGCGGCTCGACAGAGGGAACGCTTGATGCGTGTTGAACTTGGCGACGACGTGACTTGGTGTGACATTCAGGACGACGTGGTCATCCTGAACGTCGACACGGGCGTTTACTTTGGGCTCGAAGGCGCCGGCGGGCAAATGTGGCGGGAACTCGTCGAACATCGGTCGCTGGAAAAAGCCTTCGAGGCGCTCAAGAAACAGTTCGACGTCAAACCCGATGACCTGAAGCGCGACCTCGAGGATATGGTCCGCCAACTCGCCGAAAAAGGGCTGGTGTCCCTGGTTGCCGAGCCTAATGGCCGCTAGCGCTCGCGCCGTGCGGAAGGGGCAACCCGGCCGCTTCGGGTCCATGACCTGATGAGTGGTATCGCGGTCCTGTACCAGACGGACGGAGCTCCAGCAGACCGCTCGATAGTCGAGCGCATGCTCGCCGTTATCCCGTACCGCGCGGTTGACGGCTCGGGTATCTGGGCGCGCGGACCGATCGCGATCGGACATGCGAAGCTGCAGACGACGCCTGAAGCTGCGGCTGAAAGCAGCCCGTTTGTGGACGATGCCGCCGGGCTCGTGCTGTCGATGGACGGGCGGGTGGACAACCGCGACGAACTCATCGCGGAGCTGGTCGCGCGTGGCCATCGCATCCGCACGGGCACCGATGCCGAAATCGTGCTCAGGGCGTGGCAGTGCTGGGGACCGGAGGCGCCGGCAAGACTGATCGGCGATTTCGCATTCGCCCTCTGGGATCAGACGAAGCGGACGCTTTTCTGTGCCGGAGATCCTCTGGGCGTCAAGAGCCTCTATTATTTCGAGGGCCCGGGATTCTTCCTATGCGCCTCGGAGCTTCATCAACTGTTTCAGGATCCAAGGATCGCAAAAAGGCCGAACGAGGCGGCGGTTGCCGAAATATTGGTGAGAATGTCGATCGACCGCAGGGAGACGCTGTTCGAGGGCATCCGTCGTCTCGAGCCGGCCCACTACCTGCACGTCGGATCGCGCGGCAGCGGAATGCCGCCGGTACTACGATCTGGATCCCTCGCCGCGAGATCGTTTATCGCAACGACGATGAATACGCCGCCCACTTCCTGACGCTGCTTAAAGAGGCCGTGACGCTGCCGGCTGCGCAGCAACAAGGGAGTTGCGGCGGACCTGAGCGGCGGCGTCGATTCATCGTCAATAGTCTGTCTGGCTGAAAAGCTACTTCATGACGGCGAGGCGCGAGTCCCCGCCTTCGAAACCTTCTCGGTTCGCTTCGAAGACAGGACCCGCCGCTGAAGGTCAGTACGTTGATGAAGTCCTGCGGAAATACCCGCATCGCCATACCGACCTTCCGCCGGGAATCGCATCGGCGGATGAACTCATCCGGCAGGTTTCTCACTACCAGGACCTGCCGGACTATCCCAACCAGGCATTCGCTGATTATGCGCCGTTGCTTGGCCGGCGCGATGATCTAAGAGTTCGCCTGACCGGACTGGGCAGCGATGAATGGTTCGGCGGAACTCTCCTTGATGTATGCCGACCTGATCCGGCAGTTTCGCATCGGCTCCATTCTCGAGCGGCTGCGAATCGATCGAAATCCTCCCGGCGGATTCAGCGCCCTTTCCCGGCTATGGCCCCATTCTGGTCCGCTATGGGCTTTGGCCGATGGTGCCAGAAACCCTCAAGTCTGCGATCCGGCGATGGTTGCGGCCTCCAAAGCTTCCCGCGCCGGTGACGCACGCGCTTCGCCGCGAAGACGAATCTGATGGAACGGCTGTGCGCGCGGCACCCTTCGCCTCGATGCCGCAGCTTTGCCCAGCAGGCGCTGTACGAATCCTACTCGTCCGACGGGCTTGCGTATGGGCTCCTGGGCAACGCACGCTGGAACGCGCATTTTCGGAGCGAGGGGCGCCATCCGTTCCTGGATCGCCGTATCGTGGAGTTTGCCTTTGCGATACCTGACGAGCAGCGATATCGGCGCGATGTGAGCAAGTTCGTGCTGCGCGAAGCGATGCGTGGGATCCTGCCGGAGCGCGTGCGGTTACGCCCCGACAAGGCCGACTTGACGGCGATTTACGTCTTGGCGATAAACGCGCTCGGCGGAGAGCGGCTATTCGATCGCCTTAAAGTGGTCGAGAATGGATGGGTCGACGGAGTGGCTGTGCGAAAAATCTGTATCGCTCGATGGCGGAAGCGCTTTCGCGCGGTGACCCCTCCTACGTGAGTGATATCTTCGACCTATGGATGGTCATCGTGATTGAACTCTGGTTCAATGTCGTGTTTCTCGGCGTCAGAGACCCGCTTGGGTATATGGCGCACCAAAAAGATGCGGCGGTTTGACAGTCGTTGCCCGAGTCCTTGTCATTCGGAAGCAACGCCAATCGAAAGGAATCCGTAAGATGTCACTGATGCTTGATGAGCATCGTCTATATCTGTCTGACCGGACTCGAACCTCATTGTTTCGTCGGGCGGCGAACGCGGTGGTAAAGCGCGGCGATGTCGTTCTCGATCTCGGCTGTGGCACAGGCGTGCTTGGCATGCTGGCGATGAAGGCTGGCGCCGCGCGGGTATACCAGGTCGACGTAACGCCCATGCTCCAGGTTGCTCGCGAGGTGGCACGCGCCAACGGCTTATGGCGAAAGTGCGATCGGGATTCGTGAACTCTCCAGCCGCGCAAGGCTTCCCGAGAAGGTCGACGTTGTCATCGCGGACCAGTTGAGCCATCTTCGGAATCGGCGCGGGCACTCCCGAGGTATTCAATGACGTCCGCCGCAGGCTGCTCAAACCCGGCGGCCGTACCATACCCCGACGCGTCGAAATTCTCGTGGCGGCGGTGAACTTTCCCGAAATGTGGAGCGTCGCAAACTTCTGGAGCAAAAATCCCGCAGGGCTGAAAATGTGGCCCGCGCAGCGCATCGCCCTCAACAACTGGTACCCGATGCGAGAAGCGGCCCGCGCCGCATCTTCGGCAAACCCGCTCGGATGTTCACTCTCGATCTCACGGATCTGACACCGGAACATTTCCATGCTGAGGCTGAAATCGAAATTACCAGCGGCGGGCGTTATGCATGGGCTCAGCGGGTGGTTCGCCGCCGAATTGGCGCCGGGAATTGTCATGACCAATTCGCCCTTCAGCAAAGGCCGCATCGGAAGGCGCTGCCGCATTCTTGCCGCTCGAGAAACCCGTTGCGCTGCGCAAGGGAGATCGTCTGAAGATCACGATGGGCATGATACCGGCACAGACCATGCTCACCTGGAAGGTGACGGTCTTAAACTCGCGCGGCATCGAGAAAGCACGTTGCATCCAGTCCACGCTCAAGGGTATGTTGCTGGTGGCCGAGGATTTGGCGAAAACGCGGCCCGATTTTGTGCCACGGTTGTCGGACTGGGGCGAGGCGAGACGGTCGGTGGTCAACCTGATCGATGGCAAACGCTCGGTAGCGGAAATTGAAAAAGAACTGCTCAGATCTCATCCGGACCTTTTCTCTTCGCTTTCCGATACTTCGGCTTATGTTGCCGAATTCCTGGCCCGGTACGCGCTTCCTGACGTCCAATTGACGTAGATCAAGCTTCGCCGCACCCACCTGATAACGTCAGCGCGCGAACGACACTTAAAGGAACGAAGATTCCGCGAATAACCGATCTTGACGGTGAGCTACGATTCTTGCTACTACTGGCTGGGGAATGGGAGCTGACGATGAATAAAAGTACTACGAAACGAGCAAAGCAAGAAGTGCATGGGTTGGGCGAGAAGACTGCTAAGAAGCCTTATGTCTCTCCGCGGCTCGTCGAGTATGGCAACGTCGCCAAGCTCACTTCTTGAAGCGGACTCGGGCGGATTGATGGACTACGATGATCGGGATGAGCGGACATCCCGCCTGTAGATCGTTTACTTCAACGCCCTGGCATGGCTGGATGACCCGGATCAGAAGCTCTGAAGTTGTAGCCCTGTGGGTGGTACGACTTGCTCCGCGGGCGGGTTCGATCTCTAGGGAAACCTCGACCGGTTGACAGCCGAAAACATTCCGCACGGCATGTCTTGCCGCCCAGTTAGAAAAGACAAGCACCTCGGCCTTTCATCAGCAGGCCTACGGTCTCCGAATCTTCACAGATGTGGCGCTCCCGGAACTCCCGCCGATTCAGGCGCGGGCGGGCAGAGGCGTCGTGCGGGCAAGCCTCGCCAGGCGATTTGAGCCGCCTGAGCCTCGACGCTCCGATGGTATCTGCGATCGCGGCTTGCCGGAGGCGCGATCTGGCTGCGTTCCGGCAAAATCCAGAGCGGCTACGTACTTTCGTTTCCTGGCGTCGCCGATTTTCTCGTTGACCGGCCGCGGGCGCGAAGTCGTCTGTCGAAACGCGAGCCGCGACACTTCTCTTGGCACCATCCGCCATCTGCTGATCGACCATGTACTTCCGCTCATCGTAAATCTGCGCGGCCGAGAGGCGCTGCATGCCACTGCGGTCGCGACGCCCGGCGGAGTTTGCGCATTCACCGGGCCTGCGGGATCGGGCAAATCGACGCTGGCCGCAAGCTTCGTCCTGTCAGGATATCCGCTGGTCTGCGACGACTGTCTGACGCTGGCCGCTGGCAAAACGATCATGGCGGTTGCCGGCTATCCCGGCTTGCGGCTGTGGGAGGACTCAATCCAAGGGCTTGGCGCGCGCTTCACGCCATCTGAAGCGGGTCGCGAATGACGCGACGAAATCCCGTTGGCGAGATCGTCTGGCGCTGTCAGCTTTTGCCCCACGACACGCCCGCTCGTACGCGTCTATCTACTCAGGCGGGCGCGCGGGCGCTCGACCCGCGCCGTGATTCGTGACCTCCCTCCCGGGAGGGCGTTGATGGGGCTGTTAGAGGCGGCCTACAGACTCGACATTACCGACCACGCCATGCTGAATCGCCAGTTTCATTTTCTTTCGCGCATTGCCGAGCGGGTACTCGGTCAAACAGCTCGTCGTGCCCGACAGCTTTTCCGCGCTTGGCGATGTAAAGCAAGTCGGTCCTGGACGATTTGGCAGGTATCGCGGAGCCGCGAGCAGCACCGCCAAGGCCCAAAGCTGACGTCGCTGACCAGTTTGAGTCAAGCAAGGTAGCTGGAAAAAGAATGATGGGCCAGTTGACACTGATCACCACCAGAGACGTGCCGAAAGCGCCTGCCCTCATCAGAGGGTAAGCGTTCTTTCAAGCGCACGAGTCGTTGATATCGAACCGACGCCAGAATGCAGGGGGGGCTTGAGGTGCCGCCCGCCTGTGATGCAGACGTAGTCGTTGTCGAACCACACATTGAACGGATTGTTCCCGCAGTTGGCGGTCTCGTCGACGAGATCGAACATGTTGCCCTTCGCCCGAACAAAAGCGACCTGATCCGAGCCTTCGCTTCGCTATCGATCCAACACAATGCCAAATTCGCCGTTCGGCCCGAAGAACGGCGTGTCCGGGTCGCCAGCGAAACCATCGACCACCTTGGCACCTTTGTTACCGAAGATTCGTATGCGGAGAGCCGATGTGTATTCCGTCAACGGTGTTCTCGGTAACAGTGAACAGGTCAAGCTTTGCGCCGTCAGACTCTTCCACCAGCACTCCGTTGGATGCCGTTGCTGGCGGCAAGAAATCCGTCGCGCTGCAATCATCGGAGCAATCCGAAAACCAAATACCATTTTCAACTGTTTCCCGCCTCTTCCATGTTGGTCCATCGGTCCGTATGCCCACTTAACATGCAACCCGATGACGTTGTCGTTCAGGTTGATGGCGTCCCCCATGGTGCCGTTCCCAGCATCAGTTACACCACGCCTAAAGCCTGACACCGCGCCATCAGCCCCTTCGATCAAATCGTCGTCGCCTTTGACAAGAATTCCAGACCCGTGCGAAGAAGCCTTGCCAGTTCCCGTAATGTTGAAGCTGTGCAGATCCAACGCGCTGTTGGAGCCTTTGAAGATGAGGCAATCGCCGTTCGCGGATGTCGTGATGTCAGCCGTCAATTCATAGATCGCGTTGTTAGCGGAGAGTATGCCGCACGCGGTGACGCTGATGGGCGGCGTGGGCGCGGCCAGCAGGAGCTGACGCGGTAGGGTAACCAACGATCGCGCAAGCCAGCAGAGCCGGCGCCAAGCTCTTCAATGTCCTCTTTATCGAACTCATTTCGCGAACTCCTTTGTCGATACCTTTCACAAGACAGCGCATAGCCTGCCCTTGGCAGCGAGCCCCCTCTGACACCTGGATTTCGAGCGTTGCCGCTAAAGGATGCGCGGTTTCGTTTTGTAGCGGCTTCCCCCTTTGGATCTCGTGCAGAGACTGTCCGAAGATTTAAGCCTGTGTCAAGTGGACGATAAATGGAAGCAGCATCCGAATACTGGTCATAAATAGCTAAATTATTCTTGCTCAGCCTGAAGCAATGCTCGTGGTGTTATTTTTCGCTCGCCGGAGCTTTGCAAATTGCCTAGTATGGCGAGGCTATGCCAGGAGAGGTTTCGTAGAGGGACTCGGCTAGAAAGAACGACAGGGGAACACATGAAGGGAACAATCGCGACTTTAGTGGGACACTTGATGGTCGGCGCCGCTCTTGCTCTGCCAGCGGTCTCATTCGCGCAGGCGCCGGGTGAACTCCAGCGGCAGCGGGCGGAGCACTTTCCAGTTATGCATGAGGCTATCCAACAGCTAGAGCAAACGAAGCAAACTCTTGTGAATGATGCGGCCAACGATTTCCACGGCCACAAACAAAACGCGATCAACCATATCGACGCGGCCATCGCAGGAGCTGAGGGCTCGGCATCCAGGGGGATCGCAAGCACTGAGCCGCTGTTCCAGTTGCCGAGCGAACGTAGTCAGCGGTTTGCGCGAAGACCTGAGACCTGCGTGAGACGGGCGGCGCCGGCCGGGATCTTCCTGCCCTCGCCGCCGGCACGATTCTCACTGCGCTTTCCTTCACCAATCGGGGCGGCGACATTGCGCAGCTCGCTGTCTGCCGTTCGCGCGTATAAGGCCCCCCTGACCGCCTGTCACAATTTCGCGTAATATAGAAGTTCGATAGAATTGAACGAATCAAAGCTCCGTCTCTTAGTCGGCGGAAACGGCTTGCGCCCTGGAGCCGCCGCTGTCCGGGAAATGCAGATCCCGGCCACCGGATTGTTGTTTCAGGTGAGGCGCAGGTGAGGCGAGAAAATGATCCGCTTGAAAGTTAATGGTGTCGAGCGTTCGTTCGACGACGACCCCACGATGCCGCTGCTCTGGTACCTGCGCGACGAACTGGCGCTGACGGGCACCAAGTTCGGCTGCGGGATGTCGCTGTGCGGAGCCTGCACGGTGCATCTCAATGGCAAGGCGGTCCGTCCTGCGTGACGCAGATGCGCCAGCTCGAGAACGCCGAGGTCACCACTATCGAGGGCATCTCTGCCAAGGGACCGCATCCCGTGCAGCGGGCCTGGATGCAGCTCAATGTGCCGCAATGCGGCTACTGTCAATCGGGACAGATCATGTCGGCGGTGGCGCTGCTCAGCACCAACCGCAGCCCCAGCGATCAACAGATCGATGAAGCGATGTCGGGCAACATCTGCCGCTGCGGAACCTATCAGCGGATTCGCGCGGCGATAAAAGCCGCCGCGGAGGCATCGCGTGAGCACGATTGAGCATCGCGTGAGCAGCGATTGAAAACGTCAGTCGGCGCGGCTTCCTCAAAGGTGTGCTCTCGACCGGCGCGCTCATCCTGAGCGTGCATCTGCTTCCCAGGGAGGCGCGGGCGGCGTCGGCGCCAATCTCGCTGGGCACCACGCACGCCGACCGCGCCACGCTGCATCCCAGTGCATTCGTCGGCGTGGATTCCGACGGCACGGTCTATATCGTGGCCCATCGTTCCGAGATGGGCACCGGCATCCGCACCTCGCTGCCGTTGGTGGTCGCCGACGAGTTGGACGCTGACTGGAAGCCGCGTGAAGGTGGAGCAGGCGATCGGCGATTGGCGCTACGGCGGACAGGACACTGACGGCTCGCACTCGATCCGCGATTTCTTCGACGTGATGCGCGAGGCCGGCGGCACTGCGCGCCTGATGTTGATCGAGGCGGCCGCCGCACAATGGAAGGTTGCGCCGGCGCGATTGCGAAACCGACCTTCATGAAGTGGTGCATCGCCCGACCGGCCGCAAGCTCGGCTACGGAGCGCTGGCCGCGGCCGCCTCGAAGCTCCCCGTGCCGCGCAAAGAGGCGCTGCGGCTCAAAAGCAAAAGTCAGTGGCGTTACATCGGCAAGGGGCATCCGAGCTACGACCTGGCCGCGCTGTGCACCGGCAAGGCCGTCTATGGAATGGACGCCCGGATGGACGGGATGGTCTACGCGGCGGTGATGCATCCGCCGGTGCTTGGCGGCAAGGTCAAATCGTATGACGACAAGGCGGCGCTGAAGGTAAAGGGCGTGCGCCAGGTCGTCGCGATCGAGCCGTTCAAACCGCCGGCCGCCTTTCAGCCGCTCGGCGGACTCGCGGTGATCGCCGACAACACCTGGGCCGCGTTCCAGGGACGCAAGAAGCTCGACCGTCGTGTGGGACAACGGCCCCAACGCGGTTTACAACTCGGCCCAGTACAAGAAGGAGCTGTTCGAGACGGTGCGCGCGCCGGGCAAGGTCGCGCGCAACGCGGGAAACGTCGACGCGGAGTTCGAAAAGAGCAGCCGGGTAATCGAGGCCGAGTACTACATTCCGCATCTGGCGCATGCGCCGATGGAACCGCCGGTGGCGGTGGCGGAATATCGCGACGGCAAAGTGACGGCGTGGACCTGCACGCAAAACCCGCAGGCCGTGCAGGACACCGTAGCCGAGGCAGTTGAAGATTCCGCGCGACAACGTGATTTGCCACGTAACGCTGCTCGGCGGAGGATTCGGGCGCAAGTCGAAGCCCGACTACGTGGCGGAAGCCGCGGTGCTGTCGAAGAAAGTCGGACGTCCGGTGAAAGTCGTATGGAGCCGCGAGGACGATATCAAGTTCGGCTACTATCACACGGTGTCGGCCATGTATATGAAGGCCGCGCTCGACGCCAACGGCAAGCCGACCGCATGGCTGCAACGCTCGGTGTTCCCGCCCATCGCGTCCACCTTCAAAGTGGGTGAGCGCTACGGCGACGCCGACGATCTCAGCCTGGGATGGACCGACATCCCGTACGACATCCCCAACCTGCGGGTCGAGAACGGCCCGGCGAAAGCCTACGTGCGGATCGGATGGTTGAGGTCGGTCGCGAATATTTATCATGCTTTCGCGATCCAGTCGTTCTCCGATGAGCTGGCGCATGCGGCCGGCCGCGACCCGGTTGACTATTTGCTGGAATTGATTGGACCGCCGCGGATCGTCGATCTGAAAGGTACTGACTATCCAAACTACGACGCGTCATATACTGCCTATCCGATCGATACCGGCCGCCTGCGCCGCGTGGTCCAGATAGCCGCCGAAAAAGCGGGCTGGGGCAAGCGCAAGATGGGCAACGGGACCGGGATGGGTATCGCAGTGCATCGCAGCTTCCTCACCTACGTGGCGACGGTGGTCGAAGTCGAGGTCGACGGCCACGGCAAGCTCAAAATTCCGCGCGTGCATACGGCGGTCGATGCCGGGTTGATCACCAATCCGGAAATCGCTCGCGCCCAGTTCGAGGGTGCGGCGGTGTTCGGCACGAGCCTCGCGCGCAGCGGCGAAATCACGGCGACCAACGGCGCGATCGATCAGTCGAATTTCTACGATTACCCTGTTGCCCGCATGCCCGAAGCTCCGCAACGCACCGACGTTTATTTGGTCGACAGCGACGCTCCGCCGGCGGGTATCGGCGAGCCGGGCGTTCCGCCGTTTGTGCCGGCGTTGTGCAATGCGGTATTCGTGGCGACTGGCAAACGGGTGCGCGAGCTTCCGCTCTCGAAGCATCAGATCACTTGAATTGCCGAGCGAACCGAGACTTTACGGCTCCGGTCGCACTGGATAATAGAGTAAAGTCTGCTTGAAATAGCCGGTCGGCAAACATCCGCATCGGAGGCATATTATGGAGTGTCCATACGACCGCACTGCCGAGGATCTCGGCAATATAGTCGCCCTAGAACATGTCAATGTCACCGTTCCCGATCAGGAAGTCGCGACCATTTTTTATGTGACCGGCCTTGGGTTGACGCGCGACCCATTTCTGATGACCGGTACCGTCAATATGTGGATCAATATCGGGCGCTGCCAATTTCACCTGCCCGGGGGCCAACCGCAGGTGCTGCGCGGCCATGTCGGCGTGGTAATTCCGAACCGCGAAGCACTGGTGCGACGCCTGACCAAAGTGCGCAAACATCTTGAAGGCACCCGTTTCGACTTTCACGAGCACGACGCTTATGTTGAGACGACCTGCCCGTGGGGCAATCGCATCCGATGTTATGAGCCCGACCGGCGCTTCGGTCCCATAACGCCTGGGATCTCCTATGTGGAATTCGACGTACCTGCTCAAACCGTCGAAGGGATTGTCCGGTTCTATCAGCAGATCATCAGGACGCCCGCGGCAGTCGTCGAGGACGACCAGGGACGCAACGCTTGTGTTTCAGTCGGCATCGGCCAGAACCTGATTTTTCGCGAGACCGATCAACCGCTGCCACCCTACGACGGCCATCATATCCAGGTCTATGTCGCCGACTTCTCGGGCCCGTATCAGCAACTGTTGAAGCGCGGACTAATCAGTGAAGAGAGCGACCAGCATCAGTACCGCTTCAAGGATATTGTCGATCCTTACGGCGGTAAAGTCCTGTATCACGATTGAGCACGAAGTTCGCAGCATGAAGCATCCGATCTATATGCGGCCGCTCGTAAACCGCAATCCGGCACAAAGCAATATCAACTATGCGCCCGGATTTGACGCGTACACCTGGGGCATGCCGCATACGGAGTGACGCGGCGCTTCGTACCACCAGCGCTTCAGGCGGTCGCGGTGCGTGGCAGGAGTTGCCGGTGATGCGCGGGTGCGGCCAGTGCGATGCGCGAGAGTTGATCGGTCAGCTCACCGGCCAGGACCACCAGGCGGCGATAGGTCTCGATTTCGGCCAGCAAGGTTCGGCGCGGCGCCAGCGGCCACGATGAAACGGCGTTAAAGTCATCGGCCGCGATCTGCTCGTCAAGATTGTCCAGCAGCGCACGAGCCACGTTCTCGTTCCATGCCCTGAGCGTTGCGCCGCCGGCGGCACGGTGCTTCACGTAGTCGAGACACGCTTCGAAATGGGTTCGCAGCGCGGAGTCCATTTCGTCACGCGCCGTCTGCAGTCGCGGCTCGAGCGCGGGCATCTCCTGCGAGTTGCGTCCGGACGCGACGCTGCCGAGCCGATGCGCTATTCGTCTCAGCGTACCGACCGCGTCGACCACTACGTCCGGATCGAAGCCGCTGCGTCCGCCCTCGATTCGCGCATCGTCGGCGATCGTCAACAACTCGCCCAGGGTCTGGGAGCAATCTATCTCCAGCAACTCGATCTGGTTTTCGCTTGGACCATGGCCCCCATGCGGCATCAGAGACAGGATCATCTCGAGCATCTTCTCCAACCGCGGCACCATCGATTCACCCGCATACTCGGGCCACAGCACGATGAATACGGCTGCCACGACGATAACGCCGAGAAACACACCCCACAGCCGCCACAACACTTCGTATTCCCGGATGCTCGGAGACAAGCCCACGAACAACACGCAGAAGGTGATGCCCGCCTGCTTGGCAGGGTAGCCCAGCCGTTCACCGCCCGATGCAAAGTAGCCGCATGGCACGAGCGCGATGAAGAACACGGCCATGTATGTCACGCACGGTTTCGAAGTTCGGCGAGACTGCGATTATCGCCGCGAGCGCCAGGATTCCGCCGAGCGTGGCGCCGACAAACCGCAGCATCATCTTGCGCAACGAAGCCCCATACGTGGGCAGGCCGGCGATCATCACGGTCCACAGGATGGTTGTCAGATCGCCGCGCTGCGTGGTCACGCCGACCACGAACGCCAGCGCGAGCGCGGCGGCAAGCTTGAGGCAGTAGCGCACGCGCGCCGGATCGAACGACGAAACAGCCGGGCTCGATTGGTGGCGAGCCGCTCTGCGGGCGGTGGCGGCTAGCGGAATTGGAGTGTGGATGAACAGGCGGGCGATGCGCTGTAAGCCGAGGACGAAGGCGCTCAAGTTGCTCACTTCGTCGGATCGCGCGTCGGAGATAAATTGCGGATGGAGTTCGCCGACCCGTCGATTGTAGGCCTCGAGCATCGAATAGATAGGACCGGCCGTGTCCGGCATCGCATCCTCCGCCTGTTCGAGCTCAGTCGCGAGCAACCGTTGTTCCATCACCAGCGCCGCGTCGATCGCGTCGAGCACCGCCTGCAACTGCGGCTTGAACTGTTCGCGGACCTGATGCGGCAACGGCTCGCGCGCGATGGTCAGCAGGCGCTCGACCTCGAGCCTCATCCGTTCGCTTACGCTGACCGCAGCCAGCAGCCTTGCGTGGCGGCGCGGGCTCAAGTTCTCGCGGCCGGCGCGCGAGAGCAGGGCAAGATGCGCGCTCATCGCGCCGTGCAACGACGGCTGCGGCAGTGGCGCCGCGCCCGCCGGCTCGAGGTAGGCCCGGCCCACGGCCGCGAGCCGCTTGCGTATCGCTTCCGCGCTGGCGGCCAGCATATGCAGCAGCCGCCGCTCGGCCGGGTCGGGCCACAATACATTGTCGAACAGCATGATGAACGAGAAGCCGACCAGCGCGGCCGAAAAGTTATATGCAACCGACCAGCCGAATCCCTGTGGATCGAACACCACGATCCAAAACGAGCTGAGAAAAAAAATCTGCACCATTCTCCAGCCGTTGGTGAGTTGCGCGTCGCTCAGCAGGTAAGTAAATCCCGCGGCGGCGATCGCGAAGAACACGACGAGCATCCAAGGCGCCTCGACCAGCACGCCGGCGAGCGGGACCGACACTGCCAGCCCGATTCCCGTGGCGATGATGAGCGTGATTCCAGTCGCCGGCAGCATCATCGCGGCTGGAGCGGAGACGATCGACCATAGGAGATAGACGCCCAGTTCGCTGTCGATGTGCATCGCGGCCATCAGGCCGGCGCCCAGAGCCGTGACGAGGGCCATACGGACGGAAGTCCGGAGGCGGCCGGGTCTCGGGCTGAGCTCCTCTCCGAGAAAAGAGCCGAACCTATCCAGGCGCGTTTCGACCGCGCTCAGCTTACGCAGTGCTGCGGGGATGCGGCTTAGCGGAAGCCCTGGACGGTGACGACCGCCGTCTGGCCCATCCGAAACGGACGCTGCGGGTCGCGATTTTCGAGCACGATACGGACCGGAAAGCGCTGCGACAGCCGCACCCAGTTGAGTGTCTGCTCGACCCGCGGCAGTCCGGCGATGGTGGCGCCGTTATCCTGGTAGAGCGCCCATCCGGCTTCCTGCACTCGGCCCGCAGGAAGCGCCGGTTCGGATAGCTCAGCAAATAGACCTCGACGCGCATTCCGGGGCGGATGTGATCGAGAAAATTCTCGCGAAAGTTCGCAATCACGTACCACACGCGGTTGTCGACCAGGCTCACGACCTGCTTGCCTTCGTTGGCGTACTGGCCGACCGCGATGTTGAGGTTGGTGACATAGGCGTCGAAGGGCGCGCGCACGTAGCAGTACTGCACGTTGAGTTGGGCGTAGTACAGGGCCGCCTCGGCGGCTTTGCGCCGCGCATTGAAATCGCCATATTGGCCGAGTTCGTTTTGCGACTTGCGCACCTCATTGTGGGCGCTATCGACCGCCGCCTCGGCCGCCGCGAGACGGCTGCGCGCGTTGAAGACATCGTTGGCGGTTACGAAATGCCGGGCGAGCAGAGGAACGATGCGGTTGAGATACTGCTTGTCGTATGCGGCGTCGGCTTCGAGTTGCTGCTGGCGGGCTTCGGCGGAATGGATCGCGTCCTGAAGCGCGTTTATCTGGAGATTGGTCAACGTGAGGCTCGCTTCCGCGCGCTCCAGCGCCGACTGGTACGGCCGCGGATCGACCACGAAAAGCAGCGCGCCTTTTGCAACGTGCTGGTTGTCGCGAATTGGCAGTTCGACGATCGGGCCGCTCACGTGCGGTGCGACGCCGACGACGTTGGCTCGCACGTACGCGTCGTCGGTGCGCGGATAGATGTAGTAGAGGCGCAGAACGTAAAGGCCGGCCACGATCGCGCTGATGACGATCGCGAGGCCGACGATACGGCCCGCAACATGCGGAATCCACGAGCTCCGCTACGGCTGTCTGATCGTCCGCCATCGGTTCGCGCTCAAACGCGGTTGAAGAAAATCAACCAGACCACGCAGGATAGCAGCGCAGCAAGGCAGGAATACACGACCAACAAGGGTCCGAGATAAGGTTCGATGCGGGTCGCGACGAATAGCGTCCGCACTACCGCAGCGAGAGCGATGCCCGCGATCGCGCAAATCAGCCAGGCCGGAAAATTCGCGCCGGCGATATCGACCACCGGGTCGCAGCCGGCGCAGAGCAGCGCCGTAAGCGTCAGCGCCGCGAGAGGAAATTTCGCTCGAATCCGCACCGGCGCGTATTTCGACCATCTGGCGATCAATAGGCTTTTCGCGACATGATCCTTAGCATGCATGGCCTTCCGGCCTTTTTCGGTGCGCTCTCCGAGACCGCTGCGGCCGCTCAATAGGGATTCGCGATAGGCAATTCCTGCGCCGGGAACAAAGTTATCACCTTGCATCCGTCGGGCGTTACCACCAACTCCTCTTCAATCCGCGCGGCCGAAAATCCGTCGCTCGCCGGGCAATAGGTCTCCAGCGCGAAAACCATCCCGGCCTTGATCTCGGCAGGCTGCTTGAGCGAGTTCAACCGGCTGATGAGCGGGCGCTCGTGCAGCGCAAGCCCGAGGCCATGCGCGAACTGCAAGCCGAAAGCGGCCAGCTCGCTCTCGAAGCCGAACTCCTGCGCCTTTGGCAGAGCCTTGGCGACCTCTTCGCTGCTCGCTCCGGGCTTCACCAGTGCCATCGTGCGGTCCATCCATTCGCGCGCCTGGGTGTAAGCGTCACGTTGGGCCGCGGTGGCGCGTCCCACGTTGAAGGTGCGGTAGTAGCAGGTCCGGTAGCCGGTGTATGACTGGATGATGTCGAAGAAAGCCTGGTCGCCGGGCCGGATGATGCGATCGGTGAAATTGTGCGGATGGGGGCTGCACCGCTCGCCACTGATCGCGTTTATCGCCTCGACGTCGTCCGAGCCGAGTTGGTAGAGCATGCGCGCCGCTTCCGCGACGAGGTCGGATTCGCGCACCCCTGGTTTCAATTTTTCCCACAGCATGTGGTAAACGCCGTCGACCATCGCGGAGGCGGTGTTGAGCAGCATGATCTCGTCGATGCTCTTGAGCTCGCGCGCTTCCAGCATCACCTGCTGGCAGTCGCGAATCTCGAGGCCCGCGCGCTGCAACTCGAACAGCATCGCCGGCTCCACCAGGTCAAGGCCGAGCGGCATCCGCTCGACCCCATGCTCCTTGAGCAACGACTTGATCTCTTCCGCATGCATCCGCATCAATCCCGACTCGGGCGGTATCGCGCCGCGCAGCCCAGGCATCCCGGCCCGGCAATGGTCGTGCGGCAGCCAGGGCGAGTACAACTGATGATGCTTCACTGCCGAGCCGAAGTCCCAGACGTAGGGTTCGGCGTCGCCGGCCAGCAGCGCGAACCGGATCATCTTGTCGCGCGCCCACTCGCCAATCACGGTGCTGGTCAGGTAGCGGATGTTGTTGGTGTCGAAGCAGAGCATCGCTCCGAGATCCGAATGGCCGAGCGCCTGGCGCGCGCGCGCCAGCCGATAGTCGTGCAGGCGGCGAAAATTCACCCGCTCTTCAAATCGACCGCGCGCTGGCCGGGAGCCGCCAGCGCACGCTTCCAGTTGTAGTGCGGATCCAGCGCGGCGGCGCGGCTGGTATCCACAACCTCGCTAGCCTTGATGACTCTGGGTTGTGTCCTGGCAGTGGCCATGGTCTGAATCCTCACGCAGCCTGAAAATTCCTGCGTCGGCCCTTCTGCATCCGCGCTCTTGTCACCGGCGTCCGCTCGGAGTGTCCACTTAGATGCATGTTCCGCTGGGATGCCGTCGTCCCGCAAAAGATACGGGTAAGATTGTTCGCAAACGCAAGCGGAGTCAATTCGCAGCATGCCCATTTTGAACCATTTCAGAAGAGCGCTACAGATTGGCATCGGTGTCGGCGTCCTCGCGTGTCTGGCAGGATGCGCGCGGATGGCCGAGCAACCGGAGTTGAACCCGGATCGATGGGCGCCGCCGAGCGCCGATCGCATCTGGACTCCGTCGCCCGCGTCGGCGAGCGACTACCGGATGCCGAGCGACCTGCGGCCTGCGCAGAGCATCGCCCCGCCGGCGTCCGCGCCGCCGTCGATGCGGCAGCCCGTGCATCAGGAAGGCGAGCCCTACGACCTGCCGGCCCTGCTCGACCTGGCGATGCGCGAAAATCCCGACACGCGCTTCGCATGGGAATCGGCGCGTCAGGCGGCCGCGAATTTCGGCGCCGCGCGCGCGCCGTACTATCCGTTGGTGAGCGCCAACTCGGCCAATGGCTATTCGCGAACGCTCTTTCCGTTGCCTGGCGGCGTGGTCGCCCAATTCAAGTACTGGCAGGCAGAACCGTTGGTCGCAGATGACTTACACGCTGCTGGACTTTGGCCGCCGCAGCGCCAGCGCGGAGGCCGCGCGTCAGACTCTGGCCGCCGCCAATTTCAGTTTCAACCGCAAGATGCAGGACGTGGTCTTCGCGGTGCAGCGCTCATACTACGCGCTGTGCGCGGCCAAGGCCGCGGTTACCGCGGCGCGCCAGAACCTCGAGCTTGCGCAATCCGACTTCGACGCCGTACAGCAGCGGCTCAATCTTGGCCTCGCCACCGAGCCCGCGTTGCTGCTCGCCAAGGAGCGCGTCGCGCAGTCGCAATACGACGTCGCCAACGCCGAGCTGATGGTGCATGAGGCGCAGGCGAGCCTCGCCGCCGCGATCGGCATTTCGGCCAACTCTACCGATGGAGGTGGCGAGCCTCGAGACCGAGACGGTGCCGACCGGCGCTCGACGGCCAGGTCGACGAACTCATCGCGGCCACGATAAAGCAGCGGCCCGATCTCGCGGCTAAGGTCGCGGGGCTGCGCGCGAGTGAGGCGCGGGTGGCGCTGGCCAAGGCGGCCTGGTATCCGACCGTCGATCTTTCGGCGAACTACGGCCAACTCATCTGGCAATACACGTTTGCTGGACCGCCTAACTCGTGGGCCAATCAGCCGCAATACTCCGCGCTGGTCACGCTGCAGTGGGACATTTTCACGGGGTTCAAGCGGCTCAACGATGTTAGAGCGGCCGAGGCGGAAGACAGCGCAACGCGTGCGGGCGTCAAGTCAGCGGAAATCGGCGCGATCGCCGAGATGTGGCGCGCGTACTACGAATTCCAATCGTCGCAGAAAAAATACTCGTACGGGCAGGCGCTGCTCGCGGCGGCTCAGGAAGCCTACGACGCCAACATCGAGACCTATCGGCAAGGCCTCAGCACGATCGTCGAGTTGCTGACGGCGCAGAGCGATCTCGCCAACGCGCGCTACACGCTAATTCAGAGCAGGGCGGACCTGCTGACGTCATATGCCGCAGTGGCGTATGCGGCGGGCGCGGTGCGGATGCCTTGAGTGCATGAACGTTGACGGCGCGGGCAGGGTCGTTGTAACGACGAGACCGGATGGAGATGGCGTGATGCGCGTCAAGGAAGTTTCGCTCGAAGAGGCCGCGCGTTTCAATCGCGCCTTGCATATCGAAAGCGACGGCTTCTGCGAGGTTGCCGGCCGACCATACGGTGCGCAAAGCGGTCCCACCGTGGCAATTGTCGTGAGCGAGGGTTGTTGATGCGCGAGGACTGCCAACGCACCTGACGCGCACCATCGTCACGTGCATTCCTCAACAGATGGCTTCCCGAGCGGCGCATCGTGTCGCTAAATGGGTTTGTTTTGTAAAATCGCCTCCGAATTCGCCGCTCCCTCCTGTCTTATATTGACATCGACATCCACCACCGCTGGTGCCGCGACCCGTTCGCCAGCCTTCATGGCCTGGAGCCGTTGCAGCTCGTGGAGATTTCTTAAGAATGATCTATTAAGACCAGCCTCATACCGCGACAGATTTGCGAAGGTTCCCGAATACTTTTCGAACACCATCGTCATCTTCACTGATGAATCGTCCAGCTTGGAGCGCAATTCCGTCAATTTCGTCAAGGCGTCAGCATACGCCCGGCGGTCGCTATTTGCGACTTTGGTTTTATCGAACTCCATAATCGTACTACCGTACTCGTATCCGTGAGCCCGGTCTTCTTGGTCCTCGATAATCAATTCCTGAAGACCCCGTCTGTACGACCCGCTCTCTAGCAAGGCCGCCCGCCTGAGGCGCCAGGCATCGATGACGATCCGTTCCGCCAAGGTTCCTTCGAATTCATCGTGTGGCTCTAGTGCACTCAACAGGCCGTCCCGAAAAGCATCAAAGTCTTCGGGATCTTCATTGGGTAGAACTACTTGTTTTCCGGTAAGACCATGCTTCAGAGCATTCAACGCAACTCGTGTCTTACCACCCGCGGTGTGTGGCCCGGTGCTATGTTGAGCGTTTTTTCGATTAGCCTCGACCTGCCGTTCGCTGCTCATGTACTCCTCCGCTGGCGGCGCCATCCTGAGCTGACGTGTCACGAGATTTTGCCTTAAACTATTACGTTTGTCAAACGATTTTAAACGACAATGACCGTTATATAACTATCGTGTCGAGCAGTTATATAGTTTGACCGTTAGACGAAACCTTGAGTAGATTGCAAGCATGGATCGTAAGAAAAAGCTCTCTGCACGAGCCAAGGCCTCCGTTGGTCATGCGTCCCGGGAGTTCAAAGAACGCTATGCTCTGACGCGTCTTCAAGGGCTGCTCAAACTCGCTCAACAACCCCACGGGACCGGAGCGCAAATCACGGCCGAGCGCGCGCGACGGGCTTCAGAGTCTCTGGTTATTTTTGCAGGGTTTGCTCCCCAAGCCTTCAAACCCCTGGCGCCTCAGCAGATAGCTAAGTTGCTAGCCGACGTACTCAAGGGCATCCAGAAGATCAGTAACGGCAAGCCTTGGGACCTTACGGAACGATTAACTCGGCGTGTGCAGCCGGGACGGCGCATCATTCATACCCGACTCTCTTATGGTGGCGACCTCGGTGCTGCGGTCAGGTGGAAGACTCAGGAGATGGCAGCTCAACAAATCTCACGAATCGCTCGGTGCGCCGCGCCGCACTGCGAGCGCTTGTTCATCAGGCGGAAGGCGGCGGTCTTCTGTTCGTCCAAGTGCGCTGGGCGAGCGCGCTTCGCTCGTTACTACGCAAGCCACAAACAGGAGCTAAGCGAGCTTCGGCGCAAACGCTACGGCGAGCGCGTTAAGCAAGAGGACAAACACCGGAGGACGGGTGAGGCTTAAGGGACTCCGTTGCTAGCAGCGAAACTATCGACTAAGACTTCCGGGCGCAGCACTGGCATTGTTCTGTATACGCGGTCCGATGTTGAGTCGCGCGTTTGGTCCACGTGCCGGTCTCAAATCCAGCCGGCCAACCGATACAGAATCAGTCCCATGTACTCATGCAAGGCCGCGCTGGACTCCTCGAGGCTCAGTGAGTTCGGCAGTAGTTCCAGCGCGTCTACTTCCAGCTCGGACAATCCGCCCCTGGAATCCTCGCCCAAGCCCGGTGTGAAGTCAGTGGGTGCGGCGATCGCGTCTATCCCTTGATGCCGAAAAGCGGGAAGCGCTCGGGGCATGATCATCGAGGAAATGACCTTTAGGATCTGCGCGGCAAAGATCAGACCAGCGCCGGCCTAGATTCCGCTATTCTTTCTTCGTAGCTTTTCGCGGCCTATTCCAATACGGCGTCTTGCACCGCGGACACACGCGAGGTTCCTTGTCTTTTTGACGGGGAAGCCATTCATGTCCGCATCGTTCGCAGCGGTAACCCGACAGCCGCACCTTTGACATGTACATTCATATAGGCGACCGGATCCGCTGTCGCAAGCATTAATTGCTGGCCTTGACTTACCTTATAGTATAATACTATAAGGTAAGTGCTGATTCGTAGATTCTCATAGTTTACGAGGCGTAACGCACGAACCCGAACGAGGTCTAGCGATGAAAACCACCCTGGACTACAAAAAAAATTTTCTCTGCGTCCTGACCGAATCTGAGATTTTAGATGGGCTGCGAGGCGCCGTCCTGGTGAGGGAATGGCATCCAGTCCACGCCGCGGAAGAATCGGAGGTCCGGACGCTGATAGAACGCCCGGGCACCGAGGCCAATCCCGATGAAGGAATTTACACAGACGAGGAGGGCAACGTGTTTCAGTTAGCCGAAAAAGGAAGGAGCAAACCGATGGAAGTTGAACAGTCTGCATGGAAGCGAGAGCCGGCGGGAGCCGACGCCCAGACCTCGGCCAATGGCCGGGCGCCGACGGAAAGCAAACCGTCAGAGGGAGCCTTAAGCGACAATCACGGCAGCAAAGTAAGGAAGGAACGGACACCGAATAAAAAAGCTAAGCGTCGCTCGGACGGCGCGGGGTCCGCCAAAAAACTCGGCGCCCGAATCGATGACGGCGCGGGAAGAGAAGATCTGAGTTTCGCATCGTCAATGTTCGCGCAGCTGAGCCTGCGGCAGAAGCTCGCCGTGGTTCGCCGGCGGTTAGCCTATGTGCAGAAGCGTGGGTACAACGAGCGCAAAAACTACAACTACGTGACCGCCGCTGATATAGCCGGCGCCGTCGGCGACATCCTGGCCGAACTCGGGGTGGTCGTCGTTCCTCGTCTTGAGTCGATCTCCCACGAACCCTCTCGTATGGGCAGGTCCGAAGTAGAGCACGTAGCACGTGTGGTCATGGCTTACACATTTATGGATGTCGATACAGCCGAAGAAATCACTGTGAAAGTCGCGGGCGAGGGTCTGGACGCCGGTGACAAGGCGCCCTACAAGGCGATGACCGGAGCCCTGAAATACGCCCTGCTCCAGTCATTCCTGCTCGCAACCGGTGACGACCCGGAGGAGGAATGGACCAACCCAGCCAATCATTCCCCAACTTCTCACGAGCACCGTTCGGAACCGTTGGTCACCGCTGAAGAGATCCGCGAGCTTCGTCAACTTGTCGAAGATACCGGGACCGAGCTCGAACGGGTGCTCGCCTATTACAGGCTCCCGTCGCTCGAGCAGATGACCCAAGGTACCTACCGCCGCGCGATCGAAGTGCTCAATCGAAAGAAGGCGAAGCAGATGCAAGCGGAGGACGCCCATGCCCAGGATTGAGCAACTGCATCAGAGCACGCCTGAGTGGCATCGCTGGCGGCAGTTGGGAATCGGCGCCAGCGATGCTCCAGTCATCATGGGCGACGGTGCTTTCAAGACACCGCGCATGCTGTGGTCGATAAAGACCGGACGGATGCAGGAAGCTGCGGCAGGGCTAGCGGCGCGGCGCGGTCGCGAGCTGGAAAACCTCGCCCGCCGGGTCTATGAGCAGCAAACAGGCACCCAAATGGAGCCACTTTGCCTGGTGCACGACGAACTGGAATGGATGCGTGCATCGCTCGACGGGGTGAGCTTCGACGGCTCAATCGTCCTGGAGATCAAGTGCCCAATGAGTCTGCGCGACCGCACAGCTGCTCAACAGGGACGGGTGCCTCCCCAGTATTACGCGCAACTGCAGCACGAGCTCGAGGTCTCGCGGGCAGCGGAGGTCCACTACTGGTCGTTTGATGGCAATGCGGGAAGCCTGGTTAGGGTGCGTCCCGACCGCGAATACCTAAAGCGGCTTTTAGAGGCCGAGGCTGCGTTTTGGCAGCTGGTCAGACAAAACGTCTGGCCCGAGCCGGTGGGCGACGAACTGGACTTAAGCGCCGATCCGAAATGGCGCCAGGTCGCGCTTCGCTACCGCGAGGCGCGGATCCGGCTGGAAAGAGCAACCGCAGAAGAGCACAAGCTGCGCGCGATGCTCGACGGTATGGCAGCGGCGCGGAGGACCTATGGTTGCGGAGTCGAAATCTTAAGGAGTTCCAGAAAAGGAGCGGTCAATTATGCTGCGATTCCGGAGCTCCGGGGGGTCGATCTGGAAGCTTACCGCAAGCCGCCGGTCCCGGTCGTCAGGATCAACTTTCTTTAGCCCGGCCTTCAATAAGGCATCGATGGAACAGTTTTTCGGCTTTCGTAATTTTCGTCAGTTCGAGCGCAGCCGCCGAGAGATCAGGCTGCCCTACGACTTGCTCAACGACATACGCTTCCGCCAGCTTCCCGACGCCAAGAAGGCGCACCTGATCTGTTTGCTGTTGCTTTCGGCGCGAATGGACAACCTCCTGCCCAATAACCGCGTAAAGCTGGAGCAGCTCATCGGAGCCACGGATGCCGTGGACCTGACCGCGTTTGCGGACTTCGTAGCCTTCGCCCAGGCGGAACAACGCACTTACGAGGACCGCTTGGCGAAGCGACGGATTTCCGACTCCGTTCGGGCAATGGTGCTGCTGCGTGACGGAGCAAGGTGTCGCAGGTGCCGAACAGCAGTGCATCTTGAAGTTGATCACATCATTCCTGTCAGTAAGGGCGGGAAGACCGAAGAGTCCAATCTGCAGACGCTTTGTCGACGCTGTAACCGGCGCAAATGGAAGAAATTGGTTCCTCGGATCTGAGCGATGAGAGAAGGAACCCAACAGGTCCGTAGCATCGCCGCTGAGCTGGCCCTGCTCTTCCTGCGCGAGCTGGAACCCCGGGTAGCAGACGATCCGGAGCTACTGGTCTCAACCGAGGCGGTGCTGTCCTTTGCCGCCATCAGGCATGCGGATCCGGTCCGGTGGGAAAGCTGGCGCGCGATTCTCGAGAAGCACGAGAAGTCGCAACTGGTGGAGTACCTGCTCCGCGAGCCGGTGCGAATCGAAGACTCTGAGTGGGAGTCGAAGGCGGACAGACTGATCAGGTTAGCTTTGGATGCGGGGCTTGAGGTATTTCACGATCCCGACCAGCAGGGATGGGCTTCGGTCCGCGTCGGTGGTCACTGGGAGAACCACCCGATTCGCTCGCGCAACTTCCAGCTTTTTCTTTTGCGAACCTACTATGGCGTTACCGGCGAGAGCCCCGGGGGTCAGGCAATACGCGCCGCGGTGGAGCTGTTCGAGGCGCGAGCGCTGTTTGACGGAGAAGAGTGTCCCGTCCATGTGCGAGTGGCCGAGTGCGGAGGAAAACTCTATCTTGACCTGTGCGATCGCCACTGGCGGGCGGTTGAGATCGACTCTCAGGGTTGGCGAGTCGTAGACCTATCAGTAGCTAAATTTCGCCGCACACGCGGTTCGCAACCGCTGCCCGAACCGGAGCGCGGCGGCAGCCTTGAGGAGCTGCGGCCCTTCTTCAGCGTCGACCACCACGGCTGGACACTGATTCGAGCCTTTCTGGTCGCCGCACTGCGACCGGGCCTGCCGTGCCCCATTCTGGTCGTGAAGGGGGAGCAGGGCGCGGGAAAGTCGACCGGCTGCCGCGTGATCAGTTCGCTCATTGACCCTCGCACCTCAGCACTTAGAGGTGTCCCGCGCGAGGTTCGCGATCTCACTGCGGCAGCCAGAAACTCCTGGCTCGTGTGTTTCGATAACCTGAGCAGGTTACCAGAGGAGCTGGCAGATGCCGCCTGTCGCTTGGCGACCGGCGGCGGCTTCGGTGGCCGGGAACTGTATAGCGACCACGACGAGGCCATCTTCGATGCCACCCGTCCGCTGATTTTCAACGCCATTCCCGAGCTCGGTACTGCAAGGCCCGATTTTCTCGACCGTGCGCTAATAGTCGAGTTTCTGAGTATAAGGCCCGAGATTCGGCGGTACGAGGCGCAGTTCTGGGGCGAATTCTCTGAGCGACGACCCCGGATCCTGGGTGCCTTGCTTGACGCGGTGGTGGCGGGACTCCAAAATCTCCCGCAGGTCAAGCTCGAGCGGCCGCCGCGTTTGGCGGACTTCGCCCTGTGGGTGAGCGCGTGTGAGGAAGTCCTGGGTATGAAGCCGGGGGAGGCAATGTCAGCCTGTAGGGCCAATAGCGCCGAGACACGCGATCTCGCGCTCGAGGCGTCCCCGCTCTACGAGCCGCTGGCCGAATTGGCCCGCGCGGGCTTTACCGGGACAGTCGCACAACTTCGTGCGCGGCTTGACTCTATGGTCGGTGAAGCCATACGTCGCTCGGTACGCTGGCCGAAGGCACCCAACGTCCTGAGTAATGTGCTCAGGCGCATGGCCACCAATTTCCGCGCTGCGGGAATTGAGCTTCAGTTCAGCCGCAACGATGAGCAGGGCAGGCGGATGGTCTCCGTGCTTTGTGCTGCGCATGTTCGGAAAAGACCGTCAGTTATCGTCAGTGATCGTCAGTAACCGCATAGGTACTAGCCGTTTTCCTTGGGCTACTGACGATCACTGACGATAACTGACGGTCTTTTCCAGGGTTCGCGACGCAGCGGGTATACTTGCGGGTGTATGGGTTGGAGCCACCCCGTTTCGGTAGAGGCGTGGGTGGACACGAAGCAGAAGGCGCGCGGCCTGCTTCGTAGTCTTGGCTTCTGCTAGGGTGTCCACCGCCGCGAGCGGTTCGGGGATGGAGACTGCGCGGCACGAGAAACCGCGCGCGGCTATAAGATCAGGCTTGACTGTTCAGGACCTGCTTTCCAGGTAATCCGATGACGTGGAACTGTCACAGGCGTCGCATCCAAACGGGCGCATGGACTTCGCGCATCTTATCCCATTTGTTACGACAGCTGGAAATGAAGAACGAAACAGGGCGAAAAACCCCTGAGAGAGAAGGGTTGTTGGATATGCCGCTAAAAAACTGATCCATTTACCGCTGTAAAAGTGAGCCACCCCGAGCCATAGACTCCGGCGGGAAGCCGGAGGACGGGGATGCTGAAGATGGATCAAGTGCATGTACTGCGACACAAGGTGCTGAAAGAGGGACGGAGCATCCGGCGGGTTGCGCGTGAACTCGGATTAAGCCGCAACACGGTAGCCAAGTATCTGGATCAACCCGAGCCGGTCAGAAGTTCGCGGCGACAGCGGGAGCGGCCGGTATGGGAAGCAGTGAGGCCGCGGCTGGAGGAGCTGATCACGGAGTGGGAGCCGCGGACCACCGGCAAGCAACGGATCACCGCGATGCGGCTTCATCGTCAGCTCAAGGCAGAAGGCTATCAAGTCGGAAGGACGCTGGTAGGCGACTACTGGCGCGAGCGGCGGCGGCAACGGGCCGAGGTATACGTGCCACTGGTTAATCGCCCGGGCGAAGCGCAGATCGATTTCTTCGAAGTGGTAGTGGAAGTCGGGGGCGAACGGCGCAAAGCCTGGGAGTTCCTGTTGCGGCTGATGTACTCGGGGCGCGAGTTCGCCTGGCTCTACGAGCGCTGCGATCAGCTGGCCTTTCTCGACGGCCACGTGCGGGCGTTTGCCCACCTGGGCGGAGTCGCGCGGCGCTGCGTGTACGATAATCTCGCGGCCGCAGTGCGCAAGATTGTCGGTGGCGGCGCGAACTCACGGGCCGGTTCCTGGCGCTGGTCAGCCACTATCTGTTCGAGCCGGACTTCGCCCGCATCGGCGAAGGGCACGACAAGGGCGGCGTGGAAAGCCGCGGCAAGGCGATCCGGCTCGAGCATCTCACTCCGATTCCGCGCGGCGACAGCCTGGAAGCAATCTCGCGCCAGTTGCTCGCTGAACTCGACGCCGCGTTCCCCGCACGGCACCGTACTGGAAGGTCCGCCTGATCAACGACAATTAAATTTGCCGGCTAACGACAATTAGATTTGCCGGTTGTGGCCGTCCCGGCGGCGCGCGAGAGAAGTGGAGCCAGGCGGTGAAGCTCCATGATGAAGGACGCGCAGGTCGGGGTGTTGCGGAGAAGACGGATGGCAGGCAAGACACAGGAGGCGTCGGCGGCAGCAGCTGGAATGAGCGTGCGGAGCGCGCGCAAGTGGGAGCACGGATTGCTTCCGTCGCAGCGGCATAAGCCGCACACCTGGCGAACGCGGAAGGATCCGTTTGCCGAGGTATTTGAGAGCGAAGTGGAGCCGCTGTTGGCGGAAGACTCCAAGGGTGTATTGGAGGCGACCACGCTGTTGACGGAATTGAACCGCCGGCATCCGGGGCAGTTCAGCGAAGGCCAGTTGCGCACGCTACAGCGGCGGATCCGGCAATGGCGGGCGTTGAACGGGCCGGACAAGGAAGTGTTCTTTCCCCAGGAACATCTGCCCGGACGCGAAGCGGCCTACGACTTCACCAACTGCGACGAACTCGGCGTGACGATCGGTGGTGCACCGTTCGAGCATCTGCTCTTTGAGTTGGTATTGAGCTTCAGCGGCTGGCGCTGGCCGACGGTGGCGTTGAGCGAAAGCTACGAAGCGCTGCTGCTCGGGGTGCAGGAGGCGCTTTGGCGGCTGGGCGGCGTGGTAGAAGTGTTGCGCTCTGACAATCTATCGGCGGCGACGCATGAACTGCCGGTCAGCGGTGGCCGAGCCCTCACCCGGCGTTACCAGAGTCTGTTGGATCATTACGAACTGAAGTCCACCCGAATCTTCCCGCGCAAAGCCCACGAGAATGGGGTGGTCGAGCAGGCGCATCGGCGGACCAAGTCGATCTTGGCGCAGATGCTGGTGCTGCGCGGCAGCCACGACTTTCCATCAGTGGACGAGTATCAGCGCTGGGTTCGCGAAGTGATCGAGCGCGAACACAACGCGCTGCGCGGCGAGAAACTGGTCGAGGAGCGAGGACATCTGCGCCCGCTGCCGGTGATCGCGTTGCCCGCATATACCACGTTCACAGTCATGGTCCGCCGCTGGAGCACGATCCGGGTAGTTAACCACACCTATTCGGTTCCGGCGCGATTAATCGGCGAACGAGTCCGAGTCCATCTCCATCACGATCAACTCGAGGTGTACTACGCGGGTAAGCTGGTGGAGCGGCTGCCGCGGCGGCGCGGGCAGCGCTGGGCGCGGATCGATTATCATCACGTGATCTGGTCGCTGGTGAAGAAGCCCGGCGCCTTTGCTCGCTACCGCTGGCGCGAGGAGTTGTTCCCGAGTCTCGTCTTCCGACGCACCTACGATGCGCTGCGCGGCTTCCACAGCGAGCGGGCCGATCCGGAGTACGTGCGAATCCTTTACCTGGCGGCGGTTAGCGGCGAGCAGCTGGTGGAGCAGGCCCTGGACGAGCTGCTGGATGGCGGCGAGCGATTCGACGCGGACCGGGTTCGTCATACGGTCAGACCTGAGCGGCCGATCGTTCCGACGGTCATGATCGGCGCGCCGGACCTGAAGGTCTACGACGCGTTGCTGGCGGAAGCAGCATCATGAAAGCCGCTCAGATCGATGTCGTCGAACGCACTACCCAGTTGCTCGCCGGTTTCAATCTCAGCACCGCGGCACCGGAACTAGGTCCGCGCCTGGAGAACGCCGGCCATCGCGACGCGCTGCTGCTAGTTCTGGAAGTACTGGAGATGGAGGCCGAAGCGCGCGAGCAGCGCAAGATCACGCGCCTGCGCCGCGCCGCGCAGATTCCACCCGGCAAAACCTTCGAGACACTGGACGCGGGCACGCTGCCCGCGCCGCTGATGCGCAAGCTGCGAGAGTTGGCACGCGGCGAGTTCCTGGAACGGGCCGAGAACGCGCTGGCCTTTGGTCTGCCCGGAGTGGGCAAGAGCCACGCCGGCTGCGCGATCGGCAACGCGCTCATTGAGTTGGGCCATTCGGTGCTGTTCCGTCCCGCCTATCAGCTGGTGCAGGAACTGCTCGCCGCCAAGCGCGATCTGATGCTGCCGCAAAAGCTGCGGCGGCTCGATTTGATCGAGCTGTTGATCCTGGATGATATTGGCTACGTCAAACAGAGCCCCGAAGAGGCGGAAGTCCTGTTCACTCTGATCGCGGAACGCTACGAGCGGCGCTCCATGCTGGTCACCAGTAACCTGGTGTTCAGCGACTGGGAACGGATCTTCAAGGACCCTATGGCGACCGCGGCCGCGATCGATCGGCTGGTCCATCACGCGACCATCCTGGAGTTCAATGTTCCCAGCTACCGGACTCGGAAGCGTCGTCGCACCGATGCTGGCCAGCCCGGCGAAGCCGTCGATGCGAGCCCAGGTTGATTCGATGAAGTCGATGCTGGTGGAGCGCGTTAGTAACGCTGATCGCGCAAGGTGCGCGCTGCGCGCGTCTCCTAACGCGCACCAACGAAAAGACCAGACAATTACAATCTCTCTTCAGAAAAGGAGGAACTCAACCAGGGGTGGGCCAAATCTGAGTATCGCAGTGACCGCCCTCGATCTTATCGGACAAAAGGACCAGTTAACCTGGCGACCACCGGCAAAAATACTTGTCGCTTATCGGCAAAAATAGTTGACGCCGAACAGTCCGCCAGTGAGCTCTGGGCGGAGGAACGTACGCAACTGCTGCCGGCGCCCGCTATGAGCTTCGAGGTGCGCAAGCCCATCCCAGTCGAGATCAGCTCGCGCGCGCTGGTGAGGGTGGAAGGCGGGTGGTATTCGGTGCCGTCGCGCTGGGCGCGCCTGCGCGCCACCGCCTACGTCGGCGTCGACCAGGTGCGGCTGGTGTGCATGGATGAAAGCGTGACCCATCCGCGGGTGGGATTGGGCGCCGGCGCGTAGTTTATCGCCACTATCTGCCCGAGCTGGCGCGCAAGCCGCAGGCCGTGCGCCAGGTCGCGCCGGAATTGCTCGCCGAGCTGGGTGAGCCGTGGGGCAAGCTCTGGCAGCTGCTGGCCGACACTCACGGCGAGCGGACGCCGCGCGGGTAATGGCCAAGCTGCTGGGCGCAGTGGAAGAGCACGGCGAGGAACGCGTCCGGCCAGCGCTGGAGGCCGCGCTCGCCGGTAAGCGTCTGGGCCTGCTCGACGTGATCGTGCGCACACCCGAGGCCTGCGCACCCATCACGGTGCCCAAGGCGTTGGCGGATTTCGTGATCGAGGCCGGCAAGGCGGCCGATTACGACCATCTGCTGTTGACCGACGGAGGCAGCCATGAGTGAGGCAGCGCGAGCGGCGGTCATCCAGGAGCACTGCAAGGAACTCAAGCTGGCGGCAGTGGTGCGGGATTATCCCGCGCTTTGCCGCCAGGCCCGCGACGGCGGCTGGGCCTACGAGGACCTGCTGCGCGAACTGTTGGAAGCCGAGATGACCAACCGCCGCCAGAGCACCGCGCGCCGCCTGCTGCGTGAGGCGCGCTTTCCCGATGTAAAAACCCTCGACCAGATCGACTGGGCGGCGCTCAAGGGCGTCTCGCGGCCGAAGCTCATGGAGCTCGCGAGCGGCGAGTTCATCGGCCGCGCCGAGGACGTGATCCTGGCCGGTCCGATCGGCACCGGCAAGACCATCTCGCGATCGCGCTCGGGGTCGAAGCCACGCGCCGGCGGTTCCGAGTGCTGTTCGCCCGCGCCGCCGATCTGGTCCAGAGCCTGTTGAGGCCCGCGACGAGCGGCGGCTGACCACGTTGCAGCAGCGCTATCAGAAAGTCGCGCTGTTGGTGGTGGATGAGCTGGGCTGTGCGCCACGAGGCGCTGATATACCGCGAGGAAAAGACTCCTCCCGCGACCGATGCAGCGGTCGCGAGAAGCTGAGGGCAGGTTGAACGTGGAGATGCACGGGAGACCGGGAGCAGCCCTGACAACGTAGCGGCGCGGCGGCACTGCCAGACGCCACGGCCGCGCAAGCGAGACGGAAAGGTACAACGCAAGTGAATCGGCGTCGGAGGCCCCTCGATTCGTCAACCAGCTCGAATCTGGCGGATACGGGCTGGCGCAGCGCTGGATGCGTGGAAACCCATCGCGCATTCGCTCGGTTGGGTTGCAAGCCGATGGCTCAACCGTGGCTGCACACAGACTGCGATGGGTGTGTAGCGATGCTGCAGGGGTATAGCCGGGTACCGTCCCCGTCAGGCGGAGATCAGTGAACGTGGGAACCGTGACCATGTCGCCCTGCTACGAACTAGCAGGGCACGTCCATCGTCGATGTACGACGCGGTCGTGGGACGGAGTCTCCGTAGTAGTCCGAGGCCGGGAAAGCCGGCCACATGGCGAAGGGAGACAGCAAGTCAGCAGCACCAATGGAAGGGAGGAGAAGTGGCGTTGAACAACGACACCCTGTGGCCGAGCGTCGCCGACGCAAAGGTGCGGGTACTCAGTATCCAACGGAAGCTGCATCAATGGTCGAAGGCTGATAGCGAGAGGAGGTTCGATGACCTTTACAACTTAGTATGCGATCGGGCCACGCTGCTGGTGGCGTGGGACCTTGTGAGGAGCAACCGAGGGTCACGAACGGCTGGGCTGGATGGCTGGACCCGGTGGCACATTGAGCAACGCATTGGGGTCATATCGTTTCTGGAGGAGCTTCGCTCCCAACTGAAAGCGCGATCTTATCGCCCGACTCCCACGAGGGAGCGCGGTATCCCCAAGCGGGGCGGCAAGGTGCGCTATTTGGGCATTCCAACCATTCGAGACCGGACCGTGCAGATGGCCCTTAAGCTCGTACTGGAGCCGATCTTCGAGACGGACTTTTACCCTGCGAGTTATGGGTATCGGCCAGCCCGAAGAGCCCAGGATGCGATCGCGGAGATCGTGCGCTACATCAACCCCCGCTCCTCGTACGAATACGTCGTCGAGGGTGATATCAAGGCGTGTTTCGACAACGTCCGGCACGGCATTCTGATGGGCCAGATACGAAGGCGCATCAGTGACCGCCGGGTGCTGGCGCTGCTACGGGCATTCCTTGGTGCTGGAGTGATGAAGGAGACTGGGCGGCTCGCAGCGACTCTCACGGGAACGCCACAGGGCGGGATCATCTCGCCGCTCCTCGCCAACATCTATTTGTCGGCGTTGGATCGGTACTTCGAGCGAGTCTGGAAGCATCAGACCCGCTATATCGGATGCACCACTTATTACCGACGACGCGGAATGGCGACTTACCGGCTCATTAGATACGCCGATGATTTCGTCATTTTAGTGCGCGGCGCTCGGGAACAAGCGGAAGCCGTTCGAGACGAAGCGGCTCGGGTACTCCGCGACGAGCTGGAGATGGAGCTGTCAGAGGAGAAGACCGTCGTCACTCATGTGGACGAGGGCTTCGATTTCCTCGGGCATCGGATTCGAAGAGGCGCCTGGCGCAAGAGCAAGGTGGCCTTTACGTATCCGAGCAAGCGCAGTGTGGAGGCGATCAAGTACAAGGTCAAGAATCTCACCACGCGTTCGACGACTCACCTGAGCCTCAGAACGTTGCTACTTCGAGTAAACTCGGTATTACGAGGATGGGCAACGTACTTCCGCTACGATGCGAGCAAGCGAACGCTCGCATACGTCGATTATTTCGCATGGTGGCGGGTCTTCCGCTGGCTGCGGAAGAAACATCCCAAGCGAACCTATCGGTACCTGCGAAACAGGTATTGCGGCGGGCGCTGGTGGATTAACGATGATGGTGTCGAGCTGTTCCGGCCCGCCAAGGTCAAGGTGGAACGTTACCGCTATCGCGGTACACGCATTCTCCTGCCATGGATGGAATCGCTGGAGCTCGGAATAGTCGGTCGGTTCGCCAAAACCGATTACGACGACATCAGCATCGCGGGCGCGTTGGACGAGTCGCTCGCAGTCCCATGACTATGGATGCTTGTGGAAAGCCGGATGCGCGGCGACGTGCACGTCCGGTTTGGCGGGCGAAAGCGGGGAAACGGAACCGGAGTAATTCGGTCACCGCGCCCCCTTTCGACCCGACTCGTGCCTTTCGAGCGCGCTGGCGGCGAGTTGCTGTTCAACCTTTTGGCGCAGCGCTATGAACGCCGCTCGACCATCATCACCACCAATCTGGCGTTCTCGGAGTGGGTGAAGGTCTTTGGCGACGAAAAGCTTACTACCGCGCTGCTCGATCGCCTCAGCCACCACGCCCATATCCTGACAACTCGCGGCGATTCCTTTCGCAGCCAGCGAGCAATCAGAGCCGCCGGCGGCGCAAAGAAGGATACACCTGTCGACGATAGTGAAGCGCGCTAGCAACGCTTGCGCGCAAAGGTACGCGCTGGCGCGCCACACCTAACGCGCACGGAGGAAAAAACCAGACGATTACAATCTCAAAAAAGGACTGAGGAAAGAACCAACCCTGGGTGGCTCACTTTTACCCCGGTAAAGCGGCTCAGTTTTAAAGCGTTGCAAACAGGGTTGTGACGCTCGTGACTGCGTCGAGTACCGCAACCTGCTGAAAAAACGACCGCCCATCGCCTGGGAAAACACCAAGGCGATTCGACGGCCATTCGATCAGACTTCAGGCCGGAAAACAGAACGCCGATGCCCCCAAGCTATTGGCGCTCTGTTGCTTTACCTATAGGCAATCCGCGATAGCGACAGTGCGTGCGTGATTTCCGGTGCACCGCGTCAATCATTCCTGTCGGTCGCGACAAGCGTAAACAGAGGGAGCGGCCGCGTTGCGATGTGTCCCGTCCCTTGAGCTTTTACGGGTTGATTGCGTCAGGGGCTTGAGTCAGGAAGTCCGCTGGCGGATGAACTCGCCGATCTTGTCGATCGCTTCCTGGCCCTCGGGGAGAACCGGCGCGGCCAGGTGCCATACGTGAGGCATCTCGTCCCAGATTTGCAGGGTGACATCGACGCCTGCCTGCTTGGCGCGATCGGCGAGGCGGGTCGAGTCGTCGAGCAGCGTTTCGGCGTCGCCGACCTGGATAAGCAACGGGGGCAGATCGCTGAGAGAGGCGTTGATCGGCGCGGCCAGCGGTTCGCGCAGGTTGCCGGTTTCGCCCACGTACATCTTTGCGATATTCAGGATCATCTCGCGCGACACCAGCGGGTCCCGTGCCGCCCGGCTGGTCATCGATTCACCCTCGGCCTCTAAGTCGACCCACGGCGAGATGCATACGCCGGCGGCTGGCGCCGGCGCTCCGATGTCGCGCACCGCGATCAGCGTGGAGACCGTGAGCCCACCGCCCGCCGAATCGCCCGCGATAACGATCCGTCCCGGCTTGTAGCCTTGCGCCATGAGCCATCGATAAGCCGCAATCGAGTCATCCACGGCGGCGGGAAACGGATTCTCGGGCGCGAGGCGGTAGTCCAGCGCGAGGCCGCGCGCTTGCGCGGCCTTGGAAAGGCGCGCCACCAGTTCGCGATGAGTGTCGATAGAGCCCATCACGTATCCGCCGCCGTGCAGATACATGATGACCCGGTCGGGAGCCGCGTTGCTCGCGGTTATCCATTCCGCCTTGACCCCGCCGGCATTCACCGGCTCGCATTTGACTTCACCGGCGCTGGGGAATGCGGAGAAGGCCGCGGCCATCGAGGCGCGCAGCTCCTGCGGGCTCTTGGCCTGCCCCGCACCTTGCGCGAATGCCTTGTACTGCGCGAACACCTGCTGAAGCTGCGGACTGGCCATCGTGGATCTTCTCCTTCGCAAAACCGGCCGCCAGCTCGGCGCACGGATGCGGCCGGATGTTAGCACGAGGGTAGTGCAGATGCGCGGAAGTGACAAGCGGACGTCACGCGCGGCCCGGGAAAGCCCTTGCATCATATTTTGCAAGGTCCCGTCTTGAACGGCGCTCCGTCATTCCGAGCAAAATCCGCGGGACGAGGAATCTTATATTTCGCGCCACCACGGCGCGCCCAAGCGGCGCGCTCCTAACGCGAGGCTTGGCGCACAGGCTCGTTCGGATCTTGCGCGCTCGCCGAGCCGGCCGCTCCGCCGGTCGGTGCGCTCCACACCAGATGGCCGTCCTCGTTGAAGATCTCGAAGCTCGACTTGCCGTTGGGCAACTGCACGAAGTTGGCGCGATTGTGGCCGCTCTTGTCGACCAGGTGGATGCTGGCCGAGTCGTCCAGCGGCACGTTGAGTCCGATACGCACGCGGCCCTGCGCGTCGTACAAGCCGACCGCCGATTCACCGTCCGCCAACACGCCCATCGCCAGCCTTCGCTTGCCCGAGGTGGTCAGAAAACTCAGCCGCGCCAGATCGTCAGGCGTGACGTTCAGCACCGCGCGCTGGCGGCCGGAGGGGTCAACGAGCTGCACTTCCTGCACGACTATACGTTCGGCCGTAATGGTCTTGCCCTGCTGTGCTTCGGCGGCGACGACGCTGCGGGGCGCAAAAAGCTGTCCCCATAGCATCGCGCCGAAAAAGCCTCCGCTGATAGCCAGCGCCACCGTGATCCAACGTTCACGAATCTTCATCAACAGCTCTCCCTTGTAAGCTTCGAGCGCGACCAGCAGCCGGACCAGCCACAAGGGCAAGCGGCCGCGAAAATCCTGTAGCACCTGCCCGCCGCACCGCACGGCGCAGCGGATTGGGTTGAATCGTAGCAGGCAAATTTTTCATTGCGAAGGCGGCGACAGGCTGATCGACGATCGCCGCAGCCATGCCTTCCGGCATCCGGGTGCCCGAATCGGTATTGGCGAGCTTGAGCTGAGCGGCGGTAAGACCCCGGGCGTTGCGCAGATCGGCGCGGCTGAGATCCGCGCCTGCGAGGTTGGCCCGGGTGAAGTCGACCCCGTCCATCACCAGGCCGGTCAAAATGGCGTCCTTCAGATTGGCGGCCGTAAGATTGGCCTCGCGCATGTTGGCGCCGAGCAAATTGGCCTGCGTCATGTTGGCGGCCTTGAAGATCGCGCGCCGCAAGTCGGCGCCCTCGAGACTGGCCTGGCGCAGCGAGGCTCTCGCCAAGTCGGCATGTCTGAGATTGGCCTTTAGAAGACGCGCGTAATCGAGATTCACGAACCACATCGTCGCGCCCTGCATTTGTGCGCCGCTGAGATTCGCGCTCCTGAAATTGGCGCCGTTCAGCATGGCCCCCTGAAGCTGCGCGTCCGTGCAGTCGGCGCCGGCGAACCACTGCTGGCTGAGGTCAGCCCCCTGCCAGTGTGCATTGCGGCACAGCGCGCGCGGCGGAAGCGAGCCGAATACGCGGATCAACCGTCCGGCCGAAGCAGCGGGAAGGAGTTCGAACCAGGACGCGGAGACCGCGGCGGATGAGGCTTCAGTGCGCGCCACGAGGGCAGAGCTGATCGGACCGTGGAAGCGAGTGCCTGCGGCCTGCGAGTTGCGCGATTGCCACGACAGCGACCACGGAAACCGCGGTAGCGAGAAAACAGGACCGAAGCGTGATGAGGACGAATCGCGGTGCGATAGCCGTTGGTGCCCGCCGCGGCCTGCTCGCGACGGAACCAATGAGCCGCGCAATGGCTCCGTGCTTTCAGCGTTGCGTGTTCGAGAGTCCATCGTTGGCGACGCGAATCAGCGGCGGAATGCTCACCCGCCCGTCACCGTAGCACAGAACCCGTGAGAAGGCTGAAGCGTTCCAAGTGACTATAGCACCAGTGTCAGGCATCGGAGGGAGCGCTGTCCACGGTCGGTACGTTCGAGTGTGCAGGTCTAAAAGAAACCGCCGGCCCTGCTCGCGCAGGGCCGGCGGTGGTGTTACAGTTGCGCTGCCGTGAACTTACCGGCCCAGGCGCTCCAGAGCCTCCATCGAGCAGAAGTCGCCGAACAGCCTGGGGTCGTCGACGGTGGCGTGGTAGCCGCCGGGAACCGTCTGCGCATAGTAGAAGCGCGACATGCGGTTGCTCTGCAGATCGTGCGCATGCACGTGCGTCCAACTCCAGAAATGGTCGGGCATGCCCTCGATCCAGGTCATTCCGGGCTTGCGCTCGTAGTAGTCGAAGCCGCCTTCCCACTGCTTCCACATCTTGCCCTGACGGTCGTAGCTGATCATCGTGAGCGGGCACAGCGTCGATGCGTGGTACCAGATCCTCTTCTTGCCGATCGGCGCGCGAGGATACATGACCGGCTCCATCTCGACCACGTAGACCTCGGGCACCAACTCCATCCGCGTGCGCCAGTACTTCACGCCGCTCTTGCCGCCGCAGGTCTTGTGGATCCAGTTGGGGCTGTTGAGGTCGGCGCAGTGATGCGCAGCGGTCATCATCGGGCCCTTGCCGACGAGCTTGAAGTTGCCCCAGGTCAGCAGCGGGTCACCCGCCATCCAGTACTCGGTAACGAAGAAGGTGTTGCCCGGGAACTGCGGTTCGAAGCGCTGGTCGACAGGGTAACTGCGTACGCGCTTGGTGGTCGGCTGGTAGACGTAATAGCCGGGGAGCTTGTGCTGGTCGTATGCCCAGACCTGGAGGATCCCGGTGCCGTTGACGTCGCCGGGGGCCAGCACGGTGCCGCCGAGAATGCGGATCTGGCTCTCGCGGCCGGGCATGTACGGATGCGGATCGAGAGTCAGACGGCCGACCGTCTGCCACTCAACGTAGTAGGAGGCGTACTGATACTCGACGTTGCCGTCGGCATCGGTATCCCAGTCGAGCACGGGATGAGCCTGCGTATCATGCTTGCCCCAGCTCAGCGAGTTCGCCATCAACACTTCCTGGGCCGACTGCGGCTCAGGGAAGGGGTTGCCGCCGATCCAGTCCTTGCCATCGAGGGTGTAGCAATTGCCGTCGGGGAAGATCTTGTGCTTGCCCTTGTTGGCCAGGGTCGCCTGCAAAAACGGCGTCGGCGTGAGCTTGGTTACGTCGGTCTCGGTCGGTGCGATATCGACCAGCCGGCCGTCGTGCTTGATCTGGTAGTAGGCCCCCGGATCGAGCAGGTCTTTGACGATGTCGACGTTCTCGGAGTTGAGCACGTCCCCCGGTTTGAGCTTGCCCTTGGTGTAGGCCTCGATGGAGAGCAGCTCGGGCGGGTAGGCGGCCTCGAGTGAGCCGTTACGCCCGATCACGTCCATCAGTGGGTTCAACACCCCAGCAGCGAAGACGCCTTTGCCGACTTGCTCGAGGAAGTGGCGCCGCGTCCATCCCTCAGTGTACTTCAATAAACGCATGCCTTACGCTCCTTTTTCGGGGGGATCCGACCAAGCGTTGTCCCCTAATATCTGGCATTAGTTCTAGGCTCTTGCAAGAGCCGGTCTAAGCCCGGTTGTCGACCTCCCCAAAGGTCACTCCCGGGACAGCATGACGCCCCCCTTTCGGGGTGCGGCACACTGTCAACAGTTTCTAAGCTCCGTTTGTTCCGGTCCCACTCATCCCTACTATTCCGTCACTAGATCCATCCTGTAAGACGACACGAAAATAGCCCTATTCAGCCACTTACATCTTGTAGACGGCGCGGAAATAAATCGCGTCCATGAAATCGAATGATCCAATCTTGGAACCGGTCCGGAACGGGTTGCGTGCGGACGCCCGGGTTGACGTTCGTGCCCTCATCGAAGTTCCAGTAGACGTTGTATTCCTGGTTCGAGGTCGGCTTGTAGGTGATAGACGGCTGCATGAACCAGTTGCCGCCCACGTTGGTGTCGCACACGGCCTCGATGCTGGTGCCCCAGATGTTGTTGGGGAAGAACTGGGTAAGCGATAGCACGACCGTCTGGATGCCCGTGTGGCCGAGCGCGGGCTCATAAATATCGCTTATGACCGTACTGCGGCTCTTGTAGTTCCACTCGCCGAGCAAGTACATCGAGGGGAACTTCTGGCTCCAGCGGATGTATCTTTCGCCGTCGAGCGTCATGTTGATCTCGCCGATTCGCGTCGGCTTGATCGCCGAGTTCGCGATGCTGGCCGCGGTCCAGAACGACTTGTGCGGAGTATAGGCGGCAGAGAAGTGGAAGATGTCGCCGTTGAGTACGTCAGCGCCCGGAAAGTCGAGAGACGGAATTGTGTAAGAAGCCGACCCGCCGTAGATGAAATCACGCGAGAAGCGCCGCTGGAGGAGAAAGAGATGTTCTCCACCGTGCGGACCAAAAAAGGGCTGCCCGAAAGAAGTTGTTGATCGGGAAACGGATTTGGGACCGGCGCCACCGTGAACCATCCAATGTGGTCGGGCGTGGCGTAGAAATTCGCGGTCAGGTCGACGCCATAAACGGTCGTCGAGGCGACACCCCCGTACACGAGCTTGTTGCGCGCCTTGCGCAGATTGCCATAGTCGCCGATTGGTTCCGCTGCCGGCTCGTCGTTCAACTGCGAGCCGATGGCGGCGAAGTAGTCTGGGCTGGAAGTCGGGGCTGATGAAGCCGGTGATAAGTGAGTTGTTGATTCCCTGCCTCAGAGAAATCGGGAAGCTGATAAGACAGCCTTGGCCGTCCACTCACCGATGCGCACGTCGGAGTACTCCAGCGCGCCGAGTTCGAAAGTCTGGAACTTGGTGAAGTCGAGCGAGTCGACCTGGTCCAGCGTCTGCACGCCGAGTTCTTCGCCGTAGACCACTTGCTGCTTGCCCAGGCGCAACGCAACAGGCCCTTTGCGCAAATCGATATAGGCCTCGTTGGCTTCAGCCTCGTACTCGTGCTCGCTGATGCGGGCCGACCATGCGTCGCCGGGATAGCGCGCGCTGCCGGGTGTCAGGTAGGCGCCTTGTCCGACCTCATAGATGCTCGGGCCATTGATAAACTGCGCCGCGTCCCCCCAGTAACGGAAGTGCAGATAGACGTCGGCGTTGTCGAGGCCCATCGCCTCGGCGACATCGTCGCGCGTGCGGAAGGTCAGTCGTCGGGTCGACCCTGCCGACGGCCGCCTGCAGTTCGTTGCCGTTGGTGGAGAATCCCTGTCCGCTGCCGGGAATGTTGTTATTGTTGTTGTTACGGTTGTCCTTGCCCGCAGTGCTGAACACCCCAGTCGGTCTCGAGCGCGGTCTGTATCTTGATGTGGCCGCCGGGAACGTCAGTGTCGAGTTGCGCCCAGGCACCCGTGCCGGCATAAAAGACCAGTGCCGCCGCCATCCCCATGACGGTTCCGAACTTAAACCTGTCACGCTTCTTCATTCGCTCCTCCTCTTTGCGCTCCTCCAGAATCGCTCGCGGTCTCCGTGTGCATATGCACTTTCCCCGAAGAGACCCGAGCAGCCTAGTCCCTTCTTGTCCCCAAAGGTGCACAGATTAAAGGATCTAATCAATGCCCTATCGTCCCAATTCGCCCCAAAAGACGGGGCTTTGTTAACACTCGACCATCGGGCAGGATTATAAGCATCAGTAGGCGAATTAATGCCAATGCGGGCACGAACGATGACCGTCCGGGCCAAGTATCGGTAGCGGTGGCTGTCCAAAGTTTCGTTAGTGATCGGATTGACCGACGACGGCAGTTCGCACGACGCGCTCGAAGCCGCGCGTCCCCACGGGCTAGCCTGCGCGTCCCCCAATCATCAGTGATGCAGCCCTGTCCCCAGTCGAGCCCATCTCTGTCCTTCGTTCGCGCGATGTCGTGTCGTGCACGACTATCGGCGAAGTCATGGCGCGCGTCAACCCCGATTGCGCACGCCATCGCGTAACGTCCCCCGTCTCAGTGACTCATCAGCTTCACCCTGCCGAGGAACTTGGGTTTGACAAATACCACTTCGATCGGCAGCACCACCATCGCCAGTATGCAGTTGAAGAGCATGACCCACGCCAGCATCCAGCCCATGTCGGCCAGAAAGGCCAGGTTGGAGAAGAAGTACCACGGCAACACGCCGGCGATCATCGTGAAGGCGACGAAGAAGGTCGCTTCGCCCGTGGTCAGGATTGCGCGCATGACGGCAGCCTTGTACGTCACCGTCGCCGACGCGCTGGAATTCGTCGCACATGCGGCTTATCAGGTAGATGCCGTAGTCGATGCCGACGCCCAGGCCGACCGCGACTACCGGCAGCGTGTTGACGTCGAGGCCCAGTCCGCGCATGTACATCACAGCGTCGGTCGAGAACTGCGCAAAGGCCAGCGGCACCAGCAGCATCAGCGCGGCCACCGCCGAGGAGTAGGTTACTACGCACATGACGAAGATCGCGGCGAGCAGGTAGACCAGGATGCGCCAGTTGGACTGGATGACTACCTGGTCCATCGCGTACTGAAGAGCGATCGAGCCGGCGGCCATCCTGATGTGATAGACCTTGGAGGGTTCGCGCAGGATCGGTTCGAGCGCTTTTTGCACTGCCCCCATCGCCTGGTCGACCGTCGAGCTGCGTAAATCCTTGTACCAGAGGATTACGTCGCCGTTTTGCATGTTGGCCGTGGCTGAGCTGAGCCACGTCCTCAAGGCTGTGCCCGGTCAGGGTCCAGAAGAGATCGTTGGCGACTTCCCTTTCCTTGAGATCAACCGGCAACCAGCCGCGGGTCGCCGCCGCGTATCAAGCCGGTTGGTGAAGCGCAGGTAATCCGAGATCGACAACGTTCCATACGCCCCGTGCATCGCCTCGATGTTGTGCTGGAAATCCTGCATCGACTGGAAGGTCTCGGGATACTTGAGCGCGTGCTCGACCTTGCCCTCCCAGACCACGTTGAGCGTTACCGTGCCGGCCAGGTTCTTGTTGATCTCGGCCTCGGCGACGTTGAACTCGCTGTTGGGCCACAGCAGCGGGCTGCCAACCGTGGTGTTGCCGATCGCGCGCAGCGAGGAGAGATGAAGCACGATCGCCCCCAACACCAGCAGCACGCCGAGCGTCCCGACGCGCCATCCCGGCTCGACCAGCTTGGCCACCACCGCCTGCACGGGCTCGATCAGATGAGTGCTGATCGAACGCACCTCATGGGTGATGAATACGCTCACGTCCTTGGGCGGCGGCAGCACCGCGAGCAGGCACGGGGTGAGCATCACGACCGAAGGGATCAGCAGCAGCGACCAGGTTCCGCACAGCACGCCGAGCTTTTGGACGATCGGGATCGGCGCCAGGATGGTCATATAGAGGCCGGCGACGTCGCACATGATGCCGAGACAGGCCGGCGCGAACATCGAGGCCAGCGCGCCGCCGGCCGCCACATTCTTGTCTTTGACCTCGTAGAGAATTTCATAGTAGCGCCGCGTCATCTGTAGCGAGTGACTGAGCGCGCGCGCGATCAGCAAGACCGGCACGACCAATGTCAGCGGCTCCAGGTTGAGCCCCATCCAGCCGCCCGCGCCGACGCCCCACATAGCCGATACCGCGCACGCGATGAGCGGCGTCGCCGCACCGGCCAGGCTGCGCATGTAGTCGACGTGGGCGATGGTGATGAGCGCGAAGGAGAGCAGGAAGATCCACGCCGCCTGCTCCCCGTAATAGTAAACCCATCCGATCAGCATCACCCGGCCCGCCGGGTAGAACTCGACGTTGGGCGAGGCCTCCTTGGCCAGCATCTCGTGTACGCGGTTCCACACCAGCATGAAGTCGATGCCGTTTTCGTGAAAGCCCGCCGAGAGCATTGCCGCCTTTTCGTCGGGCGACACCAGGATGTTGGTCACGCCCGGCGCGATACGCGCCCGGTCGCGCACCGCCAGTGCCCCTGCCTCGTCCTTGGGCGGCAGGTCGGGCATAACCGGAACCGACTCGGCGCCCTCGGGGGTCGCACGCGTGACGCGCACCTTGCTCGAGGCGATGGAGGTGATGGTGACGTGATCGATGTTGGGTATGAGGTCGATCTCGCGGGTCAGACGCCAGATGCGGGCGAGCGTGTCGGGCGTGTAGATGGTACCGTGCTTGACCTTGATCAGGATCTCGACGTTGATGGGCGTGGAGAACTGGGAGTATTGCTTGAAGGTGTCGATTACCGTGCTTCGCTTGGGCAGCAGATCGGAAAAGGAGGTCTTGAACTCCATCCGCGTGCTGCCAATTATGGCCAGCACGGTCAACACCACGCACAGCCCGATGTATTGCCAGCGCCAACGAATCAGAAAATGAGCGGTTCTTTCACCGACTGCCATTGAGTTGTCCCTCCCAAACGGCGGCGGGCCCGGCCAACAGCAGGGCGTCGGAGCCCACCGGCATCGCCGACGCTATCCAGTCAAGCCTGACCGGGACCACCGGCCTTTCCTGCCACGACCATTCGTTGTTCTGACGCTTACCAACCATCAGGAAGCCGGCGCTGGTTCCGACCAGTTGGCCATCCGGTGTGCAGGTCAGACCGAAGAAATCGGGCTTGCCGGGAATCGTCTGGATTTGCCAGTTGGCGCTGCCCTGCTTGACCGCGAGCAAGCCCTGCTGGCCCGAGGCGTAGATCGCGCCGCCGCACTTGGCAATCGTGAAGAACGCGGGCTCGACCGGGCCGGCGCCGCTGATTCCGGCGGCGGCCGCCGCCTCTTGCATCGGAGTGGCGCCCGCGGGCACTTTGGGTTTGCTCGATCTGTCCGAGGTCGCTGATATCGGTCGCGACGCCGCCCTTGACGGTCACTACGGTCTCGTCCTCGCCGACCACGATCGCTGTCGTGTCATCGGCGAACAGCACGCCGTAGAGATGCGGCGTGGTTCCGCCGCTCCAGGTCGTACTCACCTGGCGCCATTCCTTGGAACCGGCCGGGCGGTCGAGGATGGTGCCGAAGGAGCCGGCCGCGACGAACTCGCCCTTGGCGCTCGCCGCAACTGCGAACAGGCGCTCGGTGGTGCCGACGTCATGGCGGGTCCAGGTGTCGTAGCCCGTGGCCACTTCGTAGAGGCTGCCCGCCTGGCCCACTGCGACGCCGTCGCCGTTGGGCGCAAAGGCAATCCCCAGCATCGCCATGCCGCCGGTATCGGACACCACCTTCCAGGGCGATTGGGGGGTACGCTTGACCAGGATGCCGAAGCTGCCGACCGCCCAGGTTTGCTCGCCACGCATAGTGATGATCAAAGACCATGTCGTGTGGCGTACCGAGCCACGACGGCATGACGGCGAACGGCGCCGCCGAAGCCGGGCAGCTCAGGCAGGCGCCCACAAGCAGCAGCGCCAACGCCGCCACACGAACCTTCACTCGCATGCGTTCTTCCCCAAGTGTAGCCCCCGAGTCCCCCGACCGAGGTCTTCAATGCCCAGCGCGTGTATCAGAGCCGGTCTTTTCGCGTCAACCGTCTACGCCATCAAGGCATTTCTACCCTGCGCACTACTTGCCGTTTGCAGGCTAGTCTAATGGTGTAGCGTCGCAAGCAATATAACGGGCTCTGGAATGTTGCAAGCGCAAGTGACGAATTGATGGCGGTCGGCGCGAAGAAACAGGGGCGGAAGTTTGACGCGTCGCGGTGTTGCGAGCAGCCCGTCGAGGCCGGAGTGGCGTGACACCCGGCTTGCGCGCGGGCCGCGCAGTTTGATAACTCGGCGCATCCGTATCTTGCGGACATCGGGGGACGGGTCCATCGGGATAAAGTCCGTCCGGGACAAGCGAGGCACATGAGTACTATTGCTCAAATTCAGCCGACGGGCCACGCAGGGCAGGGGGTCATTGGACCGGGCGCCTCGCATCGTCGGCTCGATCGCCTGCAGAGCGTACATGGAGCCATGACGATGACTGCCGTGATAGCGGCGGTTGTGGCGCTGGCTTTGGCGGCGGCGCCCGCGCCCGCTCGCGCCGGTACTTTCAGCCTTACCGGAGAGATCGATCCCGCCCGCCAGTACCAGACCGCAACCCTGCTGCCCAACGGCAAAGTGCTGGTCGCCGGCGGCTATGGCAGCGGCGGTGTGGGATGGCTTATCGACTGCCAACTCTACGATCCGCAAAAAGGCGTGTTCATCGAGACCGGTCGGCTCACCACGCGCCGCGACGCCCATACCGCGACGCTGCTGCCCAACGGCAAAGTGCTGGTCGCCGGCGGCGAGGAAGTCAACGAACGCGGCTTCTCGGTCCTGCTCGCCAGCGCCGAACTCTACGATCCCGCAAGCGGCCTGTTTTCGCTCACCGGCTCGATGGTTACCGGGCGCGAATTGCATACCGCGACCATGATGAGCAATGGCAAGGTGCTGATCGCGGGCGGCGAAGACGCCAAGGGCTACGCCGTCGCCCGCGCCGAAACCTACGATCCGGCGATGAGCGCGTTCGTTCCCACCGGAAGCATGGGCGTCGGCCGCTACGGACATACTGCGACCGCGCTGCCCGACGGCGAGGTGCTGATAGCCGGCGGCGAGCGGATCGACGAGGACGGCTTCGATATCGCGCTCAGCAGCGCCGAGATCTACAACCCGACCACCGGCAGATTTCATCCGACCGGGAGCATGCGGGTTGCGCGCAAACATCATACGGCGACGCTGCTGCGAGACGGCCAGGTCCTGCTCGCCGGCGGCGAAGATAACAACGGCCACGCGCTCGAAAGCGCGGAGCTCTACAACCCGGGCAGCGGAACGTTTCGCACCACCGGGCGCATGATGAACGCGCATGACAGCGGCACCGCGACCCTGCTCGGTGACGGGAGCGTGCTGATCGCCGGCGGCTTCAGCGGCGCGAGCGGCGTCACCGCCGCGGCGGAACTCTATGAACCGGGGAGCGCCCGCTTCATGGACACGGGCAGTATGCACATCGCGCGCGAGTTCTTCACCGCCACGCTGATGAGCGACGGACGCGTGCTGATGGTCGGCGGCTTCGGCTTCAACGCCTCCAGCGGCTTCGACGTCGTCGGCCCCTGCGAAATTTACAGTCCGTAGAATCAGTTCGACGAGTCAGGCGCCCAGCCGGGGCACGCCAGCGCGGAGAACTGCCGGCGACGGTCGTTGCGGCGATTGGCTACCGATACGGCGTCGCGGCTGGGCTCGGAACAGCCGCAGCCGTCGCGCTCGCCGTGGGATGCGCGGTCGCGGACGGCGTGGCCCGCAACTCACGCTCGCGCGCGGCGGCTTCGGCGGCCTCGTCACGCGCGGCCGCCTCGGTCATGCGCTCGCGCGGCCTCGGGCCCGAGCGACTGCGTTTGCCATCGCGGCTTGCCGATCTCGGTCCATTCGCCGTGACTGAGCGCATAAGTGAAAAGCAGGTACTTGATTTTGCCGGTCGCGATACCCTTGCTCATCTCGCCTTTGTTGGGCACATATTCGGCGCCGCCGCACTTGGCGTGGACGACGATTGCGCCGCCGCGCCCGCGGCTCGGCATGTACTCGAAGCGCTGGCCCAGGTCGATGTAGGGTTTGCCGTCGGCGTGCTTCTCCTCTTCGGCGCCGAGGTAGTAGCCGAATTCGGTCGAGAGTTTGTCGTTGAGCGCCTGCAGTTGCGCCTGCGAGAGCGCCTGCGCGCCGCGGCACGTGGGAATGCCAGGCCGAACGCGATCGCCGCCGCCAGGCATCCGGCGGCCAACAGGCGCGGCGCGAACCGCTCATTGTTCGTTTTCGGTTATCTGGCGGCCGAAGGCGGCCAGGTTGCCCTGCCATTGCGCGCCCAGCGCAAGGATCAGCACCTGCTCATTGATGTGCACGTTCTGCGTCAGCGGGCGCATCCCGCCGCCGCCCGCCGCGGCGAGCATCTTATAGGTCTCGCGCGTGTCCTGGTAAAACTCGGCCAGCGGCGAGATCGACTCGCCCGGCGGCCGTCCGCTGTGGGTCTTGAGCCAGAACTCGCGCTCGTAGCGCTCGTGCTCCTCGGCCGAGACGTCGATGGTGTTGAAGGTGCCGTCCTCGGCGCGGAACCTGGCGATCAGCGAGAACAGCGGGCCGTAGTCCTCAAAGCGCGGCGGAGAGTCGCCCACCAGCACGATCACCTTCTTGGCGTAGGGCTTCCAGTTCATCTGGTTGACCGCGGTCACGCACGCCGCGTAAACGTCGCCCTGCGATCCGCCGTGTCCCTTGGAGGTCACGCCGCTCAGAAAGGTTTCCAGCCGATGGCTCGAGATGGTCAGCGGCTCGATATCCACGCGCTCGTTGCGGCCGCCGAAGACCACGATTCCGACCCGCGCGATCGGGACCAGGCGATGGATTGCCATCACCAGTTCGTCCATCCGGTCGCGCACGTCGTTGATGATCAGATCCATCGTGCCGGTATCGTCGATCACCAGCACGATGTCGAGCCCCTTGCGCCTGAGCTCGCCGATGAAGCCGCCGAAGCCGGTGCCGATTCCCGGGCCCGGAACCCGAGCCCATCCCGTTGCCGCTGCCCGTTCCGATTCCGCCGGCGGACACGTCGCGCACGTACGTTCGGGCAATCGGCGGCACCGAGGTGTGCGAGACCGCGGCGACTTTCGGCACCACCATCTGCGGCATCGTGTCGGGCATGGTCAGATCCGGCATGTCGACGTCGCGCATCTCGTCGTGCTTGGCGCCGCCGCCGCCGCCCGCCTGCTGCAACGTCACCATCAGGAGGTCGCGCGCGTTCTGCGACCTTGATCGTGGCAATCAGGATGAGCAGCAGGAGCACGTGAAGCGCGACCGAGAGCGGGAACGGCCCGATCAGGAAGCGCAGCGCGTCGCGGATGCTGTGGCCTTCCTCATCGATGCGCGCTTCGTCCTCGTAGACGCCGGGCGGCAGCAGCGCTGCGCTGCCGGCGCATCATGATGCGGCTCAGCGCGAAGGCGAGCACCGCGATCGAGATCGTGGCCAGAATGACTATCGCGTAAAGCGGCATCGAAAAAGTATCTCTCGATTAATTGCGGATCCCCAGTTCGAATGCGGCGTCCGTTGCGTCCCTCGATCTCCCCTAATAACGCTATCATCAATGGCGGCGCCCGCAATCATCGGGATGCGCGCGCGACCGATTGGTTACCACGTCGCGGTCTCTTCGAAATGGTCGGCAGATATTGCTTGCGCGGCTTTGACCGCCGCAACCGCCTTGCAACACCGCCGCCGCCGGGACGATTATGGCGCGGGAAATCTCCGCGTCTGCGCGCATGCCGGAGCATACTGTGAGGACGCCATGTTCGACTTGATAGTTCGTGGAGGCCAGGTCGTGACTCCGCAGGGAGTCGGCCAGTGGGACGTCGCGGTGCAGGGCGAAAAGATCGTCTCGGTGGGCCTGCCCGACCCGCGCGCCGAGGCCGGCCGCATCATCGACGCCAACGGCAAAATCGTCGTGCCCGGCGGAATCGAGCCGCACGCCCATCTCGCAAGCCTCATCGGGATGCGTCCCGAGGGCCGGCTGTTCACGCTCGGCCCCGAAGAGGACACGGTCGGGATGGCGTTCGGCGGCACCACCACGCATATCGATTTCTGCTTCGTTCATCCCGCAACCGACATCCCGACCGCGCTCGCGCGCCGCGCCGAGCGATGGAAGGGCAAGGCGTACGTCGATTACTCGTTTCACCTCGCGCTCGGCGGCGCGCTGCCGCTTAAGATTTTCGATCAGATCGGCGACGCGATCCGCGACGGCTTCCCGACCTTCAAGGTCTTCACCGCCGAAATTCTGCCGCCGCATCCCAAGCGCCTGCCGTTTCGGCTCGACTACGGCCGCATGCAGCTCGCGATGGAAAAGATCGCGCGCGACGGCGGCCTGATGACGGTCCATGCCGAGGACCACGACCTGGTGCAATTCAACTACGAGCGCTTCATCGAAGAGGGCCGCACCGACGGCGTCAACCTCGCGCTGGTGCACACCAAGCTCTCCGAGAAGCTCTCCTTCCACCGCACGATCCAGCTCGCCGCCGCCACCGGCGCCGCGATTTATTTCGTCCACACCTCCGCGCGCGAGGGCGTCGAGGCGGTGGTCGAGGCCCGCGCCCATCGCCTGCCGATCTACGCCGAGACCCTGCATCACTACGCCTGCTTCAACGCCGACGACTATCGCAAGCCGCGCGGCTTTTGCTACCACACCTATCCCTCGCTCAAGTTTGCCGAGGACCAGGCCGCGCTGTGGGAGGGACTGGTGCGCGACGGCGTGTCGACCACCGCCACCGACGAGTATCCGACCTCGCTCGAAGTGAAGCTCGAGGGCAACCGCATCGACGACGTGACCGGCGGCAACCTGGGCGCGGAGGCGCGGATGGGAATCGTCTACACCGAGGGCGTGGTCAAGCGCGGGATGTCGCTGGAGCGCTTCGCCGACGTGACCTCGACCAACGCCGCGCGCATCATGGGGCTCTATCCGCGCAAGGGCGTGATCGCGCCGGGCAGCGACGCCGACCTGTGCCTTATCGATCCGTCGGTGTCGCGGCGCCTGCAGCGCGAAGATTTTCACGTCGCGGATTACAGCCCGTGGGAGAATTGGGAGGTCAAGGGATGGCCGTCGATGACGATGCTGCGCGGCAAGGTGATCGTCGAGAACGGACGGCTCAACGCCGAGTTGGGCTGCGGCCAACTGGTGCCGCGCAAGATCGATCCGGTGATCCTGCGCCGTCCCGCGAGCTGAAGTCTCGCGCGCCTGCGCGGAGCTGCGAGGATATAATTTGATGGCTGACGCATCGAAATTGAAACTGCCGCATCGCGCCGAACATATCGGCAGCCTGCTCCGTCCGCGCGAACTGCGCGACGCGTTCAAGGCCCACGCCGCCGGCCAGATGAACGACGCCGCCTATCGCGAGGTCGAGGACCGCAACATCATCGAGGCCATCCGGATGCAGGAGGAGGCGGGGCTCGCGACTATCAGCGACGGCGAGTTCCGCCGCGGCTCGTGGGCCTTCGGCCTGGTCAAGGCGGTCGAGGGGTTTGGCGAGGCGCGCTCGATGTTCGAGTTCCACGACGCCGCCGGCAACAGCTATCCGTTCGACACCTGCTACGCGGTCGCGAAAATCCGCCGCAGCCGCCCGATCGCGGTGGGCGAGTTCGAGTTCGTCCGCCGTCACACCCAGCGCGTGCCGAAGGTCACGATGCCGGCGCCGAGCTTCATGCATTTTTTTCGCGGCAAGGCCTGCGCCGATCCGGCCGTCTATCCCGACGTCGCCGGCTTCTGGAGCGACCTGCTGCGCGTCTACCACGAAGAGCTTGCCGAGCTGGGCCGCGCGGGCGCGCAGTACCTGCAAATCGACGAGGTGCCGCTCGCGATGCTCTGCGACCCCGCGGTGCGCGAGCGGGCGCGCGCGATCGGCGAAGACCCCGACGCGCTGGTCACGACCTACATCAACGCGGTCAACGACGTGCTCGCGGCGCGGCCGGCCGGGATGACGGTCGGGATGCATCTGTGCCGCGGCAACCTGCGCTCGCGATGGATGGCCGCGGGAAGCTACGAGGCGGTGGCCGAGCGCCTGTTCAACGAGGTCAAGGTCGACGCGTTCTTTCTCGAATACGACACGCCGCGCGCGGGCGACTTCGCGCCGCTGCGCTTCATGGCGAAGGACAAGACGGTGGTGCTAGGACTGATCAGCACCAAGACGCCCGTGCTCGAGGACGCCGAGGCGCTCCGCCGGCGTATCGACGAGGCCGCGCGCCATGTGCCGCTGGAGCGGCTCGCGCTCAGTCCGCAATGCGGCTTCGCCAGCACCGTCGGCGGCAACCTGCTTTCGATCGACGACGAGCGGCGCAAGCTCGCGCTGGTCGTCGAGGTCGCAAGGCGCGTCTGGGGCCAGGGAAAAGACGGACAAACCTTTAGTAGGGACGGATAAGCCTTTAGTCAGAATGCACGGCTATACGCGGAATACAAAGACTTTCAATCACGAATGCGCAGTGGCCGCGGAAGCGGGTTCAATGACGTCGATCGTGATGCGTACGCGGGTCGTTTCATTAGCGATGGCCGTGCTCGTGTGGGGTTGCTGCAACGTTCCGGCCGGCAAATTCAAGGCACTTGCCGATTCCGCGTCGCAGCTCGGCCAGGCCGACCAACAAGCCTCCAATCAGACCATTCAGGCCGAACGCTACTGGCTAGTCGTCGCCCAAACATCCGGGGCCCTCAAGCGGGAGAGCTTCAATCTCGAATCGGCATTCGACCCCCAAAACGGCGAACATCCGCTCGGTGACAAGGACCTTGGCGCACGGATGGAGGCCAACGGCATCGTACTCACTGTGATCGCCAACTATCTCAGCACGCTCTCCTCGTTCGCCAGCCAGGACTTCCAGGGCGATCTCGACAAAAATGCAACCAAGCTCGCGGGGAGCATCAAGAGTTTCGGCAGCCTCAGCCAGCCGTGGGCCAAAGAAGCCGCACAGAGTTCCGGCGCGCTCGCAACCGCGGTCGACGCTCTCGGCCATGCATATATCGAGCACCAGCGCATCGTTGCACTGAGCCGGACGATGAGTAACGCGCAGGGCCCACTCCAGCAGCTTGCAAACTTCGTAATCACCAACAACTCCGCGGTGCGCAATACACTGACCCAGACAGAGACGTACTATCTTGATGACGCCAACCTTCTGCGGCCGCACGCGCCAGACGCTCAGCGGCTCGCATTTGATGCATATATCGCGCAGGCTATTGGTCAGTTCAGCGACGCGCAGAAGACCCTCACTGGTATCGACAAGGCCATAGCGAAGCTCCCGAGCGCGCATCAGGAACTCGCACAGTCGATGTGTACGCCCAACGCCGACTTCGACAGTTTGACGCGCCTGGTCGGTGAGGCCGAGCGACTGAGCAAATTCTACACGTCGGTGAAATAGTATTGGCTATTGGCCGAGGGCATAATGGCAACTAATCCGGATCTCAAGACCAAAATCGATCAATTGTACAATTGGCTTAAGACCAACTGGAACCGACTGAATGATTCCGACAAGAATCAAGGATGGGACGCACTCATCACGCTGCAAAAGCAGGACCTCGCCGACCAGCTCAGCCAGGCGTCTCTTCCCGACATCACCGGCGCCATCAAAGCGTTGAACGCGGCTATCGACGGCATCAAGCAGGAAGCTCAGAAGCTTGCAACGGTTGCGCAAGTCGTGGGATGGATCGCTGAAGCCGCGTCGCTCATCGAAAAGGCTATCACCTCGGGCATCCCGTTCTGAGCGTCCCGGCCGGCGGACGCTTCGGAGTTGATTCGTGATAGGCCGGAAATCGTATGCGCCGTCCGTCTTCCTCTTGTGTCGCCGCTCCGTGGGAGTAAGGCATTAATCGGCCAGGTCCAAAAACGCGTGGGAAGGTTGAAGGCAGACCAGGGAGAACTTGATGGCTTACGAGAATTTCATCGTCGAACGTGCGGGCGCGATCGCGACCGTCTATTTCAACCGGCCCGAGAAGCTCAATCCGATAAACGGCAAGCTGCTGACCGAGATGCTCGAAGTCGCGCACGAGTTCCGCGACGACGAGGAATCCCGCGTCGTGATCCTGACCGGCAAGGGGCGCTCGTTCTGCGCCGGCGCCGATATCGGCGGACTGCTCGCCGCGAATGCGGGCCCGCAGGCGCAGCGCGCGCAGACCGATGCGGGGCGGCTGCGCGCGGCGAGGACCGGATGGCGTCTGATGGACGAGTGGGAGCGCCTGGACCAGGTGACGATCGCGGCGGTCAACGGCTTCGCGATCGGCGGCGGATTGTCGCTCGCGATGGCGTGCGACTTTCGCATCGCGGCGGCCGGCGCACGCATCTGGATTCCGGAGGTCGCGCTTGGCGTGCCGTACATGTGGGGCTCGGTCACGCGCCTGATCAATCTCGTCGGGATGAGCAAGGCGAAGGAAATGATCATGACCTGCGACGAGGTGAGCGCCGAGGACGCGCTCAAGATCGGGCTGGTCAACCAGGTTGTGCCGGCCGAAGAGCTCAGCGCGGCGGCGCTGGCGTTCGCGGGCAAGCTGGTGAGCAAGCCGCCGATGGCGCTTGCGCCGGACCAAGGAGTTTTTCAAGGCGCTCGGCAACGGCCGCCTCGGCGATATCACCTACGCCGACGGCTACCTGGGACTGTCGTGCATGGCGAGCGACGACATGAGCGAGGCCATGGCGGCGTTCAAGGAGAAACGTCCGGGGCGCTACCGCAATCGCTGAGCGCGCGGCCGGTGCAATCAAGCTAAAGTGTTACTTTAAGTGAGGCCGTGCGGCGATGATCTCGATTCCGACGCTCGAAACCCCGCGGCTGTTGCTGCGGCAATTCCAGCAAAGCGACTTCGACGCGCTCGCGCGGCTCAGCGCCGACCCCGAGGTGATGAAGTATCTCGGCGACGGCAAGCCCAAGAGTCGCGCGGAGTCGTGGCTGATGATGGCTTCCTACCTCGGCCATTGGGAGTTGCGCGGCTACGGTTTGTGGGCGGTCGAGGAGAAGGCGACGGGCGAGTTCGTTGGGCGAATCGGACTACTCAATCCCGAAGGCTGGCCCGGGTTGGAGGTTGCCTGGACGCTCGCGCGTGAGCGATGGGGCAAGGGCTTCGCCACCGAAGGCGCGAAGGCGGCGCTGGAGTATGCTTTCTCGGTCCTCAAGCTGGATCACGTCATCAGCCTGATTCATCCGGACAACGCCGCTTCGATCCGCGTCGCGCTGCGCGTCGGCGAAAAGCTGGAGCGGCAGGCCGAGCTGTTCGGCGTGATGCGCTCGGTCTATGGTATCCACCGCCCGGACATCGACCGTCCGTGACCGCGCGGCTCACGCCGCGCGACTGATTGTCGCCGCCGCCACGGAGAATTCGCGATGACACCGACGATCCGGTTCGCCACGCCGGCGGACGCCGAACTGATCCTGCACTTTATCCGCGGACTCGCCGAGTATGAGCGCGAGGCCGGCGCCGTCGCCGCGACGCCCGCGCTCATCCGCTCGCAGATGGAACATCCGCAGCCTCCGTTCGAATGCCTGATTGCCGAGCATGACGGCGAGCCCGCCGGCTTCGCGCTCTTTTTTCGCAACTACAGCACCTGGAGCGGCCGTCCGGGACTCTACCTTGAAGACTTCTTCGTGCCGGAGCGTTTTCGCGGCCATGGCGTCGGCAAGGCGCTGTTCAAACGGATGGCGCAACTGGCGGTCGAGCGCGGATGGGCGCGGATGGAATGGGCGGTGCTCGACTGGAACCATCCGGCGCGAGGAATTCTATCGCGCGCGCGGCGCGGTCGCGGAAGATGAATGGACCGTGTGGCGGCTCGATGGCGACGCTCTGGCCAAAGTCGCGCGCGATTAGTGCCGCGCACGCATGTCGCGTTCAGCGGCGCGCAGCGAGGAAGGGCCTGGCATCGGCTGCGTATGACCGCGGCGTTGCATGAGTCTGTTGGTTGCCGTCGCCACCGTGAGCGGGCGCGCGGTCGCGCAGAACGCCAGCGCGTGCGGCCCGTTTGGAAATCCGCCCGCCAAGATGCTCGGCGTGGTCAAGCCAGGCTGCGGGAGCGGAAAGTTGCTGGGGCCGTGGAAGGATGGCGACGGCACCGATCGTTACGCCTGCCTCCACGAACCCGCGTCGATGAAGCCCGGCCGCAGGCTTGCGCTGCTGGTCTACCTGCATCCGTCGCTCTTTGGAACGTGGACGATCACGCATACCAATCTGCTCGCTCTCCACGATACGTTTGCACTCGGCGGCGACCATGCCGGCCCCGGCTTTATCGTGCTCGCGCCGCAGGGCCGAGACACCGCTCACTACTATCCCTGGCCCGACAATCGCGGGTTGGGATGGGACAACTGGTATCGGCAGCTAAGTCCGGCGGGCGACGTGAAGATCGGCGGCTACCGTCTATCCGGAAAACGTCGACGCGGCGACGATCGATCACTTCATCGCGGAGGTGGCGCACAGTGGCAAAGTCGACACCAGGCGTATCTATGTGACTGGATGGTCCAACGGCGCGGCGATGGGCCTGCTTTACGCGCTCAACCGTCCCAACGTCGCGGCGGTGGCGGTCTATTCGGGGCCGGACCCATTCGGCTGCGCTGGACGATCCTTGCCATCAGAAGCCGGTCAGCGGTGCGCCGGCGAACAACACCGAAGTGCAAATCCACAATCCGCGCGTGCCTGCGATGCACGTGCACAATGGATGCGACGTCGCGGGGATCTGCCCCAACGGCGAGAAGCTGGCGGCGGAGTTGCGCGCGGCCGGAGTCAATTTCGATGACGTGATCGTTGACTCGTCGGGCAAACGCGTCGAGGCGTGCACGGACTGGTGCGGCACCGATCCGAATGGAGGACTCGTCTTTGCTGCACAATCCGTGGGGCTGGTTCCTTGGCTTGCATCATCACGAGCGATGGCCCTCGGAATGGACGCCGGCGATGCTCGGAGTTTTTCCGCGACCATCCGTTGCAGCCGGCCGGAGCGCCGTTCTAGCCGCGCGCGTCACGAACCGGTGCGCTAGATGATCTTGCGCTCGCGCAGCGACGCGATCGCGGCCGCGTCGAGGCCGAGTTCCGTGCGCAGGAACTCATCGTTGTCGGCGCCCAGCGCCGGCGCCAAGGATTGCGGCACCGACGCTTCGGCGTTCATCCGCAGTGGCGAAGTCCAAATCGTGATGCGGCCCAGGCGCGGATCGTCGATCTCGCGCAGCATCCCGCGCGCGTGCAGATGCGGGTCGGTCATCACCTCGGGCAGTTCCTTGACGATGCCGCAGAAGACGTCCGCATTGCTGAGCATCGTCATCAGCGCCTCGCGCGTATGCCCGCGCGTCCAGGTCGAAACTATCTCGTCGACTTCTTCGACGTTGGCCGAGCGCGCCTTGGCCGTGGCGAAGCGCGAGTCTTCGGCCAGTTCCGGACGTCCGATCAGCTCGCACAGCCGGCGCCATCGATGGTTGTCGCCGGCGAGGATCAGCACGTAGCCGTCGCTTGCCGGATAGACGTTGTAGGGCACGATCACGCCGCCGGGAGCGCTGTTGCCGTTGCGCGTTTCGGTGATTCCCATCCCGTAGTAGGCGCCGATATGCGTGGTCAGCGCGGGCACGACCGCGTCCTGCAGCGCGACTTCGACCAGCATCCCCTCGCCGGTGCGATCGCGGTTGCGCAGCGCGGCGAGTATCGCGGCGGCGAAATGGACGCCGCCGAGCATGTCGACCACCGCCGGCCCGGCCTTCATCGGCGGCCCGTCGGCCTCGCCGGTGGTGCTCAGCACGCCGCTCATCGCCTGCACCACCGGATCGAAGGCGGGCAGGTCGCGATACGGCCCGCTAATTCCGTAGCCCTTGCCGGTCGCGTAGATGATCCGCGGGTTGATCGCGCGCAGCACCTCGTAACCGAGACCGAAACCTTCCATCGCGCCGTAGGCGAAGTTCTCGGCCACGACGTCGGCGCGCGCGACCATCCGCTTGAAAATCTCGCGTCCTTCGTCACTCTTGAGGTTGAGCGTTAGCGAACGCTTGTTGACGTTGAGGATCGCGAACCCGATGCTGATTTCGCGTCCCGGTGCGCGATACAGTGCGCGCATCCCTTCGCCATGGCCGGGCGGCTCAATCTTGATGACGTCGGCGCCGAGATACGAGAGCATCAGCGTTCCGTACGGACCGTTGTAGAAGTGGGTGAGATCGAGCACCCGGATATCGTCGAGCGGGCGAACTGGCACGAAGCACCTCTTGGCGCGCGGATTGTCGCGGGAGCGCGCACGCGGCGAGTCTCTTTATAGCAAAGGCGGCGCGCCGATGTAGCGTGCCGCCTTGCCCATTAACTCGCGCGCCGCGGTCGTGACGATCGCCTTCCCGCTGAATTCGCGCTACTTGATGATTTCCGCCTGCCGCAACTCGTCGATCTTCTGCTGCGAGAACCCGAGCAGGGTCTTGAATACGTCGTCGGTATCGGCGCCGCGCATCGGGGCGGCATGCCGCACCTCGCTCGGCGTCGCGCGACATCTTCCACGGGATGCCGGCGTGGATGCGGCGGCCGATTTCCGGATGCTCGAGCTGCACCAGGTAGCCGCGTTCCATCGGGACCTTTGTCTTCGGCGAGGTCGCGATTGCTCATCGAGGGAAACGCGGCCACGCCCGCGCGCTGGAGCGTCTCGGCGGCTTCCCATTTGCTGCGCTCGCGAGTCCATGCGGTGATCGTCGCATCGAGCGCAGCCTCGTTCTTCTTGCGCAGATCGGCGCTCTTGAAGCGCGGGTCGTTGGCGAGCGCCGGCTGGCCGATAGCCTGGCAGAGCGAGCGCCATTCATCTTCGGTGCCGACCGCGATCGAGACCCACTGGTCGTCGTTCCCGGTGCTCTTGTAGGTTTCGTGCGGCGCCATCAGGCGGTCGTGATTGCCATTGCGTTTGGGTTCGCGATGGTTGATGTCCCATTCGAGCAGGCCCTCCGCCATATGCACCAGCACGGCCTCCCACTGCGACTGGTCGATGTACTGGCCCTCGCCGGTGAGGTCGCGATGGAGCAGGGCGGCGATGATCGCGTAAGCGCCCATCACGCCGGCGTTGGGATCGGGATACGAGACGCCGATTTCGGACGGGTCTCCGCCCGGATAGCCGGTCAGCCAGAACTGTCCCGAGAGCGCGGAGGCCGGCGGTCCATAGCCGACATAGCGGCGGAACGGGCCGTACTGCCCGTACCCGGACATCGAGATCTGGATGATGTCGGGTTTGACCTCGCACAGCTTCTCGTAGCTGAAGCCGAGCTTGCTGATGACGCCGGCGGCAAAATTGTCCGCCACCACGTCGCAATGTTTGGCCAACTGGAAGGCGAGCTTGACCGCCTCGGGCTTTTGCAGGTCCAGCAGGATACTGCGCTTGCCCTGGTTATACTGGTTGAAGTAGCCGGCGCGGTTGGGTCCGGGCTGGTTGTCGGCGAACGGCGGAATCATCCGCGTGACACACGGCCGCAAGGTGCTCTCGATCCGGATGACTTCGGCGCCGAGATGCGCGAGGGTCTGGGTGCAAAACGGTCCCGCCCACGCCCAGGTGAAATCCAGAACCCGCACGCCGCTTAAAGGTGAATCGGCCATAACATACTCTCCAGCAACATCTCAGCTTCAGAACATTTGGCTCGCGCGTGTCTCGCGGATCTCGCGGATTTCAAATCACGCCCGACTGTTTCAGCTTGGCCAGGTTATCGCGCGGCACTCCGAACTCGCCGCAGAAAACTTCCTCGCCGTGCTGGCCCAACCGCGGCGCCGGCCGCCGCAGTGCCCACTTGATCTTGCCGAACTGCGAGGGCGCGCCCGGCAGCGTCAGCTTGCCCACGCCCGGCTGCTCGAACGGCACGAAGAATTTGCGCTCCTGCAGATGATCGCTTTCGTACATCTGCTGCATCGTATTGACCGGCGCAAACGGGATTCGCGCTTCCTGCGCCGCCTTATACAGGTCGGTCACCTTCCACTGCGATATCCACTCGGCCATCAGCGCTTTGAGCGCGTCCATGTTCTGTGCGCGCGACATCCGGTCCTTGAAGATCTCTTCACTGGCCCACTCGGGATTGCCCATCAACTTGACCAGGCTCTGCCACTGGTGCTCTTCGACCGCGAGGACGAAGATCTTGCCGTCCTGGCAGTCGGCGAGAAACCACGGACCAAGCGCGCGCGAGCCCAGGCGCGAAGTTTCGCGCCCGGCGTAGGTCCAGTGCATGAAATTCATCTCGAGCATCGCCGCGATCGCTTCCTGCTCGCAGACGTCGATCGCCTGGCCCTTGCCCGTGCGCAGCTTGTACCGCATCGCCGCCAGCGAGGTCAGTGCGGCATGCGCGCCGCCCTGGAAATCGCACTGTGCGCCGAAGGGCTTGAGCGGCGGCAACTCGGGGTAGGGCGACGCCCCGGGACTGAGATACGCCCAGCCGCCGGCATTCGAGGCGTTCAGCTCGTAGCCGCGCCAGTTGGCGCGCGGTCCGCGATCGCCGTACATCGAGATCGACGCGACGATAAGCGCGGGATACTTCGCGCACAGCGCCGCGCTGTCGAGCCCCTGATGCGCCCGCTCATACGGCGGCACGTTGTGAATCAGGATGTCGGCCTTCTCGAGCAGACGGCCGAGCAACTCGCGTCCCTCGGGCTTGCCCAGGTCGGCCGTCACCCCGCGCTTGTTGGTATTGAGGTAGATGAACAACCCGCTCTTCTCGGGATCGGCCTCGTCGTTGGGGAACGGGCCGCGGCGGCGCGTCAGATCGCCGCCCGGCGGCTCGACCTTGATCACTTCCGCGCCCAGGTCGGCGATCATCTTGGCGCCGAAGGCGGCCGATACTCCCTGCCCGCATTCCACGACCCGGATGGCGCCGAGTCCGCGCGGATCTTTCGCTGTGCTCATGGTCCTACTTTATTACGATCGGGTTGACCGGTGAACCGGCCCCGCCGACCACTTTTAACGGAGCGCCCACGAACAGGAACGTGTACTGGCCGTCCTTGGCGCAGTCCTCGGCGAGGTCGTGCGTCCAGTCGATTTCGTTGAAGATCACGCCCTGGTAATGGAGCAGCGCCATGTGCAGCGGGATCATCGTGCCGCTCTCTTCATGGTGAGTCTGCTCGGACGCGATCGTGTCGCTGCCGAGCGATGGAATCTCCATCTCGTGAAACCACTTGGCCAGCTCCACGCTATAGCCCAGCCCCGGCTCGTTGAACACGCCCTTGGGAAAGATGCCCTCGATGCCCTTGTCGTAGAAGCGCTTGAGCCATCCGGTGTGGATGATGATGATGTCGTGCTTCTCGATCGGCGAGTTCTGCTTCTTGGCCGCCGCCAGCATATCGTCGAGCGTGATTCGCTCGCCGGCGTCGAGGCTCTCTTTGCCCTTGAACCGCGCCGCATCGATCAGCACGCCGCGTCCGACCACGCCGTGTTCGGCGATCGGCTGGATCGAGCACTTCTCCAGGCTGCCCATCGTGGTTTTGGCGTCATAGCCATTGTAGAGCGTGTCGCCGTGCCAGACGTGTCCCAATGCGTCGTACTGGGTGGTGCCCTGGAGGAACATCGTGATCACATCGTCGGCGTATTCCATCCCGCCGGGGAACGGCTGCGCCTTGCCGCTGATGTAGAATCCCTTGTCCATCGCATTGGTGCGAATTGGCTGCGAGCGCGAGGGGTAGAGCGGGTCGCCACCCGGCCGCGCCACCGGCACGCCCAGGGTGAAGACCTTGCCCTGCTTGACGGCGCGGACGCCGCGCAGGACCTCGGCGCTGGTCAGGAAGTTGAGCCCGCCGATTTCGTCGTTGGGTCCGAAGCGGCCCCAGTTTTTCGGCGCGTCCTTCAGAAGCTCGCTGAAATGTACGGGTTTGGTGGCTGCCATAGTGCTCCTCTCGGCGATTGGATCAAGCGATCCGCTTCCTTACCGCGTTACGCCTTCCGACGCAAACCCGTTGAGGGTTCTCCAGGTGACCATATTTGAAAGGGACATCTGAACATGCCGACTGGTTTGGCGGTATGCTGTTGGTAAAGGTTGGGTTCCTAAGGAGCGTGTTGATGATATCGCCGAATCGTCGAGGCTGTTTGTCGCTGCTTATTTGCTGTCTCGTGGCGGTCCTATGGACAAGTGGCCATTCATTCTCGATAGTGCGGGCGCAGGAGGCGGCTCCCGAAGAGGCGACGGCACCGCCACCGGAGGTCGCGGCTCCGCTTCCCCCAGAAGCCCCGGAGGCACCGGCGCCGCTATCACCCGACGACCTCGACCAGATGGTAGCGCCGATTGCGCTGTATCCGGACGCTCTGGTCGCACAAATCCTGGCAGGCTCGACTTATCCAACCGAGGTCGTCGAAGCAGCCCGCTGGCAGAGCGCAAACCCCGGACTGAGCGGGGCCAACCTGGCGGCGGCCGTCGACAGCCTGAATTGGGACCCCAGCATCAAGGCGCTGACCCAGTTTCCATCGGTGTTGGCGAACATGAATAACAACCTGTCGTGGACCTCCGCGCTGGGCCAGGCCTACTACTATCAGCCCGAGGATGTGCTTAACGCCGTTCAGGTGATGCGTCAAAGAGCGCTCGCCGCCAGGACTCTGGTGAACACGCCTCAACAAAGATACTACGACCAGAATGGCATGGTCATGATCGAACCGGTCAATCCCAATGAGGTCTATGTTCCAGCGTATAATCCCGGTGATATATACGGCGCCCCAGAGGCGGTATATCCCGGTTACTCGACGGGAGAGATGGTCGGCGTCGGAGTACTGGCGTTCGGCGCCGGGGTGGCGGTGGGTTTGCTCGCGAGCCAAGCCTGGGGATGGCATGGCTGGAATACCGACTGGCACCACCATCATGTGACCTATCAAAATAATGTATACGTTTCGAATACTAATACCTTTGCCTCTGCAGGTGCCTATGGAGGCGGGAATCGCGGAGGTAACTTCAATCGCCCGGCTGGCAATAGCCATCAGGGCGGATACAACGCTCCCGTCGCTGGCCGTCCGCAGGGAGCCGCGGCGGCGGGAAACAGAGCCGGCGCGCCGGCGAATCGTCCGGCCAATGCGAATCCCCAGGTGGCAAACCGCGGTCCGGGCCAGATGGGCGCTCCCGCCGAGGTTCATCCTTGGCAGGCCCCAGACCAGCCCGCGAACCCAACGTGCCGGCGAATCGTCCGGCTAATGCGAATCCTCAGGTTGCAAGCCGCGGCCCAGGCCAAATGGGCGCTCCCGCCGAGGCCCATCCGGGGGCTGGCGCCAGACCAGCCCACGAACCCAACGCGCCGGCCCCGCAGGCTGTGCGAAATAACCCCCAGCCGCAGGCCAAGCAGGCCAATCCCTATCGAGGGTTTGCCAAGGCTCCGGCAACCGGTCTAAACAAAACCGCTTTCGCCCGGATCGCTCCGGGTAGCGAGGCCATCGCCGCCAGCGCTCGCGGTCGGGCCAGCTTGGGCCGGGCACCCGCGCCAGCCCATGCGGCGCCGCCGGCCCATGCGGCACCGCCAGCCCATGCGGCGCCGCCGGCTCACGCCGCTGCGCGACCCGCTGCGCCTGCCGCACGACCTGCCGCGCCTGCAACCCATAAGCATTGAGCAAAGCGAGGCTTGCAAGGATAAATCGCGCAAAGCGCCCTTGTGGATTCCGGGGCCGTACCAACTAAGGAAAGAGCGATGCTTCAAACGAGAAACGATAAGCGAGGAAGCGCCGGCGCACGGCTAACCCTGAAGATCATAGCTCATCGGCTTGGTAGTTGGCGGGTTTGTCGGCTCGCGAACCACCTTCGCGCAGGAGCCAGGCCAGAAAACCTTCAACTCGCCCACCGCGGCGGCCGATGCGCTGGCCGCGGCCGCAAAGAAACACGATAAACAGGAAATGTTGGCGATTTTAGGTCACTCCGGCCAGGAGTTGATTTCCTCCGGCGACCGGGTCGCCGACAAAGAAAACAACGATCACTTCGTCGAGAAATATCATGAGATGCATCGGTTCGTTACCACCGGCTCGGGGCGAGTGTTCCTATACATCGGCGCGGAGAACTGGCCGCTTGCTATCCCGCTCCAAAAAAGCGGCGCCAAATGGTATTTCGATACGGCTTACGGCAGGCAGGAGGTTCTATATCGCCGGATTGGGTCCAATGAGCTGAATGTAATCAAGGTCTGCCAGGAAATAGTCAATAGCGAGCAGGAATACTATGCCGCTCTGCATGACGGCAACTCAGTCGCATCAATACGCTCAGAAATTCAGAAGCACTACCGGGAAGCAGGATGGTCTATACTGGGAGGTCAAGGCAGGCGAGCAGCCGGAAAGTCCCCTGGGTCCACTGGTGGCTGAAGCCGCTAGTGAAGGCTATGAACATCACTCTCATCATGCCGCGGGCCATCCTCGTCCTTTTCACGGTTACGTGTACCGGCTGTTGACCCGTCAAGGAGCCGCCGCGCATGGCGGCGCCCAAGACTATATCGTCGATGGCAAAATGACGGGTGGGTTCGCGCTGGTTGCTTATCCAGTCCGCTATCGCGACTCGGGAGTGATGACCTTCGTGGTCAATCAGGACGGCCAGATCTATCAAAAGGACTTAGGTCCGCGAACCGATCAGATCGCTTCCGAGATGGTGGAATACAATCCGGACAGCACCTGGCAGCCGGTCGAAGAAACCGAAAATACCAACACCTCTGAGCTCAGTACACCGACCACTATCAAGAAGCTGTTCCTCCAGCGGTCCTGGGATGTAGCCACTTGGGTACTGCTCGAAGAACCAAACGCGTAGCCAGGAAGATGCCAACTCCCGTCCAACGCGTCTAGCGCGCCGCCTTGGCGGCGGCCAGGCGCTGGATTTCGCGCTCGCGCAGATCGCGGCGGCGAATCTTGCCCGTGACGGTCACCGGAAACTCGTCCATGAACTCGAACTCGCGCGGGTACTCGTGCGCCGCGAGCCGGGTCTTCACGTGCTTCTGGATCTCGTCGATCATCTGCTGCGACGGCTGATGGCCCGGCAGCAGCTTGATGAACGCCTTGATTGCCTGGCCCCGCCGCTCATCCGGCACTCCCACCACCGCGCACGAGGCAACCGCCGGATGCTCGATTATCTTGGCCTCGACCTCGGCCGGGCCGACCCGGTAGCCCGAGTTTTGATGACGTCGTCGGAGCGGCCCTGGAAATAGATGTAACCCTGGTCGTCCATGTGGCCGTTGTCGCCGGTGATGCACCATCCGTTGACGAACTTCTCCGCCATCGCGTCCGGGTTCTTCCAGTACTCCTTCATCACCACCGGATCGTCGGTGCGGATCGCGATTTCGCCGGTCTCGCCGTTTTTGACCGGCGTGCCGGTTTGCGGATTGACCACGGCGACCTCGTGGCCGGGATAGGCCTTGCCGAGCGGCTCGAGGCTCGCCTTCTCGAGCGCCGTGCAGTTGCCGATGAAGTAGTTGGCCTCGGTCTGGCCGAAGGCCTGGTTGAATTCGACCTTGAGCTGCTCGTCGACCCATCGCGAGAGTTCCGGGCTTACCGGCTCGGCGCCGCTCACGATGCATCGCAGACGAAGCTGGCGATACTTCTCCCGCGGGTTCTTGACCTCGCGCAACGACTTGAGCGCGGTCGGCGGATAGAGCCCGACCGTCGCGCCGTACTTCTCGAGCAGCTTCAGCGTGACGTCGGGATCGAAACGCGCCTTGCTGCGGTAGGCGAGCACCGGAATCCCGTAGGGCCAAATCGCGAGCAGGCCGTCGAGCAAGCCGCCCGCCCACGCCCAATCCGCCGGGCTGTAGTAAAGATCGCCCTGGCGCAGAAAATTGTACGAGTAGTCGATCCCATTGTGCCCCAGCACGTAGCGCGCGACGTGCAAGACGCCCTTGGGATCGCCGGTGGTGCCCGAGGTGTACATCATCAGGATCGGATCCTCGGCGTGCGCCGGACCCATCGTGAATTGCTCGGAGCTTTTAGCGATGAGATCGTCAAAGGCGACGCCGCCCTGTTTGCCGCCGGCGATGATCACGTGGCGCAATTCAGGAACGTCCTTGCGAATCGGCTCGAGCTTCTCGACGCTGTCGGGCTCGACGCAGAATTGCCTTGGCCGCGCTGTTGCTGAGCCGGTACTTGAGCGCGTCGGGGCCGAACAGCTTCGAGATCGGCAGCGCGATCGCCGCCGATCGATAGAGCCCCATGTGGGCGATCGCGGTCTCGGGCCGCTGCGGCAGATGCACCGCGACCACGTCGCCGCGCTTGATTCCCAGCCCCGCCATCGCGTTGGCGAAGCGCCGGCTAAGTTCAGCCATCTTACCGAAGGTGTAGGTCTCGACCCGGCCCTCGTCGTCTTCATAGTAGAGCGCCGGTTTGTCGCGAAGGTCGCTATGGCGATCGAGGCAATCGACGGCGACGTTGTAGTCGGCCGGGATGTTCCATCGATGGCGCGCGCAGGCGTCGGCGATACTCTTCGCGCCGTGGACGGTCTGCTCGCGAAGCGCCGATGATGCTCATGTCGGGCAGCTGAATCCTCCGATGATGCTCGACGGGAACCTCCGTTGCGCTGTCGTGTACGATCGATGCGGCGCGCCCCAGTGGATGTCGTGCGGCCGCCTAAGCCGGAGCGTAATCCGTCCGCGCAATTCCATCAACTTGATTTCGCGCGGCCCTCGGAGGCCCCACCCGCGCTCTACCAGTGGTCTCGCAACGCTCGTGCATCGCTTTGGGCCGCTTGACGCGGGAGACTCGGGAATCCAAAGCTGGACATGAGACCTCGCGGCGGCGAGCCAATGGGAAAAGGATCTACGATGGCGAAAGTCTGGGTGCTACAGCATTCTCCGACCGGGAACCTCGGCGCGATCGCCGAGGCATTGGAGTCGGCGGCGCTCGCGTGGCAATACGTGCGCGTGTTCGACGGCCGTCCCGTACCCACCGACATGAAGGGCGCGGGCGGTCTTATCGTGATGGGCGGGGTGGAGGCGGTCTACCAGCTCGATCGTTATCCATATCTGCGCGCCGAGATTGCGTTGATCGAAAACGCGCTCAAGGCGGGCCGGCCGGTGCTTGGCGTATGCCTGGGGAGCCAGTTGCTGGCGGCGGCGCTCGGCGCCAACGTGCGGCGCGCCGCGCACAAGGAAATCGGATGGCATCCGGTGCGGCTGCGCCCCGAGGCGAAGGACGACCGTTTGTTGCGAGGACTGCCTGAGGAATTCGTCACCGGCCACTGGCACAGCGACATCTTCGACCTGCCGGCGGGCGCGGTGCCGCTCGCTTCGTCGGAGCTGACGGAGTTGCAGGCGTTTCGCTACGGCGACAACGCGTGGGGACTGCTGTTTCATGCCGAGATGACCCAGCAGATCGTCGCGGCGTGGGTGAGCGAGTTCGGCGAGGGACTGAAGCGGTCCGGTATCGACGGCGACGAGATCCTCGCCTCGGCGCCGCGGCATCTGTCCGGCCTCAGCAAGATCGCCGAGACGATCTTCAGCCGTTGGGCCGCCCCGATTCAGGGAACTTGATGCAACGAACTCGATTCGCGCGCCGACCGCCGCGGCCGCGCCCGTCGCGACGCGCTCGCTTAGTAAATCACTGACGGAAGATAAGCGCCGGCCGGCTCGTTATAGAGCCCGACCGTCATCAGGGTCGCCGGATAGACGATCCGCAGCCCATTGTTCAGGCACCAGCGCATCAGATCGCCGTTGCGCGTCGGGACGAGAAATCCCGGACCGCCAAATGATTGCGCCGCGCCGATGAGCGCTTTGATGTCGTCGTTGGTCTCGCCCACGGCGTGGCCGAAAAAAGCGATCGCGGAAGTGTAGCCCGTGATGCGCCCGGCGCGTTCGACGACCGCGGCGTGGCCGGGCCGGAGCGCGTCGCGCATCTCGCCAGTGCGGTCATGGCCGTGGACGCGGATACACAGGCGGCTACATTCCTCGAGATCGCTCTCGCGCGCCGGCCGCACGACGCATCCGGGGACCGAGAGATTGAGCGCCGCGCCCTGGAAAACGCTCAGCGGCTCGCGCGAATCGAATCCAAGCTTGGTATAGAGGCTGAGCGAGCGGCGATGGTACGCCGCCTGCACGAGCCGCACGCCGGGAAAGTTGCGGGCCGCGGCGCGTTCCATCACCGCCTGCATCAGGCGCCGCCCGATCGCGCGATCCTGGACCGCCGGGTCGACGGTTATCGGCCCGATGCCGGCGATCGGATTGCGCTCGTCGAGAAAATTGCTGCCGACGATTCGGCCGTCGAGTTCGGCGACCACCTTGTGGAAGCCCGGATTCGCGAGCAGGAAGGAAAGCACCGCGACGGCATTTTCGACGGTTGGGAAAGTCGGGGGGAAAGTTGTGCCGATCGGCGATCGACTTGAATGCCTCGTAAGCGATCGTGCCGCACACCTGCGCGTCCTCCGGCCGGCCTTCACGCAGTCTGACGTCCATCGCCGCTCTCCTTGTCGCGTCTTCCTGGCCCGTTTCTCACGCGATCGGCGCGATTTCTCCGCGCCTCATGCTGCTATCGCGGACGCGGGCGAGGCAAGTTTTGAATGCACCGAGTCGATGCAGCGAAGGCGGCGCATCGCTGATTAGATTGGAACAACGAGGGCAACGACGATGGACGCCAGGGTGCATATTCATCTTTCGGTCGCGGACTTGGCTCGCAGCCGCGACTTCTATGAGAAGTTCTTCGGCGTCGGACCGGCCAAGGACAAGGGCGACCATCTGAAGTTCGTGCCGCCGTTCGCGCCGATCAACCTCGCCATCTCGCCCAGACGCGCCGGAAGCGACGACGCGCGCGCGATCAACCATCTCGGCGTCGAGGTCGACTCCGGCGAGACCGTGCTGCGCCATCTGGAGCGCGTCAAGGCGGCCGGACTCAGCGTGCGCGAACAGTTGAACGTCAACTGCTGCTACGCGAACCAGAGCAAGTTCTGGGTGCAGGATCCCGACGGCGTCGAATGGGAGGTCTACCACGTCAACTACGATCTCGAAGAGAAGCACGGCAAGCCGGTTGCCGGCGCCGCGGCGCGCGCCGCGCCCGCTGCCAGTGATCAGCGAACCGGCGACGTCATGCTGCTCGGGCCGTCGCTCGCGCGACGCGAACTAGCCAGCCCGGTTGCGTGAGTTGACGGATGGAGTAACGTGCGGCCGGCGCGCGCCTGTTCGAAAGCGAGCAGCTTTCTTTTGGTCTCCAGGCCCCATCGATAGCCCGTCAGTTTGCCGTTCGCGCCGATCGCGCGATGGCACGGGATCAGAATCGACACCGGATTCGAGCCGTTGGCATGGCCGACGGCGCGCGCCGCCGACGGCCGTCCGATGCGCGCCGCGATCTCTCCGTAGCTGCGCGTGGAGCCTTCGGGAATCGCGCACAGCTCGCGCCATACGCTGAGTTGAAACGGCGTGCCGCTGACATCCAGCGGCACTTCGCATTGCGCCGTCTCGCCGCGCAGGTAGCGCAGCACGGCCTCTGCGGCCGGGCGCGCCGCGCCTTCGTCGCGCGATGATTTTGGCCTCGCGAAAATCGCGGCGCAGTTCGCTCTCCTGCCATTCGTCGGATTGATGCACCGAGAGCGCGCAGATGCCGCGCGCGGTCACTGCGACCAGCATCCGGCCGAATGGCGAATCGACGATGGTATAGCTGATTTCCGCGCCGCGTCCGCGCGGCCCCCAAGTTGCGGGAATTATTGCGGGTACTATCGATTGATTCATGTGATTCATGGCGGCCGGTCCTCGTTTTTTATTGCTCTCGATTTCGATCGCGCACAAGAGCTTCAACCCCGGAGTCGCCGTTTTGTAAAACCTGCCCGCAGTCGATGGCGAATATAACTACGGGGCATCGTCTGAATGCACCAGCTTGTGCTACGCATAAAAGAGGCCGGATGGTCGTTCGAATCGTAGCTCGATCGCGAAGATGACGGCCAGGTGGATCGCCGAAGTCATGGATCTGCCCGGCGTGATGGCGTATGGCGAAAGCCGCGAGCAAGCGTTGGCCGCGGTGCAGGCGCTGGCGCTGCGCGTCATCGCCAGACCGAATCGAGCACGGCGAAGCAACTCCATCGCGAAGCTTCAGACATTTCCTTTCGCGCCGACTCGCTCAAGCCGTCACGCGGCTCAGTAGTATCGCGCGCCTCAGAGAGTCCTCAGGGCTTCAGCCCGGTCTGCTTGGCGAATACGCGCCAGCATCCGCGGGCCGGAATTTCGTCGCCGTCATGAAAGCGCAGGAATACGGTAGCCGCGCCAGCACCGGATCTGGCGAGAGCATCCTTGTCGTGCGAGCCGAGCTTCTCATGTCAATGCTGCTCCAGCCCGACCTGACGAGCGGTCCTCGTAGGATAGCTTGACTCGTGGTCTTGCGTCGCGCCGCCATCGATCAGCTTCATTCCACCATCGTCCACGCGCGCAATCCGGCAGAACGTATCTTGGGAGCAGCGTAGCGTCCGCGGCCGCGCAAGGGCGGCAATTAATGTCACCGCGAAGCGGTGTCGTCTCGAGAAGTGCCGCGCCGGCCTGCGCTCAACCCTTGGGGAGTTTCAGCACCCGCTCGCCGATGATGTTGTGCTGGATCTCGCTCGAGCCGGCCGCGATCGTCAGCCCGCGCGCCGCCAGCGTCCGCATCGTCCATCGCCCGCCCTCGACCGCGCCGATCGATTCCTTCATCAGCGTTGCGTAAGGTCCGAGCAACTCGTCGGCGAACATCGCCACGCGCAGATTTAGTTCGGTCGCGAACAGCTTGCCGAACGAAGTTTCCGGCCCCGGCACCTTGCCCTTGAGCTGCGCGGTCAGGCCGCGATAGCGGCTGAGCCGCAGGCAGCGCGACTCGATCGCGAACTGCGAGAGCTTCTGGCGAACGTAAGGATGCCGATGCGCGGGCATCCCCTCGAACTCGATCGCCTTGGCAAGTTCGATAAGCTCGTTGATGGTGCGCTCGACCGGATGGCGCGTGCCGCCCGAGGCGCGCTCCCACATCAGGGTTGCGATCGACACCTGCCATCCCTGGTTTATCTCGCCGACCAGGTTTTCCTTGGGCACGCGGACGTTGTCGTAGAAGACTTCGTTGAATCCGGACTCGCCGGTTATCTGCATCAGCGGGCGAACCGTGATGCCGGGGCTTTTCATGTCGACCAGCAGGTAGGAGATGCCCTTGTGTTTGGGCGCGCTGGGGTCGGTGCGCACCAACAGCACCTGCATGTCGGCGCGCTGCGCGAGGCTGGTCCATACCTTCTGGCCGTTGACCACGAAGGAGTCGCCCTCGAGCACGGCGCGGGTCTGCAGGCTCGCGAGGTCGGAGCCGGAGTTGGGCTCGGAATAGCCCTGGCACCAGATTTCCTCGCCGGTCAGCATCTTGCCGAGGTAGCGCTCTTTTTGCTGCTCGGTGCCGAGCAGGATGATGGTGGGGCCGATGCGATCGATCGCGAGCTGGTTGGCGCCGTAAAGCGGCAGACCCAGGCGCAGCACTTCGTCCTGGTAAATCGCCTGCTCGATAAGCGAAGCGCCACCGCCGCCCCATTCCTTTGGCCAGTGCAGCGCGACGTAGCCGGCCTCGTAGAGCCGCTTGTGATACTCGCGCAGCCCCTGCCACTTGGAGTCGTCGCCGACGTCGAGCAGGCTGGCGGTCGAAGCGCCCATCCCGTCGCCGCGCCGGCCGAACACTTCGCCCGAGGTCTTCTCGAGCCATTCGCGCAGCCGCGAACGAAACGCTTCTTCTTCGGGGGTGAAACTGAAATCCATACCCTGTCTCCGCTTGCTGAGTGAACCCCGGTCTTGCTTTGACTAAGCCCTGCGTCGGCCGTGAGAGCCGCATCCTCACGCGCGATTGCGGGAAACTATAGCAATGGCCAGCCGTCGACGGTGTTAACCAGTTGACGCGGCGCTTTGCCCACGACGGCAGGCGTTTGCTATATGATCTGGGTTTAATTGCGTGACCGGACGCGCATCGAAGCGAAGCGCGGGCGGCGCGCACATTATCCTCAACCAGGCGGGTGTCAAGGCAGATGGCGTTCAAGACGATCAAGGTTCCGAGCAACGGCGAAAAGATCACGATGGGGTCGGACGGCAAGCTGCACGTGCCCGCCCGGCCGATTATTCCGTTCATCGAGGGCGACGGCACCGGGCCGGACATCTGGCGCGCCTCGCAGTACGTCTTCGACAACGCGCTCAAGAAGGTTTACGGCGGCAAGCGCGAGATCGCGTGGATGGAAGTGTGGGCGGGCGAGAAATCCTTCAACCAGTTCAACAACTGGCTGCCCGACGAGACCGTCGAGGCGTTCAAGGAATACCTGGTCGGAATCAAGGGGCCGCTGACCACGCCGGTGGGCGGCGGTATCCGCTCGCTCAACGTCGCGCTGCGCCAGATGCTCGATCTCTACGTCTGCCTGCGCCCGGTGCGCTACTTCAAGGGCACGCCGAGCCCGGTAAAGAATCCCGAGAAGCTCGACGCCGTCATCTTCCGCGAGAACACCGAGGACATCTACGCCGGCGTGGAGTGGGAGGCCGAGTCGCCCGAGGCGAAAAAGGTCATCAAGTTCCTGCTCGAGGAGATGAAGGTCACCAAGATTCGCTTCCCCAACACCTCCGGCATCGGCATCAAGCCGATCTCGCGCGAGGGCTCCGAGCGGCTGATCCGCGCGGCGATCAACTACGCCATCGCGCACAAGCGCAAGAGCGTCACCCTGGTGCACAAGGGCAACATCATGAAGTTCACCGAGGGCGCCTTCCGCGACTGGGGCTATGAGCTCACGCGGCGCGAGTTCAAGGGCAGGGCGATCGGATGGGACGACTGCAACGGCAAGCCGCCCGAGGGACAAATCCTGGTCAGGGACAACATCGCCGACATCACGCTCCAGCAGATGCTCACGCGCCCCGAGGATTTCGACGTGGTGGCGACGATGAACCTCAACGGCGACTACCTTTCGGACGCGCTGGCGGCGCAGGTCGGCGGCCTCGGCATCGCGCCGGGCGCCAACATCAACTACGTGACCGGCCATGCGATCTTCGAGGCCACTCACGGCACCGCGCCCAAGTACGCCGACCAGGACAAGGTCAACCCGGGCTCGGTCATCCTCTCGGGCGTGATGATGCTCGAGCACATGGGATGGCAGGAGGCGGCCGACGGGATTGTCCGCGGACTGGAGAAGACGCTCGCGAACAAGACCGTGACCTACGATTTCGAGCGCCTGATGACCGGAGCGAAGCTGCTCAAGTGCTCGGAGTTCGGCAAGGCGATCGTCGACAACATGTAGCGTCAGTATGAAACATCGCGGCGGCGCTGCGATGCGCCGCGAGCTTCGGAGTCGTAAAGAGCGCCCGCGGGCATCGTCCTGCGGGCGCTCTTGCGTCGGTCAGATGGCGTCCACGGGCGACAATCCAGCGATTCGACTAGTAGGTGCCCTTCGCGGGACACTGCCGGTTGTGGTTGGCGGCTCTGGCAGCAGCGGTTTTCCCGAGCCACAGCCCTTGACCCCCTATGGCGCACAACCGCGGCAGCGGAGTCAAATAATCCTTGAAGATGCGTCGTGTAACCCCGCAGGGGCGGGTGCGTAGTCATTGGTGGGTGGAGGTGGCGGAGAGCTCGGATTCGAGCAAAGGGGAGGAACGATGATTTTGCACAACGCGGCAGGGGTCGCGATGGTGTTGCTGGCGCTCGCGGCGGCACAGGGACGCGGCACCGACATCGCGGGTACGATGGGGCAGGGCGGCGCGGGGTCGATGGCGGCGCGCCGCACGCGGCAGTCCGTTACGTCACTACGATGGACCAGCGCGGCGACGCCGCGACTCAGGACGCGGCTATCGACGCGATGTCGTCGATGCACATGTCCGACGCACATGGCCGGCCACGCGGCGATGTCGGCGCACATGGCGTGGAGCGATACTCGTCCGGCAACCGACGCGGATCGCGCGCGCGCCGCGGAAATCGTCAAGACCCTGCAAACCGCGCTCGTCAAGTACAAGGATTACCACGTGGCCGAGGCCGACGGCTTCAAGCCGTTCCATCCGGAGCTCCCGCAGAACATCTATCACTTCACGCGATGGCAGAACGGGCTGAAGGCGGCATTCACTTTCGATCCCGTCGAGCCAACCTCGCTGCTCTACAAGAAGACGGCCAACGGCGGTTACGAACTGGTCGGCGCGATGTACACGGCGCCGCGCGGAACCAGCGAAGCGAAGCTCGACCAGCGCGTGCCGCTGAGCGTCGCGCGATGGCATCGGCACGTCGACTTGTGCTTCCCGCCCAAGGGACAAGGCGCGACCGCCGACTGGACGAAGTTCGGCTTCACCGGCTCAATCTCGACCAAGGCTGAGTGCGACGCGGCGGGCGGACGCTTCTATCCGCAGGTCTTCGGATGGATGGTGCATGTCTATCCGTGGGCGACGACGCAGGAAACGGCCTGGGCGCACTGAGCAAGGACCTGACGGTGAGTCTCAGGTTCGTCAAATAAGACTCTCCACCGGTCATTGTCCTTTTGGCGCTTTTCGCTTTGGGCTCGTTCCGCTTTGGCCGCCTTCCGTCATCCTGAGGGAGGCTGCCGACGCGAAGGATCTCGCGCGGTCCTCCGCGCGTAACCCACCATTTCGGGATTTTGGCTGTGAATCAGCTCAAGCTTCCTGCCCCTGGTCCATCCCTTGAGCTGCCGCTCGCGCGCGACCATCTCTGCCGCTCGATCGAACTGCTCGACGTAGATCAATCGCGTCACTCGGTACTTTTTGGTGAAACCTTCGATTAGCCCTTGCTTGTGCTCGAACACGCGGCGGTCGAGGTCGTCTGGTCGCGCCGATGTATAGCACTCCCGACTTACTGCTCATGATGTAGACGTAGTAGCTCACCGCCTAAGCGCGCGGAGGACCGCGCGAGATCCTTCACTTCGTTCAGGATGACGGAGGCATCCCGGTGCTGAATGTTTGTAAGCCAATTTAAGGCTCACTACACTAGAGCGCTTTTGCCGCAGAGGTTCGATGCGGGCGTATTTTTAAATTATCGGCAGTTGCGGGCGGCGCGGTAGCCGGCCTGCTCGGCCGCTTGTGCGTTAAGGAACTGCACGCGATTGGCGGCCGAGATCTTGTTGTAGCCGGGGCATCCGGGCCATTCGTAGATGCGGCTGCGGCGGTTGCCGACAATCGGTCCGTTCGGCGCGGGCGATGCGGCATTATCTATGGCCGCTGAATTCTGCGCCACCGAATTTTGCCCGCTCCCGACGCTGCCACTGGCGCGAAGCGGCCGGGACTCGCTCGCGCGGCTTCGCCAGTGCTGCACGTATTGCGCGGCCAGCGCGGGGATCGTGAATCACCAGCAGGTTCTCGACGTTCCTGTGCTCGGCGGAATACGTGTAGTTGAAGCTGCCGGTGACGACCGCTTCGCCGTCGATGATCATGACCTTGTCGTGCATCAAGCCGGGCGGCCGGTCGACCAGCACGGGAATTCCGGCCTCGCCAAGATGCTCGACGGCGAACGCGTCGTCGTGGTTGCGGCGGTCGGTGAGCTGTTTGTAGTCAACGATGGCGCGCACGTCGACGCCGCGCCGATGCGCCTCGATGAGCGCCGTTACCAGGGGGCCGGGCGTAATCTCATACGCCTGGATCAGGATGGATTTGCGCGCGGCCCTTATCGCGTCCTCGATCGCTCTGGCCGGATCGCATCCGCCGGGAAGCGGCGGCGAGAAACAGACTTCGATCTGCGCCGCCGATGCGCGCGGGACTTGCGCGGCAGCGGCGGCCAATACCAGCGCGGCCACGAACGCCGCGAGCGCGCGCGCGTTCGCGCTTTAGCGTCCTCCGTGCAGTCCGCGCGTCTTCGCGGTTTCGGGAACTCACGGCGCACCGTCATCAGGAACCGCGCTTGCGCTGATGGATCCGTTCGGCCTGACGCGCCATCCCCTCGATCCGCGAGCCCTCGAGATGCGACACCAGCGCCGCGCCCAGCTCCATCTCGACCGAGGCGTCGAAGTCCATGTCCATCGCGCGGTAAACGCCTTCGCGCGTGAGCGCCAGCTCGGCCGGATAGTGCGCGGCGATCTTCTCGGCCAGCGCGCGCACCGCAGCCTCAAGCTCGTCCGCCGGCACCACGCGGTTGACCAGCCCGATCCGCATCGCCTCGGCCGCGTCGATTAGCTCGGCGGTATAGAGCAGCTCGAAGGCGCGGCCCGCGCCGACGATGCGGGTGAGGTTATACAGCCCGCCCATCGTGACGGTCGCGCCGACCTTCACCTCGGTGAAGCCGAGCTTGGTGCCCTCGGCCGCGATACGCATGTCGGCGAGCATCGCGACCTCGCATCCGCCGCCCACCGCGTAGCCGTGCACTTGCGCGATCAGCGGTTTGCCGACGCGGCGGAAGCGGCGCGCGGCGTCCTGTTCGGGGCCGATATGCGTGCGCCAGTGCTCCATCAGCTCCTGGCGGCTGCGGGATTTCCTTGAGATCGGCGCCCGCGCAGAACGCGCGTCCTGCGCCGCGGATCACCACGACGCGCGCGGCCGCATCCTCGTGCGCTTTTTGCGCCGCGGCGGCCAGCGCGTGGATCCATTCGACGTTCATCGCGTTGAGCACGTGCGGCCGGTTGAGCGTGACGTATCCGATCACGCCGCTGCGTTCGTAAAGTACCGCGGGTTCCATCGTGCTCACCTCTAATCTCAGCGCTTACAAGTCAGGATGCCCGTCAGTGGCCCATCTTGAGCAGATCGTCCTGGGCCCAGCCTTCCTTCAGCGGCACCATGAAGTACGGCGTCAGCGCCATCTTCTTGAACTTCCACTGACCGTTTTGGCGCACGTACTCGTCGTCGTAGCGCGCCGCGACCACGTAGCTCTCGCCCTTGTAGACCGGCTTGGCCTCCAGGTAGGAGAAGCCGCTGGCGCGGTCGCCGTGAACTTCGACCACGTGGTTGTGGATGAACTGGCGCACGCGCGAGAGCCGCGGCGTCTTGCTCTTCCCGGCGCGTCGGGCTTGGTCAGCAGCCCGCCAAAGAAGCGGTTGATCTCGTCGTGGCCGTGGGCGTTGCCGAGATGGCCGAAGAGCAGATCGCCGTCCTCGGTAAAGAGGCCCGCGATCTCGGTGAACTTCGCGTCGTTGATGTATTCGTGGTAGCGAAAGCGCAGGTCGCGAATCGCCTCGATGTCGACAAGCTCCTGTACCTTGGACTCAAGCGCGCTGACGCGGGCCTCCAAGTCACCGGCCATGTGAATCATCCTCCCGTCGATAGATTTCGTCGTCGCCGTCGGTAGTTCGATTGCAGGCTCGCTTCGAGGCTTGTGTAACACGGCTTGGCCCCGGCCACAAAACGGCGCAGGCGGCCGATTGCGCACGGCTTCACACGGCGGGCGGCGGCTGATATTGATTCGGGGTCGCGCGCGGCGGGACGGCCGGCCCAGGCGGATTCGTGCCGCGCCCGCTGTAAAGCTTTGCGCGCGCGGCGATAGCGGATATATAAGTCAGCCTCACGGAGGACGTAAGGGCGTCGGCCCTTACGGCAAAGTGTGATCAAGCGTAGAAAAATCGCCTTCATCGGCGCCGGCAACGTCGGCGCCACCTGTGCCCACCTGTGCTTTTTGCGCGGGCTGGGCGATATCGCGCTCTTCGACATCATCGACGGCCTGCCCCAGGGCAAGGCGCTCGACATGCTCGAGTCCGCCCCGGTGCTGGGCGCCGACGTGAACGTCAGCGGCTCGACCGACATGAAGATCATCGAGGGCGCCGATTGCTGCGTGGTGACCTCGGGATCGCCGCGCAAGCCCGGGATGAGCCGCGACGACCTGCTGAAAATCAACGCCGGCGTGATGAACCAGGTCGGCGCCGCGATCAAACAGCACGCGCCCGACGCGTTCGTGATCGTGGTGACCAATCCGCTCGACGCGATGGTGACGCAGATAAAGCGCGTCACCGGCTTTCCCAAGCATCGCGTCGCCGGGCAGGCCGGCGTGCTCGACTCGGCGCGCTACCGCACCTTCCTCGCGGCCGAGCTCAAGGTCTCGGTCGAGAGCGTCTCGGCGATGGTGCTGGGCGGACACGGCGACGACATGGTGCCGGTGCGCAGCTACACCAACGTGGGCGGCGTGCCGATCGAACGCATGATCGCGCCCAAGCGCCTGGACGAGATCGAAAAGCGCACGCGCAACGGCGGCGGCGAGATCGTCGAGCTGATGAAGACGTCGTCGTACTACGCCGCGGGCGCGGCGGTTTACCGGATGGTCGAGGCCCACATCCTCGACCGCAAGGAAGTGCTGCCGTGCGCGGTCTATCTCGAGGGCGAATACGGCGTGAGCGGCCTCTATGCCGGCGTGCCGGCGGTGATCGGCGCGGGCGGCGTCGAGCGGGTGATCGAAATCCAGCTCACGGCGGCCGAGAAGACCGCTTTCGACAGCTCGGTCTCGCACGTGCGCGAACTGGTCGAAGCGATGGACAAGGCGGTAGCCGGCTAGGGCGCCATCGGCGCGCGTCCGGCGAATCGTCGCCGCGCGCCAAACGCAAGGTTAGTGAAGCATGAATATCCATGAGTTCCAGGCCAAACAGGTGCTCGGCCGCTTCGGCGTGCCGGTGCCCAAGGGGCAACCGGCCTCCTCGACCGACGAGGCCGCCGCGGCATTCAGCGCGCTCGGCCAGCCCAAGGCTGTCATCAAGGCGCAGATCCATGCCGGCGGGCGCGGCAAGGCCGGCGGCGTGAAGCTGATAAGCTCGGCCGAGGAGGCGCGCGAATTCGCCGCCCGGCTGCTCGATAAGCCGCTGGTGACGCATCAGACGGGCCCCGAGGGACGCGTGGTGCGCCGCGTGTACGTCGAGGAGGCGAGCCAGGTCGCGCGCGAGCTCTACCTCGGGCATGGTGGTCGATCGCAAGGCGGCGGCGGTCGCGGTGATCGCGAGCACCGAGGGCGGGATGGAGATCGAAGAGGTCGCCGCCAAAACGCCCGAGAAGATCATCACCGACCCGGTCGATCCGCTGCTCGGGATGGCGCCGTTCCAGGCGCGCCGGATCGCGTTCGCGCTGGGACTGAAGGACAAGCAGGTCGGCCAGTTCGCCACGCTGCTCGGCGCGCTCTACCGCGCGTTTGTCGAGACCGACGCCTCGCTGATCGAGATCAACCCGCTGGTGGTGACGACCGACGGGCGCGTGATTTGCCTGGACGCCAAAATTTCGTTCGACGATAACGGGCTGTTCCGCCATCCCGACATCCGCGAGCTGCGCGACTCCAACGAAGAGGATCCGGCCGAGACCGAGGCCGCCAAGTACGATCTGAGCTACGTGCATCTCGACGGCAACATCGGATGCATGGTCAACGGCGCGGGCCTGGCGATGGCGACGATGGACATCGTGAAGTACTACGGCGCCGAGCCGGCCAACTTTCTCGACGTCGGCGGCGGCGCCAACGCGCAGAAGATCGCGGCCGCGTTCCGCATCCTGCTCTCCGACTCGCGCGTCAAGGCGGTGCTGATCAACGTCTTCGGCGGCATCATGCAATGCGACGTGCTGGCGCGCGGCGTGGTCGACGCGGCGCGCGAGGTCAAGCTCAGCATCCCGCTGGTGGTCCGCATGGAAGGGACCAACGTCAAAGAGGGCAAGCAGATCCTCGCCGAGTCGGGCATCAAGGTGATCGCCGCCAACGACATGGCCGACGCGGCGCGCCGCGTGGTCGAGTCGATCGGCAAATAGGACATTGATTCGATGAGCATCCTGGTAAACAAGAACACCCGCGTCCTCACCCAGGGCATCACCGGCGCCACCGGCCAGTTCCACACCCGCGCCTGCCGCGACTACGGCACGCAGATGGTCGGCGGCGTGGTGCCGGGCAAGGGCGGCACGGACTTCGAGGGCATTCCGATTTTCGACACCGTCGAGCAGGCGCGCAAAGCGACCGGCGCCAACGCGACCGTGATCTACGTGCCGCCGCCGTTTGCCGCCGACGCGATTCTCGAGGCCGTGGCCGCCGGAATCGAACTCGTCATCTGCATCACCGAGGGCATCCCGGTGCTCGACATGGTGAAGGTCAAGCACTACTTGAAGGACAGCAAATCGCGGCTGATCGGCCCCAACTGTCCCGGCGTGATCACCCCCGGCGAGTGCAAGATCGGCATCATGCCGGGCTACATCCACAAGCCCGGACGGGTCGGCGTGATCTCGCGCTCGGGCACGCTGACCTACGAGGCGGTGCATCAGCTAACGCAACTCGGCATCGGGCAATCGACCTGCGTCGGAATCGGCGGCGACCCGATAATCGGCACCAATCAAATCGACGTGCTGGAGCTGTTCAACAAGGATTCCGGCACCGACGCGGTGATTTTTATCGGTGAGATCGGCGGCACCGCCGAGGAAGAGGCGGCGGCGTACATCAAGCAGAACTTCAAGAAGCCGGTGGTCGCGTTCATCGCCGGACAGACCGCGCCCAAGGGGCGGCGGATGGGCCACGCGGGAGCGATCATCTCGGGCGGACACGGCGGAGCGGCCGACAAGATCGCGGCGCTCAAGGCCGCCGGCATCAGCGTCGCGATGAGCCCGGCGGAGTTGGGCGTGACCATGAAGGCCGCGCTCGACGGGCACAAGAATTGAACAGCGGCGCGGACGCCCGGCACAATCAGGACGGCAAGTAGCGGATGGCGATCGAACGGACATTGGCAATCATCAAGCCCGACGCGGTGGGGCGCGGGCTTTCGGGCGACATCATCAAACGCATCGAGGGCGCGGGACTGAAGGTTCGCGCGATGCGCCTGATGCGTCTGGGACGCGGGCAGGCCGAAGCGTTTTACGAGGTGCACAAGGCGCGGCCGTTTTACGGATCGCTTTGCGAGTACATGTCGTCGGGGCCGGTGGTGGTGATGGCGCTGGAGGCCGACGGCGCAATCGCGAAGTGGCGCGACCTGATGGGCGCGACGGATCCGGCCAAGGCGGCGCCCGGCACGATTCGCAAAGAGTTCGGGATGGACGTCGAAAAGAACGCGACGCACGGCTCGGACGCGCCCGAGACCGCGGCGCACGAAGTCGCGTTCTTCTTCAGCAGCCTCGACATCGTTTCGTAGAGCGTCGGAATTCCAAACCGCGCGCTCGGAGCGGGCGCGCCGGAATCGACCCTCACCCGCCGGCCGCAACGGCCGCCGGCCTCTCCCAAGACACGGGAGAGGCGTTTAGAAACGGACTGTCCTAATTTTGTCGTAGATTGTTTTCTGAGCCTCCCCCGTGTCTTGGGGGAGGGTTGGGTGGGGGTCAAGATGTTTTTCACGGGCGCGCGGACCTCGCGCCTGCACGTGGTTACGCATCGCGGTTTTCGCGGAGCAGCGGCTCAGGTCGAAATTCTGAATTCCAAACCGCGCGCTCGAAGCGAGCGCGCCGGAATTGACCCTCACCCGTCGGCCGCAACGGCCGCCGGCCTCTCCCAAGACACGGGAGAGGCGTTTAGAGACAGACCCCCGCCAAATCTCGGCCCTCTCCGAACAGCCAGGCTTTTGGACTAGACTTAAGGGCCGTGAGCGAACTGGTACATCCCCAGATAGATACTCAGGAACCTGACGTCGAGCCGACGGCGGCGCAGCCGCTGATGCGCGACGTGCGCGAGTTAGTCCTCGATGAACTCGAGCAGTTCGTGGTCGCGGCGGACGAACGCGCTTTTCGCGCGCGCCAGGTGATGGGCTGGCTGTGGCAACGCGGCGCGGATTCCTTCGACGCGATGTCCGACCTCGGCGTGGGGTTTCGCGTACACTTAAAGAATCACTTTAGAATTAGTCAGACGGCTGACGCCACTGTTGCGAGATCGTCCGACGGCACCCGCAAGCTGCTGGTCGCGCTCGGCGACGGCGAGGCGATCGAGAGCGTGATTATCCCGGCCGGAGAGCGGGTCACGCTGTGCCTCTCGAGCCAGGCCGGATGCGCGATGGCGTGCGAGTTCTGCGCCACCGCGCTCATGGGGCTCCATCGCAATTTGACCGCGGCCGAAATCGTCGGCCAGATAGCCGCAGCGCGGCGCGAACTCGAGCCCGGCGAGCAACTCACCAACTACGTCTTCATGGGGATGGGCGAGCCGCTGGCCAATTACCCTCGTCTCGCACGTGCGCTCTCGATCATGACCTCGGCGTGGGGGATGGGGATTTCGCCGCGGCGCGTGACCGTTTCGACCGTGGGGCTGGTGCCCGCGATGGAGCGGCTGCTGGCGGAGTTCCCGTCGGTCAACCTGGCGGTCTCACTCCATGCGACGACGGATGAACTGCGCGACCGCCTGGCGCCGATCAACAAGCGCTATCCGCTCAAGCAGCTTATCGATGCGTGCCGCGATCTGCCGATCAAACGGCGCGACCGCGTCACCTTCGAGTACGTGATGCTGGCCGGGGTCAACGACTCGCCCGGCGACGCGCGCCGGCTGGTGCGGCTGCTGGGCCAGCTTAAGGCCAAGGTGAACCTGATCATCTTCAATCCGTTTCCAGGCGCGCCGTTTGCGCCCTCTGGCGCGCGCCGCGGTCGAGGGCTTTCAAGCGATCCTTCGGCAGGGTAACTTGACCGCTACAATCCGCGAGAGCCGGGGACAGGATATCGCGGCCGCGTGCGGACAGTTGTACGCGGAACGGCAATCCGGCTGAAGGAACGAGGGGCGAGCGCAAATGAGCAGGACCGTGCTTGGAGTGATCGGCGGGAGCGGCTTCTATCAGATGAAGGGTCTCACCGCGGTCGAGCAGGTCGAGCTCACGACGCCGTTCGGCCGCCCTTCCGACCCGTTCTTCCGCGGCAAGCTCGGCGAGTGTGACGTGGTCTTTCTCTCGCGCCACGGCCGCGGCCATCGCCTGATGCCCTCCGAGCTGAATTTCCGCGCCAACATCTACGGCATGAAGCAGCTCGGCGTCGATCACCTGGTATCGGTCAGCACCGCCGGAAGCATGAAAGAAGAACTGCGGCCGGGCGACCTGGTGGTGCCCGACCAGTTCATCGACCATACCTTCAAGCGGCCGGCGACGTTTTTCGGCGACGGAATCGTCGCCCACGTCTCGCTAGCCGACCCGGTATGCGCGGCGTTCGCGCGTGAGCTTTTGGAGTCCGCGCGCGAAGGCGGCACGACGGTCCATCACGGGTGGCGTATATCTCTGCATCGAGGGGCCGCAGTTTTCCACCCGCGCCGAGTCGAATCTTTACCGCCGCTGGGGCGCCGACGTTATCAGCATGACGGCGATGCAGGAGGCGCGGCTCGCGCGCGAGGCCGAGATGTGTTACGCGGCGCTGGTGCTGGTGACCGACTACGATTGCTGGCACGAAAGCGTGGCGGCGGTGGATATCGGCGAGATTCTGCGCGTGATGCGGCTCAACGTCGAGCACGCGCAGAGCGCCGTGGCGATCCTGGCGCGGCGGATCGCGGCGCGCGTGCGCGATTGCGCGTGCCCGCATGCGCTGCGCGATGCGATCATCACCGACCGCGCGGTGATCCCACCCAAGGTGGCCGCCGACCTGCGGCCGATTATCGGCAAATATTTGCAGTGAAGCAGTGAAACGAAATCGTATCTCTTCATGAAACGAGGAGCACAATGAGGCAGATCCCGGCGGATTTTATCGAATGAGTATCGTAGTGGTCGGTTCGGTCGCCTACGACACGATCGAGACCCAGCAGGGCAGGGCCGACGACGTGCTGGGCGGCTCGACCAGCTATTTCGCGCTGGCGGCGCGTTTTTTTCGCCGGTCAGCATCGTCGGCGCGGTCGGCGCCGACTTCCGCGACGAGGATATGCGCCTGTTCACGGAGCGCAATATCGACGTGCGCGGGCTGGAGCGGCGCGAGGGCCTCACGATGCGCTGGCACGGGCGCTATCACGAGGACATGAACAAGCGCGACACGCTGGGGCTGGCGCTCAACGTGTTCTCGGATTTCGCTCCCGAGCTGCTGCCCGACCAGCGCCGCGCCGACTATGTCTTCTTGGGCAACATCGCGCCCGAACTGCAAAGCCGCGTGCTGTCGCAGGTGCAGAGCCCCAAAGTGGTTGCCGCCGACACCATGAACCACTGGATCGAGAACGAGCGTCCGGCGCTGATGCGGCTGCTGGCGCGGCGTCAACATCCTGACCCTCAACGACGAAGAGGCGCGGATGCTGAGCGGCGAGCATAACCTGGTGCGCGCCGGCCGCGCGATTCTCAAGATGGGGCCCGACGACGGTGCTGGTGAAGCGCGGCGAATACGGCGTGCTCCAGTTCAGCTCGGGTGCGATGTTCGCGGTGCCGGCCTATCCGCTGGAAGAGGTGATCGACCCCAGCGGCGCGGGCGACACGTTCGCCGGCGGCTTCATGGGCTTCCTGGCGCGTCATGGCCGCGTGGACGAGCCGATCCTGCGCACGGCCGTGGTCTACGGCAGCGTGCTGGCGTCGTTCGTGGTCGAGCGCTTTTCGCTCGAGCGGCTGGTGACGCTGACCTGGGAGGAAATCGACCAGCGCTACCGCGCCTTCATCGAGCTGACCGACTCGCAGTACACGCGATGGAACTCTCGATAGTTGTTCCGCTCTACAACGAGCGGGACAACCTGGCTCCGCTGCACGAGGAACTCGCGCGCGTGCTCGGCGCGGCCGCCGTGTCGTACGAGATGCTGTTCATCGACGACGGCTCGACCGACGGCAGCGTCGACGTCCTGCGCACGATCAAGGCTGGCGACGCGCACGTCCGGGTATTCCGGCTCGCGCGCAACTCGGGACAAACCGCGGCGCTCGTCTGCGGACTGCATCAGGCCACCGGCGACATGGTGGTCGCAATCGACGGCGACGGCGAGAACGATCCGGCCGACATCCCGCGCCTGCTGGCCAAACTCGCCGAGGGCTACGACCTGGTGAGCGGATGGCGCACCGAGCGATGGGCGGGCGCGCGCTTCAGCCGCCGCCTGCCGTCGGTCGCCGCCAACCGGCTGATCTCGTGGATGACCGGGGTGCGGCTGCACGACTACGGCTGCACGCTGAAGGCCTACCGGCACGACCTCGCGCAGCGCCTGATGCTCTATGGCGAGATGCATCGCTTCGTCCCCGCGATCGCGGCCGAGCAGGGCGCGCGTATCGCCGAGGTCGAGGTGAGTTTCCGCCCGCGCCGCACCGGCAGCTCGAAGTACGGGCCCGGGCGCATCGTGCGCACTTTTCTGGACCTTTTGACGGTCAAGTTTCTCTCGGGTTACTCGACGCGGCCTATCCAGGTCTTCGGTGCGATCGGGCTGGTGGTGGGTCTGATCGGCGCGACGTGGACAGCTATACTGGTGTTCGAGAAGATCGTGCTGCGGACGAGCACTGCACGATCGGCCGGCGCTATTGCTGGCGATTCTGCTGGTGATCGTGGGCGTTCAGTTCATCAGTATCGGACTTTTGGGCGAGATGCTGACGCGCACCTATCACGAATCGCAGGACAAGCCGGTTTACGTCATCAAGGAACAATTCTGAGTTCAGGGCGATCCGAATCCGAAGTTTTGCCGAGTCCGAGGTTTTGGAAAATAGATGAATATCGCAGTCGTGGGCACGGGCTACGTGGGGCTGGTGAGCGGAACCTGCTTTGCCGAGAGCGGCAACGAAGTCATCTGCGTGGATATCGACGCCGCGCGTATCGAGCAGCTCAAGGCCGGGCAGGTCCCGATCTATGAGCCCGGCCTTGAAGAACTGGTGCGGCGCAACATCAAGGAAGGCCGGCTGAGCTTCACCACCGAGCTCAAGGAAGCGGTCAGCTCCGCGATGGTGTCGTTTATCGCCGTCGGCACTCCGATGAGCAAAACCGGCGCGGCCGATCTAAGCGGCGTGCTGCGCGCGGCCGAAGAGATCGCCAAGGCGGTCGCCGGCTATCATATCATCGCGATCAAAAGCACCGTGCCGGTCGGCACCAACGATCGCGTGCGCGAAATCGTGGCCAAGGCCGCGAGCCATCGCGTCGACGTGTGCTCGTGTCCCGAGTTCCTCAAGGAGGGCTCGGCGATCGAGGACTTCATGCGGCCCGACCGGGTGGTAATCGGCTCGGCCAGCGAGCAGGCGACCGCGATCCTGCACGAATTGCACGCCGCCTTCCTGCGCACCGACAACCCGGTGATCGTGATGGACCCGCGCTCGGCCGAGCTGACCAAGTACGCCTCCAACGCGATGCTGGCGATGCGGATTTCGTTCATCAACGAGATGGCGAACCTGTGCGAAGCGGTGGGCGCGGAGATAAGCGACGTGCGGCGCGGCATGGGCTCGGACCGGCGAATCGGCTCGCAGTTTCTCTTTCCCGGCGCCGGCTATGGCGGCTCGTGCTTTCCCAAGGACGTGCAGGCGCTGGTCCATAGCGCCGCCGAACACAGCCTCGACTTCGCGCTGTTGCGCGCGACCGACGAGGTCAACGTGCGCCAGAAACGGCTCATCGCCGAGCGCGTCAAGCAGCATTTCGGCGCCGACCTTCACGGCCGCACCTTCGCGGTATGGGGGCTGGCCTTCAAGCCGCGCACCGACGACATGCGCGAGGCGCCGTCGCTCACGGTGATCGAGGAACTGCTGGCGGCGGGCGCCAGCGTGCGCGCGCACGATCCAGAGGCGCTCGACAGCGCGCGCCGCGTCTTCGGCGACCGCATCACCTATCACGAGAACAACTACGAGACGTTGGCCGCGGCCGACGCGCTAATCATCCTTACCGAGTGGCCCGAATTTCGCCATCCGAACTTCCAGCGTATCCGCACGATGCTCAAATCCCCGGTCATCTTCGACGGGCGCAATCTCTACGACCCGGCCCTGATGAAAGCGCTCGAGTTTCGCTACTACTCGATCGGCCGGCGGCCGATATAGCCGCAGCGGAAGAGAGAATTGATGCGAATACTGGTCAGCGGCGGGGCCGGCTTTATCGGCTCGCATACGGTTGACGCGCTGGCGGCGCGCGGCGGTCATGAAATCGCCGTTATCGACGATCTCTCGGCCGGCAAGCGCGAACAGGTCAACCCGCGCGCGCGCTTTTACCAGGCCGATCTGCGCGACGCACCCGCCGTGCGCGGCGTGATCGAGCGCGAACGGCCCGAAGTCCTGGTGCATCTGGCGGCGCAGATGGACGTGCGGCGCTCGGTCGCCGATCCGGCCTTCGACGCGCAGGTCAACCTGGTCGGGTTTCTCAACCTGATGGAGGCCGGGCGCGAGCACGGACTGCGCCGCGTGGTCTTCTCCTCCACCGGCGGCGCGATCTATGGCGAGCAGGAGTGTTTTCCCTGCGACGAGGAGCATCCGCGGCGCCCGGTCAGCCCCTATGGCGTCGCCAAGCTGGCCACCGAAAAATATCTGTTCTTTTACCACGCGCAATACGGAATCGATTACGTCGCGCTGCGCTACGCCAACGTCTACGGTCCGCGCCAGGATCCCGCATGGCGAGGCCGGCGTGGTCGCGATTTTCTGCGGGCGCATTCTCGAGGGCCGTCCGGTGACGATCTATGGCGACGGCGGACAGACTCGCGACTACGTCTTTGTCGCCGACGTGGTGCGGGCCAACGTGGCCGCGCTCGAGAGCCACCGTGTCAGGGCGCTTTCAACATCGGGACCGGGGTCGAGACCAGCGTCAACCAACTCTATGAGACGCTGGCGCGCATCGCGGGCACCAGCCGGGCAGCCGAGTTCGGCCCTGCGCGCGCGGGCGAGCAGCGGCGCTCGGTTATCCTGCCCGAGCGGGCGGCCAAGGAGCTGGGATGGCGCCCGCAGGTGGAGTTGTCGGATGGCCTGGCGCAGACGCTGCGCTTCTTTCGCGATCGCGCGGCACGCTAGCCGAATGATGCTATGCTGAGGGATGGCGTCGGCCGCCGTCACGGCGGCCGTATCTTTGTGCGTATTCTGTATCTTTGTATGTATCCGTGAATGATCGATTCCGCGCCTGCCAATGACTGACCCCACGCTCATCCGCAATTTCTCGATCATCGCGCATATCGACCATGGCAAGTCGACGCTCGCCGATCGGCTGCTCGAGCGCACGGGCGCGCTCAGCAAGCGCGAGTTGAAGGAGCAGTTCCTCGACTCGATGGATCTCGAGCGCGAACGCGGGATCACGATCAAGGCCCGCTCGGTGCGGCTCAACTATACGGCGCGCGACGGCAAGACCTACGTGCTCAACCTGATCGACACGCCCGGCCACGTCGACTTCGCCTACGAGGTCTCGCGCAGCCTGGCGGCTTGCGAGGGCGCGCTGCTGGTGGTCGACGCCAGCCAGGGGGTCGAGGCGCAGACGCTGGCCAACGTCTACATGGCGCTGGATCACGGGCTGGAAATCGTGCCGGTGATCAACAAAATCGATCTGCCCGGCGCCGACGTCGATCGCACCCGCGCCGAAATCGAGGAGATAATCGGACTCGACGCGACCGGCGCGATCCTGACCAGCGCCAAGGAAGGCGTCGGTATCGAAGAAGTGCTCGAGGCGGTGGTCCAACGGATTCCGCCACCGCGCGTCACGCCCGGCGCGCCCACTCGCGCGCTCATCTTCGATAGCTGGTACGACGTCTACCAGGGCGCGATTGGCCTCGTGCGCGTGTTCGACGGCGAACTGCGGCGCGGGATGCAAATTCATCTGATGGGCACCGGCAAGACGGGCGAGGTGATGCGGCTTGGCCACTTCACGCCGTTCGAGGCCGAGGTCGAGGCACTGGGGCCGGGCGAAGTCGGGATGGTCGCGGCCAACGTCAAGACCGTGGCCGACATGCGCGTGGGCGATACCATCACCAGCGCCGAGCGTCCGGCCACCGAAGCGCTGGCGGGGTTCAAGGAACTCAAGCCGATGGTGTTCGCGGGGCTCTATCCGACCGAGTCCAACCAGTACGGCGCGCTGCGCGAGGCGATCGACAAGCTGCGGCTCAATGATGCCAGCCTGATCTTCGAGCCCGAGAGCTCGCAGGCGCTGGGCTTCGGCTTTCGCGCGGGGTTCCTTGGCCTGCTGCACATGGAGATCGCGCAGGAGCGGCTGGAGCGCGAGTTCGGGCTCAACCTGGTCATCACGGCGCCGACCGTCGCCTACCGCGTGCGCAAGCAGGACGGCGAAGTCCTGATGGTGGACAATCCCTCGCGGCTTCCCGACGAGGGGGCGATCGAGGCGATCGAGGAGCCGTTCATTCTCGCTTCGATCCACGTGCCGCAGGAATACCTGGGCGCGGTGATGAGCCTGTGCGAGGAGCGGCGCGGCGTGCAGCGCGACCTGCGGTTTGCCGGCCGCGGCCGTGCGATCCTGCACTACGAGATGCCGCTGGCCGAGGTGGTCTTCGATTTTTACGATCGTTTGAAGTCGGTCAGCCGCGGCTACGCCTCGCTGGACTATGAGTTTCTGGACTTCCGGCCGGGGTCTCTGGTTAAATTGGACCTTCGGATTAACGGAGACGTGCTCGACGCGCTCTCCGTGATCGTGCATCGTGACCGGGCCTACGAGCGCGGGCGGGTGCTGTGCGAGAAGATGCGCGAGCACATCCCGCGGCAGATGTTCGACGTGGCTATCCAGGCCTCGATCGGAGCCAAGATTATCGCGCGCGAGAGCGTCAAGGCGCTGCGCAAGAACGTGACCGCGAAGTGCTACGGCGGCGACATCACGCGCAAGCGCAAGCTGCTGGAAAAACAGAAAGAGGGCAAAAAGCGGATGAAGCAGGTGGGCAAGGTCGAAATTCCGCAGGAAGCGTTCCTGGCCCTGCTCAAAGTCGGCGAGTAAGGCTTCATCGTGGCTTCTCCCGTCAGAAACCTTCGCAAGGCCGGCCCCGGCGAGCCCCCGCCGCCACGCCCGGCCGAGACCGTCGAGGCGCACGGCTCCGAGCTTCGCGAGTGGACCGAGGCGATCGTCATCGCCTTCATCCTCGCGATCGTTCTGCGCACCTTTCTCATCCAGGCCTACAAGATACCCTCGGGCTCGATGGAGCCGACGCTGGCCATCGGCGACCACATCATGGTCAACAAGATCCGCTACGGATTGCGGATGCCGGATTCGCTCTTCGGCCTCACTCCGCTTGCCGGTGAGATTCCGTACGGTCACTACCTGGTCCATTTCGCGCCAGTCCATCGCGGCGACGTGGTGGTGTTCGTTTTTCCGCTCGATCCGACCAAGGACTTCATCAAGCGCGTCGTCGGAATTGCCGGCGACACGATACAGGTGAAAAACGGCCAGGTTTTCCTCAACGGCGCGCCGATGCCCGACCCGCATGCGCACTTCGAGGTCGCGCCGGCGGAGCGCTCGCAATATTCGCCGCGCGACAACTACGGTCCGGCCACGGTGCCGGCCGGCCAGTTCTTCATGATGGGTGACAACCGCGACCGCAGCTACGACAGCCGCTTCTGGGGATTCGTGAAGCTCGACCAGGTCGAAGGCCGCGCCATGTTCATATATTGGTCATGGGGGGCTGACAGCCAATCGTTCCTGGGCATACGCTGGAGCAGATTTGGCATGGCGATCAGATAGCGCGGAGGAAGGGGCAAGTGCCAGTGTCGGATGAAGCCATTGATCGGGTAGGAGCGCTGCTCGAGCAGCTAGGTGTCCGTTTCGAGCTGGTGCTGGAGGCCGTCTCCGGATTCGGCGGACGGTTGGACGCGCTGCGCGAAGAAATCTTCGGACAGTTCACCGAGGTGGGGCGGCAAATCCGCTTCCTCTCGGAGCAGATCGCCGAGAACCGCGACGCTATCGCGGGCGTGCGCTCCGACCTCGGCGCCGAAATCGTGCGCCTGGGCGAGACGCTGGGCGCGACTCGGGTCGATTTTCGCGAACAGTTGAGCGCGCTCAGGCTGGCGCTGCAAAACGAAATGGGCGTACGCGCAGCGCAGGCGCGCGATCAGCTCTCCGAGGAAGTCTCGCGCCGCGCCGAAGCGGTCCGCGTACAGCTCGGCCAGGAAATCGACGCGCTGCGCGAGAGCCTGCGCTCCGACGGCCCGCGCCGCGTCCCCGCGGCGACGCGCGAGGGCGTCGACCGCGCAATCGGCGAGGCCACCGCTCAGCTCAAGGCCGACGTCGTCAGCGCCGCCGAGTCCGTCACCAAGAAGCTCTCGGCCGAGCTCAAGCAGACCAACAAAGCGGTCGCCGATCTGGCGCGCAAGTTCGAGCGCTTCGACGACCGGATCACGATCCAGAGCCGCGACCAGGAACAACGCGTGCGCAAGCTCGAACGCGGGCGCAAGGCCAGTTAGATGCGTCGCGCGCGCGCCCGTATGTGCGCCGGCGCCCGCACCCGTTCGCGACATTTATTAACAGGCGCGTGGTTATCAACAGGCGGGCCGTCTATAGCCAAATCCGCCCACGCGAAGGTGCATCGGTCGCGCGCTTCAGCTTGACCGGCCCACTCGCCGCCGGTAGAAAATAACTCAGCCTTTAACCCGCCACAGAGAGGGCGGAAAGGGTAAGACGATGGAAGTGTATAGGTCAGGACCCGGCTGCGCTCGCAGGCGGGTCTTTTTTTGCGCCGCTCCGCGCGCGAATCCGCTCCCGCTAGCCGAAGCGCAGACCGATGACTGCGCCGAGCAATTTCAAGCCGGCGCAGGCGCTCGACGGGGCGGCGATCGCGCGCTCGGTCAAACGGATCGCGCACGAGATTCTCGAGCGCAATAACGGCGCCGCCAATATCGTCCTGGTCGGCATCGTGCGCCGCGGGGCCCGCCTTGCCGAACGGCTGGCCGAAGCGATGGCCGAAGGCGGCAAGCGCGCGGTGCCGGTCGGCACGCTCGACATCTCCTCTTACCGCGACGACGGGCGTGGCGCGCCGGGCGATCCGCGCCTGCTCGGCCGCGACATCCCGTTCGCGCTCGATCGCGCACGCGTGGTGCTGGTGGACGACGTGCTCTACACCGGACGCACCGTGCGCGCGGCGCTCGACGCGCTCGCCGACCTCGGCCATCCCGAATCGATTCAGCTCGCCGTGCTGGTGGACCGCGGCGAGCGCGAACTGCCGATCCGCGCCGACTACGTCGGCCGCAATATCGAGGCTCCGCCCGACCAGCGGGTCTACGTGCGCCTGGCCGAAGTCGACGGCGTCGACGAGGTCGTAATCGGCGGCGCCAAGAAAGGAGCGCACGGGCTGAGCGCGATGGCACGGCTGGGAAAAAACGACGTCGTCTCGATCGAAGACCTGACGACGGCCGACATCGAGCGGATTTTCGAGCTCGCCGACTCGTTTGCCACCGGCCTCGAGCGCGGCGAGACGCTCGATCGCGCTCACGGCCTCATCATGGCGACGCTCTTTTACGAGCCGTCCACCCGCACCCGGCTCAGCTTCGAGTCGGCGATGCATCGGCTCGGCGGCGCCGTCATCAGCTCGCCCGACATGCAGGCCTCCTCTGCCGCCAAGGGCGAGACCCTGGCCGACACCGTGCGCGTGGTGGGCGCCTACGCCGACGTTATCGTGGTGCGCCATCCGCGCGACGGCGCGGCGCGGGTCGCCGCGGAATACGCGCCATGTCCGGTGCTCAACGCGGGCGACGGCAGCCGCGAGCATCCGACCCAGACCCTGTGCGACCTCTACGTCCTGCGCCGCAAGAAGGGGAATCTGCGTGGACTGACGGTGGCGATTTGCGGCGATTTGAAATTTGGCCGCACCGTCCATTCGCTGATCTACGCGCTCGCCCGCTTCGGCGCCAACATCGTGGCCGTGCCGTACAACGGGATGAACGTGCCGGACTACGTGTTGGAGCGGGTCGCAGCCGAGAGCAAGTACGGACTTTCGACGGTCACGATGGAAGAGCTGCGTTCGCTGGCCGGCGGAATCGACGCGCTCTACCTGACGCCCAACGCGCCGCATCAGATGGCGCTGTTCACTTCCGATATGCCGTTGGAGGGCGGTTTGCCGGCGGCGGCGGCGCCCGCCGCGCTCGACGCGTTCTACCTGACGCGGCTGCAGCGCGAGCGGATGGATGACAAGGAAGGCGGCGGCGGCAATTACGGCCATTTCGACGTGCGCGCGCTCAAGACCAGCCGCACGCACGAGGCGGTCGTGATGCATCCGCTGCCGCGCACCGACGAACTGGCCTACGAACTCGATAGCGACCCGCGCGCGGTGTACTTCGAGCAGGCGGCGGCGGGCGTGCCGGTGCGGATGGCGCTCATCGCGTGGCTGCTCGAACAGAACGGAACCGAGCGCGTACGTCCGGTTGCGGCGGTGCCCGCGATTCGCTTCAAGGCGCATCCGGCCCCGCGCTGTCCCAACCCGGGATGTATCAGCCGCCACGAAGGAGCGTACCTGGCGCCGCGCTTTCAGGCTGGGCCGCTCGACGGACTCTTCCACGCTGCCGCTGGTATGCGAGTTCTGCGAGCGCGAACTCAAGATCGAATTCGTCGGTCACGCGCGCACTCAGCGCTATTACCGTTTCGACCGGAACCTCTACGGCTACGTGCGTAGCTGGATCGAGGAAAGCTCGCTCGCGGTGTTCGAGAGCGTCAAGCAGGCCGAGGAGAGCGGCTACGAGCCTTACCGGCGTGGTCCGCAGCGTGAAATCATGAACGCCGACGAAGTCGCGGCGGCCTGCCGCGCGCTGGCCACGCAAATGGCCGCCGACCTGCCCGACTTCGCCTCCGTCACGATCGTCGGCGTGGTCAGCCACGGCGCGATGCTCGCGATGCGCCTGCGCGACCTGATCGAAGCTGAAACCCACGTGCGCCCGCCCTGCGCGGCGCTCGATGTCTTCGGGGGCGAGGCCGCCTTCCATCCGCTCGACGGCGGCGAGCTTGGTCCGCTTGAAGTCGAGGATCGCACGATCGTGCTGGTCGACGACGTGATTAACAGCGGATGGACCGTGCAGCGCGCGATGACTGCGCTGTGGCAGCGCGGCCGTCCAGCCGCGGTCAAGCTCGCGGTGCTGATCGACCGCGGCCATCGCGCCGTCCCGATCCGGCCCAACTACGTCGGCAAGAACATCCCCACCGCGCGCGCCGAGCGCGTGCAGGTCCGCCTCGCGCCGCCCGAGGGCGCCGCGCCGGGCCGCGCCAAGGCGCAGGACCGCGTCGTCATCTACTCGATGGTCGAGTCGCTCAAGGAAGGAGAGGACGCAGGATGAGTGCAATCCTGCCGAGCCGAATCCTGCTGCGCGGTGGGCGGCTTATCGATCCGGCGCGCGCAATCGACGAGACCTGCGACGTGCTGGTCGCCGAGGGCGAGGTCGAGGCGATCGAGCCGCCGGGCCGGCTCGGCATCCCCGAAGGCGCGACGGTCATCGACGCAACCGGATGCTGGGTCGTGCCGGGGCTGGTCGATCCGCACGTCCATCTGCGCGATCCCGGCTTTCCGGAGAAGGAAACGATCGCGACCGGGCTGCGCGCGGCGGCGGCCGGCGGCTTTACCGCGGTGGCCGCGATGGCGAACACCTCGCCGGTCAACGACAGTCCCGAGGTGACGCGCTACATGCTCGAGCAGGCCGCGGCCGTTCATGCGGCGCGGCTGGTGCCGGTCTCGGCGGTGACGCGGGGGCTGGGCGGGCGCGAGGTGGTCGATTTTGCCGCGATGGTGGCGGCCGGCGCGCATCTTTTTTCCGACGACGGAATTCCGATCGACGATCAGGCCGTGCTGGCCAGTGCGATGGAACAAATCGCGCGGCTGGGCTTCGCGATTTCATTGCACGAGGAGGACCGCGCGCTCACCGCCAACGGCGCGGTCAACGCGGGCGAGGTCTCCAAGCGTCTCGGCGTGGCCGGCGTGCCGGCGGCGGCCGAGACCGAGCGCATCCGGCGCGACCTGGCGCTCGCGATCGGCGCCGAGGCGCCGGTCCATATCGCGCACGTCTCGACCGCGCTCTCGCTCGACCTCATCCGCGCGGCCCGCAAGCGCGGGGCACAACTCACCTGCGAGGCCACGCCGCATCATTTCGCGCTCGACGATCGCGCGGTGCTGCGATGGGGCCCGAATGCCAAGATGGCGCCGCCGTTGCGCTCGGCCCACGACGTCGAGGCAGTGGTAGCGGCGATCGCCGACGGCACGATTGATATGATCGCGACCGATCATGCGCCGCACGATCCGCACTCCAAGCGGATGGAACGGCTGGCCGGTCTTTTCAGCCCCGGACAGCGATTGCGGGCGGCTGCCCGAGAGCGAGGTCGAGGCGCTGACGCAGGCCGCCAATGGCGTGGTGGGGCTCGAAACCGCGCTGGGCCTGGCGCTCGAACTGGTCCATCGCGGCGTAATCGGCCCGGCGCGGATGGTCGAGATGATGTCGCTTAAGAGCGCGCAGCTATTGAGAATCGACGGCGGCACGCTGGAGGAAGGCGCGCGCGCGGATATCACGCTTATCGATCCGAATATGGAATGGACAGTGGACCCGGCGAAATTTATTTCAAAAAGCCGTAACAGCCCGTTTGCCGGGCGGCGGTTGAAGGGCAGGGCGATGCTGACGATCGTCGCGGGCGACGTTGTCTACGACGGCAGAACGGAGGCGCGCGAGCGTGAGCGCGCAACGCGAAGCGATATTGGCGCTGGCCGACGGCCGCATCTTTCGCGGCCGCGCCTTCGGCGCGATCGGCGAGACCGTGGGCGAAGTCGTCTTCAACACCGCGATGACCGGCTACCAGGAAGTGCTGACCGATCCGTCGTACAAGGGACAGATCGTCTGCATGACCTACCCGGAGATCGGCAACGTCGGAATCAATGCCGACGACGCCGAGTCGGCGGGCGTTCACGTCGAGGGCTTCGTGGTCAAGGACTATCGCGCGCGGCCGTCGAACTGGCGCTCCGAGATGGCGCTCGGCGAATACCTCGAACACGCCGGAGTGCCCGGAATCGAAGGCATCGACACGCGCGCGCTGGTGCGTCACATCCGCACCCACGGCGCGCAGGAGGCGGTGATCTCGAGCGTCACGCTCGACCCCGACGCGCTGGTCGCGCGCGCCAAGGCCTCGCCGGGGCTGGTCGGCCGCGACCTGGTAAAGGAAGTCACCTGCGCCGAGCCCTACGACTGGGACCTCGGTGATTGGGAACTCGGGACTGGCTATCGGCGGCCGTCGAAAGAGGAATTGCGCGACGCGCCGCTGATCGTCGCGCTCGACTACGGAATCAAGCGCAACATCCTGCATCGCCTCGTCGCGAGCGGCTTTCGCGTGCGCGTGATGCCGGCCGCGTCGACCACCGACGACATCCTCGCGCCCAATCCCGACGGCGTTTTCCTCTCCAACGGCCCCGCCGATCCGGCGGCGCTGCCGTACGCGAGCGAGGCGGTGCGCGGCGTGCTCGGCCGCAAACCGATCTTCGGAATCTGCCTCGGCCATCAGATTCTCGGCCTCGCGCTCGGCGGAAGGACCTACAAGCTCGGCTTCGGCCATCACGGCGCCAACCATCCGGTGATGGACCTGCGCACGCGGAAAGTCGAGATAACTTCGCAGAACCACGGCTTCGCGGTGGATGCCGATTCGCTCGCGGGACGCGCGGAGCTATCGCATCTCAACCTAAACGACAAAACGGTCGAGGGGCTGCGCGGCGTCGGCGTGCCGTTCTTCTCGGTGCAGTATCATCCCGAGGCCTCGCCCGGACCGCATGACGCGGGCTACCTGTTCGCGCGCTTTCGCCGCCTGGTCGAGGCATTCCCGCGATGGGGCGCGGAGGCGCTGGACCGTATCGCCGCCGAAGAGCGCGGCGCGGGCGCACGATGAACCGCAGACCGGAGCTACGTGGACATCTAAATGCCGCTTCGCAAAGATCTTAAATCGGTGCTGCTGATCGGCTCGGGTCCGATCGTGATCGGCCAGGCCTGCGAGTTCGACTACTCCGGCACCCAGGCGCTCAAGGCGCTGCGCGAGGAAGGGCTGCGGCTCATCCTGGTCAACTCGAATCCGGCCACCATCATGACCGACCCGGAGCTGGCCGATCGGACCTATATCGAGCCGATGACCGTGGCGGCGCTCGAGCAGATCATCGAGCGCGAACGGCCCGACGCCCTGTTGCCGACGGTGGGCGGCCAGACGGCGCTCAACCTGGCGATCGAGCTTGCCGAGACCGGAGTGCTCGAACGCTTCGGCGTCGAGCTTATCGGCGCCAAACTCGACGCGATCAAAAAAGCCGAGGACCGCGACCTCTTCAAGCAGGCGATGATCGGTATCGGGCTGGAAGTGCCGGCCTCCGGCGTCGCGCGCTCGCACGAGCAGGCGGAAGAAATCCGCCAGCGCCTGGGCCTGCCGCTCATCATCCGGCCTTCGCGTACGCTGGGCGGCACTGGAGGTTCGATCGCGCGCGACCCCGCGGAGTATCGCGCCAAGGTCCAGTGGGGCCTGGAGATGTCGCCCAATCACGAGGTGCTGATCGAGCAATCGGTCGAGGGCTGGAAGGAATTCGAGCTGGAAGTGATGCGCGACATGGCGGACAACGTCGTGATCGTCTGCTCGATCGAGAATTTCGACCCGATGGGCGTGCATACGGGCGACTCGATCACGGTGGCGCCGGCGCAGACGCTCACCGACAAGGAATACCAGATCATGCGCGACGCCGCGCTCAGGATCATCCGCGAAATCGGCGTCGACACCGGCGGATCGAATATCCAGTTCGCGATCGATCCCAAAAGCGGCCGGATGGTGGTGATCGAGATGAACCCGCGCGTGTCGCGAAGCTCGGCGCTGGCCTCCAAGGCGACCGGCTTTCCGATCGCGAAAATCGCGGCGCGCCTGGCAGTGGGCTACCGCCTCGACGAGATTCCCAACGACATCACGCGGATGACCCCCGCCTGCTTCGAGCCGACCATCGACTACGTGGTGACCAAGATTCCGCGCTTCGCTTTCGAGAAGTTTCGCGGCGCGGCCGACGAACTCGGCCCGCAGATGAAGTCGGTGGGCGAGGCGATGGCGATCGGCCGCACCTTCAAGGAATCGCTGCAGAAAGCGCTGCGCTCGCTGGAAATCGGCTCGTGGGGGCTGGAGAGCCGCGCGGCCGGGATGCGCGAGACGGCCGCGCTCGCCACCGTCCGCGCTCATCTCTCGCTCCCCAACAGCCATCGCCTCTATTACCTCGCCGACGCGGTGCGCCTGGGCATCGCGCGCGAGGAAATCCATCAGCTGACCGGCATCGACCCGTGGTTTATCGACGCGGTCGCCGAGATCGTCGAGGCCGAGGCGCGAATCAAGCGCGGTCCGCTCGACGCGGCGCTGCTGCGCGAGGCCAAGGAGAGCGGCTTCTCGGATCGCCGAATCGCCGAGCTTAGCGGCCTCGACGAGGCGGCGGTGGCGCTCAAGCGGCGCGAGACCGCGGTGACGCCGGTGTTCAAAGCCGTCGACACCTGCGGCGCGGAATTCCAGGCCTTCACGCCCTACCTCTATTCGACTTACGAGGGCGAGGACGAAGCGCCGCCTGACGATCGCCCCAAGATCATGATCCTCGGCGGCGGGCCGAACCGCATCGGCCAGGGAATCGAATTCGACTACTGCTGCGTGCACGCGAGCCTCGCGCTCAAAGAGGCCGGCTTCGAGACCATCATGGTCAACTGCAACCCGGAGACCGTCTCGACCGACTACGACATCTCCGACCGCCTGTACTTCGAGCCGCTGACGTTCGAGGACGTGATGGCGATCGCCGAGCGCGAGCGCCCGGTCGGCGTGATCGTGCAGTTCGGCGGGCAGACGCCGCTTAAGCTCGCGGTGCCGCTGGAGCGCGCCGGCGTGCCGATCCTTGGCACTTCGCCCGACGCGATCGATCGCGCGGAAGACCGCGAGCGTTTCAACGTCCTGGTCGAGAAGCTCGGGCTCCGGCAGCCGCGCGGCGTGCTGACGCGCGGCCTTGCCCAGGCGGTCCGCGGCGCCGCGGAAGTTGGTTACCCGGTGCTGATCCGGCCTTCCTATGTGCTCGGCGGACGCGCGATGGAAGTCGTCGCGGACGAGGCGGGACTGCGCCGCTACGTCGAGCAGGCGCTGCTCGCTTCCGAGGAGCGCCCGCTGCTGGTCGACCGCTATCTCCAGGGCGCGATCGAAGTCGACGTCGACGCAATCTCCGACGGCGAGACCGTGGTTATTGGCGGCGTGATGGAACACGTCGAGCACGCCGGGATCCATTCGGGCGACAGCGCCTGCGCGTTGCCGCCGCGCACGCTCGAGCGCGCGCGATGCAGGAAGAATTGATGCGGCAGACGCGGATGTTGGCGCGCGAGCTCGGCGTCGTCGGCCTCATCAACGTGCAATTCGCGATCTTCGAGGGCGAGGTCTACATCCTGGAGGTCAACCCGCGCGCCTCGCGCACCATCCCATTCGTCAGCAAGGCGATCGGCGTGCCGCTGGCCAAGCTGGCCGCGCTGGTGATGGCCGGCAAAAAGCTCCCCGATCTCGGCTTCACCGCCGAGCGCGTCCCGCGGCACGTTTCGGTCAAGGAGTCGGTGTTTCCCTTCGTGCGCTTTCCCGGCGTCGACACCATTCTCGGCCCCGAGATGAAATCGACTGGCGAAGTGATGGGAATCGATCGGACGTTCGCGATGGCCTTCGCCAAGGCCGAGCTGGCCGCCTCGACCGATCTTCCCGCGCGAGCGGATGCGTGTTCATCAGCGTGCGCGACGAGGACAAGGCGCTGCTCGAGCCGATCGCGCGCGGACTCTCCACGATGGGCTTCGAGTCTGGTCGCCACCGGCGGCACCGCGCGTCACATCCAGGGCCTGGGTATTACGTGCTCCGTCGTCAACAAGGTCGCACAGGGCTCGCCGCACGTGGTCGACCTGATGCGCGAGGAGCAAGATCGCGATGGTTATAAATACGCCGGACGCATCGGGAACCGCCGACTCGTTTTCGATTCGGCGCACGGCGCTGGAGATGCGGCTGCCGTTTTGCACCACGATGGCGGGGGCGCAGGCCGCGGTCGAAGGAATCGCCGCGCTCAGGAACGGACGCTTCGAGGTTCGCGCGCTCCAGGACTATCATTCGATAGATCGAGTCACGCCGATGGAATCGCGCTGCTGAGCTAGCGCCGGAAAGCCGCCGCGGATAGTCTGCCGCCGCGCACTGGCGCATCCACCCGCTCGACCCTCGCGCGCGATGCCGCTTGAGATGCAAACTCCGCTGAGCGCGCTGAGCGGCGTCGGCCCCAAGCGCGCCGCGGCGCTCGCCGACCGCGGTATCGCGACCGTTGCCGACCTGCTGCTCAACCTGCCGCTGCACTACCAGGACTGGCGCGCACGCACGCCGCTTACGGAACTCAAGCCCGCGACTTCCGCGGTCGTCGAAGGCCGTCTCGTCGGATTCAAGGAACGGCCGATGCGCGGGATGCGCTGGCGGCGGATGGCGACCGGCTGGCTCGAAGGCGCGGGCGGCGCGCGACTGCGCGTGGTCTGGTTCAATCTGCCGGCTTACATGAAAGGGACGCATGCCCGACGGCGAGCGCGTCGTGATGCACGGCCGCGTAGGCGAGGCGCCTGACGGCGGCTTGGAAATCATTCATCCCGAAGTTTATCCGCTGGATTCCGGCGCGCCGCCGGCCGTGCGTCCCGTGTATGGCCTGCCCCCCGAGATTGGTCAGCGGGTCTATGGCGGGCTCGTCGCGCAGGCGCTGGCGGCGCTCGGCGGGCGAATCGAGGGCGCGATGCCGGCCGCGCTGCGCGCTGAGGCCGGCGTGATGGCGCTTGGCGAGGCGCTGCGGATGCTCCATCAGCCACCTGCCGACGCCGAGCCGGCGAAGCTCGAGGCCGGAGACAGCGCCGCGCATTTCGCGCTCGCCTTCGACGAGATGTTCGCGTTTCAACTCGCGATGGGAATCGATCGGATGCGTGCGGCGCGGCGCGCCGGCGCGCGGATGGACGCTCCGGCGAATCTGACCGCGCGCCTGCTCGAGACGCTGCCGTTCACGCCGACCCGCGCGCAACTCCGCGCGATCGACGAAATCGGCGCCGACCTTGCGCGAGCGCATCCGATGAACCGGCTGCTGATGGGCGACGTCGGCAGCGGCAAGACGCTGGTCGCGCTATGGGCGGCGCTGCGCGCGGCCGAGTCGGGATGGCAGGTCGCGATGATGGCGCCGACGGAGTTGCTCGCGGAGCAGCACTATCGCAGCTTCACGGCGCTCTGCGGCGCGCTCGGCGTGCCGGCCGCGTTGCTGCTCGGCAAGACTCCGCCATCCGAGCGCGCACGGACGCTCAGACTGCTCGCCTCGGGCGTGATTCCCGTGGTCTTCGGCACCCACGCGCTCATCCAGGAGGGCGTCGCGCTCAAACGCCTGGGCCTCGCGGTTATCGACGAGCAGCATCGCTTCGGCGTTTTCGATCGCGCGCGCTTAAAGGCGCTGGGCCCCAGCGCTCACGTGCTGCTGATGACGGCGACGCCGATTCCGCGAAGCCTTGCGCTCACGCTGCTCGCCAACCTGGACATCTCGGCGCTCGACGAGATGCCGCCGGGACGAACGCCGATTTTGACCGATATTTTCACCGAAGAGCGGCTCGCCGAGGTCGACGCAATCGTGCGCGCGGAACTCGAAGCCGGGCGGCGCGCGTACTATATCGTTCCGCTGATCGAGGGCGAGGAGGAGGGCGACGAGCGGTTGTCCGTGGCTGCGACGGCCAAGCGGCTCGGCGCGGGCCCGCTCGCCGGTTTCAAAATTGGCACGCTGCACGGCAGGATGCGGCCGGCGGACAAGGAACGCGCGATGCGTGCGTTTCGCGACGGCGCGCTCGACGTGCTGGTCTCGACCACGGTGGTCGAGGTCGGAATCGACGTGCCCGAAGCGAGCGTGATCGTGGTGATCGCGGCGGAGCGCTATGGGCTCGCCCAGCTTCATCAGTTGCGCGGCAGGGTGGGGCGGGGCGCCGCGGCGTCGCGATGCTGCCTGGTGGTCTCGCGCGAGAACGACGCGCGCACTACGGCTCGACGTAATGGTCCGCGCCACCAGCGGCGCCGAGGTCGCCCGCGCCGACCTCGAGCTGCGCGGCCCGGGCGATTTGCTCGGCGCGAGGCAAAGCGGCGCGCTGCCGCTGCGCTTTGCCGACTTCATCCGCGACGGCCGGCTTATCGAGCAGTCGCGGGCGATGGCTGAGCGCTGGCTTAAGCGCGACCCCTCGCTCGAACTGCCTGACTCCGCCGGGGCTCGCGCGGCGCTCTTGCGCATGCTGGATTTCGGCTTCAGCCTCGGAGATATAGGCTAGTCCGCGATGGCGCGGGCGAGATCCAAATCGAAACGGCGGGGCTCGGAGCCAAAGATAAAGAGGCGGCGGGAGGTCTCCGCCGGCGGGCTGATCTGGCGGCGCTCAGGCGACGGGTCGGTAACCGTGGTGCTGGTGAGGCCGGCCGGACGCAGCACCTGGGTGCTGCCCAAGGGGCACCTCGAGAAAGGCGAGACGGTCGCGCAGGCGGCGACGCGCGAGGCGCGCGAGGAGAGCGGCCTTACGGTGGGAGCGATCGAGCCGCTCGGTGAAATCTCCTATGTCTACTCGTCGCGCGAGCGCAACGGCGCGACGCTCACGCGGATTTTCAAGCGCGTGCATTTCTTCCTGATGGAACATGCGGGCGGCGATCCCTCCGCGCACGACTCGGAGACCGACGAGGTCGCCTGGTTGACCTTCGATGAAGCGCTGGCGCGCGCGACTCATCCCAGCGAGCAGGCGCTGATCGCCAAGGCGCGCGCGATGCTTGGGTCGTTTAGGTGCCGGGCGTGCGGCGGCGCCAATCACGCTCGCGCGCCATACGGCCGGCGCGAGTTCGGCTGATTGCGCGGCGCCCGGGCCGATAATCGCGAGCACCGCGGCGCCGCGGCGCTCCACATGATGCGGCACCGGAGCGCCGTCGGCCGCGATTCGCTCCAGTATCCCTTCGTAGGCGCTGGCAAAGGCGGCGGCGCTCGTGTCGTCGCTCAACGCCACGATCCAGATGACGGTGAGCGCGCCATCCGTTCTGCAACACCGCCATCCGATCTCCGCGCCATCCGCGCGCCAGCCCGGCTGTCGCCTGGCCGCCCGGACCGCGCGTCAGGATGACGCGCAGGAGCAACTCGCCGTAAGTGTTTTCCGCGATCTCATGCCATCCCTGGAGCGCCGGCGCCCATCCGCCGACGGTTATCGTCAGCGGCGGCGAGGGATGGACGAAGTAGAGCGCCGGATCGAGGATCTGCCGCGTCGAAAGCGGCGGGTTGCGATAGAGCGCATTGACCGCGTTCCATCCGCCGCGCTGGTAGGCCTCGCCGACGAAGCGGGTGCCGTCGGTGTACTGAAAGATCAGCGCATCGCGCAGCGCCGCCGGCGTATCCGGCGACTGGAGGTCGAACAGCTTCGGCATGTCTTCGAGATTGGTGGTGCAGCGTGCCGATGGTCTCGGCGTCGACGCGTCCCGAGATATAGCCATAGCCGACCAGCATCGCGTCGCCCTCGGCCACCGACTTCAGCGCCAGCCGGCGATCGTCATTGCCGATGATTCGATCGAGCGCGGCATGGACGCCGAAATACTGGTCCTGCAGCGCGTGGGTCAACTCGTGCGCGACCAGCATCTCGCTCGTCGAATCCTTGTGGCTGAAAAATCCCGCTGATCTCGGACGACAGGCCAGGCTGGGACTTGCCCTTGACCAGGATCATTTCCCGATCCTGCGGATCGTAAAAGCCCACGACCTGGCTGCTTAGCACGCGCATCGTCTGGGCCTTCAGATTGGTTCCCGGAGCGTAGAGTCCCGTCAGCACGCCGACCTCGGCGGAGCGCTGCAAGTCGGCCTCGTCGTGATGGCGCGTCAGTTCGCGTTCCAGCACGAGGTTGGCCTGGCCCTGGTCCATCAGCACCAGCGGCACGTCGGCGTTGAAGTTGAGCTGGCGCAGCTCCTGCACATCGGAATAGATCTGCTCGGCGCGCTGAACGTTGACCCGGCCGCCGCTCACCACCCCGTAGGCGCATCCAGCGAACGTGAGCAGAACCAGCGCGGCGCTTCGATCGAGCCGCCGTGAAGGCCGCGAGCGCATCAGCGCGCGGCGGCAAGCCGGCGAAGCGGCGCGGAGGGGAGGGGAGACGCGCCAGCATGAAGCGACGGACCGCCCGGAGTAATCGCCGGCGGCGGAGCCGTGATCGACGCTGGCCTTCCACACCGCCGGCCCCAGCGTATCGAAATGCGCGGCCGTTTCGCCGATCACCACGAGCACCGCGTTGCCCTTGAGTTCGACGCGATGCGCGGCCGGATGGCCATGCAGGTGATCGAGCACCTTGCGATAGACGGCCGCGAAGCGCGCGGCCGAATCGGCCTCGCGAAACGCCAGCAGCCAAATGACGCTCACCGTCTCGCCCTTGCGCAGCATCACGATCCGGTCGCCCGCCCATCTGGCGGCGAGCGCCAGGTCTGGCGAGGCCATGCCGCGCGTGTTTTCCAGGATGATGCGCAGGCCAAGCTCGCCCAGCGTGTCTTCGTCGGACTTATGCCAGCCGGCTCATGTGCGATTGGTAGCCGGCGACCGTGACCGTGTCGGGCAGGGCAGGGTGGTCGAAGTAGAGCGACGGATCGATGATCTGCTGGGTGGACTGCGGCGGATCGCTGTAGAGTTTGTCGACCGCTTTCCAGCCTCCGCGCCGGTAGGCCTCGGCGACGAACTTGACGCCGTCCGTGTACTGGAAAATCAGCGGCTCGGCCACGCCGCGCGGCACACCGGCGGCCGCACCGGTGAAGGTCTGCGAAAAGCTCTTGAGATTGCCGATCAGCGTGGCCAGGATCGCCGAGTCCATGCGGCCCAGCATGCAGGCGTAGCCCGCGATGGTCGCGTCGCCCTCGGCCACCGAGTGCAGCGCAAGCGCGCGGTCGCCGTTGCTCTTGAGCGCTTCGTCCCTGGCGCCGAAATCGAAATTCTGGTCCTGCAGCGCGTGCGTGAACTCGTGCGCCAGGATCATATTGTCCAGCTTGGTCTGGAGTTCGGGCGGCTGGCCGGGAAACTCGCGCTCGAGCGCGCCGCTGACGATCACCATGGTCTTCTTCTTGAAATCGTAGAACGCGATCACCTGGCTTTCGAGCAGGTCCATGTTGGCGGCCTTGAGATTGATCCCCGGCGGGTACAGGCCAATCAGCGCGCCCGCGCGGCCGTCGGTGTCGATCGACTCGGGCGTGTATTCGCTCTCCAGTTCCGCCTCCAGCAGCTTGCCTGCCTCTTCCGTGGTGCGGACCACGACCGGGACCTTGTTCTTGAGCTTGAGCAGACGCACTTCCTGGATGGTCTGCTCGACCGCGGCCGCCTCCTGTTCGTTGACCTTGCCGTTTTCCGCCTGCGCGCGCGCGCACGTCGCCGCCCCGGCCGCAGCCAGCAGCATCGCGGCGAGCACTGAAAACAGTACACGGCGGCGAGAAGAAGCGGGTGGGGTATCTCATTCGCTGATGATTATGACCGGCAATCCGAAGCGCGCGGTCTGGACCGCACGCGCCTGGGCTTGCTCGCGGGTCGCGAACCCACCCATCCGCACACGGTAATAGCGCCTGCCCCCGGTATCAAGCTCGCTCAGCCTGACGTCGGGATAATAGGCGGCGAGGCGGATGCGGATATTCTCGGCATTGCTCTGGTCGGCGTACGATCCGGCCTGGACGAAATATTGCGGCTCGCCCGCCGGATCGATCGCCGGCGTCGACACCAGGTCCATCCGCACCAGCGCGGTACCGGGGCCCACCATCCCGAGCGCGCGCGCCGCGCCGTAAGAGAGATCGATCTTGCGCCCCTTGCGAAACGGGCCGCGATCGTTGATTCGCACCTCGACCGCGCGTCCGCTTCCGAGATCGGTTACGATCACGCGCGAGTCCAGCGGAAAGATGCTCGAAGCGGCGGTCATCTGGTCCTGGCTATAGATTTCGCCGGTCGCGGTTGGACGGCCGTTGAAGCCCGGTCCGTACCACGACGCCTTGCCAACGACCGAGCGGATGGAAGCTGACCCGGACGGGACGGGCGCAGGCGTCACGCTCGGCGCAGGTTGCTGCGAGGCGCATCCCGCCGCCATCGCACACACCACCATCGCGAGCCCAAGCCACCGCCACATCATCCGCACCTCCGCGCACCTCCGCGCACTTCATCCGGGCACTCAGCCGGCTTCGGTGCCCGCGCCGCAGGCCCCGCCCCACCTTCTCAACGCAGGATTATAGGCGGCCGCTCGAGGCTTAAGAAGCCGTCCGGCGGTCTCGCGAGCGATCCTCGAAGTGGCTCTCCAAACGGCTCTCGAACCGCTTCTGTTGACAGCCGATAGGCCCGGCGTGTCGGCGCGCCGTCTTGCGCGTGGTAGCATCGGACCATCGCCGTCGGCTCCGGCTGCGCGCCACGATGCTGCGAAACAGGGAGGATCTCGAGGAACTGGAGGCGCGCACGCTCGCGCCGTACGCGATGCTGTCGCGGATGAGCCGCGGACGGCGTTTCCCCGAGCCGCCGCATCCGATGCGCACGGCGTTCCAGCGCGACCGCGACCGTATCGTGCATTCCGCCGCCTTTCGCCGCCTCGAATACAAGACCCAGGTCTTCGTCAACCACGAGGGCGACTACTACCGCACGCGCCTGACGCATACGGTGGAGGCCGCGCAAATCACGCGCACGGTGGCGCGGGCGCTCGGGCTCAACTCGGAGCTGGCCGAGGCGGTCGCGCTGGCGCACGATCTCGGCCACACGCCGTTCGGCCATGCCGGCGAACGGGCGCTGCGCGCGCTGATGGAGCCCCACGGCGGTTTCGATCACAACGCGCAGAGCCTGCGCACGGTCGACTGGATCGAAGTGCGTTATCCGAATTTCCGCGGGCTCAACCTGACCTTCGAGGTCCGCGAGGGAATCATCAAGCACTCCGAGTTCAAGCTGCGCCCGGCGGCGGCGGAGTTCGACCCGTCGCTGTTTCCGTGCCTGGAGGCGCAGATCGTCGATCTCGCCGACGAAATCGCCTACCTCGCGCACGACGTCGACGACGGGCTGAAGGCCGATATGCTCACGGTGGACGATCTCAATTGCACGCGCCTGTTCCGCCAGGCGGCCGCCGCCGCGCACGACGCGAGTCCGCAGGCCGAGCCGGGAGTCGTGCGCTACCAGACCGTGATTCGCATGATCGACGCGATGGTGACCGACCTGGTCACCAACATCAACGCGGAGCTCGAGCGGGGCTCGATTCGCGGCGTCGATGACGTGCGGCGCGCGGGGCGGGCGCTCGCGAGCTTCGGCCCGGCGATGGCGCCGATGGTGGAAGAGCTCAAGCAATTGATGCGCGAGCGGCTGTATCGCCATTACCGGGTCAGCCGGATGACCGGCAAGGCGGGCAGGGTGCTCGAGCGCCTGTTCGAGACTTACATGGGCGAGCCGCGGCAGATGCCCGGCCACGTGCTGCGCCGTATCGAGGTCGACGGCGAGGCGCTCGCGCGCGTGGTCGCCGACTATATCGCCGGGATGACCGATCGCTTCGCGCTGGACGAATACCGCAAACTGTTCGATCCCGATGAACGTGTCTGACGCGCCATCAAACGGATCCGAAAGAAAAGGGCGGCTCGCGGTGCGCGCGCGCGGCGCCACGGTGCGCATCGTCATCCGGCGCGAAGATCATATCGGCGACGCACTCGGCTTTATTTTTCTCGAAGCCAGCGGCGGCGACCACGACGCGATAATCGAGCGGCTGCGCGAATACCTCGGCCCGCGGATCAGAATCCTCAAGGCTGAAATCGGCGCCGAGCGGATCGAAATCGAGGCCGGCGGGCGGCGCTTTCGCCGAAGAGGCGGCGCGGCTGGCCGAAGCCGCCGAAGGGCTGCGGCGCAAGGGCGCGTCGCGAAACGCGATGGCGCACTTCAAGGAGGCGCTCGCGCTTGACCCGCTCAACGTGATGGCGCTCCGCGGGCTGGGCGCGCTGCTGGCGGCGCGCGAGGACTACTCGGCGGCGTTCAGGATGCTGTGCAAGGCGCGCGAGGCCGGCGGCGACAGCGCCGAGGTGCTGCACGACCTCGGACGCGCGGCGGCCGGGATGGGGCGGGTCGCGACGGCGATCGTGTACCTCGAACGGGCGTGCGAACTGGCGCCGGACAACCTGGCGATTCGGCGAGCGCTGGCCGACCTGGGGCGCAAGCCGCGCGCGACGGTGAAGCTCAAGGAACGCGCGGCGCTAAGCCAGCGCGACCGCCAAAACAGCGAATAGGACGGGCGGTCAGCCAGACGGTCCCAAGCCAGCGGGAGGGCTAGCGAGCGGAGGGAGTCAGAGCCGGCGTCCGCGGCCATTGCGGGATGCCCTCTTGGCTTTTTCAGCCGCGGCGCGAACGCTACAATCGTGCCACTGTGAAGTTCATCGATCTGCGGCACGCGGCCGCGCTCGGCCTGCTCGCCACCTGGTATCTGCTGACTCCGCCATTCGCTCCCGGCGATCCGCCCGGCCCGCTGCAAGCTCAACGCGCCGCTCAGCCAATGGAGCCAGATGGATTCATCCGACACCGCTTCGGGCTGCGACGAGCAACGCAACAACATGGTGCGGATGTACCGCAGCGGCGACATGACGTCGGTGACGATCCAGTTCAAGCTCTGGCTCTACCACAATGCCGTATGCGTCTCTTCGGCCGACCCGCGTCTTAAACAGCTCAGCAAACAGATCGCGCATCCGCTGAAGTAGTAGCAGCCTGGGAGCTAACGTTCTCCAGAGCCGGGTGTGGTCCTACTGGCCCGTGATCGTTCCGAGCTTCAACCCTAACGACGCCAAAACGACACGAGCGTCAACTCCGGGGGAGATCGCGTACCCAGAGACCGCGGTCACCGTCTGCGTGGACGAGGGCCCGGGTCCGCTGGAATCGCCGCCGCAGCCAGGCGCGCCCGCCGCCAACAGGATCATCAGTCCCGCGAGCAGCCATATACGCCGGCGCGTGCTACCGGGTAATGCGGCCATCGCCAGGCCGAGTATCGCGAACGCCATCCATAGTGGCACGCCGACGGCGCGCGCCGCGGTGAACTCCGTCACTCCCGCATAGGTGACGCCGCTCGTGTCGTTGCGGCTCAACGGAGAGAGCTTGACCGTCAATCCGAAAAACGGCTCGCCTCCCGGCCCAATCGCAAACGGTGGGTTGAATGTGAACGTCGTGCTTGAGGTTAGTTGACTGGCCGTCACCGGGCCGGGTTGGGGAACGACATAGCCAAAAGCATTTAAGGACAGCGGTGCAGCGGCGGGCGGGTTCAGGGTGGCCGACGAGAACAGCGACGGCTTGCTGAAAGAGATCGTGACGCTGCTCACGAATTCCAGCACGGTCGAGTTATTGACGATGCTGAAGACGCCAGCCTCGATGGTCTGGCCGGGCGCAACGCCTCCATCGGCAGGTGAGACAATGGATACGGAAATGGACGGGGTCTCCGGAAAGATGAGAGGTCCTTGTGCGCGCGCCGCTGGTCTCGCGACCGCGAGGATGACACCAAAGGCCAAGATCGATGCGATGGCGACGCGCGTGAGCATCCTGCTGCCAGACATGGGCTGAGACGTTACAAGACCATTCACCAGGGCGCCAGCGGGATCGGGAGCGATTCGTCGAATCGGGGGCTCAGCGCAGAGTGGATTGCGGAACGTTGCGAGCGTTGGAGGCTGCCCTTTCAGGTTTCCCTCCGATCCGCTTCCAATAGATCTTGGTCCCGGTCAATCCTCCGTGCGGCTTCAGAGCATAGTCCGGGATTGTTCCAGCCAGGACGAACCCCAGCTTCTCATACAGCCCCGACGCACCGCCCTCGACCGCGGTGTCGAGCACCAGGAGTGTGCGCGCCCGCTCCACGGCGCTGCTCTCGGCCGCCCGCATCAAGGCTGCCGCCATGCCTCGGCCCCGATGGCTCGGGCGGGTCATCAGCTTGGCGATTTCGGCCCGATGCGGCTGATTGGGCGGACAATCGAGCGACAGGGTGACGGTGCCGGCCAGGACCTCGCCGTCCCATGCACCCAGAATAATCCGTTCGTCCCGGGCGGCCGCCGCCAGCGCGCCATCCCAAAACGCTCGCGCTGTTTCCGGCGCCAGCGGATGCATGAAGCTGACCGATCCGCCGTTCGCGACCACCTCGATCAGGATCTCGCTCAGCATCTCACGGATCTTCGGCGAGGCGCTCAAGGCTTTGATTTCGATCTCGGACATAGCGGGGGCTCCGCATGGACACCGCGCGCACGATTGATCGCCTCGCGCGCGGGATTCGACAGAGGGTCCTCAGGCGCGGCGGCGTCCCACGCGGCGGCGGCGTTCGGCTCTTAGTTCCTCGCGCTCTCGGCGAGCGCGAACCTCGAGAGCACTGTATCGAAAAGCCCTAAGCGCCGCACGAGTTTCAACATTACTTGGCGGCCTTCAGGTGAACGCAATGTTCCACGTGTTCGCTATAAATCGGGCATGGGAATAGCGTTGAATGGCGTCGTCGCGACGCAAAGGAAGTACAAGCGTATGGCATCGGGCAAAGCGATTGGAGAATTTTCGTTCAAAGCCATCACGGCCACTCACAGTCCTGGGCCAGCGGGCAGCGTTCTCAACCAGGTGAATTGGGAAGGGACGGCGACGGGATTTGGAGCAGTCTTCACCACGGTAACCTTCGTTGGCGGCCCCAAGAGCGGGACTTTCAGTGAGTGCGGGACGGCCTACCTGGACAATGGCGACGCTCTCAACGGCATCGGTCAGGGGACCTACGAGAGTGCCGGGAAACACGCGTGGCGCGCGCAGAGCATTATGCAGCTCGCCGATGGTCGCAGGATCCGCGGCGAAGGCGAGATGAATCTGGCCTCGCGCTCGTGGAAAGGGACGTTGTTCGAAATGAGCTGATCCGGAGCGTCAATTTTCCAGAGTCTGTGAGCGCGGCGGGCCGGAATCGGCCGCCGCGCTTTACGCTGGCGTCGTGTGGCACGCCCGCTGCGGAACGCCGGGATGAGCAAGCAGATATAGTATTTCAAGTGCCCGTGATGCCGCCTTGATCTAAAGGCCAATAGACCGACCCGAGCCAGTCGCGCAAACTCCAGCCCAGAGTGAAGTCAGTGAGGCGACCGGAATCGTGCCCGGCACCCTTCGAGATCTGAGTTTATAGGAGCAGATCGCAATGCGAATCGCGGCGATTATATTGATGTTGATGGCGGTTTCTTCGACCGTCTCCGCTGATTGCCACAAGAACGCGCGTGGTCGCACCGTGTGTAACAATGGGCAGGAGGCCGGAGGATACAACGCGAAAACTGGCAACGCCTGGAAGTCGGAGAAGAACCAGAATGGAGTAGCTACGACGCAGACCAGCCAGGGGGGACAGGCCAAAACCAAGAATGGCAAAGGCGTGTATCAGAGTCCCAACGGCAAGAATTGCTACAAGACGGCAAATAACTACGGCTGTAACTAAACGCTTATTGAGAACGCATATTTCGTCGCGCAACTCGTCTAGCAGGGTGTTGAGAAAGGACGCCCCGGGGCGTCCTATCGATGACGATGTCTGTTAGGCATCCGGGCTCGCTGTCCGCGCGGAGTGAGAATCGCCAGTAATACAGCTACGACTAGCAGCGCCGGTACGTCACCGACTAGATGCCCGTGATTTTCTGGCGCCTCGAAGGCTTGAACAGTCATGATCGCGGCATGGACAAGGCTCGACCAGATGGTGAACCAGATAAGACTGAGGTGTTCGAGCGGGTCGCGCGCCGCCATGATAAGGAACACGCCGAGGGTCGCGTAAATACCGACAATCATCAGCGGGTAGTCCGAGTGACCCGTATGCCATGTCCAGCCGGACGGCCAAATGATCATCAATGGGTAAATTCCGGCCAAGAAAATCACCCCAACCAATATGAGCGCAATGCGCAAATACTTGAGACGATTGCTGTCGGCCATAGCTTCCCTCTTTTGATGTGAGCAAGCCTTGAAGATAATCTTCATGTAATTCGTCCGAGTACGCAATCGCGGTGGAGGAGGAAACGGCGGATGCGGGGAGTCGGTGTCATCCATTGAATGAACCTCAGAACTCGCATCGCTGGGCAGGAAACGGAGCGAGCCGTGCGCGCGTGCTTCGATGCGAGATTCGAAGTGCGCCCGCATGGCAAAGCCTTGCCGGAGGCGACCTGCTGCGCTGCTGTCCTCAAACCGGGCGCTAGTGTAAACGAGGAGTCTCGGCGCGGTAGCTACTACGACGTGCTAGCCAAAGGAGGACAATCGTAATGGGGGTCAGCCTTGTCACGGGAACCAGCACCGGCATCGGCTTTGCCACAGCAGTGGCCTTGGGACGTGCCGGATACCATGTGTACGCAACTATGCGAAACCCCGACCGCTCACCGGAACTCCTTTCTATCGCGGCAAGGGAAAGATTGCCGATCAAAGTTCTGCCTATGGACGTTGATGATGATGCCTCGGTTCGCAAAACCATTGCAGCAGCCGTGACCGACGGCGGGCAGATCGATGTCCTGGTGAACAATGCCGGGATTTCCATGGGCGGGCCGGTTGAAGAACTCCCTCTCTCCGGATTCCGTGAGGCCATGGAGACCAATTATTTCGGTGTACTGCGGTGCATTCAGGCCGTCATTGCCCGTATGCGCGAACAGCGCAGCGGCCACATCATTAACGTCTCGTCGGTTGCCGGCCGGTTGAGCGCCCCGGGAGCAGGTGCCTACACGGCATCGAAATGGGCATTGGAAGCGATAAGCGAGGCGCTGGCTGGGGAAGTAAACCTCTTCGGGATTCGTGTCTCGATCGTCGAGCCGGGCGTAATCGCTACGCCTATTTTTGACAAGCTGCGGACGATCCCTGCGAACACTCGCTATTCGGGAGAACGCCGCATGCATGCGCTATACCACGCTTCGCTCAAGAATCCCGTCTCACCTTCCTTGGTAGCTGATAAGATCGTCGAGATCGTGCAGAGCAAAACCTGGAAGCTGCGCCATCCTGTTGGCCCTGACGCCGCACCATTCCTCGAATATCGGGTCTCTAAGTCCGATGAAGATTGGGTCGCTATGCTATCGGTCGAAAGCGATGGCGAGTGGGCTGCAATTATCAAGCGGGAGTTCGGACTTGACGTAGACTTGTAATAGCGGGCGACCCTTGGCCCGTCCCGGTGGGTGCGAAGCGGCCCGCTGTGTCGCGTGCCGCGTCGCGTGCTTGCGCACATCCGGCCATCACCTGATGTGGGTTGCGCGCGCGCGACACCTTGGCATGCTGACCGGCGCGCTCGTAAGGGCAGAACTGAAATCCATATTCGGTGGCGAGCACCGGGTTGCGGCGATCGACGCAGTAGGCGAGGGCGTCGCGGCGTACCTTGGCCGTCGCGGCGCGGTCCTTGGCGACGCGGTGGTATATTGGCTGACTGTCCATTGCAACAAAGTCGCCGGGCAAGTGGCGATTAGGTTGGAGTTGACTCTTAGGTGAATTCGCGCTATTCTCTGAGGCATGGAAACACTCGGCGCATTCGATAGACGCTTCCCGAACGAAGACGCTTGCCGTGCGGCCCTACGTGATGCGCGTTGGCCCGATGGCGTTACCTGCCCTAAGTGTGGCGGCAAGGAAAAGATTTACGCGCTGAAGTCCAAGCCGTTCTATTGGCTGTGCAAACCTTGCGGCAACCATCGCTTTAGCGTGATTGGCGACACAATCTTTGAGAACACAAAAAAGCCTCTGCTGATTTGGTTCAAGGTCGCCTACCTGATGCTGGTCGCGAAGAAAGGTCGTAGCGCGCTGGAGATTCACCGCACGCTCTACGGCGACCCTTTCACTGCCGACTATCATACAACTTGGTACATGTGCACTCGCCTACGGGCCGCGATGCGCAACAAGGAATGGTCTGCGCTCATGGGCGAAGTCGAAGTAGACGAAACTTACATCGGCGGCAAAGACCGTAATCGCCACTGGACTAAAAAGAGCGCGCAGCAACGGAAAACCAAAGGTCCACAGCCTCTAGGCGATGCCGTTGGTTACGGCAAAATCGGTGTGATTGGAGCTATCGAGCGTAAGGGCAACGTGGTCTGCAAAGTCATTGGCGATGCCAGTGCGGAGACCTTGAGCCGATTCGTTCGCTCTACCGTCAGCGAGAAAGTCGATCTGGTCGCGACAGACGAGAATTCCGCCTACGATTATGTGCGCGCCGGAATGCCGCATAAAAAGGTCAAGCATGGCGCTGGCGAGTACGTTTGTGGCAACGTCCATACGAACAATATCGAGAGCTTTTGGAGTCTCTTGAAGCGCGGCGTTGTGGGAACTTTCCACAAGGTCAGCAAGCCCTATTTGCCCTTGTATTTGGCTGAATTTACGTTCAGACACAACAATCGCGGCAATCCCGATCTATTCGGAGAACTTCTTTCGCGTTGCTAGCAAGCCGACAGGCCCGCTAAAATGGCAGCATGTCGTCCAAGCCGAGCACAAAAAAAGCCGTCGAAGAAGCGCGCGAAGAACTAAAGCACGCGGACATGCCAAAATTCGATCGTGCTTTGACTGCGCTGCTTAAAGTCGGCAAAGGCCAGTCGCGAAAAAAGCTGGAGCGATGAACCACGATATCCTATCTGATTTGCAGAAAATACGACAGGAACTCGTTACTAAGCGCGGTAACATTTTGGAAGCCGTTGATTATTATAGGACTGGCATTGACAATGCGAAAGACGCGCTACAATCCGCCGAACGCCAAGAACGGTTGGAGTTCCAAAAACACGAGACTATTCAGGCGGAACTAAAGAGACTCCAAGACCACATGAACGGTCTGCCAACCAAGCCCCAAGTCTTGCTGGAACGAATCGGCGTTCTCGGAGTGGACGAAGGGGTTGCCGCTCGCCAGCATGAGCGTGCGACTGAAGCAGTCGCTGAACGGCACAAGCAATCAGAGAACGCTAGCGCGAGTTTCATGCTCGCAGGAAAAGACCTCGCCAAAGTTGATAAGGACATAGCCGAAATAGACGTACAGATTTGCCAAGTGCGCGGATTTTAATTCAGTCACTTAGAATCGGCCACAAGGTGACAGTCCCGATCAATGTTGCTCCAACGGTCGGAGTATAATGAAATGACGAAAGAGGAGTTTGAGCACTATTGGCCTCTCCTGTCAGCAAAGCCATTTTCAATTTATCCAGCACCCAAAGGCCCGGACGGGAGCAAGAACTGGAACTTAGCACAATTCACCTTACACAGCGTTTCCAATACTCACGTAACTATCATCGAAGTGGATACGGAGACCAGCTATCTTGTCCCGCTTGCTCTCGTAGAAGTTGCTAATCCTGGAGTGTTGAGAGTCACGCGCCAACGCGCCGCCTACAACGGCTCTTTCGTGTGAGGGAACAACAGCATCAAAGGATAACCGCACCTAGCCTTCTGGCATGGGCCACAGCGCGCTCACGGGATCGCAGACCAGCAACGGTTTTAAAATTTCGTAGAACTCTTCTGTATCGTCTTTCCTCATCAAGTGTCGCTTGATTATGAAAGTTGCGATGTCTGCTAGTTGCAGACCGAAACTTTCTGATGGGGCAGCAAAATGCAACGCATCCACGAAGTTAAATAGCATCGTGAATGGTTGACCGGGCAATCCCTGCATTCTTTCCGATTGATATATTTGCTTGAGATGTAACTGTCGATTCTTTGCGTCGTTTTTGGCTGCCACACAAATGGCAACTTCGTCGCCAAACGGGCCTCTATTAAACCAAAGTTGAAATCCGGTCAGGCAGAGATCAAATGCCGCCTGATGCGCTAAGTGTACGCGGTCTAAGGACTTAGATTTAGGCCACAATTCAAGTATTTTTCTGCGACTGATGGCGCCATAGCTAATGGGCAACTTGAACCTGTCTATCAATTCGATTAATGCGCGCAAAATCCGTAGGCGGCCCTCAGAAGAAAGCAGCCCCTTATAATTGCCGTGACCGCCGTGCAAATGCATTGCATGGAAAACGAAGCCGTCTCGAAGTTCTGGCGGTACGAGCGTTTCGATAATCATGTCGCAAGCGAACTCAATGGGCTGCCACTCGCGATCGCCATGTATGAGCGCGCCGCCTACCACCAAGTAGGGCTCTTGAGCTTCCTTGGAAGTGCCAGCCTCATCGAAATAGGCGATACGCACAAGTCGTCTCCAGCGACGGACAGTCGGCCCATTCGCTGAAATTTTGCCTGCATCTTTCTCTAGAGTCAACATCAACCTAATCGCCGGGCAAGTGGCGATTAGCCGGGAGTTGACAGTCATGGTGATTTCATTAGAGAATCGAGGCCGTGCCAATCACATAGCTGGACGCACTGATATTCAGACAGCTAATGGTCGGTATCGAGGCTGGCATATTGGATTGGTAGGAACAGAACGCGTGCTTGTAGCCTACTCAGACGAATCGGGTGTCGGGAGTATCAAAAAGGAACCGATTACCGTGGTGACCGCTGTAGTTATGAATGTTGATACGCAGTGGGAAGGTGTCGAATCGGATCTATGGAAAGCCCGCTTTGGAACGCCAAAAGGGCTGTTGGAGAAACGGGCGCTGAAAGGGAAATATCTTTATCGCGCCATTCGCAAAGGCGACCCTGAGGCTATCGCTACGCTCGAAAAGTATTGTCGATTCCCAAGGACCATGCATTGACAATCTTTTATGGTGCGGTAGATCGAGTGGAGTTTAGAAAATATAGCGGCCTTCTCAAGGTTACGGCACGAGAACGAGCGCGGTCGGATTACGATGCGGCGTTTCTAGAATGCCTCGAACGCGTGAACAACGCAGCAAAGTCGTTCGCTGGTAAACATCGTGTTTTGTGGATTGCTCATCGAGCGGACTCGGAGCGAGAACCAGCAATGAAACGCGAACATTTCTGGCATCAAATACATGAGGGGGCTGAAAGATCAAAATTTGCACCGAAGAACCCCACCGCGCTTGTCGATACTGTCTATTTTGGCAACGATCAGGATTCCATCGCCCTTCAGTTGGCGGATGTCTGTTGTTCAACAATCACGTTGAAGCTGTTAGAGAGATTCTACGGATGGGAGCCGTGCGTCGAGCCCTATTACCAAAAAATCCGACTTAGCGTTATGAACGACGGAACGCCACCATCGTGGATGTCTGCACGATCTGTAACATCACCACCACACGGCGGCTAAAATCATCAGCGGTCCGATGATTCCCGGCAAGATGATAAAAGTAAGCCATCCTCTCGCGTTCGTTTGGACTTCAGGGTGATCGAAAAGAAATGCCAAACTCAAAAAGCTGGCCATAGCGCCAGTGCCTAAAAGGAACCCCTTGAGAATGGTCACTCCATAGAAGAACGCCAACGCGCGCTCGGCCATTGGGCCTTACCCTTTACTTGCAAATCCGCTAAAACAAAACGAGCGACCTAACCTTGCCAGAGGTTGGATCGCCCGCGTCGTTTAGAAACGCTTCCCTCGCGTTATCAAACGAATGGCAGTTTTTCGTCTTTAAATCAAGCGAGGGATTTATGGAGCATCGTGCCAAAAGATTCACAACACGGGGCATTCGAAGCGGAAATTGCTCGATTACTTTTCGCACAGGCGAGCCATTGTCTAGGATAGTACAAGGCGATCCTGATAGTCCTGCTGCCAAATTAATACTTGATACACTCAACGATTGGGCGCAGCGAAAAGAAACTTTTTTGACAGAAATTGAGAACTTACAAAACGCTGAACAATTTCAGCGCACCCTCGCCTACATGGAACGCTTAAATGAAAGTCTCGATAATTTGATGAAGGAGGTAAAGAAGCTCACTTCTTCGCCGAGCTAAAAAGCGGACTAAGCGCTCGCTTGAACTTCCCAGGGTCGGCGTTATTTCGTTCAGAAGTCCGCTCGATGAGCGGGGTCATTAGTTTTTTTAGCTTGTCGATGTCAGCGTTTCGCAATTTTTCGCGTAGCTTTTCGTCTGCTTGCCGCGTTTTTTCGGTGATTGCCACGTTTGAACTTTAGCGCGGCGACGGTCTCAGGGCTAGTCACCGACGCTTTGGATCAAGTCCGCGAACATCTCCGAGTTCTTCCTGTTGTTAAAGCGCCACGAAAACTCGTTCAAATACAAAGGCAAATAGTCCTTGCTAACATGGTGATAGGTGCCAACCACGCCACGCTTGATCAGGCTCCAAAACGATTCGATGTTGTTCGTGTGAATGTCGCCGCGCACGTATTCGCCAGCACTGTGCTTGACGGCTTCGTGGCGCATCCGCTGGTCAACATACCGATATTCGTCCTTCTCATCGGTAGCGAGCAGTGTGACCTTGCTGTCCACAGTGTTGCGGACGAAGCCGGTTAGCGTCTCGGCTCCTATCCCACCGATCACTTTGCAGACCACGTTACCTTTGCGCGCGATAGCTCCCACCACGCCGACCTTGCCGTAACCAACGGCATCGCCAAGAGGCTGTGGCCCTTTGGCTTTGCGTATCTGGGCGCTCTTTTTGTTGAAGTGACGGTTGCGATCCTTCCCGCCGATGTAAGTCTCGTCCACTTCGACCGTACCAGTCAGCGCGAATGCGTCGCCTTTCATTGCAGCGCGCCAGCGCATCACCATGTACCAAGACGTGTGATAGGCGTGTGTCGATTCCTCGCCGAAAATCATGCGATGGACCTGTAGCGCGCTGATTCCTTTCTTGCTGGTCAGAACCAGATACGCGACCTTGAACCAAAGCTTTAAGGGAATTTTTGTGTTCTCGAAGATCGTCCGCGTCAGCACGCTGAAGCGATAGCCCGCACGCTTGCCGCAATCAGGGTTGCAGCACGTCCAATGGAAGGGGCGGGCTTTGAGCGCATAAACTTTCTCCGTGCGCTTGCAGCGAGGGCAGCGCACGCCATCAGGCCAACGCATCGCAATCAAGAAGTTCTTGCACGCCGTCTCATCGGGAAACTCTTTGTCGAAAGCGTCGATGGTCTGCATGGTCTAAAAGTAGCGCAGATTATGGTGACTGTCAAGTGCAGGCTAATCGCCGGGCAAGTTGACATAATATTTCTTATGCGAAGTATCGCAGCGGCTGCAATCGCTGCGCCGCTGCGAAATCGATGCCCGTCGCGCCCTCCCTATTGTCTTCCTTCTGCGCCCTCGGCTGCTGGCGCGCGCGACCGCGCGTCTCTATGATTGAGAGCCGTTATGACTTCAAAACTTCAATTGCGATCGATATCGGACGCTGACCGCGCAACCACCCGTAGACCGCGTGCCGGACGCGTTTTCGGCGCGATGGTTTTTCTCGCGTCACTGCTGGCGCTCGGATCGTATGGCGGCGCGGCAAATGCCGCCTCGGCGAGCGATACTTCCGCCAGTTCCGGCCCGGCCGCTTCCGACAACATGCAGATGCGGGTCTTTCTTCAACGGCGCTTCCGGCTCTCCAGCGCCTCGAATGTCGAGATCGGCCCGCCGAAGCCCTCACCGATTCCGGGCATGTCGCTCAGGGTCGTAACGATGCATAACGACGCGGGCCAGTCGGGCACCTTCATCCTTTACACCGACGCCGCAGGCAAAACCGCGGTCCTGAGCGACGTGGAAGTCGGACCCGCCACGCCTGGCCCGCTGCACGGCCTGTGGAGCCGTCCGCTGCACGCAGCCAACCAGGCGCCCGGCGCCCCGGCCAAATCGGTGTTGATCACCGATTCACCCGGCAAGGCGATTCTCGGCACCGAGCTCGACCTGACCAAAGACCCCTGGGGACGAATCAGCCTTGACAAGCTGCATCTCGACGACCGCGCCACGCTCGGGCCCGACGATGCGCCGGTGACGATCATCGAGTTCGGCGACCTCGAGTGCCCGTTCTGCGCGCGCGCCTTCAGCGAAATCGAAACCGTGGTCAACACGACTCATAAGGGCAAGGTGCGGCTCATCTTCAAGCACTTCCCGCTGAGCATCCATCCGTGGGCGCTGCAGGGCGCGATCGCGGCCGAGTGCGTGCGGCGCCAGAATCCCAAGGCCTTCTGGTCTTTTGTGAGCGACATCTATCGCGACCAGGGAGCGATCAACCCGCAGAATCTGCGCGAGCACGTCAGCAGCTATGTCGAGAAGCTCGGATTGGACCAGGCGGCGCTCAACGCCTGCATCATGGCGCCGGCGGCCGAAGCGCAGGTCACGCAGGATCGCGACGACGGCAACGCAACCGGGGTCAACTCGACGCCAACCTTCCTGGTCAACGGGATCGAGCTGGTGGGGCTGCCGTCGGACAAGACCTTCGACTACGTGGTCAACTCCGAGCTGAAACAGCGTCAGGCAACCAAATAGCCGGTCCTCACTTCTCCTTGACCAAGGAGCGGTCGCCACGAGCATCGCGAGCGGCGGGAGAGGTCAGTCCGCTATTGCTTCGGCACAGAGACTGTCGGTTTCTCTATGTCATCCTGAGCCGAAGGCGAAGGATCTACGCGAAGCGATTTTCTCAAGCAGCGCCAAAACTTATCGGCCAAATCGCTTCGCGTAGATCCTTCACTCCGGCAATCTTCGTTCAGGATGACAAACAAACCTGGCGTTTATTGACGGACTCACAGGGAAAGGGAATTCAACGAGATCCGGGGAAATCCTACGGGGCGGGCCTGACGATGTTAACGATCGGCGGCGTGGAGGCGGGAGCAACCCCGAGTTGGGCCAGCGTTTCCATCACGCCCGTGCGTTCGGGAGCGTACGGATACTGCGCCAGGAACTCATCGTAGACGGAAATCGCCTCGGCGCGTTTGCCCTGCTTCTGCAACATCCGCGCCATCCCCAGCTCCGCCCTCGCCTGCTCCGGCCCCTCGATCTTGGAAGCCTGCCGGTACGTGTCCTCGGCCTGCTTGTAGTCGCCCAGCTCTTCGTAGGTGACCGCAAGGTCGTCGAGCGCCGCGCCGCGGAAGAGCGAGGCGTCGTCCTCGGCCAGGTAGCGCAGCAGCATGTCACGCGCCTTGGCAGGCTGCTTTTGTTCCAGGTAGGCGGTTGCCAGGTAGAGATTCGCGAGCCGGCCGACCGCGCGATGCGGCTCGTCGGTGGCGAGGCTCGACAATTCCTTCTCCGCGGCGTCGTACTTTCCGCCCTGGAGATCGCTCAGCGCCTGGTCGAAGCGCGCGGCGGCCTCGCGGCCGCGATGGGCCTCGTAGTAGTAGAAGCCGAGCGCGATCGCCACGATCACGACCAGGGCGGCTACGCCGAGCAGGGCCTCGGTCATATGAAGCTCGAAGAAGAGTCCGGCGGTTTCAAAGATACTTTGAAACTCGTCGGGCTGCTTGAGCTCTTTGCGGCTTATCTTGTGGCGGGTCGCCAATTGAGTCTGCGGACGCGCCCGGTGCGGCGCGCCGGGGCCGTCGCGGCCAAGCTACATTTTGTACTTGAAATCGTCGGGCGACATCCGCTCGAGAATCTCGGACCATTTGTCGCGCGAGACGCTGGCCAGGTTCTGATCGGCGCCGTTGGGGGGCTCGGCCGCCTGCTCATGCAGCTCGCTCGACATCTCGAGCACTTTCTTGGCCACGTAGATCGGCGACTTGGTCCGCAGCGCGAGCGCGATCGCGTCCGAAGGCCTGGAGTCGACCTCCATATCGCGGCCCTCGCGGGTGCGTACCAGGATGCGCGCGAAGTAGGTGTTCTCGCGCAGCTCGGTGACCTCGACCGCTTCGATCGTCGCGCCCAGATCGCCAAGCACGTTGCGAATAAGGTCGTGCGTCATCGGGCGCGGCGGGCGGATGCCCTCCAGCTCGGTCGCCATCGAGGCGGCCTCCAGCGGGCCGATCCAGATCGGCAAATTGAGCTTGTTGTCGGGATCCTTGAGCACCACGATCGGCATCTTGGTGGTCGGATCGAGTGTCAATCCGCCCACTATCATAAGAATGAAGTCTTCCCTGCGCGCAGCCATGATGAATATCTTTGCCCTGCCGCCCCGTTCCCCGGCAATTCCCGCCCTGCCCTCGCGGCTGGCAGAATTACCCTCGCCGCGCGCCCCCACACGCTTGCGCGGGCGGCCGTCACGTTCTTCACGTCCAGAAATAATTTTGGACCAAACCCGTGCGGCGGTCAACCTGACTTGCCGCCACAGCGCGCCGAGCGCGGCGCTCAGCGCGTAACGAGATGGTCCACGACGCGATAAAGCTGGTTGAGATTGCGGCACTCCTCGACCAAATCACAATGCGGCGCATAGCGTTCCATCTCGCTGTCGCCGAAGCCCCAGGTGTTGCGGCTCTCTGGATTGAGCCAGATGATGCGGCGGGCGCGCTGGCGGATTTCGCGCAGGCACCAGTCGTGCGGCAGATTATAGTTGTTGCGCGCGTCGCCCAGCACGATCACCGTGGTGCGCTTATTGACCGCTCCGATATGGTCGCCCACGAAATTGCGGAAGGCGCGGCCGAAATCGGAGTGCGCGTAAACGTTGATGATGTCGCCCTTGAGCGCGATGTCGAGCGCTTCCTTGATGTCGTTGGAGCGGAAGTGCTCGGTCACCTCGCCGATGTCGGAGACAAACACGAAGCTGCGCACCCGCGAGTACAGGTCCTGCAGCGAGTACACGAACTGCAGCATGAAGCGCGACGCGTTGCGCACCGAATCCGAGACGTCGCACAGGATGACCACCTGCGGCTTCTCGCGCCGGCGCTTCTCGAAGCGCAGCTTGAACGGCACGCCGCCGTACTCGAGGTTCTGGCGCAGCGTGCGCTTGATGTCGAAGCGGCCCTTCTTGGCGTGTTTGCGGCGCACCGCCAGCACGTTCTTGAGCCGCTGCGCCAGCCGCGCGACCGCCTCTTTCATGCGGTCAAGCTCTTCGTCGCTCAAGTAGTAAAAGCTCTTGTCGGAGAGCTGGTTGAGCCGCTGTTCCTCGCGCGCGCGCAGGTCGCGCTTTTCGCGCTCCATCCGCACGTAGCGCCGGATGATGTCCTCGAGCGCCTTTAGCCGGCGGTCGAGATATTTCTCGAGCTGGGCCTTGAGCGCGTCGCCAAACTCGAGCTTCTGAATCTGCTCGCGCAGCTCGCGAATCTCCTGCTCGAGCTTGTCCAGGCCAAGCGCACGCGCGAGCGCGCGGGCGAAGTAGTTCTCCTCGATCGTGCGTTCGACGCCCTGCAGCCGCACCGCGCGGGCGGCCTCACGCAGACGCTTCTCGAGTTGGCCCGAGCGGTCCTGCAACAACTCGCGCGCCAGCTCCGAGAGCTTGTCGCCCTGTTGCTTGAGCATCTCCTCGACCTGATCGAGGAACTTCTGGAACTCCTGGTCGGACATCGAGAGCGCGTCCTGCACCCCCTGCCCGGCCTGCTTGATTATTTCGCCCAGCCCCGAGAAGTAGACGTCGAACAGCTCCTCGAAGACCGGCAGCTCGCTCGCGCGCTTGATCATCGTGGCGCGCAGCGCGCCGCGAAACGCGTCGCGCTCGCCCAGGCCGATGATCCCGGAAGCGGCGAGTGCGTCGAGCGTCTCGGCCAGCGACACGCGGACGCCGTTTTGCCGGAGCAGGTTGGCGAATTCGACCAGCTTCTCTTCCATAACAATCAGCGCATGATTAGCCGCGGCTCAGTGCGATCTGCGCCGCCAGTTGAACCGATGCTAGTTTAGCAAATCCTTGTCGCTCGCTCCCCCGGCCGGGCCCGCGTCGCCGCCGCGCCGCGCCCGCGCGCGCCGCACGTAGTCCTTGAGCTCCTCCTGGGCCTTGCGCACGTCGCCCTCGTACTTGACGATCGTGTCGAGCGTCTCGTTGACCAGTTCCTGGTCGAGATTCTGTACGTTGAGCAGGGTCAGCGCCTTGACCCAATCGATGGTCTCGCTGATGCCGGGGCTTTTCTTGAGATCCAGCTTGCGCAGCGACTGCACCACGGTCACCACCTCGGCGGCGAGCTTGTCGGCCGCCTCGGGCGCCTTGAGCTTGATGATCGCGAGTTCCTGGTCGCGCTCGGGAAAATCGATATACAGGTGCAGGCAGCGCCGTTTGAGCGCGTCGGACATCTCGCGCGCGTTGTTCGAGGTCAGCACGACCAGCGGAATATGGCGCGCCTTGAAGGTGCCGATCTCGGGCACCGAGACCTGGAAATCGGAAAGCAGCTCGAGCAGGAAGGCCTCGAACTCGGCGTCGGCTTTGTCGATCTCGTCGATCAACAGCACCACCCGCTTCTCCGAAGTGATCGCCTTGAGCAACGGGCGCGGCAGCACGAAGCGCTCGGAGAAGAAGACATCGTCTTCCTTGGCGATACGGTCGACGGCGGCGGCCAGGCCCTGAGCGCCGGTCAGCACCTCGCTGATCTTGTCCTTCAGAATCTGCGTGTAGAGCAACTGCTTGGCGTACTCCCACTCGTACAGCGCCTTGCCTTCGTCGAGCCCCTCATAGCACTGCAAGCGGATAAGCTCGAGGTCGAGCGCGAGCGCCAGCACCTTGGCGAGATCGGTCTTGCCGACGCCGGCCGGTCCTTCGACCAGGATCGGCTTCTTGAGCGCGGAGGCCAGGAACACCACGGTCGCGATGCGGCGGCTGGCGATATAGCTTTGGCCGGCAAACCGTTCGATTACCTCTTCGATCGACGCAAACATTCATCCTCCTGGGCGCTGCGGATGCCCGCAAAGGCTGCCGCGCAGTCCCACTTCAATATCATGAGCCGCTTGCCCTTTAAAACCGTCCGCGGCGTTTAAATGTGCAGCTCTTCCATCGCCAGCGCGCCGCGCTCGAAGCGTTCGCGCGCAAGCGCGCTCGCGTCGAAGCGCTCGTAGCGTCCGGTCGCGATCAATTCCGCCAGCGCCTGGCCGGCCCCGTAGGATTGCATCACGCCGCGCCCGCTGAACGAATGCGCCTCGAACACCCGCGGCCCCGCGCGCCCCACGATCGCGCTGCGGTCGGGCGACACTTCGTACAGCCCGGCCCATCCGCGGACGTGCCTCAGACGCTCGAAGGCGCTCATCCGCGCATAGAGCCGAGGCCAGATTTCGTCCATGAAGAAGCGCTCGCCGTCGTAGTTGAAATGATAGCCCGGCGGCTCCTGGGGCGGCGAGTAGCCGGCCAGGATGTAAGCGCCGTCGTTATGAAAATAGACGCCCGAGGTATCGACGATCATGCCGTAGGCGGCGAGACTGGTTGCCCGGTTATCCACCAGGCATATCTGGCGGCGAATCGGCTCGCTAAGGTTCTTCAGCCCCACCAGCTTGAGCGCACTCGGCGACCATGCGCCGCCGGTTATCGCTACCGCCCCGGCGCTAAGTTCAATCAGATGGCCCGCGGCGGGCTCACCCGGACCGTCCTCAGACATCATGCGCATCAGTGTCTCGTCGGAGAGCGCCTCGTCCGCCCGCCAGCATCCGATTCGCACCTCGCTCTCACCGGCGTCGATCGCGTGAACGTAGAGCCGATCGAGGTACTCGGCGCCGAGCGCGCGCGAGCGCGAACGGTAGTGTTCCTTCAGCAGGTTGGAATTGATCAGCCCGTCCTCGGGCGAGAAGGTTGCGCCGGCAATTCCGTCGAGCCGATCGATTTCAGGAACGCGGCGACGCACCCCGGCCGCATCCAGTTCCTCGATCGGATGGCCGAGTTCGCGCTGCAATGCGAGATGCGCCTCGGCCTTGGGCCAGGTCGCCGCGTCGTAGAGCCAGAGATAGCCCTTCTGGCGGAAGCCCACCTCGTCGCGCACGCTTTCGTAATACTTGATCGAAGCGCGGCAGAGCGTGATATTGACCGGCTGCCACCAGGTCGCGCGCACCCCGCCGGCATTTTTCTCGCTGGAGCTGAGGCGCCCGCTGAGGTCGATATCCACCACGGCGGTTTTCAGCCCGCGCTCGCTGAGCGCCATCGCGACCGAGCTTCCGATGACTCCGCCGCCAACCAGCACCACATCGTAGCGCCGCACGCCACCCATCACTTAATTGTACAGCAAGAAGTACAGAAGCCTGAGCCGTCCGATTCCCTCCCCCCAAATGCGTTGACAGTAGGTGGATAGATGACTGACCATTAGGGCCTCTAGGCATCTCGAAAAGAGTTCTCGCAGAGGGTTCGATGACAGATGACCACGCCAGGGAATCAACGATCGCGGATCAGCTTGCCGGAGTCCCTCTCTTCGCGGCGCTGGACGCGGCTGACCGTCGCGCCGTCGCGAACGCGGCCACCATCCTCGACCTATCTCCGGGCGACCCCATCACTCGCGAAGGGACCACAGCGAACGAGTTCTTCGTCCTGCTCTCCGGTGAGGCTACGGTATCTGTAGCGGCGGATGAGGCCGTCGGCGCGGTCGAGATTGGCATCGTTCGCCCCGGCGAAACGCTGGGAGAACTAGGCGCTCTGCTCGATACGCCCCGCACGGCGACCGTGATCGCGGCGCAACCCTGCCGGCTGCTGCGCTTCGACAGGGCAGCCCTGGAGGGGCTGTTCGCGAGCAGCCCGCGCTTCGGCATCGCCTTCAGCCGCGAGCTGGCGCAGCGGCTGAAACAGGCGCTGGCCATCAAGAACGAGTTACAGGTCGAACAGCTACCCGACAAGATCGTGGTCGACGCGCCCATCGTGGCGCGGCTGCGCGAGTACATGCTCACTTACTACGCGGCCGCTCTGAAGCACGTGCTCAAACAGCATCGGCTGCTCGTCGACCGCCGCTTTCCAGCCTACGAAACCACTTTCACACTGTCGGCCGCGGAGCAGGTTCGATGGCTCGAGCTCTTCGAGACCAGCGCGCGGGAGACTCCGTTCACGTATCACACCACCGTTGGAACGATGGTGCTGATGCGGGTCGTTGGCGACGTCGGGGTCAATTTCAAAAACCTCCTGCATCTCAAGTGCGAGATGGCTATGGCGCCTGAGCATCCGATGCTCTCCGGGCAGACCTACAAGCTTGCCGCGCAGGTCGAGGACATCATCGCGCTGCGCGACGATCGAGTGGCCCTGGTATGCGCGTCCCGGGTTTACGATGCCGCAGGCTTTCGCGTTCGGAACTACCGTGACTTCTTCGTGATCCTCAACCTCGAGCCCGAGTACGTCGAGGCGCTACGCGCGGCGAAGGGCTACGGGCATATCGACGCAACCGGGTTTGAAGGACTCGCGAGCCGCGAGCCGCAACTCACCGCCGCGAACGGCATCCAACGGGTGGCAATCGATGTGCCCGAAGGGATGGGTTTCAGCTACGGGAAGGTGTCGGGCGACCTCAACCTGGTACATACCACTCGGCTGGCGGCGCGGATGTTCGGGCATCCACGGCCGTTCATTCAGGGCCTATGCACGGCGAACTATGTTCTCCGGCACCTTACTCCTATATACGGTCCGCCCCAGAGTCTCGGCATCACGTTCGCCAAGCGCATCTTCGTTGGCCAGCGGATCGAGCTTCGGCACGTTGCGCGCAAATTTGAAGTTTGCGATGAGAAGGGAGCCTTGCTGGCTTTCGGCGACTTCGACGCACCGGCGTTGGCAGTCCGATAAAGATTGCACGGACTGAATTTCACGGTAACTATCGAATCGAGCACGGACGCAATCATCAACCGTTTCGGTAGCAAAGCGGCCTAATCCGCGAAAGGTTATATATGACTCCGCGCCTCACGCTCGATCGCTATGTGTACGAAGATATCTATCCGGCATTCAAGGAAGCCACCGACGAAAAGGAAATTACCGCGAAACTCAGTCGCGATTTCCTTAACTACCTGGCGCAACGGAATCTCATCCTGGCAGGGAAATACTCCGGCGGCAGTCGCGGATATCGGATGTGGTCCGTGCGACACGTCTGATCATGTATTTGAGCGGAGTGCTTTTCGAGCCAGGATTCATCGTCAGGGCGACCGACTATCTTGCCGAGTACGCGGACGCGCGAACGCGGCGAAGCGCTGCAAACGCTGCAGAGCGGCGCAAGCGGCGAACAGCATAAAGCTCGCCGAATTCTCGGTGCGCGCCGGCGATGCGTTCGGCGGGAAACTCCTCGATCTTCTTTCGGGACCGCAAGATGGAGCGCAGATGCGGCGCGCGTTCAGCCTCGTTTTCGCCTCGCATGTGATGTATCACGCCGAGACGCCTTCCGCAGGTACGAGCGCCTGCTCGCGGATGTGGCGGATAATCATTCTCGCCAGCGATGGCATTTGCATCCTGTTTCATATTGCGCAACCGGCCGAGGGACGTTCCAGGATTTTCGCGCGCGATTCGGCAGCCAGGCCGGCGCTACCAGCGATAGCGATACCGGCGCGGTAACGATCGATGATCCGCCGGCGCAAATCAGCGCGGCGTGCGCGAGTTTGCAGTTGCCGCTGTATCAGATGGAATTCGTCACGACGCTGCGCTTCGATTCGCAGCGGGATGACGAATGGCAAGCCTTCAAAGATCCGCAAACCTATGACGCGCTTGCCGAGTCCAATCCGGCGGCATACGAGGACCTGAAGAGACTTTATTTCATCGTCCAGCGAGCGCCGCTGGAGTTTGCGGCGGACCGTTCAGCGACCGGCCTGAATGTTTTCATCGATGAGATCCGCCAGGTGATTGAAGCCAATCACGGTATACTTCCGGCAGACCGAAGGAATGCAGGTGTTCAGCCGCGCGGACGCGGCGCCGATTCTGGGTAAATCGATTACCGAAGCACTCGCGGCGATTGTCGCTGCGGGCGCGGGAAAGCTACCGAGCTGATAAAGCGCGTCCGCAGATCGCTGATCGAGCGAGAACGATGCGGCACCAATACGTCCCCCCTTGTTTCGGGCGGGCGGGGTTTGCCAAGTTTGAGAGAGCATGTGCACGCTCGCCATCTACTTCAAGGTCTTCCCCGACTACCCGGTCGTGATCGCGGCCAACCGCGACGAGTATCCTTGCGCGCCCTGCCCTGCCGCCGACCACCCTGCTCGAGCATCCGCACGTCGTTGGCGGCAAGGACCTCCAGGCGAACGGCACCTGGCTCGGAATCAACCAGTACGGGCTGGTGGCGGGCCTGCTCAACCGCCGCCGCGCCGACTATGGCGATCCCAATCCGGCGCTGCGCTCGCGGGGACTGCTATGCCTCGACGCGCTGCGGTGTCGGACGGCGGCCGAGGCGGCGGCGTTCGTGCGCAGCCAACGCGGCGCGGACTACAATGCCTTCAACCTGCTGGTCGCCTCGCGCGAGGAGGCCTTCGTCGCCTACAACCGCGGCGGCGGTCTCGAACTCGTGAACCTCACGCCCGGGATGCATCTATTGACCAATGTCGACCTGAACGATTTCGAGTGTCCGCGGATAAGCCGCGCGCACGACCGTTTCGCCTCGCTGTGCCCGCCGGCGGAGTTCGCTCGCGACCCGCTGGCGCATCGCGATCAACTGGCGCATCTGCTGGCCGATCATTCGACGCAGCTCGACGCGCGCGAGGGACGGCCCAACGCGCTCTGCCAGCATATGGGCGACTACGGAACGCGTTCGGCAAGCCTGATCTTCCTGGGACGCGACGCTCGCCAGCGTCAGCTCATTTTTTCGCGCCGGGGCCGCCCTGCACGGCCAGCTTTGCCGCCGGCGCTCGGTTCCGATAGCCGCGTGAGCGATGTCAGCCGCGCCGCGGCGGGCGGCGCGCATACTCGGTGGGATCGGGAACCCTGGCCTCGCGAAAGCCCTCGATTCGTTCCGCGCATTTCGTGCATCTGCCGCAATGCGTAATGCCTTGAGGCCGCGCGCAGGTCACGGTGAATCGCAGTGGTAGATTCGCCCGCGCCTAATCAGGTCGCCCTTGGTCATCCCGACATACGGCGTCAGAATTTTGAGCGGGAGGCCGACGCCGAGTTCGATTGCACGCTCCAGTGCGCGAAAAAATTCCGGCCGCGCGTCAGGGAACGGATTGCTCTCCAGCGGCGCCATCGCGATCTCGCCGATGCGGTTGTAGGCGCAAAAAATCGCGGCCTTGGAGAGCAGGCTCAGATTGCGGCCCAGGATGTAATTCGATGATAGCGCCGCGCGATAGCCCGGCACTTTGCGGCCGGTAATGCTCCAATGGCCGCCGGCCACGTCACCCATCGGCAATCGCAGCACGCTGACGGCGTGGATGCTGTCGCAGCTTGAGGCGGCGGATATAGCGTCTGAGCGCGCCGAGTTCATGCCGCTCCCACATCAGGCCGGCCCGTACGTAGATCGGATCGAAAACTTCGCGACCGCCGCGTGCCAGCTCCGCGAGCATCACCGAACTGTCCAGGCCGCCGCTCGCGAGCACCGCGAGCCGCCGCTTGAGGGGAACGATCCGATAATCGCGATTCACTGACGGTGTGCGGCTGTTCGAGGGCAAGCGGCGAAGCTAGTTCAGCAGGCGGCCGCCGTCGAGCACCAGCGTCGCGCCGGTGGCGAAGTCGGTGCCCTCGCACAGAAACATCACCGCGCGCGCGGCATCTTCGGGCGAGCCCAGCCGCTTGGTCAAGGTCCCCGCCGCCAGCCGCGCGTTTTCCTCTTCGCTGTAGTCCTCGGGCGGCATCACGGGACCCAGCGCGACGCAGTTGACCTGGACCTCCGGGCGCCAGCGCCTTGGCCAGCGCGCGCGTCAGCCCGATGAGTCCGCTCTTGGAGACCGTGTACGGCAGATAATTGTTGTAGGGACGAATGCCGGCCCAATCGCCGATGTTGACGATTTTGCCCGCACCTTGCCGGCGCATCGATACCGCAGCAAACTTGGAAAGAAAAAACGGCGCCTTGAGATTCGTGTCGAGGTTGACGTCCCAGTCGTGCTCGGTGAGTTCCTCCAGCGGCTTGCGATAGAAGACCGAGGCGCAGTTGATCAGCACGTCGATACGGCCGAACGCGCTCAGCACTTCGCTTGACCATCCGTTCGATCTCGGCGACGCTTTCGAGGTTCGCGCCAAAGGCGCGCGCGCGGCCGCCGGCGCGTTCGATCTCGGCGACGACCGCTTCGGCCTCGGCGCGCGAGCGGTTGTAGTGCACCGCGACGATGGCGCCGCGCTCGGCGAAATGCGTCGCGATCGTGCGGCCCACGCGGCGTGCGGCGCCGGTCACCAGCGTAACCTTACCCTTGAGTTCCATCGCGGTTTTCGCAAAGCTTCCGGGCGTGCCCGCGACTGCGGCATTGCCGGTTGCTGCGACGATATTGTTGCGGAGACCGGGGCCGCGGTCTACAGCGAGGCCTTCACCGCACGCAGCAGCGCGAGGTTGTCCGAATGGCCGGTCTTGTGGGCGACGACGCGGCCCAGGATCGGCCGTCCCAGCAGGTAGAGATCGCCGATCAGGTCGAGCACCTTGTGGCGCGCGAACTCGTTGGCGAAGCGCAGCGTCGTGTTAACCACCTTCTCGTCGTCGATCAGAATCAGGTTGTCGAGCCGCCCGCCGCTTGCCAGACCCATCTCGGCCAGCTTGTGAAACTCGTGCACGAAGCCGAAGGTCCGCGCCGGCGCAATCTCGCGCATGTAGGCCTCGGGCGAGGTCAGTTCGAAGTGCACGCTCTGGCGGCCGATCGGCTGCGGATATTCCAGGGTGTAGTCGATAATCAGATGGCCGGCAGGTTCGACGCGGATCGACTCACCGTTGTTGCCGACCGCGATCGGACGCTTCACTTTGACCGGCTCGACCGCCGCCGACTGCTCCTCCAAACCCGCTTCTGCTATCTGCCGGCAGAACTCGATCGCCGAACCGTCGAGCGCCGGCACCTCGTCGTCGGTCTTGACCAGCAGGTTGCTGATGCCCATCCCGTGCAGCGCCGACATCAGGTGCTCGACCGTGCGCACGGAGCGGCCGCCCGCGGTGAGCGTGGTGTTGTAGCCGGTATCGGTGACGTTTTCCAGCCGCGCCGCGATCGCAGTCTCGTCGGCGACCGAGGAAAAAACGATTCCGAAGCCGGCCGGCGCCGGATGCAGTATCACGCCGGTCTTCAGTCCCGAGTGGAGCCCCTGCCCCGCCGCCACCACCGAGCGCGCCAGCGTGCGCTGTTTGCGCCCCGAGACTCTTGGCGATCTGCGCGGGCCGCGGCGCGCGGCGACGTCGATCGCCGTCGCGCCAGGCATCCGCATCGCCGCCGGATTCCCGCTCGAGTACGCGCTCGATCGAAGTCAGCAGACCGCTGACCGAGAATGGCTTCTCGATGAAATCGGCGGCGCCCAGCCGGGTCGCGGCGACGGCGTTCTGGATGTTGCCGTGGCCGGAGATCATGATCACGCGGACCTGCGGCCGCTCGGCCTTGATGCGGCGGAGCAGCTCGATGCCGTCGATATTGGGCATCCAGATGTCGAGCAGGACGAGCGCCGGATTCTCGCGTGCGATCAGCTCCATCACGCCGGCGGGATCGCCGGTATCGAGCACGCGAAAGCCTTCGTCGCTCAGGATTCCACGGAGCGATGACCGTATCCGCTCCTCATCATCCACCACCAATACGGTCTCGTTCACTACTTTCCTTTGGACAAACCGGCCCGCGCCGGTATGCCGTAACGACGCCTAGCGCCAGAACCTTGGCGAATTGCTGCTCTTTTATCGGAAACTCGAGCACGAATCTACTTCCGCGGGGCGGGTTGTCGCGCACCCGGATGAAGCCGTGATGGTCGGCGACGATCGCCGAAACAATCGCCAGGCCCAGGCCGGTGCCGCCCTTGCGGGTGGAAAAGTAGGGCTCGAAAATCCGCGAGCGCAGCGCCGGCGGGATGCCGGGGCCGTTGTCGCTCACCTCCAGCGTGACCACGCCGCTTTGCGCCTCGAGCGCGGTGCGCACGTCGATCCGCGGGCGCGCGCCGTTGGGATTGGCGGCGACGGCGGCGTTGACCGCGTTCTCGAGCAGGTTGACCAGTGCACGCTTGAGCGCATCGCGGTCGATCGCGATTTGCGGCAGCGCGGGCGCCAACGCGAGCCCGAATTCGACGCCCGGGTTGAGCGTCGCGAAAGGTCGCGACCGTCTCCTCGGCCAGCGGATTGAGGTCGCCCGGCGTGGGATTGAGATGCGGCATCCGGGCGAACGCCGAGAACTCGCTCACCAGGCGCTTTAAGTCCTCGACTTCGCCGATGATGGTGCGGGTGCACTCTTCGACCAGTTTCGCGTCGCCGTCGGCGAGCGTGGCGAGCTGGCGGCGCATCCGCTCGGCCGAGAGCTGGATCGGGGTAAGCGGATTTTTTATCTCGTGCGCGATCCTGCGCGCGACCTCGCGCCAGGCTTCCATCCGCTCGACCTTGGCGAGCTGGCTCACGTCCTCCAGGAACAGCACCGTGCCCAACTCGCCGTCGGCGCCGTCGCCGAGCGCGCTCGCGGTGACCATCAGCTCGACCTCGCCGCCGCCCGGCGGCTGCAGCTTGACCGAGGAGCGCGCCTCATGCGGACGGCGATGCTCGGCGAAAATTTCCTCCAGCGCATGCACCAGCGCGGGCTGGAACACGGCGCGCCATCCGCGCCCCAGCACCTCGCTCGCCTTCAGCCCCAGCATCCGTTCCGCGTACCGATTGATCGCGGTGACGATGCCCTGCGGGTCGAGTCCGACCACGCCCGCGCTGACATTGCGCAGCAGGGTTTCGGTATAAGCGCGGCGGCGCTCGAGCTCGGTCTGCGAAGCGCGCAGGTCGGCCGTCATCTGGTTGAACGAATTCACCAGCTGACCGATCTCGTCGTCGCCGACCGGGGGAATTTCATATTCGAGATCGCCGTGGGCGATCGCCTGGGTGCCTTCGGCCAGCAGCTTAATCGGAACCGTCACGCCGCGCGCGAGGTACATCCCGAACCAGCTCGCCAGCAGCACCACCACCAGCCCGATCAGCATCAGGGCGAGAAAGTAGCTGCGCATGATCGGCTGACGCAGCGTGCGCAACTGAAAGTAGTCCTCGAAAGTTTGCGAGATGCCGGCGGCGCGCTGCGCCAGGCTGCGCGGCAGGTAGTAGTCGACCACCACCGCGCCGATCACCGTGTCGGACTCGGGCGAGGAATAGATCGGCGCGGTGCCGCGGATAACGTCGGATTTTCCGAAGCGGTCGGTGCGGGTCATCGCGTGGCCGCCGAGGGTTTGCGCCAGCAGCGGCGAGTCGGGCGCCACGCCGATCCCGGTCGGAGTCCGGGGGCTGAGCGCGATCAGCAACAGGCGCCGTCCGCTGTCGAAGACCTCGATAGTGCCGAGGTTGTAGTCCTGCTGGCGCTGCTCGATGAAGCTCTTCAGCTCGGCATGCCGCTCGGGCCGCAGCAGATCCTTGGCGGCGACCTCGCCCGCCAGTTCGCGCGCGAAGTGGGCAGCGTTGTTGGCGGCGCTCAGATAGTAGACCTTCGCGATATCGAGCGAGTCGTCGAGCACGTGCTCGTACTCGGGATTGAACCAGCTCGCGACGTCGGCGCGCAAAAACGCGCCCGACGACGATCAGCAGAAACAGGCTCGGCACCAGCGCTACCGCGATAAAGCCGAAAACCAGGCGCACCTGGAACTTGCGAGCCGATGAGGCCGCGGCGATGCTCGAAGATGACCTTGGCCAGGTTGCGTCCGACCAGCAGCAGCAGCAGACCCAGCAGCAGGAAGCTGATGTCGAACAGCAGGATGACGACCAGGTTGGAGACCAGCGAGGTATGGCGGGTGAGCGGCGGCAGTTCGGTCTGCGCGAGCACGAAGGCGACCAGCACCGTGGCCGCCACGCCCACCGCGATAAGCTCGCGGCGGCGGCGCTTGAGGTCGGCCTCGCGGGTCGAGTCGCGTGCGGCGGAATCGCGACGCCGGATTGCGGATCGCTTGCGTTACGGATCGCGGGCCACGGCTCAACGCCTCAGCCAGGCGGCGATCAGGCTCAGCACGAGGCTAATCACGATGGCCGTGGTGATCGGGAAGTAAAAGCTGAAATTGCCGCGGCGCACGTAGATGTCGCCGGGCAGCCGCCCCGGTATCGCCGCCGATCCGAAGCCCCATATGGCCGCGCCCAGCACGACCAGCAGCAGGCCCGTCACGATCAGTGTCTTTCCCAGCGGCGCCATCGTCACGTATCCCACAACCGTTCACGTACACGCGCGCCGCCGCGCGCGGCCCAGGCGATACGCGCGCTAGGCGTGCGCGCGCTCCTTTTGCGCGGCCTCGCGCGCCTCGCGCGCCTCCTTGACGATCTTGTCGGTGACCGGCGCGGGCGCCTCTTCGTAGTGCGAGAAATGCGACTCGAACGATCCGCGCCCCGAGGTCTTCGAGCGCAGGTCGGGCGCATACTTCAGAATCTCCGACATCGGCACCAGCGCCTTGATGACCTGGCTCTGGCCCTTGCGATCCATCCCGAGCACCTTGCCGCGGCGCGCGTTGAGATCGCCGATCACGTCGCCCATACATTCGTCGGGACAGCTCACGTCGAGCGCCATGACCGGCTCGAGGATTATCGGCCGGGCCTTTTCGAACGCCGCCTTGAGCCCCATCGAGGCCGCAATCTGGAAAGCCATGTCGGACGAATCGACGTCGTGATAGCTGCCCTCGAAGACCGACACCTTGATGTCGACCACGGGAAAGCCGGCCAGATGGCCTTCGACCAGCGTATTGCGCACGCCCTTTTCGACCGACGGGATGAACTGGCGCGGAATCGCACCGCCGACTATCTCGTCCTTGAACTCGAAGCCGCCGCCACGCGGGAGCGGTTCGACCTTGAGCCAGCAATCGCCGTACTGGCCGCGGCCGCCCGATTGGCGCTTGTACTTGCCCTGGGCCTCGGCGCGGCCCTTGATCGTTTCCTTGTAGGGCACTTTGGGCGGCTTGAAGTTCAACTTCTACATTAAATTTACGTTTGAGCTTCTCGACCGTGACCTCGATATGCATCTGCCCGGTGCCCGAGAGGATGATCTCGTGGGTTTGCGGATCGCGATGGGTTTCGAGCGCGCGGTCCTCCTCGACCAGATGCTGCAGCGCCTGTGAGGCCTTCTGCTCATCGCCCTTGGTCTTGGGACGAATCGCGAAGGAGATGACCGGCGCCGGCCGCTCGGCGGCGGGAAAGATGACCGGGGATTTTTCGTCGCACAGCGTGTCGCCGCTGGTGGTGTCTTTGAGCTTGGCGACCGCGACTATCTCGCCCGGCAGCGCGCTTGCGATTGGCGACTGCTTCTTGCCCTCCAGCCGCAAAAGCTGGCCGAAGCGCTCGCGCACGCCGCGAGTCGAGTTGAGCACCGTCGCATCGCTGACGGCGCGGCCCGAGACCACGCGAAAGATCGACAGCTTGCCGGCGAACGGATCGATCACGGTCTTGAAGACGAAGGCTGAAAACGGCGCCGCCGGGTCCGGCGCGCGCTCGACCGGCTCGCTGTTGGCGCCGTTGAAGCCCTTGCGCGCCGGCCGCTCGTTGGGCGCCGGGAGCAACGCGTCGATCGCGTCGAGCAGCGGCCCGATGCCGATATTCTTGAGGCCCGAGCCGCACAGCACTGGCGTAAGCTTGCCGGCGACGGTGGCGGCGCGCAGCGCCGCGCGCAACTCGGCTTCCTCCAGCACGCCCTTGTCGAGGTACTTCTCGAGCAGCGCGTCGTCGGTCTCGGCCACAGCCTCGCACAGCCGCGTGCGCGCCGTTTCCGCGCGCTCCTTCTGCTCGGCGCTCAGCGCTTCCTCCCTGGGCTTGCCGTTGGCCTCGGCGTAAATCAGCGCCTTCATCGCGAGCACGTCGATCACGCCGTTGAACGTGAGCTCCGCGCCGATCGGGAGCGTCAGCGCGACCGGATGCGCGTCGAGCGATTTCTCCAGGTCCGCCATCGCATGGTCAAAGCTGGTGCGTTCGCGGTCCAGCCGTGAGACGAAAGCGATTCGCGGAAGGCCGAGCTCGTTTATCTCGGCCCATACCTTTTCCGATTCGACCTTGAGATCGCCGCCGGCCGTGGCCACGAACACCAGGCCGTCGACCGCGCGCATGGTCGCGAAGGAATCCGGCAGGAACGCCTGGTAGCCGGGCGTGTCGGCGACGATGACCTCGTCTTTCTTCCAGTTGTAGTGATGAAACGCGGAGCTGATCGAGATTTTCCGATGGATCTCTTCAGGCTCGAAATCCATCGCGGCCGTGCCGTCGTCGGGCCGCCCCTGCCGGGTCAGTGTGCCGGCGGTAAACAGCATCGCCTCGGCCAATTCGGTTTTGCCGGTCGCGCCCTGACCGACGATCGCTATACTTCTGAGACGTCCGATTTCCTCCACAGCCATAGCGGTTGCTCCTGGAGAAGTTTTCTAGTTTTGTCTGGCCTCTTCGCGCGACGCCCTGCGCGATGCTTCCGGGCGACTCGCGATAGCCGCGGTGCCGATGCTCGCCATACTTCGCGTCATACGTCAATCGTATGCGCCTTCGATACTTACGTCACCTGCCAGTACCCGGACGATTCGCCCCTCGGCCTCCAGCAGCAGCGCGCCGTCGGCGCCGATTCCGCGTCACCGTCCCGCCGATACGGCTGTGGCCGTCGACAACCGTGACCTGGCTTGCCGGTCAGCGCCGAATAGCGCTCCCATACCGGCCGCACGGCGGCGAACCCGCCGCTCAGAGTCTCCATATAGCGGGAGTCAAGTCTGGAAAAAAGCTCGCCGGCGAGCTCCACCCGGTCACAGGGCCGGCCCGTCGCCGCCATCACCGAGGTCGCGCGATCCCGCAGTTCAGCCGGAATGTGCTCCGGGGCGAGGTTGAGATTCAGGCCGATTCCCAGCAGCACGCAGGCCAGGCGATGGCGCGAGTCGGTGACCGCCTCGGCGATCATTCCGCCGGCCTTGCGCCCGCCGAGCCATACGTCGTTGGGCCACTTGAGCGCGACGATTCGCGGCGCCACCATCTCCATCGTCTCGGCCACCGCGACGCCGGCGACCAGGCTGAGCAGCGCGGCCTCGGCAATCGGCATCTCGGGGCGCAGGATGAAGGTGCCGTAAAAATTGACGCCGGGCGGCGAGTGCCATCGCCGGCCCATCCGCCCCCGCCCCGCCGTCTGCCGCTCGGCGATTACCACCTCGCCATGGAGCGCGCCGCGCGCGGCCATTTCCGCCGCGGTCTGCTGCGTCGATTCCAATTCCTCGAAGTAATGCACGCGCCATCCGATGGTTCCCGAGGGGCGACCAGCTTCGGCCGGGTGATAGGGATTGTCAGCCATCGTGCTTCGTTTTGATTTTTCGTCTTGACTGGTCGGGCGGTCAGCCGCGGAACTCCCGGCGCCGCGCTACAGCGGATCGATTCGCATGCTGAGGTCGACGGCGCTCGCCGAATGGGTCAGCGCGCCGACGGAAATCAGGTCGACGCCGGTCTCCGCGATCGCGCGCACGCCTTCGAGCGTCACGCCGCCGGAGACCTCGAGCAGCACGCGCCCGGCAGGCGCGAGCACGCGCGCCCGGCGCACGTCGTCGAGCGACATGTTGTCGAGCAGGATCGAATCGGCGCCGGCAGCGAGCGCTTCTTCGACCTGCGCCAGCGTCTCGCATTCGATTTCGACCCGCATCGTGTGCGGAGCGAGCTTGCGCGCGCGCTCCAGCGCATCGCGCACCGAGCCGGCCGCCGCGATGTGGTTCTCCTTGATCAGCACGCCGCTGTCGAGGCCGAAGCGATGATTGAAGCCGCCGCCGGCCCGCACCGCGTATTTTTCGACCATGCGGAGCCCCGGATGAGTCTTGCGGGTATCGATGATGCGCGCGCCGGTGCCGGCCACGGCGTCCACGTAGCGCCGGGTCAGGGTCGCGATTCCCGACATCAGTTGCACGAAGTTGAGCGCCGTGCGCTCGCCGATCAACAGCCCGGCGAGTTGGCCTTCGACCTCCGCCGCGCGCGCGCCCTGCGCCAGGATTTTGCCCTCGGGCGCGAGCGACTTCATCCGCGGCACAGCCCCCGCCAGGCGAAAAACGTCGGCCAGCAGCATGCCGCCGCAAAACACGATGTGCGGCGATTCCTTGACGACGATCTGCGCGCGCCCGGGTTGTCCCGGCGTGACGGTCGCCGCCGTGGTGACGTCGCCCTGACCCAGGTCTTCCTGCAGGGCGCTGCGCAGCAGCACGTTCAGGTTGAGCCATTCCAGTTGGTTGAACATTTCCACGGCGTGCCTCAGTTCGCCTTCTCCAAAAGCCTCAACTGTCCTGCGCAACAGTTCCTGCTGGCCCGCCAGTTCCTGCGCACGCTGGCGCATCTGCTCCTGCATCTCGGGCGCCGCCTTGGCGACGAAGTCGGGATTGTCGAGCCGCGCTTGATGCTGATCGTGATGGCCAGTCACTTCATCGAGCTTCTTGCGAATCGCGGCGCGCGCCCGCTCGAAATCGAAGCCTTCGGGCGCCATCACCGCGACCTCGCACCATCCCAGGACCGCGGTCACCATCCCGTCCTGCGTGCTGTCCGAGGCGCCGGCCAACCCGAGACTTGCCGCCTTGGCCATGGTCGCTGCGTAAGGTTTCCAGTGCTTCGAATTCAGTGCGGAACTCCGCGCCCGCGGCACTGCCGCCGAGAAACTTTATTCGCGCCTCGACCCGCTGTCCCGGATGGTAGTCCGAGCAGCGAGCGCAATGAATTGATCGCCTCGGTTGCCGCGATACATCGATCCATCGCCGCCGCCTCGTCCGGTCTCAGAGTGCTTGCGCAATGGCCGCGGCTCGGGAAATCTCGCAATCGCCAGATGCGGCGCCAGCCCGGCTCGTCGATAGTACGGCCGCAGCGCCTGCCAGATTTCCTCGGTGATGAAGGGCATGAACGGATGGAGCAGCCGCAGCAGCCCGTCAAAGCATCGCACCAGCACCCATCGCGCGCGCGGCCTGACGCTCGCCGCCTGCTTTGAGCGGCTCCTTGGCCAGCTCGATATACCAGTCACAGAACTCGTGCCAGATGAAGCTGTAGGACACGAAGCGCGGCGACGTTGAATTCGTAACGATCGATCGCGCCGCTGACCTCCGCGATCGCGCTGTCCAGCGACGCCAGGATCCATCGCTCGGCCAGCGGAAGGCCGGCGATTTCGACCGGCGGGAGCGGCTGCGGCGCGCCCTCGAGGTTCATCAGCACGAATCGCGCCGCGTTCCACACCTTGTTGGCGAAGGCGCGCGAGGCCGCCAGGCGATCGTCGGACAAAATCAGGTCGCGCCCCTGCACGCTCAACTGCGCCAGCGTAAAACGCACCGCATCGGTGCCGTAGCGCTCCATGATTTGCAGCGGATCGACCACGTTGCCGCGCGACTTCGTCATCTTCTTGCCGAACTGGTCGCGCACCAGCGGCGTGATGTAGACGTCGCGAAACGGCACCTCTCCCGTGCACTTCAGCCCCATCATCATCATCCGCGCGACCCAGAAAAAAATGATGTCGAAGCCGGTGATGAGCAGGCTGGTCGGGTAATAGCGCTCGAGCTCGGGCGTCTGCTCGGGCCATCCCAGGGTCGAAAACGGCCACAGCGCCGAGCTGAACCAGGTGTCGAGCACGTCCTCTTCCTGGCGCAGATCGCCGCCGCCGCACTTGGTGCACGCCGGCGGACGCTCGGCCGCGACCATCATCTCGCCGCAGCGCTCGCACCAGTAGGCGGGGATGCGATGGCCCCACCACAGTTGGCGCGAGATGCACCAGTCGTAAACGTTCTCCATCCAACTGAAATAGGTGTTCTCCCAGAACTTCGGATGGAAGGTCGTGCGGCCGTCGCGCACCGCCGCGAGCGCCTCTTCGGCCAGTGGCTTCACGCGCACGAACCATTGATTCGAGAGCATCGGCTCGACCACCGTCTCGCAGCGCGAGCAGACGCCGATCGCATGCTGATGCGGCTCCATCTTCTCCAGCAGGCCCAGCGCCGTGAGATCCTCGACCACCTTGAGTCCGGCAATCCTCGCGCGTCATCCCGCGATACGGGCCGGCCTCTTCGTTCATCCGTCCACGCGTATCCATCACGGAAATCTGCGGGAGGTTGTGCCGCCGCCCCATCTGGAAGTCGTTGAAATCGTGCCCCGGCGTGATCTTGACCGCGCCCGAGCCGAAAGCGGGATCGACGCTCGGCGTCGGAGATCATCGGGATTTCGCGCTCGATGAGCGGCAGCATGATCTTCTTGCCGACCATCGCCTTGTAGCGCGCGTCATCCGGATGCACCGCCACGGCGGTATCGCCGAGCATCGTCTCCGGCCGCGTCGTCGCGACGGTCACCGCGCCCGAGCCGTCGGCGAGCGGATAGCGGATGTACCACAGATGGCCGGGCGTGTCTTTGTGATCGACTTCGAGGTCGCTAAGCGCCGTCTCGCATCGCGGACACCAGTTGATGAGGCTCAAGGCGCGGTAGATCAGCCCTTCGCGATAGAGCCTGACGAAAATTTCGATCACCGCGCGCGAGAGCCCCGGGTCGAGCGTGAATCGCTCGCGGCTCCAGTCGCATGAGGCGCCCAGCCGGCGCAACTGGTTGAGGATGCGGCCGCCGTAGGTCTCGCGCCATTGCCAGACGCGTGCGACGAACGCCTCGCGGCCGAGGTCGTGGCGGCTCTTGCCCTCTTTCGCCAGCTCGCGCTCGACCACGTTTTGCGTGGCGATTCCGGCGTGGTCGGTGCCCGGCTGCCACAGCGTGTTGTAGCCCTGCATCCGGCGCGTGCGCACGATAACGTCGTGCAGGGTGACGTTGAGCGCGTGGCCGAGATGGAGCTGGCCGGTGACGTTGGGCGGCGGAATTACGATCGAGAATACCGGGCCGGGACGGGCCGGGTCGGCTTTGAAATAGCCGAGGTCAATCCAGCGCTGATACCAGTGCTCCTCCGCGCTTTTCGGATCGAAAGTCTTGCCTAGTTCCAAGAGGTATCCGTCTCAGATGGTCGAAACTGGTGCGAGAGGGGGGACTTGAACCCCCACGAGCTTGCGCTCACAAGGTCCTGAGCCTTGCGCGTCTGCCGTTCCGCCACTCTCGCACGCCGGTAAGTGAAAGGGTTTAATCGGCTGGGAGAGCGAATTCAAGGTGCCGATCCGCCGGGGTCGGCTCTCACGCCGCATTGGCAGGCTGTTTTTGCGAGAAAATTATTTTGCAGCTCTCGGTCATAATCGCGACTCACGCGCGTCCCGACGCGCTCGAACGCCTGCTCGACAGCCTGGCGCCCCAAATCGCCGGCGCGGCGGGCAGAGCTTCGCGCGAAATTCTCCTGGCCGAAAACGGCACGCCCGCGCCGTCGATTCTGCCCGCGACGGCGCCGCCGCTCGAGCATCTGCACGACCCGCGTCCCGGCAAATGCCGAATCCAGAACGTAGCCATTCGCGCATGCCAGCGGCGACATAATCGTATGCCTTGACGACGACCTCGTCGCCGCGCCGAACTACCTCGACGAGGTCGAGCGGTTTTTCACCGAGCATCCCGAATTCGCCGCGATGAAGGGGCGCATCCTGCCGGCCGAGGATCCGGCGGCCAAGGTCGGCGCCGACGCCGCGGTATGGCTCGACCTGCCGATCGTCGACCACGGCGAGGAAGTCATCGAGGTGCGCGGCGTGTTGGGCGCCAACATGGCGTTTCGCGCCGCCGCCCTGCCGCGCGTCGGGCTCTTCGACGAGCGCCTGGGACCGGGAGCGGCGGGCCATGAAGAGGAGACCGAGATGTCGGCGCGCCTCGCACGCGCCGGATTCAGGATCGGCTACGCGCCACGCGCCCTGGTCTATCACGACGTGGACCCGGCGCGCGCCGACCGCGCACGCTTCCTGCGCATCGCGCGCGAACGCGGACGATGCCGGATGATCCACGAATCGCATCGCGCGCTCGCGGTGCTCGCGGACAACGCGATAGCGGCGCTGAGAGTGTGGGCCGCGCGGCTAGTGGGCGCCGGGCCGCAGCGCCTCGCGCGCGAGGAGCGGCGCCTGGCGGTCGCGCAGGGGATGCTCGACGGATTGCGCTCTCGACGGATTGCGCTCGCGGCCGCGGCTAGATGTTTAAGCGACTCGACTATCTCGAGCAGCCCGGCCGAGTAGCCGCTCCACGGATGAGCCTCGGCGGCGGCGCGCACGATCTCCTCGGACTGATGCTTCGTCTGCAACAGCGCCGTCAGGCGCTCGGCAATCTCAGCCGGATTGGCCGGGTCGTTCACGACGAACGGACGCATCGCGGCCGGCAGCAGTTCGGCGACGCCCGATTGCGCGCTGACCAGCACGCCGACCCCGCTCGCCATCGCTTCCATCACGACATTGCCGAACGGCTCGAAGAACGAGGGCAGCGCGAACGCGTCGGCGGCGTGAAAGAGTTGCTCGATCTGGCCCATCGCGCCGAGGAACCGCACGCGCGAGCCGACTCCAAGCCGATGAGCGAGGCGGATATAACGGGGCGCCGCGCGGTCGGCGCCGGCGATCAGCAGGTACGGACGCGATTCGATCGCAGGCCACGCCTCGAGCAGCGGCCCGAGCCCTTTGCGCGCGAAACCGTTGCCTACGAACGCGACCACCGGGGCGCCGGTCTCGATTTCGAACATCTGCCGAAAGCGCGCACGCTCAGCCGGGCTCGCAGGGATGGAAGCGTTCGAGATCGACGCCGTTATACAGCGTCACCGCTTTGTCCGGGCTCGAGGCCGAACTCGTCGATTAACTGCGTGCGCACCAGTTGCGATACCGCGATCGCCCGGCGCAGCGTCGGAGATTTGAAAGCGGAGCGTTCGACTATGATTTGCGCGCGATGGTACGGCCGCAGGCGCATCGCGGCCGCCGCCCATTCCCCGCGCCATCGCCGCGCCGCCCGCAGATACGCGCTATGCGCGCCGCCACCCGAGCGCAGGATGTCCGCGCCCACCGCTCGCGCAAAACTCAGCACCAATTCCGCGCCATCGCGGCGTGCCTGCGCCGGCGCCTCCCATGCAAAGCGCATCAAATGCAGCGGACGGCCCGGCCATCGCGAGCCCACCTGGACCACGCGCCATCGCGCGCGACACCGCCGCGCGCCTCGGCGGTATAGACGGTTATGTCGTGTCCCGCGTCGGCGAGACATTGCGCGGTGACGATAAGGTCGCGCTCGGTGCCGCCACCGCTCGGGTCGAAGCGCCGCGCGATCAGCGCTACGCGCATCGCGCTCCTCCCGACGCGCATCGGGCGCCTTCCCTGCTCAGCCGCGCGCGGCCGGATGCTGGCCTACCGCCCCCGAATGCGCCGCCGTACGCGATGGATTCAGACGGCCGGCTAGAGGATGCCTGACGCGCGGCCTTGTGTTAGCGTTATCGAGCGGAAGGAGAGGTGCGGAGGCGATGATCGAGATCCAGTGCACAAGTTGTCAGACCCGCTACCGAATCGACGAACGGATTCTGCCTGAGGAGACCCCGACGTTCAAATGCTCGCGTTGCGGGCATGTCTTCAGCGCCGAGCCGCGCCAGAAGCCGCCGCGGCGCGCGAGCGCCGAGGACGCTGGCGGCACGCCGGCAGTGAAATCCGCGTCACGCCCCGTCGCCGAGGTGACGGATGCGCCGCCACCCTCGGCGGCCACGGAAAACCCGCCCCCGCCGCTCGCAGCAACAGCAGCCACCGCCCGCCGCCGACGCGGCGGCGGATTGCCGCCGCGTCAGCGTCGGCATCGGCACCGCCAGCGGTCGTCGCGGCGCACGAGCGCCGAGGGCACCCGCGGCGCCGCGCGGCGAAATCCGCGCCCCGCCCCGCCGCCGACGCGGCGGAGGCGCCGCCGCGCCCGCGGCGGCCGCGGAAACCCCGCCCCGCCTCCCCAGCAGCAGGAGCCGTCGCCCGCCGCTGGCGCGGCGGCGCCTCCTGCCACTGCGCAAGCGTCGGCTCCGAGGCCGCGCCAGGCCGGCACAGCCGGCCGTCGCGCGATGAGGGAGCCGCCGCGCGGCGGCGCGCGCGGCGGAACCTGCGCCCGCCGAGCCGCAGCGCATCCAGGCGCAACCCGAGGAGCCCGCGCCGGTCCGGCATGACACCGGCGAGTTGCTCCAGCGCCGCTTCGGAGACATCCCCGCCGATGAAGCTGACAAGCCGGGAGAAAATCTCGCCTTCGATTTCAACGACGAGACCGCGAGTCATCCGATCTCAGGCTCCGCGTGCGCGGTCATCGCGGAGGAAAAATGGGAGGTCGGCGATGCCGACGTTCCTCCACTGCCGCCGCCCCGCCCAAAGCGCCGCATCCGCATCTCCGACATCGACGACGATCTGTGGGAGACCTTAACGCAATCCGGTCCGGGATCAGATGCGGACCGCGACGCGGATGCAGGATTTCGATCGCATACGTCCCGAAGAAGTCAGCGCGCAGGCGCACAGGCTGGAAGCGGAACTGCGCGGCCGGTCGTACAAGCTTCACTCGGCCGGCTATTTTATCGGGCTGTTCGCGATGGTGATTCTGGGCTTCGGAATCGTGACGGTAGTGATACAGAGCGCGCCGATCGCGAGTGCCGGACTGCTAAGCGCCCTGCCGATCGTCGGCGAGGGCCTCGAGCCGCCGATCTCGGCCGCCCAGCGCGTGGCGCTGGGCCAGGTCCAGGCGCAATACGCAAAGCTCAAGGGCAACCAGACGGCGCTGGTTATCAGCGGGACGGCCGAGAACCTGACACTCGGCGCCGCTCGGCGCGGTGCGGATCGAGGCGGCGTTGACCGCATCCAACCCGCAGCCGCTGCGCAGCCAGGCGGTCTACTGCGGCAACAGCCTGTCGTCGAAGATGATCGGCGAGATGACGCCGCACGAGATCGAGTTTTTCGAGAAGCTGGACGCGCCCAAGAGCTTCACCCTTGCGCCGCAGGCGAGCGCGCCGTTCGTGATCGTTTTCATCGCGCCGCCCGCGGGTGCCGGCCACTTCCAACTGCGAGTCGTCAGCGCCGACCCTGCCGCGGCGCCCGCCGCCGGCCACCGAGGGTGGCTAGCGCGCTACTCTTTCTCCTTGGCGACCATCTCCTCGTACTCTTCGCCGTCCATCAGGTCCTCCAGTTCGCTGAGGTCGCTGATCCGAACCTTGATCAGCCAGCCGTCGCCGTAGGGGTCTTCATTGATGACCTCCGGACTTTCCGGCAGGCCCTCGTTGACCTCGACCACGGTGCCGCTGACCGGCGCATAGATGTCGGAGACGGCCTTGACCGACTCGACTACTCCGAAGGGATCGTCCTTGCTGATCTTTTCGCCGACCGACGGCAACTCGAGGTAAACGATCTCCCCGAGTTGGTCCTGCGCATGGTCGGTGATACCTATCGTCGCGACCGATTCTTCGGCGGCGACCCATTCATGTTCCTTCGAGTACTTGAGTCCCGGCGGAACTTCCATGTCCACCCCCTGAAACCCGCCTTCGGCGCGCCGGCGCCGCGATGGGGCGGTGTGTGGCTCTCGCGTCCACGTACTTTCATCACGCCCGGCGGAAATCCGCTTGTCAAGTTCCGGCGGGATGTTATCCGGAGTTTTATGTTCCGAAATTTTCCGTTGCCGAAGTTTTACGTTCTGAAGTTTTGTGTCACGCGCGCTCTTGCGTCGCGAAGAAGCCGGCTAGAGAGTCCCGTCCGCAAGCGCGCGGCTTGAAAGGATTGGCTCAACATGATCGTCGGAGTGCCCACCGAGATAAAGCCTGACGAGCGGCGCGTTGCGCTGACGCCGGCCGGCGCCGCCGCCTTTCGCAGCCACAACCATCGCGTGCTGGTGCAAAGCGGGGCCGGCGCCGGCAGCGGTTTCAGCGACCGCGATTATCGCGCCGCCGGCGCGCAGATCCTGCGCTCGGCCGCCGCGGTGTGGGAACGCGTCGCGGATGGTGCTCAAGGTCAAGGAGCCGCAGCGCTCGGAATTCACGCTTCCTGCGCAACGATCTGGTGCTCTTCACCTATCTCCATCTGGCCGCCGAACCGGCGCTCGCGCGCGAACTCGTGCGCCGCGGCACGGCCGCGCTCGGCTACGAGACGGTGCAGCTCGAGGACCAGAGCCTGCCGCTGCTCGCGCCGATGAGCGAAGTGGCCGGACGGCTCGCGGTGCAGGTCGGCGGATGGTGCCTGGAGGCGCAAAACGGCGGATGCGGCGTGCTGCTGAGCGGAGCCTCGGGCGTGAGACCGGGGCGCGTGGCGGTGCTGGGCGGCGGAATCGCGGGCGCCAACGCGGCGCGCGTCGCCGCCGGAGTCGGCGCCGAAGTGACGATCCTCGACGTCAATCCGACTCGCCTGCGCTACCTTGGCGATTTGCTGGGCGGGCGGGTGACGACCTTGATGTCGAACCGGGCGACGCTGGAGGAGGAGGTGCTGAACGCCGACCTCGTGATCGGGACGGTGCTGGTGGCCGGCGCGCGCACGCCGCGGCTGGTGACGCGCGCGATGGTCTCGCGGATGAAGCGCGGGGCGGCGCTGGTCGACCTGTCGATCGACCAGGGCGGATTGTCCGAGACCTCGCGCCCGACCAGCCATCGGCGGCCGATCTATGTCGCCCAGGGCGTGGTCCACTACTGCGTGACCAACATGCCGGCGATCGTGCCGCACACCTCGACCTACGCGCTGACCAACGCGACGCTGACCTACGCGCTGGAACTCGCCGACCGCGGCGTGCTCGAAGCCGGCGCGCGCAACGCGGCGCTGCGCAACGGGCTCAACACCTACGGCGGGCACGTCGTTCATCCGGCGGTGGCGGCCGCGCTGCGCATGAAGCCGCGCTCGCCGTGGGATTAGAGTGGATGCCTCGCAGATCAGCGCATAGACTCCGCCGTCGCCTCGCTGCAGGCTCGTTGCCCATGAGGAATGTCGAGGACAAAGCGATCGGACGTCTCCTCGCGCGAGATCCTGCGCTGGCAGCCGCACTCAGGATGACGGAAAGAGAGCCGATTTTCGTTGTCACTCCTGAACGAAGGTTGCGAAGTGAAGGACTCGACGCGGAGCGATTTCTTGTGTCTATCGGCACCCTCTCCCGCTGCGGGAAAGGGGATACAGAATTTGCTTGCCTGGATCGTGTGAAACTTCCTAATCCGCGTTCATCGTCGGCGGCATCCCCTGCGGCGACACCGGAAGCGTGTAGCCGAGCTTGGATTTGAGATCGTCGAGCGCCTCGTCGACGCCGCGCTCGGCGAGATCGTGCGCGCGCACCCAGCGTCCGCGATTGGCCAGGAAGTTGCCCACGTTGAAGATGTTCTGGGTCAGCGCCTCCTGCTGGCGGGCGTAACGCGCTGTCCACAGCACGACCCCGTTTGGATGTCGACCAGGTGGAGCGCGAAGGCGACCGCGGCCGGGCTCTTGGCCGCGTAGTCGCTGCCGACGCGTTCCTGGTAGCGGGTGACGGTGCCGTAGATCACGGCGTCGGCGGAGACCTGGCGGCCGAGCTTCATCGCATTATCCTGCATGTTGGCCAGCGTGGTCGGCGGCATCTGCTGCATCACGCCGCGCACGTCGGATTCGGGCACCACTTCCCATCCCGAGATCAGGGTCATGCGGCCCCAGACGTCGGCGGTGATCGATTCGGCCGCGCCGTCCTCGATCGGCTCGCCGGTGGCGTTGGGATGGTCGATGATCGGCATCACGGCGACGCGATGCACCTTGATGGTGCGGATGGCGCGCACGGAATGCAGTTCGAGTGACGGATCTTTTCCGACCACCGGCAGCGACTCGACCGTGCCGGACCACATCTGGCTGGGCGAAATATTGCTGCTGCCGCATCCGGGCGCCATCAGCGCCAGGCCGAGCGCCAGCGCATACGCGGCCGGCAAGCGAATTCTCACGATGTCACCTTGATTGAAAGTTCGCGCAGCTGGCGCGGGTCGACCTCGGAAGGCGCCCCGCTCATCGGATCGACCGCCTTCTGCGTCTTGGGAAACGCCATCACGTCGCGCAACGAGTCGGTGCCGCACACCAGCATCGCGATTCGCTCCACCCCGAACGCGATTCCACCGTGCGGCGGCGCGCCGTAGCCGAGCGCCTCGATCAGAAAGCCGAACTTGCGCATCGCCTCGTCACGCGGAAACCCGAGCAGCTCGAAAACCTTGAGCTGGAGCTCGGGATTATGGATACGAATCGAGCCGCCGCCCAACTCCTCGCCGTTGAGCACCATGTCGTAGGCGAGCGCGCGCGCCTTCAGCGGGGCCGAATCCAGCAGGCCGAGGTCGTCGGGATGCGGCGCGGTGAACGGATGATTGACCGCGACCATCCGCTTCTCCTCTTCGTTGTACTCGAGCAGCGGGAATTCGACCACCCACAGAAATTTGAGCTCGCCCGTCTCGCGCAGCTTGAATTTGCCGCCGAGCTGAAGGCGCAAATCGCCGAGGATCGGACGCACGCGCGCGGCCGCTCCCGCGACCATCAGCAACGTGTCGCCCGTCGCCAGGCCGGCCGCCTCGCGCGGCGCGCGTCCGCTCGGCGTCGCCCAGATGGCGCGCGATCGGCCCCTGCCATCCGTCGCTTGCGACCTTGGCGTAGGCGAGCCCGAGCCCGTAGCGCGCGCGCACGCCCTCGATCATCTCGTCGAGCTCGCGGCGGCTCAACTGATACGCCGCGGGCAGCACGATTCCGTAAATGCTCTCGCCGCGTCCGAGCACTTCGGCGAAAACCTTGAACTGCGTGCCGGCGAACGCGGCGCTCAGGTTCTTAAGCTCCATCGCGAAACGCATGTCGGGCTTGTCGACGCCGAAACGCTCCATCGCCTCGGCATAAGGCAGGCGCAAAAACGGCAGCTTCAACTCGATCCCGAGCACGCGGCGGTAGATCTCCGCCATCATGCCCTCGCCCGTCGCCACCACGTCGTCGACGCGCGGGCAGGTCATCTCGATATCGATCTGGCTGAACTCGGGCTGGCGGTTGGCGCGCAGGTCCTCGTCGCGAAAGCATCGCGCGATCTGGTAGTAGCGGTCGAAGCCGCTCACCATCAGGAGCTGCTTCAAAAGCTGCGGCGATTGCGGCAGCGCGTAGAAGCGGCCCGGGTTCACGCGGCTCGGCACCAGGTAGTCGCGCGCGCCTTCGGGCGTGGCGCGCCACAGGATCGGAGTTTCGATTTCGACGAAGCCGGTGCCGTCGAGAAACGAGCGCGTCGCCTGCACCGCCAGCGCGCGCCGGCGCAGATTACGCTGCATCGCGGGGCGGCGCAGATCGATATAGCGATACCGCAGGCGCACGTCCTCGGCAGTGGCGTCGGCATCGACCGGAAACGGCGGCGGCTGCGAGCTGTTGAGGATGTGCGCCTCGGTCACCGCGATTTCCACTTCACCGGTCGGCAGCTCCGCGTTGACCGTGCCCTCGGAGCGCATCACGACCTTGCCGCGCGCGGCCAGGTAGTACTCCGAGCGGGCGCGCCCGGCGACCTCGTGCGCGGCCGGGGCCTGCGCGGGATTGAAAACCAGCTGCAGCAGGCCCTCGCGGTCGCGCAGATCGATAAAGATGAGTCCGCCGTGGTCGCGGCGCGAGGCGACCCATCCCCAGAGCGCGACTTCGCGCCCGGCGTCGGTGGCGCGCAATGCGCCGCAATAGTCCGTGCGCGGCCAGGGCGGCAGCGGTGAATATTCGTGTGGGGCGGCCATCAAATTACGTCCGTGGAAGAATACCTGCGCCGGGTGGGCTACGGAATAGCATTACGAAGCGCGGTGCCGGCAGAGTTCGCGCGACGACATCGCGCCTGCGCGACTTCGCTTTGCGTGCTGGTCTTCAAGATCGCGCAGCGCGACGACGTCGCGCGCTCAAGTTCCTTGTCGCCGATAATCACCGCGTAGCGCGCGCCGATCTTGTCGGCGCGGCGCAGCAGCGCCTTGAGGCCGCGCCCGGGCGAAAGCAGCTCGACGCGCAGTCCCGCCGCGCGCATCTCGGCCGCGAGCTTCATCCCGCGGCGCATCGCGGGCTCGCCCAGCGCGGCCAGCGCCACGTCGGCGCGCGACGCGAATCGGGCCGCATCCAGCGCCAGCGCGAGGCGATCGACGCCGATTGCGAAGCCGGTCCCGGCGACCGCCGCGCCGCCCAGCGACTCGACCAGGCCGTCGTAGCGGCCGCCCGCCGCCACCGCGCTCTGCGCGCCGACCGCGGTCGAAATGACCTCGAAGGTGGTGCGCGTATAGTAATCCAGCCCGCGCACCAGGCGCGGATTGACCACGTGCGGCACGCCGGCGTCCGTGAGCAGCTCGCGCACGGTCGCGAAATGCGCGCGGCAGTTGTCGCACAGATAATCCTGGCTCTTCGGCGCGGCCTCGGCCAGCTTCACGTCGATTTTGCAATCGAGCAGGCGCAGCGGATTGCGCTCGAGGCGCTGACGGCAATCCTCGCACAGCTCGGCGAGATGCGCGCGGCCGTATTCCAGCACCGCCTGGCGAAAGCGCGGACGGCATTCGCCGTCGCCCAGCGAGTTGATCTCGAAATTCAGCTCCAGCCCGAGCTCGCGGCGCAGCTCGTCGACCATCATCATCAGCTCGGCGTCGGTGGCGGCGTCGGCGCGGCCGAAAATCTCCACGCCAAACTGAGAGAACTGGCGAAAGCGGCCCTTCTGCGGGCGCTCGCGCCGGAACATCGGACCGACATAGTAAAAGCGCTGCTCGGGATCGCTGCGGTCCATCCCGGCTTCGATATAAGCGCGCACCACGCCGGGCGTGCCCTCGGGCCGCAGCGCCAGCGTGGTCTCGGCCTCGTCGCGATCGACGAAGGCGTACATCTGCTTTTCCACGACGTCCGAGGTCTCGCCGCTGGAGTGCTGGAAAAGTTCGAGCCGCTCGAGCACGGGGATGCGGATTTCGCCGACGTTGTGGCGCTCGACGACCTTGCGCGCGCAGTCCTCGACCGCGGCGAGACTGCGCGCCTGCGCGCCGATCGTGTCCTGAAATCCTCTGAGCCTTGTCAGTTGCACAGTGACCTAAGCCGAGCCTTGAATAGCGTCATAACGCGTCTCACCGTGAATCCATAGAATCTATCCGCGCAGGCGGACGAGAAAAAGGGCCGCCTCGCGGGCGGCCCTTTATCGTATCAGCGAAAATGCCGCGGCCGCTTTGAGCGACGGCCGTCCCGGACGAATCAGAACTAAATCGTCAGGACATGAATCGTGCAGGCCGAGCCGAGCCCGATAACGTGGGCCTGTCCGACCTTGGCGTTGGGCACCAGGCGATCCTTGGCGCGATCGTCCTGGGTGAGATGCCACACGACCTCGCAGATGTTGGCGACGCCGGTTGCGCCCAGCGGATGGCCCTTGCTGAGCAGGCCGCCCGAGACGTTGACCGGATCGTGGCCGCCGAGTCCCGGATGCTTGCCGCCGCCCGAGTCGATAAACGCGCCGGCCTCGCCGTCGCCGCACAGGCCGAGGTTCTCGTAGTGCACCAGCTCGGCGGTGGCGAAGCAGTCATGCAGCTCGGTCAGCGCGATGTCCTTGGGGCCGACGCCCGCCTTCTCGTAGGCCTGCTTGGAGGCGCGCCGCGTCAGCGTGCTGACGTCGGGCAGCGCCGCGGTGCGGTCGGTCCAGGGATCGGAGGTCAACACGGAGGCCGCCACGCGCGGCGCGCTTGCGGCCGGCGGCGAGCTGCTTGAGTTTGTTCTCGGAGACCAGGATCGCCGCGGCTGCGCCGTCGCCGGTGGGGCAGCACATATAGAGCGTGTTGGGATACGAAATCATGCGCGCGTTGAGCACGTCCTCGAGCGTGACCTCGTTGCGATACTGCGAGAACGGATTCTTGGTGGCGTGCTGATGGGACTTCACCGAGATCTTGGCGAAGTGCTCCATCTTGGTGCCGTACTTGCGCATATGCTCGATCCCGGCCTGACCGAATACCGCCGGCATCAGGCCCGAGCCGAGCCGCCCCTCGGCGCTGTAAGCCGGATCGCTGCCGCCGCCGCCACCGCCAAGCAATCCCTGCTTGCCCATCTGCTCGACGCCGACCGCCATCGCGATGTCGTACATCCCCGAGGCGACCGCCATGAAGGCCTCGCGGAACGCGGTCGAGCCGGTGGCGCAGGCGTTGGCGACATTGACCACCGGAATGCCGGTCTGGCCGATTTGCTGCAGGATGCGCTGGCCCACCATCGCGTTGGACTGGTAGAGGTTGCCGCAGGCGAACATCTCGACGTCCTTGATTCCGACGCCGGCGTCCTTGAGCGCGAGGATCGCGGCCTCGCCACCGAGCTCGGGCACCGTCTTGGTGGGATAGCGGCCGAACTTGATCATTCCGGTTCCCAGTACGTAAACGTTTTGCATCTCGGATCCTCCTGCCGGGCTCAGCCGGCGATGGGGCTCTGCGCGTTACGCGCTCCGCCCCGATATCGCATCGGATATTTCTAAACTATAGCGTCTATTTCTTGCTCGGCTTGAAGGCGAACGCCACCACTTCGTGGCCCTCGCGATCCTTGGCCACCACGTTGGTGACCATCTCGACCGGCATGTCGAACATCTGCTTGGGATTTTTCTGCGCGTCCTCGGGGTCGATGTCGATGATGTTGCTGCGCACGCTGACACCCTCGGGCAGATCGACGATCGCCGTGATGTAGGGCGTCTTGATTCCGGGGAACGACTGATGCACGACCGAGAAGACGTAGACCTTGCCCTTGTCGGAGAGCTCGATGGGCTTGAAACCCTCGGTCGCGCCGCATTTGGAGCAGGCGATCCGGGTGGTGTCGATAAAAACCGAACCGCAGGTCCCGCACTTCGAGCCCATCAGGTGCGGCTTGGGTTGGAGCTTGAGAAAGGGAACGATCGGACGCGGACCGCTATCGACCGCTTGAGCCTGCTCAGCCATTACGATGCCTCCAGAATTCGATATCCATGCCACGCCGGCCGACACCACAAGAGGCGCCGGCGCCGACGGGACGGCGACGATAAAAACATAAAAACGCCCGGGAGGCGGTCAACTCACCACTTCCCGGCCGTAACGTTCAAGCTTCCCACAGCCGGCGACGAAGCGTCAACCCTGAGGATTCATCGCTACGCGGAGATCCTTCGCTCACGCTCCAGGATGACAAACAAATTGTTGTCATCCTGAACGAAGGTTGCCGAAGTGAAGGATCGACGCGGAGCGATTCCTTTGCATATCGACACCCCCAGACACAGGAGGGACGCCAGCGCGCGCCGCGGCGGCCTCATTAGGGACTTTTACCATATCGGCCGCCGGTTACCCCGAATTTACGCGCTTGCGCTACACTTCGATCAATTAGACTTCGATCACTTTACCGGGGGGAGGTAGCGCTATGGCCACGCCATCGGTCGCAAGACTCGGACACGTCGGTCTGCACGTCGAGGACCTCGAGAAGGAAAAAGCCTTCTATCGCGACATCATCGGGTTGACCGTGACCGACGAAGACCCGGAGCTGGGGATGGTCTTCATGAGCGCGCGCCCCGAGGAGGAGCATCACGAACTGCTGCTCTGCCGCGGGCGCAACGTCGGCGCCGAAGCGCGGGTGGTGCAGCAGGTTTCATTTCGATGCGACTCGCTCGAAGACGTGCTCGGATTTTATCGGCGCTTCAAAGAGCGTGGCGTCAAGTTCGACGTGATCCTCTCCCACGGCAACGCCATCGGCATTTACGTCTACGATCCGGAAGGCAACCGCTGCGAGACCTACTGGAACACCGGGCTCAAGGCGAAGCAGCCGTACGGGCAGGTGTTGGATCTGGAAAAGCCGGCGGCCGAGTTGATGAAGGAGGTCGAGGAGTCAGTGCGCAAGTACGGCAAGACGGGATTCCTCGACCGCGAACGCCTGGGGCTCATGGACATCGGGCCGGCAGCCAAAAAGTGAAAAAGTAGGCCGGCCTCAGTCCTGCGATTCGGCGTTGTACGCACGCACCGCTATTGAACGTTCGGCGGAACGTTCGAGTGGTCCTCCTTCGAGTAGACCTTCGCCGAAGTCCACGCTCACCGCGCCGCTGCGGTCGGTCCTGAACACGCGCGCGCCCGCCGCGATGTAACGCTCGACGACCTCGGGCGCCGGAAAGCCGAAACGGTTGCGATAGCCGAGCGAGAGCACCACCACTTGCGGCCTTACCGCCGCGACAAACGCGCTCGAGGACGACGTGCGGCTGCCGTGATGCGGCGCCTTTGAGCACCGTCGCGGCGAGCATCGCAGCCGGCATGCGCGCGAGCAGCGCCCGCTCGCCCGCGGCCTCGATATCGCCGGTGAAGAGCACGCTTTGCGGGAGCTTGTTTTGCGAGACTTGGGCGATCCGCAGCACCATCGAGAGATTGTTGTCTCTGCTCTCGGCCTCATCCGGCGCCGGACCGAGGCATCGCACCGACGCGCCGCCCAGCATCAGCGGACGCATCGACGAATCCACCACCCGCAGCGGAATTCTTTCCGCGGCGACCTCGGCCATCAGCGCCGTGTACATCGGCTCGGGCTTGACCGCGCCGGTCACCCAAAATTCGCGGGCGAGAAGTTGCGCGCCACGAACGCCATCCCGCCGAAATGGTCGAGGTCGGGATGGCTCACCACCAGGTAGTCGACGCGCATGATCTTCTCGCGCCCAGAGATAACGCGCGACCACGCGCTCGCCGAAGTCAAAGCCGCCGGGCCATGCGCCGCCCGCGTCGATCAACATCACGCGCCCGCCCGCAAAGCGCACGACCGCGGCATCGCCCTCGCCCACCGAGAGGAACGTGACGCGCAAGCCGGGCGCGAACCATCGATCGTGCGTCCACCATCCCGCGTCCGCGGCCAGCATCACGGCCAGAATTGCGCAGCACGCGAGGCGCCAGCGGACCGAGGATCGCGGGACGGATTGCGGCAGCACGGCTTATCGCTGCGCGTTCGATTGGCCTCGTCAGCCACAGGAGCAGAACTCCGTAAACGATCGCGATTTCCAGCGGAGTCGGCGTGAAAATTCTGAAATAGGCCGCCGGCCATCGCGCGAACCATCCGGCGAGGTACGTTCCCGCCGCAAGCGACCATCCGGCGGCGATCAGCAGCGGCGCGCCGAGCGCCGGCGCGATCATTCCGATCGCGCACGCCGTCAATCCGCAGATCACTCCGCCGATCGCCATGATCGGCACGACTACCGAATTGGCGATCACCCCGACCGCCGAGAACTGGTTGAAGTGATAAGCGGTCAGCGGCGCAACGCCGATCAACGCCCAGAACGAAACGGCGACGTAGCCCGCACTCGCCGCCGCGGCGCGCGGCATCCATCTGGGCGCATGCTTCCGCCGGCGTATGCTCCGCCGTGTCATGCGTTCCGATCCGCCGCCGCCACCACGGCGCGAAACGGCGCATCCCGAGCACGATCGCGAGCACCGAGGCGAACGATAGCTGGAACCCGATGTCCGCGGTCGAACCCGGCAGCGCCAGGCAAATCACGATCGCCGCCAGCGCCAGGCTCGCCAGCAACGCGCGCGCGCGGTCGGCGATAACGGCCAGCGCGTATGCGAGCACCATCACCAGCGCCCGCGCGGTCGAGACGTGAGGCATCGCGATCGCGGCGTAAGTGCTCGCGGCGAGCGCCGCGGCAAGCGCCGCCGCCTTGTTGGCGTAGCCGCGCGCCGTCAGCCCGGGAAAGAGCATCATCAGCAGCCGCACGAGGCTGAACGCGGCGGCCGCGACGAACCCCAGATGAAGCCCGGAGATGACCAGCATATGAGCGAGTCCGGTCAGCGCGAACCGCTGGCGCAGGGCCTCTCCGATACCGCCGCGGTCGCCGATCACCAGCGCGCGCATCTCGGCGCGTTCCTCGCCGGCGAGATTGGCGTCGATGAAGCCGCCGATTCGCGCGCGCATCGCGGCGATTTGCGAGGCCGGAAACTCGCGGCGGTAGCCGATTACCGCGAGCCGCTCGCGGCTCGCTCGCGTTCAGCACCATCGTCGCGGCGATTCCCTGGCGCGCCAGGTATCCCAGCGTAGTCGAACTCGCCGGGATCGCCGAAGTTGCGCGCAAAGCGCAGCACGCCTGCCACCCGCACCTCGTCGCCGACGCGCACCGTGCGCGTGCCGCCCACAACCGTCAGGCGAACCGTGCCGCTTGAAGCTGCGAAGACTGGATGCGGCAGCGCCGGCGCGATCGACGTCGACGAATACGTACTCGCGGTCTGGGTATTGCTGCGAGGCGCGGTTGATTCGTCCTTCGAGTGTTACCGCGGCGCCGTCGGAAAAATTGCGGATACTATGTGCGGAGAAAGGCGGCGCGACGGCGTCCCGCGCCGGCATCGATACGGCCGCGGCAATCGCAACCATCGCGACAGCGGTTGCCGCGAGCGCCGCGCGCCGCATGAAAAGCGCGGCAGCCACGATCGCGAGCATCGCGGCGAGCCATAGCGGCGCCGCGAAGCGGCATACGCCGAGCGCGTCGCCAGCGAGGATCGCGGTCGCCACCAAGTAGATCGGCGCGATTTCGAGCAGCCAGCCGAGCGAGCGCGGACGCGTGCGCCGGCGGCGCGCGCGAGGCGGTAAGCGTTGCCGACGGCGCGCGGACGAGCGCCGCGGTTGGCGCGTTCGCGGCGCCGCGGCCGCAAGCGTCGGACGCATCGCGCCGGTGCGAGTCGCATGGACACGGTTCCACGCATCATTGTGATGCGGATAGTGAAGCGTGATGCGCTGCACGAGCCGGATAGTCCACACCAGACGAGACTCGTTTGCGGTTATTTTTCACCGCCGCTGATCTCAACCGGCATCGGATGCCACTCTCCCTTTTGTCATCCTTCGACTCGCGCAACGCTTGCTCAGGATGACAAAGGGCAGCATCGCCGTGCTGCTCCGGTACGCATCACCCGGAATCGGCGGGAGTATCCGTGTGTCCCGGTGGCCGCGGCTCGGCTATCAGTTCCAACTGGGCGCTATCCGCGGCGTTATCGGCCGCGGCGACCGCGGCGTCTTCCTCGGCCGCCTCGGCACGCTCCTGTTCCTCGAGCATCGCGCCCATCGTGTCGAGATAGCGCCGCACCTCGGCCGCCAGCTCGCGATTCATCCCCTTCACCACCGCGATCTCGTCGGCGCTCGCCGCGCGAATCCGCTTGAGACTGCCGAAATGGCGCAGCAGCGCGCGACGACGCACCGGCCCGATACCCTCGATATCGTCGAGCACCGAGCGCAGCCGCGAGCGCCGGCGCAACTCGCGATTGTAGGTGATCGCAAAGCGATGGGCCTCGTCGCGGATGCGCACCAGCAGGAAGAGCGCGGTCGAATTCCTCGGCAGCACGATCGGGTCCTTGCGATTGGGCAGGAACACCCGCTCCTCGGACTTGACCACGGCGCGCTCGCGCGGATCGTTGAGCACGTGCTGCTTGGCGAGCGAGATGACGTCGATCTGATCGAGCAGCTTGACTTCCCGCAATACCTCAAGTGCTACATTAAGTTGGCCTTTGCCGCCGTCGATGACCCACAGGTCGGGATATTCGCTCTCGGCCGTCGCGCGCTTGAGGCGCCGGCTCAGCACCTCGTACATGCTGGCGAAGTCGTCCTGGCCCTCGACGGTGCGGATGCGGTAGCGGCGGTAGAGGTCTTTGCGCGGCTCGCCCTCGTCGAAGGTCGCCTGCGACCCGACCACCATCGAGCCCTGCAAATTGGAGATGTCGTAGCACTCGATGCGCTTGGGAGTGTTGCGCAGATGGAGCCGCGTGCGCAGCTCCTCGAGCATCCGCTCGCGCGTGTTCTCATTGTCGCGGCGCGCGGCAAAGCTCTGGCGCGCGTTGTCCATCGCCATCTCGAGCAGCCGCAGCTTTTCGCCGCGCTGCGGCACCAGGAACTCGACTTTTTTTCCGCGCCGCTCGGTGAGCAGCTCGGCGCGCACGTCGGCATCCTCCAGCGCGACCGGCACGATCACTTCGTCCGGCGCGATACGCGCGCCCGAATAGAATTGCGTGAGCAGGTCGGCGAGGATGTCCTCGTCGGCGAATTCGAGGTCGTGGAAACTCCATCCCTGCGTGTTGGTGAGCTTGCCGCCGCGCACCATCAACACGATCGCCTCGATAAAGCCGCCCTCGCGATAAAGCCCGAAGACGTCCTGGTCGATGCCCCAGTGATGAAGCACGGTCTGGCGCTCGACGGTCTTTTCGATCGCGCGCACCTGGTCGCGCAAACGCGCCGCCTCCTCGAACTCCAGCCGCTCGGCATGGCCGCGCATCCGTTCGCGCAACTCCTTGAGCACTTCGAGGTTGCGCCCCTCGAGCAGCATCTGCGCGGCGTGCAGATGGCCCTCGTATTCGGCGCGATCGACCGGCAGGCAGCACGGCCCGAGGCATCGCTTGATCTGGTACTCGATGCACGGGCGGGAGCGGTTGCGAAAGACCGCGTCCGAGCAGGTGCGCAGCGGAAAGACCTTGCGGATGACGTCGATCGTCTCGCGCAAGCCGTCGGCCGAGCCGAAGGGGCCGAAGTACTTGCCGCCGTCGCGCACGATTTTGCGCGTGACCATGATGCGCGGCCACGGATGGTTGGTCATCTTGGCGCTCAAGTACGACTTGTCGTCCTTGAGCCTGATGTTGTAGCGCGGGCGGTACTGCTTGATCAGGTTGTTTTCGAGGATCAGCGCCTCTTTCTCGCTGCGCGCGACCAGCACGTCGAAATCGCCGACACGCTTCATCAGGAAGCGCACCTGGAAGCGGGTGTCGCCGCTTTCGCGGAAATAGGCGCGCACGCGCGAGCGCAGCGACTTGGCCTTGCCGACGTACAGGACTTTACCGAGGACTTTACCCGCGGCTTTGCCGATTTGGCGGCACCTTTGGCGCCGGTCCGGTCGCGCAGCAGATAGACGCCGGGCTCCGCGGGCACGGCGTCGAGCTTGCGCTCGAGCGCGGCGTCGTCGGCGGCGCGCTGCGCCGCCGACGACGCCGCCGCATCTGTGTCCGCCGGCGCGCCGCCGGCGGATGCGGCGCCTTCAGCGGATGCGGGGGCAGGCGGCGGCGCGCCTTGCGCGTCGCCGCCTGCGCCCGCATCGCCCGGATAGCTCACCAGCGAATCCCAGCGCCGGCGCTCCGCAGGCAACGGCAAGTTGCCCTGCGCGCCGCCGTCGTGGCCGCTGGTGAAGGGATCGGGGCCAGTGCCGGACGCGCCGCAAGGCGCGTCCGGCACTGGCCCCGCGGCGCGCTCCGGTGCGCCGGCTTCGAGCGAAGCCGGCGGCGCAGCGGTCACCGCATCGACGGCCTCGCCGCCGATGCCGTCTGCGTCGGTGTCCGTGGCGGAGGGCCTCACATGCAGGCCCTCCGCCGCACGCACCATCGCGGCGGCCGAGCGCCGATCTCCTCCTCCGCGTGCCTTCGACATAACGGCGCGATTATACCATCATGACGGCTCCGGGCTCACCGGGATTGGCCCCGGCGAGCCGGCAGGCGGCAAGCCAGGAGGGCTCCTTCACGATGGGCAGGTTAGACGGCAAGGTTGCGGTGATTACCGGCGCGGCGAGCGGGATGGGCCGGGCGACGGCGGTGCGTTTTGCGGGCGAAGGCGCGGCGGTCGTGATCGCCGACCTCAACGAGGACGGCGGCGCGGCGGCGGTGCGCGAGTGCAAGGAAAATGGCGGCCGCGCAGTCTTCCAGAAGACCGACGTCACCAGCGAGGCCGGCGTCAAGGCGATGATCGATCGCGCGGTCAAAGAATTCGGCCGCCTCGATATCACCTACAACAACGCCGGGCTGCCCGGCGCGCTGGGCTCGATCGAGCAGACCAGCGTCGAGGACTGGGATCGCACCTTCGCGGTGCTGACGCGCGGCGTGTTCCTGGGAATCAAGTATTCGGTGGCCGAGATGCGCAAGGTCGGCGGCGGCTCGATCATCTCGACCGCGTCGGTCGCGGGACTGGCGGGTGGTTACGGCCCGCATGCTTACAGCGCGGCCAAGGCGGGCGTGGTCAATCTCACGCGCTCGGTCGCGCTCGAGGTCGCCAAGGACAAGATTCGCGTCAACTGCATCTGTCCGGGCGGAATCAACACGCCGATTTTCAACTTCCTGACCACCGACCGCGAGGTGACGGGCCAACTGCTCGGACCATTGCATCCGCTTACGCCGCGCGGGCCTGCCCGAGGACATCGCCAACATGGCGCTGTTCCTGGCTAGCGACGAGTCGGAATGGATAACCGGGGTGGCGATGGTGGTCGATGGCGGGCTGACGGCCGGACGCGACATCTTCGGCGATCCGCAGTTCGGCGGCGGGATGTACTCGGCCAACGTATACGTCGGCCCATCGTTCGAGATTAAGCGGTAGCGTCCGCGCTTCTTTGGTCATCCTTCAACTCCGGCAACGCTCGCTCGGGATGACCAAAATGGAACGGTGATCTCCCTCCCTCCGAGCCCTCGCCCGCATTGCAGAGCGTCTCGATAAACGCGGGCAAAAAAGATCCATCGCTTCGCGGAGATCCTTCGCCGACGCTCAGGATGACAAAAAGCAGCCTTTTCGTTGTCATCCTGAACGAGGGTTGCCGATGTGAAGGATCAGCGCGGAGCGATTTCTGCCTCTATCGACATCCTCTTGTCTGCGGGAGAGGCTGTGGGTGAGGGTTCATCCGTTGCGCGCCGCTCGCTTCGCGCGCACGCATATTCTTCGTCTGTCTCCTCTGTGTAGGGGCCGTTTGCGAACGGCCCTTTCTGATTCTTGTGCTTTGTTGCAGCGATAACCGCGCCGCAAGTGTACCCTCACCCTACCGCTTTGCCACGCACTACGCGGGCGAGGGCGTAAAAGAAATTCCAGGCACCCCATAGACGCGTAGTCGAAAACCGCTTGACCCATCCAACCCAACTGCGATGGGATGCATCCAACAGGGAGGACAAGTCATGGCGGATTTCAAGAAGATCGAAGGAGCGTGCTTTTGTGGAGCTAATCAATTCGAGGTGACGCAGCCCGCAGTGGAGATGCATCATTGCCATTGCTCGATTTGCCGACGGCTGCAGGGAGCGGCATTCGTCACTTTCGCGATTTTTCCCCGCGCCGGCTTTCGCTGGACCAAGGGCGGCGACCTTCAGACCTTCAGCAGCTCGGCCCAGATCCATCGCAACCGCTGCAAGAACTGCGGCACGACGCTCACGGTGGATGTCGACCCGATGCCCGACGTGCTGATCGTCACACGCGCCAGTCTGCCGGCGGACGCCGAGCCCGGATATCCGCCGGCCACTCTGCGCCACGCCTATTGGCCCGACCATGTGCCGTGGGTTGAGTTAGGCGACAAGCTGCCGCGTGTCGCTGGCTTCGACAAATAACCGCGCGCGCGTTTCGGACGCGCACATTACGCGAGCCATCGCCGGCGCCATTTCAATCTTCGCGATTGTCCTTGTTGCGGCGAGCGAAGCGCTCGCGATATCGCCCGGTGCCGCGCCCGGGCCGGGCGATATTTTCGTTGCCGACCAATCGGCCGCCGGCGGAACTGGTGCGGTGATTCGGATCGATCCGGCAAGCGGAAAACAGAAATTGATCGCGTCGGGCAACCTGCTGATCCATCCGAGCGGGATAACTGTCGGATGCGACCGTGCGATATTCGTCACCGTTCCTCAAAAGCCCGGTGAGAGGCCCGGTCAGATTGTCAGAGTCGACGCGGCGACCGGCGCGCAGGAACCAGTCTCCTCGGGCGGGATGCTCGAGTGCCCGACCGGCGTCGCGAGCCTGCCGGACGCCGACCTGGTGGTCGCCGATCCTTGCGCCAAGAAGGTCATCAGGATCGACCATCGAAGCCGCGCGCAAAGGGTGATCAGCTCGGGCGGCAAGCTCGCGTTTCCCCAGGGCGTCAGGGTCGCGGCGGACGGCAGTATTGTGCTGGCCGATCGCGACGCGCTTGGCGGAGCGGGCGCAATCATTCGCGTGGACCCGAAGACCGGCGCGCAATCCGTGATCTCGTCGGGCGAGAACCTGCTCAACCCAACCGACCTCGCGCTCGACGCCGCAGGCAACGTCCTGGTGGCCGACTTCAACTCCTTCGCATGCGGACCCGGTGGCTATGCCGGCACCGGCGCCGGCGCAGTGCTTCGTCTGGATCGACCGGGCGGCGCGGCGGCGCACGCCGGCAAGCAGCCTCCGACCCAGTCGCTCGTCTCATGCGACCATCTTTTCGGAGGCAAAGGGCCTTACGGGATCGCGACGGAGACCAACGGCAATCTGCTGGTGACCGCAACCAGCGGCGATGCCAACCCCGCCGGTGCGCCGCGCTCGACGCCCGCATATTCGTACGGCGCGGCCGGAGAGATCATCCGCATCGACCCGGCGAGCGGTGCACAAACCAGCCTGTCGGCGGCAGGCCTGCTCGCCGCGCCCGTCGGCATCGCCGTGATGCCGCATTGAGAGCCCAGCGTCCGCAAGGGCAGGAAGATTAGGACGAGGAAGCGCCAAAAAAAAGGACATCCGGCGTTTCCTCGCTCGACCCCCACCCCAACCCCCCCCCAAAACTGAGAGGGAGGGAGCCAGACCCAGTTCCGAACCGTCAGAGGAGATAACAGCGTAGGCCGGTGCGAATGCGGGTCGAACCTATTTGGGCTGGTCGGGGATCAACTTGAGCCGGCTCTGACGCGACGCTGGCGCGGCGCCGGTCGCGCGAGCGCCGCGGCCCCTGCCCCGTCCGCGCGGCAGCAGTGACGGCTTCTCGCTCACGTCGCTTATCTTGTGACGCTCGACTACGCCCGCGCGCCGCGTCGCTCGCATGCTGATGCGCCGAGCCGGGCGCGGCTGCCGGCGCCGCCTCGCGCTTCTGATCGAGTCCGAAGACCTGGCGCTCGAGGCGCTTGATCCGGTCGCGCAGCTCCGCGGCGCGCTCGTACTCGAGCCGCTCCGCCGCTTCCATCATCTCCCGCCGAAGGCCGGTGATGCGGTCGGGCAGTTCGTGCGCCGGAATCAGTTCCGTATCGGGCGGCGCGTCGTCGACCTCCGGCACCACCGCCCATTCGGGCGAATACATCTCGACCAGCGAGGCGTCGATCGCCTTGACGATCGACTGCGGCGTGATCCCGTGCTCCTCGTTGTACGCGACCTGCCGGGCGCGGCGGCGGTCGGTCTCGCCGATCGCCATGCGCATCGAGTCGGTCATCGCGTCGGCGTACATGATGACCTTGCCCTCGACGTTGCGCGCGGCGCGGCCGATGGTCTGGATGAGCGAGCGGGCCGAGCGCAGGTAGCCTTCCTTGTCGGCGTCGAGGATCGCGACCAGCGAAACCTCGGGCAGGTCGAGCCCCTCGCGCAGCAGGTTGATGCCGACCAGGACGTCGAACTCGCCCTTGCGCAGGCTGCGGATGATCTCGACGCGCTCGATGGTCTCGATATCCGAGTGCAGGTAGCGCACGCGCACGCCGAGGTCGTGGTAGTAGTCGGTCAAATCCTCGGCCATCTTCTTGGTCAGGCAGGTGACCAGCACGCGCGCGCCGGCCTCGACCCGCTTGCGGATTTCGCCGAGCAGATCATCGACCTGGGTGCCGGCCTTGCGCACTTCGATTTCGGGATCGATGAGCCCGGTGGGACGGATGAGCTGTTCGACCACCAGGCCGCCCGAGTTCTTGAGCTCGTAGTCGCCCGGCGTGGCCGAAACATAGACCACCTGGCGCGCCAGCCCCTCCCACTCCTCGAAGTTGAGCGGGCGGTTGTCGAGCGCCGAAGGCAGGCGGAAGCCGAACTCGACCAGGGTCTGCTTGCGCGAGCGGTCGCCGCGGTACATCCCGCCAAGCTGCGGGACGGTGACGTGGCTCTCGTCGACGAACATCAGGAAGTCGCGCGGAAAATAGTCGAGCAGCGTGGGCGGCGGCTGGCCGGGCGAGCGGCCGGTAAGATGGCGCGAGTAGTTCTCGATACCGGGGCAGAAGCCCATCTCCGCCAGCAGCTCGAGGTCGTACATCGTGCGCTGCTCCAGGCGCTGGGCCTCGAGCAGCCGATTCTCGGCTGCGGAAGAGCTCCAGCCGCTCCTTGAGTTCGGTGCGGATGTTGCGCACCGCCTCCTCCATCCGGCCCTCGGTGGTCACGTAGTGCGAGGCCGGGTAGATGCATACGCTCTGGAGCTTGCGGATCACCTTGCCGCGCAGCGGATCGATCTCGTACAGCGCCTCGACCTGGTCGCCGAAGAACTCGACGCGCACCGCGCGGCTCTCTTCGTAGGCCGGGAAGACCTCGACGATGTCGCCGCGCACGCGGAAGGTGCCGCGATGGAAGTCGTAGTCGTTGCGCTGGTACTGGATGTCGACCAGCTTGCGCAGCACGCGGTCGCGCTCGATGGTCTGGCCCTCCTCGAGAAACGCCAGCATCTCGAAGTAGACCTCGGGCTCGCCCAGGCCGTAGATGCACGAGACCGACGCGACGATCAGGACGTCGTTGCGCTCGAGCAGGGCCTTGGTGGCCGAGTGGCGCAGCTTGTCGATCTCGTCGTTGATGCTGGCGTCCTTCTCGACGTAGGTGTCGGTCGAGGGGACGTAGGCCTCGGGCTGGTAGTAGTCGTAGTAGGAGACGAAGTAACGGACCGCGTTGTCCGGGAACAGGCTCTTGAACTCGTTGTAGAGCTGCGCGGCGAGGGTCTTGTTGGGTGCGATCACCAGCGTGGGCTTGTTCACGTTGGCCACCACGTTGGCCATCGTGAAGGTCTTGCCCGAACCGGTGACGCCGAGCAGCACCTGCTGGCGCACGCCGTCGCGCACGTTGCGGGTCAGCGCCTCGATCGCGGCAGGCTGATCGCCCTCCGGACGATAGCCGGAGACCAGCCGGAAGATCCCTTCTTTGCCGCGCGCCAAGCGAGAGCACGCAACAAGTTTAGCAGGCTCGCCCCGTTGCCCGCGACCCGCGCTCGACGGCTCATACGAAGACACTCACATGTAAGCCTTCACAGGACCTGGAAGATCAGGGCGGCGAAATTATGAACGAGGCTTCCATCGTGACCGACAATCGCCAAGCGAGGACCCGGCGGCTGAACCAGTCGACGACGGCCGCGAGATAGACAAAGCCTCGCGCCATGGGGATGTAGGTGAGATCCATCGCCCAGACCTGGTTGGGCCTGATGACCGGCACGTTGCGCAGAAGATAGGGGTAAATCTTGTGTCCCGGTGCCGGCTTCGAGGTGTTGGGCTTGCGATAAATTGCCTTGACCCCCATGCGCTTCATCAACGCAGCCACGTGCTGACGACCGATGACGACCCCTTCCGCGTTCAGGAGATCGCGCAGCATCCGACTGCCCGCGAAGGGCAAGTCAAGATGCAACTCATCCATCCGGCGCATCACGGCGAGGTCGGCTGCGGAAACCGGTCGGGGCAGATAATACACACTGCCACGGCTGATCTTCAGGGCCTTCGCCGGTTTGCTGATCGACAGTGTGTGTTGACGGTCGATCATCGCTTTGCGCTCAGCAAACCGGCCTTGCTGAGCGCTCCGCCAAGCACAGAACCTGGACTGGGGATGATTATCGGCCGCCCGATCGCAGTTATAGATGGGGCGACTCACACCATGCGGTACGGAAACATTGATGTTATCTACATAACACGCGGCGTCGACTATGACGCGCCGTCATGGAATAACGGCATCTAATCGCAGTCTACTAGAGTCACGTTATGCGGATGACTGGCGCGACCGTCGATCGCGAGGCGCGGAAGCCAGTGATTTAAACGGTTTTGCCGCGCTTCAAATTATTGCAATAGACCTAAAAAACTACATATAGTTCTACCGGCGTAGTAATTTGGGATGTCAATTTCGTGCTGAGTTGACACCCGCCAAACGGTGCCCATAGGTGCGGGGGAATACTGTGTTGCGGTTGCAGCTGTGCTCGGCCGGTTCGCTGAGCGGGGTTGGACTGACCGATCGCATCGCGCTTCGGCGCCCGGGAGAGGTAAAGGAAGGGTTATGCTAGGACGAAGACGAGGAAAGGGGTTCTGGGTCCTGTGGGCAGCCGCCGCGATCACCTTCGCCGGTTGCGGTATGACGCAGGAGCAGAGGGACTACACCATCTATGGTGCCGTGGCGGGCGGCGCAGTCGGCGGTGGTATCGGAGGCGGTGTATACGCAGCCGATAACAGCGACAACTGGCCTGCGGTTCCGGCCGGCATCGTCGGCGGTGCACTCATCGGCGGATTGATCGGCTACCTGATGTGCCCGCCGCCTCCGCCGCCGCCACCTCCGCCACCGCCGCCACCACCACCGCCGCCGCCGCCGCCGCCTCCGCCGCCGCCGCGAGAAGATCATCCTGCGTGGCGTGCACTTTGACTTTGACAGGTCAAACATCCGTCCACAGGATGCGGCCGTGCTCGACGAGGCTGCGGAAACCCTGAAGTCGCACCAGAACGTGACGGTCAACGTCAATGGCTACTGCGACGCGATCGGCTCGGTCAGGTACAACCTGAGGCTATCCGAGCGCCGGTCCAACGCGGTCGTGAAGTACCTGGCCGGACCACGGTGTGGCGGAAAGCCGCTTGAGCCCGCACGGCTATGGGAAGACGGACTTCGTCGCCACCAACAAGACGGCCGAAGGACGTGCCCAGAACCGCCGGGTCGAACTGGTTCCGAACCAGTAGACCTGGAATCCGTAAGGTCTGACAGTACCGCTCTGCAAGCGGCCGCAGCCCCCATCGCGGGGGCTGCGGCCGTGCAACTGGTTCGCATCCGCCGTTGAACTTCTTTGCGCTCGGCTCTTTACATGGCTAGATAGCTAGGCAAAGGCTGAGCATTGCAGGGAACCGGAATGACTCCCGGGGGGAGGCTATGAGTTACATCAGATGGGCGGGCAACGGCTTGAGTGGATTGGCGGCAGGATTTGTTCTGCTGGGATTTACCGCACTTCCAATGGCCGGATGCTCCCAATCGGCTACCCCGCCGGCATCCGATGAGGCGACCGCATCCGCGCTCACCGGCTCATCGATGAACGTGCAGGGCGCCGTGCCGACAGAGCATTCGACGAGCGACGCCGCAGCACTCAGCGATCCAGTCGCACCTGACGCGCAGACCGCTGCTCCCGGCGCGGCCTCGGCAGCCGCAGTCCCTGCACCGATAGTTCCTCCTGTGACGTCACCAACGACCGCCGCCCTGGCGGCTGCAGCCCCCATAAACCCATCACCTGTTGCACCAGCGAATCTCGGACAGGCAAGTCCGGCTCCCGCGGTCGTCGCGAGCACCGGCCCTTCGGCCTTGAACGTCGCGAGCACCAACAATCCAGTCCTGAAAGGATTGAAGGGCAACGGGATGCAGGGCTCGGCGCAAACGCTCAACCCGGCCATGATGCGCGCGCTCAAGCAGTTCCAGGTCGCCAGCGCGTCCTTTCCGGATTTCTGCCGCGACTGGGCGCACAAGCTGAGCGTCCGCGAGCACGACAACCTGGGGAACATCAAGTGGGTGATGCACGACGGGGTCGAGACCGGGAGCTATGTCGGCTATAGCTCGATCGACTCCTGCACCTGCAAAGAGGCGACCAACGGGGTCGCGGTCGGCATCCTGACCTACAAGGAATTTGACTACACGCTCAGCGGCAAGAGCGTCGAGGAGGCCGAGCATTCCACGCCGCACGCGGCCACCGTAGTTCCGACGCGCGAGATCTTCGCATACGACAAGGGCAAATGGTTCTGGTAGGCCGGCATCCGTCCATCTAATTGCCAACGGCCGGCTCGATCGAGCCGGCCGTTTTGCTTTCCGACTTGCCTGGACCTTGCCCACGCAGCCTGTCCGGCCGATAGGGGTCGTTGCGATTGAAGACCGAAATCGATCGTGTACCGAAGAGTACCCGCAGGCAGTCAGCTTGGCGCAACTATAACTAGCTGCCACTTACCTACGTCGAGAGAGAGGATTGTGAAACTATCGAGGTTGGCCTACACGTTCGTCGCAACTGCGCTCGCCTTCGCATTGCTGCAAGGAAACGGAGCGCCGGCAGCGGCCGGCGGAGGATCGCGACTGCGGCTCCTCAGTGGAACCTACTCCAGTCTCTTCTCAGGATACGTCGTGGGCAGTAATCCTTTGCAGCCATTCGCCGGAACCGGCGTCTTCATCTCCGATGGCAGGGGGAATTTGCGCGGGCATGAGACCGCCAACTTCGACGGTCACGCCTGCGACTACCGAATTAAAGGGACCTATACCATCGCGGCCGATGGAAGCGGGTCGAATGCAATAGACTTCTTCGACGGCGGTCCGGGATGTCAGGACGGTTCGTATACGCAGAGCTTTCAGGTGGTGGACGATGGCGATTTAATATTGCTCAGTAATACCAACTCGCCCGACGTTGGCACTGAACACTGGTATCGTGCGGGTACCCGGTCGAGGGGACGGGGAGCTGCCGCACATCCTTAGTCGAAATGCGAACGGCCGGCTCGATCGAGCCGGCCGTCGGCATTTCCGATTTGCGCGGCCGCTCGGACCGAGGCGCGCTGCTCAGTTCAGTTCCTTGCTCGAGTACTCCAGGATGCGCCGCGCCACGATGATCATGTTGATCTGCTGCGTGCCCTCGAAGATGTCGTTGATCTTCGCGTCGCGCATCCATTTCTCGACCAGGTTGCGGCGCGAGTAACCAAGCGGCCCCAGCAACTCGACCGCCTTCTGCGTGATCAGCGTGACCGCCAGGCCCGCCTTGGCCTTGGCCATCGAGGCCTCCAGGCTGTTGCGCATTCCCATGTCGAGCATCCATGCGGCGCGCCAGGTGAGCAGGCGCGCCGCCTTGAGCTGGACCTCCATCTCCATGAAGTCGCGCTCGACCGCGCTCAACCGCCGCGGCGAGAGCCCATAGCGAATCTCGACCTTCTGCTCGGCGAGGAAGTCGCGCACGAAGTCGAGCGCCGCGCGTCCCACCCCAATCGCCATCGCCGCCACGATCGGACGCGTCGCATCGAACGTCGCCATCACGTCCTTGAAACCGCCGCCGTCGCGCTTGACCTCCGCGCCGCCGAGCAGATGGTCGGCGGGCACGCGGCAGTTGTCGAAGACGAGCGCCGCGGTGTCGCTGACCCGGATGCCGAGTTTCTTCTCCAGCCGCGCCACCGACATCCCGGGCGTTCCATGCTCGACCACGAACGGCTTTATCCCGGCCCGGCCGGCGCTCTTGTCGACGGTCGCCCAGACCACCACGAAGCCCTCGGATTTCTCCGCCGCCATCCAGCCCGAGGTGCAGAAAATCTTGTTGCCGTTGAGTACCCAGTGATCGCCGTCGCGGGTCGCGGTGGTGGTGACCGCGGCCGAATCCGAGCCGCAACCGGGCTCGGTTATCGCCATCGCGCCCCACTTGGGTTTGCCGCCGCGAAACGGCGCGAGGAAGCGCTGCTTCTGCTCGGGAGTGCCGGCCGCCATCACCGCCGCGCCGCCCAGCCCGGCGTTGGGAATCGAGAGGAAGAGCCCGGCGTCGCCCCAGCACAGCTCCTCGGTGGTGGCGACGGTGTAGACGTTGCGCATCGTCACTGCGCCCTGCCCGCTCGCGTCGCCGCCGCCCATCGGGTCGCCGCCCGGCGCGGTGCTCGCGGCCCACATCGCGTTGAGGAAGTCCCACGGCTTTTCGTGCTCGCGCTCGTCGTATTCGCGCGAGATCGGCCGCATCATCTGTTCGGCCACCGTATGGAACAGGTCGATCCGCTTTTGGGTCTGCGGTTCGATTTCGAAATCGATCATCTGGAGATGTCCTTCTCAGTCTTGATGCTTGCGACTGTTTAGTTGTCGTCGCAATAGCATTGCCGATCATTTCATTCAGCTCACATTCACGCGTGTGAAATATGTCTGCTCCTCTAAATGCGGATGATAGGTAAGCGTGCAGTCCTTGCCCAAGCGAGCCTCGGCTTCCTGCAAGGCCGCTTCGACCGTGGGAAACGGCTCGAAGCCCATGCGCCGCGCGACTTGTTCATTTTCCTTCGGCACCCCGGCGGCGAACACCGCGCTCAGGTGATTGAGCGCGTATAACCCCTGGCCATACAGGATGCACGGATGCGCACCGTGATACGCGAAGCCGGTGCGGTATTTGTGCACGAATTCCGGTCTGTGCGCATACTCCTCCGAGTACGTGTCCCATACCTCCACCGGATCCTTCATTGTCGGCAGGACTTCGTTGTACAGCACCTGGTACGAAGGATGGTTGAGCAGGCTGAACTTCGGTTCGAACGGATTGGCGACGATAAAGATTCCGCCTTTCCGTACCAGCGGATTCTCGTGGTAGGCGTTGAACAGAGCCGAGAGCGCCTTGTTGCGGCAATGGATGGGATTGAATACCGACAGGCGCGAGTAGCTATCACCGTCGGCCATCCCCAGCAACAGGACGTCGGTCTGTCCCTTTGACGTCGGTCACCAGCTCGGAGATGAGCATATCGAGATGCTTCTCGCGCACCGGCGTGATCAGGCCGGCGTCGATCGCCGCGAATTTCTGCGGCTTGCTGGTCGTCACGATCCCTTCGATCTTCATGATTGGCGGATGTCCGCGGCGTGCCAACTCGGCGTCGACCAACTCGCCCCATCTCGTTCAGTAGTTTGTGAAACGAGCTGTTCTTCGGGTCTTGCACGGAGTGCCCCGAAGCGAAAGGCCAGGGGCGATGGTGGTAGCGGATGGACTCCCAGTTACCCATGCCGACCAGGATCGATTTCCAGCCGCCCTGGAAGAATCCCTGCGGCGTCGACATGAAGATGAACAGGTCGGACTCGACCACCGAGCGATGGACCATCACCTCCATGCCTCTTCTGGTCATGCCCAGATTGACGAACTGGTTAGGGTCCGTCGCATCGATGCAGGAAAGCCGTCCACCCAATGTGTAGGGCAGCCTGGGCCCCAGGATGTGAGTCATCTCCTTGCGCGTCCACATGCGGTGCAAGGCGTTGGCGACTTTGATCTGAGTATCTTCGGGCCGCACGCCGTATTGCTGCAGCAGCTCCAACAGGATCGGCAGACCCAGGATGCGCAAATCCTGATCGTCGCGGTCGTAGTACGTCGGCCCGGCCGTCCTGAATTCCGATCGTGACCTTGGCCCCTTTCGCGACCAGTTTCTGCAGCGGCGGCATGCCGATCGGCTCGGCCAGAGCCTGACGGAACCTGGCCGCGGCGTCGGGTAGCGGCGCCACCGACGCCGGCGGACCGGGGGGGATGCGCGTGCGCTCGACTGGCAAACGGGCGGGAATCTTGAGCGTGCCGCAGCTCACCATGAATTCCTGCGTCTGTGCCATAGGGACTTCTCCTTGGCTCGAGTCCGGGGCGCGTCGATTTGTGCTGACGCGCGTACCGTTGCACACCGCGCCGCGCAATTTCAAGGATTCGCCGCAGTATGCAGCCGATTGCCGCGCGAGACACCCGCTCGTCAGACCGTGGCGAGTCCCTCGAGGGCGGAAAAGCCGCGCGCGTTGCGCAACCACATCTCGACCGGATGTTCGCGGATGTAGCCGTGGCCGCCGAGTACCTGGACCGCGTTGTCGGCGACCTTGAGCGCCGAGGCCGCGACATAGTTGCGCGCGAGATAGCTTTCCTTGTGCGCATCCTCGCCGCGGTCGAGATGCCATGCGGCCTCCCATACCAGCAGGCGCGCCGCGTCGATCTCGATCGCCATGTCGGCCAGCATGAAGGCGACCGCCTGCTTGGTGGCGATCGGCACTCCGAAGGCCTTGCGCTCCTTGGCGTAGTCGCGCGCGTAGTCAAACGCGGCGTGCGCCACCCCGACGCCCATCGCGGCCATCGCGACCCGCGACTGGCTCATCGCACGCCTGAAATCGGCCCCGCCCTCGCCGCCCAGGCGCGCCTCGGCCCCCACGCGGCATCCCTTGAGCTCGACCGCGAAGGTCTCGAGCGCCTTGAGCCCCATGTTTTTCTCGCGCTCGCCAACGCTCAGCCCCGGCGTGTCGCGCGCGACCAGGAACCCGTCGACGCGGTCGTAGTTGGCGCTCGCCGCCCACACCAGGAGCGTGTCGGACGTGGCCGCCAGCGCGACCATGCACTTGGCGCCGTCGAGCACGAAACTGTTGCCGTCGCGCCGCGCCACGGTCGTCATCGCCGCCGGATCGAAGTCCCATCGCGGCTCCATCAACGCCGCGCTCGCGGGAGCGAAGCTCGGACCGGTGAAGCGCTTGAGATGGCGCTGGCGCTGTTCGTCGGTCCCCATCTCGAGCACCGGGAAGGCCAGCAGGCGCGGCGCCAGCACGTGGGCCGCGATCGCAAGGTCGCCGTAGGCGAGTTCCTCGGCGATTATCGCGCCGGTCGTCGCCAGGCGGGTGTCGCCGTTGCCGCCGAGGTTCTCGGGGATCGGTCCCTGCACCAGCCCGAGTTGCCAGGCCTGGGCGACCAGCGCGGCGGGAATCTCGCCGCTCTCGTCGGCGGGCCGTGCCGCGGGCCGAATCTGCTCGCGGGCAAACGCGCCGACGGTATCGCGGATCATCTGTTGCTCTTCGCTTAAATCGAAGCTCAGCATGGTCGGTTCAAACCGGCTCCATTGGAATCGCGCCGCACGCGCGAGAAGTCACAAGGCCGGATTGCCGGCAGGTCCGCGCGGCGGCAGCTATCTCCGCAATAGTAGTCTCGCGGACGCAGGAACGCATCCGGCCGGTACAGGACTTTCAGAGGCCGCACCCAATCTGGCGCCGCCCTCCTCGCGTCGCGGACTCGGGTTATCCACATGTAACTTCTGCCGCGGCAGAACGTCTTTGCATCTGGCGTGATAAAATTAGACTATGACGGTTGGTTCTTCTTCAGATTGGCAGATCAAGCGCCTACTTACTTCCGCGAAGATAAGAAAGCAAAAGGGTAAATATTCGGTAGAGTGTGGGCGGAATACTCGATGAGCGCATCACGACACAAGACTATTGTTGACTTTGGGGCATCGCCCCGTGGCCGCCTTGTAAGGGCTTTTTTGACCTTAGGAGCAGTGGTCGTTTTTCAAGCGCCAGGCACCGCGATGGCCACGTTGGGCGGGCCGGCCCAATCCATAGCTACCGATCAGCAGGCCCTTGGTGGTCAGCTTCGGATTCTCAATCAGCCGCAATCTTCGACAGGAGAACCGGGCCTGCCCGAAGGAACGCCCGCGCCCTCCAATCCTACTTACGCCGTCGAACAGATCTCGATGCCGACCGGTGTGACGGTGAATGAGTACCTCGCGCCAGACGGGACTGTTTTCGCGGTTTCATGGCGCGGGCCGCGACCTCCCGATCTATCGCAGCTTCTCGGTTCGTACTTTGCCGAGTTCCAGACGGCGGCCGCTGTGCCGCAAGCGCAGCGCGGCCATCTTCTCATCCGGACCGAAAGCCTCGTCGTCGAGACCAGTGGTCACATGCGCGACCTGCGAGGCCGCGCCTATCTCCCCGCCCTGCTGCCGTCGGGTGTCAAGGCGGACGAAATTCAATGAAATCGTGGTGGCTAACAGGATTGTTCTGTCTCGCGGGAGTTTTGTGTGCGTGCGGCGGCGGTGGAGGTGGCTCTTCCTCCTCCTCACCGAGCGTATCGACGCCGCCGCCGGCTGCCGCATCCAACGTCCAACCGGTAAGCGTGAATCTGGGCCCTGAAGGCAACTACGTCAACGGATTGTTCACCTCCGTGACGCTGTGCATTCCAGGCACCTCCAGCTGTCAGACCGTCAATGACATTCTCGTCGACACTGGCTCCTTCGGATTGCGCATTTTGGGGTCAGCCCTAACTCTTGGGCTGCCAGGCCAGACCGACGCGGGCGGCAACTCAATCGGAGAGTGCGCACCGTTCGTCAAGTCGTTTACCTGGGGACCGGTTGAAACTGCGAACGTCCAGATGGCGGGCGAAAGCGCACCTAGCGTGCCCGTGCAACTGATTGGACCCTCGACCTTTCCCGGCCCTCCGGCTAACTGCCCGAACGGTCTTCCGCCGGCGGATACGGTTAGCGCCCTCGGCGCGAATGGGATCTTAGGGATAGGGTTCTTTGTTCAAGACTGCCCGGCGTGCGCAAGCAGCGGTTCCTCCAATCCGGGATTCTATTATTCGTGTCCGTCGTCCGGATGCGTGATTACCACAGAAAGTCTGCAAGACCAGGTACAAAATCCGGTTGCCAGTTTTTCTAAGGACAACAATGGCGTGCTGATTCAGCTTCCGGCGGTTGGCGCGCAAGGGGCCTCAACCGCTTCAGGCTCCCTGATTTTCGGAATCGGGACGCAATCCGATAATGGTTTGGGCGCGGCGCAAGTCTACACCACCGACGGCCTCGGCAACTTTACCACCATATTTGAAGGCACTTCCTACTCCTCGAGTTTTATCGACAGCGGTTCCAACGGGCTGTTCTTCCTGAGCTCCGGCGCCACTGGCATCACTCAGTGCACGGGCGGCAATGCTGATTTCTATTGCCCATCAAACACCGTGAGTCTTGGAGCCCAGAACGTGGGACAAAACGGCACTTCTGGAACGGTGGCATTCAGCATCGCCAATGCCCAAAAGCTCTTTTCGACCGGAAACGCCGCCTATAGCGATCTTGGCGGCCCTAATCCAGGTGCCTTCGATTGGGGTGCACCGTTTTTCTTCGGGCGCAACGTGTTCGTCGCGATAAACGGGGCACAGACGCCTGCCGGTGCCGGACCTTATTGGGCCTACTAGGGGTAGTCGGAAATAACGGCGGAACAACCACGCAGGTATCTGAGTGCGGTTGCGAGTCAGAGACTGCTCATCGCGGCATAAAGACTCTCGCAGGCTCTACCAATCAAGAACCGTCTTCCTCTTCGCGCCGCAGACGCTCGCGTTCGCGCGCGCGACGGTACGTTGTCGGAGGTTCCTCCACTTTGGTCGGAGGCGGCACGGGTTTGCGCACCTTGCTCGACGGCGACTTGCGCTTGCGCCGGATCGGCTTGCGCGACGGCATACTCCGGAACCCTAATCCACGAATTCGAGCAAAGCCAACCTGTAAGACCGGATAGCGCTAGATCGCGAAGCGCCCGATGAAGCTGAGCTGCAGGCCAGTGACCGAGCCGGCCGCGGCGCGCCGCGAAAAGTAGCGCGCGGACTCGCACTTGGTGCACGGACCGACGCTCTCGATCCCCTCGCGCTCGAGGCCTGCCACGGCGAGCTGATCGGCAACGATGCCGCGGAGATCGAGGTAAGCCTTGCCGGCGCGGTCGCTCGGCTGGACATGGGTCTTGCCGCGCTCGAAACGGCGCTCGAAACGCCTGGCAAGCTCCTCGTCGACCTCGTAGCAGCACGGGCCTATCGACGGGCCCAGCAGCGCGCGAATCTCGCTGGCCCGCGCCCCCTGACGCACCATCGCGCGCACACCCGCCCCGGCTATCCCGGCTAGCGTCCCGCGCCATCCCGCGTGCAAGGCTCCAATCACGCCCCGCTGTGTGTCGGCGAGCAGCACCGGCACGCAGTCGGCGGTGAAGATGCACAGCACGACACCAGTCATCGCGGTGACCAACCCGTCGCCCTCGGGACGCGGATCGCCGTCGGCGCGCGGACCAACGGTGTATATCGCCTTGCCATGGACTTGCTTGAGTTGGGCGAAACGGACCCCGAGCGGCATCAGCCGGCGCGCACGCTGCCAATTGACGTCGACCGAGCGCGAGTTGTCGCCGACCCAGTACGACAGATTCAACGAGGCGTAGGGGCCACGGCTGCCGCCGCCTTCACGGCCCAAGAAGCCATGATAGACCGTAGGCTCGTCCCAAGATTGGAGAACCGGAGGAATCGGCGGAAGCGATGTTGCTCGGCGAAGCGCGCGCACGCGATTGTCCGGCACTCGCTGTCGATTGTCCGGCACGGGAAGGTTAACCTATAATTCTGATCTTTGGAATTCGCGCTTGAGGGCGCCCTATGAATGGCTACGAATATCTCCTCGAACGTAATCGCCTGATGTACCGGCTGGAAGACGACCTGGCGCGCCTGCGGGACCTGCCCGCGACCGAGCGCCAAGAGAAGACCGCGCGCCTGCAAGGCGCCTTCGACGTCAGGCTGGCCGAGCTTTACGCCAAGGTCGCCAACGAGTACCCGGGCGAACGGCGCAAGAAAGCGCGCCCACTGGCCGACCCGCGCTAGTCCGCGGACCGGCCGCCGCCGGTCGGCATCGACCTTGATCCAGAGATTAGAGAAAGAGCATTGAGCGGCGTGGAGCGCACCATCAGTATCCGCGGAGCGCGTACCCACAATCTCAAAGGCATCTCGCTCGACCTGCCGCACAACCGGCTGATCGTGGTGACCGGAGTGTCGGGATCGGGCAAATCCAGCCTGGTCTTCGACACGCTTTACGCCGAGGGCCAGCGGCGCTTCGTGCAGAGCCTGTCGACCTACGCACGGATGTTCCTGGAGCGGATGGACCGGCCGGACGTCGATTCGATTTCGGAGATTCCGCCCGCGCTCGCGCTGCGCCAGAAAAACACCATCAAGAACGCGCGCTCGACCGTAGGCACGGTCACCGAGATAAGCGACTACCTGCGCCTGCTGTTCGCGACGCTGGGCCGACACGATATGCCCGCGATGCGGCGATGAGGTCACGCGCGACAGCGTCGAGAGCGCAGCGGCCCACGCGCTCGCCGGCCCCGGGATGCATCTGTTCCTCGCGCCCTTCGAGCCCGGCTCGCGCTCGGCGGCGGCGGCCTGCGAGTTCCTCGCGCACAACGGCTACCATCGGCTGTTCGTCGACGGCGCGATCGTCGAGACCGCCGAACTGCTGGGGCGCGCGGTGCAAGACGTCGTGCAAGATGCTGGGCAAAATACCGGGCAAGATGCCGGCGCAAATGCTGCGCACGACGCCGCCATCGGTGCCGCGAGCGAGGACGGGCTCGACGGGATGGCCGGTGGCATCACGCAATCGGCGGCGCCGGCCGAGCGCAACATCGGCGAGCCGTTGGGCGGGCCAGGGGCGGAGCGTTGGGCGAGCCGCTGATGGTCGTCACCGACCGCGTCGCCAACGATTCCGCCGACGCTCCCGCACGCGTGCGCGAGGCGCTCGAGAAGGCCTTCTATCTCGGCGGCGGACGCGCCCGCGTGGTCACCGTGGTGCGCGAGAACGGGCGGATGAAGCCGGTGGCCGACACCGCCTTCGATCGCCGCTTCAACTGCTCGCGCTGCGGCACGCTTTTTCCGGAGCCCACGCCGGCGCTGTTTTCCGCCAACAGTCCGATCGGCGCATGCCCCGAATGCGAGGGCTTCGGACGCACCGTCGAGCTCGATCTCGAAAAGGTCATCCCCGACCCCGGGCTCTCGCTGCGCCAGGGCCTTATCGCGCCGTGGCGCACGCCCGCCTACCTGGAGATGAAGACCTGGATGCTCAAGTGCGCGCGCCGCGCGCGAGTGCGCGCCGCGGTGCCGTTTCGCGAGATGACCGAGACCGAGCGCGCGTGGCTGCTCGACGGCGAGGCGCGCGACCGGCGCGGACGAAGGCGCGCACGGCGATGACTGGGAGCGATGGCCGGGGGTGCGCGGATTTTTCCGCTGGATGGAGAAGCGGCGCTACAAAACCCACGTCCGTATTCTGCTCGCACGCTACCGCCGCTTCGTCCCCTGCCCCACCTGCGGCGGCGCCAAGCTCAAGCCCGAAGCGCTCAATGTGCGCGTCGAAGGAATCACTATCGCGGAGGCCGGGCGGCTCGCGGTGCGCGAGCTCAAGGGTGGCTGGAGCATCTCGGCGGCCAGGCGCGGGCGGCCGAGCGCGCCGGAGTCGTGCTGCGCGAGCTTAAAAGCCGCGTCGGCTATCTCGACGAAGTCGGACTCGGCTACCTGACGGTGGAGCGCCAGGCGCGCACGCTCTCGGGCGGCGAGGCCCAGCGTATCCATCTCGCGAGCGCGCTCGGCAGCCTGCTGACCGCCACGATGTACGCGCTCGACGAGCCCACCGTCGGCCTGCACGCGGGCGACGTGCGCCGGCTGCTCGGCGTGCTGCGCCATCTGCGCGACCTCGGCAACACCGTAGTGGTGGTCGAACACGATCCGATGATGATCGCGGGCGCCGATTTCACCGTGGAACTCGGACCCGGCGGCGGCCGCGACGGCGGCAGCCTGATTCGTGCCGGCGCGCCGGCGCGCAGCCGCGCCGCCAAAGGCGCCAAGAACGCCAAGAACGCGAGCGCGGGAACGCCGGGCCGGGTGATACTGTTGCGGACGCTCTCGCGCGAGCGGCGCTTCACCCGGCGCGACCCGGCGCTGCGCATCGTGGGCGCGCGCGAGCATAACCTCAAGGGCCTCGACGTACGGATTCCGCTCGGCCGCATGGTTTGCGTCACCGGGGTGTCGGGATCGGGCAAGTCGACGCTGGTCGAGGACGTGCTCTACAACAATTATCTGCGCCAGCGCGGCGAGCCGGTGAGCGAAGTCGGCGCCTGCGATCGAATCGAGGGCCTCGAGCTGGTGGGCGAGATGGTGCACATGGGCCAGGAATTGCCGGCGCGCTCGCTGCGCTCGAATCCCGCGACCTATCTGAAAATCTACGACGACATCCGCCGGCTCTTCGCGCAGAGCAACGAGGCGCGCCGCCTCGGCATCCAGCCTCGCCACTTCTCCTTCAACGTCGACGGCGGCCGCTGCGAGAAATGCCACGGCACCGGCACCGTGACGATCGAGATGCACTTCATGGCCGATCTCGAAGTGCAATGCGACGCGTGCGACGGCCGCCGCTTCCAGAGCCACATCCTGGCCATCCGCTACCAGGGCCGCAACGTCAACGAGGTGCTCGGGCTGACGGTCGACGAGGCGCGCGGCTTCTTCGCCAAGTCGCTCGGCGGTCACGCGCCGGCTCGAGGCGCTGAGCGCGGTCGGCCTGGGCTACCTGTGCCTGGGCCAGGCGACTTCGACGCTTTCCGGAGGCGAGGCGCAGCGCCTCAAGCTCGCGCGTTTCCTGCTCGCCGATCTCGAACCGCTGCCGGCGGGGCCGGACGGCAAGCCGCTGGGGCGCGTTTTTCTGCTCGACGAGCCGACCACGGGGCTGAGCTCCGCCGACATCCGCCAACTCCTGCGCGTGCTCGGGCGGCTGGTGGCCGAGGGCAACACGCTGGTGGTGATCGAGCATCATCTCGAGTTCATCGCGCACGCGGACTACGTCATCGACCTCGGTCCGGGCGGCGGCGACGACGGCGGGCGCGTGGTGGCGGCGGGTCCGCCGCTGAAGGTCGCGGCGGCGGCGCGTTCGCTGACCGGGCGCGAGTTGCGCCGTGCTGTTCGGATTGCCGGCCAGCGCGCCGCGCGCCGCGGCGCGTTCGGCCAAGCTGCGCGCGAGCGCCGGATGACGTATCGGCTCGCGCGGATCGCATCGCGGCGCGACGCGGCTCGGCTTCGCCGACGTCGTCGTCATCGCGATCGTGATGGCGATCCTGCTGTTCGCCGCGTGGAAGCAGTTTCCCGCCTACAACCGCCCGTTCACGCCGCGCGCGATTCTCACTCCGTGCTCCGCGCCTGCCGGCGCCAGAAGCCATCCGCACTGCCGGCTCCTCAGACCGCATCGCAACGCTGAACGCGCTTTGGTAAAGTGTGCGTCTAAATCGTCCCGGCGGGGGCGAAAGGCCCCCCGGGCCCTAACCCGGGAGCGGAGCATGAACCCTGAACCTCCTTCCGCCAAGCGCCTCAAAGATTTCTTTCTCGCGATGACACGCACCAGCTTCGGCCAGCTCGGACTCGCTGACCAGCAGGTTGTCGACTACGTCGCTTCGGTGCTGACCGACTTCAGCGCCGCCGACGGATGGCTGGCGCTGCGCGACGCCGAGGGCCGCAGGCTCACCAGCGTGGTCGAGATGCTGGCCTCGCAGATGGGCGCGCCGCAAACCCGCGGGCGCGTGCTCGGCGAGCGCGAGTTGCGCAAGTACGTCGGCGACTACACGCTTTTCATGTCGGGCCTGTTCCGCACTTTCGTCGAGCGCGGCGGTTACCTGGACTACTATCTCGAGGAGGGCAAGCGCTCCTACCAGACCGTCTCGGAGCTCGACGTCGCACTGTACCGGCCGGGCTTTCTGATGTTCGAAGAGCTGAGCCGCAGCTTCGAGAATTATTCGGGCGCGCTCGACTACATGCGCAAGTGCTTCTTCAAGCCCGCGCCCAACCAGGACCCGTTCGCGGGCTTCGCCGAGAAAATCGAGGGCTGGGTTCGGCTGCGGCTGACTCCCAATTGATGCCGCGCTCAATGCCGCCACCTGATGTCGATTGACGCGCGCGAGCGCCTCGACCATTACCTGGTGCGCCTGGGATGGGCGCGGTCGCGGCGCGCCGCGCGCGAGATGCTCGCCAGCGGGATGGTCCGCGTCAACGGCCGCGTCTTGCGCAAGGGCGAGTTGATCGGCGGCGGCGACGCCGTCGAAATCGCGGAGACCTCTGCGCTAGCCGCACTCGCACCCGACCCTGAAGTAAAAATTGAAGTCCTGTTCCGCGACCCCGCGATGCTGGTGGTCAACAAGCCCGCGCCGATGGCGTGTCATCCGTTGCGCCCGGGCGAGCGCGGAACGGTGATGAACGGCGTCGCCGCCGCATTTCCCGAGGCGGCCACGGCCGGCGACAATCCGCGCGAGGGCGGCCTGGTCCATCGGCTCGACAACGGCACCTCGGGCGCGCTGCTGGTGGCGCTTAAGCCGCCCGCCTTCGCCGCTCTGCGCGAGGCGATTCGCGCCGGCCGGATCCGCCGGGACTACCAGGCGCTGGTCGCCGGAAATCTTAAAGAATCACTTGAAATTGATAAATCGCTCGCGCACGACCCGCGCAACGCGCGCCGCATGATCGCGGTCGCGCCGAATGCGGCCGGCGCGCGCGCCGCCGCGACGGCGATCGAGCCGATACGCCGCTTTGGGGATTTCACCTTGGTCGCGGCGAGGCCGCGCACCGGGATGCGCCATCAGATTCGCGTACACCTGGCGCAGGCGGGCCATCCGATTGCCGGCGATACGCTCTATGGCGGGCCGCCGCTCGACGCGCTCGCCGACGGCCGCTTCTGGCTCCATCTTGCGGAAATCGAATTTCGCTCGCCGGCCTCAGGCCCGGTGCGAGTGCGCTCGCCGCTCCCGCGCGACCTCGAAGACGCGCTCAAGGAAGCGCAGCCGCCGCGCCTAGCGTCGGCAGCGATCAGTACTGTCGAGCCAAGTTATCTGTCGGACGCTACGACTTATTTGTCGACGTAACACCTGGCGATGCGCGAACTGCCAGTCGCCGTTGACCTTGCGCAGCTCGTCGCGATAGCCGCCCACCGCGGTCAACTCGGTCTTGCCGCCTTTGATGTGGAAATAGATCAGGTTGCAGGTGCCGTGAGCGTGATCGCCGTGGACGTCGAAGCTCACGTTCACCATCATGTGGCGCACCTGCGCGCCCGCCCATGATTCCTTGTACGAAGCGCAGAACTTGCGCAGCGCCGCGTGGCCGGCGTGCTTGCCGAGCGACGGGCTTTCGAAAATGCCGTCCTCGGTGAAGCAATTGACCCACTCCTCGAACTTGCCCGCGTCGATGTAGAGCGCGTAGCGGGCATAGAGCTCGCGAATCTGCTCGCGGTCCTCGCCGCTTCCCGGTAATCGCCGGCATAAACATTTCCTCCCCGTGCGCGCCGGGCGGCGCGCCGCGTTGCTTCAGATTACACCCGACTCCTTGAGCCGCGCCACGTCCTCCCAGCTGTAACCGAGCATCTCGGTGAGAACCGTCTCGGTGTGCTCGCCCAGCTCGGGCGCATGGCCGCGCGGCTCGGCCGGCGTCTCGCTGAGCTTGACCGGAAAGCCGACCAGCTTCATCGCGCCCAGCCCGGGATGCTCGTAGTCGACCACGTAGTCGTTGGCCAGCACTTGCGAGTCGTCGGGCAGGTCGGAGACGCGGTTGACGACGGTGTAGATGAAGTCGCCGCCGGCCTTGAGCAGCCTCATCCATTCGTCGCGCGGCTTGGTGATGAAAACCTTGTCGAAGATCGCGACCAGCGCCTTGCAGTTCTTGCCGCGCACGCTGATGTCCTTGAAGCGAGGATCGTCGATCAGCTCGGGCAAGCCGAGCGTGTTGCACAGGTCCTTCCAGTAGCGGTCCGCCTGCAGCATCCCGAGCGTCAGCCATTTGCCGTCGGCGCATCGGTAATGGTTCCACAGCGGGTTGAAGGCGTTGTCGCGCGTGTTGCGGCGGAACTCGGTGCCCATGATGTTGCGGCAGGCGAGGTTCAGCCCCTGCAGCGCGATCATCGAGCCCAGGTGCGAGGCGTTAACCTCCTGCCCGACGCCATAGCGCTCGCGCGCGAGCAGCGCCGTGATCACGCCGTACGACAGCATGATCGCGCCCATCTGGTCGGCCACGCCGCCGAACAGGTAGACCGGCTCGTCGCTCTCGATTCCCGCGATATGCATCACGCCCGGAGCGCGACTGCGCCAGGTAGTCGAAGGAGGGCTCGCCGCTGTCGGGCCCCTCCGGGCCATATCCCGACGCGGTCGCGTAGATGAGCTTGGGGTTGATCTCGCGCAGCGTCTGGTAGTCCAGCCCAAGGCGCTGGGCCACGCCCTTGCGGTAGTTCTGCACGAAGACGTCGCTCTTGGCGACGAGCTGGTAGACGATCTCGCGCGCCTCGGGCTTCTTCATGTCGAGCGTGATGCTTTTCTTGTGGCGGTTGTTGGACTCGAAGTAAAAGTTTTTGCCGTTGCGCGCGGTGGTGGCGCCCGAGACCGCGAAGATCGCGCGTCCCGGATCGCCGTCGAGCGTCTCGAGCTTGATTACCTCGGCGCCAAGGTCGGCCAGCAACGCGGTCGCAAACGGCCCCTGCTGCCAAATCGTCCAGTCGATGACTCTTATTCCGTCAAGCGGCGTCTTCATGTTTTCCCTATACCATAAGATGAGCCGCGACGGATCGCCCGCGCCAGGCCGCAATCGCGGCCCCTGTCCACAACGCCGGCCGCCTCCGGCGGTCAATTGGCGGCTCAAATTGACCTGCCGACGCTTGAGTTACCACGCCGGAAGCTTCATCAATAGAAACAGAGCGATGCTGCACTACCTGCTCAACTTTCTCTATCCGCCGCGATGCGCGGTGTGCGACGCGGGCCTGCCGATAGACGCCAGGCGCCGCGTATGCGCGCCGTGCCTTGGCGCGATTGAGCCGCCTGCGCCCGCCGCTGTGCCTCGTATGCGGAGCGCCGCTCGGCGCGGCCGACGAGGACGAGCGATGCGGTCACTGCCACGCCGCTCCGCCGGCATTCGACTCGGCCCGCGCGATCACGCGCTACCGCTCAGGCGCCGACGGATCGAGCACGGTCGCGACGCTGCTGCGCCGTCACAAGTACGGCCTCGACCAGTCGCTGGGACGCGCGCTCGCGGAGTACCTTGACGCCGCGCCCGCGCTGGACGCCGAGGCCTACGACGTCGTCATCCCGGTGCCGCTTCATCGCTCGCGCCTTAGATGGCGCGGCTTCAACCAGGCTGCGCTGCTGGGGGCGGCGCTCGCGCGGCGGCTCAATTGCTCGCTCGATGTCGCCAGCCTCGCGCGCGTCCGCTCTACCCCGCCGCAGACCGCGCGCGACCGCGCACAACGCACACGCAACGTCCGCGACGCTTTCGCGGTGCGCCGCCCCTCCCGCGTCGCCGGCCGGCGCGTGTTGCTGGTCGACGACGTGATGACCACCGGCGCGACTGCCGACGAATGCGCGCGCGTGCTGCGCGCGGCGGGCGCGCGGCGGATCGACGTGCTGACCCTGGCTCGCGTGCTATGAGCGACGCGAATCGGAGCGATTTGCAACAGCGCGACGCCCGCGAGAAGCGCAGCGACTGGGAAGCCCGTCAATGCGCCAGCGGGCCGCCGCGCGCGCCCGAGCCGTCGGTCATCGAATTGCTCGAGCTGCTGCCGCGCGGCCTCGCACTCGACGTCGCCGCCGGCACCGGCCGCCATAGCGTGGCGCTGGCGCGCGCGGGATTCACAGTCGTCGCGATCGATTACGCCGAGTCGGCGCTGCGCACGTCTGCAATCGATCGCGCGTGCGGAGTAGCTCTCCGTATGGCCACTCGCGGCCGACCTTTCGGACTTTCCATTGCCGCGCGCCCGCTTCGACGCGATTCTCAACACCAACTTTCTCGACCGCGCATTGGTCCCACGCCTGATCGACGCCTTGCGGCCCGGCGGCGCGCTGCTCTTCGACACTTTTCTCATCGACCAGGCGGCGACCGGCCATCCGCGCAATCCCGACTTCATGCTGCAACACTACGAATTGCGCGAAATGCTGAGCGAGATGGACCTGGTGCGCTATCGCGAGGGCATCGTCACCTACCCCGACGGCAAAAGCGCCTGGCGTGCGGCGGCGCTGGCCATCCGGCGAGGCGCCGGCATCAGCCGAGACGCCTGACACATGGCGCGCGCGCTCAGCTACAAATCGGCCGGCGTCGATATCGATCTCAAGGAACGGCTGGTACCGATGCTTCGCCGGCTCGCGCGGCCGACGCTGGGGCCGCACGTGCTTGGCGGGATCGGCGGCTTCGGCGCGATGGTCGGGCTCGACGGCGCGCGCGCGATGCGCTCGCCGGTGCTGGTGGCGGGAACCGACGGCGTCGGGACCAAGCTCAAGATCGCGTTTATGACCGGCCGCCACGACACGGTCGGCATCGACTGCGTCGCGATGTGCGTCAACGACATCGTGTGCCACGCCGCGCGTCCGCTGTTCTTCCTCGACTACATCGCGACCGGCAAGCTCAAAAGCGCCGTCGCGCTGGCGCTGGTGAAAGGCGTCGCGCGCGGATGCAAGCTCGCCGGGATGAGCCTGGTCGGCGGCGAAACGGCGCAGATGCCGGGTTTCTACCGGCCCGGCGAATATGATATCGCGGGCTTCGCCGTCGGCCTCGCCGAGCGCGCCACGATTCCCCGCCCCGAGCGCATCCGGCCGGGCGACGTGCTGGTCGGCCTCGCTTCCAGCGGACTTCATTCCAACGGTTTTTCGCTGGTCCGCCGCGTACTGCTCGAGCGCGCGCGGCTGAAACTCAACTCGCGCGTCGCGGAGCTGGGCTGCACGCTGGCCGACGAACTCCTGCGGCCGACGAAAATCTATGCCCAAGTCGCGATCACGCTGTTCGAGCGCTTTCCGATTCGCGGCCTCGCCAATATCACCGGCGGCGGCATAGTCGAGAACCTGCCGCGCGTGCTGCCAAAGGGGATCGAGGCGGTCGTGCGCCGCGGGAGCTGGCCGGTGCCGCCGATTTTCGATCTGATCGCGCGGCTGGGACGAATCAGCCAGGCCGAGATGGATCGCACGTTCAACAACGGCCTCGGCATGATCGCGGTCGTGCCGCCCGGCCAGGCCGATGCCGTAGTCGCTCATTTGCGCCGGCTGCGCACGCCGGCCTATCTTGTCGGCGAGCTTCGTCGCGGCAAGGGCGGAGCAATCCTGCTCTAGGCGGCGGCGCGGGCGAGCGACACGAGGAATAAGGACGCGATGGCGGAGCGGGCGCCGGTCAAACTGGGAGTGCTGATTTCCGGCACCGGCACCAACCTGCAGGCGATTATCGACGCGCTCGAGCGCGGCGAGCTGCGCGCCGAAATCCGCGTCGTGATTTCCAACCGGCCGGGCGTGCAGGGGCTGGAGCGCGCGCGCCGCCACGGTATCGCGACCCGCGTCATCGAGCATCGCCGCTTCGCCTCGCGCGAGGACTTCGACCGCGCGCTGGTCGAGGCGCTGAGCGAGCACGGCGTCGAACTCGTGGTATGCGCCGGTTTCATGCGCCTGCTTTCGCCGGTGATGCTGGCCGCGTTTCCCGACCGCGTGATGAATATCCATCCCGCGCTGCTGCCGGCCTTTCCGGGCGTGCATGCGCAAAAGGCGGCGCTCGAGCATGGCGTCCGCTTCACCGGATGCACCGTATTTTTCGTGCGCGAGGGCGTCGACGACGGACCGATCATCGTGCAGGCGGTGGTGCCTGTGATGCCCGGCGACGACGAGGAAAGCCTGAGCGAACGCATCCGCGCGCAGGAGCATCGCATCTATCCCTGGGCGATCCAGCTCTTCCAGGAAGGCCGCCTCACGATTGAGGGCCATACCGTGCGGATCGCGGATTTCCCGGCCGGCGATGAATCACTCGCGCTGGTGAATCCCCGCTCGCCGCATTCGCCGCGGATGAAACGTCCGCACTGAATCGTCCGCTTGGCCGGGCCGCGTACCCGCTCCGGCGAAGCGGTGAAAGAATGAACAAGCTTTCCGTGATCGTCCCGATGCTCAACGAAGAGCGGGACATCGCGCGCACGCTCGAGGCGATCGCGGCGGGCGCGCCCGGCGCCGAGATGATCGTGGAAGTAATCGTAGTCGACGGCGGCAGCTCCGATCGCTCCGCGACGAGGCACGTCCGCGATGCGCGCTGCTGCTGGTCGCACCGCGCGGCCTCGCTCGCCAGATGAACGCCGGCGCCGCCGCCGCAAAGGGCGACGCGCTGGTCTTCGTGCACGCCGACACGATCGTGCCGCCAACTTTCGCCGGCGATATCGCCGCGGCGCTCGCCGACAGCGGCGTCGTGGGCGGCCGCTTCGATCTGCGGCTGGACGACGGCGCGCCGCTGTTGCGGCTTATCGGATGGCTCATCAGTGCGCGCTCGCGTCTCAGCCGCACGGGCACTGGCGACCAGGCGATCTTCGTGCGGCGCGAGGTTTTCGAACGGCTCGGCGGCTATCGCGATATCGAGCTGTTCGAGGACCTGGACCTGGCGCGCCGGCTCAAACGCGTCGGCCGCGTCGCCTGTCTGCGCTCGCGGGTCACGACCTCGGCGCGGCGATGGCGCGAGCGCGGTGTGCTGGCAACGACGGTGCGGATGTGGTTCATCCGGATCGCGTTTCTGCTCGGCGTCCCGCCGGCTCGTCTGGCCCACCTTTACAACCGTGGCGGGCCAGTCGAAAATGAGAGCCAGAGGTCGGTCAGTGGCTAAGGTCGAAGTCTACACAACGTCATATTGTCCCTACTGCACGCGCGCCAAATCCCTGCTCAGGAGCAAGGGCGTGGCGTTCGAGGAGATCGACGTCTCCGGCGATTCCGCGCTGCGCGAGAAGATGATCGAGCTGTCCGGCGGCCGCCGCACGGTGCCGGAGATTTTCATCAACGGCAAAATAATCGGCGGTTACGACGAGTTGCGCGCGCTGGAGGACGAGGGCGAGCTCGATCCGCTGCTGAGCGAGCCCGGCTGAGCGAGCCTGGCAACCGGCTAAGTTCTGGAAAAAATGATGAGCGACGAATTCGACGCCGAGCGCTTTCCCGGCAATTTCTACCGCGGGATGATCATGCGCCTGGACCGCGCCCGCGGCCGCGGCGCCGTGCGCTCGCATCAGGGACGCGAAGTGCTGTTCGAGTTTCCTTTCGTCGAGGTCGCCGGCGCGCCGCTAGGCGGCCGCTTCCCCGGCATCGATCTACTGAGCGAAGGCGACAGCGTCGGCTTCGACGTCGGATGGACCTCCAGCGGATTGCGTGTCACGACGATCAAGCCGGCGCGCCGTCCGCGCGACGCGGCGCCGGACTAGTGCGGTTCCCGCAAATTTTTAACACCGCAAGAACTTTTCATCCTGAGTCGCAGCCGAGTGCGAGCGACTGACGGAGTCCGAAGTCGATCCTCGCGCGGTATTCTTATGGCGCGCGATGTGATCGCGGTTTGCCGGCAATCCATCACGGCCGCAAAGATGCGGCCGCGAGATCCTTCGACTTGCGCAACGCTCGCTCAGGATGACAAGGGTTTGTCCGCAATTTATTGATCAGGCGTTACGCCAAGGTCGCGACGCGCCTGGAACATCCGCCACATCCTCACCCCCAGCGGATAGAACTCGCCGATCACTTCGTAGCCATTGCGCGTGTAGTAGGCGACGTTGGCCTCGGTCGCGGTTTCCAAGTACACGCCGTCAAGATCGGAGCGCGTCTCGACCAGCTCGCGCAGATGATTGAGGATCGCGATACCGCAATGCCGTCCCTGGAATGACGGCTCGACGCCGAGGATGTTGAGATAGAGATGCGGCCGCGGCGGATGATTGCGCGTCAGCGCATCGACCAGCCGAATCGACCGCCGCACCCCGCCCCACCCCACCGCACGCACCATCGTCGGCAGGTTGAGCAGTCCTCCCGCGACGGTCGCGCCGACCGAGGAATGCATCGTTCCCTCGACCACCGCCGCGGCAATCAGGCGGCCAGCCTCGAACACGCCGAACACCGGCTGGCCGCCGCTGCGCTGGAGCTTGAGCACGACCGTGAACAGCCCGGTCAAGCGGCGTGCGCGTTCGACCGGCTCGCGCGGCTCGGGCGCGAGCGCGTTGATGAGCGGGTCGTCGACGAAGGCGCGGCTCAGCACGCCGGCGGCGTCGGGATAGTGCTCGGGGAAGACCAACGCGACGCGCGGCCACGACGTTTGATCTGTCGATTTTTTATCTGGCGATTTCTGCGCCATCGATTTTTTACTATCGCATTGCCGTCGCAGCTCGGCGACCGGCTCCTCGGTCTCGCGTTACGTCTGCGTTGCGGCCGCCAGGGCGCTAACTTCGCACGCGCGCCACCGCCGCATGCCATCCATTGACCAGCCGTTCACGCTCGGCAGGACGCATCGACGGGCGGAACAGCCGCCCGCTCCCGCCGAGCGCGGCCAGCTCGCCCGGCGATCGCCACAAGCCCGCCGCCAGTCCGGCCAGCATCGCCGCGCCCAACGCCGTGGTCTCGGCCATCTTCGACCGCCGCACCGGGCGTCCGAGCACATCGGCCTGAAACTGCATCAGGTAGCCGTTGGCGGTGGCGCCGCCGTCGACGCGCAGCTCGCGCACGCGTCGTCCGCTGTCCTTCTCCATCGCGGCCAACGCGTCGCGCACCTGGTAGGCGATCGAATCGAGCGCCGCGCGCACCACGTCGGCGCGATTGGTGCCGCGGGTTATGCCGACGATCGCGCCGCGTGCGCCGGCGTCCCAGTATGGCGCGCCGAGGCCGACGAAGGCCGGTACCAGGTAGGGCTGCGAGCGATCGCGGCTTGAGCGCGCGAGCTTCTCGCTCTCGGCCGACGCCGCGATCATGCGCATCTCGTCGCGGAGCCATTGAATCGCCGCGCCCGCGATGAACACCGAGCCCTCCAGCGCGTAAGCGGGCTCGCCCGCCGGCCCCAGCGCGGCCGTCGTCAGCAATCGATTGCGCGAGGCGACCGCGCGCTGGCCGGTATGCATCAGCAGGAAAGCGCCGGTGCCGTACGTCGCCTTGGCCGCGCCGGGGCTGACCGCGCGCTGGCCGTAGAGCGCCGACTGTTGATCACCGATAACGGCGCCGATCGGGATGGCGCGCGGGCCGAACGTGCCGCTCGCCGCCTCGGCCAACGGACCGCGCGAGCTGACCGGCTGGGGCAGCATCGCGGCCGGCACGCCGAGCATCCGCAGCATCGCGGCGTCCCACGTGCGCTGCTTGAGATTGAGCATCATGGTGCGCGACGCGTTGGTAAAGTCGGTAACGAACGCCGCGCCGCGCGAGAGCCGGAATATCAGCCATGAATCGATCGTGCCGAAGCACAGTTCGCCGCGGGCGGCGCGCCGGCGCAGCGTGCGGTCGCTGTCGAGCAGCCACTTGAGCTTGGTGCCGGAGAAGTAAGGATCGATCAGCAGTCCGGTGCGCCGGCGGACCTCGGCCTCGCGCCGGGCGAGCGCGGCGCAAATCGCGGCGCTGCGCCGGCATTGCCATACGATGGCGCGATGCACCGGGCGGCCGCTCCGCCGTTCCCATACCACGAACGTCTCGCGCTGATTGGTGATTCCGACCGCGCCGATGCCGGCGGGCCGGATGCGCGAGGCCGCGATCGCCTCGCGGCCGAGCCGCACCACCGATCGATAGATCTGCTCCGGGTCGTGCTCGACCCATCCGGGACGCGGATAGAACTGGCGTATCTCGCCGTACGCGCGGCCCAGGATACGACCGCGCGCGTCCAGCACCATCGCCGTGGTCCCGGTCGTTCCCTGGTCGATTGCGAGCACCGCCTCAGCCATCTGACCTTACCCTCAGCGTTGCCCTGTGCGTCGGCCGCCTACGCGTGAAGTGGCGCGCCGAATCGCGCCTTAAGTTAGGCAAGGGCGGCGCCCGCCGACAAGGGTCTTCGCCCGGCTTGCCTCCGATTTTCACCGAAGCCATGATAGGCTCGCGGTTGAAGCGCCTCCGAAACGGAGACGTGTGCGTATGTCAACGAGCGCCGATCTGGTCGAAACCCGCGAGCAGTTGATCCGCTACTTCGAGAGCGGAGCCAAGCCGCGCGAGCAATGGCGGGTCGGGACCGAGTACGAAAAGGTCACGGTCTCGGCTCACGACGGGCGCGCCCTGCCCTATTCGGGACCGCGCGGGGTCGAGCAGATCCTGCGCCGGCTGGCCGAGCGCTACGGCTACAAGCCGGTCGAGGAGCACGGCCGCGTCATCGGACTTAAAGGCGAACGCGCCGCGATCACGATCGAGCCGGGCAGCCAGATCGAGCTTTCGGGCGAGCAGTGCGAGACGATTCACTGCGCGCACGCCGAGTTCAGCCGCCACATCGAACAGCTCATCGAGGTCGGCCACGAATTCGGCGCGGTGGTGCTGGGCCTGGGGATGCAGCCCATCAGCACCATCGACGAGATCGAGCTGATACCCAAAAAGCGCTACCGGATCATGTATCCCTACATGGCGCGCAAGGGACGGCTGGGCCAGCGGATGATGAAGCAGACCGCCGGCGTGCAGGCCAACCTCGACTACGGCGATGAAGCCGATGCGATGCGCAAGCTGCGCCTGAGCATGGGGCTGGTGCCGCTGGTGTACGCGATGTTCGCCAACTCGCCGCTATGCGACGGCCGTCTCAACGGCTACCAGAGCTATCGCGGCCATATCTGGAGCGACACCGACCCCGACCGCTGCGGGACGCTCGAGTTCGTTTTCCGCGACGACGCCGGCTTCGAGGATTACGTCGACTACGCGCTCGACGTTCCGATGTATTTCATCTATCGCAATCACGAGCCTCACGACCTGACCAAGCCGCCGGGCATCACCTTTCGCCAGTTCATGGATCGCGGATGGCGCGGCGAGCGTGCGACGCTCGACGACTGGGCGACCCATCTCACCACTATTTTCACCGAGGTGCGGCTCAAGAAATACGTCGAGGTGCGCACCGCCGACAGTCAGCCGCCGGCGCTGATGCTGGCGCTGCCCGCACTGTACAAGGGCCTGCTGTACGATTCCGATTGCATGACGGGGGCCTGGGACCTGGTCAAGCGCTGGAGCTTCGAGGAGCGCCTCGAACTCACCGACGGCGCGCAAAAGCTCGGCCTCGAGGCCCGCGCCGGCCGCGTCAGCATGCGCGAACTCGCGCTCGAGGCGTTGATGATCGCGACCGTCGGGCTGGAGCGCCAGCGCGCGCTCAACGAGCACGGCGACAACGAGAGCATCTACCTGCTGCGCCTGCTCGACCAGGTGCGCAACGGATGGACCCAGGCGAGCCTCACCATCGAGCGCTGGAAGGGGCGATGGAACTACGACGTGCAGCGGCTGGTCGAAGGCACTGCGTACGAGGCGGAGAGGCTTAGCTGATGACGCTGCGCTTTTCCGAGCGCTACGTCATGGCGCTCAACCTGCTGTTGATCGCGATCCTGGCCTACTTCCTGGCGCTCTCGGTCAACGACGTCATTCTCGGCCGAGTCGCTGACAATGGCTCCCCGCACCTGGCGTCGCCGATCGGCGCCGAGCCCTCCGCGCCAGTCGCCCGTCCTCGTGCCTATTACGACGGGATCTCGAAGCGCGACATCTTCAACCTGGTGCCGGTGGTCGAAGCTCCCGCCGAGGTCGCAACCAATCTGCACATCAGGCTGCTCGGCACCTCGATGCTGACGCTTTCGCAACCGTTCATCATCGTCGAGGATGATAACAGTCACGAGCAATCGCTCTATCGGATGGGCGACGAGATTCCAGACGCGGGCAAGCTGGTGGGCGTCTACAAGGATCACGCGATAATCCTGCACCAGGGCCGCCGCACAAAGCTCGAGATGCCAGTTGACGAGAACGGCGCGCCGACCGAACCGGCCTACGCGCCGCGTCCGTTCGGACCTCCGTTTGGGCTTCGGGGCAGAGGGATTGGGGGCTTTCTGCGGGGACGCTCCGGCAAAAATGGAGTGCGCCAGATCGATCCCAATCGCTACGTGCTCGACCGCTCGACCCTCAACAACAACCTGAGCAACATGGCCGCGCTCTTCACCCAGGTTCGCGCCATCCCCAACCTCGGCCCGGACGGACAATCCAACGGCTTCAAGCTTTCCGAAATCCAGCCTGACTCGCTCTTTCAGCAGATCGGACTGCGTGACGGCGACGTTCTGACTGGCGTCAGCGGACAGAGCGTGAGCGACCCGGCCAAGGCGATGGAATTGTTGACCACCTTGCGCAATCAGAGCTCCATCAGCTTGACCGTGATACGTGGCGGCCAACCGGTTCAGCTCCAGTACAATATTCACTGACTATGGAACTGCGGCCGGCGCGCGAAAGCGAGCGCGACCAAGTGCTGGATCTGCTCGCGCTGTGGTACGGCGACCGCAGCTTCTTTGCCCGCTACAACCATCATGACCCCGGCTTCCGCGACGATCTGTGCCTGGTCGCATGCGAGGACGGCCGTATCGTCGCCACCGCGCAGATTTTCGAGCGCATCGTGAACCTGCGCGGCGCGCGCGTCCGGCTGGGCGGCGTCGGCTCGGTCTACACGATGGAGCACTATCGCGGCCGTGGCCTCGGCTCGGCGCTGATGCGGTTAGCGGTAACGACGATGGAGCGCGAGGGCTTCGAGGCGTCGCTGCTGTTCGCCGAGCGGCTGGACTTCTACGCGCGTTTCGGATGGCGCCCGGTGACGCGTCAGTTCAGCGCACTCGCCGATACTCAGACGATGCGCACGGAGGCGGGGTTTCGGCTTGCGCGCTTCGAGCAGGCGCGCGACCTCCACCAAGCCGCCGCGCTCCATCGTAGCTATAGCGGCCACTTCGACGGCACCGTGGTGCGCGACCTCGACGGATGGCGCGGCAATCTTCGCTACGCGGGAAATCCAGGCGAATACTTCATCGTGTGCCGCCGCGCCACGGCGGATGGGCTCGCCGCCTATGCGCGCGCGATGATGTTCCACGGCTTTCCGATAGTGATGGAGTACGGCTACGCGCCGGAGGCGGCGGACGCGATGCTCGCGCTGATGCGGCATATAGGTGAGACGGCCTCGGGCGCCGCGCCTTCGATCCCGTTGGAAGGCGGCACTGGTGATACGGCGCCGCTGCGCAATCCGGCGAATGCTTCCGGCCCAGCGCTGCTGGTGACCCATAGCGCCCACGACCCAGCTCTGGAGGAGAGCCTGCGCGCGGCCGGGGTCTTCGTGATGCATCATCCGGATAACTTTTTCATGTGGCGCGTAGTCGCGCCGCACAAGCTTGCCAGGCGCCTCGGCATCGCGTCCGACCAGGCCGAGGCGGCGCTGTTCGCGGCACTCCAGGCGCCAAACGCGCTATATTGGACCGCGGATCGTTTTTGAACTAACACGTGTGCCGCGTCACGACGCGGCTGGGGTGTGGTCCTGGAGGTAGGGGTTATGCGTTCGTCACCCGTTTTGGCAATCGTTTCGCTTCGCACCGCAAAGAGCCGCGGGCTGGCGCCCCTGCTGGCTGCGCTGTTCATCGTCACCACGATGCTGACGACTATGGCGCCACCCGCTGCGTTCGCGCGCCAGCGCCGATCGCATCCCGCCACCACCAATCCCGCGCAACCCGACCAACCCAATGAGCCATACGCCGCCGCGCTATTGATGGAACCTGAGACCGGGACCGTGATGTTCGAGAACAACGCGCACAAACCATGGCCTACCGCGTCGCTGGCCAAGATGATGATCGCGATGATCGTGGCCGAAAAGCTTGCCGACGGCAGTCTCAAGCTCAACACCATGATCGCAAGCTCGCGCAATGCGGCCGAGATGGGCGGCTCGCAAGTCTACCTCAAGGAGGGCGAGACGTTTTCGCTCGACGACATGATGAAGGCGATCATGGTGCACTCCGCCAACGACTCCTCCGTAGCGGTGGCCGAGTACGTCGGCGGCTCGACCGAAGCCTTCGTGCAGATGATGAACCGCGAGGCCGCGCGACTCGGCATGAAAGATACGCACTACTATTCGGTGCATGGTCTGCCACCCGCACCCGGCGAACAGGCTGACGTCTCGAGCGCGTGGGACGAGGCTCTCCTGGCGCGCGCGCTGGTCGGGTACCCGCAAGTCATGCAATGGGCGTCGATTGATACCGCGCCGTTTCGAGGAGGCGCCTTCACGCTGAGTAACACCAATCATCTCGTGCGCACCTTCCCCGGATGCGACGGGCTCAAGACCGGCTTCTACTCTCAAGCCGGTTTCAACGTGGTGGCAACCGCGCATCGAAGTGGGATGCGCCTGATAGCCGTGGTGCTCGGATCGCCCAGAAAGGCGGAGAACTTCACTTCGGCCGCCGAGCTTCTGGCCCAGGGCTTTGCGAATTACCAGATGCGCGTCGTAGGCAAGCAGGGTGCGCCGATCGAGCAGCCGCTCGCCGTCAGCGGCGGTTCACTGGAGAGCTTCAAGCCCGTATGGGGTTGGAACCTGAGCGTCCTGCAGAAACGCGGCGATGAAGGGGAACTCAAGGTCGAGTTTCAGCTTCCGGCCTCGCTCGCCGCACCGATTCGCGCCGGACAGCAGGTGGGCGTTGGACAGGCCGCCACCTCCGAGGGGAAGGTGCTGGCTAGCGCTCCGCTGGTCGCGCCAGCAGCCATCGCCTCGCAGCCTTCGCTTATGGATCGTCTGCGCGGCGCGCTTTGAGTCTGGCGTCAACACCGATCGAAAAGACGGTTGAGTGCCAAGCTGTTCGGACAGGCTCGGTCAGACAATTTTTGCCAACGCGTGATTTTTGCCGACGCGCGCTAGTGAAGGACGGTCGGCAACCGTCAGATCGGCGATGGCGTACTGGCCCAGCCGCCCTTGGCCTTGATCCCCTTGGCGGCTGGTATGACCTCTTCGCCGAAGCGCTGTATCTGCGCTTCGAGTTCCTCGACCCGCCCGGAGCAGTCGAAAATCAGGACCACCAATGAATAGCCGGCGTCGGCAAACCGCTGCAGGTCCGAGAGCACCTGCTCGGCGCCGCCGGTGCAGATGGCGCGCGGACTCTTATCGTGTTGCGAATCGCCAGGGGCGGTGAGTCGCGCCGAGGCCACGGCCATAAGAAAGAACCTGGAAAGATCGCGTCCGATCCGGCCAGCTTCGCGTCGAATTTCCTCCAGCAGCGGCGCGAAACGATTGGGGTCCGCCTGCGGATCCAGAAAAATCGGATAAAATCCGTCGCAGTAGCGTGCCGCACGACGTGCGCCGGCCGGCACCACGCCGCCGAAAATTATTGGCGGGCGCGGCTTTTGAACCGGCTTCGGATCCATCGAGACGCGGTCGAAATTGTAGAACCGGCCGTGAAAATCCACCACCTCGGCAGTCCACGAACGCTTGAAAATCTCGATGCATTCGTTGGCCATCGCTCCACGCTCTCTGTAGGACAGGCCCAGGGCGTCGAACTCCTCCTTCATCCACCCGGCGCCGACACCCAGGATCAACCGGCCATTGGAGAGCGCGTCGACAGTGGCAAACTGCCGCGCATCGCTCAACGGATTGCGATACGGAACGATCAACACACTGGTTCCCAGCTTCAGGGTCTTGGTGCTGGCGGCCACGGCGCCCATAGTTACGGCCGCGTCCAGCATGTTGTGACGCTCCTCGTATGCACGCTTTCCTGAAGCGTTGGCCACGTGCGCGCTCGCCGAACCGGTCGGCATGCAGACATGATCCGCGAACCACATCGAGTGGAATCCGGCCCGTTCGACGAGTTGTGCGATCCTGACCGGCCGCATTTCCTCGAGCGAGGTGCTTTTCAGGAAAAAATTCTGCTCGTCGCGGTACCCTATCCCATGAGTGGTGGCGTAGATTCCGATCTCCATCAGCCGTTCCCCTTACGTCGAGCCGCTCCCGCACCAGGGTGGCTCACCACATTGCCCCGGGCACTTCTCACCACTCAACCCTTGAAGCCGTCAACGAATTGCTTCCTGACCCAACCGTCCTCGTAAGGCGTAAGAAACAGGATTTTCAATCTAAGATGCTTGAACAGCCATTTTCCGCCGATCCTGGCGTAGTCATCGCTATAAACCCCCGCCAGCCACACCGCTCTCCCGTCGACGGTGCACGGCTGGAGCAACTTCCACTCGGCCGTGGCCTTGTCTCCCTGCACGTCGATGATTGGATTCATGACGTTGTGGACCGCGAATTTGAAGGATTTCGAGGCGCCTTTAAAAAACTTCCGAATCGCCTCGCGCCCTTCGAATTTGCCGATACCATTGCCCTCCCATACGGCGTCTTCGGTATACAAGGCGGCGATCCCGTCCGCATCATAGTTGGCATCGCAATAGTGACAGTACTGATGCTTCAGCCGTTTGATAGCCGCGACGTCTTCGAGCAATTGAATCCGCTTTTCTAAATCCTTGGAGTCCATTTCGATCCCTCCTGCGCCCGTGGTCATTGTGCAATTGATTCAGCGTCGAGAGAAGCGTGGAGAACAGTCTTTTGGCCTCGCGATTTCGTCCGCAAACCCGGCGTATCGGAAGCTGAGCGCCCGCGGCCGGAGTTGCCGTGGCAAAGTCGTTGCCGCGCGCGCCGACCGTCACAGCTTGGCCTGAAGCGCGCGGTGTTAGACAATCGACCGATGTCGCTCAGGAAGCTCGCAATCGCCGGCGCGTTGGTTCTCGCCATCTTCATCGTGACAAATCTCGGTCTCCATTTCGGTCAGAAAAGGCACGACCGGCTTGACTACTCCGTCAGCCAGGCCTTTCCGCCCGACAAACCATTCGTGCCCGGCGAGATCTACGCTACGACGCTCGCCGCGATCATGGAAAACGAGTTGAATCGCGGCTTCGGATGGCGCCCGAACGATTTCTTCCTGTGGGGCATGCACGTGATGGCCGACAACAACGCCAACCGTCAACTCGGCATCATCATGGCCGTGCGCGAGACCACGCGAGTCTTCAAAGACCATATGACCAAGGTGTCGGCGAACGCCTATGACCCGAACCTGGTGATTGCCGATACCGATTTCCGCAATGACGCGGCGAAGTGGATACTGCCGTCGGCGGAATCCAAGTATCGCGACGGCGTGCGCCATCTGCGCCTCTACGTCGCCGGCCTGCACGCCAATCCCGAAACCTCGCGCGAACTCAACCAGCGCAACGTCGAGCTGGTCCGGCTCTTCCAGTCCTGGGGCGACATGCTCGGCGACGCGCACGCCAATCTCTACCGAACTCAAAAAGACGACGGCAGCGCGGTTCACAGTTGGGACGTCGATGACTACTTCTACCACGCGCAAGGCTACGCGGCCGTCATGTACTACATGATGCAGGCGGTCAAGCGCGAATATCATCAGGCGCTCACCATCAAGCCGGTGCTGGCGCAACTGTTCGACGAAACGATCGAAGCGCTCGGTAAGGCGGCGATGCTCAAGCCGCTGATCGTGCTCGACGGTTCATCCGACGGAATCTTCGCCAACCATCGCCGCAACCTCGACGCCTACATCTCGGAGGCGCGGCAGAAGATGTACTCGATCCGCGAAGAACTGGAGCGTTAAGGCCGGTCCACGTCATCTCCTCGACTCTGTCTGACGAGTTCACGATGCCGCCCCAGGGAATACGCGCCGCGCTCAAAGCCGGGGCCTTGCGGCCTCGCTCACGGGCCGAGGTCGAATCAGAAGAACGGACAGAGCAGCAGCGCCCCGCCGCGCACCAGCAGACCCAGCATCGCCGGCGCCCATCGCCGCGGCAATCCGATCGTCTCCGCCACGAGCCCCATACCCTCACGGCACGCGCGCCGAGGCGCGCCATCGTTCGGATTCCCGCAAGGATTCCACGCGCCGGGTAGAGCACCAGCTCGTGGCGCTCGCCGTCCTTGATTCCCGGCTCGCGTGCGCGCGATCTCGATCGCCTTGTCGAGCCCGCCCAGTTCGTCGACCAGTCCGCCGCGCTTGGCCGCAACGCCGCTCCATACCCGCCCACGCGCCATCGCCTCGGCCTGCGCAGGATCAAGTCCGCGCCCCTGGGCGACCTTGGCGGTGAAATTGCCGTAGAGTTCGCCGACGGCATTGTTGAGCTGGCCAAGTTCGATGGCGCTCAGCGCGCGCGCCATCGAGAGCCCGTCGCTTATCTCGTCGCTCTTGACGAATTCCATCGCCACGCCCATCGCGGCGAGCGCCTTGCCGAGGTTGAAGCGCGCATAGACCACGCCGATCGAGCCGGTGATCGTAGCCGGTCCGGCCACGATCTGATCCGCGCCCATCGCGACGTAGTAGCCACCCGATCCGGCCACGTCGCCCATCGAGACCACCACCGGCTTGCCGCGCTCGCGCGCCTCGCCCACCGCGCGCCACACCAGGTCCGAACCGAGCGCCGACCCGCCCGGTGAATTGACCCGGAAGACGATCGCGCGAACGTCCTTGTCGCTGGCGGCGCGATGGAATTGAGCGGCGACCGCTTCGCCGCTGAGAAAATCGCCGGCCGCGGGTGGCTCGCCGGCGACCACCGGACCCACGCCATGAATCAGCGCAAGCCGCGGGTCGCGGCCCGGCACGCCGGGCATAGGCGAGATGGCGCAGGTAGCGGGCGAGCCCGACGAAACACGCTCTCCTGGTGCTTGGGGTCGAACTCGGCGCGCAGATCTTCGAAGTAGCCGGCGCGATCGATGAGGCGGGCCTCCGTCGCCGCGCGCACGCTCAGGAAGCCGCTGCCCGCAAGCTCGGCCGCGCGAGTCGGGCGCGAGGCCGCGGGCCTCGGCAATTCGCGCAGCCAGGAGCTCCTTGCAGTCGGCGACGATCGCTTCGAGGCTCTCGTGCAACTCGGGCGACATCCGCTCGCGCGTAAAGGTCTCGGCCGCGCCCTTGTATTCCTTCCATTGCAGCGTCTGCGCCTCGACCTTCAGCTTGTCCAGCGCGCCGCGCAAGAAGACTCCGCCCGCGGCCACGCCCAGCATCGTCACCAGCGTGTTGGGATTGGCCACGATTTCGCTCGCGCCGCAGGCGACGAGATACTCGCGCACACCGGCGCTGTCGCCCTCCAACAGCGCGATGCGTGCGTTTGCCGGCGCGGCCGAGCGCGCGCAACAGTGCGTGCAGCTCATCGGCGGTGGCAAGCCCGGTTTCCAGCCCGGCAATCCTGACGATCACGGCGCTTAGCCGGGAATCGCATGCGGCGCCCTCGAGGACCTGGCGCAGATCGAAGAGCGTGGGACCGGCGCGGCCGCGCAACTGGTCCAGCGGCGAGCGCGGCGTGCTCTCGCGCATCGCACCCGCGAGCTTGATCGTCAGCACGGCACCGCGCGGAATCCGCGCCGGCCGCACGATTAGCAAAAAGAAGGCGGCCGCGATCGCAGCGGCCATCGACGTACAGCCCGATTCCAGCCTCGCGCAGGCCAAAGTGGATGCCGAGCGCGCCAGCTCCGGCCACCAGCGCAACCAGCATCGCGACTCTAACCTCGCGTCGCAGTGAATGAATCGCTATCCTCATCTTCGGCTCCTTCAGGCTTGGTCCGAGCCTACTTCTAAACTAGCCTTTTTCGATGCACCGATCTCTTACACTCATCCTTCCACTTATCGTTCTGCTCAGCCTTGGCGCCGCTTCGTGCTCGCTCTTCGGGCACAGGAGAAACCCCCCGCCCCGCCGGTCACGCATGCATACGGCGACGATGGATCTCACGCCCGGCATCATTGTCAACGGACTGCAGTCGCGACGCCGCCCGGCTTCATCGCCGATCGCCGGTCAGCCGCCGCTGTGGCTGCAAGGCTCCAAGGAGCTCGCGCTGGCCGGGACGCTGGAGGGACGCACGGAGGTGCTCGGTTTCAGCGGCGGCGCTTACAAGAACGTGCGCTTGGTCGCGGCCGACGGCGGACCTGGCGCACCGCAAGGGAAAGATCGTCGGTCTCGCCGCGAGCCCGGACGGGCTGACGCTGGCGGTGGCCGAGGCCGAGCCTGGACGGATCGAGATCGTGCTGCGCTACGTCATCAGCAATGGCGGACAAAACTCGGTCGCGAGCTTCGACGGCAACTTCCACGCGGTGAGTCTAACCTGGCTCGCGCCCAACACGCTCGCCGTGGGTCTGGCGGGCGAGCCCGCCGCTTCGCCGGCCCAGGCTGGCGGCCTGTACCTGATTCACGTCCTCGGCGCGATTGCAGTCGAGCAGGTAAAGCTCACCTGTCCGCTCTCGATGCTGGTCTTCAGTCCCGACGCGCGCTTTGCGGTCGGCGAAGGCAGACGAGCAGACGCCGCCGTCGCTCTTCGACAGCCGCAATGGGAAGCTGCCGGCCGGTCGGCGTCGACGGGCCAATCAAGGTGCTCGGCTGGGCGCCGGGAAGCGGCGCCTTCTTGTACTCGGCGCCAGCCGGGCGCGGGCACGGCGCGGGCGTTTTCCGCTACAACATCGCCGCCGGAAGACCACCCTTATCGCGGTCTCCTCGAGCGCCGCGGCATACACCGGCGCGGGCATCGTCATGGCGCTGGGCAATCGCGACCTGAATCCCCAGAGCGCAGCGTCGTCGCCCGACCAGCGGGTGACCGCGCAAATCGCGAGCTTCGATCCCAAGGCAGAGCCAGACGATCTGGTCGATTCGCTGGGAATGCCCACCACGCCGGCGATGATGATGGCGAGCACCATGACCTACTCGCACGGCTTCGCCGAACTGGCACTGCAATTGTACGTGGCCGGGCCGGGCGGTCCGACGCGCGAAATCGTCACCTTCTCGATCATCGACCGCAAGGCATTCGTGCTGGCAAGCGGGCCGTTTCGGGGCGTCGCGGTGATCGGATGGTCGCCCGCCGCCAACCGTCTGGTGATCTTCGACGGCGACGGCGCGACCGGCGCCCTCGCGGTGATCACGCCGAAACGTTAGGGCGGCTCCGACGTTAGAGTTGGGTCTGCATCGCGAGGGGTCAGGCTCCGGCGAAAATCGCACATCACGAATCGCCTCTACCCTGCCAATACTCGGCGGCGACTCCGAACGCGGCCGCCGCGCGCTCGAAGCTGTCGAACACCACCAGACCGCGGCCGCGCGCCAGCTCCTTGGCGCGGGCGACGATCACCTCGACGTGGGCCGGATGCAGGATCACGGCGAACGCCTTGCGCGAGCGGAGGTTGAACTCGGCGAGCTTGTCGAGCAGACCGGTCAACTCTTCCTCATGCGCGGGCCAGCGCGCGGCGCGCAGCCCCGTGCCGATCTCCAGCACGATCGCATCGATCGCCGGGTCGCGCTCGAGAATGTCGAGGATGCGATCGAGGTTGCCCTGGTCGTGGCCCATCCCGATCGTCCCGCCCGCATCGAGCGGATTGCGATAGCTGCCGCCGATGATGTTGAAGAAGCTTTTCAACTCCGCGTACGACGCCTCCGAAAGCGCCGGCACCTCGAGCCCCGCCGAGGCAAAGGTATCGGTTATCACCACCGATTGGCCGCCGGTCATCGCGACCAGTCCCATCCCGCGGCCGCCGACGCGCCGCCCGCGCGCCAGCAGTTCCATCGCGTCGAGCATCGCGTCGAGGCTCGCGACCGAAACCGCCCCGCTCTGCACCATCAAGGCGCGCCACACCGCGGCGGGGGTCGCGAGCGAGCCGGTATGCGAGAAAGTCGCGCGTGCGCCGGCCTCGGTCATCCCGCCCTTCCATACCACCACCGGATGGCGCGCGGCCGCGCGGCGCAGGCTCGCGAAAAACCGCCGGCCGTCGCGGACGCCCTCGAGGTACATCCCGATCGCGCGCGTGGCCGGATCGTCCGCCATCAGGTCGAGGTAGTCCGCCGCCTCGAGCATCAGCACGTTGCCGATCGAAGCGGCCTTGTTGATGCGGATGCCGCGAATCGGCGCCTGCAAGGAGAAGTTGATGCTGTGGGTGCCGCTTTGCGAGATGAAGCACACATCGCCGCCGCCCGCCGGACGTCGAGATCGGGGAAGTTGCACAAACCGATCGACGGGTTATACAGCCCCATGCAGTTGGGACCGACCAGCGCGATGTCCGATTCGGCGGCGGTCGTTCGCAGCTCACGCTCCAGCTTCACCCCCAGCTCTTCGCCGGTCTCGGAGAAGCCCGAGGTGAAAAAGCCGATTCCCTTGACCCCGGCGGCGACGCAATCCTTGAGGATGCGTGGCGCGATCTGCCGGGGCACGGCGCTGATCGCGTAGTCGATCGGCTCGGGCACCTCGGCCAGGCTCTTGCAATTGGTTACACCCATCGCCTCGATGCCCGGGATTTCGTTGGGATCGATTTGCACCGAGTACAGCTTGCGCGAGAACCGGGACATCGCGCGCAGCCACATGTAACCGCCCATCCGCTTGTCGCCGATGACCGCGACCGCGTGCGCGTCGAAGGCCCGGCGCAGGTTCTCGGCTCGGCGCGCGTGGCGCGGATCGACGGCGGCGCGGACTGCGCGGCGCCGGGGTCGAGCAGGATGCGCGCATCGAGCACTCGCAGTCCCTTGGAGTAGGCGGCCACCGGGTTGAGGTCCATCTCGCGCACCTCGGCGTGCTCGGCCGCGAACTCGGATATTTTCGCGACGAGGCCGGCGATCGCGTCGAGGTCGGCCGGCGCGCCTCCACGCGCGCCATGCAGGAGCGCCGCGCCCCGCAATTCACCGAGCATCGCGCGCGCGCCGGCGGCGGTAATCGGCGCGATTCTCAGCGCGGTGTCCTTGAAAACCTCGACCAACACGCCGCCCAACCCCACCATCACCAGCGCGCCGAAACGATCGTCGCGCGTCACCCCGACAATCAGTTCGAGCCCCGGCGCCGCCATCGCCTGCACCGCAACACCGTCGAAGCGCGCGCCGGGACGCTTGGCGGCAAGGCCCTGCCGAATGCGCTCGAACGCGGCCTTGACCTCGGCGGGCGAGCCCAGGCCAAGTTCCACGCCGCCGACTTCGCTTTTGTGGACCGCTTGCGGCGAGAGTCACTTTGAGTGCGGCCGGAAAGCCCACGCGCGCGGCGAGTTCCACCGCCTCCTCGGCGTTCCGCGGCGAGATAGGCGGTCGCGACCGGGATTCCGATCGCCTCCAGGATTTGCTTGGATTCGATTTCCGAGAGTTCGGTGCGGCCGGCACCGATAGCCTGCGCGAGCATCCGGTCGATAGCTGATTCGTCCACACGAGGCGTATAGCAAAGCGCGCCCAACGATTTGAAACGCACCCGCGCGAGCGCCAAGATGCGATGAACGTGGGAACTGGATGAAGCATCGCGGCGAACAGGACAAAAACAGCGAACGCGAACGACGGCGGGTTTTCGTCACGCGGCCGATCGCGGAGCCCGCGATCCACCGGCTGGCGGCCATGGTGCGGGTGGATCTGTGGGACGACGAGATGCCGCCGCCGCCGGCTGAGTTGCGTGCGCGCGCGCGTCAGGCCGACGGCGTGCTCAGCATGGTGACCGATCGCTTCGACGCCGCCATATCCGCGCGCTGCCGCGGCTTCGCGCGATTAGCAACCTGGCGGTGGGCGTCGACAATATCGATCTCGCCGCCGCGACTCGCGCCGGCATCGCGGTAGGCCACACGCCCGGCATCCTGACCGAGACGACCGCCGACCTCGCCTTTGGACTGCTGATGGCGGCCGCGCGGCGAATCGCCGAGGGCGATCGCTACGTGCGCGCCGGACGATGGCGAACGTGGGGGCCGAAGGTGATGCTGGGGCGCGACATTCACGGCGCCACGCTGGGAATAATCGGATGGGGCGCGATCGGACAGGCGATGGCGCGGCGCGCGGCCGGCTTCGGGATGCGCGTGCTTTACTTGCCGGGACAGCGCATGGCGCGCTCAGCGCGAAGCAGGCGCCCGCGAGCATCCGCCGACGCTGGCTCCGCGACGCCGGAATCGGCCAGCCTCGAACGGCTGCTGGCAGAGTCGGACTTCGTCTCGCTGCACGTGCCGCTCACGGCCGCGACTCGCCACATGATCGGTGAAGCCGAATTCGCGACGATGAAGCGCACCGCCATCCTGATTAACACGGCGCGTGGTGCGATTGTCGACCCGTCGGCGCTCGCCGGCGCGCTCCGAGCTGGACGGCTGGCCGGAGCCGGACTCGACGTGACCGACCCGGAGCCAATCGGCGCGAACGATCCGCTGCTCAAGCTGCCCAACGTCGTCATCACACCGCACATCGGCAGCGCGAGCCACGCGACGCGGCTCAAGATGGCCGAACTCGCAGTGGACAATTTGATCGATGTATTCGAGGGACGGCGGCCGCGGCATTGCGCCAACCCCACAGTCAAATTGCGCTGACGCATCGCCAAGCCGGTAGCTGGCAGGTGCGCCGCATGATCAGGGCCGGCCTTCCAGGGCCGCCGCCGCGATCGCCTGCGCAAGTGTGAAGCGTCCTTCGTAAAGAGCGCGACCGGTAATCACGCCCGCTATTCCGTGCTGGAAGAGCCGGCGCAACGCGACGATATCGTCGATCCGCGCGACCCCGCCGGAAGCAATCACCGGCGTCTTCGAGGATCGCGCGACCGCCTCGTACATTTCGATGTCGACTCCATTTTCGGTGCCGTCGCGAGAAATGTCAGTCAATATGACCGCAGCCACTCCAGCCTGCTGGAAGCGCTCCAAGGCATCGGCCACGAGAAGCTGACTTGTCTCGCGCCAACCCTTGATCGCCAAGCGCCCCTCGCGCACATCAAGCGAGCCGAATACGCGTCCCGGATGCTCGCGGCAGGCCTCGGCGAGCATCGAGGGATTGAGCATCGCGGCCGATCCAATCGACACGTAGTCCGCACCCGCCGCGATCGCCGCGCGCACCGAATCGACCGTTCTCAGCCCTCCGCTTACATCCAGCGCGCAACCGACCGCCGCGCGGATCGCGCGAATCGATTCCAGATTGCGCGGCGCGCCGGCGATCGCACCGTCGAGATCCACGACATGGATTATCCGCGCGCCCTCGTGCTCGAAAGCGCGCGCGGTCGCCGCGGGGTCCTGGCCATAGACGGTCGCGCGGTCCATCTCGCCGCGCAAAAGGCGCACGACCTCGCCGCCCTTGAGGTCGATCGAAGGAATGACGGTGAACTTGTACGAACAAACGCTGTCTACGAAAGCGTGCCTTTGGTCGAGAGCACGCCGCCGCCCGAGCGCGGCTCGCGCGCGGTCGCCTGATCCATCGCGCGCGCGAGCGCTTTGAAAGCGGCCTCGATGACGTGATGGGGGTTGCGGCCGCCGATCAGATTGAGATGCAGGTTCATCCCGACCTCGTCGCTCAGGGCCTTCATGAAGTCGTGCACCAGTTCGGTCTGGAAGGTTCCCACCCGCTCCTGCGCGATCGGCACGTTGTAGGCGAGGTAGCTTCGGCCGCTGATGTCGACCACCGCCGAGCACAGCGCCTCGTCCAGCGGCACCATCGCCTCACCGAAGCGCCGGATGCCCGAGCGATCGCCGAGCGCCTGTCGAAAGGCGCGGCCGAGCACGATACCGACGTCCTCGACCGTGTGATGCTCGTCGATATGGACATCGCCGCTCGCCTGGATCACGAGATCGAAGAAGCCGTGGCGCGCGAAGCTCTCCAGCATGTGGTCGAGGAACGGAACGCCGGTCTCCACCGCGCCGCGTCCGCCGCCGTCGAGATTGAGCGCGACCTTGACCTCGGTCTCGCGCGTCTTGCGTTCGACCGCGGCCGAGCGGGCGGAGAGCGGCTGGCCGTTGGCGCTCGCCCGCGCGCGCGGCTTGTCCGCAGGCGCGACTTTCAAGCGCGGAGTCTTCATCTGGGACTTGTTGGCCATCTCTTACTTAGCCATCAGGCGAGCCTTCAGATGCGATCTTGTTCGCCATTCGCTTATCGCATATCATCATGCCGTCATCGTGGCACGCGTCGACCGTCGGCCGCGTCGTCACTGGCATCGCGGATTTCATCTTACCTGTCAGGCGGCCGTTCGCGTAACTCGCCCGCACAGAGATTTCTCCAGTTAGCCGCTCGTGAACGGCCCTTAGCGACCTCTTTCGACTTTCCGCCGCGCGCCGCGCGCGCCGGCGCCCAGCCGCAACTCGACCGCCCGCGCATGGCCCTCGAAACCTTCCATGCGGGCGAGGCGCGCGACCGCAGGCCCGAGTTTTTCGATCGCGCGCGCCGAGGCCTCGACTACACTGGTGCGCGCGACGAAGTCGTACGCGCCCAGCGGCGAGGCGAAGCGCGCCGCGCCGCCCGTGGGCAGCACGTGATTGGGTCCGGCGAGGTAATCGCCGAGCGGCGCGGGGCTAAGCTCGCCCACGAACACCGCGCCCGCCGCACGCACCCGCCCAAGCCATCGCGGCGCGTCCTTGAGGTCGAGTTCAAGATGCTCGGGCGCGATCCGGTTGGCCAGAGCGAAGGCCTCCTCGAGATTATCGACCACGACCAGGGCGCCGCGCCGTTCGAATACGCGCCTGACCGCGGCGGCGCGCGGCAGATCGGCGAGCGCCTCCTCGATCGCGGCGGCGACGCGCTCGGCGGTGGCGCGCGAGGGCGTGAGCAGCACGGCGGCTTCGTCACCCGAGCCATGTTCGGCCTGCGCGATAAGATCGGCCGCGACCCACTGCGCGCGCGCGCCGCCGTCGGCGATTACCAGCACCTCGCTCGGCCCGGCCATTTTATCGATATCGACCGCGCCGTAGACCATCCGCTTGGCCGTCTGCACCCAGGCGTTGCCGGGGCCGACTATTTTGTCGACCGCTCCGATCGTGCGCGTGCCGTATGCGAGCGCGGCCACCGCCTGCGCGCCGCCGACGCGGTAGAACTCATCGACGCCCGGCGATCGCGGCCGCCGCCAGCACCGCCGTCGAGTCGCCCGCGGGCGACGGCGGCGACACCATCACGATTTCGTCGACGCCCGCGACGCGCGCCGGAATCGCGTTCATCAGCACGGTCGACGGATAAGCGCCCTGCCCTCCCGGAACGTAGATTCCGACCCGCCTGAGCGGCCGCACCGTCTGGCCCAGGCGCATCCCCGAAGCGTCGCGATAAGTGAACGAGCGGCTTAGCGTGCGGCGATGGAACTCGCGGATGCGCCGTGCCGCAAGCTCGAGCGCGCGGCGCTCGGCCGGAGCAAGCGCGCGGCGCGCCGCCTCCATCTCCGCCGGCCGCACGCGCAGCCGGCCGGCGTGAGCTTCACGCGATCGAAGCGGGCGCCGAATTCGACCAGCGCGCGATCGCCGCGCCGGCGCACGGCGGCGATTATTTTCGCCACCGCCGCGTCGATTCCGGCGCCGTCGCCGCCGCGCCGCTTCAGCATCGCGTCGAGAAACCGGCGAAACGCGGCGCTATGCGAGTTCAGGATTGCGAGTTTCATCTCACGCCGCTTCCTCGTCGGGCACCCGCTCGACCGTCGCGCCCAGCGCGCGCAGCTTCGCGTCGAGCGCCTCGTAGCCGCGGTCGAGATGATAGACGCGGCTTAGTTCGGTGCTGTTCTCGGCGGCGAGGCCCGCCAGGATAAGCCCCATGCTGGCGCGGAGATCGGTCGCCATCACCGGCGCGCCGCACAGCGCCGTCGGCCCGCGCACCACCGCGGTCGGCCCCTTCATCACGATATCGGCGCCCATCCGCATCAGCTCGAGCGCGTGCATGAAGCGGTTCTCGAAGATGGTTTCGGTGATGACCGAGGTTCCGGCGGCCTGCGTCAGCAGCGCCATCATCTGCGCCTGCAAATCGGTGGGAAATCCGGGGTACGGGAGCGTGCGCAATTCGACCGGGCGAAGCGCCGCGCCGCGCGCGACCCGCAGTCCGTCCGCGACCGGCTCGACCGTGGCCCCGGTCTCCTTGAGCTTGGCGATGACCGCTTCCAGATGCTCGATCGGCGCGCCACGCACCACTACGTCGCCGCCGGTCACCGCCGCCGCGATCATCAGTGAGCCGGCCTCGATACGGTCGGGAATCACGGTATGCTCGGCACCGCCGCAGACGCTCGACGCCTTCGATTTCGATCACGTGGCTGCCGGCGCCGGAGATTCGCGCGCCCATCGCGGTCAGTATCCGCGCGAGGTCCTGCACCTCGGGCTCGCGCGCCGCGTTCTCGATCGAAGTGTGGCCGCGCGCGCGCACCGCGGCCATCATGATGTTCTCGGTGGCGCCGACCGAGGGCGAGTCGAGCCACACGCGCGCGCCGTGGAGATAGACCGGCGTGGGCTTCGACATAGCCGTGGCGCATCTGGATACGCGCGCCGAACATCCGCATTCCCGCGATATGCAGGTTGACCGGCCGCGCGCCGATCGCGCATCCGCCCGGCGTCGAAACCCGCGCCCGTCCGGTGCGCGCGAGCAGCGGCCCGAGCACCAGGAACGACGCGCGCATCGTCTTGACCAGTTCGTAGGGCGCCTCGTGCGAGGTTATGGCGCGCGCGTGCAGTTCGACGTCGTGGTCGCCGACCCAGCGCGATGCGACGCCCAGGCGCCCGAGCAAGTCCATCGAGGTCCGAACGTCGCGCAGGCGCGGAACGTTGTGGACGAGCACCGGCTCGTCGGTCAGTAACGCCGCCATCAGGCACGGCAGCGCGGCGTTCTTGCTGCCGGAAAGCTCTACCGTACCGCGCAGCGGCGCACCGCCGCGGATGATCATCTTGTCCATTCGAAGATGTAGATTCCCCCGGGGCCGTAATCGCGATTGGCGCCGGCCGCGCTTCGTCGCCGGCGTCCACTCTAGAGGGTAGCCGCGAAGTGCGCGACTGAAATGTGCGATCAACCGCGTGGGACGAGCGTGATAGCGGCGCGCCGCGACCGCACCACGCGCTCAATGCCCGCCAGATCGCGCATCCGCTCGCTCGTGTCACATCCCGCGCGACGCATCATCGTCTCGACCGCCCCGCCTGCCCCGCGCCAACCTCAAGTATCACTTCACCACCTGCACGCAGCCATCGCGCAAGACCGTGCGCGATTTTGCGATAGAACTCCATCCCATCACGGCCACCCTCGAGCGCGATCCGCGGCTCGAAGTCGCGGATCTCGGGCGCCAGCGTGGCAAGCTCAGCTTCAGCAATGTAGGGCGGGTTGGAAACGATCAGATCGAACGGCGATCCGTCGCCGTCCAGCGCGGCGAAGCAATCGCCTTCGAGAAAAGTGATTCGCTCGCCGCATCGATGGCGCCGCGCGTTGTCCGCAGCCATCTCAAGTGACACTTTAGATATATCCAGCGCGACGATCCGCGCCGCAGGCGCGTTTTTGGCGATCGCGATTGCGATAGCGCCCGAGCCGGTGCCGATATCGAGAACCGTCGCGTTCGGACGCCCGCGCAGAAAATCCAGGGCGGCCTCGACCACGGTCTCGGTCTCAGGACGGGGAATGAGCACTCCGGGACGGACCGCGAATTCGAGCGAAAAGAACTCGCGCCGCCCGACGATATAGGCGAGCGGCTCGCGAGCCTCGCGCCGCGCGACCATCCGCTCGAAGCGTTCCAGGGCGGCCGCGTCGATTTGTGCGGCTCCGGTCACTTCCGCACCGCCGGAATCGACTGCGGCGCGCGAAACCCCGAGCGCCGCGGCCATCAGCAATTCCGCGTCCAGGCGCGCGCTCCCGACGCCAGCCCGCGCCAGCCGCGCGCTCGCAGCCGCGATTGCGGCCGCGCGCTTCGCGCCGCGCATATGCGGCTCCGCGATTGCCTCGGGATTCATCGGCGTCAGCTGCTGAGCGCCTCGGCCTGCTCGCGCGTGGCGAGCGCGTCGATAAGCGGATCGATCGCGCCGTCGAGCACCTGGTCGAGTTGATGCAGCGTCAGGTTGACGCGATGGTCGGTGACGCGAGACTGCGGAAAATTGTAGGTGCGGATGCGCTCGGAGCGGTCGCCGGTGCCCACCATCGAGCGCCGCGTCGCGGCCATCTTGGCGTCCTGCTCGGCCTGCGCCGCTTCGAGCAGGCGTGCGCGCAGGATCTTGAGCGCCCGCGCCTTGTTCTTGTGCTGCGATTTTTCGTCGCGGCAGACGATCACCATGCCGGTCGGGATGTGGGTGATGCGCACGGCCGAATCGGTGGTGTTGACGCTCTGGCCGCCCGGCCCCGAGGCGCGCATCACGTCGATGCGGAGGTCTTTCTCCTCGTTGATATTGACCTCGACATCGTCGGCCTCGGGCATCACGGCGACCGTCACCGCCGAGGTATGGATGCGGCCGGAGCCTTCGGTGGCGGGCACGCGCTGCACGCGATGCACTCCGCCCTCGAACTTCAACCGGCTGTAGGCGCCGCGGCCCGCGATGAGCGCGATCACTTCCTTGATTCCGCCGAGGCCGGTGGTGCTGAGGCTCAGCGACTCGACTTTCCATCGATGGCGCTCGGCGTAGCGGGTGTACATCCGGAACAGTTCGCTGGCGAAGAGCGAGGCCTCCTCGCCGCCGGTGCCGGCGCGAATTTCGAGCAGCACGTTGCGGTCGTCGTTGGGATCGCGCGGCGTGATCAGTATCTTGATGCGCTCTTCCAGCTCGGCCTGGCGCTTTTGCAGCGTCGGCAGCTCGCCCTTGGCCAGTTCGCGCAAGTCTTCGTCGTCGCCCTCGAGCACTGTGCGATGCTCGGCGATGTCGCCCAGGGTGTGGCGATACTCGCGGATGGCGCCGATCACTTCCTGGAGCGAGGAGCGCTCGCGGGCAAGCTGGGCATATTCGCGATTGTTGGCGATTACCGCCGGATCGCTGATGCGCCGCTCCAGTTCGGCGAAGCGCTCTTCGATTCCCTTGAGCTTATCGAGCATCGGCACCTGCGTCGTGACGGCGCGCGCGGATTCAGCGCCGCACGGGACAAAAATTTAGCGCGGCTACCAAGTGTGAGGCCAGCCGCGCCATCAAGACCGATCCCCCGCCCACCCGGACGCATCGAGATGCGCCGCGGGCAGCGGAGGTTGCTATGCTACTTTACGACCGTACTTGCGATTGAAGCGCTCGATCCGGCCGGCGGTGTCGACCAGCCGCTGCGTGCCGGTATAGAAGGGATGGCAATTCGAGCAGACCTCGACGTGCAACTCGCCCACCGTCGCGCGCGTCTCAAACGTGTTGCCGCATGCGCAGGTAACCACGCAGCGATGGTATTCAGGATGGATTCCGGGTTTCATTTCCTTCCTTCTCTCCGCCACATTCTATCATCAGGCGGCAGGTCAACTCAATTCACCCCTGACAGGAGCCGCCGCCCGTTTGACCATGCCTCAAGATAATCACGGATCGGCGGTTTGTCATCGGCCGATTGTCCATCCCAATGGTTCGCTCAATGGTTCGCTCGATTGTCCACTCCGATTGTTCCTCGCGGCGCTTCGGTATTAAAATCGTGCGCTCGCGGCGCGCGAACGCCGATAGCGGAATCACAAGACTTTTCTCCGTCAGGACGGCAATGCGATATGGTTTGACAACCCCGGTCCGCGCCAGTGTGCGCGCGGCCGCGACGATCGGCTGGCTTGAGCGCGGCGGTTCTCGCAACAGCGCTGGCCATCGGATGCTCATCGCAAAGCCCGGCCACCGCCACCCCACCACCGCCACCGCCGCCGCCCGCGGCGCCCGGCTCGCCGCAGGTGATCACCAATCTCTCGCAGCTTTCATCCGGCGACACCGATACCGCCTCGCTCAATAACGCCGCGAAGGTGCTGAAATCCGATCCGTCCCGGGACGAAAGTCTTGCGTTGGTCGCGCGCGGCGCGGGAGAGGACAGGCCCTCGACGCTGCGCCGGCTGTTCCTGGACCATCCCGACTCCCCGCGCTATGCCGAGACCATGCTTCCGCATACCCAGGAGCGGCTGCTCAACGCCAAGGCGGCTGAATATCCAGGCTTCTCGAGCCTGATGCTCGCGCAACTGCTCAGCGAGATGGTCAAGGAGGAAAAGGTGGAACCGATGGTGACGCTGGAGTTGTCCGAAGAGGTCAAGCCCGTAATCGTGACCGCCGTCCTCGACGACCGGGGCCAGCTAAAGGAGCTGATTTACCAGCAGCATTCCGGACTCGCCGCGATCGACAATTTCGTGATCGAGGCCTGCAAAGAGTCACTGTGGGCCAACAACATGCCCAAGGCCGCCATTTCCGAGGACGGCCACTACCGTTTGCGTATTGAAGCCCAGCTTAGCAAGTATAGTGCGGACCGGGAGGGCAACCAGACGTTCATAACGCGGCTTGGCCTGGGAATCCTGTGATCCCGGGCCTGCACGGATTCTCCTGGAGGGAGTTTCGCTGAGGTGTTTTTTTCGATCACGAGGCACGATGACAGATAAGACACAACTGAGACTTGTTGGACGGCAACGGGCGGCGCAGCGGGCGGGCGCGCGGGAAGTTCATCGCTACGTGCCCAACCGCGGGGCTTTCGGTGCCGGTCGTCACTATCCTCGACCGTTCGGGCGAGGTGCTCGAGGACGAGCAGCGCGCAGTCGTGCGCTGGGCGGTGCAGGGCGGCCACGGCGCCAACATCATCTTCGCCGCAGGCACCACCGGCGAGTGGAACAAGCTCGACAATCCGCGCCGCCAGCAGATCGCGCGCGTGGTGGTTGACGAATGCCATCGCATCAACGCCGCCGGCATGGCAGTCGAAGCCTGGGTCGGCATCACCGGGCATACGCGCGCCGAGACGCTGGAGAACCTCGAGTATGCGCTGGAGCTCAACGCCGAGGCGGTAGTGGTCGCACCGCTTTCGATTCGCGATTCGGACGATCCGGTCGGCTTCGTCAACCGCGAGATCAACGCGCTGTTCGAGCGCGCAAAGCGGAGCATCCCGGTGTTCCTCTACGACAACGCCGAGATCTCCGCGCCCGGCCACGCGCCGCACCTGCATACGCGCGACGTCAAACAGATGAGCCGGATGGATTACGTGCGCGGAGTCAAAGTCACCGCCGGCAAGGCGGTGCTCGGCAACTACACGCGCGCGGCGTCGCATTTCAACCGCGGCGGAGATTTCGCGATTTACGCCGGCGACCCATATCTCATCTTCGACCTGTTCGCGCCGCCCAAGGGCGGTGCGCGGATGGACCCAGCACTACTGGAACCGCTACTGGACGCGCGATTCGCTGCCCTACGGAATCGTCGCCGGGCCAAGCAACGCGATGCCGCGCGAGTGGCAGCGGGCGCTCCGCGTCTGCCGCAATGGCGATGCCGCCCTGATGCATCGCTACGCCCAGGTGCTCGAGGAGTTCCGCGCCATTTGCGAGTTCAACCGCGCGGGCCGCAGCTTCCGCCCCACGCTCGCCTGCCTCAAGGCGGCGCTGGTCGAGATGGGCGTATGCCGCAGCGAAGCGCTCGCGCCGGGAACGCCCGCGTTCAGCGACGGCGAGCGGCGCGAATTTGCGCGCCGCTTCAAGGACCTGCGCCGGCGCGCGGCCGCCACGCTGGAGCCCGGATGGCTCAGCGAGGCCGTTGCGGAGCGCTCCCAGGCGAGGCGCGCGCTTAAGGATGGCTGAGGCAAAACTCGACGTCGTCGGCTGCGGCAGCATGGTGGTGGACTTGTTCTACCGCACGCCGAAGTTCGTTCACGCCGAGCAGAAAGTCGCGCTCCACGCCCATCACGACGACGGCCCGATGGAACGCGCGGCGGTCGGCGGCCTGGTCGCTCAACCATCTCGGATGGGCGCGCGTGCTGGGACTCGAGGTCGGCGTGTTCGGCAAAATCGGCGCCGACCGCAACGGCGAATTTCTGCGCCGCGGGATCGAACAGCTCGGGATTCGGCATCATCTTACTACCGACGGCTCAGCCAGCTCGTTCGCCAAGATCTTCGTCGACGCGCGCGGCGGACGCGCGATCTACATGGCGCGCGGCGCCACCGCCGAACTCGCGCCCGAGGAGATTCGCCGCCGCCACGCCGGCTTCATCCGGCACGCCCGGATGGTCTCGACCGAAATTTCACAACTCCCGCTCGCGCACCGTAATCGCCCTGCTGCTGTTCGCGCGGGCCAATTCCATCCCGACCGTGCTCGACGTCGATCTGCCGCCTGCCGATGCCTGTCCCGCACTCGGCACCCGTGCCGAACTGGAGCGCGCGCTTCGCCTGGCGACGATCCTCAAGCCGACCCGTCTGGCGGCGCGGGCGCTCGTGGGCGCGGGGCGCGATACGCTGAAACTCGCGCAGGCGATGCGCTCGCGCTACCAGAGCCAAGCCGTAGTCGTTACCGATGGCGAGCGCGGATGCGCGATCGCGGCGGCGGGGACCGCGCTTAAGCTGCCGGCATTCGCAGTCAAGGTGATGGACACGACCGGCGCCGGCGACGCGTTCATGGGTGCGATGCTCGCGGGCCTCCGATGGGGCCTGCCGTGGCGCGCGATCGGAACGCTCGCCAACGCGGCGGGCGCGGTATGCGTGGGACGGCTGGGCGCGTTTCCCGCCGGCTTCGAGGTACGCGACGAAGTGCTCGAGCTGTTCCGCGGCGCGATGCCCGATCAGGCGCTGCCGGAGATCGAAACGCCTGCGCAGGTCAACGGACCGCTCGATCCCTCGGTCGAGGTCAATCGTTTCTTGGAATTGTGCCTGAGCGAGCTTGGGACGCTGCGGCGCGAGATCGATCTCAACCAGATTCGCGCCGCGGTCGACATGATCCGCAACGCCGAAGCGCGCGGCGGCCGCGTCCATCTGACCGGCGTCGGCAAGCCCGAGCACGTCGCGCGCTATGCGGCGAGCCTGCTGTGCTCGGTGGGGACGCAGGCGACGTTTCTGCACGCGACCGAAACCCTGCACGGCAGTCTCGGCCAGGTCGATCCCAAGGACGTCGTGATCGCGATTTCCAACAGCGGCAACACTCGCGAGTTGTGCGAAGCTACCCTGGCGATCAAGGAGCACGGCGCGCAGCTAATCGCGGTGACCGGCAATCCGGCCTCCGAACTTTCGCATCTCGCCGACCTCGTAATTAACGCTCCGGTCGAGCAGGAAGGCGGCGTGCTGGGCCTCGCGCCGCGCATCAGCGTGCTCGCCGAGGTATGCGTGCTCGCCGCGCTGTCGGTCGCCCTGGAAGCCGCGCGCGGGCTGACGCTGGAGCAGTACGGCCGATGGCATCGCGCGGGCACGCTGGGCGCGGCGGCGCGCCGCCTGGTTTCGGGGCGCCACGGCCGGCGCAAACTCAAAGCCGTGAAATAGTGAAATAGCAAACGAGCCAATGCCGTGCGGCGCCTGGCGTCGAATACGGCGGCATCGAAGATGGAGGATCCGGCGATGAAGTATGGAATCGCGATCCGCAACATGGGGCCGCAATCGACTCGCGATACCCTCGTGGCTTGCGCCCGCGCCGCCGAGCAACTCGGCTTCGACGCGGTCTTCGTCTCCGACCATCTCGCCCTGCCACCCGACGACGTCGAGGGCTCGGGCGGGCGCTACCTCGACGTGCTGGCGACGCTCGCGTTTCTCGCCGGCGCGACCGAGCGAATCCGCCTGGGCGTCTCGGTCCTCGTGCTGCCCTATCGTCCGGCTGTGCTCACCGCCAAGCAGGTCGCGACGATCCAGGAATTGTCGGGCGGCCGGATGATCCTTGCCACCGGCGTCGGATGGATGCGGCGCGAGTTCGCGGCGCTGGGCGTCGATCCGCAACAGCGCGGCGCGCTGACCACCGAGACGCTCCGCGTGTTGCATCAATTGTTCTCAAGCGACGTCGCGTCCTACGACGGCGAACTGGTGCACTTCGCGCCCTTGGTGTTTCTGCCGCGTCCGCCGCTGCCACCGATCTGGATCGGCGGCAACGGCGCCAATGCGATCGCGCGGGTGCTGGAATTCGGCGACGGATGGCATCCGATGCTGCCGGCGGAGAAGCTCGGCCCGGCCGCGGCCGCGCTACGCGAGCAGGCTCGCGCGCGCGGCCGCGCCGCGCCGGAAATAGTGGTGCGCCGCGGACTCAAGCTCGACGATGTCGCCGCCGCCCGCGCTCGGCTGGAAGCCGAGCGCGCCGCCGGCGCGACGTACTTCATCCTGGACCTCGGACGCTACGCGGACGAACGCGAGTTCGTGCGCGGCGCCGAGGCCTTTATGACCCGCGTCACGCGCTAAGAACCTTCGTCAGAGTTCCAGGTCGAGCCCGAAATCGCGCTTTGCGATCGCGGCGAACTCCGCGTCGCTCTCGGTTGCGTGGAGACTTATCCATTCCTCATCCGTTTTCGCGGCGCGATATTGGAGAAACGGCTCTGCGTCAGGACCGGTGGGGTGTCGCAGTTTCCAGGTTTTGTTCTGTACGATCTCGACTATCTTGTCCGCCACGACTGACGCCGGGGTCTGCTGCTTTTGCATCGCGTCGAACATCGCGTTCATCCGCCGTTCCTGACAGTAGGGAGAGTCCGCGGGAACGATACGCCGCTTATCGAAAATTGAACTCGCCGTCACTCCAGGCTCGATGATCGCGACCCGGATGCCAAACACCTTCACTTCACCGGCCAGTATTTCGCTGAGCGCTTCCAGGGCAAATTTTGACGCGCAGTAGGGCCCTTGCGACAATCCCGTTATTCGACCGCCGACGGTTGACACATTGACGATGTGCCCATCACCTCGCTTGCGCATGCCAGGAAGCACCGCTTGAATGCATCGAATTGAACCGAAAAAGTTGGTCTCCATGACGCGCCGGAACTCGGCAAGCGGAATCTCTTCAACCGCCCCGCTCCCTTGGACGCCCGCATTGTTTACCAGCACATCGATGCGGCCGGCATCGGCTAAGACCTCCGCGACCGCTTTGCTGACCGAGGCGTCATCGTCCACGTCCATCGGGAGAATCTTGACTGGCAGCTTTTCCGCAGTGGCGATTTTGGAGAGTTCAGGTGCACGCGCCGGATTGCGCATCGTTGCGTAAACGTTTTGACCTGTGCGACCGAAAGCGACTGCTGTCGCCAGGCCGATCCCCGTACTGGTCCCAGTAATCAGAATAACTGCCATCGGTATCCCCTCCGATATAGAGACCTGCCTAAATTACTCGCCTAAATTTTCTTGCCTAAATTATCTTGTCGCGCTTGAGCCCTTCGATCTCCGCCGGCTCGAGCCCGAACAACCCGCCGTACACCCGCTCGTTGTCGTGGCCGACTCCGACTGAGCCGCGAAAGATCTTGCCGGGCGTAGCCGAGAACTTCGGCACTATCCCGACGCCTTTGACCTTGCCCGCCTGCTCGTCGGTCCATTCGACGTGCATGTCGCGCGCCTGGTATTGCTCGTTCTCCGCCATGTCCTTGCTCGACATGATCCGGTTGCAGGCGACCTGGTGCTGGTTCATGTGCCGCACGACTTCGAGGGCGGTCCGTTCGTTGATCCATCCGCGCAGCAGCGCGTCGAACTCGATTCCTTCCATCGACTCGATGTCCAGGCGCGCCTTCTGCCATTTCGGATCAGCCGGGTCCAGACCGATAGCGCGCACCACGCGATCGTAAACCTCGCCGATCGCGCCCAGCACCACCCATCCGTCCTTGGCCTCGAAACTGTCCAGCGGCTGGAAGCCCTGCGCCTTGTTGCCCGAGCGCTCGCGCACCAATCCTTGCTGAAAGTACTCGACCATCGTGCCGCCGAGCGTGCGATGGATCGCTTCGTACTGCGCGATGTCGATCGCCTGGCCCTTGCCGAAGCTTCGCGCGTAGGTCAGCCCCGCCAGCGACGACCACAGCGTGAACAGCGCCGTGAGATAGTCGCCCGTCCACGGTGCGGCGCGCGAGGGCGGCGTCTCGGGAAAGCCGGTCTGATACATGATGCCGCCGAAGGCCTGGCCCACGATGTCGTACGAGGCGCGCCCGATGTAATCGGGATGGCCATACTGGCCGTATGAGCTGACGTGGGTAATCACCAGCTTGGGATTGACCTTCCATACCGAGGCGTCGTCGAGGCCCCATCTGGGATAGGTCCCGACCTTCGAGCTTTCCATCCAGATGTCGGCGCGCTCGACCAGGCGCAAAAACAGTTCGCGCCCGCGCGGCTGGGTGAGGTCGAGCGAGACGCAGAAGACGTTGCGCCGCTCCTGCACCCAATTGGTCGCGGTCTCGCCCTTACCGTCGCGGGTCTTGAGCCGGATACCGACGCTACGCCATCCCATATCGCCCACGCCGGGGCGTTCTATCTGGATGACCTCGGCGCCCATTTCGGCGGCCAATGCCGCGCCGAACGGCTGTGCGATCAAAGTGCCGCTCGAGACGATTTTGACCCCTTGCAGTGGTCCAAATGCCTCGGGTACAAGGGTCTTCTCCGCCATCGTGACCTCCTGCTGAATTGCCGCCGTCGGGTCAAAAGCGAATCATGCACCGTTTGCGTCGAAGGGGGCAACCGGCGTGCGCATCTGTGGTTACCTGACTTCGCCGGACGTTTGCCGCATTCGCAAGCCCACCATTCTATCGATTTTGACCTTCAGCCTAGCATTCAGCATACTATTCAGACTCGAAAGGAGGACTGAAGATGCGTCAAATGAAAATTGTCGCAATCGCGATGCTCGCGGTGCTGAGCGGGTGCGCTTCCTCGCCGGGGCGTACATCCGACCCTCAGGTCCAGACCAACCGACCCATGTTCGAACAGATGCCCGGCAATTTCAGCAATCCCCCAGGGGCTCCGGATGCCGCGCCAACATCAGAGCCTGAAGCGGGGCCAGTAGGCAAGATGTAGCAGATGGAACTGGAAAAGACGCGAATCAACCGCGTGCGCAGGGTCGCAGCGCGCCGTCGTTTGCGCCTGGTCCGCAAACGACGCTACGACCGCACGGCGGCGGACTATGGAAAATATCAGTTGCTCGAATTGGATACCAACAAGGTACTCATTGGCGAGAGGCCGTATCCATTCTGCGCGACCTTGGATGAGGTTGAAAGGTATCTCGCCCAACACGCGCGAGCGCAACTGAAAAGGAAATGAGTAAGGAGAACTGGCTGGCGAAATCGGCAGCTACATCGAGGCGTTGCAAAAAATGGTGGAAGGCCTCCTGAGAACCCTACCCAAGCCCCTCTCACGATCAGCTTGGCGATGGCCCTTTTTTGTGACTCCTTGAGCCAGATTCTGGACGCGCCCAAGCCTAACGTGGAGAGTCTGAAATGAAATTATCACGGTAACGATTGGGTTTTTTGCTCGCGCACAGTGCTGTGCTTTGGTTATTATACGGATACGTGGTGCGATTCACGGCAAGCGAGGGGTATCTGCATCAGGGCCTATGTCAGATGTCAGATTTTTTGTCGAATTCCGTGACAAGCTGTTCGTCAAATTCTATGCCGAAGCTTGCGCTAAATTTTGAGACGCCAATCCTTGAGACAAGTTTTCAGGCAAATGTTCAGACAGGTTTCCAGACAGGTCTCTAAAAAGGTTCGCCGCGATGAACGACGCGATTGACCGGCGCGAGCTTACCTTCATGGCCCTCGCCGGTCTTATCGGCGGCGCGCTCGGATGGCTGCCGGTCGAGTTGGTCAGCCACGGACACACCATCACGCAGATCGAGAATTTCTGGACCCAGCTCGCAGGTGTGGTCTCGATGGCATTGTTCTGGGGGCTGGTCGGCGGTTTCATCGTCGGCGCGCACGGCAAAAGCCTGCAACTCACGCCAGCGGTCACGCGGCGTTTCCTCGTCGGACTTGTGGTCTGCTTTCTCATCGGACTGCCCGCGGTCTACTACTCCAACGTCGTCTTCACGATGATCCTCACGGCCGGCGGATGGGGCGCCAACCAGGCCGGTTCGGAGATTTACCTGCGTGCCGCGCGGGTGATCGGATGGGTCTTGATGGGCTTCATCTGCGGTGCCGGCGTGGGCCTGGCGAGCGGCTCGCTCAACGACCTGATGGGATCGCTGCGCAACATCATAAAGGGCGCGGTCGGCGGATGGGTGGGCGGCTTCGTCGGCGGCGTGGCCTTCGACGTCATCGGGGCCAATTCGAGCGGGCTCTACGCGCGGCTGTTCGGGTTGTGCGCGCTCGGACTGGCGGTCGGACTGATGATCGGGCTGGTGCAGGAGCTGACCAAGAGCGCATGGCTCAACGTCGAAGCGGGGCGGCTGCGCGGGCGCAGCTTCAATATCGATCGTGCGGTGGCGACGCTCGGGCGCGCCGAGGAAAACGTGGTCGGACTGTTCGGCGACTCGGGCGTGCAACCGCGCCACGCGGTGATCGAGCGCCACGGCAACAGCTACGTGCTGAAAAATCTCGCCGTGCAGCAGGGCGTATTCCTCAACGGCAACCGGATCGAAACCGCCGAGTTGAATGAGGGCGATCGGATCAAGATTTCCGACTACGAACTAAGCTTCCATCTCAAGCGCGCCAGCGCCGGCTCGCGCTCCGCCGTGATGCGCCAGGAATTGCGCCAGGACACCGCATCGGCCTCCGCATCGGCGCATGTCGCGGCGCCTGCGCACGCCGGACGGATGGCGACGCCATGCCTGGTCGACGCCAACGGACGCCGCTACGAGCTGCGCCCGCAAGCGCCGACGACCCTGGGCCGCGCGACCGACAACGATATCGTTATCTCCGACGCCTCCGTCTCGCGCCGTCACGCGAGCATCGTGCCGCACAACGGCGGTTTCGCGCTGCGCGACCTGGCCAGCCAGAACGGCACCTTCGTCGGCGGCCAACGGATCGACGGCACACGCCAACTCGCCAACGGCGACGACGTGCGGCTGGGCGACGCGCCGTTTGTGTTCCATGGCTGAAATCGGCATGGCTGATACCGGCATGGCTGATACCGGAACGACCCGGGCGCGCTTCTGCTCGCAATGCGGCCAGCCGGTGACGGTCGCCGAAGCGGTGTTCTGCAAGCAGTGCGGCGCGAGGCTGGGAGTTGCGGGATGGCTCGGCGATCTGAGTTCGCCCGCGCTGATCGCCGTCGTGCTAAGCGTGGTGCCGGGGCTCGGCCATTTCTATGCCGGACGCACGGGACGAGCGATCGGATGGTTTTTCGGAACGCTATTCGCCTACGGCACCTCGTCGTCGCTGGGCGTGCTGATTCATCTGGTATGCGCGGTGTCGGCGGCGCGCGCCGCCACGCTTGATGCCGAGCGGCGAGGGATTCGCGCCTCCGGAGCGTTGACGACTGGGCCGCGGCCGCAGTAATTACCCGCGACCTCCGCGATGATTGCGCCAAACACCATAGTCGGCGGCCGCTACCGCGTCGTAAAGCCGCTCGGCGGCGGCGGGATGAAGCTGGTCTACCTAGCCGAGGACCTGCGCCTTGCCGCGCGCCGCTGCGCGCTGGCCGAGGTGGTCGACAACTTCACCAACCCCGACGCGCAGCGCCAGGCGGTCGACGCCTTCCAGCGCGAGGCCGATATGCTGGCGCGGCTCAACAACGAGCATATCCCCCGCGTCTTCGACCGCTTCAGCGAACAGAACCGTCACTACCTGGTGATGGAATATATCGACGGCGCGACGCTCGAGGAGGAGATGAAGCAAGCGGGCGGGCGGCTTGCCGAGCCGCGCGTCATCGATATCGCGCTGCAAATCCTCGATACGCTCGAGTACCTGCACGGGCTCGAGCCGCCGGTCATCTACCGCGACCTCAAGCCGTCCAACGTGATGATGATGGGCAACGGGCAGGCCAAGCTCATCGACTTCGGCATCGCGCGCCATTTCCAACCGCAGCAGAACGCGACCATGATCGGCACCCAGGGCTACGCGCCGCCCGAGCAATATCGCGGCAAGGTCGAACTGCGCTCGGACCTCTATGCGCTGGGCGCGACGATGCATCACGCGCTCTCCGGCCGCGACCCGGCCAACGAAGCGCCGTTCAGCTTTCCGCCGCTCGCCACGCTATGTCCCGACGCCAACCCCGCGCTGACGGCGCTGGTCGACGACGCCCTCGCCTACGACGTCGAGCGCAGAGTGCCGAGCGCGGCGGAATTCAAGCGCCGGCTGAAAGACATTCGCGACGGCGTCGCTCCGACAAGCGCGCCGGCGGCGGCCAGCCATACGCGAGCACGAAGCACATCCGCCAGCGACGGGCCCATCGCAATCAACAGCGCCGTCTCAAGCGGCCTCCGGCCCCGCCCGCTCGCAGCTTCGCCTGCCGTTGGGAAGCGCCAGCGCGCCGCGGCCCGCGTCGCCGTCCGCGCCGACGGTGCTCCGTACGACATCGGAGATCGATTGCGCGAAATGCGGCCGTTCGATTCCCGTGGACTCGCGCTTCTGTTCCTTTTGCGGAGCGGAAGTGACTGTCGCCATCGCCGAGGCCGGCGTCGCCACCGATCACGAGGCCGAAACCGTGCTCCTCTCGGTGCCGCCCACGGCAGTCACGACGACCGCGCGTGCGCCCCGCAGCGCGCGCCCGCAGCATCGCACGCATAGCGCGCGCCGTCCCATCCTGATGCTGGTGCTGATCTTTGTAGGCGCTTTCACGGCAGTGAAGGTGGTTTCATGCCTGAACCTCATCAGCAACTATTCGGGCGACAACTCGCCCGACGCGACCCGCGCCGACTGCGCCCGCGCCTGACGCGCCGGCGCCCGACGCGGAGGCCAGGAGCCGGTCCCCGCCCGATTCTCCGCCCGCAACTCCAAGGTTTCTCTCCGCGCGGCTGGAAGCTTTCCGCGCGGCACTCGACGCCAGCGGCTACGACGGCGTGCGCTTCCGGATGGTGGGCGACACGATGGTACTGACGGGGACAGTGCCGACGGCGACCGACGAAGCGATGGTGCAGATGCTCGCGATGAACATCGCGGGCGTGGCCTCGCTCAAGGACCATATCCAGGTGCGGAACGGCTTCGGCGGTCCATAGTCGTCCGCCGAAGCGGGAGCGTCCGCCAAGCTGTCGCAAATCGCGTTCCGCGCGCGGATGACGAAGCGGCTTTCCAAGCCACGCCGGCAAATGTGAGAATCGTTGCGCTATGCTCATCGACCTGCACGTCCATACGCTGCTCTCTTCGGATTCCAACATCGCGCCCGAGCTATACGTCGAGGCCGCCGCGCGCGGCCCGCGCCGCCTCGACGCCATCTGCTTCACCGAGCATCGCCTGTTCCCCGCCGATCCCGGAGCTCGACAAGCGCTACGCCGAGCTGACGGAGCAGTTCGGCGTGATGGTGTTCAAGGGTATCGAGGCCGACACCAACCTGGGCCATCTGCTGCTGTTCGGGGTGACGCGCGAAGTGATTCGCCGCTTCGACCTGAGCTCGCGGATGCTCAAGAGCGACACGTCTGATCGAAGTCGTCCACGGCGAAGGCGGAATCGCGATCCCGGCGCATCCGTTTCGCGATTCGGGCTTCGGTCCGCAGCTTGACGATCTGCTCGCGCGTCACGGCGCCGCGCTGGGCGTGATCGAGGCGCTCAACGGGCAGAACTCGCCGCGCGAGAACGAAGCGGCGCTGATCGCGACGGAGAAGCTCGGACTGGTCGGCGTCGGCGGCAGCGACGCGCACTTCGTGACCCCGAAATGGTTTCTTACCTGCGCGACCGAGCTGGAGCGCGAGGTAAGCGACGTCGAGGGGCTGTGCGCCGAGTTGCGCGCCGGACGCGCCCGCCCCTTCCGCTTCGACGCCGCAGTGACTCCGTCAACGGGCGCATAGGAGCGGCACGAGTGCGTATTCGGTTATCCTGAGCGCTGCAAGGCAGGGTGGAGGCACTGCGGCCAACTCTTAGTGTCCTGTGGCGTAGCGTCGCGCAGCGCCGCTGCGGACGGCGTGGTCCATTTCCTCAACAGAGATTCTTCGTGGCGCGTGTGCCAGCAACCCTTTTAACTCCGCAATATCGACTGTCGCCGGCATCAGAATCACCCTACCGTCCGGTTCTATCAGAAATTCAAGCCCGTCCCCTGCCTTTAGCTTGAGATGATGCCGGATCTCACCGGGTATTGTCGCCCGACCCTTAATCGTCATTCTTGAGCCAGCCATCTTTCTTTCCTTACTCCCGCTCAGCTACGCCACGGCTCGACCAGAATCTTCGCGTGCCGCTCGGGCGAGGCCAGGTCCTCGAACGCCTGCGCCACGCCCTCGACGCCGACCTTGCCGGTCACCAGCGGATCGCCATTGACCGTGCCCTCGGCCAGGTTGCGCAGCGTGGCGGCGAACTCCTCGCCGGTATAGCCCAACACGAACTGGAGATTCAGTTCCTTGTTGATGCCGAACAGCGGCTCGATATGGTCGCGCTCCATGCACACGCCGACCACGACCATCCGCGCGTGGGCCGGCGCCGCGGCCATTATCGACTCGATCACGCCCGGCACTCCGACGCATTCAAAGATCACGGCGGGCCTGCGCGCCGGCCCCGGCATCCAGGGCGGCAGTTGCGGCGCGCGGGCGGGATCTGCGTAGACGGCGAGTTCACGCCAGCTATCGTAGGGCGACTTCTCCTTGGGATCGACCACGACGTCGGCGCCCATCTGCTGCGCGAGCTGGCGGCGGCGCGGCGAGAAATCCGCGGCGACGATCGGATGCACGCCCTTGAGCTTGAGCGCGGCGATAACCGCCAGGCCCACCGGGCCGCATCCGATCACCAGCGGCGCGTCGTCCTTCTCCAGCCGCGCCTTGGCCACCGCGTGATAGCCGACCGCGAGTGGCTCGGTCAGCGCGGCGCGCTCGGTCGGAAGTCCGTTGGGCACTTCGAGCAGCAGCTTCTCGGTCAGCCGCATATATTCGCCGTAGCCGCCGGGATGGTCGTTCGAGTAGCCGACCGTCTCGACACCGGTGGGCCGGATGAGCACGGGCATCGCGCACACCCGCGCGCCGGGTTTGAAGCGGCGTTGAGTTTGCGGTCCGTAGTCGACGACCTCGGCGCAGAACTCGTGGCCCATCACGATGTCGCGTTTGAGATCCATGATGAACGGGCCGCCGGAGCGGCGCGCCCCTTCGACCAGTTTCTCGGCATGCTTGAGCGCATGCAGGTCGGAACCGCAGATTCCGCAGGCGAGCGTCTTGACCAGCGCCTCGCCAGGGCCCGGCGCGGGCGTTGCGACATCGTCGACCACGAGCTTCTTGTTACGCATCACCGCAGCGCGCATGACGTTGTCCTCCTGGTCGTGAACGATCGTTCCGTACGTCCCCGGAGACTTTCTATCACCTCAGAGTCGATTCGGGGTAGCCGGATCGCCGGACTTCGCCGCTCGCGTTAGAATCCTTCCAGCGCGCGCACGAAGCGGCGCAGGTCGGACGGGCGGCCGGCGGCCATGATCGTGTCGCCGGGATTGAGCTTGCGGTCGGGCGTAATCGGAATGAACCCGTCTCCGGTCTCGCCTGCCTTTTGCACCGCGAGCACGCTCACGCCGAAACGCGTGCGCGGCGCCAACTCGACCATCGTCTTGCCCTGCGCCGTCTCGGGCACGGTGATGCGCATCAGGCGATAGCCGGTTGCCCAGAAGATGCTGGTGCCGGTGTTGGCGAGGGTCGAGAGCGACACCGCCATCCGGTTGAGCACCTGGCCGATCTCCTTGCGCGCGATGATGCCGGCCAGGCGGCGGCCGCGTTTGCCGGCGACGCTCTCGACCACCGGCAATTCCTCGAGGTCCTCTGACTCCATCAATTGCGCGGCCTCGTCGAGGTTGGAGTCGCCGCTCACCACCGGGCAGTTGCGCCGGCAGATGTCGTAGGCGTTAACCAGGCCGGCCACGTCTTCCTGACTGCTCAGCATCGCGACCAGGTCGCGCGTCACGATAAGGCCGACCAGTCCGCCCGCTTCATCGACCACCGGCAGCGTCGTTTGCGCGGTGTCGCCCGCCGCCCGCAGGACTTCCGCGAGCGGGGCGTTGGCGTGCACGACCGCGGGATCGTGCGTCATCACGCTCTCGACTGGAATCTGCGTCAGCACCAGCCGCTCGCGGCCGATCTCGAGCGTCTTGCCCTCGCGCGCCAGACGATAGGTGTCGATGGACTCATGCTCGATCGAGCGAGCGACGACCAGCGCCGTCACCACCGCGATCATCGCGGGCAGCGCGATCTGATAGTCCTGGGTCATGTCGAGCAGCAGAAAAAGCGCGGTCAGCGGCGCGTGCGTCACGCCGCACAGAAACGTGCCCAGTCCGACCAGCGCGTACGACCCGCGTGGCCCGATCAGTTTCGGCACTACACGTTCCAGCATGCGCTGAAACGTCGCTCCAGCCATCGTGCCGATGAAGAACGTCGGGCCGAATACGCCGCCCGGCGCGCCGCATCCGAGCGACACGCTGGAGGTGAAGAACTTGGCCGCGGTCAGCGCGAGCGTCATTCGGATGCCGAAGTTGCCCTCCATCGCGCGATTGATCATCGGGTAACCGTCGGAAAGATTCTGCGGCAACGGGATCGCGACCAGGCCGACGACCAGCAGGCCCAACGCCAGGCGCGCCCACTGCGGCACTTTTATCCTGCGGAAGGCCGCCGCGGTGGCATGGAAGAAATGGATATAGGCCGCGCTCAGCACGCCCATCAGCGCACCCATCAAAGCGTAGGACAACAGTTCCCAGTAGCTGCGCATCAGAAAGACCGGGTTCTGGAAGACCGCGGCGTTGCCCGTAATCGCGCGCGAAAAGACCACCGCGCTCACGGTCGAGACCAGCAACAGCGTCAGGTTGCTGAGCTCGGTCTCGCCGAGCAGGACGATCTCCTGCGCAAACAGCACGCCGCCGACCGGGGCGTTGAAGGTGGTGGCGATTCCGGCCCCCGCGCCGGCGGCGATCAGGACCTTCGCGCGGTCGGCCGGCAGGCGGCGCAATTGCGCGATCGCCGAGCCGATCGCTCCGCCGATTTGCGCAATCGGTCCCTCGCGTCCCACCGAGGCGCCGCATCCGAGCGACAGCGCCGCGCCCAGCGCCTTCAGCAAAATCCAACGCCGCTTGATGCGCGCGCTGCCGAGATTCACCATTTCGAGAAAATTCGGAAAGCCGTAGCCCAGCACGTCGCCCGGAAACAGCCGGTCGAGCAGGATCATCCCGACGCCGCCGCTCAGCAGCACCACCGGCACCAGCCCCAGCCACAGGCCGCCCTGGGCGATTCCGAGCGCGCCCCATTCCAGCCCCAGGAAGACCCAGGTGAAGAATTCGATGAGCGCGCGGAAGCCCAGATTGCCGAGCGCGGCCAGCACGCCGACCGTCGCCGCCAGCAGAATCTGCAGCGTGTAGTTGAATTCGTCAGTGCGTAGCGACAGCGGCCGCAATACCCGCATCAGCCAGATCCCTCCTCATCCTCCCCGCGTAAGGAAATCCCCGCCGCGTGGCGCCGGCGCCTGGCCGGGCCATACGTCACATGCCGAGGAAGCGACGTACGACGGCGAGGAACTCCGCTAGCTGGTCGTGATGAACCCAGTGACCGGCCTTGCGAATTGTCACCAGCTCGGCGGTGCGGAAAGAGTCCAGGCGACCGTCGCGCTCCCAGTCACCGGCCCACGACTCGTCGCCGCGCACCAGCAGCGTCGGACAGCGGATGCGGCTCCAGATTTCGGTCGCGTCCTTGAGGTTGAACAGGTAGGGCGAATGGGCGCGCGTGTAGTTGTCGAACTTCCACGAGTAGGTGCCGTTCTCGTTGCGCCGCACGCCGTGGATCGTCAGATGGCGCGCCTGCTCGAGACTGAGATGCGGGTTGGCGACGCGCATCCGCTCCAGCGCCTCCTCGATGTTCGGGTACTCGCGCGGCTTGCGCTGGGCGAGCGCGCGCATGTCGCCCACCCAATTTTCCATCCGCTCGTAGGCCGGCGTCTCACGCAGCATCGCGGAGGGCGGCCCCAGGCCCTCGATCGCGACCAGCGCCTTGACCGAATCGGGGAATACGCCGGCCGCCTGCAGAGCGACGCCCGCGCCCAGCGAATGGCCGATCAGCGTAACCGGTCCGCCGGCGATCGCGTTCATGAGCTGGTAGAGATCGAGTACGTGATCGATCATCGCGTAGCTGCCACCCATCGCCCAGTCGGAGTCGCCATGGCCGCGAAGGTCGGGGGCGATCAGATGGAAATGCCGGCGCAACTCGAGCGCGACCCAGTCCCAGTTGCGGCAATGGTCGCGTCCGCCGTGCACCAGGATCGCCATCGGCTTGTCCGCGTTGCCCCAGTCGACGTAGTGAAGCTTGAGCCGCTGGGAATAGAAGTAGTGCGAAGTGGGACCGATAATATCCGCCATGACGCCTCTCCGGGGCCCTCCGCGCGGCCCTGACCCATCCGCGCCCATCCGCCCAGGCGGCGCGCGCGGGACCAGCCCTATAATCCAATGGAAAGCGGGCGCAGCCGCAAGAGGTGGTTGACGAAATGAAGGGAGACTCGCGAGGAGCTGCCGGATACGTGGCTGGCCGCCTTTTCATGTATCTTGATCGCGTATGCGACGCTTTCCGGTAGTCACCGTCGACGTTTTCGCGTCACGCGCGCTCGAAGGCAATCAGCTCGCCGTGTTCACCGACGCGCGCGGCCTCTCCGACGCCGAGATGCAGGCGCTCGCCCGCGAGATGCGTTTGGCCGAGACCACGTTCATCATTCCGCGCGGCGAAGCGGTCGAACGCGAACGCGGCGTTGCTGTGCGCATCTTCACCATCGCGGAGGAACTGCCCTTCGCAGGCCATCCTACGCTCGGCACGGCGTTCGTTCTCGCGAACTTGCGCGACGTCGAGGAGGTGACGCTCGAACTCAAGGTCGGACCGATCGCGGTGCGCTTCGTAGAGCGCGACGGCGGGCGATTCGGCGAGATGACCCAGCACGACCCGGTCTTCGGGATAGAGCATCGGCCCGCGGATATCGTTGAAGCGGCCGGCCTGCCGGTCGACGCGATCGACAGCGTCGGTTCCGATTGAAACCGTCTCGACCGGCTTTCCGTTCGCGATCGTCCCGCTACGATCGCTCGACGCGCTCAAGGCATTGAATCTCGATTTGCGACGCACCGACGAGTACCTGCGCGGCAGCGACGCGCGGCTGTTCTACTTCGTCACGCGCGACACCGGATCGGAGGCTGCGCGGCTACATGCGCGGATGATCTTCTATGCCGGCGAAGACCCTGCCACAGGCGCCGCGGCCGGATGCGCGGCGGCGTGGATGGTGCGTCACGGAATCGCGCGGCCCGACGAGCACGTGATGATCGAGCAGGGAATCGAGGCGAAGCGCCCGAGCCGGATTTTCGTGCGCGCAAGCCAGGACGGATCGCGCGTCCACAACGTTCGGGTCGGCGGCTATTGCGTCGAAGTGCTGCGCGGCGAAGTGACCCTGCCGTAGAGACCCACCTGCGCCTGCTCTTCCGAAGGCGCCTACTGCAGATTCGGATGCACGTCGTCGAGCGTCGCGCGCAGGCGGCTCACGATGTACTCGATCTCGTCGCTGCCGATTATGAATGGCGGCGTGACCATCACCGCGTCGCCGCCCGGCCGCGCCATCCCGGTCGCCGGATAGACGAATATCCCGTGCTTGAGCCCCGCCGCGACCACCCTGCTCGCGACCTTCATCGCCGCCGGATACGGCGCGCGCGAGGCGCGGTCGCGCACCATCTCGACGCCCCAGAACATCCCGGTGCCGCGGATGTCGCCGACCATCGGATGGCCCGACAGCTCCTCCTTGAGCTGCGCTCCCAGCCGCGCGCCAATCTCGGCCGCGCGCTCGACCAGATGCTCGCGTTCCATGATCTCGAGCACGCGGTCGGCGACCGCGCAGGAGGCCGGATGCGAGCTGTAGGTGTAGAACATGAAGTCGGCGCCCTTCGCTTCACACTGCGCGACCAGGCTCTCCTGCACCGCCATCATGCCCATCGGCATGTAGCCGCCGGTCAGTCCCTTGCCACCAACGAGGATGTCGGGGATGACGTTCCAATGGTCGACGGCGAAGCGCCGCCCGGTGCGGCCGAAGCCGGTCATCACTTCGTCGGCGATCAGCAGCACGCCGTGACGCTGGCAGATTTCGGCGATCCGCGGCCAGTACTCCTTGACCGGCGGCACCGCGCCACCCGCCGAACCCATCATCGGCTCGGCGATGAACGCCGCGATCGTGTCCTCGCCCTGGCGATTTATCTCGTCCTCGAGCGCATTGGCGCAATCGATATCGCATCCCGGATAGGTCTTGTCCCACGGACATCGGTAACAATACGAGGGTTTGATCTTCGGCCAGTCGAATAGCACGTGCTCGTAGTCCGCGCGGCGCAAGCTCCCGCCGGCCGAAAGCGCGGCGATAGAGTTGCCGTGGTAGGACGCCTCGCGCGCGATAATTTTCGTGCGCTGCGGGCGGCCGTGGACCTTGTGATACATCAGCGCGAACTTGAGCGCCGCCTCGACCGCCTCCGATCCGCCCGAAGTGAAGAAGAAGCGGGTGAGGCCCGGCGGAGTCCATCGCGCAAGCCGCTCGACCAGACCGCTGGCGCTGCGGCGTCGACCAGACCGGCAGGACGTAGTTGGCGCGGCGCACCTCCTCGGCGACCAGTTGGGCGATTTCCTCGCGCCCTTGCCCGATGTTGGTCACCACGGCGCCGCCCGCCGCGTCGAGGATTTTTCGGCCGTCGGCAGTGTAGAGCCAGGCGCCCTCGCCGCGCTCGATGAGCAGCGGCTCATAGGGCCCGCGCATAAAAGTTAACGGCTAACTTGGGCGACTCGGCCATCACCACGCTCCTCGACCTTAAGAGATCTCGCGCCTATCGGATCGCGCCTTCGGCGCGCCAGCGCTCGATGTCGCGCTGATTGTAGCCGAGGTCGCTCAGGATTTCGTCGGTATGCTGGCCGAGCTTGGGCGCGAGCGAGCGGATCGAGCCGGGGGTCTCGGAGAGCTTGACCGAAATTCCGACCTGCTTGACCTTCTCGCCGGTGGGCGCCTCGACCTCGACGATCATGTTGCGCGCACGGATTTGCGGATCGTGCTCGAGTTCGTCGAGCGTCAGCATCCGGCCCACGCAGATGTCGTTTTTGGTCAGCACCTCCCACCACTCGTCACGCGTTTTGGTCTTGAAGATTTCGGCGAAGCGCGCCTTGATCTCGTCAAACCGGGCGCTGTTGTACTCGTCCTGGATAAATTCCTCGGTGCCGAGCGCGCGGCACAAGTTGGAGTAGAACCAGGGCTCGACCGAACCGATCGTGATGTATTTGTCGTCCTTGGTTACGTAGAGATTGTAGTACGGCGCCGAGCCGTCGAGCGTAGTCGCGCCGCGCCGCGGAATCCATCCCTTGCCGTAATGATTGGAGAGCGCCTGCGCGATCAGCAGCATCGTCCCGTCCAGCATCGCGATATCCACGTACTGTCCGCGGCCGGTCTGATGGCGCGCGAGCAGCGCCGCGAGCACGCCGATCGCCGCGTGCATCCCGCCACCCGCATAGTCCGCGAGCAGGTTCTGCGGAATCGTCGGCGGCTGATCCTTGCGCCCGATCATCGAGAGCGCGCCCGACTGCGCGATATAGTTGAGGTCGTGGCCGACGAAGTCGCGATACGGCCCGGTCTGGCCGAAGCCGGTCACCGCGCAGTAGACCAGGCGCGGATTGCGCGCCGAGAGCATCGAGAAGTCGATTCCCAGCCGCTTGGCGACGCCCGGGCGGAACTCCTCGACCACCACGTCGGCGCGCTGCGCCAGCCGCAGAAAGATCTCGCGCCCCGCCCCGCTCTTGAGATTGAGCCCGATCGATTTCTTGTTGCGCCCAAGCGCGTTGTGCACGCCCAGCCCGGTCGCGGGCCGCTGCGTCTTGCCCGAGGCCGCGGCCTGCTCGGCGCGCCGTCCGGTCGGCGCCCCGGGTTCTTCGACCTTGATGATATCGGCGCCGAGGTCGCCAAGGATCATCGTGCAATGCGGTCCGGGAGCGAGCTTGGTGAGGTCGATAATCTTGATGCCGCTGAGCGGTGCGATTGAAGCCATGATGCTTGCAGTCTCTCCTTCGTTAAAGGCGTCGACGCTTTGAAGTCGTCGCGCGGTTGCAGTGATGATGATTGTACTTTCTTTGAGCCGTTGCGTCCACGCGACGCAAACCTCTCTTGCGGCTCCGGGCAAACGCTTCGCGCCGCGGCGCCGCAGCCGGCTCAGACCACCGCCGCGCGCAACCGCGACAGCCGCTCGTTGAGCGCGCGCAGTCCCTCGACCATGTGGACGCCGTACCAGTGCAGGTCGCGCCCGCTGATCAGCAGCATCCGGCGCGCCAGCGCCGTCGGCAGCATCGCCTTTAGCTCTTCGACGTCGCCCTGGCCGAACTCGTAAGGCTCGTCGGGCAACAGCACGATATCGGGGCGATGCTCGACTGGCCTCTTCGATCGTGGTGCGCGGATAACGCTCGCCCGCGGCCGCATAGACGTTGTTGAAACCCATCATGCGCAGCACGTCATGCGCGTAAGTGTCGCCGTTGAAGGTCATCCAGGGCTTTTTCCAAATCGGGCAAAAGACCCGCAGCCGAAGTTTGCTCCAGACGCCGAGTCCGGCCTCGATCCCGCTCACCGAGAGAGTTATCTCGCGTGCGAGCGCGGCCGCCTGCGGTTCGCGGTCCAGCGCGCGGCCGAGGCGCAGGATCGATTCGACCGCGCCCGGCACGGTGCGCGGGTAGGTCGTCAACACCGGCACTCCCTGCCCGCGCAGGCGCTCGATATCCTCGCGGCGGTTTTCCTCCGCGTTGGCGATCACCAGATCGGGTTTAAGCTTCGCTATTTCGCGCAGGTTGGGATTCTTGGTGCCGCCCACCTTGGGGATGGCGGCGAGCGCCTGCGGCGGGCTCGACGCAAAAGCGCGTCGCCGCAACGACCATCTCACCCGCGCCGAGCGCGAACAGCGTCTGCGTCCAGCTCGGCACCAGCGAGACGACGCGCTTGGGCGGACGCTCGAGTTCGACCTTGAGGCCGATGTCGTCGCTGAATTGAAGCCACGATGCCATCCGGATCTGGCCTACCTGCCGCTCCTTTCCCGCACCACCTGGTCGAGCGTATGGCGGTCTGAGTCGGTAAGATTCTCGCCCGTGCCGTCAGCTGGCGCGACGGGCCGGCCGAGGTTCGCCGGCCATCGGTGGATCGGGCGGAGGCGTCGCGGAGCGATGCGTCAGGAAATACATCGCTCGCGGCGCCAGCACGCGCCGGGTAAGAAAGCCGGCGGCGAGCACGAGCAATGCCACAATCAGGATCAGGCTCGGACGTTTGCGCTTGCCGCGTGACCGCCGTCGCCGCCGCCGTTTTGCCATCGAACCCCCGCGCCGCGAACCGTCAACCGCCCCACCTCCTTACACAATCCGCACACCAGAATCCGCCGCCGCGCGCCGGATGCCCCATCCGTCACACAGGTGCGCGCCGGAATCCTACCGCACCGCGATACCAAATAGAACCGGCCACGCGCGGACGCGTGCCATCAACGTCGCGGTCGGATGTGCGATAGACGCGACAATCGGCGCCATCAAAACGACACGCGGCGGGCGGCTCCCCCTGCTCCAGGGATACCCGCCCGCCGCGTGCTTTGCTCGCTCTCGCGCGAGGCCGTCCGGCGTTGCGACTAGCCTTGCGGCTTAATCACCGTGTACATCGTGGCATTGCCGCGCTGCACCAGGAGCAGAGCCGAGTTCTTGTCCTTCTTGGCCTGCTTGGCAGCCGACAGGAAATCGTCAACCGTGTTGACCTTCGCGTGGTCGACCTCGAGCACGACGTCGCCCTGCTGAATTCCCGCGTCCGCCGCCGGGCTGTCGGGTTGCACGCCGCGGACCACCACGCCCTTGGTGCTGCTGAGGTTGAGCTGGTTGGCGATGTCGGGCGTGATCGACTGAACCTGGAGGCCCCAGTTGGAGCCCGGCTCCTCGCTCTTGGCGCTGGCGAGCTGTTCTTCCTTGAGTTCGGCGACCTTGGTCTGGATCGTGAGATGCTTGCCGTTGCGGATCACTTCGACCGGCACGGTATCGCCGATCGGCGTCTGCGCGACGAGTTCGGGAAGCTGATGCTCGTCCTGCACGGGCAGGCCGTTGAACTTGACGATGATGTCGCCGCGCTGGATGCCCGCCTTGAGCGCCGGGCCTTCCTTCTCGACGTTGGCCACCAACGCGCCCTCGGGCTTGGCCAGATTGAAGGACTGGGCGAGGTCAGGCGTGACTTCCTGAATCTCGACCCCCAGCCATCCGCGCGTCACCTTGCCATGATCCTTGAGCTGCTCCATCACTTGCTTGGCGATGTCGATCGGGATCGCGAAGCCGATTCCCGCATTGCTGCCAGTGCTGCTGTAGATGGCGGTGTTGATACCGATTACCTGGCCCTTGGCATTGAACAGCGGGCCGCCCGAGTTACCCGGGTTGATCGACGCGTCGGTCTGGATGAAGTCGTCGTAGTTGCCGCCGAGCGCGCGCCCCTTGGCGCTGATGATCCCGGCGGTGACCGTCGAGTTGAAACCGAACGGGCTGCCGATCGCGATTACCCAGTCGCCGACCTCCGCCGTGCTGGAATCGCCCAGCGGCGCCACCGGCAACGGCTGCTTGGTGTCGATCTTGATCAGCGCGAGGTCGGTCTTGGGATCCTTGCCGACGACCTTGGCGGTAAACTCGCGCTTGTCGAGCAGCCGGACGTGAATCTCATCGGCATGTCCGGCCACGTGATTGTTGGTCAGGATATAGCCGTCGGAGGAGACGATCACGCCCGAGCCGAGCCCGTGCTCCTTGTATTCATGGGGAATCTGGCCGAAGAAGCGGCGGAACTGGTCGAATGGGTTTTGCTGCTGGCCAAACGGCCCGCCGGGACCCTGATCGCCGGGGCCGCTGGGCCCTGGTCACCGGGTCCGCCTGGTCCACCACCGCCCTGCCCGTCGGGTCCTTCCGGTCCGTCAGGAGAATCGCCCGGGCCACCCTGATCGCCGGACTGCATCCCGGCCTTGACTTGCTGCACTACGCTGACGTTGACCACCGACGGCATCACCCGCTTGACCAACGGCGCGAAGGAGGGGATCAGTACGCCGGCTGGCTTCGTTGGGCTCGGGCTGATTGGCCGGCGCGGGCTCGTTATTTGTCTCCGCTTGGGCGGTTTGTTCGGCGGGCGCGGGCTGGGACTTGGCTTGCTCCTGCTGCGAGCTGGAACTCCAGAACGGGAAAGGCCCCGGCGCGCGCAAAGGCGATTACGATACCCAGGAACACGCCGCAGGATACCGCGGCGATCTTCTTAAACATTCACTCTCCTCCTGGAGATGGCAACGTTCATGTCCATCCGCTTATGCACGGCACTTATATACAGGGTTAAGACGATAACGGATGGCTTAAATTCAGACGACGTACGTCGTGGAGCCAGTTTCCCTGCGGAAACGCCGCCTCGCGTCCCGCCCGAACCGGCCGACGATTGTCTCCAATATCGTTTCCAGTAAATCAGAAAAGCAGCGCCAAGCAAACGCCCGCCGCTTTCGCTCCGTCGGGCGGGCGCGCCCTGCCCGCGAGGGCCAGGGCAACGCCGGGAGCGAGGACCGGCCACGGAAGATCCGAGAACCTGCCGCGGAAGATCAACTGGCAAACGCGCGAGCCGCGCCACGCATCCCCTTTGCCCAAGCCTCCATCCCTGCGCTCTCCGTGTAGCCTGGCGGGAGGGCCCTCTGTTTGTGCGCGATGATTGCGCGTGCGTCGTCCGCTGCCTTACGATATTGGCGTGCTCGATGCGCTCTGCATCGTCGGACTTTTCGGCGCTGGGCTCCTCACCTGGACCTTTCTGGAGTACGCGATCCACGGCTGGATGAGCCATCGGTTCGCGACTTTCGTGACTCCGCTCCACCAAGTCCACCACCGCGACCCCCGTGCGGTCTTCGCACTTGGCGCATGGCTGCCGGCGTTGCTGCCGCTACTCATCGGCGCCGCCCGTGGAGCGCGCGGATGGACGATCTTCTACGGCGGCATCCTGGCCGGGTTCGCGACCTACGAAGTGCTGCACTACCGGATGCACTTTCGCGCACCGATCTGCCGCGCCGAGGCCCGGATGCGCACGCGCCATCTGATCCATCACTATTGCGCGCCGGCGCTGTGTTTCGGCGTCACCACGGCGTTGTGGGATCGCGTCTTCAGGACCACTGCCGAGCGGCGCCGACGGCGCTGCGCTGGCGGCCCGTGTCGCCTCGATCGCGCCGCTTGAAGGCCCGTCGAACGTCAGCGACACCGGGCGCCGTGATGCGCCGGCTGATAGCCACAATCGCGATTCGCTAGTCCAGGTTATAAGCGTTCGGCCGCGGGCGCGTCATCGACGATCCCGATCGGCGCGCGCTCTTTCGCTTCAGCGACAATATATTGTCACTCCGCTGGTCTGTTTGGGGCCAGTTTCTCGCCACCAATCAGGCCATTTGCGTCTTCGCCGCGCAAATCCGCCCTTACTTCAATCTCATTTCTCAGGCACGCAACGTGCTCCGGCGCAACGGGAACGAATGCCACAAACGCGCGTGACGTGTTGGCAGGAAGCATCCGGCGGGAAACCTTTGGGCGGAGACCTTCTTTCAATAGTCAGTCGGCTTCCTGCGCCAGCGGATAGTCACTCATCGCGCGCATCGCGCCGTACAGGAGGGTAACGAGCAGGGAGTATACTATGCGACGAGTCTTACATATGGTTTTGCGTACGGCCCCGCGGCTGGTTCCGCATTGCATCTCGGACCCGGTGCAGACGATAAGCGGACCCATGCGCGGCGTCCGCGCGCGCACTGCGTCGCGCATGTCATGAAGTGCCTGACGAGTGCGGCGATGCTGCTGCTGCTCGAGCTGGCATGGACAGCCGCCGCGCGCGCGCAGGCCAACATAGTACGCTGAGCAACGCCCTCGTGACCGGCGCGATCGCCACCAATACGAATTGGTCGATCGCCAAAAACGGCGGCTTAGCCAGCGGCACGGTGAGTTGGACCGTCGGGGTGACCAAAATCTCCGTGAGCGATCAGATAATCCAGGTCGACGGCCAGTTCCGGATAACCAATATCGGCACGGGGCCTGCGACGCTCGGCAACATCGTAGTCAATTTGCAGCGCCCCTGCGGGGTACATATGGGTTTCGGCCGCGGCGGATGTAGCCGACGCGACTTTCGGCGCGGCGGCGACAGTACGGCAATTTCGTCGCCTCGGCATCGTCGGAAAATGTCGCACTCAACCAGCCCGGTTCGCCGTGCGCCGGGCCCGGCAATTATGTGATCACTCGGTCGCCGGACAGACGGCGAAGGAGGGCACGCTCTTCACCACTCAGGGCTTCGGGCACGGTCGACTTCACCAATGCGGCCAACAACTCGGTCTTCTCGCTGGTGCCCGACTTTCATTTGGCCGCCGGAGCGTCGATTAAGCTCTTCTACACTGCGACCTTCGACAACACCATTCTGGGCCTTGCGCCCGGGACCGCCTTTGCGGCCCGAGGTCTATCGTCACCGTAAGCCACGCGAGCGGCCCATGCCTTGCACTCGATGAGACTCCTCGATGCTGACGACGATGACGGGCCGGCCGGTCAGGGCGTATCACCCAACGGCGACGACAACGGTTGGGAACAGAGCGCCGCGACGCGTCAGCGCATTTGTGCCCACGCCGGCGCAGTGCAACCAGACGATCACGCTGACCGACGCGCAAAATGCCGGCAATCCGGCGCTGACCGGCACCGCCACGCTCACCAGTTTCACCACCTTCAACGGCAGCGGGATGCTGTCGATTGACGGCTCTTCGATGAGCGACGGACAGACCAACACGCAGGACGTAAGCGCCGTCGTCAGACGGCGGCGCCAACGGCGGCACTATCACCAACTGCGCCGGTATCACCGGCCCCGACACGACCATCACGCTCGGGTCGGGCAACTCCAGTAAAGTCTTCAGCGTATGCACCGGCGTCGACGATACTGCCTGCGATCAGCAGAATGTTCCGGCATCCGCCGGCCCGGCGACTCCCACTCCGACACTCGACTCCGGTGGTCACGCCCGACGCCAGTCGTCACACCCACGCCGGTCGTTACTCCAACTCCGGTAGTGACGCCTACGCCGGTTGTCACACCTACGCCGGTCGTGACGCCCACACCGGTGGTCACGCCCACGCCAGTCGTCTCACGCCGACTCCGATCGTCACGCCCACTCCGGTCATCACGCCCACTCCGGTCGTCACCCCGACTCCGGTAGTGACACCGACTCCGACCGCGACTCCAACGCCGGTCGTGCCGCCTTTCGTCAAGGGTGAGTTCTGCACCTATGCGAGCCCCATTGGGCGCAAGCTGCGGCGATGGCGACGGCGGCGAGATCATCAGCGCCGCACTGTGTCTCAAGCATCGGCGATGACAGATGACTGCAACGGCGACGGCAGCCAAGGCCATAACATCCTGATCCGAAAACTTCGACACGGTATACGGCGCCAGCGGCGGAGTGCATGTCGGCCTCACCTGCAGGCTCAACCGCTTCGGGATGACCTTCACCTCGCCGGCCGCAATCCAGAACTACCTGCCCGCCGTCGGCCCGGCCGGAGTGCTCAATGCGTGCCTCATCAATCCGTCAAGCTCGCACTCGGGCGAATCTCGGCGGCGAAGTCCTGGCGCTGGAACTGAACGTCGACTTCAGCGCGGCCGGTTTCACCGAGGGCTCGGGCGGTCCGTTTGGCAACCTGCACCTGTGCGGCAGCGACACCCCGTTCGACGGCATGTCGATTTCCGGAGATTCTCGTGGCCGCCAACACAGGCGTTGGGCAACGGCGGGATGCCGGCAGGGTTCGACGCGGACTCCTCTGCGCAACCTGCTCCATCGCTCAACGACTCGTTTGACGAATGCCATCCGGACGGTTTCGCCCAGAATGCACCTGACCGGCGGAGCCTGTCCGTAAAGTGGCTATCGCGCGGCAACGACGAAAGGGCCGGTCCCTGCGGGCCGGCCCTTTTTCATTTTTCGTTCCTCTCGCTTGACCGATCCACCGTCAGCGATCGGCGCTCACGCTGTCTGCGACGAGGCCTGACGATCACTGGCACAGCAAAGTCCGCGCACAGTATGCGGCGGTGACCTTCAACACGGTCAACGTGAATTTCTTGCGCAGCCCGGTTGCCCGAAGCGTCGATCACTCGAATCGTCGGATACCAGGTGCGGGGCCTGGTCGCGACTCCTGTAATCGCGCCGGAAGCCTGATCGATCGAGAGACCCGCGGGCAGATGGCCCAGGACCACAGCGATCGTGTAAGGTGCGCGGCCGCCGCTGATGCCAAGCGATGCACGTCATAGAGCACCGTGGTATGTGCGTTGGGCAACGTCACGGGCGCGCCAATCTTCGGAGTCGGCGATCGGCGTTGGCGGGGGGGGAGGGTGGGCGTCGCTCGGGTGGCGTCGGAGCCGCGCGCGGCATCAGTTCGCCCCACCACGTACCCCACATGTTGTTTTGACCGGCGTACTCCTGGATGGTCCACATCGAGGTGTCGTCGACCGGGTCGACCACGGTCGCGGTGAAATCGCCCCATCGGTTGTCGCCAGTGCCGAAATCCTTGAAATAGGACGCTTCACCCGCCTTCAGCATCACTTCGCCTTCCATCGTATTCGGCAGGGTCGCTCGCCAGATGCATCGAGTAAGCTGCGCTCGCGTAAATCCCGGTCCCGAAGTGCGTATAACCGAGCATCACGTCGCCGTTCCGTTAACGGCCAGCGACGGATAGGCGTAAAAATTTGCCGCGCTGGGATCGTCGATTCGCCCGAATTGCTGCACCTGGCCGAAGCCCGAGGCGCTCACATTGATCTGCCACCACTGCGCGGCAGTGCGGGTCGGAGTCCCAGTGGCGGGAAGGTAGACGGTGTGCGAAGCCCATAGCGAGCCGTTGCGGTAGACGCAGCTTTGGATGCGCCCGTCCTCGGTGTCGATGTTCTCGCTTGCTGCCGAGTTGCGGTGCGAAATTGGTGACCGGCGAGAACGTCTGCCAGGCCGACGGGCCGGTCGGATAGGCCACGCCGGTCGTCAGTACTTCAGACCCGACCGGGCCCGTTATGGTATCGATCCGGAGCTTGCCGGAACCCTGGCGCTCGGCTCCAGCAGGTACATCGTTGCGAGATCGGGATCCATCGTGGTGGCCGGAACCTGGGTGAAACCGCTGGTCGGCGTGAGCACCGTATATTTGCCGGTGCCGCCCGCGTACAGGTCCGCCTTGTCGAAAGCCCAGATTGTCGAGTTGACGAAGTTGCCGCCCGCGATGGTGAAGATGTTGGCCTGCACCACGATCCAGTTCTTGTTGAATCCGAGAGTCGGATAGTCGACCCAATTGGCTGACGAGCCGAGATTCACTTTGTAAAGGTTCCATCCGGCGGTGGGATCGCTGGTCTGCGAGACGCCGATCAGAATCGCCGCGTCCGAGGACTTCTCGCCGGCGGCGGATGAAAAGATCCAGCGCTGGGCATACGGATCGTAAAGGACATGTGCGTCGAACGATTCCGTCACGCCCAGAGACGACCAGAACGTCGAATTGGTCATTGCGCTCAGGGTGTTGCCCGACCTGTCCTGGATCACGACCTGGCTGTTGAGCGCTTCCATCAAGTGATGGGGTCCCACCGCACCCTCGGTATCGGGCGGAATCACGGTGCCGTTGTCGGCCACCGCCGCGAAGCTGCTGACGGGCGGGAACGATTGCAGCGTGGAATCCAGTGGCCGCTGGACGCCTGCGTTTCGTTCTCGGGCGCGGCAGACGCTTCCTCATTCTCTGTGGCGCTTTCGATCCGTGGTGCGAGTGGGCGATGAATTTTACGATGCTCATTGAGCGGCATCGGACCAAACGCCTCTTCGCGAGCGATCGCCTTGAAGTTTATCGAGCCGCGCTGCGCGGCCTTGCCTGCCGTACCGGTTACCTGGACGGGAGCCGCCGCGGCGAGAGTCTGAACGCCGACGACGCTCACAAGCGCGATCGCCGCCGAGACAATGAGTTGCCGAATTTGCCGCGTGGTCGTTGTCACCTTCGATAGCCTCCGGAGCCCGCCCTTGATGGATCGGGCTTTCTCGTTTCGAGGCTATGAAACGCAATGACAAGACCACGCGAGCCATTTTCATCTCCGATACGCCATCAGTGCTGGAATTCGGATCAAGCCCGCACAGGCGAGACACCGACGCGCATCTATAAGCGCGCATGCTTCTATTCGAGCCAAAATCTCTGAACGAATTCGGGCTATCGCTGCGGCGTCCTTCGCCTCAGGACGCCTCAGACGAGAACACCGATCGCTGCCGCCGCGATCCTCCAAGCTGTATCGAGTCCGAGACATGAATGGTGCGCGCGGTACCCGACTCCGTCGATGCCGGAGTGGCTACCTGGATGAGACTTGGGCTGAGCGAACCTGAGACTACGGGGTGATCGATATCTGGAGGGCTCGGCTCGCCGACGCGTGGCCCCGGTCAGTGACGTAGACCGTGAACAGCGAGAGGCCTGCGGCGCCCGGCGTCCCGCTGATCTCGCCACTGAAGGTGTTGAGCGCGAGCCCGCGCGGCACCGCGCCCGCACTGACGTAGACGAGATAGGGCGGCGTTCCCGCCGCTCAGCCCCAGCGAGGCGTGATAGAAGACGCCGACCCTGCCGTCGGGCAGCGTCGACGGAGTCGACCGTCAGCGTCGGAGTGGGTGTCGCGGTCGGGACCGGTGACGGCGTGGGAGTTGGCGAAGGCTCGGCGTCGGTGTCGGCGTTGGCGTGGGCGTTGGGTGGGCGTCGGCGTCGGCGTCGGAGTGGGCGATGGCTTCGCAGTCGGCGTCGCCGTCGGTGTGGGCGACGGCGTCGGCGACGGTGACGGCGTGGGAGTCGGCGAAGGCTTCGCAGTCGGTGTCGCGGTCGGTGTGGGCGACGGCGTGGGCGACGGTGACGGCGTGGGAGTGGGCGATGGCTTCGCAGTCGGTGTCGCGGTCGGCGTCGCGATCGGCGTGGGAGACGCGCTGGGCGGCGCTCGGCGTCCTCCCATAGATACCTCGCCCCACCAGGTGCCCCAATTGTTGTTGGTCGCCGCGTACTGCTGGAGCGTCCACAGGCTGAGGTCGTCGAGCGGATCGACGACCGTGCTGCTGAAATCGCCCCATCGATTGTCCCCGGTGCCATGTCCTTGAAGTAAGGCGCCTAGCCCGCCTTGAGCACGGTCCCGGCGCGCAATGTGCCAGGCGCGTCACCCGCCATCCGCAACGAGGAGCCGGCGCCCGCGTACTGCGCCGCCGAAAACTGCGAGTACCCGACCATCGCGTCGTTTTCCGAATTGACGCCGATCGAAGGGTAGGCGTAGAAGACTGCGTCGCGGTCGGGTCGTCGATCCGCCCAAGCTGCTGGATTCCGCCCAGGTCGCCCGCCGCCGTGTCGATCTGCCACCACTGCACCGAGCATCGATTGGGCGTGCCGCTGGCGGGCAGGAAGATGGTCTGCGCGGTCCACAGCGAGCCGTTTCGATAGACGCGTCCAATCCAGCCGGTCGTCGTCGGTGTCGATGTTCTTGGTCGATCCCAGTTGCGGCGCGAAGTTGATCGTCGGCTCGACCGCCTGCCACGGCTGCGGCGCGGCCGGGAGCGCGACGCCGGTGGTAAGCACCTCGGAGCCGACCGCACCGGTGATCGTGCTCATCCTGAGCAAGCCGTTGGCCGAACTCCACGACTCCAGAAGATAGAGCGTCGCGAGATTGGGATCGTAAGTCAGCGCCGGATTCATCGAGAAGCCGCCGGTATCGTCCTGCAGCAAGGTGAAGAGCCCGGAGCCACCCGCGTACAGGTTCGCCTTGTCGAAGACATAAAGGTTCGCATACTCGTAGAAGGTGCCCTGGATAGTGAACATGTTGATCCCGACCACGATCCAGTTCTTGTTGAACCCGAGGGTGGGAAAATCGGCCCATGACTGGCCCGTCGCATCGACCGGCACCCGGTAAAGGTCCCAGCCCGCGGTCGGGTCGCTGTTGTGCGAGACGCCAATCAGGACCGCCGAGGCCGTGGTCTCCGGATCACCCGCGGTGACGATAACCCATCGCTGGCCGTAGGGATCGTAGATGACTCGCGGATCGGTGATGGAGCCGACGCCCAGGCTGGACCAGAAACTGAGCGTGCTGACCGTGCTTATCGGCGTTCCCGTGCGGGTCTGAATCTCGATCTGGCTATTGAGCGCCACCACCAGATGGGCCGGACCCACGGCGCCGTCGGTGTCGGGCGGAATCGCGGTGTTGTTGTCGCCGAGTCCCGGAAACCCGATGAGCGCGGCGCGCTTCAACTGCCAGACTTCTGCGGGCATCGAGGCCAAGGGTTTGTTCCGGCGCGCCGCCTGCGCACTGACAACGGCGGCAGTTCCAAGTAAAGGATTGCCCTGCGCGAAAGGTTGCTCTGCGCGAACGGGTTGCCCTGTGGCCGCATGCCGCGATGGCGGCGCGCCGGCGCAAAGACGCCGCGCGCTTCGTCACGGGCGAGCGCGCTGAAGTTTATCGCTACGTGCGCCGCGGCATGATCGGAGCGTCCGGCGATTCGCCGCGCAGTGGCTGTGCCATCGCGCGACTCAAGCGTCCCGAAGCGACGATCGCGTCGGAGGTAGCAGGCTGTCAGAAACCGCACGATACGTTTCGGGAAGGTATCAGCGGGATAGGTATCAGACGGACGCGGACGCTGGACTCGTCAGCCGCAGGATTGTCTGACGAGCTCGCGGGCGAGTTCGCTGAGAACTTGCCGCGAGCTTCCGCTAAGCTTGCCCGGAGCTTGTAGCGGCCTGCCGCGAGACTCGCCGCGGTCCATGGCCGGGCGACAACGAGAGCCGTCCATCCCGTCATCAGCAGAACCATCAGCCGCACAGCGGTCGCCGACCGCTTGCGGATAGGGTTTGACAAACGCCGCCCGCCCCCTTTGGCTCTCGTTGCCGCCTTGGCTTAACAGGGTCGGAGTTCTTCGATCGGCCGTTTTCCTCGCCCTTCGCGGTCCGTGCGGCTCCCCGCCAAGCGAAACCAAACGGTTCCGCTTGCCCCCCGCCACCTCACCTGCGAAGCCGCCTCGTCCCGCCGCCTCGGCCTGACTCATCGAAGAAATCCTTCCGCAGGCTCTATCGAGCAAAAGGCGGGCCGCTGAAAATAGCAATAAAAACAGGCTGTTTCGGCACTGAAGCGCCAAAAAAATGCCGGATCGCGCTACATGCGGCGTCGCGCTGCGGCAGCGCTTCGCCGTCGAGACGCTCGCGCGCTGGCTCTCAGAATCAGATGCGATTGCGATTGAGCAGGCCGCGCGCGATCACCAGCGCCTGAATTTCGCTGGTCCCCTCCCCGATAATCATCAGCGGCGCGTCGCGATAGAAGCGCTCGACCGGAAACTCGGCCGTGTAGCCGTAGCCGCCCAGCACGCGCATCGCGTCCAGCGTCACCTTGACGCACGCCTCCGAGGCGAACAGCTTGGCCATCCCCGCCTCGACGTCGCATCGCTCGCCGGCGTCCTTCTTCTGCGCCGCGCTATGCACCATCAGGCGCGCCGCCTCGACTCGCGTCCCCATGTCGGCCAGCAGCAGCTGCACCGCCTGATGCTCGCAGATCGGTTTGCCGAAGGTGGTGCGCTGCTGGGAGTAGCGGATCGCGTTCTCGAACGCCGCCTGCCCGACTCCGACCGCGCGCGCGGCGACGTTGATCCGTCCGACCTCGAGCGCGCTCATCACCTGCTTGAAGCCCTGCCCCTCCTGGCCGCCGATCAGATTGCCGGCCGGGACTGCGAGCTCCTCGAACAGCACCTCGCAAGTGTCGACTCCCTTGTAGCCGAGCTTTTTGATGTTGCGGCTGACGGTCGGCCCGTGCTCGTCCTTTTCGACCGCGAACATGCTGATTCCGGCATAGGCCGGCTTGGCCTTGGGATCGGTCTTGGCCGCGACCGCCAGCATCGTGCCATGGCGGGCGTTGGTGATGAACATCTTGCTGCCCTTGAGCACGTAGTTGTCGCCGTGGCGGACCGCGGTGGTGCGGATCGATTGCACGTCGCTGCCGGCGTGCGGCTCGGTCAGCGCCAGGCCGCCGCGCTTCTCGCCCGCCGCCATCGCGGGCAGAAAACGCTTGCGCTGCTCGTCGGTGCCGTGATGCGTGATGATGTAGGCCATGATCAGATGGCTGTTGATCACGCCGGCCAGGCTCATCCAGCCGCGCGACAGCTCCGCCATCAGCCGCGCGTAGCTGACGAAGCTCAGTCCCAGGCCGCCATGCTCGACCGGGATGGTCGCGCCGAACAGTCCCAGCTCGCGCATCGTGGCGACCAGCGCGTGCGGGTATTCGTCGGCATGCTCCAGCTCGGAGGCGACCGGGATAACGTCGCGGTCGACGAAGCGGCGCACCGCCTCGATTACATCATGGTCCAACGTCTCTGCCATTTCGCAGTTCCTTTCAGCCAGTGAAGAATGAATGCAAAGAATCAATGTAAAGAATCGATCAAAAAGCCAGCGGGCGCCGGGCGCCCTTGCGCGCGAGATTAACAGAACGAAACGGCGGGCCGCCAACCGGCTACATGAGAGCGCCAGAACTCCGGCCAGCGGATCAGCGAATTGGCCGGCTGCCAAAGGGGTGCCCCAGAAAGAGTAGCCCGCGAAGCGTCAGAAACCTGGCCGGAGCGACGAAGATTTGGCGGCGAGCGCGGTTGGACGCGCCGCCGCATCAGGAGCGTCACCACGCTGGCGCTTCACTGCCCTTGCAAGCGCGGTCCGCGTGTTGATAGGCTAAGTGTCAGATTGACGCAAACTATAGGAATTCGTGATGACTCTTGAAGTGCAGACCTCAACCACTACCACCGCCGCCGGCGCGCGGCTTTATCGCAAGCTCGCCGCCCTGGGACAGGACGGCTACGATCCGCTGGCCTGCGAGCGCTACGCCGCGCAGATCGACGAGATCAACCGGCTCAAGGCCGAACGCGGCGCGGTCGTGCTGGCGCACAATTACCAGCGGCCCGAAATATTCGAGGTCGCCGATTTCATCGGCGATTCGCTGGAACTCGCGTACAAGGCGCGCGAGGTGCGCGACGCCGGGATCATCGTGTTTTGCGGCGTCCACTTTATGGCCGAGACCGCCAAGGTTTTCAACCCCGAGCGGATGGTGCTGCTCCCGGATATGCGGGCTGGATGCTCGCTGGCGGAGAGCGTCACCGCCGAAGCACTCGCCGAGCGCAAGGCCGAATTGCGCGAAATCTATCCCGACCTCAAAGTCGTCTCCTACGTCAACTGCACGGCCGACGTTAAGGCCGAGTCCGACGCCTGCTGCACATCGGCCAACGCGCTCAAGGTGGTCGAGGCGATCGACTCCGAGCACGTGCTGTTCGTCCCCGACCAGAATCTCGCCAACTACGTGCAGAGCCAGACCAGCAAGAAGATCATCTCGTGGGACGGCAACTGCTACGTGCATCATCAGATAACCGCCGAGGAGGTCGACAAGGTCAAACGCGCGATTCCCGGAATCAAGGTGCTAGCCCATCCCGAGTGCCGCACCGATGTCCTGCGGCTGGCCGACGCGGTGCTCTCGACCAGCGCGATGGTGCGTTATGCCGAGAGCAGCGACGCCGACAAGTTTTTGATCGTGACCGAGTGCGGACTCTCGGACCGGTTGCTGATGGAGATTCCCAACAAGCACTTCTACAAGGCGTGCAAGCTCTGCCGCTACATGAAGATGATCACGCTGGGCGGCACGCTCGATTCGCTGCGCAACCTGCGCTTCGAGATCGAGTTGCCCGAAGACGTGCGCGAAGGCGCGCGCCGCGCGCTGGAGCGGATGCTCGAGCTGGGCGCGTAGCGCAAGATGGAACCCGTAGTTCCCGTTTTAATTGGCCGATAATTGCGCAATAGTGACGCAGTTGTTGACCGACGGAGGGGACAAATGTCCAGCTCGGCTCAACCGATGTCCGACGAGCGGCAGGTTTCCGGGGTCCATCTGGTAGGTAGCGTTCCGCTTGCGGATGCCGACCAGGTGTTTCGACGGGTAAGTGCGGATCTCGGTGATCGCCTCAGACGCATTCCCGATGGCGAGACGGGTCCGCGAGCGGATTGGATCATCTGGCAGTATCCCGTCCTCAGTTCCCGGCCGGAGTTCGAGATCTGCCCTCCGGGGCCCGAGCATTATCGGGCCCTGCCCAGGCTGCGTCTTGGTGACGGTGTCTCGGCCGCGGATATTGCCTTCGAGCGGCTCGGCTACGCGCAGACGGCGATCGCGTCCTACCGCTTATTCGCAACCCTGAAGCGTGACGGTATAGTGCCGGGGCATTGCCGCTTCCAGGTCTCGCTGCCCACTCCGCTCGCACCCATCAGCGCCTTCGTCGCGAGCGACGCCCAGAGCGCGGTCGAGCCGATCTATGAGGCCCGCATGCTGGAAGAGGTGGCGCTTATCATCCAGGCGATCCCTGCCGACCAACTCGCCATCCAATGGGATACGAATGTCGAGTTTGCGATGCTCGAGGGCTCGGTGCCAGCGTGGTTCGACGACGTGCGCGCGGGCATCATGGAACGGCTGTTGCGTCTCAGTCGCCGCATACCGCCATCGGTCGAACTGGGCTATCACCTGTGCTACGGCGACGGCCGTCATCACCACACGGCCGCGAAGGACGCGCGCAAGCTGGTCGAAATCGCGAACGCGCTGGCGGCCAGTCTGGACCGGCCGCTCAACTGGCTGCACATGCCGGTGCCCATCCGAGCCGACGAGTCCTACTTCTCACCGATGGCCCGTTTGATACTACGTCCGGAGACCGAGCTTTACCTCGGCGTAATCGACCCGTCGGATGGCATGGAAGGAGCTTTCAGACGAATCAAGATGGCCCGTTCGTTCGTTGACGGATTCGGCGCCGCCACCGTATGTGGATGGGGCCGCCAACCCGAGCGCGTCGTCCCGGACCTGCTCGAACTACATGCCGCTGTGGCGCGACCGGTGGTCTCGTCCTCGGATGAGCAGGCATCGTTCGGATGGCCCAGCGGTTTCGATCGTGTACCTAACGAAGATTGGACTCATCAGCCGGTAGACCGGTTCGGTTTGGCCTACGACAAGGTTGACCGGCACAGTTGGTACCGAAATCTCGACCCGATCATCGACGATCTTGCCGGCAATCTGAAAGACGGCGATATCATGGTGGATTATTCGGGCGGCACCGGAATCCTCCTCGATCGGCTGAAGTTGAGGATTTTCGATCGCCGGGCCGGCATCCTCATCGTAGACAGTTCGCCGCGCTTTTTGCGGGTTGCGGTCGAGAAGTTCGCCGCCGATCCGCGCGTTGCGTTTCGACTCCTGCGCTTCCTGAAAGAAGAGAAGCGATTGCAGCGAATCCACGAGGTGTTGAGCCCGTCGCTGCTCGAGCGCGGAGTTGACACGATCGCCTGCACCAATGCCGTCCATCTCTACACTGACCTGGAGGAGACGGTTTCCGCGTGGGCCTCTGTCCTGCGGCCCGGCGGTAAGTTGTTCATCAACTCCGGAAACATCCGCAATCCTCGCGCGAAGCCTAGTCAGTGGATCCTCGATGAAACGGTATGGGTCATAAATGACCTTGCGGACGGGATAGTCCGAAGCGATCCCCGCTATGCGGCGTATCGGTCCGTTCTCGACGACGTTGAACGCATGGCTTCGCACAGCGCGTTCCGAAATCGTGTGTTTGTCGAGCCACGGCGGCTCGACTTCTATCTAAACATTCTAAGGAGCGCCGGCTTTCAGATCGAAGGCGTGGCGGAGCGTAACATCCGGGCGCGGGTCGACGACTGGTACGAATTCCTATCCGCATACCATGACGCGGTGCTCGGCTGGGTTGGCGGAAATGAGAAAATCGATGGACGGGCGCCAACCGCGGAAGCCATCGCGGACCGGCTCTCACTAATCCGCCAGGCAATAGATACCCTGTTCAGCGGCCGCACCGAGTTCGATGCTTGCTGGACCTACCTCAACTGCACGCGCGTTTGATTGGCGCGGCGAAACAAATCTGGAGGACCCCCGCTCGTAGGGGGTCCGCTGTGGGAGGGGCCGTTCGCAAACGGCCCTTCTCTTTGAACCCGACGCGCTCTTTGAACGAGACGCGATTTGGCGGATATGCTTGCGACGGTGAACTCTGAATCGCCGCCGCCATCGAGAAGAGGAGCCGCCGCCGCCGACCTCGCCGCCACGCGAAGCCATCGGGCCGCGCGGCCCAAGGTCGCCGTCGACATGGTGGTGTTCGCGGTCGAGGGCGGCCGCCTCAAGACCTATCTCGTGCAGTTGCGCCGCGGCGCGGCGCGCGGGCGATGGGCCTTCGCCGGCGGCCTGGTGCGGATGGGCGAAATGCTCGACGAGGCGGCGTATCGCGAACTTTTCGCCTCGACCGGGATCCGCGAGGCCTACCTGGAGCAGCTTTTCACGTTCGGCGACCCCTCGCGCGACCCGCGCGCCCACGTCGTTTCGGTCGCCTACATGGCGCTAATCGCGGATGCGCAGCAGAGCGGCGGCGCCGGGCGGCAAGTACCTGGACGGGCGCTGGTTCGAGGTTTCGGCGCTGCCCGCGCTTGCGTATGATCATCAACAGATGGCGGAATATGCGCTCGGAAGGCTCAAGGCGAAGCTCGAGTACACCAATATCGCCTGTAACCTGCTGCCTGAGACCTTCACTTTCGCCGAACTGGAGGCGCTGTACGCGATGATCCTGAAGCGGCCGATCGACCGGCGCAATTTTCGCCGGCGGATTCTCTCGATGGGAATCCTGCGCCGGCTGCCGGCCACGCGCCGCGGCGCCCATCGCCCGGCCGCGCTCTACAGTTTCGTCCGGCGCGACCCGCAAGTCGTGGAAATGCTATAGTGACGCGAGTAATCGGTGAGCATCATGCCCAAGACCAAAAACCCGCCGGCAGGCGGTAAGCGCGGCAAGCGAAGCAAACCAACGTGGATATTTGCGGCGCGTGGCCGCCGTTGTGGTCCTGTCGATCGGCGCGGTCGCGTGGACGATGCACTCGGCGGCTGATCCGGCGGCCGCGACCGCCAAGGACCAGCGCGTGACGCTCGATCCCGCCCGCTTCTTCGGAGCGGCGCGCCAGGCCTACGAAGTCGCGGCGAAAAATCCGGCACTGCTCGCGCAGCTTCATTGCTACTGCGGATGCGACAAGGAAATCGGCCATCAGAACCTGCTCGACTGCTATCGCGACGAGCATGGCGGGCATTGCCCGGTCTGCACCGGCGAAGCGCTGGAGGCCGCCAAGCTCGCCGACGAAGGGCTGCCGGTCGATCAGATTCGCCGCGTGCTGCGCGACCATTACGCGCAGGGGAACTGACGCTTGGCGGGTCTGGTTTCGGCCTACATCCAGCATTTCACTTATGCTGGCTTGCTGGTGGTCCTCGTACTGTGCGGGATGGGCCTGCCGATACCCGAGGACGTCGCGCTGCTGGCGGGCGGCTTCCTGGTGCATCGCGGACTCATCCAGTACCCGATCACGATCATGGTCGCGCTGGTGGGCGTGGTAGCGGGCGACAACTTGCTGTTTTTCCTGGGCCGGCGTTTTGGCACCGGGCTGGTCGCCTACCTCGGCATCGGACGGCCTCGCTCGCAACGCCAGATCGATTGGCTCAAAGAATTTCATGGACCGCCACGGCCATCGGGCGATCTTTTACGCGCGCTTCGTCGCCGGCCTGCGCGCCCTGGTCTACCTTACCGCCGGCTCGTTCGGCGTGAATCCGTTGCGGTTTTTCCTGTACGACCTGGCCGGCGCGGTCATCTCGGTGCCGATCGTGATCACGCTCGGCTACCTCTTCGGCAACGAGATGGAGGTGGTGCTGCACTATATCGGCGGGTTCGAGAAGGTGATCTGGGTGGTGCTGGCGCTCTCGCTGGCCGTCATCGCGATGCGGATGCTGATGTTCACGCGCGAACACGAGGAAACCCCGACCTAGCCGATGCCCACTGCGCTCGCAGGCCGCTCGCTCGCGCTTTTGCGGCCGGGCGCCGCGTCCGTCGACGGGCTTGAAACCTATCACTTCTACATTGAAACCTATCATGCGATTCAGACTTCCGGCGCTCAATCTCAAAGCCAAGCTGATGGCGCTGATGGTAGTGCTGCTGGGGCTGACGCTCGGCGCCGAATTGCTGGTCAGCCTCAACACTCAAAACCGCATCGTCGAGGCGACCCAGGACAACGTCAAGGAACTCGCCAGCGCCATCCAGATCAGCGTGCAGGAGCTGACCTCAGTCGGCACCTTCGATCGCGATCGCCTGCAGAACTACGTCAACTCGCTGCATAACAACGGACTCGAAGTCTCGATCGCATCGAGCAAGGACCTGATCATCAACAGCTCCAACCCGGCGCTGATCGGCGAGGCGATCAACCGCGGCGCCGTTCACGTCGTGGCGGCGCAGACGGCGGCGCGCGGCGGCGACCCGCTCCCGGTGCCGGCCTTCACTGTGGGTCCGGCCGGCGAGCAAACCGTCTACCTGATCCCGGTCGAGGTCGAGGACCATCTGCTCGGCTACGTCCAGGTGGTGGCCGACTTCGCCGATTTCGCCCGCCCGCTCGAGGAGCATCGCATCCATCTGTTGACGGTCGCGCTGGCGATCTTCGCGATCGGGCTGGTTTTCTCCTACGTGCTGGCTGATCGCTACGTCGAGCCGATCCACGCGGTCGCCGCCGCCGCGCAGAACATCGCCGCGCGCGGCCTCGAACCAGTGCCCGAGGCGCATCGGCGCGACGAGATCGGGCTGCTCACGCGCAGCTTCAACGAGATGGTCGACCAGTTGCGCCGCGCGCGCGAGCGCGAGGCCGAGCTCAACCGGCTGGAGCGCTTCACCGCGCTCGGCCAGCTCGCCGGCGCGCTGGCGCACGAGATCAAGAACCCGCTGAATTTCATCAGCCTCGCGATCGACCAGCTACGCGCGCGCTATGCGCCGCAACTGCGCAACGACCAGGACAACTATCGCCGCCAGCTCGGAATCATGAAGGACGAAATCCATCGCCTCTCCGAGCTGATCCAGAGCTTCCTCAACTACGGCCGCCCGATCGAGGTCCATCCCGCGCCCACCGACGTGCGCGCGCTGGTCGGCAACGTGCTCGAGCTGTCGGACTCCAAGCTACGCAGCCAGTCGATCCAGGCGCTCGAGCAAGGCGCCGAGGCGCCGGTCATACTCAACGTGGACGCCGAAAAGCTTCACGCCTGTTTCATCAACGTGGTGGCGAATGCGATCCAGGCGATGCCCGAGGGCGGAGAGCTCGAGAATCGCGTTCAAGCGCGAAGGCGACAACGAGGTGATAACCTTCTCCGACACCGGCGCGGGCATCGAGCCCGAGGTCGCGAGCCACGTCTTCGAGCCGTTCTTCACCACCAAGCGCGACGGCGTCGGCCTGGGCCTGTTCTTCTCGCGCGCGATCGTCGAGCGCCACGGCGGCACTATCAAGATTGGCCCCAACCCGGCCGGACGCGGCACCACGGTGACTTTCATCTTTCCGCTCGGCGCACTAGGTAGACATACATGAGTCAACCGTCGGTACTGGTGGTCGAGGACAACGACCTGGAGCGGCAGATAACCGTCGAGACGCTGCGCGAGGAAGGCTTCCTGGTCGACGAGGCGCCCAACGGCAAACGCGCGATGGAGCAGCTCGCGCTGGGCAGCTTCGACGTGGTGCTGACGGACCTGCTGATGCCCGGGATGACGGGCGAGGAACTGCTTGCCGCGGTGCGCCAGACCTACCCGGGCAGCCAGGTCGTGCTGCTGACCGCGCACGGCACGATCGAGAGCGCGGTCAAGGCGACCAAGAGCGGCGCCTTCGAATACCTGACCAAGCCGACCGACCGCGAGAAGCTGGTGATGACGGTCGGCAAGGCGGCGGAGTTCGCGAGCCTCACGCAGGAGAACATCCTCCTGCGCACGCGGCTTGAGGGCAAATTCCAGATCGAAGGCATCATCGGGCAGCATCCCGCGATCGAGGACGTGATCCGCGTGGTGCGCAAGGTCGCGCCGTCGTATTCGACGGTGCTGATCCAGGGCGAGAGCGGGACCGGCAAGGAGGTGATCGCGCGCGCGATCCACAAGCTGTCGCCGCGCGGCACGCGCCTGTTCGTGGCGATCAACTGCTCGGCGATTCCCGACAGCCTGATCGAAAACGAACTGTTCGGCCACGAGCGCGGAGCCTTTACCGGAGCCAACGAGCGCAAGATCGGGCTCATCGAAAGCGCCGACAAGTCGACGCTTTTTCTCGACGAGATCGCCGACCTCAATATCGGCCTGCAGGCCGAAACTTCTGCGCGTCCTGCAGGAACGCGAGCTGCGGCGCGTCGGCAGCAACGAATCGATCCGGGTCGACGTGCGCCTGGTCGCCGCCACCAACCGCGATCTGTCCGAGGAAGTCGCCCAGGGGCGCTTTCGCGAGGACCTCTACTACCGCATCAACGTCGTCACCATCACGCTGCCGCCGCTGCGCGATCGCCGCTCGGACATCCCGCTGCTGGCGGAAAACGCGCTCAAGAACCGTTTCGCCCACTTGGCGCAAAACCGGGTCAAGGAGATCAGCCGCGAAGCGATGGAGGTGCTGCTCGACTATCCGTGGCCGGGCAACGTGCGCCAGCTCGAATCGGCGATCGAGCGCGCGCTCTGTTGTGCGAAGGCGACCGCATCATGCCCAAAGACCTGCCGCAGGAAGTCCTGGCGCGCAAGATGCCCGCGCGCACCGCTGAGCGCGCGCGCGGAGAGCGCTTCGAGATTCCCGCCGAAGGAATCAACTTCGAGAATCTCGAGCGCGATCTGATTCTGCAGGCGATGGAACGCGGGAATGGGTGATCGCCAAGGCGGCCAAGATGCTCGGCATGAGCTACCGCACGCTGCAGTACCGCCTGGACAAGTTCGGAATCAAAAAACCCGACGGGCGCCCGCAGCCCGCCGACGTCAAAGCTTGAGCGCCGCGCGCTGCTCAGTCCTTAGGGCCGAGCAGCGCCGGAGTAGGCAGGTAAACCCAGCATCGCAGCGCAGCGCCGCCGGCGTCCCGTCACCTCGACTTTCACGCGGGTATACAGCCGCGGCACTTCCTCGTAGCGATCGAGCACCGCGAAGTCGCGCTCGCCAAGTCCGCTCAGCACCAAACCCGGGGTCTCGACGCCCGCGCGCTCGACGATATAGAAATAGCGCCTGCGCCGGCGCTCGTAGCCCGTCATCCGCGCCGGCACCGCGGCGACCTCGCGCCTGAGCAATGCGGCGCGATGAGCCGCGTCAAGCAGCGAGCCGTAGACGAACAGCGCTCCGTCGCTATCCGCATCCGCCCTGCTCATCGCAATCTCCTCCTTCGTAGTAGCATGCTGCGGTTGCCCCTCCCGGCGGCTTCGCCTACGCTCACGCGTTCGTAGCGCGGTTAACGATGGGTCAAGCTTTCAAGCGCTTCCTGGAACAACTGGGCGACGTCGGTCTGCTGACTCGCGAATGCGTCCGCCAGGCGCTGCGCCGCCCGTTCGAGGGCCGTCTGCTGGTCGAGCAGCTCGACAGCGTCGGCGTGCGCTCGCTCAACGTCGTCAATCTTACCGCAATCTTCACCGGGATGGTGCTGGCGCTGCAGATGGGGCAGTTCCTCGCCCGCTTCGGCGCCAAGATTTATATCAGCCGCATCATGGGGCTCTCGCTGTTCCGCGAGATGGGTCCGGTGTTGACCGCGCTGATGATCGGCGCGCGCGTCGGCGCCGGCATCACGGCCGAGTTGGGCAGCATGAAGGTCACCGAACAGATCGACGCGATGCGCGCGCTCGCGACCAGTCCGGTCAAGAAGCTGGTAGTGCCGCGGGTGCTGGCGACGGTGCTGATGCTGCCTATCTTGACCGTCATTTCGGACGCGGTCGGGCTGGTCGGCGGGTTGCTGATCGCGGTCACCCAGCTCGGACTGAGCGCCGACTATTTTTTCACTTCGATGGTCCAGAACACGCGCCTGGGCGATCTCACGAGCGGCCTGGGCAAGGCGGTGTTCTTCGGCTACCTCATCTCGATCATCGCGTGCAGCAAGGGGCTCGGCGCAAGCGGCGGCGCCGACGGCGTGGGACGCGCGACAACCTCGGCGGTGGTAGCGGCGTCGATCGGCGTGCTGGTGTCGGATTTTTTCCTGACCAAGCTGTTCATGGCAATCGGATGAAAAACCCGGCGCGTCCGTATATCAGCGTGCGCGGACTGTGCAAGAGCTTCAATGGCAAACCGGTGCTGCAGGGCGTCGACTTCGACGTCGCCGAGGGCGAGACGCTGGTGGTGCTAGGCGGCAGCGGCGAAGGCAAGAGTGTGATCTTGCGCCACCTAAACGGCCTGGTCGCGCCCGACCGCGGCGAGGTCTGGGTCGACGGACGCTCGCTCAAGGGGCTCGATGAAAACCAGCTATTCGACATACGCAGGAAGGTGGCGATGGTCTTTCAGCTCGGCGCGCTGTTCGACTCGCAGACGGTGTACGGCAATATCAGTTATCCGCTGCGCGAGCATAGCGGGCTGAGCGAGCCGCAGATTGCGGCACGCGTCACCGAACTGCTGGGGATGGTCGATCTGAAGGGCACCCAGGGGCTTTATCCGGCCGAGCTGTCGGGCGGAATGAAAAAGCGGGTGGCGCTGGCGCGCGCGATCGCGCTGGAGCCGCGTGCCGTGCTTTACGACGAACCGACCACCGGGCTCGACCCGATCGTCACCATGCATATCAACGAGCTGATCCGCAGCATGCAGCGGCGGCTCGGTTTCACCTCGGTGGTGGTGACGCACGATCTCAAAAGCGCGTTCGCGGTGGGCGACCGCTTCGCGCTGCTCGATCGCGGACGCATCCGTTTTTCGGGGACCGCGGAGGAAGTGCGCGGCACGCGTGACGAGCTGATGCAGGAGTTTCTCAAGGCCGCGTTCTGAACCGGCGCGCGGCTCGCTATCAGGGAGATTTCACACCATGGCGGAACAAACCAGTCATTCATTGCGCGTGGGCCTGCTGATGCTGGCCGGAATTGCGATCCTGGCGCTCGCGATCTTTTCGATCGGCGGAGGGCTGCGATTGCTCAGCGGGAGCGAGGAGCTGCAGGCGCGTTTCGAGCGCGTTAACGGCCTGCAGGTCGGAGCGCCGGTCTATCTCTCGGGCGTGAACGTGGGCTCGGTCGCTTCGATCCAGTTTCCCGACGACCGGCGCGCCAACTACGTCGTCGTGCGGATCCGGATCGAAGCCAACGCGATCCAGCGCGTGCGCACCGACTCGGTGGCCAAAGTGGAATCGCTCGGATTGCTGGGCGACAAGTTCCTGCTGCTGACGGCGGGCTCGGCCAATGCGCCGTCGGTGCAGGCTGACGCGCTGCTGCTGAGCCAGGATCCGGTCAACTATGCGGCGCTGCTGCAGGCCCGCGGCACCGGCGATCTGGTCGCCAACGTGATCGCGATCTCGAACTCGCTGCGCCAGTTGCTCGACACGGCCAACCAGGGCAACGGCATCCTCGCCGAACTGATCCGGGGCCCCTCAAATCCGAAGGAAAAGCCGCTCACCCTGGCTTCGATCGGGCAGACGCTGGACAACGTTCAGAAGCTGACCGCCGAACTCGACCTCGCGGTCGACCGAATCGAACGCGGCCAGGGCGTACTCGGCGCGATGCTGAGTCCGCAGACCAACGGCCGGCGCGTGGTGACGAATATCACCAGCGCGGTGGACTCGCTGCGCACGGCCTCGGCACGCCTCGAGGAGACTTCGGCTCAGATTCACGATTTGGCGGCGCGGATGAATCGCGCCAACGGCTTGCTGCCGCAATTGATGGAAGATCAGAAGTACGCGGGCCGGGTGATGAACAACCTGCGCCGCTCCTCGGACGACATGCGCGAGGTGCTCGACAAGATCAACAGCCGCCATGGCACGCTCGGCCTGCTGGTCGACGATCCGGGGCTCTACAACAACGCCACCAACCTGGTGAGCGCGAGCGGATGGGGCGTTTCGCTGTTCAAGGGCGTCTACAGCGTGTCGCATCCGTTCAGCACCACGGCCTCGCCGAGCTATGCGCCGCCGCCGACCGAGCCGTTGAACTACAGCCCCGCGATCAGTGGCGCAGCGCCGGCGGCTGGCGCGAATCCCGCACCATCGGCAGCTTCGCAGTCGAACTGAAAATCACGCGCGCAGTGGACCACGGTTTCGTGATGGCCCACCTTGAACTGTAGTCAAGTCTGACTTGCGGGGATGGCGAGCGCCGCCATCATCAGCTCGATCGCCCGCGTCATTTCACACCAGCCCTCCTCCGTGCGAATCTCGACGCCGCTGAAAATCCGGATCTTCCGCTGACGAATTGCCAGGTAGTTGAGCGCCGCCCCTATGATCGCGTAGGCGCCGGCGACCCCTGGCACGCTGGCCACATCGTCGAGCAGCGTCTGGGCTATGCGATTGCTCATCTCCTCGCGCGCGGTCTCCGTGATCGCCGTCAGGCGATTACGCTCGACCGTCTCCCATGCCATCATCGCGAGCACGACGGGCCGTTTGATCAGAGCGCGTGCGTAGTTGCCCGCGATCATTGCGATCCGCTGGGGCGCCGGACGGGCGCGCATCGCCGCAATATCGCCATCGCAAATTTCCTCGAGCGTCGGAAAGAAGCCCGGGCTTTGGACGACAGCGGCCACCAGTCCGTCGAGATTGCCGAAGTACCGATAGATGAGCTTCTTGTCGACGCCGGCCTCACGCGCGACAGCGCTGGGACCTAGCATCCCGAAGCCGCCGCGTGCGAGCAGTTTTTCAACCGCCCGAGTCAACTTGCGTTCGGTCACCGGCCGGTTTCGCACCACGGCGGTCCGCAACTTTGCCATCCTCATTCGCTCCATTCGCAGGATCGATCCTGCCGTCGGTTTTGGTTCTCGCTACGATGTCCCTTGACAGGGACATACTGTCGCGCTAAGTCTCTTATCAGAGACATTAGCCATCCACTCCAACGATGTCGAGGCAACCATGACACCACAGGGCCAGAACAACATAAGCCGCCGGGCCTTCATCGCCGGAACCGGCGCGTCGATAATTCTCGCGTCGACCTATGCCGGCCGCGGGTTGGCGGATCAGACCCTCCCGATGGGCAACGGCGACGCGGCGTACGAGCCGTGGACGACCTGGGCCGGCGAGCTGTCGGACGGCCCGCTCGCGCTGGTCCGCGCCGCGGTCGTCGCCGCCAACGCCCACAACACCCAGCCCTGGTTTTTTCGCGTGACGCCGTCGCGGATCGAGGTCGTCGCGGACACCAGCCGCAACATCGGGACGGTCGATCCGATGCTGCGCGAGATGCATATCGGTATCGGATGCGCGCTGGAGAATCTGGCGTTGGCGGCGCCGGCTCACGGTTATGCCTGCACACTCTCGCTGCACGAAAATGACTCGGCCGTCGCGGTTGCCGACCTCGCGCCCGCGGCGGTATCGAAGTCACCGCTCTTCGACGCGATCGGCAAGCGGCATACGAATCGCGGCGCTTACGATACGGCGCGGCCGGTCGGCGCCGACACGCTGAGCGCCCTGCGGAATCTGATCGACGACCAGCAGGTGAAAATAATCTGGTTCTCGAGCGACCCCGAGCGAACTCGATTCGGCGAGTTGGTCGTCGCCGCGACCGAGGCGTTCATTGCCGATCCCGACCAATCGCGCGATAGCGCGCGATGGCTCCGGAATGGTTCGTGCGAGATCGAGGCGCATCGCGACGGCCTCACGATCTACACGCAAGGGCTATCGCCACTTATGCTGCTGGCGGCGCGAATCGTGCCGGTATCGCGCAAGACGGCCGACACCTACTGGCTCGCGGCGACGCGCAACAAGCACGTGGCGACCGCGTCAGCGTTCGGGATACTGATGGCGCAGCAGCCGCGCAGCAATGTGTGCCGGATGAAGGTGGGCAGGATGTGGCAACGGATGCATCTGTGGGCGACCGTCCACGGACTCGCGATGCATCCGCTGAATCAACCGATCGAGCGTGCCGAGCGCGAGCAGACCGCGCAACTCGAGCCGGGTTCACCAATGCGCTGGCCGCTATGATCGGCGATCCAGGATGGCATCCGCTGATGGCGTTTCGGATCGGCTACCCGACCATGGACTCCGGCGTCAGTCCGCGCCGCTCCGTCCACGACGTTCTCGCTTGAACGCCGCGACGACCCGGAATTCAAACGCGCCGCTCACTAACGATGGCCTACCGGTATCGGATCACTTCGCCGGATCGGGCTTCTTCAGGCCGAGACGCTCGTAGTACTTGGCCGGGACCTTCGAGCGATCCTTGTAGATGATGAAGTTGCAGTGCTCCTTGCCGATCTCGTGCGCCGGCTCGACCACCACGAACGGCGCGCCGTGGGCCTCGATGTCCTGGCGCTCCATCACCGGCTCGTGCGCGCAGTAGACCGGGAAAGCTGTCGCGCCCATAGGTCAGGAACTGCTTGCCCTTGACCGTCAACAGAGCGTCGGGGCCTTCGTATTTGCCCTCGAGCACCAGGCGGCCGCCGCTCCCGCACGGACGCATCTGGATCACGACCTTCTCGTCGTCCTCCTCGATGTGCAGCGGCTGCAGATGACCTCGCAGCCCGGCGGCGAACATCTTGACGCGCGCGCGCACGTCCTGCGGCATCTTGTCCAGGCTGGGTCCCCACCACGCCTTCACTCCCTCGTCCATCGCCTCCTCGAGCGCCTTGTCGCCGAAGCGCCGGCCGACGAAGCTGAGCGTGGCGGAGGTCCAGTTGCGGTAAAGGTCGTGCATGCTGAGGAACTCGTTGTACATCCGGCGCGCGAGTTTCTTGGCGCCCTCGCGGTCGCCGCGATCGATGGCTTCGACCAGGCGGTCGACCGTGAGTTTTTCCATCTCGGCGATTTCGTCATTGCTGAGTATCCGCTCGGCCATCGCTGATGCCTCCCGTTGTGCGTTGTTGTAACTGTCGGTTCCGAAACTAGCGCAATTGTATCGAAGTCGTGAAGCGCGCCACGTAGGCGCCGTCGACACGGTCATTCAAGCATGGCGCAACCGCCGCGGCGCGAGACAGGCGGCGCGGCGTCGCCGGGGCGAATGCGTCTTTCCGTTGGCAAGTGAAAAGGGCTGCGCTATAGTCCGTCCGTTTTGGTTCGCGTTCGCTCGCGCCGGGACAAACTGCGCGAGGCCCTGGCGCGATCCGATCGCGGTGGTCGGCGGGGAGATCGCCCGGATTGAAATGCGGCTTATGATGAGTATCTTATTGAGAAGTAGCCGCGCTTATCGTACGGTGGCGCAGGCCGAGGTCTGAAACAGCCGTGGAAACGTCTTCGCATGATGTTCTTTTGGTCGGTGGCGGCGGCGCCGCGTTGCGCGCCGCGATCGCCGTTTCCGAAATCAACCCCAAGCTCAGCGTCGCGATGGTCTCCAAGGTCTACCCGATGCGCAGCCATACCGTGTCCGCCGAGGGCGGCGCCGCCGGCGTGATCGGCGACGACGACACGCTCGACGAGCACGCCTACGACACCATCTCGGGCGGCGACTGGCTGAGCGACCAGGACTGCGTCGAGATCTTCGTCAACGAGATCCCCAAGGAGCTGCTGCGGCTGGAGCACTGGGGATGCCCGTGGAGCCGGCGCGACGACGGCAAGGTCGCGGTGCGTCCGTTCGGCGGGATGAAGAAGATGCGCACGTGGTTCGCCGCCGACAAGACCGGCTTCCACATGCTGCACACGCTCTTCCAGACCTCGCTGCGCTATCCGCTCACGCGCTACGACGAGACCTTCGTCGACCAAGCTGCTGGTCGAGGACGGCCGCGTATGCGGGCGTGGTCGCGATCGAGCTGAAGACCGGCAAGGTCCGCGTGATCACGGCCAAGGCGGTGATCATCTGCACCGGCGGATGCGGCCGCGTGTTTCCCTTCACCACCAACGCCAACATCTGCACCGGCGACGGGATGGCGCTCGCCTACGAGGCCGGCGCGCCGCTCAAGGACATGGAGATGGTGCAGTACCATCCCACCGGCCTGCCCTTCACCGGCATCCTGATCACCGAGGCCTCGCGCGCCGAGGGCGGCTTGCTGGTCAACAAGGACGGCTACCGCTATCTGCAGGACTACGACCTGGGCAAGCCGCAGAAGGAGCCCGGTTCTTCGCAGCATGGAGCTTGGACCGCGCGACCGCCTCTCGCAGGCCTTCGTCAAGGAATTGGAGAAGGGGCGCACGATCAAGGGCCCCTACGGCGACGTGGTCCATCTCGACCTGCGCCATCTGGGCGAGGAAAAAATCAACGCCAAGCTCCCGATGGTGCGCGAGCTGTGCGTGAAGTACGAGAACATCGATCCGGTCCACGAAATGATCCCGGTGCGCCCGGTGCAGCACTACATGATGGGCGGCGTCCATACCGACACCAACGGCGCGACCCCGCTCAAGGGGCTTGTACGCGGCGGGCGAGGCCGCCTGCGTCAGCCTCAACGGCGCCAACCGGCTGGGCTCGAACTCGCTCAGCGAGATGCTGGTGTTCGGCGCGCGCGCCGGCCGGGCCGCGGCCGACTACGCGAGCACGGCCTCGATGCCGTGCGGCGAATCCGGTGCTGGCGCTGGGCTCCGACGAGGAGCGGCGAATCGAAAAGGAATACCTGCGCAAGACCGGCGGAAGCGAAAACATTTCGACGCTGCGCGAGGCGATGCAGCATACGATGGAAGCCGGCTGCGGGCATCTACCGCGTGCGCGCGTCGCTGGCCGAGGCGGCGGACAAAATCGGCGAGATGCAGGAGCGCTACAAGGCGATCTCGATGGAGGACCACAGCCGCGCCTTCAATACGCAGCTGATCGCGGCGCTGGAGCTGGGTTTCCTGCTCGACGTGGCCGAGACCATCCTGCAATGCGGCCTGCAGCGCGAGGAGTCGCGCGGCGCCCATCAGCGCACCGATTTCCCCGATCGCGACGACAAGAAATTCCTCGCGCATTCGCTGGTGTCGAGGGGAAACGATGGGCGGCCGGTGGTCTCCTATCTGCCGGTAACGATCACGCGCTGGCCGCCGGGCAAGCGGGTATACGGAGAGCAATCGACCGATGGCGGACACGATAGTCATTGAGGTGGCGCGGTACTCGCCCGAGACCGACGCCGAGCCGCACTTTCAAAAGTACGAGGTTCCGCTGCGCGGGGACTGGATGGTCCTCGACGCGCTGAACTACATCAAGGACAAGCTCGACGGCTCGCTCACCTACCGCTGGTCGTGCCGGATGGGTATCTGCGGAAGCTGCGGGATGGTGGTCAACGGCTACGAGCGGCTGACCTGCGAGACCCTGCTCGCCGCAGTTCGCGCCGGGGCCGGTGCGGGTCGAGCCGCTGCGCCACTTCCCGGTCGCGCGCGACCTCGTGATCGACATGACCGACTTCCTCGAGAAGCTGACCCGGGTCAAGCCGTGGATCGTGCGCAAGGACAAGACGCCGCCGGCGCGCGAATACCTCCAGACCCCCGAGCAGCTCGCCACCTTCAAGCAATACAGCAACTGCATCAACTGCATGCTGTGCTACTCGGCCTGCCCGGTCTACGGAATCGATCCGCACTTCGTCGGCCCGGCCGCGCTCGCGCTGGCCGAGCGCTACAACCTGGACTCGCGCGACCAGGGCACCGACGAGCGGCTCGACGTCCTCTCGCAACACGACGGCATCTGGGACTGCACGGTGATCGGCGAATGCTCGGAGGTCTGCCCCAAGGAGGTCGACCCCTCGCTCGCGATCCAGGAATTCAAGCTCACCGCCACCAAGGAATGGTACAAATCGTTCCTGATGCCGTGGGGAGGCAAGTGACCCGATGGCCTCGTACCCGCAATTCCAGCCCCGCGAGTATCACCGCCCGTTTTCCAACTGGTGGTGGCTCGGGCGCTTCAACTACCTGAAGTTCATCCTGCGCGAGTTCTCCTGCGTCTTCGTCGGCTACTTCCTGATCGTGACGCTGGAGCAGGTCTGCGCGCTGACCCGCGGCCCCGAGGCCTATGCGGCGTTCCAGGCGCACATGCGGCATCCGCTGGTGATTCTGCTCAACATCATCGCGCTCGCTTTCCTGGTGCTGCACACCATCACCTGGTCCAAGCTGGTGCCCAAAGCGTTCTTCCCGCGCAGCCACGGCCATCCTCTCCCCGAGATGACGACCGCGCTGCCGAGCTACATCCTTTGGGCTGTCGCCACGATAGTGGTGGCGGCCATCATCCTGGGGGCGTCGTAAAATGGCCAAGCGCGCCAATGAACCCGCGGTATGGTTCCTGTTCGGCACGGGCGGCTTCGTCGCGGGCTACCTGCTGCCGGTGCACATCCTGTTCTTCGGCATCCTGTTCCCGATCGGATTATTCACCGACCCGGGCTACCAGGCGACGCTTCATCTGTTCGAGCATCCGCTCGCGCGCTTGTACCTGGTGGTGCTGTGCTTCTTCGGCTTATTTCACGCCGCGCACCGGCTGCGCCTGACGCTGGTCGACTTCTTACGCGTCAAGCACCTGGAGAACGTGCTCGGCGTGGTGCTGTATTCGGCGGCGGCTATTAGGCACGCTGTTCGCGATTTATCTGGCGGCTATCGTTTAAGCGCGCGGCCGCCACGTTCGAGCGCCCTAGCGGCCCTTGGTTTCGGGCACGCCGATGCCCGCGAGAAAATCAGTGCGCGCCTTCATCGCATCCTCGGCCACCGCCTTGTTGTAGGCATTCATCGTAGTGCGCGCGTCTTCGGTGCACATCACGTCGCGCATCTCGGCGCGTTCGATATAAAGTCCCTCGGCCAGCGGCAGGTCGGCGCCCAGATAGACGGCGCGCTTGATCGCGGCGACCGATCGCGGCGACCGCTTGGCCAGCGTCCGCGCCCATCCCATCGCGAACGCCATCAGCGTGTCCGGCGCGAGCACCCGGTTCACCATCCCCATCCGCTCGGCGTCGCGCGGCGAATAGACGTTGCCGAACAGCATCACCTCGAGCGCCTTCCCGCGCCCGATGAGCCGCGGCAGGCGCTGCGTTCCGCTGCCGCCGGGCAGGATGCCGAGCACCGATTCGGGCAAGCCGATTTGGTACGGCCCATCGGCCGCCAGGCGGAAGTCGCACGCCAGGGAAAGCTCGTAGCCACCGCCCATGCAGTCGCCGTTGATCGCCGCGATCACCGCCTTGGGCATCAGCATGATCCGGTCGAGCATCCGATGGTATCCGAGCTCCATCTCGGGGAAGACGCGGGCGCACTCGGCCGGATCGGCAGCCATCTGCGCCAATTCGTCGACGCTGTAGTGCGTGATGAACTTGCCTTCGATTCCGCCGGTCAGAATGATTGCGCGGAGCTCGGCGTCGGCCTCGGCTTTGCCGATAAGCTCGAGCAGCTCGCCCGCGCCCGGCCCGACGAAATAGTTCATCGGCGGATTGCGATAGGTCCATACCTCGACGTGATCGTGGCGCTCGACGGCCCAGTGTTTCATCGCGCACCTCCTGGCCGCTGGCGTAGCTCGCGCGCGCTTCGGCTGTCAAGGCGATTGAGAGTAGAGTATTCGGATGGCGCATGTTCTGACTGAGCGAACGGCCCACGACGAGGCAAAGTCATGAAAGTTGATATCGACCTCAAGGCGGGCTTCCTGCAGAACCTCAAGCGCGAGGTGCTGGCGCAGCTCACGCCCGAGGAACGCGCGGTGATCGAGGTTTCGACCGGCGAGATGGGCAACAAGCCCGACGCGGTCAAGCTCGGATGGCTCAAGATGCGCACCAAGGAAGGGTGGACCAAGCAGCGCTACACGCGCGCGCTCGACCGCGTGATGACGCGGCTCAAGGAACTGGTCGCGGCGGAATCGGCGAAGAAGGACTAGCCACCGGCGCGAAGTCCATACCTCCTTATCCTGGAGAGCATTGCGTAACTAGCAGTCTCTTCTACTCCCCTCTCCTGTCCCAAGGTGTCGATTTTCTCGCGAACGCTCAGTTGCTGTCATCCTGAGCCGAAGGCGAATCTGCGAGCGGAGTCGAAGGATCTCGCGCGCTTCTCCGCCCGCCTCTGCTCCTGTCATACCGAGCGAGTCTGCGAGTCGAGGGACCCCGGATTATTGTGCTCCGAGACTCTCGCAATGCTCGTCCAGAAAAGATCGGGGTTCTTCGACTCGCGCAGCGCTCGCTCAGAATGACAAAAAAGCGCTACGGCTCGATGCGAGCGACGCGGCGCTTGCCGACTTCGAGGATACGATGCTGGCCGGGCACGAAGTGAAAATTGATATCGGTGACGGTCTGGCGATCGACGCGCACGGCGCCCTGCCCCACCAGCCGGCGCGCCTCGTTGGTCGAGGCGGCGAAGCCGAGCTGCTTTAGCAACTCGCAGATCCAAAGTTCAGCGGCGATGCGAAAGACCGGAACGTCCTGCGGAACCTCGCGGCGCTGAAATTTGCTCTCGAAGTAGTCGCGCGCGTCTTTGGCGGCGGCGTTATCGTGGTACTCGGCCGACGATCGTCGTGGCCAGCCGCTTCTTGGATTCCATCGGATGCGATTCGCTGGAGCGGACCGCGGCCAGTTCGGCGGGCGCGACGTCGGTCAGCAGCTCGAAGTAGCGCGGCATCATCCGGTCCGGAATCGACATCAGCTTGCCGAACATGTCGCGCGGGGCGTCGGTCAGTCCGACCGCGTTGCCGTAGGACTTCGACATCTTGCGCACGCCGTCGAGTCCCTCGAGCAGCGGCATGGTCATGACGACCTGCGGCGGCTGGCCAAAAGCGCGCTGCAGCTCGCGCGCGACCAGCATGTTGAATTTCTGATCGGTGCCGCCGAGTTCGACGTCGGCCCGCAGCGCGACCGAATCGTAGCCCTGGACCAGCGGATAGAGCAGCTCGTGGAGGAACAGCGGCTGCTGCTCGGCGAGGCGCTTTTCGAAGTCGTCGCGCTCGAGCATCCGCGCCACGCTCAGCTTGGCCGCGATCTCGATCAGTCCGCGGACGTCGAGCTTGTCCATCCATTCGCTGTTGAAGCGGACCTCGGTGAGCGCGGGATCGAGGATTTTCGAGACCTGATGCTGGTAGGTCTCGGCGTTGGCGACGATCTGCTCGCGCGTGAGCGGCTTGCGCGTCTCGGAGCGCCCGGTCGGATCGCCGATCATCGCGGTGAAATCGCCGACCAGGAAGATCACGGTATGGCCGCGGCGCTGGAAATCGCGGAGCTTCTTGAGCGTGACGGAATGACCCAGGTGAAGGTCGGGCGCGGTCGGATCCATCCCGAGCTTGACCCGCAGCGGACGCCCCTCGCGCAGCTTGGCCGTCAGCTCCTCGCCCGAGATGACCTCGGCGGCGTTGCGCCCCAGCTCCTGCGCCTGCTCTTTGGCTTCGTGCTCGTCCACGTTTCGGACTAGTGCATCAACTGCGTCAGGCCGCTCGGAGTCTGGAACTTCGAGATGTTGTCATACTGCGGCGTGTAGCGGTCGGCCCACAAATCCTCGCCGTTGGCGTCGGCGGTGAAGACGTGGCTGGCGTGCTCGTCCTGGATGTTCCAGTACTGCTCGATTATCCCGCCGCCGAAATACTGCGGCCCCCATTCCGGATGCTGCTTGTCCTCGCGCGGGCGAAACCCGATATTAACCACCTTCCACAGGTTCATGTTCGAGTCGTACAGGTCCTCATGCACGTTGGCGAAGTAGGCTTCGGCCGTGTACATGATGCGCTTGCCGTAGCAGTAGCCCGAGTTCATCGACTCGATACGGCGCACGTCGGTCACCCACACCGGCACCACTTCCCAGTTGCCCCACGAAGGCTTCGCCCAGCCGAGCGGCATATCGTAGTTGTCGGGAAACTTGCCCATCGCGGTGGTCATGTCGACCAGCGCGAGAATCTTCTGCTCACGCAGAAAATGGCCCTCGAACACTGAAGCGCCGCCGTTCCATCCCACCCGCTGGTCGTCGTGCGTCAAGTCGCTGTCGAACAGCGGCGCGCATCGCGCCGAGGTCGAAAGCCGCATCGTCTGGCGCAGCGCCGGGATGAAAACGTAGTCGTCAGGCAGCCGGGTCACGTCCTGCCAGAACAGCGTCAAGTCGGCCGAGTACTTCGCCTCGTCGGGCACCTCGACCATCAGCCATTCGCCGTACCAGGCTCCCGCTGAGCCGGGCTCCGTGTGCGAGATGCCGGGGAACCAGTTGTAGGCGAGCTGGCGATAATTGTAGTCGACGCGAGTGCAGGCCTTGCTGCCGAACTTGTCCATCGTGCAAAACGATGACGGAGTCCCCGAGTCGGGCATGCCGACGTAGAGATGGCCGCCGGGACGGAAAGTGACGTCGGCCGCAATCTCGGTCCCCTTGTCGCGGCCCGAAGGATGCGGGAACGGGACGCCTGAGACGTAGTTCTCCAGCTTGTAGGCGCCGTTGGGCAATTCGAGGAAGCGGGTCTGCGCCGAGTATTTCTCCACCGCGTCCCAGAACGGCTTGGGCAGTGGATGGATCGTCGTCGGACCCACGTCCATCTCGACGTCGGGCGGCATCTTCCAGGCGACGCTGCCGTCGAACAGCGCGATCATCCCGTCCGGCATGAAGGCCTTGTACTGCTGCCAGTTCTTCATGGTGATCTTGGTGCCGGGCGGGATGGTGCTCTCTGCCGCCTGAACGGTTCCGATGCCCAGGAGCAGAGAGCGCCAGGCCGGTGATTCCGGGCAACAGCCTCCGCATGCCGCTCATATCAAGGTCCTTCTCAAGGTCCTTTCCCTCTTCCTATCGCCTTATTCCATCGAGGAAACTCACGCTCCCGGCGCGAGATTAAGCGCGGTCGAGCACGATCACCAGGAATACGATCGGCAGATAGAAGAGCGAAGCGAACATCACGCGGCGCGCCGCCGCCGCGGCATTCGGTGTGCGCGCCAGCCTCAGCCCGAAAGCCAGCATCATCACGCCCAGCGCGACCGCGACCAGCAGCGAGATCCGGCCGGCGAAGCCCAGCAGCGTGGGCAACGCGCCCGCCACGATAAGCGCCACGCAGTCGAGCAGGATCACCTTGTCGACCGGATTACCGCGGCCTCCCGCCAGCGGCAGCATACTGATTCCGGCGCGCGCGTAGTCGCTCTGGTAAAGCCGCGCGATCGAGAGCGAATGCGGAAGCTGCCACAGGCACATGATGAGGAACAGGATGAGCGGCTCGACGCCGAGCCTGCCGCTGGCCGCGGCCCATCCCGCAACCGGCGGCAGCGCTCCGGGCACCGCGCCGACGGCATGGCAAAGCCACGACACCCGCTTGAGCGGCGTGTAGGCGAACAGGTAGAGCAGCGCGATCGCGGCGGTCACCGCGGCGGCCAGAAAGTTCGCCGCCACCCACAGCCAGGCGCATCCGGCGACCGTCGCGACGATGCCGAAGACCAGCGCCTCGGGCGGAGTCAGGCGTCCCTCGGGCAGCGGGCGATGCTGCGTGCGAATCATCAGCGCGTCGATGCGGCGCTCGAAGTACTGGTTGAGCGCGAGCGTGCCGCCGGCGGCCAGCGCGGTGGCGAAGAGCGTATTCAGCGCAAGCCACAAATCGAAGCGCTCGGCGCTGCCGAGATAGAAGCCGACCAGCGTGGTCAGCAGAACCATCGCGACCACGCGCGGCTTGGTCAGCTCGAAATAGGCCGCGGCGCGCTTGCGCGCGCCGCTGGCAGATGCGAGCGCGACAGCTTCGGCGTTCACGCGCCCACCTCGTGCCGCGCCGCCGCGCCCAACATTGGCGGACGCGCTCCCGCGCTCTCAGAAACGCCGGCGGTGCGCGCCGCGCGCTCGAGGTGCCAGGCGCGCAAGGTTAGCGCGAGACAGGTCGCGAGCACCGCCGCGCCAACCGCGACGTGCGAGGTCGTCGGGATGACCGCGCGGCGGCTTAGAATCGTCGCCGCGCCGAGCCCTATCTGTATCGCGAGCAGCACCAGCAGCCCCAGCGCGGGGCGGCGCAACGGCGGCTCGTCGCCGTACTGTCGCAGCGCACGCGCGACCGTCCACAGCACCATCGCCGTGACCACCACCGCGCCGCATCGATGGGCGAAGTTGACCGCGATCGGCACCGAGAACATCGGCGGCACCAGGTGGCCGAAGGCGAGCGGAAAGTCGGGAATCGCCAGCCCGGCATGCATATGCCGCATCAGCGCGCCGACGATTATCTGCACGTAGATGACGGCCGTAGTCGCGGCGGCCAGCGGCGCCAGAGACGCTTGGCCTGGCACGCGCGCCACCGGCGCCATCGTCTCCCAGCGCGGACTCGTGAACAGCGCTATCGCGACCATCAGGCAAAAGAATGCCTGCCCGGTCATCGCGTGTGCGACCGCGACCGCCAGGGGCAGATTCAGGAGCACCGTTATTCCGCCGAGCACGGCCTGCACGACCACCAGTCCGAAGGCCGCGAGCGCCGTGAATCTGACCCACGCGCGCCGCTCGACTATCCAGACCCACAACGCCAGCGCCAGCGTCAAGATCGAGACCGTGCCGGCGATCGCGCGATGGCCCCACTCGAAGAGCACTCCCGCGCCCCACTGTTGCGGTATCAGATGGCCGGCGTCGAGCGGCCACGAGGGCACCGCCATCGCGGAGCCGGTCGAGGTCACCAATCCTCCGGCGAAGACCAGGACGAAGGTGGCGGCGGCGGCCAAGACGGCGAAACGATGGAGCGCCACCAGCGAAGCGGTGGTGCGGCCAGCTTCGAGCGAAGCTTGAAAATCGGACCGTGTAGTCTTGGAGAAGCGCGCTCACGTTATTCCGTTCCCGCCCGCACGCCGCTTGGACGAACTGCGCGCCGGGACCTCACTACCTTGGAATCTCGCATTAGAATCTCGAACAATACTCATGCTCGAAAAACAACCAGAGCTAACGCACGATATCAGCCCACGCGGACTGTTGCCAAGTTTCCTCGTGGCTCTCACGCGACCTGCACGGTGCCGCTCGCGGATTGCGCGGCTTCCGGCGTCTGGGGCGGCTCGACCCCGCGCGCCACGAACGCCGGCCGCATGATCGAGAAGATCGACGGCACCAGGGTTATCGCCGCCAGCCAGTGCGTGAGCATCAGCAGCGCCAGCAACAGCGCCATCTCGGCCGAAAACCGCAGGCTCGACATCCAGTACCACGGCAGCACACCGCCGACCAGCGTCGTGGCGGTGAACGTGACGGCCATCCCGGAGGTATTGATCGCGCGCTTGATCGCGCTGTCGTAGTCGCCAAGCCGCCCGTACTCGCGCTTGATACGGTCCACCACGTACAGGATGTAATCCACCCCGATACCCATCCCGACCGCGGTCACCGGCAAGGTGTTGATATTGATCCCGACGCCCTTCAGTCCGATGTACAGAAAGCTCACGACGCCGGCCGCGATGAGCGTCATCAGCACCATCGCGCCCGCGGTCAACGAGGCGTAGCTCAGCGCCACCAGGGTGAAGACCACGGCCAGGATGAGCAGCGTGCTGACGCGATCGGAATAGGCAATTTCGTCGTTGAGCGCCGCGGTCAGGCCGATGCTGCCGCCGGCGAGGACGAATTTCACGTGCGGCGCCGGATGAGCCGCGATGAATTTTTTGGCGCGGCTCAGCGCCTCGAGCACCGTCGAGCCCTCGATGTCCTTGTAGTAGATGACGAACTGGCCGTCGCGGGCATTGTAGTCCATGTACTGGAAGATGATCGTCGGCGACGGCGACGAGGACTGGTACATGAAGATCATCTGGCCGATGCCCTTGAGATCTTTCGGATACACCTGCCACACGGGATCGTTGTAGTGAAAAAGACTGTAGAGCCGCCGCACCAGGGTCGTGATGTAGCGGCTGCCGCTCGCCTGCGGCTGCTCGAGCATGTAGTGGCTGAAGTCGTCGAGCAGGGCCAGCAGCGCCGGATCCTTCATCGCGTTGTTCGCGGTCGCCCTCGAGGTAGATCACCAGCTCGTTGAAGCCGCCGTAGGCGCGGTTGATGTGGCGCGAGGAGACGTTGAAGTCGGAGTCCTGCCATAGCAGCGGCGATCCCGGCTCGGTGTAGCCGATCGGCACCTTCACTGCCTGCTGAATCCCCAGCACCACGACCACCGCGGCAATCCCGAACACCACCCATCTTCCGCGCCGGCTGGTGCAACGCTCGCCCACCCAGTGCAGGCCGGAAGCCAGCCAGTGCGGGACGTAGTGACTGGTCACCTTCGGCGTCGGCAGGACGTCGAGCAGCAGCGGCACCAGGATGAGGATGGTGAAGATGTTGGAGAAGCCCCAGAAGCTCGCGAAGAAGGCGACCTTGCGCACCAGCGGGATGGTGGCGACACCCAGCACCAGGATGCCGCCGGCGTCGGCGAGGATGCCGATGGCGCCGGGCAAAAACAGCTCGCTCATCGATTCGCGCACGGCCTGATGGCGATCTCCGCTGCGCTCGAGCTCCTCGAAATAACGCTCGAGCAACTGCACTCCGTGGCTCGCGGCACGCGCGGTCACCAGCAATGGAATGACCAGCACCAGGACGTCGAGGTTGTAGCCGAGCAGGCCGAGAAAGCCGAGCCCCCAGATAACCTGCGCCGCGGCCCCGACAATCGGCAGCAGCACCCCGTAGGCGCGGCGGAAATAGAGCACCAGCGACAGCACGATGAACAGTCCGGTGACGCCGAAAATCTCCGCCAGCTCACCCTTGTAGTACCAGCACCAGGCCTTCAGCACCGGCTCGCCGGCGGCGTACAGAACCGTGTTGTCGTCTTCCACGGCCTGCTTGATGTTCGCCAGGCCCTGATGCATCTCGCCGTAGTCCACCTGGCCCTCGTTGAACCCGGCGGTGACCACGGCGCTTTTGGCGTCGGCCGAGACCAGGACGCCATAGGCGAGGCTGTGCAACACGTCGTACCTCAAGCGCGCGAGGTCGGCGCTGGAGGTTGGAATATTGTCGGGCAGGAGCGGCCGCGAGATGATTAGTCCGCCGCTGGTCGCGACCACCTTGCGCGCGTTGGTCCCGGTGATCGAGTTGATCAGGTTGTGATCGACCCCGTCCATCAGGTCGACCTGCTGGTGGATGAAGCGAATCTTGTTCAGGGTCTTGTCGGTGAAGATGTCGCCGTGTTTGACCTGCAACTCCAGGGTCATTACGTTGGCGGTGCCGAAGATCTGCCGGAAATGGTTATAGGACTCGACGTAAGGATGGGCCTGCGGCAGCAGGTCGCTGAACTTGCTGTACATCCGCACCGCAAGCGCCTGGTAGGCGAAGAAAACCGTGAACACCGCAAGCAAGGCGAGCGAAAACCAGCGATGTTTCAGCGTCAACCGGACAAACGAATGAACCAGACGTTCAACCATCGGAATCCTGTAGTGGAATCGGTCATCGGCGCATCTTCATCGAGGTTGCCACCCAGGATGCGAGCAGAACCGAAACCAATGAACTGACGCACCATATCAACCCTGTCTAAGCCTTGCCAGTGGCAGGCCGATGGCCGACCCGGCATTTCCGCGGCTTCGCTCCGGGCGGTCCAGGTTTGGCGCGACGGCGGTTCTCCTGCGCTAGTAAACCCGATTGCCAGACGGATGGCGCGGAGGTCGAGCGAGTGAACAATTTCGCAACCCTGGCCGAGCTCTTCAGCGCACAGGCTAAACGGCTCGGCGATCGGGCCTTCCTGCGGGACAAGACCGGCAAGGCTTGGCGCGACCACTCCTGGAACGACATCGCCGATGAGGCTGGCCGACTGCGCGCCGGTCTGCTCGGGCTTGGACTGAGAGGCGGCGATCGAATCGCGATTCTGTCGGAAAACTGCCCGCGCTGGGTGGTAGTCGATCAGGCGGCGCTCGGGATGGGCGCGGTGGTCGTGCCCTTGTACACCACCGCGGGCGTCGAGGAGACGCGCCACATCCTCGCCGATTCAGCCGCGAGCCTGGTCGCCGTCAACGGCGATGCGGCGTTGGCGAAGGTCATGGGGATGGCGCCGCAGTTGCCCGACCTCGAAGGCGTCATCCTGATGACCCCGTCCCAGAGACGATCCTCGCAGGGCGCTCCGCCATCTCACGGCGCGACGGGCAAACTCAAGATATTCTACGTTCTCTCCCAGATGACCGCTAATCCGCCGGCGCCGCCGATAGCCGGCTCGCGCGAGGATCTGGCGACGCTCATCTACACCTCGGGCACCACCGGACCATCCAAGGGCGCGATGCTCACGCATGGCAATCTGCTGGCCAACAGCGAATCGTCGCAGGCGGCGCTCGATCTCAACGAGCAGGACATGACTCTGTCGTTCCTGCCGATCGCTCATTCGTTCGAGCGCACGGCCGGCTACTACACCGTGGTGCTGGCGGGCGGCACGATCTCCTACGCCGAAGGGCTGGGGCAAATCGCGCAAAATCTGCTCGAAGTGAACCCAACCATCGTGCTCACCGTGCCGCGGGTGCTGGAAGCCGTCTACGCGCGCGTGATGCGCACGGTGGAGGCGGGCTCGGGCGTGCGGCGTGCGCTGTTCAAGACCGCGGTCGCGACCGGAGCGCACGCGGCCACGTATCGGCACGAGGGCCGGCGCGTGCCCGGCCAGTCTGGCGGCCCCGATGGCGCTGTTTCGCAAGCTGGTGTTCGCGCGCATCCGGGCCATCTTCGGCACCCGGTTGCGCTATCTGATCTCGGGTGGCGCGCCGCTGCCGCGCGAGATCTTCCGCTTCCTGGCCGCCGCCGAAGTCCCGATCGTCGAGGGCTACGGGCTGACCGAAGCCTCGCCGGTGGTCTCGGTGAACCTGCACGGCCATACCAGGATGGGCACCGTGGGCCGCGCGCTCAGAGACGTCGAGGTCCGCACCGCGCCCGACGGCGAATTGCTGGTGCGCGGGCCCAACGTGATGGCGGGCTACTACAAGCTGGAGGCCGAGACGCGCGAGGCGCTCGACGCGGACGGATGGCTCCATACCGGCGACATCGCGCGCATCGACGACGACGGCTACATCGCCATCACCGACCGCAAGAAGGAAATCATCGTGCTCTCGGGCGGCAAGAACGTCTCGCCCGCCAACCTGGAGAATCGGCTGAACTCGGACCCGGCGATCGCGCAGGCCTGCGTGATTGGCGATCGGCGCAAGCACCTCGCGGCGCTTGCTGGTGCCCGACTTCGAGTACCTGGCCACTCAACCCGCGTTAAAGTCGATCGCGATGCGCCCGCCCGAGCAGGCCGTCACCGACCCGGCACTGCGCACCTTCTACCAAGGCCGGGTGCGCGAGCTTAACAAGGGACTGTCGGACATCGAGACCATCGTCGCCTTCGCGCTGGTGGCGCGTCCGTTCGGCCAGGACAACGGCGAGCTTACTCCGACGCTCAAGCTGCGGCGCAAGGTCGTCATCGAACACTACCGCGACGTGATCGAGTCGATGTACGGAGCGTAAGCGGCGACGAGCGTGGCCGAATAACTAGTCACTCGACCAGGTAGTAGTCGATGGTCGAGACCAGGCGCAGCTTCTTTTCGATCGAGGCGCGCTCCTCGGTCGGATTGGGCACTTCGCCGTCGCGGCTCATCACCTGGAAGACGCCCTCGCTGGCGCGCCGGATTGCGCCGAGATGGCTGTTGGAATCGGCCGCGAACTGCTGCGCCAGGGCGCGCGCGCTCTTGGTCGCCTGCGCCAGCATCGCGGGCCGGATGTCGCTCAGGCGGGTGAACAGATAGGCGGGATTGGCGGCGTCGCTTTCGATCGGCCGCCCGTCCAGCACCACGCCCTGCCGAATCAGATCGCCGGTCATCTGGCTCGCTTCGCGCACGGCGTCGACCTTGGTGGTGCGAATCTCGAAGCCCGCGGTTATGACGTAGCGCCGCGCGGCCTCGACGTTGGGCGGCCCCATCAGGTTGGCGAACTGGTCGTTTACGCGAGTCGGCAGGGGCTCGATTTCGTGGTCGGTGAAACCCGACTTGGCGATGAATGTGCGGACCAGGTCGCGGTCGCGCTCACTGGCGGTGCTGACTGCGCTGATATCGGCGCCGGTCGCGCTGAAGCTCAAGGTCCATACCGCGAGGTCGGCCTTGACGTCGCGTTCGGCCAGCCCCTTGACGCTGACGTAGCGCTCGGCGCGCCGTCCCTGGTAGAAGCCCTGGCCGACGAAGTAGCCGCCCAGTGCCGCGCCTGCGCCGACCAGCAGGCCGAGGATCACCGCGGCAGGAAACGAGACCGACCCACGTTCCATCTTTTTCAGGCGCGGGCGGAATCAGCCCTGCGAGTTCTCGCCGTTTTCGAGCGCGAGGATCACGTGGATCGTAACCAGGCGCTTAACCATGTAAGAGCGTTTGCCGCGCGGGGTCTGGACCTCGATGTCGTCCTGCTCGGCCTTGCCGATGAGCGCCCGTCCCAACGGCGAGGAGAGCGAGATGCGGTTGGCGGCTCCGTCGACTTCCTCCGGCACCACGATCTCGTACTCGACGCTGACGCTTTCGTCGAGGTCTTCGAGTTCGACCCGGCTGCCCAGGCCGACCGTGTCGCGCGGGATCGAGTCGAGGTTGATCCGCGCAAGCTCCGAGATGCGCTCCTCGAGATTGGCCAGGCGCGCGCGCAGGAATTCCTGGCGCTGCTTGGCCATCGCCCATTCGGCGTTCTCCGAGAGGTCGCCGTGGGCGCGTGCCCGTTCCAGCTCCTTGGGCAGCTCGACGGTCAGCTCGCGCTTGAGATTGTCCACGTCCTTGCGCAGCCGCTTGACTACTGGAAGTTCAGCCATTGCTCTCCTGAAGACGCGACATCTAACTATAGGATCGTTCCGATAATAGACCGTTTCGAATATCCAACCGCGGCGCGGGCGGCGCGCCGCGCGCGCGCGCTAGTCGGCTACGATCGAAGTCAGGCTGCGATTGACCCCTGGCACGCTCTGAATTTTCTGCACCACCAATTCGCCCAGCGAAGAGACGTCGTGCGCCTCGGCCACCGCAATGATGTCGTGCGGGCCGGTGACCGCGTGGGCGCTGGAGATTCCCGCCACCTGCCGGAGCTTGGTTGCGACTTCCCTGGCCTTGCCCGGCGAAGTGTCGACGAGGATGAATGCTTTGACCGACATCTGCTCTTCCTCCTTGACAGATTTGCTCGACAAATTTGCCTGGCGAATTTGTCTTGGCAAATTTTACCCGGCGAACTCTCCACCGATCGCGCGCGCCTGAGACCCGCTAGCGCGCCACCGGCGGAATCGCGACGCCCTGTTCGGTGTACATGTAAAAGCCGCGGCCGGCCTTGCGCCCCAAATAGCCGGCGTCGACGTATTTCTTCAGCAGCGGGCACGGCCGGTACTTGTCGTCGCCGAACGTGCGATGCATCACCTCCATGATCGCGAGACAGGTGTCCAGCCCGATGAGATCCGCCAGCTCCAGCGGACCCATCGGCTGATTGGTGCCGAGCTTCATCGCGATGTCGATATCGCTGACTCCGCCGACGCCCTCGTACATCGTGTAGATGGCCTCGTTGATCATCGGCAGCAGCACCCGGTTGACGATGAAGCCGGGGAAGTCCTCGGCGGTCATGGTGTTCTTGCCCAGCCGCTCGGCCAGCGTGCGGGTCTGCTCGAAAGTCTCCTGCGAGGTCGCCAGCCCGCGGATGATCTCGACCAGCTTCATCGCGGGCACCGGATTCATGAAGTGCATCCCGATAAAGCGCGGCGCGCGGCTGGTGCGCGCGGCCATCCTGCGTGATCGAAATCGACGAAGTGTTGGAGGCGAAAATGATCTCGGGCGGGCAGACCTTGTCGAGCTTCTGGAACAGCGCGATCTTGGCGTCTTCGTTCTCGACCACCGCCTCGATCACGAAATCGACTTCGCGGAAGTCGTCCAGGCGCGTGGTGGTCTTGATGCGGCCGAGAACGCGCTCGCATTCTTCGGGCTTGATGCGGCCGCGCTTGACCATCCGATCGAGGTCGCGTCCGATGTTCTCCACCCCGCGCCGGCATAACTCCTCGCTGACGTCGTGGATCAGGACCTCGAAGCCCGCCTGCCCCGCCACCTCGGCAACTCCGCCGCCCATCTGCCCCGATCCCACGATGCCCAGTCTACTAACCGCCATCAATTGCTCCCCATCGGCGCGCGCCGTTTCAACCTCGAAACTCCCGCGCATTGCATTCACAGTCAAGCACAGATCTCGGGCGGTTTGTCGCCGGCTCGCCAGGTGCCCTCGCCGCCACCCGCGCGCATCGAGCGGCGCACCCGGCGCACATCCTCAGGCGACTGCCGTCCCGGCATCCCCAACCCGCGCATCAGCACGTTGGTCAACTCCGAGGTCAGACGATCGCGCAGCGTCGGCTGCTCCGCCCACCTGCGCGTCGAGCACCCGGTCGACCTGCTCCCGCGTCAGCCCCTCGGCGGCGAAAATATCCACCAATCCGACCAATCCCACCGTGCCGCCGGCTTGCTCGACGATCGTGATGACCTTGGCGCAGACCGGACAGGTCCGGCGAATCAGTCCGGCCCATTGGCGGCAATAGAGGCAGCGCATCCTCTGTTCAGCCGATCTCCCAAAATTTCAGCCAATCTCCCAAAGCGAAAGCGGGCGCGCGAGCCCATCACAGGCCCGCTGCCCCGCTCCGATTCCGAAACTACACCGGCCCATCAGGCGCGGCAAGCAGGGTTCTGCTCCACGCGCGACTATATCGCCTTGACATCGTGAGCGCTGGCATATTACCGTTAATTGAGAATTGAGTCTCAATTACGTACATCAGTTACGCGTCTACACGGCTCAGGAATCACCAGTTGCCGACCGTCCTACCTTATTTTTTGTATTCTCTCGGCATCCTGGTGCGCGAGGGCTCGGAAGCCCTGTTGGTCATCGTCGCACTGCTCGCCGCTGTGCGCGAGGCCGGACAGGAGCGGCGCGCGCGCGACATCTACGTCGGCGCCCTGCTCGCGGTCGGACTGAGCCTGGCGCTGGCGTGGGCGGTCAACCATCTCATCGCCGACGACACCAGCGACACGCTCGAAGGCGTCTTCCAGTTGCTCGCCGCGGCGACGCTCTTTTACGTAAGCTCGTGGCTGACCGCGCGCGGCCAGAGCGACCGCTGGCGCACCTTCCTGCACAACAAGGTCGAAGCATCGCGCGATGTCGCCGGGCCGTCGATCGCGCTTGGACTGACGGCGTTTTTGGCCGTGATGCGCGAGGGCGCCGAAACCATCGTTTTCTTCCAGGCTCTGCTCGGCGGCGCGACCGAAACCGTCGAGCGTCATGCGGTGATGGCGGGGCTGCTGACCGGCGCGATAGCGCTGGGCGTAATTTTCCTGGTCCTGCGCAAGGCCGCCTTCCGCATCCCGCTCGGCTCGTTTTTCACCGCGACCTCGGTGCTGCTTTACGCGCTGGCGGTGATTTTCGCCGGCCAGGGAATCGCGAGCTTCCAGGAGTCGGGCGTGATGCGCGCGACCTTCGTCGACCATGTGCCGACGATCCAGGTGCTGGGGCTCTTTCCGACCGTGCAAACGCTCGCGGCGCAGGCCGTGATGCTGGGACTGGCTGCGCTCGCGCTGTTCGCGCCGGCCGGCCCGCGCAAGCGCAAGCACGGCGAGCGCGCCGGCCGCGGCCGGCAGCAAGGTCAGCCCGCGCATCGCGTAGCTTCGGCGCGGGTTTCTGGCACGCACTCGCGTCAGGGTCTTTCATCGAGCGAAGATCGAGGCTAATCGCGCGCGGCTATTCGTGAACCGCGCCCCTTGTATTTCGCGTCACCCCTTTGCACTGTTGCCCGAGCATCGCGAAAGCTGTACCCAGTTGGTCCTGAGGAATCCGCGCGATGCCGCCACTTGCCAATGATCCGGCTCGCCCGGACGGCCAGCGAAACTACAGGGCCCCAGCCCGCGCCCGAGCACGCCGCCACCGCAACGCGGCATAGTCGACTTTGTATGGGGCGCCGTGGCGACGGCGTTGGCGGTAGTCTACACGATGGTCCTCGCGCCCTGCGCAGCGCTGGTCAGCGTGCTCGGCTATCCCCATCTGGCCACACCAATCAGCCGGCTCTGGGGCTGGCTGATCATTCGCACCAGCGGCATCAAGGTCGAGATCGAGGGACTGGAGCACCTCGCCGGACTGCGCTCCTACGTCCTGGTCTCCAACCATCAGAGCTTCTTCGACATCTTCGCGATCTGTGCCTGGATGCCGGGAGAGCCGCGCTTCGTGGCGAAACAGGAGCTGGGGAGAATACCGATCCTCGGATCGGCGATGCGCCGTTCGGGACACATCATGATCGACCGCGCGCGCGGCGGGCAGTCAATCCGCAAAGCGATCAAGATGATGCGCGGGAGGGCTTTTCGATCGTGGTTTTCGCCGAGGGCACGCGCTTCAGCGACAACCGCGTGCATCCGTTCAACGACGGCGCGGCGTGGCTCGCGATCGCGACGCGGCAAAAATGCGTGCCGATGGCGATCAGCGGAACGGCGAGTTTCTTTCCGCGCGGCGCGCTAATCGTGCGGCCGGGGCGGAAAATGCGCATGGCGATCGGACCGCCGATCGACACCGCGCAACTGCGCGGCGCCGACCGCGAGTCGCTGACGCGCCAGGTCGAAGAGAGCGTGCGCGCGCTCTTCCGCACTGAAGTTTAAGCCGGATGGAGGCGCGGGCGGCCAGCCAAGGGGAGCGCGACCGCAACGCCGCGGCGCGCGGATCGTCGAAAGGTTCAGGTCTCAGTTCAGGTTTTGCGGTCGAAGATGAAGAGCGGCACCTGGTTGGCGATCTTCGGATCGAGCGCGAGCACGCGGCGGCCCTCATCGATCCTCGGCGCCGGAGGCTCGATGCCCGCGCCTTTAAGCGCCGCCGCGACTTGCTCGATGTCCTCCGCCTCCAGCCATAACCCCGCCAGCCCCTCGCCGCTGGCGGCGATCGTCGCCGCCGCAGCGGCGCCCGCGACCAGGCGGATTTCCGCACCGCCCACCTTGAGCGTCGCGCTGTCGCCCTCCGAACCGGGCTTCAATTCGAAGCCGAAGTTTTCACGGTAGGTCTTTACCGCGTCTGCGAGATCGGTCGTCGCAACCTCCAGCGTATCGAACCGTTTCAACAGTGCCATCGTTTCACCCGTCGTTGCATCCATCGCATCATGTCGTCGAGCGCGACGCCGGCTTCATCCTTTCGCGGGCGCCATCGTAAAGTCGACCGTGACCGTCTTGCCCGGCTCGACCGTCACCTTGCGCGTCTGGGTGCCGAGCTTTTCCTGCCACACCTCGAGCGTATAGGTCCCGGGCGGAACATCCTTGATCGTGAAATTGCCCTTGCCGTCGGTCACCGCGTAGTACGGATTGCCCGCCACGAACCACCATCCGTGCATCCAGTTGTGCGCGTCGCAGCTCACGTCGATCAATTCCGGATATTTGAGCGGCGCCACCACGATCACGCGCTTGAACGGCGGCTGCGCCATGTCGAGCGCGGGGTTGCGTTTGGACTCGGTGCGGACGCTGTGCAGGATGCCGTCGGAGTTGACGATATCGACGGTGCTGCCGACCGGAAACGCGAGCACGTGCGGCGTGTAGTCGCAATTCTTCTGATCGAACTTTACGTCCTTGAGCGGAGCCAGCGGCGCGCCCTTGGCGATTGCCGGGATGCTGACGACGGCGTTGGCGATACCGCCGCCGGCGCCCACTATCAGGCTTTCGTCATAGAGCGGCACGGCGCCGCATACTTCGCGGTCCTTGCTGATCTCGACCGGCTTGCGCGCGGGCGGAGCACCGTCGAATTTGACCGTGCCGACAATTGTGCCGCCGTCCTTGACGGTCTCGGCCTGTAGGCGCGGGCGCTCACCGCCAGCATCAGCGACGCGATGGTCATGACGGCGGCGGCAATGCGAGCGATGGCTGAGAGGCGGATGCGCGGGCTCATGGGCGAATCAGACGGCGGGGCGGCGAATCTATAAGTGATTCTATGCATCGCCGATGCATCACGCGAGCTTGGCGAGCGCCGGCGGCGCATCGTCGCCGGCTCCGCTGCTCGGCGGCTGCTGCTAGGCCGCCAGCTTGGTGGCGATCACGACGCGATGGAACGAGAAGCGCGCGATACGTTCGTTGCGCTCGACTTTGATCTTGTGGCCGTCGAGCACGTCGCTGACGCGCAGCCGCGTGGTCCATCCCAGATGCCTGGTCAGCGGATTGGCGGCCCATACCAGCGAATAGAGCAGCGGGTTCTCGCTCGCGAAATGGTTGACGTGAACGATCTTGCCGCCCGGCTTACACACCCGCACCATCTCCTGCATCATGCGCAGCGGGTCGGGCACCACCGTCATCACGTGGAAGCTGGTCACCCAATCGAAGCTGTTGTCGGGAAACTCGAGCTTGAGCGCGTCGCCCTGGCGAACGTCGATATGGCCCCAGCCGTTCTCGCGCGTCTTCTTGATCGCGAGCGCGAGCATGTCGGCGGAGGGATCGATGCCCACGACGTTGACGTAGGCCGGATAGGCGTCGAGCGAGATGCCGGTGCCCACGCCGACTTCGAGCACCTGCTGTCCCGGCCGCAGATTGAGCTGCTCGATTATCTCGTGTTCGTGGTCGACGAAGATCCGGCCGAAAGTGTGGTCGTAAAAACGCGCCAGGTCGGAATAGACGCGGCTCTGATGCGGTTCACCCATCGATTAAACCTCAAACCCCTATGCGGCATACGCAGCCGCGCTTGCACGGATACGGCGCGCGCGCATCGCCACGCCCCCAAACTTTCCCCATTGCGGCGCTAGGCTGCCGCGTTGACGCCCCGCGTCTGGCGCTTGAAGGAGGCGATGTCGCGTTTGCGAAAGCGCCACTGCCGTCCCTTCTTGAACGCGGGCAAAATATTGCGGCGTGCGAATTCGTTGACTGTATCGGGGCTCAGATCCAGCAGGAAAGCCACTTCCCGCGAGTTCAAAAGCACGTCGTCTTTATCTGCCATGGTCGTGCTCTAGGCTCGCGGTTTTTAATATGAACCCTTCACTCAAGTCAAGGTATTGTGGCAAAATGCCCCCCGCGCCGCCATGCATCGAAGGACCACGCGCGGCAGGCATCTTGCCATGCGGCGTTTGTGCCATAATTAACCCATTATAGCATCTATTAGACGCTTATAGTATTCAGCCGGCGCATCGAGATCAAATAATCGTACCACGCCCGCGTCACCACGAAGCACGAGAACACGCCGGTCAGCACGCCCACGCATAGCGTGACCGCGAAGCCCTTCACCGGCCCGGTGCCGAACTGGAACAGGATCAGGCCGGCCACGAAAGTCGAGATGTTGGAGTCGCGAATCGCGGACCATGCGCGCTCGTAGCCGAGGCGGACCGCCTCGCGCGGCGTCTTGCCCTGGCGCAACTCCTCGCGCATCCGTTCATTGACCAGCACGTTGGCGTCAACCGACATTCCGAGCGTCAGCACGATGCCGGCGATTCCGGGCAGCGTCAGCGTCGCCTGCATCGCCGCCATCACGCAGATGAGCAGCAGGATGTTGAGCGAGAGGCCGAAGTCGGCCAGCAAGCCCGCTCCGCTGTAGTACACGGCCATGAAGACCAGCACCACCAGCGCGCCGACCACGAACGACAGCTCGCCTTCGCGGATCGAGTCGCGTCCCAGCGACGGTCCGACCGTGCGCTCCTCGATAATCTCGACCGGCGCCGGCAGCGCGCCCGAGCGCAGCACGATCGCCAGTTCGTGCGACTCGTCGTAGGTGAAGTTGCCGGTTATCTGCACGTGGCCGCCGGGAATCGGCTCCCTGATGACCGGGGCGGAGTAGACGATGTTGTCGAGCACGATCGCGATCTTGCGGCCGACGTTGGCCGCAGTGATGGCGGCGAAGATCTGCGCGCCGCGCTCGTCGAGATCGACGGTGACGTATGGACCTTCGAGCTGTCCGCCGGGACGCACGCGCGCGTCGGTGATGGTGTCGCCGGTGAGCAGCACGGGAGTCTCGACCAGGTAGGGCTCGCGGCCACCGCGGCTGGCGGGGCCGTAGAGGATTTCGTCACCCGGCGGCGGGCCGTCGCGCAACGCGTCGGAGACCGAATGACTGTCGTCGACCAGCTTGAACTGGAGCACGCCGGTCTTGCCGATCAGCTCCTTGGCGCGTTCGGGATCCTGGATACCCGGGAGCTGCACCAGAATCTCGTCGTTGCCCTCCTGGGCGATAGTGGTCTCGCGAACTCCCAGCTGGTCGATTCGATTGCGGATGGTCTCGAGCGCCTGCTCCATCGCATTCCGGCGCACCTGGTCCAGCTCCATCGGCCGGTAGTCCATCCTGTAGGTCGGCCCGGCGTCAGCCGAGTTGGGCACGAGGCCGATGACCATGTCGGAAAATAGCTTTCCCGCCAGGTCGAGGAACGCGGTCCGTTCGTCGGCGCTCGGCAAAGTCACCAGCACCGCGCCCGAGGGGTCCTGCGGTGACGCTCTTTACGTCGAGCTTGTTCTGTTTCATCTCCTGCTTGACGTCGTCGCCGACGCGGCGCAACTGGGTCTTGACCGCCTCGTCGAGTTTGACCTCGAGCAAAAGATGGGTGCCGCCCTGGAGGTCGAGCCCCAACTGGATTTTCGGTGTCGGGATAGTCGTTGGTCCACCAATCGGGAAGCGCCGCCGCTGATGCTGGGCAGCAGAATCAGCACGGCCAGCGCGGTCAGCGTCACGGCCAGGTACAGCCGGGTGAGGCCGCTGCCGCCGGTGAAATGCAGCCACAAAAAGGCGCCCGCCACCGCGAGCAGGATGATTATCGGGATAAAATCAGCGTTTGCGCTTGCGTTTTCCACTTTTCACTTTTCCACTTTCCACTTTTCACTGAACTCGGCGAAGCTTTCGAGCCGCGTGTGCGCGCCCCTAGCTACTCCGCCTTCTCCTTCTTGCCGGCCGGAGGCTTGCCGTAGCTGGAGAGCGCGGTTATCTGGCTGCGCTCGACCCGCACGCGCACGTTCGGCGCGATCTCCAGGACCACCACTTTGTCGCCGATCTCATTGATCCGGCCCAAAAGCCCGCCCGTAGTCACCACTTCGTCGTTGCGCTTGAGCTTCGCGAGCATGTCGCGATGCTCGCGCGCCTTGGTGGTTTGCGGGCGCAGAAAGAACCAGTAGAAGGCCAGGATCAGGAGCGCGAATGGCACCCCCGGCCCGTACAGCAGTTGATCGATAAGCGGCGGCTGGCCTCCCGCGGCCGGGGCGGCCGAGCTTTGCGCCCACGCGATTCCTTCAAAAAACATCGGTTATTCTTTTACCTTTACTCTTGCTCCGCGCTCCGCCCATCGGCCGTCAGCCGCGCCAGCGTCCCGGCCGCGAACTCCCGGTAAGTGCGAGATGCGATAGCAGCCTGCATCCCGGCCATCAAGCGGGCATAGAAGTACAGATTATGTTCCGTTAGCGCGCGCGCCGCCAGAATCTCGCCCGAAATATATAGATGGCGCAGGTAGGCCCGGCTGAGTCGCGTGCAGGTGCGGCATCCGCAGCCCTCCTCCAGCGGCCGGGGGTCGCGGGCGTGGACGGACTGCTTGATCGAGACGCGGCCGTCGCTGGTGTACGCGCTGCCGTTGCGCGCGTTGCGCGTCGGCAGCACGCAATCGAACAGGTCGTAACCCATCCCCACCGCCGCAACCAGATCCTCCGGCGTGCCGACGCCCATCAGGTAGCGCGGGCGCGCCGCCGGCAGCAGGGTCGCGCTCAGCGCCGCCATCTCGAGCATCCGCTCCTTCGGCTCGCCCACCGCAAGCCCGCCCGCCGCGAAGCCGTCGAACGGCATCGCGGTTATCTGCGCGGCGCTCTGCCGCCTCAGTTCCGGATAAACGCCGCCCTGGATTATCCCGAACAGCGCCTGATGCGAACTGCGCCGCGCGCCGACGCATCGCTCGGCCCATCGCGCCGTCAGCTCCAGCGAGGCCTCGGCCCGCGCGCGCTCGGCCGGATACGGCGTGCACTCGTCGAGCGCCATCATCAGGTCCGAGCCGATTCGCTCCTGGATTTCGACCGCGCGCTCCGGCGTCAGCATGAACTCGGAGCCGTCGAGGTGCGAGCGAAAGCGGATTCCGTCGGGGCCGACCGCGTTGAGCTTGGCGAGGCTCATCGCCTGGAAGCCGCCGGAATCGGTCAGCACCGCGCCGTCGAAACCCATGAAGCGCCCCACCCCGCCGAGTTCCTCGATAAGCTCGGCGCCGGGGCGCAGCGCGAGATGGTACGTGTTGGCGAGCACCAGCCGATAACCCAACTCCCACAGCTCCTCGGGCGCCATCGCCTTGACCGCGGCGCGCGTGCCGACCGGCATGAAGGCCGGCGTCGCGACCTCGCCGTGCGCGGTGACCAGACGGCCCGTGCGCGCGTCGCCGTCGCGCGCGAGGACCTCGAAGCCGAACGCCGGCGCCGCGCGATGATGCCGCTCACAGGATCAACATCGCGTCGCCGTAGCTGAGGAAGCGGTAGCGATGGCGCAGCGCGTCGCGATAGGCGTCGAGAATCTCCTCGCGCCCCGCAAACGCCATCACCATCGCGAGCACCGTCGAGCGCGGCATGTGGAAATTGGTCACCATCGCGTCGATCGCGCGGAAGCGGAAGCCCGGCGAGATGAAGAGCCCGGTCGCGCCTTCGGCGTCGCCGGTGATGGCGTGGGATTCGAGCGCGCGCACGCTGCTGGTGCCGACCGCAATCACTCGTCCGCCGGTGCGCCGCGCCAGCGCCAGCGCCTGGAGCGTGGCGGGCGCGATCGTATACCACTCGGCCTCCATCGTATGCGCTTCGACCTGCGGCGCACGCAACGGCGTAAACGTGCCCGGCCCGATATGCAACGTTACGAAGGCAGTGCGCACGCCCGCCGCGGCAAGCTTGGCCAGAAGCTCGCGCGTGAAGTGCAGTCCGGCCGTCGGCGCCGCCACCGCGCCCGGCTGCGCGGCGTAGACGGTCTGGTAGTCGTCGCGGTCCGCCGGCCGCGGCTCGCGATGGATATAATGCGGGAGCGCCAGCGCGCCGGCGCTCTCCAGGATAGTTTCGATCGGCACCGAGTCGTCGCTCGTGACGAGCGGACGGCCCGGACGCTGATAGCCCGCGATACGCAGCGCGCGCCCGTCGTCGAGGATCAGCCGCATGCCCTCGCGCAGTCCGCGATGGCCCCGTATCAGCGCGAGCCACGCGCCCGGCGGCTCGTCGACCGGACGCACCATCAGCAGTTCGATCGCTCCGCCGGTCGGCTTGCGCGCGAACAGGCGCGCCGGGAACACCCGCGTATCATTGAGCACCAGCAGGTCGCCGTCGCGCAGAAAATCGCCGAGCTTGTAGAAGCGCGAGTGCTCGATCGTGCCGCCGCGGCGGTCGAGCACCATCAGGCGCGCCTCGTCGCGGCGCTCCAGCGGCTCCTGCGCAACCAGTTCGGGCGGCAGATTGTAGTCGAGTTCGGTTAGACGCATCGCGATGGCGCGCGGCCAATCGTGCCGGCGCCAACAAATGAAAATATCATCGGCTGCGCGACAGCGATACGCAGTCAGAATTCTGTGCGGGGCGTTGATAAATGCGGGCGAAAGATCCATCGCTTCGCGGAGATCCTTCGCTCACGCTCAGGATGACAGAATGGGAGCCTTTTTGTTGTCATCCTCAACGAGGGTTGCCGAAGTAAAGGATCGACGCGGAGCGATTCTTGTGTTTATCGACACCCTCAAATTGCGCGGAGGGAGGCAAACGCTCATGCGATACGCAGAACGATCTTGCCGAAATGCTCGCTCGCCGCCATCATGCGATGCGCCTCGGCCACGTTCGCCATCGGCACGACCTTGTAAATCGGCGGGCGCAGGCGGCCGGCTTCGAGCGCGGCGCCGAAACGCGCGAGCAGCGCGGCGACGATCTGCGCCTTCTCCTTTTCCGGACGGGTGCGCAGCGTCGAGCCCATCACCTTGAGATGACGCCGCAGGACCGCGGTCAGATCGATCTCGGTGCGCGCGCCCTTCATCAGGCCGATCAACACCAGCCGCCCGCTGTGCGCGAGCGCTTCGAGATTCGGACCCAGGTAGGCCGCACCGATACTGTCGAGGATGACGTCGGCGCCGCGTCCGTTGGTGGCGGTCTTGACCGCGGCCGGGAACGGCCCCGAGTTGTAGTTGATCGCGACGTCGGCGCCGAGCTTGAGGCACTGCTCGCACTTGGCGTCGTTGCCCGCGGTCACGATCGAGCGCACCCCGGCCTCCTTGCACAGCAGGATCGACGCCGTGCCGACGCCGCTGCCGCCGCCGTGCACCAGCACCGAGTCCCCGGGCTTGGCCTCGGCTAACATGAAAATGTTGAGGAACGCGGTCAGGAAAACCTCGGGAAACGCCGCGCCCTCCTCGTCGCTCATCGCGGCCGGAATTTTCATCGCCGAGCCGCTATCCACTGCCGCCAACTCGGCGTAGCCGCCGCCCGCCAGCAGAGCCATCGCGCGCTCGCCGACGCGCCATCCGCTGACTCCCGCTCCCACCGCGGCGACCTCGCCCGCGCATTCCAGGCCCATGATTTCCGAGGCGCCCGGCGGCGGCGGATAAAACCCCTGGCGCTGCATCAGGTCGGCGCGGTTGAGTCCCGCGTACTTCACCCGGATCAGCAACTGGCCCGGCCCGGCCTTGGGATCGGCGGCCTCGCCAATTTTGAGCACGCTCTCGTCGCCCGGTTTCTCGCAGACTACCGCCTTCATCGCTGGGACATCCTCCATCGCGGCACCGGCGCGAGGCCCGCGCCGCGCACAAACGCGGAGAGGGTCCGCGCTGGACCCTCTCCGGAAAACGAAACCGCGAACGCCGCGAGCTAGATCTTGTAGTCGATGATCGTAACGCCGACGTTCTGGAAGTTGGTCATCTCCTCGAGAATCGCCGAGGCGCCGTCCAGTCCGACCGTGCCGGTGATCATCGCCTTCGGATTGAGCTTCTTGGCCTCGACCATCTGGAGCATCCCGGGATAACGCGTCGATTGCATCCCGAGCGTGCCGATGATCTGCAGCTCCATCAGCACCATCTTGTCGATCGGCACCGAGATTTCGCCCTTCTCGGCCTGCGTGGTGAGCCCGATCTGGAGATGGCGCCCCTGCTTGCGCAGGCTGTTGATCGAGTTGCGGCAGGTGGCGGCGACGCCCAGCGCGTCGACCGAGACGTGCGCGCCGCCCTTGGTGATGTCCACGATCGCCGCCGCCGGATCGCCGGCCTTGGCATTGACGATGTGGCTCGCGCCGACCTCTTTCGCCAGTTCGAGCTTGCGTCCGTCGAGGTCGACCGCGATAACGTTGGCGCCGATCGAGGACGCGATCTGGATCGCCGCAAGTCCGATTCCGCCGCATCCGTGCACCGCGACCCATTCGCCCGGCCGCACCTGCGCGCGGTCGACGATCCCGTGGTACGAGGTCATGAAGCGGCATCCCAGCGAGGCGCCTTCGAGAAAGCCCACCGCGTCAGGCATATGGACCAGGTTGAGGTCGGCGAACGGGATACCGACGTACGAGCCGTAGCCGCCATGGTAGGTGACGCCGGGGATGAGCGGGGTGTTGCAGATGTTGGAGTTGCCGCTGCGGCACAGATCGCAGGTGCCGTCGCCCTGGCTGAACGGAACCAGCACGCGATCGCCCTTTTTGAAGTCCTTGACCTCTTTGCCGATTTCCTCGACCACGCCGCAGAACTCGTGCCCCATGATCATCGGCATCGTCGGCGCAAGTCCGACCCACGTCCAATCGCCCGACCACAGATGCCAGTCGGAGCGGCAGATGCCCTCCGCGGCGGTCTTGATAATCGCGCCATTGGGAGGACACTGCGGATCGGGCATGTCCCTGACCACCAGCGGTTTGCGAACGCCTTCCATTACAGCAGCTTTCATCGTGTCCTCCTTGAAGCGAGTCCTGCGTGCAGGCTCGGGTCAGTCTAAAGTTGTTGTCCCGTCAACTTCTTTCCGGCAGCGCGTCCCCCGCCGCTCGAGGTCGCGGCTGCGCTGTTTGACTTGCGGCGTCCGGACTCCCCGTCTTGCTTCGCGCCGCAAGCGTACCGGCGCGCGATGCATCGCCGTGGTCAACCTTTCGTATAGCGCCGCGCCTCGTGGCTGGCAAACTGTTTCGGATCACGCCGCCAGCGCCGCGAGCGTGCGCTCGTAGCCGGCGAGGTCGGCCGCGTCGACCTCCACGCGATGCAGATCGGCGCCCGCCTCGGCCTCGGCCGCCAGGCGCTCGCGCGCTCCGGCCACGTCGCCGACGTAGCCCATCTCGTCCAGCAGCCGGCGCGAGACCGCCTCGGTCCCGGCTTTCGAGCCGCCCGCCGTCCACGCCTCGCGAATCCTGCGCACGTCGTCGCCGAAGCCGAAACGCGTGAGCTGCTCGGCATAGAAGGTGCCCATCCGCGCCGCATAGAACGACAGCGTGCCGGCCTGGATTGCGCGCGCGCGATCCGGATTGCTGGTCACGTGAATCGTGCTCGGCGACTTGACCGCGACCGATTTGGGATCGCGCCCGGCGCTCGCCGCGATCGCGCGAAAATCGGCGATCGATTCCTTGAGCCGTCCCAGCGGAATCATCACCGGCAGCCATCCGTCGGCCTTTTGCGCGGTGAACTCGACGCTCTTCTGATTGAGCGACGCGATCGTAGATCGGGATGTGCTTGCGCGGCGGCTCGAAGCGCAGCGTGAACCCGCGCTTGAGTTTGTAACAGCTTGCCGTCGTAGTTGAGCGGCTGCCCGGCCATCAGCAGGTTGATGATATCGACGTACTCGCGCATCCGGGTGAGCGGCGGATTGAACGCGACGCCATGGAAGTGCTCGATCACCTGCGGTCCGCTGGTGCCGAGCCCGATGATCATGCGGCCGCCGCTCAGTTCGTCGAGCGTCGCGAAATGCTGCGCGAGCGCGCCGGGCGTGCGCGAGTAGGTGTTGACGATCCCGGTTGCCAGCGCGCATGCGCCTGGTATGCTCGGCGAGCAGCGTCAGCGTGGTGAAGGCGTCGCGGCCCCACGCCTCGGCGACCCAGATCGAATGCACGCCGGCCTCGTCGGCGGCCCTGGCGCGCTCGATGAGCCCCTTGAAGTCCGGCTTGCCCTGCCAGTTGACGCCGAGTGCGATGTTGTAGCCATTTTTTTACCGACCCCCGATGCGATGTTTCCTTCTAGCGCCATGCTGCCGCGACTGTCGAGGGAATATGCGTTGCCCGCGCGCGTATCGAAAACGCCGGAAGACGAATCGTTCACGGATCCATAATCGGCAGGCAAAAACCGGCCCTCTTCGCGCACTTTTCGCGAGCGCCCATACCGGCTAAACTAGCTGATGCGGGTGATGTGGGGCGGAGCGGCTCTTAAGCCGCATCTCACCGTAGGTCTTACGTGTCGGCCAACAACGAAGCTGAAAACAAGGCTGCTGCCGCGGGCAAAGCCGCCGGCGGAGACGACAAGCTTGCCGGGCGCAGGGTCGTCGTCGATTTCAGCCTGCTGCGCCGCTATGGCGGACGCAACTTCCGCGACCTCGGCGGCCATCCCACCCACGAGCGCAAGCGCGTGCGGAGCAACATGATCTTCCGCTCGGCGCATCTGGCCGAGGTTCCCGAGGAAAGCCCGATAAGGTCGGCCGGCCTGCGCACCGTAGTCACGCTTCAGAGCCGCACCGAGATTTCGATCCTCGGGCCGCCGCACGCCGACGTGTTGCGCGAGGTGCGATGGGAGCATATCCCGATCGGCGATCGATGGTTTCGCGAGCGCGAGCCGATAAGCCTGATACCCGGCCGCGAGCATCACTCGATCCTTCACGACTTCCGCGAGGACTGGCGGACGTTCTTCAACATCCTGGCCGAGCGCGATGTCTATCCGCTGCTGTTCCATTGTTCGGCGGGGCGCGACCGCACCGGCGTGGGCGCGGCGATGCTGCTCGAGTTGCTGGGCGTGAGCCGCGAGCGGATTGTCGCCGACTTCCTCGAGAGCAACGTGGTGTTTCCCAAGATGCCGCTGGCGGCAGCGCAACTCGAGCCGGTGTTCGAACTGATCGACGAAGCGGGCGGCATCGAGGCCTTCATGAGCGAGGGTATCGGGCTGGATCGCGCCGGCCTGGCGGCGATCCGCGAAGACCTGCTCGAAGATCCCGCGGCGTCCGACGACGCTTCCGATCGCGACACCGAATAACTGGGGACGCTAACTCACTTACCCTTCCATTGCGGCGCGCGCTTCTCGGCAAACGCGAGCGCGCCCTCGCGCGCATCCTCGGTGTCCTGCAAGCCCTTGTATAGCTCGCGCTCGAGCTTGAGCCCGTCGGCCAGCGGCAGATCGAGCCCGCGCAGCGCCGCCTGCTTGATCCGCTGCACCCCGAGCGGCGCGCTCTTGCAGATCTCGGTTGCGATTTCCTCGCACTTCGTCATCAGCCGGTTCATCGGCACCACGTGGTCGACCAGTCCCAGGCGCAGCGCTTCTTCGGCGCCGATCCGGTTGCCGGTGTAAAGCATCTCGAGCGCGCGGCCGAGCGGAATCAATCGCGGCAGGCGCTGCGTGCCGCCGCCCCCGGGAAGCCATCCGAGACGAACCTCGCCGAGCCCGAACTGCGCATGCTCCGCGGCCACCCGGATATCGCAGCAGAGCGCCTGTTCCAGCCCGCCGCCGTTGGCGTGGCCGTTGATCGCCGCGATGATCGGCTTGGTCAGATCGAACATCACCGGGTACGGCGCGTCGAGCAGTTCCTCGTTGGGCCGCGCGACGTAGTTGGCCTTGATATCGCTGCCGGCGCAAAAAGCGCGCTCGCCGGCGCCGGTAAAGATCGCGACCCGCAGCGCCGGGTCCTCGCCGAACTCGCGCCAGATTTGCGAAAGCCGTCCGTAGGTTTCGAAGTCGCAGGCGTTGAGCCGCTCGGGGCGGTTGATGGTGACGTAGGCGATCGGTCCCTTCTTTTCGAACAGCACCTTCATCGGAGGATCCTCCCTGCTCTCTCCTCTTTAGCACCAGTTGCCATTTTTGCGATCAGCCGGACGATAGAAATACGCAGAAGCGGCCGCTCGCGAGCGGCCCCTACAACTGGCACGCGTGAAAGAACCCTACGCGGGCAGGTAGCCGTCGCGCAGCAGCGACTTCGCGATGATCATGCGCAGCACCTCGCTGGTGCCCTCGCCGATCTCCGCCAGCTTCGCATCGCGCATGAAGCGCTCGACCGGGAACTCCGCCATGTAGCCGTAGCCGCCGTGGATCTGCACCGCCTTGATCGTCGTCCACATCGCGGTCTCCGAGGCGAACAGCTTGGCCATCGCGGCCTCGCGTCCGAACGGCTTGCCTTGATCCCTCAGCCCCGCGGCCCGGCACATCAGCACCCACGAGGCGTCGATCCGCGTCGCCATGTCGGCCAGCATCCATTGGATCGCCTGGAAGTCCGCGATCCGCTTGCCGAACTGCTTGCGCTCCTTGGCGTAGGCGGTCGCCTCTTCGAACGCGCCGCGCGCGATTCCGGCGGCGAAGCCCGCGATTCCGATCCGGCCCGCCCTCCAGCACCTTGAGCGTCTGGCTATAGCCCTCGCCCAACTCGCCGATCAGGTTGCGCGCCGGCACCGTGACGTTGTCGAAAATCACCTCGGCGGTGTCCGAGGCACGCAGCCCAAGCTTTTCGATTCGCCGTCCGTTGGAAAGCCCGGGCGTGCCGCGCTCGACGATGAAGGCCGAGACTCCGGAGCGGCTCTTCGCCGCGTCCGTCACCGCCATCACGACGTAAACGTCGGCGACCGTGCCGTTGGTGATGAACATCTTGGACGCCGTTGATGACGAAGTTGTCGCCCTTGCGCACCGCGCGGGTCTGCATCGCGGCGGCATCCGAGCCGGAACCGGGCTCGGTGAGACACCATGCGCCGAGCTTTTTCGCCGCGACCATCTCGGGCAGGTAGTGCGCGCGATGCTCCTCGGCGGCGAACAGATTGATATGGCCGCTCGAGAGCGACATGTGCGCCGCGCAGGTCAGCCCGACCGACGCGTCGTAGCGCGAGAATCCCTCGACCACCAGCGCCTGGCTCAGCGTGTCGGCTGCGCCGCCGCCGAAGCGCTCGGGAAAAGAGATGCCGAGGAAACCCAACTCGCCGAGATGGCCGATCACCTCGCGCGGAAAAATTTCCTCTTTGTCCCACTTTGCCGAGTTGGGCTTGATTTCGCGCTCGGCGAACTGGCGCAGCGTGTCGCGAATCGTGCGCTGCTCGTCGCTAAGCTCGAAGTTCATCGAATGAGTTCCACTCAGTGATGCTCGCCGGGCGCAGGGCGGTCATTCGCGCGGCTGCACGCTCTCGCGCAGCCACTTGACGATGTCCTCGGTCGAGGCGCCGGGGGTGAAGACCTCTTTGACGCCCAACTCGCGGAGCTTTTTGGCGTCGTCTTCGGGGATGATGCCGCCGCCGAAGACCGCGATGTCGCCGGCGCCGCGCTCCTTCAAGCAGCCGCATCACTTCCGGGAACAGCGTCATGTGCGCGCCCGACAGGATGCTCAGCCCCACCGCGTCGACGTCTTCCTGCACCGCGGCCTCGGCGATCATCTCGGGCGTCTGATGCAGCCCCGTGTAGATCACCTCGAAGCCGCCGTCGCGCAACGCGCGCGCGATTATCTTGGCGCCGCGGTCATGACCGTCGAGCCCGGGCTTCGCCACCAGAATTCTGAGCCGTTTCTCCGCCACGTTAGATCCAACCTGGGTCAGTGTAGATGCCGAACTCGGAACGGAACACGTCGCAAATCTCGCCGACCGTGCCGTCGCGCCGCACCGCCTCGCAAATCGGCTCCATCAGGTTCTCGCCCGAGCGGCAGGCCTCGGCGACGCGGGCGAGCGACTCGCGCGCCGCCACCGAATTGCGCTCGCGCTTCATCTTGCGCACCCGCTGAATCTGCATCTCCTCCATCGCGGGGTCGATCTTGAGCGTCTCGATCTTTATCTCCTCGGGGATCGAGTACTTGTTGACGCCGACCACGGTCTTGATGCCCTGTTCGAGCTGGCGCTGATAGGTGAACGCCGCCTCGGCGATCTCGCGCTGCGGATAGCCGGTTTCGATCGCCTGGACCATTCCGCCCATCTCGTCGATGCGCCGGATGTAGTCCATCGCGTCGCGTTCCATCCGATCGGTGAGCGCTTCGACCGCGTAGCTGCCGCCGAACGGATCGATCGTATTGGTGACGCCGGTCTCCTCCGCGATTAGCTGCTGCGTGCGCAGCGCCACCATCACCGCATGTTCGGTCGGCAGCGCCAGCGTCTCATCCATCGAGTTGGTATGCAGCGATTGCACGCCGCCCATCACGCCGGCCAGCGCCTGGATCGCGACGCGCACGACGTTGTTGACCGGCTGCTGCGCGGTGAGCGAAACGCCCGCGGTCTGCGCATGCGTGCGCAGCATCATCGAGCGCGGATTCTTCGCGCCGAAGCGTTCCTTCATGATGCGCGCCCACATGCGGCGCGCCGCGCGCAGCTTGGCGACTTCTTCGAGGAAGTCGTTGTGCAGGTCCCAGAAGAACGACAGGCGCGGCGCGAATTCGTCGACGTCGAGCCCGCGCTTGACCCCTTCGTCGACGTAACAGATGCCGTCGGCGATGGTGAACGCGAGCTCCTGCACCGCGGTCGAGCCGGCCTCGCGGATGTGGTAGCCGGAGATCGACACCGCATGCCAGCGCGGAACCTTCTTCGCGCAGAACTCGATCATGTCGGTGACGATTCTGAGCGAGGGCCGCGGCGGACTGATCCATTCCTTCTGCGCGATGAACTCCTTGAGCATGTCGTTCTGGATCGTGCCGGCGACCTTGTTCCACGGCACGCCCTGGCGCTCGGCGACCACCAGGTACATCGCCAGCAGCACCGAGGCCGAACAGTTGATCGTCATCGAGGTCGAAACCTTGTCGAGCGGGATGCGATCGAACAGGCGCGCCATGTCGTGGACCGAGGATACCGAGACGCCCTCGCGCCCGACTTCGCCGCGCGCGCGCTCGTGGTCGGCGTCGTAGCCCATCAGGCCCGGCATGTCGAAGGCGGTCGAGAGCCCGTCCTGCCCCTGCGCGAGCAGGAAGTGAAAGCGCTGGTTGGTGTCCTCGGCGAGGCCGAAGCCCGCGAACTGGCGCATCGTCCACAGCCGCCCGCGGTACATCGACTCGTACACGCCGCGCGTGTACGGAAACTCGCCCGGGTTGCCGAGCGCGCTCTGCGTAGTCGCCCTTTACATCCTCGGGCGTGTAGAGCGGCTCGATCTCCAGGTCGGAGACGGTCGAGAAGCGCACCGGCCGCTCCTGCCCTTTCTTATAGGTATTGTCCAGCCATTCATGCTTGGTGCTCACGCCTGCCCTCACCGGTCCTCAAGTACGTGGCTCGAAATTACCAGCCGTTGAATCTCCGAAGTGCCCTCGTAAATCTCCGTGATCTTGGCGTCACGGAAGTAACGCTCGACCTTGAATTCCTTGGTGTAGCCGTAGCCGCCGTGGACCTGGATCGCCTCGGTCGCCGCCTTCATCGCGGTCTCGGCTGCAAAAAGCTTTGCCATCGCCGACTGCGTCGTGCAAGGCTGACCGGCGTCCTTGAGCGTGGCCGCGCGATGCGTCAGCAGGCGCGCCGCGTCGATCTCGACCGCCATGTCGGCGAGCTTCCACTGGATCGCCTGGTAGTTCGCGATCGGCTTGCCGAAGCTCTTGCGTTCCTGGGCGTAGCGCAACGAGGCCTCGAGCGAGGCGCGCGCGATGCCGATGGCCTGCGAGGCGATTCCAATCCGTCCGCCGTCGAGCGTCTTCATCGCGACCTTGAAGCCGTCGCCTTCTTTGCCGATCAGGTTGGTCGCCGGCACGCGCAGATCGCTGAAGGCGAGTTGCGCGCTATGCGAGCCGCGGATTCCCATCTTCTCTTCGATCCGCACCACCTGGTAGCCGGGATCCGAGGTCTCGGCGATGAAGGCGCTTATCCCGCGATGGCCCTGCGAGGGATCGGTGTTGGCAAACACGATCGCCACCCCGGCCTCGGGACCGTTGGTGATGAAGTTCTTGGTCCCGTTGATGACGTAGCTGTCGCCGTCGCGCACGGCGCGAGTGCGCTGGCCGGCGGCGTCGGAGCCGGCCTGCGGCTCGGTCAGCGCGAAGCATCCGATCCATTCGCCCGCCGCCATTTTCGGCAGATAGCGCTTGCGCTGCTGCTTCGTTGCCCAGTCCGAGAATCGGCCACGAAGCGAGCGAGGAATGCGCCGAAACGATAACCGCCGTCGAGGAGCATTCGACCCCGAGTTCCTCGATCACCAACGAGTAGCTGACATGATCCAGGCCGGCGCCGCCGTATTGCTCGGGGATGAAGATGCCCATCATGCCGAGCCGCCCCAGTTCGGCGACGGCCTCGGCGGGAAAGCTATGGTTGCGGTCAATTTCGACGCCGACTGTGGTCAGGCGCTCGCGAGCGAAGCGGCGCGCCGTATCACGCGCCGCGCGCTGAGCTTCGTTGAGTTCCAGATCCATCATTCCAGATCCATCATTGCCATGCCCATCAACTTGCCCGTCACTCGCAATTACCCATCGGGTTCGCGCCGGCACCGGCCGGCACCCTCTCGTATCTTAGTAGACCGCGAGCTCGATAGAAACTCGCCGAGAGGGCCGTTAGACGGTTTCGCTTCCTTGGTTTGCGGCTCCATTGTGCGGCTACTTGTGCTGCCATTTGGGGTCGCGCTTCTGCACGAACGCGCGCGTGCCCTCGACCCGGTCCTCGCTGGCGAAGGTCAGCCCGAAGGCTTCCTGCTCGAAGCGCAGTCCCGCGTCCTCCTCCATCGTGAACGACGCGCGCAGCGCGGCCTTGGCCTGGCGCAATGCGACGGCCGACTTCGAGGCCAGCCGCTCGGCCAGCTTGCGCGCCGCCGGCATCAATTCCTCGGGCGCCACGACCTGGTTCACCAGCCCAAGCGCGAGCGCCGTTTTGGCGTCGAACATGTCGCCGGTCATCACGAACTCGCGGGCGCGCGCGTGGCCGATTCGATGCGGCAGGCGCTGGGTGCCGCCGAAGCCCGGAATCAGCGCGAGGTTGATCTCGGGCTGGCCGAAGCGCGCCTTCTCGCTGGCGATTATCAGGTCGCACGCCATCGCCAGTTCCAATCCGCCGCCGAGCGCGAAGCCGTTGACCGCCGCGATGACCGGAATCGGCAGGTCCTCGAAGCCATGCATCACGCGATGGCCCATGCGCGAGAACTCCAGCCCCTCGCCGGGGGACATCTCGGACATCGCGGCGATATCGGCGCCCGCGACGAAAGCGCGATCGCCCGCGCCGGTCACGATCAGGACGCGGACGGCGGAATCGCGGCGCACCTCGCCCAGCACCTGCGCGATGTCCTCCAGCACGACGCGGTTGAGCGCGTTGAGCGCGGCGGGCCGGTTGACGGTCAGCGTCGCAACGGCCGCCTTGTCGAATATGACTTCCCTGAGTTCCACTAACTTTCCTCCTCGCCGCTCGAGCGGTGTCCGGACGCGCGAAATCCGGCGCTTGGGTGGGTGATTTCTAGCAGGCGCGGCGCGCCGGCGCGATCATTCTTCGAGTAGTCGCTGCGAGTAGCGGCGCCGCGGGGGTTCAGCCCCAGGCGTTGGCGCGCCAAGCTTCTCGCGCACCATCCAGAGCCGGTCGCCGCCCCAGAAAATCTCGCCGTCGACCACGAAAGTCGGCACGCCGAACACGCCTATTTCCTCGGCCTGACGGCAAATCCGGTCGAGAGCGACGCGGCCGTCGCCGTCGAGAAAATCAAAAAAGCCCGCGACCGGTGCGCCGGCCTCCGAGAGCACCGCTCGAATCGCTTCGCGATTTTCTATGTCCAGCGCGCGCTTCCAGAAACGCTCGAAGACCAGATCGTTATACTTGCGAAAGACGTCGTGACGCTGGCATAGAGCATCCCGATCGCGGCAATCGACGAGTCGAAGAGCTTCTGCGGGCCGCGCACGGTCAGGCCGCGGCGATTGGCGAGGCGGCGCGCATCCATGTAGCTGTAGCGGACGCGGCGCCATTGATGGGCGTTGCGGCCCTCGACGGTGCCGAGAAACTCCGGGATGTCGAGTATGTAGGGCAACCACTCGAGTCGCACGTCGAACTCGCGCTCCAACTCCCAGGCCGGATCCTTGGCGAGATAGGCGTAGGGACTTTTGTAGTCGATATAGATGGTGACGATGCGGGCGGCCATCCGCCGAGCTTAGGGCGGAACGCCGGGCCGTGCAACGCGCGTCGCGGCGAAACGCGCGAGTCTCGCGGCGCGACTGCCCTTGAACCTCGCGCGGAGCTGAAATCAGTACTCGGGCTTGAAGTCGAAGTGATGGTACGCCTCGATGTAGCGCACCGTGCGGGTCTTCGAGCGCATCATCACGCTGTTGGTGCGCGCGCCGCCGGAAAAAAACCGCACCCCGGACAGATAGTCACCGGTCGTCACTCCGGTCGCGACAAACATCACGTTGTCGCCGGCCAGTTCCTCGAGCGGAAAGCGCCGCTTCAGGTCCAGGATGCCGCAGCTCAGGCAGGCTTCGGCCTCCTGCTGGTTGCGCGGCGCGAAGCGCGCCTGCATCTCGCCGCCCGCCGAACGTATCGCCGCCGCCGCGAGCACGCCCTGATGCGCCCCGCCGGTGCCGATCAGCAAATCGATCTCGCTCTCCGGACGCGTGGTGGCGACCGCCGCGGCCAGGTCGCCGGCCGAGAGCAGCTTGATTCCGGCGCCGGCGCGCCGGACCTCGGCAATCAAATTCTCATGGCGAGGACGGTCGAGGATCGCGACGCGCAGGTCCTCGACGTAAACATTCTTGGCCTCGGCCAGGGCCTTCAGATTGTCGGTAGGCGAGCGGTCGATATCGATCACGCCGCGGCCGAGCGGACCGCAGGCGATCTTGTCCATGTACGTATCGGGGCAGTTGAGCACTTTGCCGCGCTCGGCGAGCGCGATGCACGAGAGCGCGTTGGGACCGCCCGATGCGCTGATGTGCGGTCCCTCGAGCGCGTCGAGCGCGACGTCGACTTCGGGGCCCGCGCCGGTGCCGACGATTTCGCCGATGTAGAGCTGGTCGGTCGCGCCCTGCTCGCCTTCGCCGATTACGATTTTGCCGTCGAAGGCGATCGAGTTGAGCGCCTTGCGCATCGCGTCGCAGGCGGCGCGGTCGGCGGCCCGTTCGTCGCCCTTGCCGATAAAACGCGCCACGGCCAGCGCCGCCGCTTCAGTGGCGCGAACAACTTCCAGGGCGAGATTTCGCTCCATCGTCGGGCGGGCCTCCCATCAGCCAGCATCGGCACCGAAACGCTAGCGTGTACCGAGCAGCGATTCGATCAGCCGATAACCGTCCATCACCGTGACGCCCGTGCGGGCGGCCTCGGCCTCCGTGTAGCGCCGCGCGGGCGCGCCGGCCGCTGCTTGCCGCGCCGAGCATAGCAAAGGGTACCGGCTCGTTCGAGTGCGTTTTCAGTTTGCACGGCGTCGCATGGTCGGGCATCAGCAGAAGGCGGAAGTCGCCGAGCGCCGGCAACTCGCGCAACAGCGGCCCGATGATCAGCTCGTCGATACGCTCGATCGCTTCGCGCTTCAGGTCCGCGCGTCCCATGTGACCCGCTTCGTCGGGCGCCTCGATATGCAGCAGCAGGAAGTCGCGACGCTCGAGCGACTTGAGGCCGTAGCGCGCCTTGGCCGCGTAGTCCGTATCGAGAAAGCCGGTCGCGCCGGGCACCGTTATCCGCTCGAGGCCCGCGAGCCTGCCCAGTCCGTTGACCAGGTCGACCGCCGAGATGACCGAGCCCTCGACACCGAAGCGCTCCTTCAGCGTCGGCACCGCGGGACGCCGGCCCTGCCCCCAAAACCATACCGAAGTCGCGGCCGGCTTGCCCGCCGCAATCCGCGCGCGGTTGACCGGATGCTCGCGCAGAATCGCCGCCGCGCGATCCATGATCGTGCGCAGCCGCTCGGCGCCTTCGCCTTGCGGCAGATGCGGTCCGGCGGGCTTGCCGGTGATGTCGTGCGGGGGCGTCAGATGCGTCGCGATGGGTCCGCCGTGCCAGACCATCAGATGGCGATAGCTGACGCCGCTATGGAATTCGATTCCGTCGCCGGCAAGCTGCGAGCGCAGGTCGGCAACGATCGCCGCGGCTTCCTCGGTCGTGATATGGCCGGAGGTGAAGTCGTCCATCATCGACGCGCCATCCGCGCCCGGCTTGAGCGAGACCAGGTTCATGCGGAACACGACGTCGTCGGGCGCAAGCTCGATTCCCTGGCTGGCCGCCTCGATTGGCGCGCGGCCGGTGTGATAGCGCGCCGGGTCGTAACCGAGCATCGTCATCGTGCCGACGTCGCTGCCCGACGGCATCCCGGCCGGAATGGTCGCGACCAGTCCGAGTTCGCCGCGCGTCGCGAGCAGGTCCATGTTGGGCTTGTTGGCCGCTTCCAGCGGAGTCTTGCCGCCCAGCTCGTCGCACGGCCAGTCCGCCATCCCGTCGCCGTGAATGATCACGTACTTCATTGTTTTCACCAACACTCTCTACCGTGCCTCCGATGTCGGCACTGCGCACCTGGTGCGTCGTTATCGGCGCAGCCTCGCGCGACGTGCATCACCCGCCCTGGAGAATTTTCAGCACCTTGCCGACGTCGGGCTCGACCACGATCGTGTTGCTGAGATTCTTGAGCGCCGTGTCAGGATCCTTGAGCCCGTGACCGGTGAGCGTGCATACCACCACCGAGCCCGGCCGCAGCCCGCCGGTCGCGGCATACTTGAGCGCGCCCGCCACCGAAGCCGCCGACGCCGGCTCGGCGAAAACTCCGTGCGCCGCGATCAACCGGTACGCGCGCGAGAATTTCCGCGTCGGTTACGAGGTCGATTATCCCGCCCGACTCGTCGCGCGCGGCCTCGGCGCTCTTCCAGCTCGCCGGGTTGCCAATCTTGATCGCGGTCGCCACCGTATGCGGGTCGTCGATCGGATGGCCGAGCACGATCGGCGCCGACTCGGCCGCCTGGTAACCCATCATCTTCGGCAACCGCGCCGAGAGCCCGTTGCTCGCGTATTCCTTGTAGCCGGCCCAGTAGGCGGTGATGTTACCCGCGTTGCCGACCGGCAAAAACTGATGCGTCGGCGCCTCGCCGAGCTGATCGCAAATCTCGAAGGCCGCGGTCTTCTGGCCGGCGATACGGTCCGGGTTGATACTGTTGACGAGCCGGATTCCCACCGGATCGCTCTCCGCAACGTCGCGCACGACCTTCAAGCAAATGTCGAAGTTGCCGATTATCTCGATCACCCCCGCGCCATGCATCACGCTCTGCGAGAGCTTGCCCAGCGCCACCGCGCCCTTGGGAATCAACACGAACGCGCGCATCCCGGCCCGTCCCGCATAGGCGGCGGCAGAGGCCGCGGTGTTGCCGGTCGAGGCGCAGATCGCGATGCGCGCGCCCTCGCCCAGGGCCTTGCTCATCGCCACGGTCATCCCGCGATCCTTGAACGAGCCGGTCGGGATTGGCGCCCTCGAACTTCAAGTAACACTTTATGTCATGGCCGAGCCGCGACGCGATCTCGGGGCTCTCGATAAGCGGCGTGTTGCCCTCGTTGAGCGTGACCACCGGGGTGTCGGCGTCGACCGGCAGGAAGCGGCGGTAATGTTCGATAAGCCCGGGCCATCGCGTCAGACGCGCCGGCGCCGCCGCCGAACCGCTTTGTTTGCCACGCGCCATCGCGCTACAGCCGCTCCTCGATCCGGATAAAGGCCGGCGTGCCGCTCACCGTATGGAGGCGTTTGATCCGCGCCAGCGCGCGCTTGAGGTTGCGCTCGTGCGCCTCGTGCGTCCGCATGATGACCGGCACCGTACCCTCCACGCCGCGCCCCTGCTGAATTACCGAGGCGATCGAAATTCCATTGCGCCCGAGCACCGAGGCGATCGCGCCCAGCACGCCCGGCTTATCGCGCGCCTCGAAGCGCAGGTAGTATTCGCATAGCACGTCGTCCATCGGCTTGACACGGGCGCGCGCCATCGAGGCCATCGGGTAGCCCAGCGCATGGCCGCGCGCGCCGGCGCCGGCGGTTCGCGCCCGCGCGATCTCGAGCACGTCGGCCATCACGGCGGTCGCCGTCGGCATCTGCCCCGCGCCCAGCCCGAAATACATGGTCGAGCCCAGCGCCTCGCCATGGATGTAGATCGCGTTGAACGCGCCGCCCACGCCGGCCAGCAGATGGCGCGTCGGGATCATCGTGGGATGCACGCGGGCCTCGATCACGCCGCCGTCTTCCTTGGCGATCGCGAGCAGCTTGATCGTATATCCAAGCTCGCGCGCGTAGGCGATGTCGGCCTGCGTGATACGGCTGATGCCTTCGGTATGGACCTGCGGCGGCTTGAGCAGCGCTCCGAAGGCCAGCGTCACCAGCAGGCAGAGCTTGTGCGCGGCGTCATGGCCCTCGATATCGAGGGCGGGATTGGCCTCCGCCAGGCCCGTGCGCTGCGCTTCGGCGAGCGCCTCGGAAAACTCGGCGCCCTGCTCGGTCATCATGGTGAGGATCGAGTTGCAGGTCCCGTTGACGATTCCGTAGACCGCGCGCTGGCGGTCGCCGGCCAGCGCCTCGCGCAGCGTGCGGATGATCGGCACGCCGCCGCCGACGCTCGCCTCGAAGCCGATCGCCATCCCGGCCTTGGCCGCGGCCGCGAAAATCCGCTCGCCATGTTCCGCGAGCAGCGCCTTGTTGGCCGTGACGACGTCCTTGCCCGCCTCGAGCGCCTTGAGGATGAGCGCGCGCGCGGGCTCGATACCGCCGAACAACTCGACCACGATATCGACGTCGGGGCGCACGACCAGCGCGGCGGCGTCGCGCGTGATGAGTTTTGCGGTCAGCCCCAGCGCGGGAGCGGGTTTCAGGCTGCGGTCGGCGACGCCGGCCAGTTCAAGCGGAGCGCCGAGCTTGCGCTCGTGCAGCGCGGCGTTGCGCCGCATCAGCTTGACCACGCCCTCGCCCACCGTGCCGCATCCGAGCAGGGCTACCCGTACCGGTTTCAACGGTGCACCGAATCGCGCCAATCGGGATGCGCTCTAGGAGCCCGCGGCCGCGACGCGCGGACGCATCCCGGCCGGCGCCATGCGCAACGCATGACGGATTCCGCGGACCGCCTGACGGGTGCGATGCTCGTTCTCGATGAGCGCGAAGCGCACGAAGCCGTCGCCGTCGGCGCCGAAGCCGACTCCGGGCGACACCGCGACCTTGGCCTCGGCGAGCAGGAACTTGGCAAACTCCAGCGAGCCCATCTCGCGGAACGGCTCCGGGATGGGCGCCCACACGAACATCGTGGCGCGCGGCTTCTCGACCGGCCATCCGGCGCGGTTGAGCCCGTCGACCAGCACGTCGCGCCGGCTGCGATAGAGCTCGGCGATCTCGCCCACGCACTCCTGCGGCCCGTTGAGCGCGGCGATTGCCGCGACCTGCACCGGAGCGAACATCCCGTAGTCGAAATACGATTTGAGCCGCCCCAGCGCCGCGATCATCTCGCGGTTGCCGACCGCGAAGCCGACCCGCCATCCCGGCATGTTGTAGCTCTTGGAGAGCGTGAAAAATTCGACCCCGACCTCGCGCGCGCCCGCCACCTGCATCATCGAGGGCGCCTGGTAACCGTCGAAGCAGAGGTCGGCGTACGCGAAGTCATGGACGACCAGGATTTCATTCTCGCGCGCGAACTCGACCACCCGCTTCATGAACGGCGAGGTCGACGGTCGCCGTGGTCGGATTGTGCGGAAAGTTCATCACCAGCAGTTTGGGCCGCGGCCAGCATCGGTTGACCGTCGTCATCAGCGCGTCGAAAAAATCCTCGCCGCGGCTGATCGGCACGCCCTGCACCTGCGCGCCCGCGATGATGCATCCGTACTGATGAATCGGATAGGTCGGAGTCGGCGCCAGCACCACGTCGCCCTGGTCGAGGATCGCGAGCGCCAGATGCGCGATACCTTCCTTGGAGCCGATCGTGACGATCGCTTCGGAGTCGGGATCCAGCTCGACGCCGTAGCGGCGGCGGTACCAATCGGTGATCGCCAGGCGCAGCTTGTAGACCCCGCGCGAGACCGAGTAGCGATGGTTGGGCGGCTTGGTCGCGGCCTCGACCAGCTTGGCCACGATATGCGGGGGCGTGGCCGCGTCGGGATTGCCCATGCCGAAGTCGATGATGTCCTCGCCCTCGCGCCGGGCCTTCAGACACAGTTCGCCAATCGCGTTGAAGACGTAAGGTGGCAGCCGCTTTATTCTGGGGAAATCCATTGTGTGCCGTGCGAGCTTGCGGGCGCGGCCTCTCCGCACCCGTGAGCCTTATTTTGTAACCGACGGCGCGCCCCGCCGCTAGTGGCTTGCGCCGCGCTGTTGAAAGCGGCTAGCCGCTGAGCGCCTCCCAGTTGACGCAGTTGTACGGGGCCTGCCCCGCCAGGATACGGACGATGTTCGCGGCGACTCCGCGCGCGATGCCGCGGTAGGAGACGTCGGTGACGCCGGCGATGTGGGACGTGGCGACGACGTCGGAGCGGCCGAGCAGCGGCGAGGCGGGATCGAGCGGCTCCTGCTCGAACACGTCCAGCCCGGCGCCCATCAGGCGCCCCTCGGCGAGCGCGCGCAGCAGTGCCTGATGGCTCAGCAGGCCGCCGCGCGCGGCATTGATGATGCAGGCTTGCGGCGGCAGCGTCGCGAGCGCGGCCTCATCGATAATCTGGCGGGTCTGCTCGCTCAGCGGCACGCAGAGAAAGAGATAGTCGCTGCGGCGCAACAATTCAGCGAGCCGCTCCGGCCCACCCACCCATTCCATCCCCAGGCGCTCGGCGATCGCAGGCTCGGGGCGGCGCTGCAGGCCAATCAAGCGCATCCCGAACGGACGCAACCGCGACGCCAGCGCCTGTCCGATACCGCCCAGGCCGACGATTCCCGCCGTGCGGCCCATCAGCGCCCGCCCAAGCGGCGTGCCCCAGGTTCCTCCGGCGCGGATATTCTCCTGCGCGAGCGGGAGCCGCCGGCTGATCGCGATCGCCGCCATCACGCACCACTCCGCGACCGACTCCGCATTCCCGGTGCCCGGCGTGGGCACGTTGGCGACCGCAATTTTACGCTCGGTCGCCGCGGCGATATCGACGCCCTCGAGACCCGCGCCCCATTGCTGGATCAGGCGCAGACCCTCGATACGATCCATCAGCGCGCCGTCGATACGCGACATCGCCGGCAGCATCACGTCCGCGGCGTGGCCCTTCGCGCGCAACGTCGCCACTTCGACCTGGTCGAGCTGCGCGTCGGGCAACGCTTCGATCAAGGAACTGGCGCACCGCCGCGAATCCGGTTCCGGCCATGACGACTCTGGGCGAAGGCATAGAGATTTCCTGGTTCGATGGAACGATTTCGCTACATTTGAACCTTAGACAGTGCGCGGCTGCAAGCGCATCGCGAACGCGCGCGAAGTCAATCCAACAAAGGCCTATGAAACCGCAGGCGCGGCCGCGAGCGGCGCGCTCACGTGGCGAATCGCCCAGTAGCAGGGCGCCGCGGCGAGCAGGATCAGCGCACCCATCTCCCACGCCGCGGGGATTCCGAAAACGTCGGCCACGCGTCCGGCGGCGAGCAATCCGAGCGAACCGCCCATGGTCGAAAAGGTGCTGTTGAAGCTCAGCAGCGTCGCGCGATCGTCGGCCTCGATATGTTCGTTGAACCAGCTCTGGGTGAGCGGCTGCATCGCGCCCGCGCAGAGGTTCATCACGAACAGGCTGACCAGCGCGACGGTCGGCCGATGAGCCATCGCGCCGCCCACGAACAGCAGCGCGCTCGCGCCGGCGACGATCGCGGCGAGCCGCGCGCCGCGGTCTCGCGCCTCGATCCCGCTGCGCACCACCGCCTCGGCGCCGATCATCCGCGCGACCGTGAACAGGCAGTAGAGCCATCCGACGATCCAGATTCCGACCCCGTAGCGGTCGTTGAAAAGCTGCGGCCATTCCAGCCAGTACGGCGCCCACGCCGCGAACGTCAACGCGCTCGCGCTGCTGAGCATCAGCACCGTGCGGCTGCGAAAGCCCTGGCGCAAACCGGTCATGACGCGCGCCGCCACCTGCGCGTACAGGCCGCCGAGCTTAATCCGCGTCGCGCCGGCGCGACGCGCTTGCGTCGCGATGATCCTCGCGCATCAGGTAGATCGCGGCGACGCCGGCCATCGAGTAGCCGGCCGCACCCAGCATCCACGGCAGCGCGATATTGAAGTCGGCGACGTAGGCGCCGATTATCGCGGCGCCCATGAAGCCGAAGTTGGTCAGTTGCGAGATGCGCGAGAAGAGCCGGTCCTTGATCCCGGCGAAGCCGGCCGCGTCCAGCGCATCGACGCCCCACGCGTCGATCGCGCCGTTGCACAGCGTCGTGCCAATCCCGTCGATACATTCGGCGACCACGAAAATCAGGAAATGATGAGCGAAGAAGTAAACCATGAACGCGGCGACGCGCATCGCGCAGCCCAGGACGAACGAGCGCCGCCGGCCCATCGCGTCGGCGAACGCGCCGGTCGGCACGTCGGTCAGGAACATCACGACGAAGTAGCACGCCAGCACGCTGTTGATCTCGAACTGGTCGAGGCCGCGCGAGCGCAGAAACAGCGGATAGACGCCGTACAGAAAGCCGCCGGCGAACGCGTACCCCCACCACATCGCGTAGTAGCGCCGCGTGATGTCGCGCAGCGCCGCGCCGTTGCCGTCGTTTCGGTTCATGGCGGCCGCTGGCGCGTCCTCGACGTTTCTCTGCCCGGCTGACATTCTCTAGGCTCTTGCTCTAGACTCTTGAAGGCATCCCCGCCTCCGCGGAGCAATCGGCCATCCGGAAGTTGCCGCGTGAATCGACCATTTTACGCCGACGAAACGCGAATACCTACATCCAAACCCGAGCGGGACGGCTCGTGCGTGCATCCGAACCCGAGCCGGGCCGGCTCGTGCGCGCCTGGCGCTTCGTCAGCGTCGCCTGGGTCGCGGCGACGATCTACGCCGGCTACAAATCGATCCAGCTCTGGTCGCGGATAGTCGGCGACGCGCGCAAGGAAGAGCGCTATCGGCGCCAGGACGGCCGCGCGGCGCGCGCGCTCTATCGCTCGGCAGTGCGGCTGCAGGGGATGCTCATCAAGGCCTGCCAGTTCATCGCCACGCGCGCCGACGTTTTGCCCGACGCCTGGGTCAACACGCTCTCCGGCTTGCACGACCGCGTGCCGCCGCGCCCTTTCGCGGTTATCCGCGAGCGCGTCGAGCGCGAACTCGGCCGCCCGCTCGACGCCGTCTTCGCCGAATTCGATCCGCCAGCCGCTCGCCTCGGCCTCGCTCGCGCAGGTTCACGCCGCGCGCCTGCTCGACGGCCGCCGATGCGCGGTCAAGGTGCAGTATCCGGGGATCGAGGGCATCGTCCGCGCCGATCTTCGCAACCTCGCCGTCATCCTGCGCGTGCTGGCGTGGCTCGAGCACGACTTCGACTTCCGCGTCCTGATGCGCGAGGCGTTCAAGTACATCCCGATGGAGCTCGATTTCGAGCACGAAGCCGACAACTGCGAAACCATCGCGCGCAACCTCGCCGCGCGCGCCGACGTCGTGGTGCCGCGCGTGTATCGCGAGTTCAGCACGCGCCGCGTGCTCGTGATGGAGCTGATCGAAGGGATCAAGATAACCGACGTCGCCGCCCTGGACCGCGCCGGGATCGACAAGCACGCGGTGGCGCAGAAGCTGATGGAGGTGTTCTGCGAGCAGGTGCTGCGCGACGGCTTCTTTCACGCCGACCCGCATCCGGGCAACGTGATGGTGCAGCCCGGGCCGCGCCTGGTGCTGCTCGACTTCGGCCTGGCCAAGGATTTTCCGCCGCGCTTTCGCGACGGCATCGTGCGGCTGACGTTTTCGATCCTGACCGCGGATAACGAGGGTATCGCCGCCGCCTTCGAGCAACTTGGCTTTCGCACCCGCGACGGCTCGCCCGAAACCCTGATAACGCTGGCCAATCTGCTGCTCGGCAACACGGTGCGGCGCGGCCGCGCATACGCCGACAAGCAGTTGATCGAGGAATTTTCCGAAGAGCTGCCGCGCGCGCTCAGGGTCAATCCGATCGTCGAGGTTCCGGCCGACGTGCTGCTGGTGACGCGCGTGATGGGCCTGCTGAGCGGGCTCGGCAAGACGCTCGATTCGCGGGTCGACCTGTTCGCGACCATCATGCCTTACGCGCAGCGGCTGCTGGCGCACGCGGCCGGCGCCGCGAGCGCCGCCGACTGACGCCGCGAGCGCCGCCGCCGCACCGCTTGTGGATTTACGCTCGTGTCATCCACGCCCCGCGCTGGATAACCGCATCCGCGTCGAATAACGTCCATTCGCGATGCCCAATAAATCCACTTCGACGCCGGCCAAACTCGAGCAGGTGGCGCTGCGCGCCGCGCGCGCGGCCGGCCGCATCCATCTGCAGCGGCTAAGCCGCATCAAGGTCACTAACAAGACCAACGCGATCGACCTCGTGACCGAGGCCGACCGCGAATCCGAACAGGCCGTCATCCGGACGCTCAACCGCGCCTTTCCGGACCACGCGATCCTTGCCGAAGAGAGCGGCGCGAACGCGCGGCTGAGCGAGCATCGATGGATCATCGATCCGCTCGACGGCACCACCAACTTCGCGCATGGCTTTCCGATGTTCTGCGTGTCGATCGCCTACGAGCGCCGCGGCCGGGTCGAGCTTGCCGTGGTGTTCGACGCGCTCAAGCGCGAACTGTTCGTCGCGGTGCGCGGGCGCGGCGCGCGGCTCAATGCGCGGCCGATCCACGTGAGCGCGACGCCGTCGCTCGACCTGGCGCTGCTGGCAACCGGCTTTCCCTACGACCGGCGCGAGCGGCGCAACTTCTATTTCACCTTCTGGGAGGCCTTCATGATGCGCACGCAAGGGGTGCGGCGCACGGGCTCGGCGGCGCTGGATCTCTGCTACGTCGCCTGCGGGCGAGTCGACGCGTTCTGGGAATTCGGGCTACGGCCATGGGACGTGGCGGCCGGAGCGCTGATCGTCGCCGAGGCGGGCGGCCGGGTCACCAACCTCGACGGCTCGGCGCTGGATCTCGACGCGCGCAAAATCCTCGCGAGCAACGGCAAGCTGCATCGCGCGATGCGCGAGACGATCGCGAAGGCGTGGCCGGAGGCGGATCGCCGCGAGCTCGAGGGCCGCGCCGCCCCGTAACGCGCGCCTTCCCTTTCTGTCCGCAATCGCTAGCATACGCGGGTGCCCGGCGGGCCGGCCTGAAGCCTGATGGAACTTAGAAGCGCGGATGCGAATACCAGGGCGCTCGTGGGATTGCGCGTCGCCGTCGGCGTGCTGTTCCTGATCTTCGCCCAGTACAAAGTCTTCGGCACGCAGTTCACCCTGGGCGGCGGCTTTCAGTACTGGATCGACAGTTTCCTCAAAGAGGGCGCGTATCCGTTCATGGTGCCCGTGCTCAAGGGTTTCGTACTCGGACATGCGACTGCGATCGCGTTTCTCGCAGCCTATGGCGAGTTGGCGATCGGCCTGGCGCTGGTGTTCGGAGTGCTGGTGCGCGCGGCGAGCGTGGGCGGCCTTATCTACATGCTGACGCTGCTGTTCGCGGCCAACTATCCGGGCCACGACGCCCCGTTTTGGCAATACTTCGGCGCTTCGCTGGAGCATCTGGTGCTCGCGATGTGTTTCGCGACTTTCGCGCTGGCCGACAGCGAAGCGATACTTTCGCTGCGGCCGTGGCTACGCGGTCGCGGATACCGCTCGCGCAAGACAGCTTACTTAAAGCCCCCTGACCTAGCAAACGAACCCGCGTGGAACTCGAACCAAAGGGGAGACGGCCTGACGCAAGGCCGCCCTACTTGCGTGAGCCGGATCGAAGCTGGCTCGGATATTAATTCCCAAAACCAGTCGGCGCCCTCGGCGGTCAATCGAAGTATCGAATGAGGCAGTCGTCGCGCTCGACGGCAACCCCGGCTTGAAGACGGTTGCGGGCGGCGAGGGCTCGGATAACCCGACCCATCGCCGCAGCTAACCTCGGCTATTGCTCGACCGAGATTTACACGGGATCCGACGGGATCTTAGGTACCTAGGCACGATTTCTCCACCATAATTTTTACGGGAGGCGACGGGATGCCATTGGCTATCACTTCCATAGTGCTGGCGCCGGTCTCCGCGGACAATACGTCGACCGTAGTGCTCACCGTCTTGCTTCCCGTGGCAACGGCCATGGTGCTGAAGTCGTAGGTAAAAGAGTAGAAGATGTGCCCCGTCGCGTCGTTTCGGATGCGCACCAGCGGGTAGTTGGTGGCAGACTGGGCATCATCCCCAAACGCAGCGCCTTGCGTGAGGCCGTTGAACTGCGTGCCGCTTACAGTGTAGTTACCTCCGAACACGACGCAGGCCGGGAAGGAAGTTATGTGGGGCTGCCACCCTTTTTTGTACGTCCCCCTAGGATGGTAGAACCATATGTCAGGTGTGCCCAGATGGGTGAGCATGACGGTGCCATCAGGCATGACGAGCATGCGTGCGCCTTCCGTGTTGCTGTCCGTACAATGTCCGGACGTGTATTTATTAAGGCCCGGAGGTTGGGGAATCTTAAGGAATTTCGTCCCATCAAACTCGTAGAGGGTGCTGGGGCAGTTGCCGTAGCCCGGATTGGTATCCACCAGCACGTTGCCGTCTGACAGGACGGCTGCGGGACCGTCGGCAATATCGCGTTCGTTCAGAAAGTTTGGACCCTTCGCCCATTTTTTGGTTTTGGTGTTATAGATCGCCGTGCGACCGGCTTTGCCGGGGCAGGTATTGGCGCCGGTGGCGAAAACCGTGCCGTTAGGCCGCAGTACCGCCGGGCCAACTTCATGCGAGCCCATTAAGCCGCAGCCGTTCCGAGAGTCCCAAAGCTGTGCACCTGTGCCTCCAGCGCCGGTCCAGGTCGCTGTGCTGGGGGTGAAGATTTCCGAGCCCTTACCGGTGGGATCACTTACACCGAGATAGGTATCCACGGTCAGCACGTCTCCACCGGGCAGCAGGGTCCATCCCTCCTCGCCATTGGGGTCGAACTTGCCCGTGCCGGGGTAGACGGTCCAGGTCAAGCTCGATTCGTCCAGCAGCGCGAACTGCTCATCATAGATATGGCCGAGCATGAAGGTCCAGGTCCCGCCGAAGTCTGCAACCACGCTCGGGGCATCTCCGATATGCATCCACCCTGTGGGAGGCTTTACTTCTGTCCACACACCCGTGACCGGGTCAAAAATCGCGCCCTTATTGCTCTCGGACTCGGACGGTACAGGTGGTTGTATTCGCCACCCTCTACGATGACCTGGCCGTCTGGCAACACGGCAGAAGCGAAAAAAAGCGGGGAGTACGTAAGAGGGATGGCGTCTGTTTTAAAAAAAGACCCCTTGGTGTAATCACCGAACTCATCCGGGAACAGCTTCCACCAGTACGAGTGGTCCCGATCCTGTATCAAGATCTCCCCATCGGTGAGTTGCAGAGCCACGCCCACGTTAAACGGGACCGGCGTTGTCATGACGTCCCACTTTTGTGCACCGGCAACCCCCGGCCAAGCCAGCAATGCCATAAGTAAGATCCCCAGTCTGTAAAATGCCCTGGTATTTTCCCCTCGCATTACCTATCCCCATTTTTCTTAAATTCGAATCTACTTGGCGAACCCCCACTTCACATGGACTTCAGTAACGACTCCGGACAAACCGTCGGTGCCATCGGCAAGGTGCTACCGCCCCGATTGGGCATGGAGTTACCCGGTTGAGCAATCTGCGCGGGGCTTGCGGTCGGTCGCTCTGAGCCGGGATTTCCGTTTTGAGTCTCCATTTGCAACTCTGTATAGGCTGGGTGGCCTTCTGCTGCAAGGTCCGGCCAGCTTTGGTCCACCACGGTCTTTCCAGCGGCGCCGGGACAGAGCGGTTTCGCGTCGCGCGCCAACGCAACACCCGGAAATGCCGTTTTTCCAATCGATTCTGCCGACACTTCTCCCTCCGCCCTCAGCGTTGTCATCGAAATCGGCTTCGCCCTGCGCCTAAAATATAATCTTGACCAAAATTTAGCAGAATCTAGCTATTTTCACTCTACAAGAAAATTTAAATTACTTGCGTCACTTACGGATGCACCTTAGGGTCATGGCATAGCCTTCAGACTGTCCCGCGCATCAGGAATAAAAAAAGAACATGCGAAAGCTCATGCGATTTGCCGCGAGCCTGGCGATTGCTGGCTTGGCGATGTCTCCGCTCCTGCGGACCAATGCCCGAGCCCAGGAAAGTCAGTCGCCGCTAACGGTGATCGACGGCGACAGCCACGTCCACCTATTTCCGACGATAGGCGGGGCACACACGCTAGCGCCGCTTCTCGCGGACACGGGGCCGCTCGAATACCACGGCGGCCCGATCATGCCGAATGTCGCGACTTTTGCCATCTTCTGGGTTCCAGCGACACTGCAGAACGGCGCGCCGACGGGCATGTCGGCCAACTACCGGCCCATACTGAAGAGACTACTGACTGATTACCCCGCACATGGTATCGACAACAACAACACCCAGTACTTCCAAGACGATCGGCGACTCACGACCTACATCCATAACACTGGCAGGTTCGGCGGCGCTTTCATCGATACCTCGCCCTATCCGGCCTCACGATGCGCAGACCCGACGACGCCGGGCAACTGCCTGACGGACGCGTCAGATCCGAAATGAGATCAGAAAGGTCATCGCCCGCAACGGATGGCTGGTCGGGCTCAACCGTGTATTCCTGCTCTTCACCTCCAGCGGTGAGGGCTCCTGCATCGATTCATCGAATGCACACCTGCGCGTACGCCCCGGGGGGATACTGCGCCTACCACAGAGATGTCGGCACCGCGGCCTACGACGGCAATCATCTACGCGAACCTGCCATATGGCGAAACCAGTGTGTGCCAGATTCCGGGCGTTCCGTCGCCCAATGGCGACCCTGCGGCGGACGCCGCGGCTACCACAGCGAGCCATGAGACTGACGGAGGCGATCACGGATCCACTGGGAACCGCCTGGTTTACACTCCCTTGGCAATGAGATCGGCGACCTCTGCGCCTACGACTACGGCACGCTCACGTGGGACTCGAGCATGGCGAATGAGATGTGGAACGGCGACTTCTATCTGCTGCAGCAGGAGTTCGACAATCACGTGGGCGGTTGCGTCCAGGTCGGCCCCTAAGCCGCTCGGAACCAGTCGGTCTCGACCGTGTTGGGCTCGATCGCGATGCTGACGGCCGCTGCCAGTGCACCAACTGGCAGTGCGTTTCTCTTGAGCGTCGCCCACGGCCAACGGCTCTCACCTCAGTCCCCGGCACGCAAGCCTCAGAGTTCGCGGCCGCCGGCCTTCAATCCCCACGGCGCGAGCAACAGACAGAGCGCACCGATAGCGACCGGCGCCAGCGACGCCGCCGCGATGCCCGTCCGGTCCCAAGCCGCCCCGCCCACCAGCGGAACCAGAAAGGCCATCCCGTAACCGATCGTGAACATGCCGGCCGAAATTCGATGAACGTCGCCGGGAGTCTCGGCGAGCAGCGGCGGGAACACCAGGCTCAGCACGAAGGCGAAGGCCGCGGCGAATCCGAGCATCGCGGCGCCAGCCATGCGCGCCCAATCATGCGGAATGAAGAACACGCCGAGTCCCACGGCGGCAAACAGCGCCATCGCCTGGATCGGCCCCCTGCGGCCGACGAACCATCCGGGCCGCAGCGCGACCGCGATCGAGGCTGGGAGTTGCGCAGCGTTAAGACATAGCAGCGACGGCGCGATTAGCCGCGCGGCGCCGGCGTGATGAAGGTAGTCGGGTAGAAAAGCGTTGGCGCCGAAATAGATGGTTCCCCCGCCCGCCTGGATAAGGCCCAGCCGCCAGGTCAACCCGCTATGGAAGTCGGGCAGCCATCGCGGCCGTTCCGAAGCCTCGACGGCTCCCAGAGCCGGTGTCAGCCGCCACAGGATCGGCGCCGTGATTAGCGGCACCATGCTCCACAAGGCGAGCGCGAGCCGCCAGCTCCCGGTCAACGGCACCGCCAACTGCGTGGTCAGTCCGGCGCCGATCAGCTCGCCCATCAGAAGCCCGTTGCTGTAGACCGCCGTCGCCACGCCCACGTGATCGGGCGCCCAATGGTAGACCAGCGCCGGCAGCGCCGGCTGGACGATCGCGACACTCGCGCCCATCACCAGCGTCATCGCGAACAGCATCGTGAGCGACGGGCCGACGCCGCGCAGCGCGGAACTCGCGCCGAGCAGCACGAGACCGAGGATAACTGTGCGGCGGGCGTCGAAGCGCGAGATGATCATCGAGCCGAGCGTGGCCGCCAGCGCCAGCAACAGCACCGGCAATCCGAGCAGCGCCGCAACCGCGGTCTCATCAAGTGGCAAATCGCGATGGATCAGCGGGAGCAGCGGCGGGACGGCGAGCAGCGTGATGCGCAAGTCGACGCCGGCGAGCCACAGCAGAGCCAGTCGAGGCCAGGGGATTCGATTCATGCGCGAACGCCGGCGGCATCCAATGCCGAAAGCCGCCATACCCAAAGGCTGGAAAGATATCCGAAAAAAAGCGCCGGCTGAAGAGCACGGGTTGATGACTAAGCAGAGCCCCGACGCGGCGGAGCTTTCGCAAGCCGCGGCGCGATCAGGCCGAACTGCACATCTACCGCGCATTCTGATGTCAATTTAGGCACCCTAAGCCGGATCGGTGACGAGAAAGTCGGACGATTGGTTGAGATCCAATCGGACCGTTGCGGGCATGACCCTTGCTCAACCGATCTGATCCCGCGGAGGTCGTCGAATGACCTCTTCGCGATAACTCAACCTCGGAGGACATGATTTTGAGCGGAAGTGCGGGGCGTCTTCAGGCGATAGAAGCGGTCACTACCTATCGTCCAATTTCAGAACCACTATCGTTCTCGAAGCTCTCGGCAACCGAGTTCTTCGGGGCGAATGTCTTCAACAAGACGGTGATGAAGGCGCGGCTGCCCAAGCCCGTTTTCAAGTCGTTGCTGAAAACTATCGAGACCGGGTCAACGCTCGACCCCTCGATTGCGGACGCCGTCGCGGCGGCGATGAAGGACTGGGCGATCGAAAAAGGCGCCACTCATTACGCGCACGTCTTTTATCCCCTGACTGGATTCACGGCCGAGAAACACGACAGTTTCCTTTCGCCCGACGGCGACGGAGGTGCGCTCGCCGAATTCTCCGGCAAGACGCTGACCCAAGGTGAACCTGACGCCTCGAGCTTCCCCAACGGCGGCATCCGCAACACCTTCGAGGCTCGCGGCTACACCATGTGGGACGTGACGAGTCCTGCCTACATCCTGGAGAACCCGAACGGCACGACGCTGTGTATTCCTACCGCCTTCGTGTCGTGGACCGGCGAGGCGCTCGACAAGAAGACGCCGCTGCTGCGCTCGATGCAGGCGCTGAACAAGCATGCGCAGCGAATCCTGAAGCTGTTCGGTCATCAGAATCCAGCGACGGTGGTCTCGTACGCCGGCGCCGAGCAGGAATACTTCCTGATCGATCGGCACTTCTATTTCTCGCGCCCGGACCTGCTGGGAACTGGCCGGACGCTGTTCGGAGCGCTGCCGCCGAAGGGCCAGGAGTTCGAGGATCATTACTTCGGCGCGATTCCCGAGCGCGTGCTCGCCTTCATGCTCGAAAGCGAGCGCGAGCTTTTCAAGCTCGGAATCCCGGCCAAGACGCGTCACAACGAGGTGGCGCCCGGTCAGTTCGAGCTCGCGCCGGTGTTCGAGAACGGCAACCTCGCGACCGACCATCAGCAGCTCACGATGGTCACGCTGCGGCGCGTGGCCGAGAAGTACGGCATGGTTTGCCTGCTGCACGAGAAGCCCTTTGCCGGCGTCAACGGATCGGGCAAGCATGTGAACTTCTCGATCGGCAATGCGACACAGGGCAATCTGCTCGATCCGGGCGACAATCCGCACGCGAACGCGCAGTTCCTGGTTTTTTGCGCGGCGGTGATCCGCGCGGTGCACCGATGGAGCGGGTCTGCTGCGCGCCGTCGTCGCCACCGCCTCCAACGACCATCGTCTCGGCGCCAATGAGGCGCCGCCCGCGATCATCTCGGTCTTCCTGGGCGAGCAGCTCGCCGACATCTTCGATCAGGTGACCAAAGGCGGAGCCAAGAGCTCCAAAAAGCAGGAATCACTGAAGGTCGGCGTCGACTCGCTGCCGACCATTCCGAAAGACGCCGGTGACCGAAATCGCACGAGTCCATTCGCATTCACCGGCAATCGCTTCGAGTTCCGCGCGGTGGGATCGGGGCAGTCGATCGCGGGACCGCTGGTAGCGATGAACACGATCCTGGCGGAGTCGCTCGACTATATCGCGACCAAGCTCGAGAAAGCGGTCGGCGATGATCCGGCAAAGCTCAATGGCGCGATTCAGCAGGTGCTCGAAGAGATCCTGGCCGAACACGGCAGCATCGTCTTCAACGGCGACGGCTATTCGGAAGCCTGGCACAAAGAGGCTGAGAAGCGCGGCCTGCCGAACCTGCGCTCATGCGTCGAAGCGCTGCCGATGCTCGGCAGCAAGGAAGCCACCGAATTGTTCGAGCATTACGGCGTGCTCACGGCGCGGGAGCTGCACAGCCGCGATGGAGGTCTATATCGAACAGTACTGTCTCTCGGTCGGTCTCGAAGCGCGGACCGCGATCGAAATGGCCAAGACCATTATCTTCCCGGCGGCGATCCGCTACCAGGGAGAATTGGCGTCGACCTGCGCGAATCTGAAGGCGGTCGGCTACGTGTTCGACACCGACACTCTCGACAAAGTCACCGCCCTGGTGAAGGACCTTCAGGATGGAATCGCCAAACTGGAAGCGCTGCTGGCTGAGCACGGCGGCCACAGCAAGCTCGACCACGCCAAGCATCTGTGCGACGAGGTGCTGCCCGCGATGGCGGCGGTGCGCAAGACCGCCGACACGCTCGAGGGCATTGTCGCCGATGATCTGTGGCCGCTGGCGACCTATCAGGAAATGCTCTTCATCATGTAGATTGGACGAAGCGGGCTCACGGGGCGTCGGCGCCAGGCGCTTGTTAGCGTGGCGCGGCTGAGGTACTTTCTGGCTCTGCCTTCCGCAGTCACGCCCCGGTAGTGAAAAGGACATCACGGAGGTCTCCGGAACCTCAAGTCCGGGTTCGATTCCCGGCCGGGGCAAAATGCCCGTCTCCAGATTTCGTTCGAACCTCTGCGCGTCTTTCGGTAGGAAGAAGTGGCGGCTCACTATCCCATGAGCCGCACGCAGGGTATCATGCGCGTCGTGACCGCCACGATCCGCACGATGTGCCCGATGAATTGCTTTCCCACGCTTGTGCGGGATGCTGGTCGAGGTCGAGGACGGACAGCTCGTCGGCGTTCGCGGGGACCCGGACAACCCGGACAGCCGCGGCTTCCTGTGTATTCGCGGTCAGGCCTCGCGCGAGATCATCGGCAACCCGCGCCGTCTGCTGATGCCGCTCCTGCGCGATGCGACGTGGCGACAAGCTGCGCCGCGCCTCGTGGGACGAGGCGCTGGATCTCATCGCCACGCGCATGCGCGCGGCGGGGCGCGAGGCCGTCGGCACCTGGGTGGGGCACGGGCTTTTCACCAACAACTACGGCACGCGTGTCGGCTCGCATCTGGTGCGTCGCTTCTCGAACCTCTACGGCTGTCAGTGGTGGAACCCGACGATGATCTGCTGGGGCCTCGGCGCTTTCGGCCTGGGGCTCACCGGCATCCTCGAGACGAACACCAAGGAGGACATGGGCGCGCACTCGGCATTGATCCTGCTGTGGGGCGCAAACCTCGCGAGCCAGCCGAACACGGCGCGCCACCTCGTGGCCGCCAGGCGGCGCGGCGCCCATGTCGTCACGATCGACGTGCGCCGCACCGAAGCGGCCGCGCAGTCCGACGAGACCCTGGTGATCCGTCCGGGGACCGACGCGGCGCTCGCGCTCGGCATGATGCACGTCATCGTCCGCGACCGGCTGTACGACGCCGAGTTCGTCGCCCGCAACACCGTCGGGTTCGACGCGCTCGCGACGCACGTCGAAGCGCACTCGCCACAGTGGGCGGCCGGCGTGACCGGTATCGCGGCCGAGCGGATCGTCGCCCTCGCGCGGCGGTATGCGACGACGAAGCCCGCGATGCTCGTCCTCGGCGGCAGCTCCATGCACAAGGGCAGCAACGGATGGCAGGGCGCTCGAGCGATTGGATGCCTTCCCGCGCTCACTGGCAACGTCGGCGTACCCGGCGGCGGCTTCGGCCCGCGTCACGGCAGCGCCGCGCACGGCCAGGCGCTGAACAACGACCTGGTCGCGCTCGACCGGCGCCCGCCCGGACGGTACAGCCCAAACCAGATGCCGCGCATCACCGAAGCTTTGCTCGACTGGCGACCGTGCGCGTGCTGCTGCTGTTCGGCACCGACATGCTGTCGTCCTACGCTGACGCCGGCAGCCTGGCCGAAGGGCTGGCGCGCACGGACCTGGTGGTAAGTTACGACCTCTTCATGAACGACACCGCCCGCCGCTTCGCCGACGTCGTCTTGCCGGCGACGGCGTGGCTGGAGGAGCTCGGCTGCAAGAGCACCAATACGCACCTGTACCTGATGCCGAAGGCTCTGGAGGCTGCCGGTGAAACGCGGCCTATCGGATGGGTGCTGAACGAGCTGGCGCAGCGGCTGGAGGTGGCGGACTTCTATCCGTGGGAGAACGACGAGGGACCGATCGACGCGATCCTCGACCATCCCGCCACCGGCCACGCGACGGTGGCGAAGCTGCGGGCCGAAGGCGGCATCCGCGCGCTGAACATCTCGCACGTTGCCCACCCGGATCTGCGCTTCCCGACGCCGTCCGGCAAAATCGAGCTGTACTCGGAGCGCGCGAAGGGGCTCGGACTTCCGCCGCTGCCGGTGCACGAAGATCTGACGGCGGCGCGGTACCCGCTCAGGTTCCGCCAGGGACGCACGCTGACGCAGTTCCATGGCTTCTATGACCACGGCCGCGCGCTGCCGACGCTCGCCGCCGCGGATCCCGAGCCCTCGCTGTGGATCTCGCCGGACGACGCGGCCGAGCGCGGCGTGAAGGACGGCGACGCGATCCGCGTTTACAACCAGCGTGGCGAGATGCAAGCCCGCGCGCGCGTGACCGACGATGTCCCGCCGGGCACGGTCTGGATGCGCGACGGATGGCTCGGACTCAACACGCTCACCGACGGCGCAGCGGTGATCCCGGATGAAGCGGTCGACATCTTCGGCTTCTCCGGCGGTCAGGCGAGCTTCGACGCCGCCGTGGAGGTCGCGCCCGCGTAGGTCGGATCCGTTGTCAGGACTGAATCACGGCAGGCACGACTGAAATTCGTCCTCCTTGAGACACTGGGAGGGCACACCCGTAGGCGCCGCCAGGCCGATGAACTCACTTACGGAGTTGTTGCCCGAATTAGTAATCCACACGTTGCCCGAGGCATCCACCGCGATGCCGTACGGCGCGTTCATATCGGCACCCGGAGGGTCGAAACTCTGACCGTTGCAACTCTGCGATGTACATCCGGCAAGCAGCTCGCTCAAGGTGCCGCCATCGAAGTTAGCCATCCAGACGTTTCCCGACGAATCGAGCTGCAAACTTGCAGGCGCAGCCAATGCGGCTCCGGCGGGCGAGAAGCTCAAGCCGGTGGTGTATCCGCTGCTCGCGATAAGCTCGCTTGCGTTCACACTGTTGAAATTCGTCGCCCACACGTTGTTCGAGGCGTCGAGTCCCAGCCCCTTGGGTGAGGCGAACAGAGCTCCGGCCGGGGCGAAATTCAACCCCGGTCGTGTAACCGCTGCTCGCGGTCAACTCGCTCACACTATGACCATTGAAATTGCCCGTGAACACGTTGCCGCTGGTGTCGATCGCTATTTCCACCGGTCCGTTTAAGACGGCGCCGGTCGGGGCGAAATTGAGACCGCTCGCGTAATTATCGCTGGCCAGTAATTCGCTGACACTGTTGTTACCGTAGTTCCCGATCCACACATTATTGGCAGCGTCGATTTCGATGCCGAAGGGCAGGTTGATAAGCGTGCCCGCCGGCGAATGATTGCCTATCAGATTTCCGTTCGAGTCGAGTTCGGTAACACTGGTGCCGCCGGAATTTGTTACCCACACGTTATTCTTCCGGCTAATCGCCATATCAAAGGGCTGATTGAATTTAGCCCCCGCCGGCGCAAACTTGCCGATGAAGCGTCCGGTCGGGCTTAGCTTGATCACCGTGTTCCCGCCCGCGTTGGCAACCCAGAGGTCGCCCAGCAAATCGGTTTCGCAACTGAGCGGATTGCGGAATCCAGCCACCAGGGCTGCGACGTTCAGCGCGATCTCGAAGCCTTCCGGCGCATCAGGGAGGATGGGCTGATAGGGCTGAGCCAGGCCCTGCGCGGCAAAAAGCTGGCTCACGTTGCTCAGGGGATTCGTAGCTATCGAATGCGCCGCCTGTAGCGTGGTTCCACTCGCCGGCGTGCCGCTGCAAGCGAAGAGGATATCGCACCCGTTGGTTGCCTTGGCGCATGATGGCAGGATTGCGCTCGTCCGTGAACCCTGCACGCACGCGGCGATTATATTGGCCAGCGTATTGAGCCGCTCGAGCGCGTCGCAGTTGACCGGCGGCACGCCACTCGCACACTCTGCGATCGAGGGCAGATCGCTGGACGGCCCGCCGGTTGTGATATCGGCCAGATTGTCCAAGGCCAGCGCGGCGGCATTCGAACGCCGATGACGTTGCTAAGGGGAGCTCCGGCTTGCTGTCCACTTGAATCTAGGAATTGGGAAAGGGCCCACTCCCCCGCCACCGTGGTCAACTCGTTGAGCGTTACCGACGTGGGCGGGTCGTCCGACAGACCCACCACGCCCATCATGCCGATCGCCGGATTTCCCGCCCACCGTTGCCGCCCAACGCCACAAGATAGAGCAGCTTGCGCGTGGCTGGCCGAAAGAATCTGATCGTGAACCCGCCTCTCAAATCGGTGGTTGCGTTTCCCAGTCCCATCGCCCCCGTTCTGTAGGCTTTCTGTCCGGCCTGGTAGAGGTCACTCGGCTGAAGGCGATCGGGTTTGGTCCGTTCATAACCCGGCCGGAAATCGAGATGTCGGCGACTCCGCGCGACCGCCGGCTCCCTTAAAGCCATCCCAATAACGAGCGCCAGAATACCGGCACACAGGCTCTCAGCGCGAAACTTCCTGATCCACGCCACCATCGAAATCCCCCTCTTCCGGTTAGCGAGGCTCGCAGCGTGCCTGCGAGACCAACCCTGTTCGGTCCCGCGGATTGCCGCGTCATCCTTGCGGCCTAGCGGGACTTGGCCGCCTGGCGGAGCCTGTTGAATCCGCGCTACATCGTCCGTTTCCCTCGCCGCGATTTGCCGGCCGATCTTGTCATGGGCAGAAATCAGCGACCGGGGGTCGGACTATAAAAGCAACCCGCCGGTGGCAAGCCGCCCGCGAGGGTCGAACTGGCTGCCGTAAAAGGTAGATTCCAAGGTGAATCCGGCGTCTTCGGCGGTCCGGGGAAGCAGTTGCCCGCAGGCGGCAAGCCGGGCTTTGGACCGGGTAAATCCCGCCGGAAGCTTGAACGAGAAGCCATAACATCCGCCATCCGGGCAGACGACGTCCGCCACCGACCACGAACAGAGCGAAAGAGGCTTACTCGGCGCCGTCGGATCGATATTTTTGTCGTTGGTCCCGTTGCACTCGTTGATCAGGTTTGGATCGGGATAGTCGATCGCCGCGGCGTTGCAGCCGCAGCTTCCGGCCTCGGGTGTACCGGTCCAGGTACAGAAGCTGTTCGGCTGGCAGTCCCGCTTGCGTTCGGCGTTATAGTTGTGATGAACTGAGGAAAATTCATGTTGACGGTGACCGTCAGCACGCCATTCTTGTAGTCCTTCGACCAGGTGGGTGGCAGAGTATCGCTGCTGGTGAAAGTTATTTTCTTGGCGGAGATATTCGCGCGGACTAGCTTGACGTCAGTGGCCTTGTTGAAATCGGGGCCTACGTAGATGTTGTAAGTTTGCGCAGTGGACGACTTCGCAAACAGCAAAAAGACATTGTAGACCCTGGGGTTGGTGGCCGTGCTCCCCTGGAATTCGGTGAAGTTGCCCGCATGAAGATCAAGCTGCTTGGCCTTGGTCACGGTCGTATCCATGTAGTAGGCGCCGTTGTTGACGGTAAGCGTATTGCGCTGGAAAAAGGACTCCCCCATCATGCGAATCGCCGACACGGCGGCCCGGGCGGTCTTTTCGCTACCAGTGATCAATTCGCGATAAAGCGGCACGCCGAAGCAGACATTGTTCGCGCAGTCTTCCGACCAATTCCAATTGGTCTTGTCCACACCGTTTCCGGTACAAGTTACGTCCGAGCCGCAGCTCGGAAAAATTACCGTAGACACGTAGTCGTAAGGGCTCGTGGTGGCAGTGCCGGGGTTCGTATTGGTGGGAATGGTTGGCTTCGCGTTGGCGACGTCGGACGCGCATTCGAGGGTCGCGTAGGGCGCGTTGAAGAACGCATCCTGGTTGACCGAGATGGTCTTGACCAGCCCGGTCAAGGAACCGTCGTCGTCGTTGAGCTCGGTCTGACGATCGATGTCGCTGAAGTTGTTGAACATGTTCTCGTTGAAGTTGCAATAACGACCCTTGACCGCTTCGAGGTCGGTCTGGAAAAGCCCATTGGGGGAGAATGACGGCTCGACGACGTAGTGCCGGATCGGGACCTTGTCGAAGAAAAGATTCTGCGAGTGGAAGGCCGGTGGATAGTAAAAGCCGTTAGGCTGCTTCCACGCGATCGCCGCGTTAGGCAGGTAGCAGGCGTTGTTTTTGTCCTTCGGCACGCCGATGACCCGCTCGTACATGTTGTCGTCCTCGGCGCAATTCCCGGTGTTGCCGTTGGGAGGACCCGACCAGGGTGCAGGTAAAACTCGTCGGAGTTATGTCGAGAAAGCCGTTTGAATCCTCGTAGGAAGGCCCGTCGTAGATGTTGAACAGCCGCTGGTTAACTACGAAGTTGTCCTTCGGCATGCTGATGCCCTGAACGGCCGACAGACAATAGTTTCCGGGAATCGGCTGGTCGCAGGTCAAGCCGCTGGTGCTGTTGAACGGTCCCTGGGCAAGCGCCCATTTATTGCCTGGCTGCGTGCTTCCCACGAAGACGCTCTTGCGCGCGAGTTCCCACACCCCCTGGATTGCCGAGGACAAGGTATAGTCGCCGCCGGTGACGAAGCCCACGCCACCATTCTGAGAGTCGGTGATCGCGCTCTGTAACACCAGGTTCCACTGTGGCCGCATCCAGACCGCCGAAAAATTGGTCTGCGCCCAGTTGAACGAGGTGGTGAAATGGTCGAGCACCGTGACCGCGCAGTCGGTCAATCCTACTTGGCCGTTGGCGCATTTCGCTACCGTGGCGCAATCGGTGCCGGCCGGGCAACGCGTCGCGAAATGCCCGCCGCCCATATCGACGTTCGGATAAAAATTCGACGAGTCGTTGCCGTTAATATCTTTACTCGGATTGGCCGCATTAACTGTCGGCACGAGCTTGGGATCTGCCTTCACGGCGGGAACCCGCGGAAGATTGGTGTCCACGCCCCATACCACGCCGAGGCATGCGGTTGTATTGCCGACCACATTGAACGAGTTCATCGCGCTCGAGCAACTGTTGCCGAAGAAATTCTCCAGCGGCGCCGTCGCCGCGCGCGCCAATCCACGCTGCTCCGCGGCATAACCTTCCCAGTGCACCATGCGCGAGTGGCCGCTGATAAAAGCCGGCGTCAGCCAATAGCAAAAGCCGCAGGTGCCCGCCCCATCCGCCATGTTGTCCTGGAAATCGTTCCAGCCGTTGGTGATCCAGAACACGCTCGGATGGTCGATATCGGTATGGTAAGGCACCTGCTCCTGCGGCGTGCCGCAGCGGGCCACCGGGTTGCCATTACATGGGCACGTGTCCGGTCCGCAGGCAACGTCGATCGTGGTCGGATACGGCGAGGCCAGGATGCCCGGGACCTGCCGCGGATTGTTCTGCTGGAGAATCGGCACGCTTGCCGGATCCTGAATGGCCGCGCGCGCGAAAACCCCGAGGTCGCCGTAAAGCTTGTTATTGGTTTCGGTCGCGTCCTCCAGATAGAAGCCGTGGCCAATCGACAGGTACCCCACGTCGCGTTGCAGGGTCACTCCCTGCGTGCCGTGCAGCACGATCCAGCGATTCATCGAATCCCAGATCGAGGAATCGCTGACAAAAGTATTTTTCGGAACCTGGCGCACCAAGTGAAAGTGGACGGGATAATGGCCGATCCTGCCGCCCTGCCCTAGCTGATAGAACTGGACGCCCTGCACCTGCACGGCCTTGAATCCCTGACGGAAAATCGTATGGCCGCCAAAGTACGCGCCCGCCGCCACCGGCCAGCTCGTATCGCCCAGCTTGTCGTTCGAGACAATGCTGATGTTGCGCGAAAGCAGCCCCACGGGGGCGCGCGTCTCGACCGACGTAAAGCCCAGGTTGAGCCGCGAGATGCCCGGATGCGCGGTTTCGGTCAGCGGGTAGACCGCGCCGTTATGCGCCCACCGGATCGTTTCCACCACGTTAATGTCCGAGTCGTTGGAGTTCTTCAGGTCCTGAGACGGAGCGGGGCTCGTGATGGTCAACAGCTCAGCATGCCCGGGCAGGTAGTCGGTGGAGCCCAGAATGATTTTGTCGCTGATAGCCCAGCTATTCCTGATAGCTCCGGTCGGGTCCGAGATGACCAGCAGCTTCTCAGAGCCATTGCCCGTGAGAGTCGTGTCCAGCCGCGTCCAGCTTGTGCCCAGGTTCGCGGGATTGAGCGCCGGGTCAAGCGGATTGGTGGGACAGGGATAGGTCGCGCAATAGGTCGCGCCCTTGGCGCCGAACAGTTGCAGCGTCCCGCCGAAAGAGACGCCCAGTACCTTGTAGCCGAAAAACGCGTTGGCATCGCCGTTGTCGAAGTTCAGCGGCTGATATTGGTAGAAGCAATCGTCGACACCGCCGGGCAGCGCTTTTGCGTCAGTGGCTGATGCCTTCTTGCACGAGCCGGGATCCGGATTGGGATTTGAGTCCCAGAGTGCTTTGGGGATGCCGCAGAATGGGAAGTTGGGAGAGATCGGGGTCTTGCATGCGATGCCGACACCCCCCAGTCCACTGTTGCCCGGGTTTTGCATGACGCCGTACAGGTGAAACGTCAGCGGTCCGACAAAGGGAGCGGTCTGCGAGCCCGCGATAAGCGCACCGTTGTTTTCAACCAGGATCGACTCAGCCCAGAAATTGATCGCTCCGGTAGCATCCTGGAATGTGAGGCTGCCACCATTCGCATCTCCGCCTGAATTTACGTCCTTGTAGATGTTGACGTTCCTGTATTGATAAAGACCGCCAGTAGCCGTGCATGGGCCAATAACAGCAAGGTTTTTTGTGCCGTCACCGGCAGGTATCGCCCCGCTTTTGCAAACCTCGTCGGGCACTGGACTGGCAAACGCCTGGGGCGCCGCAGCGACCGGCAAATAGGAACCATGTGCCGCAGTGGTGAAGGATCTGATTCCGCGGTCGCCATTACCCGCCACGACAGCGCCGCAAACCATTACAACCAGCGCCAAGCGCAAAAGAAACGAAATTTCGCTTCCGCCTTTGTGCCAGGATTCCATGCTTTGGAACCTCTCCCTTATCCGACCAGCAGCTTGTTCAGCCTCTGTTTTGTAAACGGAGATGCCGTTTGAAGTCAACGGATTCAGCCGTTGCCGCCTTACAAACTCGTACAATTTCGTAAGTAACTTCTATTTCGTTTTGTTCATACAAGAAATGCAAATTGAATCTAAACGACCAGACCAAATCAGACTGACAGCTTGTTGCGCTTTTGTTAAGAGACTAAACACCTTGCGTTTCGCGCCGATGTCGCGTCGACGGAAAATAGCGATCCCAGCAAGCCGTGCACCTTCCACAAAGCACTGGGAAGCGCTGGCGCTCAACTCCCCGTGAAGGCAGGTAAAGGCGATTGCCGATCTGACTGCCTGGCGCCGTTGCCGCGCGATCCAGACCAGCAGCAAAAGCGCCGGCAGCGTCGCCACGGTGGTGAGCAGAAAAAACGGCACCCATCCGAGCCGCTCGGCGAGCACGCCGCCCGAGGATGCCACCAGCGTCCGCCCCACCGCGGCCAGCGAAGACAGCAGCGCGTATTGAGTCGCGGTGAATGCCGGCGAGCACAGGCTCGAGAGATAGGCCACCAGCGCCGCACCAGCCATCGCGCCCGTCACGTTCTCCGCCGCCACGCAGAGCGCCAGGTAGTCCAGCCGATGGCCGCCCATCGCCTGCAGCACGTAGAACAGATTGCCCGCCGATTGCAGCACGCCGCACAGGATAAGGGCGCGCACGATGCCGAGCCGCACGGCAACCAGTCCGCCGGCGAGCGCTCCAATCACGGTCGCGAAGAATCCGACCAGCTTGGAAATCGCCGCGATCTCGGTGAGCGAAAAGCCGAGCGAGATATACAGCGGCATCGCCATCACACCCGCCATCGCCTCGCCCAACTTGTAGCCCACGACGAAGATGAGAATCGCGAGCCATCCCGGCCGGCGCATGAAGTCGACGAAGGGCCCGACCACCGCCGTCGCGAGCCACTCGCGAAGCGCATCCAGTCCGCCGCTTCGGCCGCTATCCGCAGGCTCTTGGCGGCGGCGGCGGCTCGGGGCCCAGCAGGAACACGAGCATCGCGATACTCAGGAGCGCAGCCATCGTGGCGTAGGCCGCGAACCAGCCGGCGTGCGCCGCGATCATCAGCGAGCCGGCGCCCGAAACCAGCATCGCTATCCGGTAGCCGGTCTGGATCATGCCGGCGCCCGGCCCCTGTTGCTCCGGTCGTGAGGATTTCGACCCGCCAGGCGTCGATCACGATGTCCTGGCTCGCCGAGAGAAAGGCGACCAGCAACGCCAGCGCCCCCATCATGGCGAGGTTGCCCTTGGGGTCGCATGAGCCCAGCGCGAGCATCGCGGCGACGAGCGCAATCTGGATCGTGACGCCCCAGCCGCGCCGGCGCCCCAGCGGCAGCGGCGGCGGCAATCGATCGATCAGCGGCGACCACAGGAACTTGAAAGCGTAGGGCGTACCGACCAGGGCGAAAGCGCCGATCGCGGCGCGGCTCACGCCGGCGGTGGCGAGCCAGGCCGAGAGGGTCGAAAAAGTGAGCAGCAGCGGCAGGCCGCTGGCGAAGCCGAGCGGCAGGATCAGCAGCACGCGCCGATCGCTGTACACGGCGAGCGAGCGCCGCCACTGACTCATGCTCTGCTCATGTCCTGATCACGTTCCGGCCGCTACTCGTCACGCGCGCTTGTAGGCCGGGTCTTCGCGCGAGCGCTTTCCGCAAACCAGCCCTTCGGTTGAAAATTCTCTTTCGATTTTGTCGATCCGGCTTCGATCGAAGATCACCTGGCGATGAGCAATCTTCCACACGCCGTCGCGGCGCTCGAATCGATCGGCGTATCTTCCGGCGAAGACCAGATCGGCCGTGGTCCCGCCCTTCTCCTGGCGCCGATGGATTCCGAAAAAGTAGCTCTCGCAGTGGGCGACGTCGCCGTCGACTTCGATCAGTTCGTTGGCGATGTAGTGGCTCGTGCCTTCATCCCTGACCAGCGCGTTCAGCGCCCATGGAATGAAATCAACGGCCTTGCCTTTGAACAGTCCGTGATCGTCGGTCGCGTCGGAATGATAGACGCTGTGAAGCAATTCCGCGTCGCAGCGGTCGATGCCCCGGCAATAGCGCATCAGGACTTCGTGAATCTCCTGCTTGTCCAGGAGCACGCGCAAGGCGCGTTCGGTTTTTTCGTCGATGCTCATGTTTCTATTTCAACTCCCCTGTTTCAACTCTCTCGACAGTTCAGCCGATCGTGTCCGCCAGCGACGGATCGCCGGACATTATCGCGCGCGCCAGTGCGAAGCGATGCACCTCCGACGGGCCGTCATAAATTCTGAATGCCCGGATGTCGCGGTAGATGCGCTCGACCACCGTGTCGGCGGTGATGCCGAGGCCGCCGAGAATCTGCAGCGAGCGATCGACCACGCGGCCGAGCGCCTCGGAGCAGAACACCTTGCACAGGCTGGTCTCGTTGCGCGCTCGCTCGCCGCGGTCGAGCAGCCAGGCCGATTGCCAGATCGCAAGGCGGCATAGATGCAGGTCCGACGCGTTGTCGGCAAGCTGAAACCCCACGCCCTGATGCTCGCCGATGAGCTTGCCGAACGCGTGACGCCGCCGCGCGTAGTCCGCGGCGATCGCATGGCAGCGCCGGGCGGCGCCGAGCCATCGCATGCAATGCGTCAGCCGCGCCGGGCCGAGACGCACCTGGGCGTTGCGAAAGCCGTGGCCGACCTGGCCTAGAATCCGCTCGCTGCCGACCCGCACGTCGTCGAACTCCACTTCCGCATGGCCGCCGGGCGTGTTGTTATCGAGCGTTTCGAGCTGGCGCACGATCCTGAACCCGGGCGCGTCCATGTCGACCAGGAACATGGTTGCTCCACGGTCGGTCCCGTCCTCGTCGAGCGTGCGCGCCATCACGATGTTGATGCTGGCGCCGGGAGCGCCGGTGATCAGCCACTTGCGCCCCGAGATGACAAATTCGTCGCCGTGGCGGCGCGCCGTGGTTTTCATCAGATTGGGATCGGAGCCCGCGCCATCGTCGGGCTCGGTCATCGAGAAGACCGTGCGAATCTCACCCGCGACCAGCGGCCGAAGCCATCGTTCCTTCTGCTCGTCGTTCGCAATCTTGTCGAGCAGATTGGTGTTGCCCTCGTCGGGCGCCATGATATTGAGCGCGAGCGGGCCGAGCGGCGACCATCCCGCGGCCTCGAACACCACCGCCATCGCGCGATGGTCCAGACCGAGGCCGCCCCACTTGACCGGCGCATGAGGCGACAGCAGTCCCGCCGCGCGGCCGAGCGCGACCAGCTCGCGGCGAAAATCCTCGCTGGGGCCGTGCGGGCCCTGCCTTGGATCGCGTTCCAGCGGCACGATCGCTTCGCGGATAAAGCGGTCGACCCGCGCTTTGAGTTCGGCGAGGTCCTGGGGAAGGGAAAAATCGATCACGGTTCACTCCTGAAGCAGCGCGTTTGCCTGAAGCAACGATTCGCCCACAGCGGTCTGTACGCCCACGACTAGTAGGCCGCGCGGCGTCCGATCGTCAAGCGGACGCTCGGCCGCTCCCGCGCCGGGCTGCGGCGAGTAGCCTCTTTGCAAATCTCGTCTTGCAAAACCGCAGTCGTGTGCTAAAGCGGACACGAATCCGACACGACTGTTCGAATGCCGCGACGCGGCGCCGCTGATCGCGAAGCGTCCGGGAGGCGAACAAGCCAATGGCAAATCTACTTGAAGGAAAAATCGCGCTGATAACCGGCTGTGGAAGCGGAATCGGACGCGTCACGGCGCTCGGCTTTGCGCGCGAGGGCGCGACCGTCGTCTGCGCCGACGTGAGCCAGGAAAGCGGCGAGGCAACCGCCGCCAAAATCCGCGAGGCCGGAGGCAAGGCGGAATTCGCGAAGGCCGACGTAAGCGACGACGCGCAGGTGCAGGCGTTGATCGCGCGGATCGTCAAGACCCACGGCCGCCTGGATTGCGCCTACAACAACGCCGGCATCGAGGGCGACGTCATCGACACGCACGAAGCCTCCGAGCGCAACTTCGACCGCGTGATGGCCATCAACGTCAAGGGCGTATGGCTCTGCATGAAGTACGAGATTCGCCAGATGCGCAAGCAAGGGAGCGGCGCGATTGTGAATACCGCCTCGGCCGCCGGACTCATGGGCTTTCGCAGCCTGCCCATCTATGTAGCGAGCAAGCACGCGGTGGTGGGACTGACCAAAAGCGCGGCGCTCGAAAACGCCGACGCCGGCGTCAGGATCAACGCGGTCTGTCCGGGGCCGATCGACACGCCGATGATGGAGCGAATCACCAACAACGAGGGGCAGCCCGAGCGCAAGGACTACGAAGCTTTCGTTCCGATGCGCCGCTATGGCGTGCCGCAGGAGATCGCCAACGCCGTGATCTGGCTCTGCTCCGACCTGGCATCGTACGTGACCGGCACGACCATGCGCGTCGACGGCGGGATCGCGGCTTCTACGTGACGCGACGAGGCCCGGCTTACGCCTGCACTTCGACCTCGAATCCGGAGCGCTCGATCAACTCGCGCGTGCGGTCGAAATTCCATCCGGCGGTGGTCAGATAGCCGTTGACGAAGATCGAATTGACGGCGTTGAAAATCTCGCCCTGCCGATCGCCGAGATTAAGTTCGCGTCCGCCGGCGGCGCGAACTTCGCTGCGCGGGTTGAGCAGCCGGAACAGGCACGCGGCCTTGAGGCATCGTTCGGGAGTCAAGCGCCGCGCACTTTCCAGCGGCGTTCCGGCGATCGGATGCAGAAAATTCAGCGGCACCGACTCCGCGCGCAAACGGCTGGTCGCGAGCGCCAGATCGATCACGTCGTCGTCCGTCTCGCCCATCCCGATGATCCCGCCCGAGCAGACCGACAGTCCCGCCGCGCGCACATTTTCGATCGTTCGCACGCGATCGTCCCAGGTGTGGGTCGTACAAATCTCGGGATAGAAGCGGCGGCTGGTGTTGAGGTTATGATTGATCCATCCGGCCCCGGCCTCTTTCAACTGCCGGGCCTGTTCCTGCTCCAGCAGACCGATCGAAAGGCATAGCTCGAGCCGCGGAAATTCGGCCCGGATGCTCTCGCAAGCCTGGCCAGATGCTCAATCTCGCGCGGGCCCGGGCCGCGCATGCTGCACACCATGCAGTAGCGGCGCGCGCCGCTGGCGACGGCCAGCCGTGCGCCCTCGATCAACTCGGCAACGCTTTGCAACTTGTAGACCGGGATGTCCGCGCGGGAAAGCCGCGACTGCGAGCAATAGTGGCAGTCCTCGGGACAGATGCCGCTTTGCGCGTTGCGCAGAATGCAGATCTTCACGCGGCGCCCGAACGTGGCCTCTCGCACGGTTAAAGTCGCCGCGAGCAACTCCGGAAGGTTCGCATCAGGGCAATTCAAAACCGCGCTCGCTTCCGCGCGCGGCAACTCTTCACCCGCGAGCACTCGCTCGACCATCCGCTCCAAATCAAGTTCGCTGAATTCCAAAACTTCCCTCACCTCTCTCGCGCCGCAGTGTCTAGTCAGCGCCACTTACCGTTCGACTGCCTACGCGCGGCGTTCAGTGACGCAGGCCGGCCTGCTTGAGCAGCGGCATCACGGCGCGCTCGAAATAAGCCAGCTCCTCATGGTAGTCGAGAAATCCGAGAATCACTCCCTGGATTCCGATCGCGCTTATCTTCTTTAGCTGGTCGACCGCCTGCTCGGGAGTGCCGACGATCGGATAGCCGCCCCATCCGAGGATGAAGCGTTCGCGGAAGCTCTCGATATTCGGAAACGACCCGCTCTCGATTCCGAGCACCTTCATGATGTTGTTCGCGGCGCCCCAGTCGCCCTTCTCGAGGATCTCGCGGCGAACTTCCTGCGCCTCGCGCTCGGTGTCGCGGCAGATCATCATCGCATAGGTCATGACGCCGATTTCGCGTCCGTAGCTCCGAGCGCGCCGATGCAGCCCGGCGATCAACTCTTTACTGTGCTCGAACTTGTCGACCGTCATGAAATTGAAATCGACCTCGCGCGCTGAAAAATCGATTCCCGCGGGCGAGTTTCCCGCGTTGACCAGCACCGGGTATGGCTTCTGGAGCGGCTTGGGATGCGCCTGGCCCTGGCGGATGTGAAAATATTTGCCGTCGAAATCGAACGGCTCCTCTTCGGTCCACAGCCGCTTGACGATGCCGAGCCATTCGCTGCCGTAGCCGTAGCGCTCGTCGTGCTCGCGCTGCGGCGCGCCGAACATTTCCATCTCGGGCGTGAACCATCCCATCACCAGATTCAATCCGAATCGTCCGCTCGAAATATGGTCGACGGTCACGCATTGTTTGGCCGCGACTATCGGATGGACGGTGGGCACGTGCGAGGTCGAGAACACCATGATGCGCTCGGTCGCGGCGGCCAGCGCCGCCGCCCAGGTGTAGGTCTCGAAGCAGATGCCGTTGAAATCCGTGGTGCCGCCAAAGCCGCGCCAGCGCGCGATCGGCACCAGCATCTCGAAGCCCATCGCGTCGGCGCGCCGCGCGATCGCGAGGCTGTGTTCCCAGGTCGCGCGGTAGGTCGTCGCCGCGTGCGAGACCGTCAACCCGTTGCTGCAGTTGGTGCCGAAGAGCCCGAGCTTGAGCTTCTGATCGTTGTAGAGCGGACAGTTGGGACGCTCGATTTCCGCCATTCGTGCCATTCGTCGTCCATTCGATCCTCTCACGCCACCGTGCATCCGTCACTCGTCTACTGCTTTGCCCGGCCAGCCACGACTCGGTCTCCGCCAGCGACGCTTTGAGCTTATCGATCAGCAGGTCGATTTCCTGCGCCGTGATGATCAGCGGAGGCGACATGCACAAGGTGTCGCCGACCGCGCGGACCAGCAGACCGTTGCTGCGCGCCGCGTCGCGCCAATGACGCGCCGACGCCAAGCGCCTCGGGAAAAGCTTCGCGAGTCTGCGGGTTGCGCACCAGTTCGACGCCGGCCATCAGGCCCAACGCGCGAATCTCACCGACGATCGGTGAAGAGCGCAGCTCCTGCAGCCGCTGATTCAGCCGCTCGCCCATCTTGCGCGAGTTCTCGACGATGCCGTCGCGCTCCATGATCTCGAGCGTCTTGAGCCCGGCCGCGCAGCAGGCCGGATTGCCGGTGTTGGTGAAGCCGTGCCATACCGCCGCGCCCGCCGACGAGTCCAGCAGCGTCTGATAAATCCGTTCGTGAACGATCACCGCGCCCAGCGGCAGATAGCCGCTGCTGATGCCCTTGGCGCAGGAGATGATATCCGGGCGCACGTCCCAGTGCTCGCAGGCGAACATCTTGCCGGTGCGGCCGGCGCCGGTGATGACTTCGTCCGCGACCATCAGGACGTCGTACTTGTCGCAGATCTGGCGGATGCGGGTCCAATATTCCTTGGGCGCGGGAATCACGCCGCCGGCGCCCATCACCGGCTCGGCGATGAAGAAGGCGACCCGGTCGGGCCCTTCGGCGACAATCGCTTTTTCGAGTTCGTCGGCGCAGGCGACCGCGCACGACGGATACTCTTTGCCCAGCGGACAGCGGTAGCAATAGGGCGGCGCGATATGCCGCACGTCGGGCAGCATCGGCTCGAAGAACTCGTGAAAGTGATCGATGCCGGTCAGGCTGGCGGCGCCGCATGACGAACCGTGGTAGCCCTTGAAGCGGGCGATCGCGACGGTCTTGTTCTTGTAGCCTTTGAGGCGGTGGTACAGGCGCGTAAGCCGGATGACGGACTCGTTGGCTTCCGAACCGCCGCTGGTGAAGAACACGCGATCGAGTCCCGGCGGCGCCAGCTCGGCCAGTTTGGCGGCGAGTTCGATCGCCGGCGGCGTCGAAATGTTCAGCAGTCCGAGATGGAACGAGAGCGTCTCGAGCTGCTGGGCGACCGCGTCGGCGATTTCCTTGTTGCCGAAGCCCAGGTTGACGTTCCAGATGGCCGAGCTGCCGTCGAGGTATTGCTTGCCGTTGGCGTCCCAGACGAACACGCCCTTGCCGCGAGCGATGATAAGCGGGCCCTTATTCGCGTGCTCCTGTGGGCGACGCGAAGCCGGGCAGCTTATGCTTGCGATCGAGTTCGTCCAGCCGCTTGGCGTCGATCTCGAAGCGCAGCGCGCTCGCCGCGCCCGCGGGTTTTTGTGCTGTAGCCATTGGATATTCTCCTAGTACGCTTGCCGCTGCTGCCCTTCCGCCACGCATGCGCGCTTCAGGCGCCGGGTTGCCCTCGCAGCGCGGCGCGCCATTTCACGGTGGCCTCGCTATCGACGGCGATCGATTCGTCCTCGGCCCGCCCCTTGAAGATCACACCGTAAATCTGCCGCGCCTTCTCCAGCGAAACCAGTCCTTCCAGTACGTCCGTGCGCACCATCTCGGGATCGCGATCGAGCGGGCTGCCGTAGCCGCCGCCGCCGGTGTCCACGCCGACGATATGCTCGCCGGGATGTATCTGCTCGGCCGAGACCGAGGGCAGTTCGTGCTCGCCGCCTTCGCGATCAAGCTTGGCGGCATATGAGGCCTGCCCCGGATGGCCGCCGAGAACGCCCTTGGGCGGATTGTGATGGCCGTCGAGCGGATAAACCACCGTCATCGTGTCGTGCCTGGGACCATACACCACGCGCGCGCCGGGTGCGCCGCGAAAGCGGCCCGCGCCACCCGAGTCGGTCAGCAGCCGCGCGGTCTTGTAGATGATCGGATATTTCTGCTCGTCGATTTCGACGCTGTCGCGATACATCAGACCGCCGACCACCGGCAGGCCGTAGTTGATCCATCCGTCGTTGTGAGGCGTGCCCGGGCCGCCATTGGCGCTCATGAAAAGCTGATTCACGTAGGGCGCGCCATTGCGGCGAAAATCGCCGCCCGAGATGACTCCGTAGCCCGGGCCCATCCCGAGACCGCCCTCGGCCAGGCCGTAGCCTTCGCCAAGCTGGGCGAAGGCGGCCTGCGTGATATTGACCAGGCGATCGCCGATATTGGTGGTCGCGACCGAGCAGGAAGTCGGAAACCGCGGAATTCCCACCACGCAGTTCTCGCGCAGAAGCACCGTGATGCGGCGGAAGCTGCCGGCGTTGTGCGGCACGCCCGGATCGATCGAATTGAAAAGTCCGGTGACGGTGTTGTTGATCGCGCAGGTCTTCGACTCGTTGAGGCCGCACGGAACGCAATCGATATTGTCGCGCAGATCGATCTCGACCCGGCCCTCGGCGGCGTCGATTTTCACCTTGACCTTCAACGGCACGCCGTCGGGCACGGCGGGAAACGGATCGTGCGCGCCCGTGCCGGTGAATTCGGCCGAGGGAAGCTGCTTCAACGCATGGATCATCCGGCGCTCCGAGTAGTCGAACCACTCCCGGATGAAGTCACGAATCAGCGGCCTTGCCGAACTTGGCGGCCAGCTCCTTCAGCCGGCGCTCGCCGATCCGCGCCGCACCCGAGCATCGCCAGGTAGTCGCCGTACCATTGGTCGGGCACACGGATACGCCGCCGGCACATCCGGATGATGTCGTCGATGTCCTGAAAATTGCGCTGGACTCTGCACGCACGGAAAATTCAGCGCCCCTTCCTCGTAGACGTCGCCGGCAAACGGCGCGTAAGTCGTCGGCAGGCTGTTGCCGCAATCCGCCTGATGGGCCTTGGCGCAGCAGGTGAACAGATGCTCGCCGTCGACGAAGACCGGCACCAGGATCGTGTGGTCGGCGCTGTGCGTGTTGCCCAGGTAGACGTCGTTGTGCAAAAACGCGTCGCCCTCGACGAGGTCCGGATGGAGATTGCACATCGCCTCGCTCAGGAACTGCGATCCGAAGACATGGACCGGCAAGCCCTCGGCGGAGGCGAGCAACTGGTTGTCGCCGGTGACCAGCGAGCAGGAAAAGTCGCGCGCCATGTTGAGCACCGCCGAGCGGCCCGAGCGCAACAGCGTGTTGGTCATTTCGCGGCAGACGCTGTCGAGGCGGTTGGCGATTACCGCGAGCAGCGCCGCGTCGAGCCCCGCGCCCTCGGTTCGTGTACTGATGCTCATGGTCGTGACCAGGCCTCCGTTTTTGCGCTTCGTCCTTTTCGCTTCGTCGCGGCCGCTCAGGAGCCGCCGACCTCGAGCAGGTAGTTATGCAACTCGGTCACGCGCGCACGGCTTTCCGGATAGACCACGATGGTGGTGGTCGGCTCGTCGATGATCGCGGGCCCCTCGACCACCATCCCGGGCGTGAGATTTTCTCCATGATAGCGCGGCGTCTCGAGCTCGCCATGGCCGGCAAAAAAGACCGGATGCCGCATCCGCGCCGCCGGCAACGCCGCCGTCGCGCGCCGCCATCTTGCTTAGCGGGGGGCCGTCGAGCAACGCGGTCAACCTGCCCCGCCAGTAAACGCATTCGACCTGCTGGCCCGGCTCCTTGACCGCGAAAACGCGCTCGTGCTCGCGATGGAACGCTTCGATCAGTCGCGTCGAGATCGGCCTGCCCGTCGAAGCTGCCCTTGGGCAACGCGACGTCGAGTTCCCATACCTGGTACGGATAGCGCGCCTCGACGAAGTACTCGCGCTTGAAGCGCGTCAGCCCGCGCTCGCGCAACTCGGCCTCCAGACGTTCCATCGACGCGGTGATTTCGGCCAGCACGCGGTTGACCGCTTCGTACGGAAAATCGCCGGTGTAGGCGAACCTGCTTTGCGTGAACTCGCTCACGATGTCGGAGTACTGGCCGCCGCAGGCGCTGAGCGCGCCGGCCGTGCGCGGCACCAATACCTGCCGGCATCCGAGTTCGCGCGCGATCGGCAGGATGTTCAGCCCGGCGGCCCCGCCGCCAGCGACCAGCAGGCTCTCGCGCGGATCGATACCCTGGTTGATGGTGATGTCCTTGATCGCGCCGACCATGTGGTCGCCAGCAACTTCCATTATCGCGCGCGCCGCGTCCTTCACGCCCAGGCCGAGCCGCGAGGCGATTTTCGCCACCGCGCTCGCGGCCGCACCGGAGTCCAGGCGCATTCTTCCGCCCAGAAAATATTCCGGGTCGATATAGCCGAGCACCAGCGCCGCGTCGGTGACCGTCGGCTCGGTGCCGCCGGTGCCGTAGCACGCCGGGCCGGGCTCGGCGCGCGCGCTCTGGGGGCCGACGCGCAGCAATCCGCCGGGATCGATCCAGGCGATCGAGCCGCCGCCGGCGCCGATGCTTCTCACGTCGACCGAGGCCATGCCGGTGATGTGCCCGGTGAAAATCGGGCCCAGCCAGGTCTCGCGCGTGAACGTGATCGTCCGGTCATGCACCAGGCTTACGTCGAAGCTGGTGCCGCCGGCGTCGCACACGATGAGATCGCGCGGGCCGACTTCGGCCTCGCCATAGGTGCGCCCGGCCACCGGCGCCATCGCGGGACCCGACTTGACCAGGAAGATGGGGCGCTGGACGACGTCGGCCGCGTGCATCACGCCACCGAAAGAGGTCGCGACCAGCAGTTGCCCGGCAAAGCCGGCGCGGCGGAGGTCCTCCTCCATGTCGCGCAGATGGCTTTGCATCAGGGGTTTCAGCGAAGCGTCGATCGCCGCCGACGAGGCGCGGCGATATTCGCGGATGATCGGGTTAAGGCGCGAAGACAGCGTGTAGGGAACGCCCGGCAGTTCGGCTTCGATCAGCCGGCCCAGCGCCGCCTCATGCGCGGGATTCGCCGGCGACCACAGCAGGCAAACCGCGATCGCCTCGACCCGGCGCTCGGCCACCCGGCGCAGCGTGTCGCGCACCTGCGCTTCGTCGAGCGGGACGACAACGCTTGCCCTCGGAGTCGATCCGCTCACGAATCTCGAAGGTCAATCGCCGCGGCACGTATGGGTCAATTGGGGGATATGACAGGTTGAACGGATCGAGCTTGCCGCCCTCGCGCAGCACCAGGATATCCGGGAAGCCCTCGGTGACCAGGAACGCGGTGCGCGCGGTGTTGCGCTCGATGATCGCGTTGGTCGCGTGAGTGGTGCCGTAGATCACCAGGTCGGTGTCGCGCAGCACGTCGGCGACGCTCGCGCCGGCTTGCTCGGCCGCCATCTTGAGCGCGCCCTTCGATACCGCCGAAGATGCGCTCGTAGGTCGTGAGCGATTTGCCGAGCACGAGGCCGCCGCGTTCGTCAGCCAGTACGAGGTCGGTAAAGGTTCCGCCCGTGTCGATCGCTATGCGATAGGCCACCAGCGCCGGTCCTCCTATCTGTCCAATTTGCGCTACTTGCTTCGCGCGTTCCCAGTTAGAGCAGAAGGCGCGCCGCCGAACCAGATTTCATCCGCTTCGCTTGATTAGCAGTCTCAGGGGCAAATGAAAACCGAAACCGCGGTCGCATCAGCCAGCTTCCGAACTGCGACTGAGTATTCCGCGCGCGAGACTGCGCATGACGGCATCGGAGCCACGAATACGGCCGGCCGGGCAACGATAGTTTTCCGCTGGGCGGCTGTTTGGCGCGCATTCTCCTTGACAGTGCGAAATCAGCCGATCTAGCTTGGCCTGTTCCGTTCTCTGGCGGGCGATTCGGCGGCTCCGAGTTCGCGCCAGAAGTCAGGCGGGCCGCACTGGCACGAAAACACAATTTACCAAGGATTGGGGAGGCGATACATGGCTGAAGGCAAAGCAAAGAAAATGTGGGCGCTGCCCGGCGCGGTGCTCACCGCTCCGCAGTCGCTCTTGATGCATGGCGGCGACGCGACGATGATGCTCGATCTCCCGTGCCCCTCGTTCCTGATCGAGCATCCCAAGGGCCTGGTGCTGTTCGACACCGGATGCAATCCGAAGGTCATCGATGACGCGGTCGGATACTGGGGCGACGTGGCGGCCCATCTGCCGATCAAATGGAGCAAGGCCGACACGCTCGACAAGCAAATCCAGGGCGTCGGCTACAAGACCTCCGACGTGAAGTACGTGATCCTGTCGCACTCGCACCTCGACCATTCGGGCGGCCTGACCTATTTCCCCAACGCCACTTTCCTGGTCGGAAGCCGAGAGCTGCAGTACGCCTACTGGCCCGATACGGATCGCCGATGGGCGTTCATCCTCAACGATTTTCTGCCGACCCGCGGCTACAAATGGCTGGAACTCGATTGTGACTTCGATCTCTTCGGCGACGGCGCGCTGCAATTCCTGCTGACGCCCGGCCATACGCCCGGCGAATGCTCGCTGCTGGTGAACCTGCCCAACCGCAAGTTCCTGCTCACCGGCGACACCACGCATCTGCGCGCCGCGGTCAACCAGGAAGCGACGATGGGAATCGACGTCGATCCGTTCAAGTCGATCCACTCGCTCCGGCGCATCAAGGCGATCCGCGACATGCAGGGCGCGACGATGTGGATCACCCACGACCCGGACGACTGGAAGGAGTATCCGCACAAGGTCGAGTAGCGCGGAAGTTTCGATGCCGCTTTACGAATGCCGTTGCGAGCGGTGCGAGCTCACCTTCGAGGTGCTCGCACCGCTCAGTTCATCCGGGCTGAAGTCGCGCCCCTGCCCCAACTGCGGACGCGCGGCCCGGCGCATCATCTCGGCCGTGTCGTTCACGGTCGAGGGCGGAGCGCGCGCGAGCTCGACGCCCGACGTGACGCAGCTCAAGGTTCCGCCGCCGGCGCGGCTATGCTGGATGGACGACCGTTCCGCCGCTCGCTATGCCGCCTACAAGCACGGACGCGGTGCCGAGTACGACGACAAAACCCACGCGCGCGAGGAAGCGAAGAAAAAACGCGACGAGCCGCCGCCAAAGCCGGCCCCCGCCGCGCATCAGCACGCGCACTCGCACCTGCCGGCCGCCGCGGCGGCGCGCAAAGCCAAAGCCGCCGAGGCCAAAGACAGTTACGAATCGTCCGCGGCCGCTCGCCTGAGCGCCCAGCCCTCTTCGCTATCAGATACTTGCCGATAGTGGAGTCGGCGCTCCTCTGGCGCTACTGGCCCGCGCTCGAAGTAGTGTCCTGGGCTGGGGGTTTGGCCGCCCTTGGTAAACGCGATCGCCACGCCGCTCAGGTAATGGCCCTTGTGGCCGACCTCGCCGACGGTAGGATCGTGCATGCGCTGGGAGACGTTGGCATTTTTGCTGGCAACGGTGGAACCGACCTTGTCATCCCAGCCCACCAGTTGATCGCCCTCGTGCTGGCTCTTGTCGGAGGTGATGACGACGGCGTCGGCGCCAATCTCGCACGCCTTGCTCTTGAGCACCGGCAACAGGTCGGCGTCGTTGGCCACCTCGTCACCCCAGGTGTCGACCAGCGCGAGCTGCTGGACATCGGCGGTCAGGCATCGTGTGCAGCACCTGCAACGGACAATTCGGCCCCTTGGCCGGACGCATGTCGGACGTCATCGGGCTGACGGTCGCCGAGGGCGCGGGAATTTCCAGCCCGAAACATCCGCTCACGAGCAGTCGCCATCGCGGCCAGCGCCATCGCCAGCGCGGAGCGTAGCGACTGTCGGACGAGCGCGCCGAGCGCTCCTGGCAAACGGTTACGCAACAACATCATGGCTCGTTATCTCGTCGTCTCACTGTTTCGTTGTCCCGAACTATGTCTGCGGCTTGGCCGGTGCGCCCTCGTCGATCGGCTCCGGCGGCCCATTGAGCTTGAACGTTCCCTGGTCCGCGATGCCGCCGTTCATGTAGCAAGTATATTCGCCATCCGCCTTGGGCGGATAGAAGTCATCCATAAAATACATGCACCAGCTCGTATCTTCCATCGCGACCCGGAAGCCGCGGGCGCCTATCTGGCCGGTGACCCAGCCGTGCGGGGTGTTGTTGCGGCATATCGCGTTGAGCGGCGCGCATAGGTATTTGCCTTTGAACTGATTGCCTTCGCGCTTGATGTTGAAAGTGACCTTGACCATGGCGGCGTTCATCGAGCTGACCGAAGTGCCCTTCCATATGCCGCTGAAGTCCGCCAGCGGATCGGGAGAATCGGGCGTCCCGGAAGAGCCAACGGAACCAGCGGAACCCGCGGACCGCGGATTGTCCGCCTCCTCCGCTCGAGCACGACCATCCAGCCAGCGCCAGGACCAAAGCGAGTGTGATTATACGTCGCATAGACCTCGGACCTCCGGCGTGTCGCGGGCCGTGCGCGCCTTCAGGGTTTGCGTGCGCGCGGCAGGACTTCCTCACCCAGGCGCTGGATACATTCAAGCACCTGCGCCGGTGCGGGGCCAAGCGGGACCCGGATGCGCAGGACGTACCAATCGATCCCGCCCATCACGGTGTTCCAGCGATCGAGCGCCTCGAGCCAGTCGTCCTTGGTGCCGATGATCGCGTGGCCTCTGCCGCGAATCTTGTCCAGCGTGAAATCGCTCTCGGAGGCGAAATCCTCGGTCGGCGCCAGCATCCCGTTCTTAAAGTAAAACTTGCATTCTTCCAGCCATAGCCGGCCAAACGTATGCTCGGCCTCCTCCCGCGATCGACGCGAGCCATCCGTCGCGAAACAGCGCGATGCTGGGCTTCCTGCCGGCCTTGGCCGCCGCCTCGCGGTAAATCGAGACCTGGGCCTTGATGTTCTCGATGCGGTCGAAGAACGGCGCCGCCGACCAGGCGTCGCTGAGCCGGCCCGCGCGGGCGATCGACTTGGGTCCGAACGCGCCGATCCATATTGGCGGCCGCGGCCGCTGGTAGGGCTTGGGCGTGACGTGAATCGCGTCGAAATTGAAGTACTTGCCGTGATGCGCGAACGGGCCGACGGTGGTCCACGCCTTGTTGACGATTTCCATCGTTTCCTCGAAACGGCCTTCGCGCTGTTTGATCGGGATGCCGAAGTGCGCGAAATAATCCTTGTGATAACCCGCGCCCGACGCCCAGGATCAGCCGCCCGCGCGAGAGCACGTCGATAAGCGCGGCGGACTGCGCCAGATGCACCGGGTTGTACAGCGCCGGCATCAGGATGTCGGTACCGATTTTCACGCGCTTGGTGCGCGCCGCGATCGCCGCCAGCAGCGGCAGCGGGCTCGGAAACATGCACTCCGTGCGCGCATGGCGCTCCGGCACGAAAACGCCGTCGAAGCCGCAGCGCTCGGCCTGCACGGCCTCGCCGAGTAGCTGCGCCGCGAAGTTCGCGGAACGCTCGGGATCGGGCTCCGGCTGTCCATACGGTCCGCCGTGGGTGTCAGGCATGTATGCGAACGAAGCCATCGAATTCTCCCGGGGGCGCGGCTTAATTGAGGAATGGAAAAGAGAGACCACCACCGCGCCGGCCACCCATGCCTTTTAGCTAAAGCGCCGCTTAATTAAAATGCCCGGATGCGAGGCCGGGTTCCCGCATCTCCCGCGTGCGCTTTTCAAACCCGCGAAGTGCAGACGGCTACAGGAACGTAGCGCGATCCGCTGGTAGCCAGCGCGGCTGTGCGGTGTGTCTTTCATAAGGATCGCGAGGAATTACGGCACATCAAAAGCTTCCGGCAAGCCGGGTTTCGCGCTACTAATTTGGGGCTCGCATAACCATCAAGGAGGCTCATCATGCTTTTCATGCTGAAGGCGACACATCGCCAAACCCGCCAACGTGTCGAACAAGGAGTTCTATACCGTGTGGCGCCAGGAATCCGAGGCGGCGCTGGGCGCAGTCAAGGCCGGCGCGATCAAGGGAATCTGGAAGGTCGCCGGAAAGCCCGTAATCATCGCCGTTCTCGACGTGCCGAGCGCCGACGATCTCGACCACGCGATGCACGAACTGCCAATCTGGAAGCTCGGCTATTGCACACATCGCAGCCGAAATCGAGATCATCCCGCTGCGGCCATACGAGAACTGGGCCGAGGACCTGAAAGAGCTGTCCAAGGGCTAATCCGACGTCCGGGATAGTGGCAGTGCTGACACAGCGCGCGCCCGGCGCGCGCCGACGGCCGCGGCCGTCCCGCCAAAGGGCGGCCGCGACCGCACCCCGCAATCGCCATAAGGAGAAATCGTGAATTTTGGCTTCACTCTGTTCTTCCGCAATCCGCCGCCGCACAAGGTCTCGTTCGCCGAGCTCTATCGCAAGGAAATCGAGCTTGCGGTCGCGGCCGAGGAACTCGGCTACGACACCATCTGGCTGACTGAGCATCATTTCGTCGACGACGGCTATGCACCGTCGCTGCTGCCGATCGCGGCGGCGATTGCCGCGCGCACCAAAAAGATCCGCATCGGCACTTTCGTCATGCTGCTGCCGCTGCATAACGCGCTACGCGTGGCCGAAGACGCCGCCACCGTCGACATCATTTCCAACGGCCGCCTCGACCTCGGCCTGGGCCAGGGCTATCGCGTGCCGGAATTCGTCGGCTTCAACATCGCGCGCAACGAACGCGGTCCGCGCCTGGAGGAAGGCACCGAAGTCATCCGGCGCGTATGGACCGAGCGCAACGTGACGATGGATGGGCGCTTCAACAAGCTGACCAACGTGACCGTGATCCCCGGCCCGGTACAGAAGCCGCATCCGCCGATCTGGCTCGCCGCGCGCGGACCTAAATCGATCGGACGCGCCGCCCGCAACGGCTACCATTTCATGGGCACCGGCGGCGTCGACCAGCAGCAGATGTACGACGCGGCGCTCAAGGAACACGGCCGCAAGCCCGAGGACTTCAGCATCGCGCAGCTAAGGACCGTGTTCGTCGCCTCGCGCCACGACAAGGCGTGGGACGACGCCGAAGCCGGCGCGCACTACATGATGAGCTGCTATGGCAAGTGGTTCGTCGAAGCCAACGATCTCCCCGGCGACCAGGCCTTCGGCTCCAACCTGCCGCCCATCGGTAAGCTGCGGCAGTCGGAGACCGCTTCGCTCTTTGGCGAGTCGATGCTGATTGGCACACCGGACGAGGCGATCGCCGGAATCGAGGATTACTTGAGCCGCACGCGCGTCACCCACCTGGTGGCGGCGATGGATCTGCCGGGCATGGATCCGCGCAAGGTGCGCCGTAGCATGGAGTTGTTCGCCAAAGAGGTGATGCCTCACTTTCGGCGCAAGCCGCGCAAGCAGGTGAAAAAGAAGTAAGCACCATGCATCGCTTCGCACGAATCATTGCGATCCTGAGCGCTCTGCTCTGTATGGCGGCCTGCCAGGCCGCCATACAGCAGCAGGAGCAGAAGAAGGCGGAAATCCACTATTTCAACGCCACCGTGGATCGCCAGCGCATCCTGGTCTCGACCGGCGATCTGAGTAATCCGCACGAGAAGCTGGGCGATCTCAGCTACACCGAACCGCTCAACGCGGATACTATCGACAGCACCCATATCAACGAGAAGCTGCGCAAGATGGCGATCGAAAAATGGGGCACCCAGGTCGACGCGCTGATCGACGTTAAGAGCACGCCCAACGCCGACGCCACGATGATTACCGGCTCTGGCGTGGCGGTGAGGGTCATCGGCGACTGCAACTTCTGCCGTCACAACTACACCCCGGAGGAGATGAAATAGCCTGACCGGATCGCCCTGACGGATCGCATGGACCGCCCACAAAAAGACGCGCGGCGGTGCGGAACTGAGTCCGGCCTCGTCGCGCGTCTGAGACAGCGCCGCGTCTATGCGAGCGCTATTTGATCTTGTGCAGCACCGGCATCAGGTACTTCTTGAAGGTCACCGGATTCTCGGACATCGGAAAATGCCCGATCTCCTCCATGATGATGCATTCGGCGTTGCGCACTTTTTTCGCGGTCTTCTGCGTCATCTCGGGCGTGCAGGCGAAATCATAGACGCCGGTCATGAAGAACACCGGTATCTTGCCCGAGATCTTCTCGCAGTCCTCGCGGAAGTCATGGTCGACGCTGTAGAAATACAGATCGCCCTTGAAAACCCCGGGGCCGCCCTGTGAGTAGTACCACCAGGTCTCCTGGCGATACTCGAACGGGCTCTGCGGCGCCATCAAGCCGTTGATCGCCGTGGCACAGGCCTCGCCGCCGTGGATCTGTGCGTGCCACAGCCAGTCGAGCCACCATCCCGGCGAATAGTCACATGCCTCGATCGCGATGAGCGCGCGGAAATAGTCACTATAGCGTTGCGCCAGATGCAGGCAGATGTTGCCGCCCATCGAGCTGCCCATCACCACCGGACGATCCAGGCCAAGCTCGCGGCACAATGCGACCACGAAGTCGGCGTAGAACTTCGCGGTTAGCTTGTACTCCTCCTTCCACCAGCCCTTGGGAGGAATCGATTTGCCGTGGCGCGGGAGGTCGAAAGCGATCACGTGGAAGCGCTCGCTGATTTCCGGATCGTTGAGCTGATGGCGCCATTCGCGCGAATCGGTGCCCGCGGTATGCAGGCAGACCAGCGGAATGCCCTTGCCGGATTCCTCGTAGAAAATCCGGTACTCCTCGCCCTCGAATGGAACGTGAATGTAGTGCCCGGTAACCGGCTCTATTTTTGCCATGTCAGTGCGCCCCCCTATTCCTTGACCGCGCGCATCAGGTCGAGAGCCCAGGCGAACGCCCGCAGGTTCTGCCACATCACCTTAACGTCGCCCTCGATTTTGAGGCGGCCGTGCAGCGTGTGCGACATCGCGATGATGTCGTTGTACATCGGCGGAGGAATCGGCTGCACGAACTTGGCCCAGGTCTCGGCGGGCGCCCGCAGAGCGAACTGGTAGGCGCTCTCGGCGCCGATCTCGTGCTGCACGCGGTTGATCGCACCGTGCTCGAAGCTCACCACGTAGGCATGGGCCCCGAACTCGAGCATGACGTCAGCGTTGAAGTGACGGCCCAGCAGGCGCGCGACGCTATCCTGGTTGACCATATTCTGCCAACGCTCGACCCATCGAACATCAAAGGCAGGCATAGCTTTCCTCCCTGGCGGTTGTGAGATCTCGCCCGCGCGACCACCCATATCGCATCGGCGCGCCTTTGCTCAAGCGCCGACCTCGAAACGAAAACATGCGGCCAAGCCGCGGCATCTCTTTCTCTCTGATTTTCTATCTGTTCGGGCGGGCAAAAAAACGCCCTGCCGGGCCCAGATAGGACCCGGCAGGGCTTGGTCGGTCTAGCGATGGACCTGTTCGAGACTATTGATGTCGAAGAGTTTCTCCTCTTCGGCACCCTTCACGTTCGGGAATCCACCGGGAACGATCCAGATGGTTCCGCGATCGTTCTGCACGTCGAGCACCTGCACCGACTGGAACTCGGTCGAGTAGGCGCCCTTGTTGATGGCCTCCTGCCAGTCACCCTTGAAGCTCTCGCTCCACTTCTTCTGGAATTCCCAGACCTTCCAGAGCTTGTCCTTGTGGTCGAAAGCTTCCATCAGCCATGCGTCGTAGTTCTGCGAATCCCAGTCCTCGACCACGCTCTTGTAAGGATGGCGCTCGGAAGTGGGTGTGCGCTCCATGATCGCGAAGCGGCGCATCGTCCACGTATCGTTCGGGATGATCCCGTTGGGCCCGTACAGATAGGTGTACTCGTGCGAGGAATCGACGACGGCAAGCTGATCCTTCCATCCGAGGAAGCGCCAGTGCCACTCGAGTTCACGGCCGGAGAAGCTATAGAAGTCCTCCAGCGTGTGGTCGGTGCCCAGCAATGAGTCCGACTTGACCTCGGCCGAAATACGGCGCACGCGACGCAGGTTGGGAATGTATGCCCAGCCGTCGTCTTCGCGATGCGGATCGGCGTAACGGTAGATGATGAACGCGGTGCCGCGGATGTCAAACGGCGAGAAGAAGCCCGTGAACTCCTTGAACTCGAAATTCGCCGCACCGGGTGTCGGCAAGGTATGGTTCTCCAGCATGCGCGAGGTGCGTGTAGTACAGGCGCTTGTAGAATGCGCTCAGCGTGCGCTGGAAGCTGCCGCCGCCGCCGTAGATCATCTTCATCTCGTCGGACGACGGCACCGTGTAGTTCAGGTTCGGAAGACCTACGTTCGACAGCCAGTCGCTGGGAGGATCTTCCCATTTCGGAATGTCATGCGAGCCGCCGAAACGATCCCAGGTAGCCGGCGGAATCGTGAACAGGCCGAAGTTCTGCCAGCGGTACTCGTAGTTCCACGCCGCCTTCCATCCGGCATCCGGGTCGCTCGTCGTTAGCGCCGAATTAGGAAAAGGCTGGCCGCAGACGTAGTTGGCCATGGTATGGTCGGGCTGCAGTCGGACCTGGCTCTGGTACTTTTCCGTGCAAGCCATGTAGTCCTTGCGCGGAGTGTGATCCACGGGCGCGGCGATCGTCGCCTTGAACTCAGGGAAATTGAACTGTTCGACGTAACCAGGAAAGACAAACGGTCGCATCCGTTCGATGTCCTTGGCCGTGAGAACGTCGCCTACTTTAAAGTCGGGCTTCGCGTCCTTGTACTTGGCCAGCCATTCGTCGAACGTGGCCCGGGTATAACTCTTGACGTCCTGCGCCCTTGCAGTGCCCCCGCCAAAGCAAAGACCGGCCGCCGTCACCAGGACCGCCAGCGCCATGCACCATGGCCGCGCAGCGCGTCCTCCATGCGGCTTTAAACTACGTCGCATAATACTCATCTCCTCCCGTTTAGTCATCCCTTTTCAATTTTCCCCGTGGGGACTGTCAACACCTATTCGTTCGAAACGCTTCGAACCACGTACTAGTTCCCGCTCAAGTTGTCAGCGGCTCCCCAGCCGCTTGCCACCTAACAAATGCATCGCCGTGTGATCCAGTCCGTCGGCCGCCGTGTAGCGCACCGCGGGGTCGGTCTCCTGGACCATCGCGAGCAGCATAACTATGCCGTTGGGGCTCCCGATGCGTCCCAGCGACCAGGCGATATCGGCGCGGGTGATCGGATCCTTGCTCCCGCGCAGCAGCGCGCCGAGCAGCTCGACCTCCGGGTCACCGCCGGCGGTCCCGAGCGTCTTGACCGCCGCCAACTGAACATCTCCGATCGGGCGACGACAGCGCCTCCACCAGAATCGGATGCGCAGCGTCGAAAGCCATGTCGTCGAACAGTTGCGCCGCGTGGCGTCGCGTGACCTGGTCCTGATCGTGGATCGCGCCCCGTAGATATGCCACCGCGCCCGGATCGTTGTAATGCGTCAACGCCGCGGCCGCACCGAGTCGCACGTCGATATTCTCGTCGGTCAGCGCCTGCCGCAGCATCTGCAAGGAAGCCGGATCATGCGCGTAGCCCAAGCCAACGGCGGCCATCGCCCGCGCGTTGCCGTCGGAATGATCGTTCAGCGTGGCGCGCAACACTCCCACACCGGAGTTGTCGCCCAGCAGCAGGAGTGATTCGGCCGCCGTCACTCGATCGAACACTTGCCCTTTGGCTAACGCCACTTTCAGCAACGGTATCGCATCGCGATTACCGATCCGGCCAAGGCCCTTCAGCGCGGCCGCCCGCAGTGTCGGGTCGTGCTGCCGAGCCGCGTCGCTCAGGACCGCGATTGCGCTCGGATCGGTCGCCGAGGACAGGGCGTTGACGATGAAGCGACGGTCCAGCATCTCACCGTGGTAATAGAGATGCGCCAGGATGGCGACCGCCTTGTGGTCACCATCCTCGCCCAGACCGTCGGCCACCGCCATCTTCACGCTGAGATCGGGATTGGTCTGAAAGGTATTGGCCAGCATCTGGAGCGCCTGATTCTCACCGCCCTCGGCGAGCGCGCTGGCCGCATAGCACTGCTCGAAAAGATCGGGCTCCTTGAGTCCGCGCTGCAAAACGATAATCGAAAACTGCCTGAGCGCGATCAGGCCCGACTCGTGATCGAAGCGGTAAGTCGTATTGAGCTTGTTGGTCGCCTGCGCGAGATTGCCTTGCGCGACCATGTTGCGAATCGCGACCATCGAGGGATCGGTGATCGCCACCGTCCAGCGGTCGCGCGCGCGTCTTTGGATCAGCGCATTGACGCCAACGATCACCGCAACCACGGCGACCAGCGCAATCGCCCACATTTTCAGCCCTCGTGACGAGAGCCCTGCTGGTAGCCTCAGTTCCGTGACACTATCTCCTTTTTGAGGCTCCGGGGTCCGGCGACGCCGGACCCCGGAGCTTTGCTTCACTCGATCGACCTAGACTCGCTTCACTCTATCAACCTAGAAACGAACCGTATACGAGTCCAGAACTCGTCATCCTTGTTGCGCTGCGCGCCACCGGCTCCCATGTGCGCAGGACCGAAGACGCTCTCGCTGTAAGGCGCGTCCGCCTGCGTCGTCTGGCCCGCCTGGAAGACCGCGTTCTGTCCGATGTTGTGCTGATGCGACTTGCCAAGGAAGGCGTCGAAGCCAAGCACTGCCGACCAGTGGTCGTTGATCAGCCACTCCGTGTTGCCGCCGATCGTCGCGTCGGTGCCCTCGGTGCCGAACGCCGCGAAGATCAGTGGGATGATCTGGTCGCGATAGTAGTGAGTCTGGGTGAACGCGGTGAAAGTGAAATCGTTCGTACCGGTGACCAGTCCGTCCTTGCCGCCATTGGAGCTATGCGCGCCCGGATAGTAGGTCTCGAACACCTGGAAGCTGGAGAAGAAGGTGCGATCCGGGTTCAGGAATTTGATGAAATGCGGACGGTCGAAGCCGACGACGTACTGCATGATGTCGTTGTTAGTCGACCAGTCGAGCGAATCAGTATCGTTGAGGAGCGCGTTGTGCGTCCACGACGACTCGACGCGGACAACCACGCCGGTGTACGACTCGAAGTAGTCAGCCGACAATCCGAGCGTGTTGTCCTTGTGGTAGCGGATCTGCGCGCCGCCGCCAAAGGTGCAATCGTTCAGGAAGGTCCGCGCACTAGCACCCTTGGCCAAGTGGATGTTGTTCGGCGTGGTCGCGATAATCGGCAAATTGCCGCCGCCCGGTCCATAGTTGCCAGGATAACCCGCGCTGATGGTCGCAAGCTTGGCGCAATTCACGCCCGACTGCGGAAAATTGCTGCCCTGAAGAATCTGCCCCGGATGGTTCGGATCGCCGAGCACCTGAAGGCTACTATTGACGAAGACTGGCGTTTGCCCGATACCCCACCAATCGGTCAGCGCGAAGCGAATCGAGGGATGCGGAAGCTGGAAGTCCCACTTCATGCCGACGCCGCTCGTTCTTCATGCTCCAGCTGGGCACTTTTTCCTGGGTAAGACCGAAATTGACGTGCTTGGGGTTGCAGGCAGCTGGGAGTCGCGCTTCCGCCGCAAAGTCCGGCGTCGAACAGGCTGTTATCAAACGCAAAAGCCTTTTTCTGGTCGCCGAAGTTCACTGCCCAAGGCTGTGCCTCCCACACCTAACCCAACCGGATTGAACGTATCAAAGTTCCATACCAGGTTGCCGGCTACGTCCTGCATGCCCAGCACGTCGCCGAAACGATGCTGCAACCAGGCCGCGAGCTGCGGGATTCGGGTGTCCTCGAAGGGCTCGATGAAGAAGTGCTGCCCGAAATCCACCGGGTTGATGATGTCCTGGAGGCGGAAGAAGTCGGCCTTACCCCACACGACCTGCTGCTTGCCCAGTCGCAGCAGGTTGGATCCGAAGAAGTCCCATCGGAAGTCCAGGTAGGCTTCGCGAGCGGGATAGTAATATTGATTGCTGTCGTCGCGCTCGAAACGCAGATTGTTAACCGACTGCCATGGCGTTTATGCAACCCCAGCAAGCTGGTCGCAACGCCGTTTACGACGCGGTAGTCGCTGATGTTCTGGACCACCGGCTCCGGAAACAGCAGGGTACGGGCCACCACACCCTTGAATTGCTTCGGGTTGTAGCCGAAAGCGTTCAGCAGCGCCAAGCCGGCGGTCTGCTGAGTGCCCTGAAATTCCGAGACACCGATGCCCGAAAATCCAGTGGTGTGATTTCCGAAGCGGTCGGTCACGAGATCATATACACCTTCGTAACCCGGCCGGATTTCGGCAAAGTAGTTCACCGAGAGACCCGTTCCCAGAGGAACGCCCGCCACGGTAGGCAAGGTGGCGTCCTTGATGATCTGGCCCGACGGCTGCATGTCGATGCGGTTGCGGATCGACGCGACGTTGTAATCGCCTACGTAGTTCTCACTGCGGATGATCTCTTGATTCTCCACGTAGCCGTGGAGTTCGAAGCTATCCTCCAGGTTTTGCGCAATTCCCTGCTGCGCGATACGCCTGCGATGCAGGGCCGCCCACCACCAGCGCGAGCGCCGCCACCAGGCCCAACAGCCAAAGCCGCTCTCTGCTTTTCCCACCTACATTCATGTTGCTTCCCCCGAAAGTTTGCTAAGCCAACAAATAGCCAACCACAAGCCAAACAGGAGCCTCTTCCCCGGCCTCCGTTCAGCTCACTTCCGCAGCCGAAACGTCCTTTTCGATCATTTCCAGATCCTCGTCAGAGACTTCCGCGCCCCGCTCGACGAACTTGGGCCGGATGATCGCGAAAATCGACGGCACCAGCGTGATTGCCGACAGCCAGTGCGTGATCATCAGCAACGCCAGCAGCATCGCCATCTCGGCCGAGAACCGCAGATCCGACATCCACACCCACGGGAATGACGCCACCGACCAGCGTGGTCGCCGTGAACGTAACCGCCATTCCCGAGGTCGCAATCGCGCGCTTGATCGCCGCGTCATGGTCGTGCAACCGGCCATACTCGCGCTTGATTCGGTCGACGACGTACAGGATGTAGTCGACGCCGATTCCCATACCGACCGCGGTCACCGGCAGGGTATTGATATTCATGCCGATGCCCTTGAGACCGATATACAGGAAGCTGACGATACCGGCGGCGACCAGCGTGATCATGACCATGCCGCCCGCGACGAACGACATGTAACTGAACGTCACCAGCACGAACACCACCAGCACGATCAGGATGGTGCTGACCCGGTCGGAATAGGCGACCTCGTCATTGAGCGCGGCCGTGGTGCCGATAGTGCCGCCGGCCAGCACGAAGTTGACGTCTTTCATCGGATGCGCGGCCATGAACAACTTGGCCCGCATGATCGCCTCATCGATAGTCGTGCCCTTGGCGTCCTTGTAGAACACCACGAACTGTCCGTCGCGGGCGTGAAAATCCATGTATTCCAGGATGACGCCAGGCACCGGCGCGTTGGCCTCATACATGAAAGTCATGTTGCCGACGCCGGCTTGAGTGCCCGGAATAACCGCCCACGCCGGATCGTCGTAGTGATACAGGCGATTGACGCTGCGCACCAAGGTCGGCAGGTCGCGCGTGCCGCCTGCCTCGGTCTGCTCCATCATGTAATGGCGCAGGTTGTCGAGCACGGCGAGCACGGCCGGATCCTTCAGCGCGTCATCCTTGGCGCCCTGCATATAGATGACTAACTGGTTGGAGCCGGCGAAATCCTTGTTGATCGCGCGCGCCGAAATGTTGAAGTCCGAGTTCTGGAACAGCAATGGCGACCCTGCCTCGGTCTCGCCGACCTGCACCGAACTCGCCTCGTAAGCGCCCGCCGCCACGACCACCGCGGCGATGCATGAAGACCGCCCAACGGCCGTTTTTGCTGGTGCAGAATTCGCCCACCCAGGCGAGCAGGTCGTGCATCCACTGCGGTACGTAGTGGGTGGTCTTGAGTCGGCGCTCGGCAAAACGTCCAGCAGAAGCGGGATCAGGAGCAGGATCGTAAAGATATTGGAAAAGCCCCAGAAACTCGCGAAGAAGGCCAGCTTGCGCACCAGCGGGATAGTCGCGACGGCCAGCACCAGGATGCCGGCGGCGTCGGCCAACACGCCGATTCCGCCCGGCAGCAGCAACTCGCCCATCGCAATCGCGACGGCGTGATGTTTGTCGCCGGTCGCTTCAAGCTCTTCGAAATAGCGCTCGACCATCTGCACGCCATGGCTGGCGGCGCGCGCCGAGACCAGCAGCGGGATGACCAGCACCAATGGGTCCAGGTTGTAACCCAGGATACCAAGGAAGCCGAGACCCCAGATGGCTTGCGCGACCGCGCCGATGAACGGCAGCAGCACGCCATAGAGCCGCCGGAAGTAAATGATCAGCGTACCGAAAATGAAGATGAAGGTGACCGCGAAAATTTCCGCCAGCTCACCGGTGTAGAACCACACCCAGCCCTTCAGCATCGGCTCGCCCGCGGCGTACAGGACCGTGTTGCTGTCCTCCACGTGCTTGCGAATGTCCATGATCTGATGCTGGATGTTGCCGTAGTCCAGCCGCTCTTCGTTGAAACCGGCCAGGATCAGCGCGGCCTTGCCGTCCGTGGACAGATATTTTCCGTAGACGATGTCGTTGTTGTACATCGTCTTCTTGAGTTCCTTGAGCTCAGCCGGGTCGGTCGGAACTTGCTCGGGCAAGACCGGCACCGACTTGATTAGGCCGCCCGAGCGTGCCTCCAGGCGCCGGATCTTGACGTGGGACAGCGAGGCCACCTGGTAGTGGTTGACGCCGTCGATCTGGTCGACCTTCTCAGTGACGTAGCGGATTTTCTTCAGCGTGTCGGTGTTGAAGATGTCGCCATCCTTCACCCGCAGCGAAAGGCTGACGATGTTGGCGCCGCCGAAGGTCGTGCGAAAGTGGTTGTAAGCCTTGATGTACGGATGGGCCTGCGGAAGCAGGTCAGCGAACTGGCTGTACATCTGCACCTTCACCGCGTGGAAGGCGAAGAAGATCGTGATGGCCGCCAGCACCGCCAGCGTGGGCCATCGATGCTTCAGGCTGAACCGCGCGATGCCGTGGGTGAGGCGTTCCGCCGCTGGTAACTTGTTGATGTTGACTGCCATTGAAGTCCCTGCTCTTAACGTCCGGAGCGCATGACGGCGTTTCGCTCAGCCGCTATTCCCCGGGCCATTCGACTTAGCTCTTGGCGGCGGCAGATGCCCGCTGCCGTGATAATATCCTTGTTCAACGCTTCCCAGGTCGCGCCGCCGTCGTGCGAGACCAGCACCGCCCCGTTGCCGCCGGTCATAATCCCCAACGAGCCATCGGGCGAAAACGACGCGCTTCTAAGCCACGTGTACACACGGCTCGACACGGTGTCATCCAGCGTCCAATTGCCGCCGTTGCCCTCATGAGCCACCGTTCCCAGCAATCCCGCCGCCACCGCGGGATGCCCTGCCGGCGCCGCTATCGCAAATAGCGAGTTGTTGCCGCCGCGCTTGGCCTGCCAGGTCGCCCCGCCATCGTTGGTCTCGAGCACGTAGCCGCTCGCGGCCACGATGTAGCCCTTTTGTGGACTGGCCCATGCGCTCCCGAACAGGTACAGGTCCTGCTCGCTCAGTTCCGGAATCCCGCGATGGTAGGCCTCCGCGTCGGTCACGTCCTCGACGTACTTGGGCAGCCCCACAACCTTGTCCGACTCGACCCAGGTCTTGCCGCCGTCGGTGGTGTGCTTGATGACGCCGAACTCGCCCTGCACCCAGCCGTTCTTATCGTCCAGGAAGGCGACGCCGTTGAGGCATTCGTCCTTGTGCAGGCTCTGGTCTTCCCAGGTCTTGCCGCCATCAGACGAGTGAATGACGGTGGCCTGAGGGACCGACCGCCCAGATTTGGTTGGGATCCTTGCCGCGGCTGATCGAGAGCAGGTTGTCGGTCACGCCTTTGGGCCCGTCGACCTTGGTCCCAGGTCTTGCCGCCGTCGGTCGTGCGCAGGATCAGCGCGTCCTCCCCGCCGATGACACAGTCGTTGGGGTTGGCGCAGCTGACCGAGAACAGCGAGTAGTGAGTCCCGCTCTTCTGCAGCTCGACCTTGGTGGCGTTGTCGGTGATGCTCAGGATCGTGCCGTAGGTGCCGACCACCCAAGCGTGGTCTTTGTCCGCCACGGCCGAGCCATAGTAATCCTCGTGCTCGGGTAGAGAGCGTCCCTCGGAGGAGTTTCCGATGCGGTCCCTGATGACGCGCTTCTGCGCTTCACCTTCGCATCCGACCGACGTCACGCACAGCGCCACCAGCGCCGCGCACACTACTGACAATCTGCTGATTTTACCCATTGCCCCGTCAAGCAAAGGCCACCTCGCGGCTAAATCTCTAACGCCGCATCGTCACCGTAACCCTGCCGGCGCACATTTGCGCGCGGCCTTCGAGCCGTTTGCAAATTCACCATCGGTCCCCGAGCGGTTACGTGCGGACCAATTGGGGCGCGATGCTGTTCGCTACCGCGCCGTCCCTATTTCGCTCATCAGTTGCTCCGGAGGCGCCGTGAGAGTCGACCTAATGGACAGGTCTCCCTTAGGTAAGTCTCCTCCCGCCGGCCACGCCCCGAGTGGACGCTATAATGCTTGATCTAAATGGAATGTCAAGCAGTCTTCGCGCATTTAAAACAGGCGTTTGTTAAAAAACAAGAAATGCACGGTCGCAACTCCGGTAACATCGGCTCAGCTCACGGCTGCCCTGGCTCTACGGACAGCGGGGTGAGAACGCGGCCCGAGGCAGTTCGCGCAGCCTCAGAAATGTCAACTCGAGTGACGCTTCAGTACGGAAGCGGACCTGATTTTCGCAAGCATCCGTACTGCACGGAATAGCAAAGGTTAGCGCAGAATTGCGCGCGAGGGGGCCCGGGCGCTCCTGCTATGCCCGTTCATATGCACCCGGCCGCGCGAGGTCTTTGAACGGGCAAACCGGCCGGCCATATCTCGATGGGCTTGAAAAAAAACCGCCGAAATGCTTTGAGCTATGCGGCTACCCGGTGCGAACCGGTCGCACTTTGGGGGGGAGCAGCAACTAAAGGAGCCGAAGGTGATGTTGAGAGGAAAATTGTCGTTGTTTGGGATACTCGTCGCTCTTGTGGTGGCCGCAGCGTGGTCGGGGATGGGGATGGCAGCTGATATCACCCCCGACAACGTCGGAGCCATGGCAGCAAGCGCCAAGACCGCCCAGGATTACGAAGCGCTCGCGAATTACTACCAGGCTCAGGCGAAAGCGGCCAAGGACGGACGCAGACCAGGTCAAAGCTCAGTTCGACGCCATCCACAAGAAAGCGGGAAAGCGCACGGGGTCTGACCAGGAAGTGATCGCTACGCAAGGGACCTTCATGAGAGCAGGCCCGCGCGCACTACAACGAGATGGCAGCGCACGACACGAAACTGGCCGACGATGTATGAGAAGGCTCGCCAAGTCGGCGGGCGGCGGGCAGTAGTCTTCTGCCTTAGTCTCCTAGCCTGGTCGCGCGTGCGCGCTCGACCAAATTAACACCGCCCCCTGGCCTCGCCGCCAAAGGGTCCGTGAACGAACCGCGCGGACCATCGACTTTGGCGAGGTCAGGGGGCGGAGCATTTTCCGCGGGCGTACGAAATTCCCCGTCCCCTGTCTCCCAGCGAAATTCAGCGTGGCCTCTTCCGCCGCTCGCGACTCTTGCGGCGACCTCTCCCGGCGCAAGCAGCGGTGAAAAAGATCTTGCCGACCGAGCTACGCGAAGCTCTCCTGGAGTGTGGGCTATTGGAGTGCGGGTTACTGGCCGAGCCAGCCGACGCTATCGAATAGTGCGAGCGAGTCGGCGAGCATTCGCAGCCGCGCCTTGTATTGCGCGCGCAGCCGCAACGCGTCCTGGATAGTGACCGCGCGAAATCGAAAGCGCGTGCGCGGCGCGGCCTGCGCCACGCGATCGAGGTCGCATTGGATGACGGTTCCGATGGTGGCGTAGCCGCCGCCGGTCACCGCGTCACGCATCAGCAGGATGCCCTCTTTTCCGCCGGGCACCTGGATCGAGCCGACCGGGTAGCCGACGTCGACCACGTTGGAGGGGTCGGACCCGGCGCCGAAGGGCGGCTCGCGATCGCGGAATTGAAACCCGGCCCCATGAATCCGGTAGCCGATGCGATCGGCCTCGGTGGAGACCTCCCACGGTGTGCTCAGGAACTGCGCGATGCTTTCTTCGGTAAGCCGATAGCTGCACAGGCCCATCAGGATGCGTAGTTCGGCGATCTCCGGGAAAGGTCGGCAAAAGCCGCGGGTCGAGCCGCCGCCCCGTAAGCTCGGCAGCGCTGCGGCGCGGCGCACCGGTGGCCAGCACGTCCTGCGCCGCTATCGTGCGGCCGCCGATTCCGCCGAAGCGCCCGAGCAGGTAGGTCGAACGGCTGCCGAGCAACTCGGGCACGTCGATTCCGCCGCCGACGCATACGTACGAGCGGACTCCCGCGACCGCCTGTCCGCACTGAAGCTTGTCGCCCGCTCTCAGCGCGAGCGCGACCCACATCGGCGCGGGCTCGCCATTGAGCCGCAACTCCAGCGGCGCGCCGGTCACCGCGACCGTCACGTCGGCGGCGGCCTCGAGGTCCGGCCCCAGGAAAGTCGTCTCGAGCGCCGCCGCGCCCTGGTCGTTGCCGACCAGCAGGTTGCCGGCGCGAAACGAAAACTGATCCATCGCGCCCGACGGCGGCATCCCGATGTGATACCAGCCGAAGCGTCCGGCATCCTGGATCGTGGTCAGCAGCCCGGGTCTCAGGATTTTGAGCATCAGCGCGCTTCTTCCTGCAGACGGTTGAGATAGCGCTTCGGGATCCTCGAAATAGACCGCCGGCCTGAATTCCTGCTCGACTATCCGGTAGCGATAAGTGCCGGCCTCGACCTCGGCGCGAATCGCGTTGAATTCATCGAGATCGATCGGCCGCAATTTCCATCGATCCGCCGCCTTGGCCAGGATGCGCGTCTCGCGCAGATCGATCAGCCGCCCTTCGGGCTCGTAAACCGGCACCGGCGTCATCCCGATAAGCTGGTAGCCGCCCGGACCGCGCACCGGATAGATCGCCATGAAGGCGCCGCCGTGCGAGACCGTGCGCTCGGGCGTGTCGGTGCGCGGACGGACATACTTGGGCGCCTGCAACGCGCGCGCGCGCGGCACCATCTGGTAGCCCCACGCGGTGCCGGGCACGAAACCCACCATCGAAATCCAGTAGGGGCGTCCGGAATGCGCCTCGATAAATTCCTGCTTGTTGCTGAAGCCGTTGATGCGCATCAGGTATTCCAGGTTGGTGACCGAGGGGTCCTGATGGCGCTCGCCGAACTGCCTGGCGCATTCCTTGGTCCACGGATCGTCGTAGAGCACCGGGATGTCGACCATGCGCGAGCTGATGGAGGTGATGTGGTCGGCCTGATGCTCGAGCTTGCGCAGTTCCTTGACCAGTTTTTCCGGATCGATTTCCTCGGGCCGGTAATGCATCAGGTAGGACGCGTTGCCCGGGCATACCTCGATCACTCCGGCGATCCGCTCGCGTTCGATTTCCTGACAGATCGAGAGAATCTTGAAGTTGACCTCGAGACTCATCTCGATATCGAAGTCGACGAAGATGTATTCGTCGCCGCCGAAGTCGTAACGGACATCCATTTCGATCGCTCCAGTCCCCCCGCGCCGCGCTCCCGCTCAGCCGGCGGCCATCTCGCGCAGCACCTCGTCGGCGACGCGGATGACTTCCTTGACGTCCTCCGCGGTATGCGCGGCCGAGAGGAACCCCGGATGGTTGGGCGTCAGCAGCACGCCCTTGGAAATCAGCCCCATGCTGAATTCGTACTGGCGAGCGTGATTGGCGCGCATCGCGACGCGCTTGTTGGCGATCGGCCCGTCGGCGAAGTGGATGTGAAAGAGCGATCCGATGCCGGTGACCTGGATCGGAAAGCCCCAGCGCCGGGCGCTCGCGGTGACCCCCTCTCGCACCGCGTGGCCCATCGCGCCGACGTACTCGTAGACCGGGTTGCGCTCGAGCTCGGTGAGCGCGGCCAATCCGGCCGCCATGCTGATCGGGTTGCCCGAGAACGTCCCCGAGGCGAAGCTCTTCTCCTTGAGGTCCGAGGGCTGCTTGGTCGGCGTGATCACTTTCTCCATCAGGTCGCGCCGCCCACCGAAGGCGCCGACCGGGAAACCGCCGCCGACGATTTTGCCGATGCATCCGAGGTCCGGCCGCACGCCGAAGTAGGCCGACGCCCCACCCAGTCCGAGGCGGAAGCCGGTGACGACCTCGTCGAAGATGAGCATCACGCCGTGTTCCTCGGTGACCTTGCGCAGCGCGCGCAGAAATTCAATCTCGGCCGGGACCGCGCCGATTAAAAACGCCGCCACCGGCTCGATGATCACGGCGGCGAGTTCGCGCGCATGCTGGCGCACGAGGTCGATCGCCGCCATGTCGTTGTAGGGCAGCATCAGAACGTTATCGACGATCGAGCGCGGGATTCCCGCGCAATCCGGCGCCGACAGCGGCTCGCTCTCGGGCCCCAGCCCCGCCGCCGAGCCGCCAATCAGCGACCAGTCGTGCTGGCCGTGGTAGTTGCCCTCGAACTTGGCTATCCGCTCGCGCCCGGTAAACGCGCGCGCCGCCCGCATCGCCATCAGCGTCGCCTCGGAGCCGCTGTTCACGAAGCGAAGCATCTCCATGTAGTCCATCAGGTGCGAGACTTTCTTGGCCAGCTTCACCTCCAGCTCGGTCGCCATCAGGGGCAGGATCGCTTCGTCGATCTGTTCCTTGACCGCGCGCCTTATCGACTCGTGGCCGTGGCCCAGGATGGCCGCGCCGACCGCGTCGAGCATGTCGACGTAGTCGTTGCCGTCGACGTCGGTGACGTGCGAGCCGCGGGCGCGCTTGACGTAGAGCGGATAGGGCTTGAGGAACTTGGCATTGCCGCTGACCCCGCCGGGCAGGTAGTTGCGCGCATCCTCGTAAATCTCGCGCGAGCGCGGAGTGCGCGCGACGTACGCGTTGACGAATTTTTCCAGCGCCATGCTGATTACTCTCCCTGCGGAACCTTTGCGAACGCGGCGACCTAACCCAAGCGGGTGTCGATAAACACAAAACCCGCTCCGCGTCGATCCTTCACTTCGGCAGCCTTCGTTCAGGATGACGGCAGAAAAGGCTTCCCTTATGTCATCCTGAGCGTCAGCGAAGGATCTCCGCGAAGCAATGAATCTTTAATACACAACCTCTCCCGCCGCTCGCGATGCTCGCGGCGACCTCTCCTTGGACAAGGAGAGGTCAAGCAAGGACAAGGTCAGGAAAGATCAGGCGTGGGCGTGCGCGGCATGCGCGCGGCCGTTGCCCTTGCCTTTACCTTTGACAAGATCCTGCACGGCGCTGCGCGTGGTCACCCCGGCCTGCTTGAGCGCCTTGTGCAGCGCGGTCAGAACCTCGGGCGCGTTGATCACGTCGCCGTGGACGCAGATGCTGTCGGCCTCGACCGCGATATCCTTGCCGCTGGAACTCTTGACCTTGCCCTCGGTGACAAACTTCATCACCAGGCCGACCATGTCCTCGACATTTTCCTCGCCGTAAGTGCGCTTGACGCCGATCGATCCGTCGTCGGCATAGACCAGGCCGGGATAGAATTCCTTGATCACCCTGAAGCCCATTTTTTCCGCGACCTCGAGCATCGGATGGCGCGGCAGCGCCGGCAGATAGGCGACGAAATCGGGATCGACTTCGCGAAAGCCCTCGAGAATCGCGCGCGAGTTTTCCTCGCTCTGCTGCGCCCACAGATAAAAGGCGCCATGCGGCTTGGCCGCGATCAGCTTGACCCCGGCGGCGTCGGCGAACGCCTTGACCGCGCCGACCTGGTAGACCACGTAGTCGCGCGCCTCCTGCTGCGAGATGTTGATCAGGCGGCGCCCGAAACCCATCTTGTCCGGAAACCCCGGATGCGCGCCCAGCGTGACGCCGTAGCGCTTGGCGGATTCCACCGTGCGCCTGATCCATACCGGATCGCCGGCATGAAACCCGCACGCGATGTTGGCGTGGTTGATCTGCTTCATCACTTCGTCCGGACGGCCCAGCACGTAGTTGCCGAAGGACTCGCCCATGTCGCTGTTGAGATCGATCCAGCTACGCATTGTCGGTGAACCTCCCTGCGGGGCGCGGCACGGCCGCGCGGGCAATCGGTATCATAATCTCTATCAGATCTGCGTATCAGCTTTTGACGTGCGGCATCACTTCCTTCGCGAACAGCCGCATCGAGTTCAACGTCTTGTCCATTTCGACACCCGGAAACTGCATCCAGCAAATAAGGTAGTCCATCCCGATCTCGCTCTGGTAGCGCTGGATCTCGCGCACGCAATGGTCGGGGCTGCCGATGATGAAACGCTCGCGATGGCTTTCGAAGGTCACGGTGGCCGGATCCTTCACCAGCTCGCCGTGGTCGTCGCGCAGCGGCCGCACGCCCGCCCACTTGCCGTACATTCCGCCATGGATATACATCACGCCGTCGCGCGCCTCGGCTTCGGCCTGGGCGGTGGTCGGCGCGCAGTAGACCTCGCGGATGACCGGGACGCAGGAGGGATGCTTGCCGAAGCGCTGCAAGTACTCGCCGTACATCGCGAAGTGCTGCTTGAGCTCGGCGATATGATGGCGCGGCGAAGCGACCAGCGCGTCGGCCCATTGCGCGGCCCGGCGCACTCCGCCCCGCGTGGAAGCGCCGATCCAGATCGGCGGCCGGGGCTTCTGCACCGGCTTGGGCGTGACCGAGGTCTCGGGAATTTTGTAGTAGTGGCCCTCGTAGGAGAACGACTCGGTGGTCCAGGCCTTGATCATGATGTCGAGTTGCTCTTCCATCCGGCGCTCGCGCCCGGAGCGCTCCTCTTCGTGGCCGGCGAACTCCTCGGGCCGGTAGCCCGCCGCCACGCCAAGGATGAACCGGCCGTTGGAGATGTTGTCGAGCACGGCGACGTCCTCGGCCGATTGCACCGGGCGATGGAGCGGCAGCAGGTACATGCTGGTGCCGATAGTCATGCGCCGCGTGCGCGCCGCCATCGCGGCCGCGGCCACCAGCGGCGACGGGCATAGGCCGTCGGCGAGAAAGTGATGCTCGACCAGCCAGGCCGAGTCGAAGCCCAGACCCTCGCCGATCTCGATCTGCTCGAGCATCTCGCGATAGATCTGCGCCTGGGTCGCCGGCTTGTCGGGCCGCGTTTGAAGTGAGTACAAGAGGCCGAACCGCATCGCTTCCTCCTGTGGAATTGATTGATGGCGAAAAGTTCCTATAGCGCTGCTATACCATAGCCGGTTTGAGTCGAATAGCCGCATCGCTGATGAACGGCAGACGCCTACTCTACACTTCATGCCAAAAACGCTGCCGATAGGGCTTGTCGAAGGTCAAAACTTATGAGACAACCTTCAGGAACTTGCGTGGGGTCCTACGTAACTCTAGCTAGCCGGGGGAGGCATCGCTGGAGCGCTGCTCGTCCAAAAGGCTGGGAAGGAAGGATGATGGTGATGAGAAAACTAGGTCTGTACTTGATGGGAGCTGCAGCCCTGTGTATGGTCGCCGGCTGCTCGGCCAACGAAGACCAGAGAAATTGCGAGATCATGGGCGCCGGAATCGGCGCACTGGCCGGCGCCGGGATAGCCACTGCCGTTATCCTGACGACCAAGAACCACGGCTCGCACGAAGGAACTTACTTCGCCTGGGGAATTCCCGCCGGGCTCGCGGGCGGTGGTCTGATTGGTGGAACGATCGGCCATTTCCTGTGCCCGCCGCCTCCGCCGCCGCCGCCGCCGCCGCCACCTCCTCCGCCACCGCCGCCGCCTCCGCCGCCGCCGCCACCTCCGCCGGAGAAGATAATCCTGCGTGGCGTGCACTTTGACTTTAACAAGTACAACATCCGTCCGCAGGATGCGGCTGTGCTCGATGAAGCCGCGAGCACCCTGAAGGATCACGGCAACGTATCGCTCAACGTCAACGGCTACTGCGACGCGATCGGTTCGGTACGGTACAACCTGAAGCTCTCGGAGCGCCGCTCTGACGCGGTGGTGAAGTACCTGGCCGACCACGGTGTCGCGGAAAGCCGCATGACCCCGCACGGCTATGGGAAGACGGACTTCGTCGCCACCAACAAGACGGCCGAAGGACGCGCTCAGAACCGCCGGGTCGAGCTGATTCCGAATCAGTAAGAGTCTGGCTGCATAGACAAAAGCAACGGCCGCAGTCCCTCACGGGGCTGCGGCCGTTGTGCTTTCGAGGCGGATGCGAGGCCGCTGACTGACTACCTGGCTAGACCTGACTCACTTAACTTCGACGCTGATCTGCCGATAGAGGCTCGATCCCACGTTTACCAGGTCGCGTTCGACGCCGCCCGGCTGCCAGCACACATCCTTGGCGTTGCGCGTCTCTTCCTTGACCCGCTCCGGACCGGCGGCCGCACGCTCGACCACCTTTACCTTGCCCGGCTGAACCACGAACACCGCGGCGTCGCGCTCGCATCGCTGCATCCCGAGGCCGTCGCCCGGCGCCAGCGTGGTCTCCACGATGCGCATCCGCTCATTCTCCATACGCAGACGCTGCCCGGCCGCGTCGGCGGCGCCCACCAGCGCGTCGCAGGAGGTGAATCCCGCGCGATCCTGGCCGGGACGCGCAGGCCGCTTGATTTCGATCAGCGCCTCGCGAAAAGGCGTCGGGCTGACGTTGCGGAAGCTCTCGGTCCCGCCCGCCTTGATGTAGTAACACGGAGCGGTCATGGCAGATGAAGTTCGTAAGGTCCGACATCCTTGTCGTCAACCTTGCAGGTTGGCGCCGCTGGTGATGTAGAGCACGTAGTCATTGGTGTGGTGATGCAGGCCGAAAGTGTCGCCCGGCGCGACGTCCATCTCCCACACCCTCACATCCTGGTTTTCGAACAATGACCTCGTCGCTATCTGGGTCATCGGATGCTGGCCCTTGGCTTTCGACTTGATGCTTCTCCTGATGTTTCTGGGATATTTGTCCGCTTCCAGCCATTGTCTATTTCCTCCTGATCGCTCGCGCACGGTTCCGATTTTTGTAGAGACGCCCCAAAGAGCCGTATAGCACGCGCCCACGGAAAAGCGCCAACGATCAGCGTCCGATGCTCGCTCATTCCTTGAGCTTGTAGTAATCCGGGCGCCCGGCGGTCCATTGCTCGCCCCACATCTGAAAGCCGCCGTCGACCGCGATGACCTCGCCAGTGATGAACTTGCCGCTGGGGCCCGCCAGGTAGCAGCAGGCGTCGGCGACGTCCTGCGCGTCGCCGAATTTCATCATCGGATTGGCGCGGCGGAACTCCGCCCTCGCCTCCTCCGGGTAGACATTCATGCCCTCGGTGGCGGTGACCCCGGGCGCCACGTTGTTGACCCGGATGCGCAGCGGCGCCCATTCGACGGCGAGCGTCTTGCTCAGATAGATCACGCCGGCGCGCGCGGCCGCGGTATGCGCGACACCGGGCATCCCGCGCTCCACCACGGCAACGATGTTGACGATGCAGCCGGGCCGCGCGGCGTCGCGCCAGCGCCGCGCCGCGGCCTGCATCATGTACCAGGCGCCGTTGAGGTTGGTGTCGATCACCGCGTTCCATCCCTTGACGCTGAAATCGATCGCCGGCTGCGGGAACTGTCCGCCGGCGTTGTTCACCAGCACGTCGAGCCGGCCGTAGCGGCTCCAGGCGGCGTCGAACAGCGCCGCGACCTGTTCCGGGTCGCGAATAGTCATCGGGTAGGTGAGACATTCGATGCCGAGCTTGCGCATCCCCTGCGCGGTGCGCTCGAGCGGCTCCGGCTTGCGGCCGCAGATAACCAGCTTCGCGCCGAGGCGGCCGAACTGATAGGCGATCGCCTTGCCGAGCCCGGTGCCGGCGCCGGAAACGAGAACCACCTGGCCGTCGAACAGGCCGGGGCGCCAGCTCAGTTCCAGCGTGGCGAGTTGCTCGTCGGTGAATCCGAAGATCCGATGACTATCGGTCATCGCTGATTCCCCCAATCACTCATGCGCTCCGGAAACCTTCCTGATCGGGCCTCATTTGCCGCTAATGCTCCGGCAGGGCCTGATTCTCTACGTGCCGGTGCAACCGGAGGCAAGCGTTCGAGATCTCTCGTCCGCACACAGAGCGCAATATTGCGAGCCAATGCGATGCGACATCAAGAGCTATTCAAGGCAACGGCTCACGGGCAGAGCAGTTGCTCGGGGGATCGTCGAGGAGATCGGATGAACGCGGGTGAGTTGGTACGTCTGGGAAGCCTGCGCGACGTGGCGCACTTCCAGGAACATCTGGATTCGCTCGGCCTCACGATCCCGTGCGATCCGGAATTGGCCCGTGGAGCGGATTCGCCCCTGGCACAGCCGCTCGTGCGTCATGGGATCAGTATCGGCAACCGCCTCGCCGTTCATCCGATGGAAGGCTGGGACGGCACGGCGGACGGCAACCCGAGCGAGAACACGATCCGCCGATGGCGGCGATTCGGCCGCAGCGGCGCGAAGCTTATCTGGGGCGGCGAAGCGGTGGCGGTGCGTCACGAGGGGCGCGCCAATCCCAACCAACTCGTGATCGGCTCCGCATACCGAGCGCGGCCTGGCCCATCTGCGAGAGGCCCTGATCGAGGAGCATCGCAGCGTCGCCGGCTCCGATGACGGCCTGCTGATCGGCCTGCAGCTCACGCACTCGGGACGCTACAGCCGTCCCGACGCGGGCAACCGGGCGCGCGCCGCGAATCCTCTATCGCCATCCGATCCTGGACCAGCGGCTGGGACTGCCCGTCGAATTCCCGGTGCTGACGGACGCGGAGATCGGCGCGATCATCGAGGATTTCCATCGCGCGGCGCAAACCGCGTCGCGGCTTGGCTTCGATTTCGTGGACGTCAAACATTGCCACGGCTATCTCGGGCATGAATTCCTGAGCGCGCACACGCGCGAGGGCCGATATGGCGGCAGCTTCGAGAACCGCACGCGATTCCTGCGCGAGACCGTCGAGGGCATACGCGCGGCCGCCCCGGGCCTCAAAATTGGCGTGCGGCTCTCGGCCTTCGACATGGTGCCGTTTCGGCCCGCGCCGGCCGTCGTCGCCGCTTGGGGCGGGCAGTCGGAGAGCCGGAGCCCTTCGATCGGCTCATCCCCTATCGCTGGGGATTTGGCGTGGACCCGGCCAATCCGACACAGATGGATCTGACCGAACCGGCGCGCTTGCTCGCGCTGCTGGAGCGGATGGATATCCGGCTGGTGAACCTGACCGCCGGAAGTCCGTACTATACGCCGCACCTTCAGCGGCCGGCGGCTTATCCGCCGTCGGACGGCTATCGGCCGCCCGAAGATCCGCTGGTTGAAGTGGCGCGGCAGATGAACGCGGTGCGCCTGCTCAAAGACCGGTTTCCCGAACTCATTATCGTGGGAACCGGCGTATAGCTATTTGCAGGATTTCCTGCCGAATGTGGCTCAGGCCGCGGTCCGTATGGGTTGGGTGGATTCGGTGGGCCTGGGGCGGATGGTTCTGAGCTATCCCGAAATGCTGTGGGACGCGATGGAGGGGCGGGCGACTGCAACGCAAACGGGTTTGCCGGACTTTCAGCGATTGCACCACCGCGCCGCGCAATGGCCTGCCCTCCGGATGCTATCCGCTCGACGGCCACTACAAAAAATCCGTCATGGCGTTGCGCTTGAAGGAGGCGAAGGCCAGGCGGGCCGCGGCCATATGATGAAACTCCAAACGCTGATCGAGCGGCGCCTGCTTCGCCGCAAGGTGCAGGGAATCGCGGCGGCGCTCCTGCCCTACGACGCGCGCGGCGCGGTCGCGGTCGAAGAGTTTCAGCGCCATCTCCTGGCGACGCATCGCGCCGGCCTGATGAGCGCGGTGAATATGGACACCGGCTATGTGAACTACCTTAGCGACGCCGAACAGCACGAGGTCCTGCGATGGACCCGGGAGGCGCTGGGAAACAACGTGCCGTTTGTCGCCGGCGCCTATATCGAAGGCCGCGACGGCGAAGTGGTCGCGCTCTACCGGCGCCAGATGGACCTCATCGTGAAGTTCGGCGGTATCCCGATCCTGTTTCAGACCGCGCGGCTGCATGGAAAACCGGACCACGACAAAGTCGCGGCATATCGCGCCGCGTGCCGCGGCTACGATGCAGTGCTGGGCTTCGAGTTGGGACGCATGTTCGCGCCCAACGGCGAGATTTTCAGCGAGACGGCGTTGCGCGGCCTGATGGAGATTCCGGAGCTCAAGGGAATCAAGCACTCCTCGCTCGATCGGCTGACGGAACTCGAGCGCCTCGCGCTGCGCGACGCCGTGCGGCCGGACTTGCGCATCTATACCGGCAACGACCTCGGCATCAACATGATCGAATACGGCTCGGACTACCTGTTGGGACTGGCGACTTTTGCGCCGGAGAAATTTGCCGAGCGCGACCGGCTCTGGGAAACTGGCGACCCGGCCTACTACGCGCTGGCCGACGCGCTACAGTACCTGGGCAACGTGGCGTTTCGCGAGCCCGTTCCGGCCTACAAACATTCGGCCGCCACGTTTCTGCATCTGCTGGGACGAATCTCAACCAGCCTGCCGCATGCGAAAAATCCCAGGCGGCCAGCCTGGGAGCCGGAGATTCTGCGCGACTGCGCGCGTCGGCTGGGATACGAAATCTAGCGGCCGGCTCAGATCCGTCGAAAGCAGCCAATCGACCGCTCAATCGCGGCAGCTCCAAACCGGGGCCTTTGGCGACGCGGCAAGGAAGTCAGTACATCTGGCTTCCGGCATCGATCTTCGTCTGTTCGCGCTGCCACTGTTCAATCGCATCGAGGCTGAACCGCCAGTCGCTACCGATGCGGAAACCCGGCAATTTGCCCTGCCTGAGCATCCGATAGATTGTAGTCCGATGAATCTGCAGATATTCGGACAATTCGGCGACGGTCAGATATTTGTTTCTTATCGTGCTTGCCACTTTCGACGCTCCAGGAGGATATGGTTGCTTGCCTCGCGTGTACGGAGTTTAACGACTCTTTTCACAGTTCTAGTCTGACATATTAACTTTTAATGTGCAATACTGCCTGACACTCGACCTTTGACCGCCCATGAGACTCCTTTCAGAGATACCGCACGGTTCCCCGCTGGGCCAGATCAGCACGGAGGGGAACATCGGCCGATCCGGATGCTGTTGGCAGGAATGATTGCTCGCCCTGACGCGCGGCTGATGCGCAGCGGGCGGGGTTTTCTCTCGACGCCGGATGCTTTCTATTGCGAATCGAGCCGACGCAGTCGCTCTCGTACGGAGCGGTAATAGTGTCGGTACGCCGCTACTGGGAAACAAGCATGCGCGCGGTCGCGGTAAGGGGCAGCGTCACTGACGGCAGAAAAGGTATGCGCAGACTGTAGTTCAAGGAGATGGTGCACTGCGCATCCTGTCTGCGACGGCAGACTGGGATCGGCCGGCCAGGTCACCGCGACCCCGCTCGCCGTTAGCTGGTTTGGCGCGGGCAGATCAGCGTAACCAATCGTGATGTTTTGATCTGAGCGGCCGTCGCCGGGTCGGGACCGGTCGGCGAATGCACGATGGCGTAGCGCACGCATTCGCGGGCGGCATGGCTGATAGTGTTATACGAGTACACCAGCAGCGCCATCTCGATTATCGAAAACGTCAGCAAAAGGAAGACCGTAGCCGCCAGCGCAAACTCCACCGCCCCGGTGCCGGAAGTACCTTTCGCGAGCAGCGCAGATGAACAGTTTTTTCATTGTTGCTGAACTTGCATCACGGCCTGGCCCTTGAGCGTGATCGACGAAGGAACTCCCGGGTATTTCACTGATGGTGGTGAACGGGACCTGCGTATTGACGACGACATAGTTTCCCTGCGGATCGTTGGTGCAGTAATTCGACGAGCAGGCCGGGATCGAGGAGGTCGCGGTCCCGCACGTGCACTGGCTTGCGGTCACCGTCAGATTGGCAACGTTGACTCCATCCTGCTTGGCCGCCGCGCTCATCCCCGTCGCGTCGGCCGCGGTGATGACGCTATTCGAGCCGTATTGCGCTCGCCGCCCGCGCCGCATTTATCACTTCGACATAGGTATAGAAGAGCCGGCCGAAATCGGCCGCCACCACCAGAACGATCGCAAGCACAGGAAGCACGAAAGCCAACTCGACATAGCTCTGGCCACGCGCGGCCCAAAAGCGCCGGCGTCGCCCAGCAAGCCTGTTTGCTTGAGCGATGGCTATTCATAGAGCGCGCTCGATTTTATCGGTGCTCCGTTGGCGAGCGAGGAATAATTGTTGCCGATAGTGAAACGTGGAATTGCCGGTAATCGTGATCTTGTAGCCGACCAGAATCGTGTAGCCGGAGCCGCTGGAGTTGCCGACAGTAGTTGATCGCGGTTTTGGGTGAGTAAATGATGCCGTCGAAGGTCGACGCGGAGTTGCCGATGACGGTGATGGCTGCGGAGCCGACGGGGATCGACGGATCCTGAAACAAGAGGAAGCCCTCGAAGGTACCCGAAGTGGGAGCACTCAGGTTGGCCGTTTCATTGCCGGTCAAGGCGATCGGCGCGTACGCGTATCCGGTGGCGCTACTGTTGTAGAAAGTCACACCAGTGCCGTTCAGCGTCGAGTTGCCGGTAACCGTCAGCCCGCCGCCACGCCAGGATATAAGTGCCGGGACTGAAGGTTACGTTGGCGTTGCCGGTGATCTTGATTCCACCGAAATACTTGCCGGGCCGCAGGGTCACAGTGCTGTTTCCGACGATGTCGACGGCGCCGCAGAACGTGTAGCTCCCGGCATTGAAGGTCGTCCCGGTATTCCCGTTCAGCGTGATGCTGTCGCCGCTGCCGCCGTTCTGGTACTGGCCAGGATTGAAGACCAGGTTGCCGCCATTGCCGTTGAAGTTGACGTTGTTCCCATAGTTGCCGGCGGAGAAGGTCACGGTACCGCTGACGTTGCCGCTGATGCTGATGCCGCCGTTATATACTCCGGCGGGAACCGTGAGACTGGTGATGTTGCCGCTCCAGTTCTCGCTTCCGGCTTGGCCGGTTTGCTGAGCGCACGTGCCAACGCTGGGCGCTGCGCTCTTGCGCCCGCGCCGGCCAGCGGGTCAGGCAGCGCCGCGACGTTCGCGATGGGCTGCGGCGAAAGCGTGATGTTGCCAGACTCGGAAAAGCCGCTGGCGACTCACACCGATGGACGTCGCCTTCAGTGTGATGTTGCCGTTCAGGTAAAGCCCGGAGGAAGAGCTCGAGTCATCGATTAGCCGCACTGGGCAGTCAGGTTGGAGTTGCCCGTCAACGAAAAGGTCTGCGAATCGGTCGGGTCCAGCGCATATATGCAGGCAGGTCCCGCGACTGCGCCGCTCACGGCCCGGGCGCCCACATTCATCGACTGTGTAACCCAGCGTCGCGCAGAAAATAAGTCGGTACGGTCTGTGTGATGTCGACCTCGACGTAGGTCACACCGCTCGGATATGGCGACGGCAGCGTCGGCTCGCTAACCGTCACCGTCACATTGTTCTGCGAATTGGTGAACCCGTTGAATGAACGTAACGTCGCTCGGCGGCCTTGCGTGTAATCCTGTCCGTCGCGCAGTGCCGTGGCGCCGGCGATTGCCGCAGCATCGGCAGCCGTCTGCATGCGCCGCCGTGTAGAATAGAGCATGCCGATATCCACCGCCAAAGCGCTGAAGCCGAGCAACATGACCAGCGAAATGGCGGCGAGATATACAATCTGTCCGGATTCCCGACGGGATCTGGTCATTGCGACAGGCCCTCCTGAAAAGCAACCGCTCTTGCACTACATACGTCGAAGAACCTGGAACGGCGGAGCCATCAGATGTAGTTCAAATTGACATTGGATTTAACCAATCTAGCAGGATGTTGATAAATGAAGGAAAAAAGATCCATCGCTTCGCGGAGATCCTTCGCTGGCGCTCAGGATGACAGAAGGGGAGCCTTTTTGCTGTCATCCTGAACGAGGGTTGCCGAAGTGAAGGATCGACGCGGAGCGATTGTTATATTTATCAACACCCTGCTAGGACGTAGATATATGATCGATGAAATCGGTTGGTGAGTCAACTTTTGATATTAGTATGAACTGTATATGCATTTCATTCTTATTAGTTCTGTTGGTCTTACTTTAGCTAACCGTCTCGTGTGTCTATGACGGTCACGAAGCTAATACCGACAGTTGCAAAACCAGTGTCTTCGAAAAGATACTATGTCTTACGTTGGGATTTGAGCGCCCGAAGCCACCGCTGATTCTCGCAGCGTTCGAGCTTTGCGCATCGCGTGAAGTCTTTCGGCGTTCGAGCGGCAGTCCGGGCAACGCAGGACCTCACGCTCGATCTGCTCGAGCAGTGCCTGCGCAACTTCGGTTGTCCCGGTTCGCGCCAGCGCCTGATCTGACCGCGTACCGGCCGTCTGAGAGGGGATACTACGTCTTACGTTGGGATTTGGGCTGCCGGAAGACATGGCTGATTCTTGCAGCGTTTGAGTTTTGCGCGCCGCGCGAAGTCTTTCCGTTTCGAGCAGCGGCCGGACAACGCCGGCCTCGGTTTCGATCTGGTCGAGCAGCGCCTGCGCACCTTCGGCCGTCCCCGCTCGCGCCAGCGCCTCAATTTGACTGCATAGCGCCGCCATCCGCGCCAAGCCCAGACTGAGACACGATCCCTTGAGTTCGTGGGCGCGCTCGTCCAATTCAGTGAATCGGCGGTGGGACGAGGCCTCGCGAATCGAGGCCAGCCGGGAGCTCAGCTCGCCATAGAACATATCGATAAGCTCACCGAGGAAATCGCCACTGGTGTAAGAGCGGGACAGGTCCAGCAGTTCAATCATCACTTCGGGGTCGATGCTTTCGGCAGCTCCACGCCGCCGCTTTTGAAGAGCCGTTGTGGCCGTTTGCTGTCTGCTTCAACGGAACCCAGCGTGCCAGCGCCGCCTCCAGCACCTCCAGCCTCACCGGTTTCGCTATATAGTCATCCATTCCGGCCGCGAAGCATTTCTCGCGCGCCCCTTCCTGCGCATAAGCGGTCATCGCGATGACGATGGTGTGCCGGCGTCCTGACTCGCGGCGGCGAATCTCGGCGGTCGTCGCGTAACCGTCCATCCTCGGCATCTGGCAATCCATCAGGATCGCCGCGTAAGAGCCGCGCGCGATCGAGTCCAGCGCGGCAGGCCCGTTGTCGACGGCGTCGGCGGCGTAACCAAGCTTGCGGAGCTGGTTGAGCGCGAGTTTCTGATTGATCGCGTTGTCCTCGACGACGAGCACGCGGACAGATGCGCTCGGGACGCGGACGCGCTTGCGGCTCTTCGATCGCCGCGCCATCGCCTACCCCGGTTCACCTCGATTGCGATGTCGCTGCGCCAGCAGTTCCTTGAGGCTTTGCAAAAGTTGCGACGGCCGGATGGGCCGGGCGAGCCACATGTCGGCGGGCGCGGAATGCTGGGTGCGATTTGGAGCCTCGGCGGCCGACGAGCTTGCAGCGATAAGCCAGGTGTGGCCAATGGCCGGGTCCGCCTTGACCGCGCGCATGAGCTGAGCGCTACTTGCGGCAGGCAAGCGCAGATCGAAGATGGCGGCGTCGTATGGCGCTCCCGCCGCCGCGCGGGTGCGCAACAAATCCAGCGCCTCGGTCCCATCGGTGGCCGCATCGACGCTCATGCCCCATGCGTCGAGCCGTTTGCAAAGGCTGGCGCAAGCGTCGCGTTATCCTCGACCAGCAGCAGCCGCAGCGGCTCCAGTCCCGCGCGCGAATCCGACGCGACGCCGACGAAGGGGCACTGCTTTTGCAGCTTCATCGTGAAGCGAAAAACGGATCCACCTCCGGGTTCGCTCTCGACTTCGATCTGCCCTCCCATCCGCGCGACGAGTTGGGCCGAGATGGCAAGTCCAAGGCCCGACCCGCCATATTTGCGCGTGGTTGAACCGTCAACCTGGGAGAACGGCTGAAACAGCAGCTTCTGCGCTTCGGGCGCAATCCCGATCCCGGTATCGCGCACCTCGCAGCGCACCGACGCGGCGGCCGCGGACTCCGCCTCTGTGACCAGCCGCACCACTACCTCGCCGCGCTCGGTGAACTTGACCGCATTGCTGATCAGGTTTACCAGCACCTGCTGGAGCCGCGCGGGGTCGCCGCGCAACAGGCGCGGCACGTCATCGTCCGCATCCAGAATCAGCTCGACGTTGCTTCTCTGCGCATGCTCGCCAAACAGGCCCACCGCGGTTTCCACCACTTGCAGGAGGTCGAAGTCGATTTGCTGCAGCACGACCTTGCCCGCCGCGAGGTTGGAGAAATCCAGCAGATCGTTGACCATGCCGAACAGCAGGTCGGTGCTCAATTGTACGGTCTCGGCGTATTCGCGCTGCTCGGGGCTGAGCTCGGTGCCGAGCAGCAACTGGGTCATGCCGATTATGCCGTTGAGCGGCGTGCGGATCTCGTGGCTCATGTGGCTGAGGAACTCGGAGCGAATCCGTTCCGCCTCGAGCGCAAGGTCGCGCGCACGCTTCATCTGCTCCTCGGCGGCCTTGCGTTCGCTGATGTCGCGCATGACCACCATCGCGCCGAGAATCGTGCCATCGTCGGTCCTGACCGGACTCGCGCAGATCTCGATCCATAGGTCGGACGCCATGCTCGGCCCACGCAGTATGAATTGAGCGTCGTTGACCGCCTCGCCCTTCATGGCGCGGGCGAGCGGCCGCTCCTCCATCGGGATTGATGACGCGCCCTGCGATGGGAGCAATTGATATTTCGCCGCCAGGCTCCTGAAGGAGTCGCCTTTCAAGTCGGCGCCGAAGATCGCGCTCGCGCCGCGGTTGAATTGGACCATGCGCAAATCGCGGTCGCAGACGATCACGCCCTCGGCCATGCTATCCAGCATGAATTGTAAGAGATCGCCTTGGTGGCGTGAGGCCAACTGCGAGGCACCGGACACGGCGGCCTCTGACGCGGCCGGCGCGATGTTCCGTTCGGATCGTGCCTTCAGGTACTTCAACAGGTGGTTCAGCATGATTCGCCCCTGGATAACTCGGCAGTGCTCCTCGCAACTTTGACCCGTGCCGTACTCGACGAGTCCCCCGGGTAGCTCTATGCAGAATTTATGCCTAAGTGAGCGATATAAGGCACAGACTTCATCCGAGCCCTGTCAGATACGCTTTATTAGTCAATATTTGGCAGAAATAAGCACCGCCCTCTTGAGCTAGAATGCCTACTCGGAGTCTTTTCGAATCTCTGTCCATCCGATTGTGCTGATTGTGCAACGTTGAACCCAACCGCTGTCGTAGTCGCGCCACAAGGCGCTGAATTCAAACCGTTCGCACTCGAAGCGCCCGGCGGGTCGTTTGTCCACAATTTCTTTCTTCGTCTTCGCATATCTGGGCCTTTTTGGCTTTATCCATGCATCCGACTGCCTGTGCGACCAATTGCATATCTATGCGACCTCCCTTCAATGATGCTACAGAAGCAATGGTAGCTTCTGCGTAGCACAACTAGGCTGCCAGTCGTGGGCGAAGCGTTTTGGACAGGTGCGCCGCTGGCGTGTTATTTAGGATCGGCGATGACTTCCCCGACGCCCACGGATGAGTGTTTGGCGATCCGCGGCTGTTTGCAGGTTTGGGTGGCGATAATGGCTCGAGATAGTGATCGGCCGCTGTTCGGGCGGCAGAGCAAGGTGATGACTGTGGAGGAGGTCTCCGAATATTTGCACGTGCATCCCTCCACCATTTACCGGCTGATCAAGCGGCGTAAGATTCCGGCCTTCCGAATTGGTAGCGACTGGCGTTTCAACATCGAGACCATCGACAAATGGCGGTCGGAGATGGAAGCGGGCGCTCCCGATTCCCCCAAGGGCAAAAGTTAGTCCCAGGGGCCGGAATCGCCCGCGTCCGCTCTTTTCCCAACCGCCGCTGCGGAATCTCCGCCGCATCTTGCGCCGGGCGGCGCGGCAGTCTCACTGAAATCCGCTAGCCCGAATCCGTTGGCGATCGAAGCGCCGGTCGAATTATGATCGGCTGCCATGAATAAGCTTCCGCTCTCCCGCTTCAAAGTCATCGACCTCACTCGCGCGCGCTCGGGACCGACGGCCGTGCGCCAGCTCGCCGACTGGGGCGCCGACGTCCTGAAGATCGAAACCCCCGACAATGACGCCACCGAAGTCGGTTCGCGCACCAGTCCCGATTTCCAGAACCTGCATCGCAACAAGCGCAGCCTGACCCTCAACCTCAAGCAACCCGAGGCGCTCGAAATCCTCAAGCGCCTGGTCGAGAGCGCCGACGTGCTGGTCGAAAACTATCGCCCCGACGTGAAGCACCGGCTCGGCATCGATTACGAGCGCCTGCGAGCGATCAACCCGCGGCTGGTGTACGCGAGCATCTCGGGCTTCGGCCAGGACGGCCCCTACGCCGATCGCCCGGGCCTCGACCAGATTGCGCAAGGGATGGGCGGACTGATGTCGATAACCGGGCTTGCGGGCCAGGGGCCTGTCCGCGTGGGCATCGCGATCGCCGATCTCACCGCGGGCGTTTTCTGCGCGATGGGCATCCTGCTCGCGCTGCTGGAGCGGGAGGAATCGGGCGAGGGACAATGGGTGCAGACCTCGCTGCTCGCGGCGCAGGTCGCGATGCTGGATTTCCAGGCGGCGCGATGGCTGCTCGCCGGAGAAGTGCCGGAGCAGGCCGGCAACAATCATCCGACCGCGATTCCGACCGGCGTATTCGCGACGGCCGACGGACACATCAATATCGCGGGCTCCGGCCATGAGCTGTTCACTCGTCTTTGCAAGGCGCTCGGCGCCGAACAGCTCGCCGGCGATCCCGCCTACTCGAGCGGAAAGGCCCGGCTGCGCAACCGCGACCAGCTCAACGCGGCCATCGAGGCGATCACTCGCACCCGGTCATCGGCGGAATGGATCGAGATTCTCAACCGCGCCGGCGTCCCATGCGGCCCGATCTATCGCATCGACCAGGTATTCGCCGACCCGCAGGTGCGGCACATCGGCATCGCGCGCGCGATCGAGAGCCCCGGACATGGCACGCCAGGAGCTGGTCGGCCAGGCGGTGGATCTGAGCCGCACGCCTTGGGAGTTGCGAACGCCGACGCCCGAGAAGGGCGAACATACCGATGCCGTGCTGAGTGCGCTCGGATACGACGCGACGGCGATCGCCGGGCTGCGCGCGCGCGGCGCGATCTGAGAGCGCGTCCGCCGTTTGATCCGGAATTGCGTCCAGGATGCCGATCCGAAATTGCCGACGGTGAAAATGCAGACCCTCTTGCCCGCGCCGATGCTGTTGGCTAGCCTGCATCCGTCTTGAGAATTCCTGGATTCATAGTCGCGGCAGGCATCCTGGCGCTGGTCATCGCGGCGCTTTCGCCCTCCGATGGCAGAGCGGAAGGCGCCGACCGGAAAGATCAACATCAACGTCGCGTGCCATTGCGCCGACGCCGTAGGGCAGAATTTCTGCACGGTCTTCAAAGAGAAGATCGACAAATCGATCGGCTATCAACTGGCCGACAACACCAGCGGATACGGGATGGGCGTGCATTTCGCCTGCGTGGATATGTGGAAGGGAATCGACAACAAGCTTGACGGCCGCATGTCCGCGGTGTCGGTCACCTTCACCATTTACTCTGACAAGCTGCCGGGCGAGGTATTCGAGGACTCCTCCGTGTTTCGGGTCGGCAAGGACAAGGTGTCCGAAATGTCGGACCAGATCGTCACCGCGCTGGGGCAGTTCGTCAGCGCGAATTCGAGCTTTTTCGAAAGCATGCGCGCGGGCGCGCAGGCCTCCGCGCCTGAGTCTTCACCCGGAGCCTCATCGGAGCCTTCGTCCGAGCCCTCTTCCGCTCCTTCGCCTTAGGCATTGCGCGGACGGCAATCGTTCCGCAATCCGTCGCGCTCCACTGCGATCGCGCTTGACCGCTTCGCGCGTCATCTGAGATACGAGATCAGTACTGGAATAGCGGAGAGAGAAACTCTGATGGCGATTACGGTATGTCCGGTGACAGCAAGCTTCGCCGCCGAGATCGGCGACGTGGATTTGTCGCGGCCGCTCGATCCGGCCGAGGTCGCGGCGATCAAGCAAGCCTTCTGGGACTATGCCGTGCTGATTTTTCCGGGCCAGGAACTTTCGGATGAGCAGCACATCGATTTCGCGCGGCACTTCGGCCCGCTCGAAACCACCATCGCGGCGCTCAACCCGGGCGCGAAGCTGCGGCTGCGGACGAACTGGCCGACATCTCCAACCTCGACGCACAGAGCGAAATCTGGGGCGAAAAGAGCCGCGTGCGGATGCTCCAGCTCGCCAATCGGCTGTGGCACACCGACAGTTCCTTCAAGTATCTGCCGGCGCGCGCCTCGCTGCTCTACGCGCGGACGATTCCGCCAATCGGCGGCCACACCCAATTCGCCGACCTGCGCGCCGCCTATGACGCGCTCGACGAAGGTTTGAAGCGTCGGCTCGAAGGCCTGGTCGCCGAGCACGCGCTGGCCTTTTCGCGCGCGCGCATCGGTTTCAACGGCTTTCACCGAGGCTGAGCGCAAGAACCTGCCGCCGGTCCCGCAGGTGATGACGCGAACGATCCCCGAAAATGGACGGAAATCGCTCTACATTGCCTCGCACGCCGGCCGCATCGTCGGGATGCCGGAGGCCGAAAGCCGCGCGCTCATCGACCAGCTAATCGCACACGCCACGCAACGTCAGTTCGTGTATACCCATCGATGGCGCGTGCGCGATCTCGTGATGTGGGATGACCGCTGCACGATGCATCGTGGCACTGAATTCGACGATCTGCGCTGGACCCGCGACATTCACCGCGCCACCGTTTCCGACGTTGCGAACACCTGCGAACAGCAGGGCATCAGCGTCGCACGGCCCGCGGCTGATTCGTTAGCGAGCGCGCAAGAGTACTAGGAAAAGTATTGGAGGAACTATAAATCCGTTCCTCTGTCTATAGTCAGTGCGAATGATGGTGAGCGGATATTTGGTGCGAACTAACTGTCAGGTTTGGAGTCCGTCGGTTCCGGCTCCGCATACTAACCCGCAGATGCGTTCGCCGTCTCCCGCCCGATAGCGCCGGCTCAGCAGAGCCGCCACCGCCGCGGCGCCACTCAGTTCGGCGGCGATGCCCAGTTCGAACCACAACCAACGCGCGCCATCCCGCATTTCGTCGTCTGAAACCAGAACGATTTCCGACACATGCTCGCGGACCAAATCGAGGTTCAACTGCGAAGTCCGGCGCGCGCCCAATGTTCCAGCCGCCGTTTCAATCCTGTCAAGTTCCACAACGCGTCCGGCCTTGAGGCTCGAGTAAAGGGTCGCCGCGCCAATCGGCTCGACGCCCACGATTCGAATATTGGGATTTATCGCTTTGGCCGCCACGGCGATACCGGAAATAAGTCCCCCGCCTCCGATCGCCACCAGCAGCGTGTCGTTCTGTGGAGCGTCGTCGAAGATTTCCAGCGCGATGGTGCCCTGTCCCGCTATCACGAAGGGATCCGCAAACGGATGAAAGTAGGCGAGGCCCTCACGCTCCGCCACGGAAAGGGCGGCCCGATTGCTGTCGTCCCAGGCGGCGCCCTCGATCACGACTTGGGCTCCCCACTTTCCGAGTTTTTCGATTTTTTCCGCCGGCGCGGTGGTCGGAAGATAAATCCGGGTCGGCACCTTCGCGAGCCATCCCGCATAGGCAACCGCCAGCCCGTGATTTCCGCCGGACGCGGTGATTATCCCGCGCGACAGGTCGCTCGGCGAAAGCGACTTGAGCTTGTTGATCGCTCCGCGCGCCTTGAAGGAGCCCGTCACTTGAAGACACTCGAGTTTCAACTTCAAGGACTCGCCGAACAGCGCCGAGTCACGAACCGGGTGGCATGAAATCAAAGGTGTTCGACGAACGTAGCCCGCGATTCGATTCGCGGCCGCGCGAATATCACTGATAGTCAACTGGCTCATCCGATCTGTCCCGAACACAGGCATTACTAACCTGTAACTGACAGGACTGCCAGAAGGAGCAACAGCCGGACGGAGCAAACAGGCGTGTTCGGAGCGCCGCGTGGCGGCGCTCCGCGGCGGCTCAGCTTTTCTTCTCGGGCGCGAAAAAAGCGATCGTGCGGGCCTCGATACTTTCGCGGGGAGCGGGGTCAGGCGGCGACGTCGGGTCATCGAAGGCCGTATGCGCGGTCCATCGCGCGCGCCCGTCGACGGAGGAGTCGTAACATTTGAGCAGCAGCGCCTCGTCGCGCTGCATCCGCGGAAAATAGAACCAGCGATGCTCCGGGTTGAAAGCCACCGAATAGACCTCGCCGGTGCGGTCGCGGTACTTGAGGTCGGTCGGCACGAAGTCGGCAAGCCGCATGCTCTGCGCGTCGCAAACCGCCAGCGGCGCTTCTTCCACCGGGCCGCGAATCGGCCGCCATACGTTGATGAAAACGAAGCGATTTTTGAGCAGCGCTTCGGCCTCGTCGCCCATCAGGTCGCGCACGCGCTGCGGACCGGATTTCAGCGTGTAGTCATTGTGCGCGAAACGGACCGGCTCGCGCGCGCCGTTCAGTCCTTCCTTCGCCATCGGGCCGCATCGCACATTGTGATCGAACACCAGGACCCGCACGGCGCCAGTGGCCTGCTTCACCAGCCGCTCGACCTCGGGATAGTAGACGGCGCGGACTTCAGCCTCGTCGTAAAAATTCACGACCGCGGTCGGATGATGCACCAGCGCAAAACCCTGGCCGTCCAGCGTCAACCGCTCGTCGACGGCGCGGCCGTTGAGAATCGCCATCGTGTGCTTGATGTTCTGGTAACTCCGCTGCGGCGTGCCGTTCTCGGTCTTGTACATGTAGGTGACCGGCTTTTCCGCCGTCGCGTCGAGATAGTTCAGCGGGGCTTCCACCCGGCTAACTGTTTCGAGGTGCGTGCTCTGGTTCATGGTGTTGGGTATCATCCTTACGTAAGACTGCGATGGGTCAGCTATCTCTTGGAGCAATTCCCGTGCTCATGAGAATAGTGAATAAATCGCTGAATTTCTAATGCCCAGAGCTTTCCTGAAATGCGAGAAAGCCCGTGTGGCGGGCAGAATTTCGCAAAACGCCGATCAGGCGCCAGCTTCGACGCGTTCGAGCGCCGTGCGCAATCGAGCGACCGTTCGCGCCTTGCCGAGCACCGCGATCACCTCGTAAATCCCCGGGCTGACCGTGCCGCCCGTCAGCGCCACGCGCACCGGCTGCGCGAGTTGTCCGAGCTTCATCCCGAACCGCTCCAGCACCCGCTCGAACGCGGCCTGGATACTCGCCTCGTTGAAGGCGCCGTCGCCCGATTCGATGTCGATCGATTCGATCTCGTGCGCGAGCGCCTTCAGCGGCTCGGCTATCTCCGGCTTGAGGAACTTCGCGGCGGCCTTGGGATCGATCGTAATCGCGTCGCTTAGATAGAACTTCGCGAAGTCGACCAGCTCGACCAGCGTCTTGGCGCGCTCGCGCAGCGTCGCGATCATTCTTTCCAGCCACGCCTCGTCGCCGGGGATTTGCGTGTATCCGGCGCGCTCGATGAACGGGCGCAACTCGCGCGCGAGTTGCGGCAGAGGCCGCTCCTTCATGTAGTGAAAATTCAGCCACAAGAGCTTCTCGGCGTTGAAAATCCCGGCCGACTTGCCGCAGGCGGCGAAACCGAAATACTCGATCAATTCCGGTTTGGAAAAGATCTCCTGGTCGCCGTGCGACCATCCCAGCCGCGCCAGGTAGTTGAGCAGCGCCTCGGGAAAGTAGCCGGCGTCGCGGTAGGCGAAGACCGAGGTCGCGCCGTGGCGCTTGGAGAGCTTCTGCCCGTCGGGCCCCATCACCATCGGCAGATGCGCATACTCGGGCGGCTCGAGCCCGAGCGCGAAGAAAATCTGCATCTGGCGCGGCGTGTTGGGCAGATGGTCGTCGCCGCGCACCACGTGAGTGATGCCGAAGTCGGCGTCGTCGAGCACGGTGGCGAAGTTGTAGGTCGGCACGCCGTCGGAGCGAAAAATAATCAGGTCGTCGAGCTCCGCATTGTCGAACACGGCGCGGCCCTTGATGTGATCTTCGACCACGGTCTCGCCGGTGCGCGGCGAGCGAAAGCGAATCGTGTAGTTGCGGCCGGCGCGCTTGTCGGGCAGCGCGAGGTCCGCGGGAAACGGCAGGTCGCGGCACTTGCCGTCGTAGCCGGGCTTGCGATGCTCGCGTTCGGCCTGCTTGCGCTTGGCGTCCAGTTCCTCGGCGGTGCAGTAGCAGGGGTAGGCTTTTTTGTCGCGCAGCAACTGGAGCGCGCCCTCGCGATAACGGTCGAAGCGGCTGGACTGGAAATAATGGCGGTCGGGCGGCCCCTTGTCCCACTCCATCCCGAGCCAGCGCAGGCTCTCGAGGATTTCCGCGAGCGACTCCTCGGTCGATCGCTCCTGGTCGGTATCGTCGATGCGCAGGACGAATTCGCCGCCGTTGTGGCGCGCGAACAGGTACGCGAACAATCCCGAGCGCACGTTGCCGATATGCAGCGCGCCGGTCGGGCTCGGCGCGTAGCGGGTACGAACGGTCACGCTGTGGCTACTCCCATTCGATGGTCGCGGGCGGCTTGGAGGTGATGTCGTAGACCACGCGGTTGACGCCGCGCGCCTCGTTGGTGATGCGGCTGGAGAGCCGCGCGAGCAGCGCCGGATCGATCCGCGCCCAGTCGGCGGTCATCCCGTCCGAGGACTCGACCGCGCGAATCGCGATCACGCTCTCATAAGTGCGCCCGTCGCCCATCACGCCCACCGTCTTGAGCGGCAGCAACACCGCGAAGGCCTGCCACAGGCGCGCGCCGAGCCCGGCCGCCGCGATCTCTTCCATCACGATCAGATCGGCGCGGCGCAGCAACTCGACGCGCTCGCGCGTCACCTCGCCCACGATACGCACCGCCAGGCCCGGACCGGGGAACGGCTCGCGATCGACGACGTCGGCGCCCAGGCCCAGCTCGCGGCCGACCGCGCGCGCCTCGTCCTTGAACAGCTCGCGCAACGGCTCGACCAGCTCCAGGCGCATCCGCTCCGGCAATCCGCCGACGTTGTGATGCGACTTGATGACGGCCGAGGGGCCCTTGAACGAGACCGACTCGATCACGTCCGGATAGAGCGTTCCCTGGCCGAGAAATTTTGCGCCGCCAATCGCCTGCGCTTCCTTCTCGAACACTTCGATGAAGGTGTGGCCGATGATGCGCCGCTTCTGCTCGGGGTCGAGCACGCCGGCCAGCCGGCTGAGGAACAGATCGGAGGCGTCGACCACGCTGAGCGCGATTCCGAGCCGTCCGGCGAAGACCGTCTCCATCCGTTCGCGCTCGCCGGCGCGCAGCAGCCCGGTGTCGACGAAGACGCATTTGAGACGGTCGCCGATCGCGCGATGGATCAACGCCGCGGCGACCGAGGAATCGACGCCGCCCGACAATCCCATCAGCACGCGGCCGTCGCTGCCGACGCGCGCGCGAATCTCCGCGAGCTTGGTCTCGACGAACGCGGCCGGCGTCCAATCGCCGGCCTCGCCGCAGACCTTGAGCACGAAGTTGCTGAGCACCTGCACGCCGCACGGCGTATGCGCGACCTCGGGATGGAACTGGATGCCGCGCAGCAGGCCGTCGCGGGTGCGGACCGCCGCATACGGCGAATTGCCGCTATGCGCGATCGCTTCGAGCGCCGGCGGTATCGCCTCGACGCGGTCGCCGTGGCTCATCCACACCGGCTGCTCGCGGTCCGCGATTCCCTCGAACAGCACGTCGGGCTGATCGATCACCAGCGTCGCCGCGCCGTACTCGCGCGCGTGCGCGCCCGCGCTGTGCGCGCCCAGGTGTTGCGCGATCACGTACATCCCGTAGCAGATTCCGAGCACCGGACATCCCACGCGCAACACCTCGGGCGCGATGTCCGGCGCGTCGGCCTCGTAGAGACTGGCCGGACCGCCCGAAAGGATAATTCCCCGCGGATGCATCGCGCGGATCTTTTCGATCGCGAGATTGTACGGATGAATCTCGCAATAGACGTGCGCCTCGCGCACGCGGCGAGCGATGAGCTGCGTGTACTGGCTGCCGAAATCCAGAATCAGGATCACGAAATCCGACCTTGCCGCTAACTATACCGAAGCCGCCGCAGGCGGCGAAATGCGCGCGGCGCGCGCCTTTCCACAGCTCGGACGGCGCGTCGCCCGGCGCAATCCCAAGGTCTCTCACTTTCTCTTTCTTCTGGCGCGCTTTTGCGTCTCTCCTCGGTGCCTTCCTCGGCGCCTTCCCGGGCGATTCTTTGGACGCACCACGCCGGTGGCGCGCGCCTCGGCCCAGGTGCGGCCGGTGCGGCGAAAGCTCAGCAGCAGCGGTGTACCGACGAGCCCGAGCGCCGCGCGAAACCGCGTGGCGAGGAACCGCAGGTAGTGCACCGGGATGTCGCGCTCGACGTTGGCGAAAAACGCCAGCCGCGGCGGCGAATGGCCGACCTGCGTGACGTACATCAGCTTGAGCCGCCGCCGCTCGATCATCGGCGGATCCATCGCGGCGGTGGCCTCGGCCAGAATGCGGTTGAGATGCGCGGTCTGGAAAGTCGCGCGCCACGAATCGACCGCCTTCATCGCAGCCGGGATGATCTTGTCGACGCCGTCGCCGGTCAGCGCCGAGGTGAACAGCATCTCGGCAAACGCCAGAAACGGCACCTGCTCCTGCGCGTCGCGCACGAACGCCGCGACGCGGCGTCCCTCCTTCGCCGCGAGGTCCCACTTGTTGCACACCAGCACCAGCGCGCGGCCTTCGCTTTCGACCAGCCGCGCCAGGCGCGCGTCCTGGTCGGTGACGCCCTCGGTCGAATCGATCACCAGGACCAGCACCTCGGCGCGGCGGATGGTCTCGATCGCGCGGCCGACCGAGAAATGCTCGAGCTCGCCCTCGACCCTGGTGGGCCGGCGAATTCCCGGCGGTGTCGATCAGGAGCACGTCGCGCAAAAGCCCGTCGCGATCGGCGGCGCGCAGCCGCACGTCGACCGGGTCGCGCGTGGTGCCGGCAGTGTCGTCGACGATCGCGCGCTCGAAGCCGGCGAGGCGATTGAGCAGCGACGACTTGCCGACGTTGGGACGGCCGATGAGCGCGAGCCTGAGATCGGGCGGCGACGAGGGCTGAGCCTCGGCCGCGGGCAGGCGCTCGACGATCTCGTCGAGCAACTCCTCGATGCCGCGTCCGTGGGCCGCCGAGACGAGCACCATCGGCGAGACGCCCAGCGCATGATACTCGCCGGCCACCGCTTCCATCCCGGCGCGGTCCATCTTGTTGATCGCCGCGACCATCGGGCGCCCGGTCTCGCGAATCAGCGCGATCGCCTCGCGGTCGCCAGGGCCAAGGCCGGCCCGCCCGTCGAGCATGAAGACCACGACGTCGGCCAGCGCGACCGCGCGCAGCGCCCCCTCGGCGACGCGCTCGCCAAGGCGCTCGCGTCCGCCCAATTCGAGCCCGCCGCTATCGACGACGAAAAAATTGCGCCCGCGATGCTCGGCCTGACCGACGTTGAGGTCACGCGTGGTGCCGGCGACCGAGCTTACGATCGCGCGACGGCCGCGCGCGATGCGGTTGAACAGCGTCGATTTGCCGGCATTGGCGCGTCCGACCAGCACTACGACCGGCGCGCCCTCGGGCAGCGCGGCCAGCGCGCCGGCGCGGCCGGCGTTGTTCGCGGCGGGCTTCATCTCAGAGCCCCAACTCCGCGATCTTGCGCGGGCTGCGGGTCCAGTCCTTTTCCACCTTGACCAGCAGTTGCAGGAAAACATGCGCGCCGAGCATCTTTTCGAGTTCCAGCCGCGCGGCCGTGCCTATTTGCTTGAGCTGACGGCCGCCCGCCCCGATCAGCATCCCCTTGTGCGCCTCGCGCGCGACGACGATGACGGCGTCGATCCTGAGCAGGCGGCGATCGGGCTCCTCGACGAAATTCTCCACCATCACGGCGGTCGAAAACGGGACCTCCTCGCGCATCGCGAGGAACACCTTCTCGCGCACGACCTCGGCCGCGATCATCCGCTCGGTCTGGTCGGTGTACTCGTCCTCGGGCATCAGGGCCGGCCCCTCGGGCAGCATCCGCTTGATGACCGCGACCAGTTCGTCGACGTTGCCACCCTTGAGCGCGCTGACCGGAACGATCTCGGCCTCGGGCAGTTCGCGGCCGCATTGCTCGACGGCGGCGAACAAATCGGCGCGACTGATGCGGTCGATCTTGTTGACTGCGACGACGCGCGGCGCCTTGATCTCGCGCAACTCGGCGAGAAAGGCGCGGTCGCCTTCGCTTAGTGGCGCGCTCGCCTCGACCACGCCGACCACGACCTCGCCTTCGCCCAGGCATCGGCGCGCGATTTCGATCATATGCTGGTCGAGCGCGCTGCGCGGGCGATGCAGCCCTGGAGTGTCGACGAAGATAAGCTGCGCGTCGGGGTCGGAGCGGATGCCGAGGATGCGGCGGCGGGTGGTCTGCGGACGCGGCGTGACGATCGCGACCTTGTGGCCGACCATCCGGTTGAGCAGGGTCGATTTGCCGACATTGGTCCGCCCGCCCAGCGCGACGAAGCCCGCGCGATGACGCTCAGCTATGTCCATGTTTTCTCGTTCTCGATCTCGGTCCAGCGCGGCGCGCGCCGCGGCCTGCTCGCTCTGCTTCTTGCTGCCGCCCTCGCCCACTCCAAGATCGCGCCCGGCGATCCGGATGCGCGTGGTGAACATCTTGGCGTGGTCGGGCCCGCGCGACGAAACCAATTCGTAGACCGGCTGGCTGCGGAAGCGGCGGTAGGCGATTTCCTGCAATTCCGTCTTGTAGTCGCGCTCGGTGCTCGGACCGCCGATGTCGTCGGCGAACAATCCCTCGATAACCTGCTGGGCCGGCCGCAGGCCGCTGTCGGTATAGATCGCGCCGATCACCGCCTCGAACGACGCCGCGAGAATCGACACCTTTTCGCGTCCGCCGCTTTTCTCCTCGCCCTTGCCCAACCGGAGCGCCCGGCCCACGCCGATGTCCTGCGCCTTGGCCGCGAGCGTGCGGCCGTTGACGATCGAAGCGCGCTCCTTGGACAGCACCCCTTCCTTGGCTTCGGGCAGCCGGCGCATCAGCAGGTCCGCGATCGCGAGGTCGAGCACCGCGTCGCCCAGGAACTCCAGCCGTTCGTAGTGCAGGTCGGCGCCGACCGCGGCGCTCGGATGGGTGAGCGCCACGCGCAGCAGCTCGGGACGCACGAAAGTATAGTTGAGCCGCCGCTCCAGGTCTGCGCGATCGTCTTCAGAGCGTGGCTGCGCCGGCTGCGGGCCCGCTTTGAACCCCAGCAACTTCCCCAGCGAGGGCCACACCCTCGACACGCGATGCCACCACCTCAACTTCGTCGTTCCCAAGTGTATCGGGACCCTCCACCAGCACGCGGATGTAGTTGCGGCTGTAGCCCTTCAGCCTACCGTCCGCGTCGCGCTCTTCAAGCAGGACTTTAAGCCTCAGATCCGCGGAATCGTTCGATGAACCGCCGTCGCTTGTCCTCGCCGAGCGCACGCAGCATCCCGGCCCGGCGCTTTATCTCCGCCGCCGCCACCTTGCCCGGCAGCTTGGCGGCCGTGGTTCCCGCCCTCACGGAGTACGGGAAGACGTGAAAGTAGGCAAGCGGAAGTGTTTCGATGAATTTAAAGTAATTCGTCGAAGTCTTCGATGGTCTCGCCGGGGAACCCGGCGATGAGATCGGTGCCGATAGCCGCCGAGGGCATCACGTCCAGTATGCGTTCGACGCGGTCTCTGAAGTGCGCGACGTCGTAGCGCCGGCGCATCCGCACCAGCGTAGCGTCGGTGCCGGCCTGAAGCGGCAGATGAAGATGCGGGCAGAACTTGTCGCTCGCGGCCATGATTTCCAGGATTCGGTCGCTCAGCTCTTCGGGGTCGAGCGAGCTTATCCTGACCCGGTCGATCGGCGAGCGCTCGGCGATCATCTCGAGCAGCGTTTCGAGGCTGACCGGCGGATCGAGGTCGCGTCCGTAGCCGCCAAGATGAACGCCCGTCAGGATGACCTCGCGAAAGCCCGAGGCCGCGAGCCGATCGAGCGCGTCGAAGATGCGCCGCGGCTCGACGCTGCGCGAGGTTCCGCGCGAGGTCGGCACGATACAGAAGCTGCAGAATTGATCGCACCCTTCCTGCAGCTTGAGGAACGCGCGCGTGCGGCCCTCCAGCGCAACCGCTCCGAGTTCGATCGGCGCACGCTCCTTGCGCAGGTTGGTGACCATCACCCGGCCCGCAGCCTCGCCCAGTGCCGCGCGTTCGAGATCGTCGGGCCGGCCGAGTCCCACCACGGCGTCAATCTCGGCCGCTGCGGCGAGTACGGCGGGGTTCGCCTGCGCGAGGCATCCGGTCATCACCACGCGCGCCTGCGGGTTGAGCCGCCGCGCACGGCGCGCGAGCTTGAGGCTTTCGGCATCGGCGCGATCGGTCACGGTGCAGGTGTTGACGATATAGACGTCGGCGACCTCGTCGAACTCGCAGCGCTCCATCCCGCGCGCGCCGAGGCGCGACTCGATCATCGCCGAGTCGTACTGGTTGACCTTGCATCCGAGTGTGGCCACCGCAAATCGCATCGCACCCATCCTTACGGAGATCCTTGACAAAGATCCCTTGCAGCGATCCTCACAACGCGCGCTCGATAAAGCCGCCGCCGACAACTTCGTCGCCGCGGTAAAACACGCATGCCTGTCCGGGCGTCACCGCGGGGCCGCCGCCGCTCGCGAAAGTTACGCGCGCGCGCGCCGCCGGATTCGATCGTCGAGCGTCGCAGGCAGCGCAGGATGGCGATAGCGGATACGGGCCTCGACCGCGATCGCGCCGGCGCCGATGCTCCGCGGATCGACGAAGCTGAGGTCGCGCGCGATGAGTCCGGCCGCGGCGAGATCCTCGCGCGGACCGACGACGACCTCGCCGCTCTCCGCGCGAATCTCGCGCACGTATAACGGCGCCGGCGCGCTAAGGCCGAGTCCGCGGCGTTGCCCGACGGTGAAACGATGCACTCCGTCATGGGCCGCCAGCGTACGCCCCGACCGATCGACGATATGGCCGGCGCGAAGACGTTCGGGCGACGCCGCTCGCTCGACGAAGCGGGCGTAATCGCCGTCGGGCACGAAGCAAATCTCCTGGCTCTCGGGCTTGTCGGCGTTGGCGAGGCCGAGCTGGCGCGCGCGCTCGCGCACCTCGGCCTTGGTCATCGCGCCGAGCGGAAAAAGCGTGCGGCTGAGCTCGACCTGACCGAGCGTGAACAGAAAGTACGACTGATCCTTGGTGGCGTCGGCGGCGCGCAGAAGATGGAAGCGGCCGCGCGGGTCGCGCTCGATACGGGCATAGTGGCCGGTCGCAACGTAGTCCGCGCCGAGTGCCGCGGCGCGCTCGCGCAGCCGATCGAACTTGATCTCGCGATTGCACATCACGCACGGGTTGGGCGTGCGGCCGTCCAGGTATTCGGAAACGAAATTGTCGATCACGCGGGCGCCGAACTCCGCGCGCAGATCGACCACGTAGAACGGAAAGTCCATCCGCTCCGCGACCCGCCGCGCGTCCTCGAAATCCTCGTGCGAGCAACACGTCCCACGCCGCCGCGCCGGCGCCGGGCCGGTCGTTTCCGGCGCGAGACGCATCGCCACGCCGACCACGTCGTAGCCGCGCTCGCGCAAAATCGCGGCGGCGACGGAGCTGTCCACGCCGCCCGACATCGCGACCAACACTCGCGCGCTCATCGAGCGGCCTCCGCCACGGCAGCCCTCTTGGCTGGCGCGACCGTGGTCGTCCGCGTGGTCGTGGGCTCGGCCGCACGAACCCGCCGCCATACGCGAGCGATGATTTCCGCCGCGCGCTCGATCTCATCCGCGGTCGTGCTCCATCCGAGGCTGAGGCGCAGCGAACTGCGCGCTTCGTCGCGACCGAGACCCATCGCGAGCAGCACGTGCGAGGGCTCGACCGCGCCGGCAGCGCACGCCGACCCCATCGAAACTTCCACGCCCTCGAGGTCAAGCGCGATCAACATGCTTTCGCCGAGCACGCCGGGAAAGGTCAGGTTGAGCGTGTTGGCGATTTTGTGCGGAGCGGAGCTCTCCGAGTGGAGACCTGGGCCATTGAGGCGGAGATCCGGAATCGCGGCGCCAAGACGCTCGAGCAACCGCGCCGCCAGCGCCGCAACGCGCACCGACTCCTCGTCCAGATGCGCCCCGGCGGCCTCAGCCGCCACGCCAAAGGCTATCGCGCCAAGCAAATTGGGCGTCCCACCGCGCATTCCGGCTTCCTGCGGTCCGCCAAGCATCGCGGGCGCGAGCGCCACTCCGGCGCGAACGTAGAGCGCGCCGATTCCCGCCGGTGCGCCCAGCTTGTGACCGCTAATCGTCAAAAGATCGCATCGCAAATCGTCGACCCGTAGCGGGATGCGGCCGGCGGCCTGCGCCGCGTCGATATGAAACAGCGCTCCCGCGCGCGCGATCGGCTCGGCCATCGCCGCCACATCCTGGATCGTGCCGACCTCCGCGTTGGCAAGCCCCATCGTCACCAACGCCGTATCGGCGTCGAGCGCCGCGGCCACTGCCGCCGCTGCGATTCGTCCGTCGCGATCCGGAACGATCCGAATAGTCTCGAAGCCACGGCCAGCGAGATATTCCAGCGGCGCAAGGATCGAGGAATGCTCGATCGCGGAGCTGACGATCCTGCGCCGCGTTGGCTGCGTCTCGGCCACGCCGCGAATCGCGAGGTTGTTCGACTCGGTACCGCCGCTGGTGAAGACAATCTCGCGCGCGAGCGGCTCCGATGAGTCGCGCGACTCGCTCGCGGGCCTCCTCGAGCGCACGGCGGGCGCGCTGGCCGCCGCGATGGACCGCGGCGGGATTGGCCTCATCCGCCTCGCTGAAGCGGGCAATAACGGCGCGCACTTCGGGCCGCAGTGGCGCGCCGGCGTTATGGTCGAGATAGATACGCATACGAGTTTGATAGGCCCAGGGCGAACGAATAACTTAGCCTAGCGGATTGGCGGGTAAAAGTCGTCGCAACGCAAACGCCTGAGAGTAAATTCATTTACAAATGCTCAGCACCGGGTATCGATCATGAATTACGATGACATCGTAGTTGGTGCGGGTTCCTCTGGCGCGGTGCTGGCCGCACGGTTGAGCGAAGACTCCGGCCGCAGCGTCCTGCTGTTCGAGGCGGGTCCGGATTATCCTGCCGTCGAACAGAGCCCCGACGATCTCCTGCGCACCTGGATCTCGGCCGGCCCGCACGATTGGGGAATGGTCGCCAAGGCTACGCCCGATCGCGAAATCGCCTATCCGCGCGGTAAGGTCACCGGCGGCGGTGGTCGATCAGTATTGCCGCGTGCGCGGCATCGACGGGCCGCGCGTCGTCGACGCCTCCGTGATGCCGAACATCGTGCGCGCCAACACCAATCTAACCTGCATCATGATTGGCGAACGCGCCGCCGACTGGATGCGCACAGCGGATTGACGCGGCGGACGTACGAGTCCCCCACGCCCGCGATGGAAGGTCATGCGACAGATCGGCTATGGTCGCTTGAGAATATTGCGTAGGTCTCAATGGCCAAGTCTGAAGTAATCGTGGTCGGCGCCGGAGTTGTGGGATGCAGCCTCGCGTTCCATCTCGCGCGCGCGGGGGCGCGGGTCACGGTCTTCGACAAGGAGCGCGAAGTATGCGCCGGGATGTCGGCGCGTTCGGGCGCGCTGCTGCGGATGCATTACACCTTTGCGCCGGAAGCCGAACTCGCATGGAAGAGCCTGCGCTACTTCGCCCATTGGGAAGAGATGGTCGGGCGCGACGCCGAGCGGCGCGGATGCGGCTTCGTGAAGACCGGATTCACGATCGTGGTCGGCCCGCCCAACGCCGAGAAATTGCGCGCCAATGTCGCGATGTTGCGAGCGGTCGGCGTCGACACCAGTGTGGTCGAGCCCGCGGAGCTTCGCAGGCTCGAACCCGCAATCAACGTCGACGACGTCGCGCTCGCCGCCTACGAGCCGCAAAGCGGCTATGCCGACCCGGTCGCGGCCACGCGCTCGATGGCGGAGGCGGCCGCGCGCCACGGTGCGACGTTCAAGCTGGGAGTTTCGATCGGCTCGATCGACGCGGCCGGCGCTCGCGTGCGCGGCGTGGTCGACGCGGCCGGCACGCGGCACGAAGCCGACGCGGTATGCGTGGTGGCCGGTCCATGGACCGATCGGCTGCTGAAGCCGCTTGGCGCGCCGATTGGAATCCGCGCCGACCGCGCGCAGATAGCTTTTTTCAAGCGGCCCGCGACGCTCAAGCATGGCGGATGTATCGACACGATTTCAGGCAGCTACTTCCGCCCCCACGGCGACGCGGAGACCTTGATCGGCCTCGGCGACGTCAAGGCGGAATACGAACCCGACCCGGACAGCTTTCGCGAAGACAACGACGCCGACTTCGTTACCGAGGTCGCCGAGCGCTTGGCCCATCGGCTGCCTGCGATGGCTGGTGCGGGATACTCGCGCGGCCACGCCGGAATCTACGACATAAGCCCCGACTCGCGCGCGGTGATTGGTCCGATGCCCGAGGTCGGTGGGCTCTACGTCGCCGCGGGCTTCAGCGGCACCGGTTTCAAAACCGCGCCGGCGGTGGGCGCCGCGATGGCGGAACTGATCCTTACCGGCCATGCCACGACCGTGGACCTGCGACCGTTCGGTTTCGAGCGCCTGCGCGAGGGACGGCCGATCCGCGGCGAGCACGAGTACCTGATGGGCGCCAACTTCGGTCACAAGCTCTGAGTCGCCGAGCTCCTCAGATGAAACGCCTTCTTAGGAGTAGGCCGCCGCGGACGGCGATGATGTTCGCCGCTTGCCTCGCAACCGTGCTGGCCGCGGGATGCGTGGTCGAAAACCCTCCCCCGCCGCCACCGCCGCCTCCACCACCGGCCCTGCCCGCCGGACTGGTTATCCAACCCTCGTCGCTGGCCGAGGACGCGCAGGGAAACCTATGGTTCACGATCCTCGGAATTCCCAAGGCCGGACGACTTGACCGCAACGGATCGCTGAGCGAGTTCACACTGCCGCCGGTCAGTTTCGGCGCGAACATGATCTACGGGCCCGACGGCAACCTATGGATGGTCGGGATCACGACCCTCGGCTCGACGGTCGCCGGTAACATCATCAGGCTGACGCCTGCCGGGACGAGCACATTCTATGAACTGCCCGACACCTGGGTGCCCGAGGGGCTGACGGCGGGACCCGACGGTAATCTGTGGTTCACGGCGTGGGAGGGCGCAAATCCTGACGGAGCGGTGGCGATCGCAAAATCACCATGGCGGGCGCCATCACCATCTTTCCGCTGCCCGAGCGCGCGACCGGCCCCGCAACAATCACCAGCGGCCCGGAGCATAGCCTGTGGTTCACCGAGTCGCCCGTGGGACGTATCGGCCGGGCCGCGCTCGACGGCAAAGTGCTCGAATACCATCTGCCGCGCCAAGGCTCGCTACCAGCGCAGATCGCGGCCGGCTCCGACGGCAACATCTGGTTCACGGAAAATTTCAGCGACCGCGTCGCGCGAATGACTCCCAAGGGCGATGATCACCGAATTCACTCTGCCCGTGTCGGGCCAGTACGAAGCGATCGTCCCGGGTCCCGACGGCAACCTGTGGATCGCCGTCAATTTTCCCGGCTCGCGTCCCGGCTCGGCACCGAACTCCACGGCCGGCGCGATCGTACGGATGACGACCAGCGGCGCGGCAACGCTGTTCCCGATTCCGAGCGGCGCCGACGTAACCGGCCTCATCGCCCGGCGCGACGGCACGTTGTCTTTCACCGAACGATGGGTGACGGGCGGGCCGACCTGTATCGGACGCATCACCACGGCCGGCCAAATCACCGAAACCTCGCTCAGCCTCAAAAAGTGACGCGGCGTGCGCGCTGCGCGCCTTACTCAGCGGTTCTTGGGAGCCGCGGGATCGTCGGCGGCAGACGGCGCGTCGGGGATGTTTGCGGGCACGTTGGGCGGAACATTCGGCAGAGCGTTAGGCAGAACGTTGGGATTCAGCTTGTCTTCGAGGCAGTCCTGCCGCTCCTCGAGTTCCTCGATTCGCACGCCGATCCGGTTGAGTTTGTCGACCAGACCCTGCATCGCGCGCGCCACCGGATCGGGCAGATGCACGTGGTCCAGGCCGGCGACGTCCTGGCGCGTGCTCTCGCCCTCGATGACCTTGCCGGGGATTCCGACGATGGTCGAGTACGGCGGCGCCGAAGAAACCACCACCGCGCCCGCGCCGATACGGCTGCCGCGTCCGATCCGCACCGGGCCGATCACCGAGGCCCCGGCACTGATCATCACGTGGTCCTCGATCGTCGGATGGCGTTTCTCTTTCTTGAGGCTGGTGCCGCCCAGTGTCACGCCCTGGTAGATGAGGACGTCGTCGCCGATTTCGGTGGTCTCGCCGATCACCACGCCCATTCCGTGGTCGATGAACAGCCGCCGCCCGATAGTGGCGCCGGGATGGATCTCGATGCCGGTTACCCATCGCGCAAGTTCGCTCAGGAGCCGGCCGAGCAGGTAGAGCCGATGCTCCCACAGCCAGTGCGCCGCGCGATACATCCAGATTGCGTGCAGCCCCGGGTAGGCGAGCGTCACCTCGAGCACGGTGCGCGCGGCCGGGTCGCGTTCGAAGACCGCCTGCGACGTCCTCGCGCATCCGGCGGATGACGCCGATCGGCGCTGCTTTCTCCGCGCCGGGATCGGTTGTGCGTAGGAGCGCCATGGAGCTACGGCCTCGCCGCCGCGCCGTTACGCAGCGGAGCGCGCTCGCGCGGCCGCGCGCCGTTGGCCGGCGGATGTTTGACGGTGCGCGGCCGGGCCGCGTCCTTGTGCAGCTTGTATTCGACCGAGTCGACCAGCGCCTGCCAGCTCGCCTCGACCACGTTGCTGGAAAGGCCGACCGTGCCCCAGCGACGGCGGCCGTCGGTCGATTCGATCAGCACGCGCACGCGCGCCGCGGTGCCGGCGCCGTTGTCGAGCACGCGAACCTTGTAGTCGGCAAGGTGCATCGTTTCGAGCGCCGGATAATATGGCACCAACGCGCCGCGCAGCGCCGAGTCGAGCGCATTGACCGGACCGTTGCCGGTGGCCGAGTTGCGCGTGCGCACGCCGTCGGGACCCTCGATCACCACCGTGGCTTCGCTGAACGGAGTGTGGTCTTCGTGCCACTTGTCGTCGAACACGCGAAAGCTGACGAAGCGGAAGTGGTCGCGGGCAAAACCGAGCGTGCGCAGCATCAGCAACTCGAACGAGGCGTCGGCGCCGTCGAAAGTGTAGCCCAGCGACTCCAGCCGCTTGAGCTCGTCGAGCAGCACGCCAATTTTCTCGTTGCCCGGCTCGATGTCGAGGCCGAACTCCTTGCTCTTGTAAAGGATGTTGGCGCGCCCGGAGAGCTCGGAGAGCACCACGTGGCGATCGTTGCCGACCGCCGCCGGGTCGATATGCTCATAGGTGTGCACGCTGCGCTGGATGCCGGAGACGTGCAGCCCCGCCTTGTGGGTGAACGCGCTGTGCCCGACGTAAGCCTGTCGCGTATGCGGCGTGATGTTGGCCAGCTCGTAGACCAGCATCGAGACCTCGCGCAGCGTCTTGAGCTTGGCCGGCGGCACGCACTGATAGCCGAGCTTGAGTTGAAGGTCGGGAATGATCGAGACCAGGTTGGCGTTGCCGCAGCGTTCGCCGAGTCCGTTGATCGTGCCCTGGACCTGCACCGCGCCGCTGCGCACGCCGGCGATCGCGTTGGCGACCGCGACCTCGGAGTCGTTGTGCGGATGGATTCCGATCGGGCATCGCACCGCCTCGATCGCGGCCTTGCACGCCGGCCTCGATCTCATGCGGCAGGCGTCCGCCGTTGGTATCGCAGAGCGCAATCAGATCGACCCCGGCCGAATCGACCGCACGCAGGCAGGCCAGCGCGAACTCGGGGTTGGCCGCGATACCGTCGAAGAAATGCTCGGCGTCGAAGATGACCTCGTCGACGTGGCGCTTCAGGTACGTGATGGTGTCGTGCAGGATGTCGAGGTTGGCCTGGTTCGAGATGCGCAGGGCCTCGCGCACGTGCATGTCCCAGGTCTTGCCGACCACGGTCGCGACCGGAGTCTCGGCGCGCAGCAGCAGCGCCAGGTTGCGGTCGGCCGAGGCGCGCGCGTTGGCGCGCCGGGTCGAGCCGAAGGCCGCGATTTTGGAGTGACGCAGGCGGAGCTTCTTGACCTCGCGGAAGAAGGCGGCGTCGCGATCATTGGAGCCCGGCCATCCGCCCTCGATATAGTCGATCCCGAGATCGTCGAGGCGCTCGGCAATCTCGAGCTTGTCCTCGACGGTGAGCGAGACGTCCTCCGACTGGCACCCGTCGCGCAAGGTGGTGTCGTAGATCTGGATCTTTTTCGCCACAGCCATTTGCTTAAACCGACTCCGCCGGTAGCGCGCTGGAACCTTCGCCCAAGAATGCGTCGTGCAGCGCGCGCATCGCAAGCTCTCCATACTTGGCGTTGACCACGACCGAAATCTTAATCTCCGAGGTCGCAATCATCTCGATATTGACGCTCTCTTCCGCGAGCACCCGGAACATCTGTGCCGCGACGCCGGCATGCGTGCGCATCCCCAGCCCCACGATCGACACCTTGGCGACCTGGTCCTCATGACGTACGCCGGCGGCGCCGATTTCCGCGGCCATCAGCCGGCATAGCTCGAGCGCGCCGCGCAAATCGTCGCGTCCCACGGTGAAGGTGATGTCGGTGTGGCCGTCGGCGCTGGCGTTCTGGATGATCATGTCGACGACTATCCCGGCCTCCGCGATGGGGCCGAAAATTCGCGCCGCGAGGCCCGGCCGATCGGCCACGCCCGCGATCGTAATCTTGCTCTGGTTCTGATCGAGCGTCACTCCCGAGACCATCACCTCTTCCATCGATTTGTCCTCCTGGCCGACCCAGGTGCCCTCGGCCTCGCTGAAGCTGGAGCGCACCACCAGCGGCACGCTGTAGCGCCGCGCCAGCTCGACCGAGCGCAACTGCAGCACCTTTGCCCCCAGCCCCGCCATCTCCATCATCTCGTCGTACGAGATACGCCCGAGCTTGCGCGCGCGCGGACAGATATTGGGATCGGCGGTAAAGACGCCTTCGACGTCGGTATAAATCTCGCAAGCATCGGCGTTGAGCGCGGCCGCGAGCGCCACCGCCGTAAGGTCCGAGGCACCACGCCCCAGCGTGGTGATGTCGCCCTTGGCGTCGACGCCCTGGTAGCCCGCCACCACCGCGATATTTCCGCCGGCCACCGTTTCAGTCAAACGCGACGCTTCGACTGAGCGAATTTTGGCGTTGCCATGATGGGAGTCGGTCGCGAGCCTGAGTTGATGGGCGAGAAACGACACCGTGGGATAGCCGAGCGCCTGGAGCCGAATCGCGAGCAGCGCGGCCGAGACCTGCTCGCCGGTCGCCACCAGCACGTCGGTCTCGCGCGGATGGGGCGACTCGCTGAGCTGCGCGGCAAGTTTGAACAGCCGATTCGTCTCCCCAGCCATCGCGGAGACCACCACCACGACATTGTCGCCGCCGGCGCGCGCGCGCGCGACGCGGTCCGCAACCGCTCTGATCCGGTCGATCGGTGCCGACCGAGGTTCCGCCATATTTCTGCACGATTAGGGCCACGTCATCGCCGCCGCGGGATAGTTCGCAGCGTAGATCGAGTATTATGGCCGCAATGGGTGGCCCGAACCAGAGCCCCCAGTTTGGGGTGCTGGCTGAATTAAGCTAGCACCCTTGGCGGGTAGTGAGCCATTTTGGATTCAAAGCGGCTCACTTCCAATGGAGCAAGATTGCGGGGGATCTCAAAGTTTCGACTCCCTCCCCCTCGGTTTTGGGGGAGGGCTGGGGTGGGGGTCTATCGAGGAAGCGCCCGATGCCCGTTTTTTTTGCGTCGCTTCCTCGTCTTATTTTCTTTATTAGCGCGCGCTTCTCTAAGGCTGGCGAGGCGCAGTTACTGTCTCGCGACCATTTTCCTCACGTATCGAAACACTGCTTCAGGCAGAGGCGGTTCTCACGGACATTCAGAACCGCCTCGACCCCCACCCTACCCTCCCCCAAACAATTTGGGGGAGGGAAATTTTGGCGTGCTCAGGCGAAGCGCGAGCGCAGGAGGTCCAACAACCGCGCGTAGCGCTCGGTGGCCGCGACGAACTCGATCCGGCGCGCGCTCGGGCTGACATAGCTGATGCGCACGGAGAGGACTTCCAGCTCTTCGGCCTCGCGCAACCGCTCGAACCATTCCACCGCGGCCACGCCGCTCGTGAACAGGTACTCGCGCAATCCCAGGTCGTCGAGCCCGGCCTCCTCGAGACGATAGAGGTCGATATGGTAGAGCGCCAGCCGCCCGCGATGCTCCTGGATCATCGTAAAGGTGGGGCTCAGGATGTCCCCCTCGCGGAGATTGAGCCCGCTCGCGAGCCCCTTGATGAAACAGGTCTTGCCCGCACCGAGCTCACCCACCAGTCCGAGCAGCTCTCCGCCTTCGAGCAGCGAGGCCAGCCGCCTGCCCCAGGTCTTAGTCTCGTGCGCCGAGCGGGTTTCGATAACCAGCGTCATATTGCAAGCGTGCGCCAGCCGGCGTTTACGTTCAAGCGCCGAGCGCGGCAAGCGCCGCTAAGGTCGACGGCAGTTCGTCGGCCAGGTCGCCTGCCAGATAGCCGACCGGGCCTATCCGCGCAGCCAATCTATCGGCCGCATGACCATGAACGAACGCGCCGAGCGCGAGCGCTTCGAGCGGCGCCAACCGCTGCGCCAACAGCGCACCGACCATCCCCGAAAGCACATCGCCCATCCCCGGCGTCGCCATCCCGGGATTCCCGCTCGCGTTGATGTAGACCTCGCCGTCGATGCCCGCGATAACCGTGCGCGCACCCTTGATCAGGACCGCCGCGCCGCTCAGGTCGCTGAGCCGCCGTGCGGCTCCGACACGGTCGGCGTTGATCTCCGCCGTGCTCAGCCCAAGCAGGCGCGCGGCCTCGCCCGGATGAGGCGTCAGCACGACCGGACCCGCGGCACGCTTGAGCGCGCCCACGCCAATCTGCGCGACCACGTTGAGGCCGTCGGCGTCAATCAGCATCGGACGGCGCGGCGCGACGCCCTCGGCGATGAGCCATTCCATCATCGCGCGCGTATCGTCGCTCTGGCCGATTCCGGGACCGACCGCCAGCGCGTCCTTGCCTTCGACAAGCTTCGCGAGCACGGCGGGCACATACTGCGCGTCGAAATGGCCGTCACGGTCGGCGACCGGCTCGGTCATCAACTCCGCCTGCCCCGCGGCGACGATCGCGCCGATCGCTTCGGGAATGGCGGCGGTCACCAGCCCCGCGCCCATCCGCAGCGCGCCGCGCGAGGCCAGGATCGCGGCGCCCGATTTGCCGCGGCTGCCGGCGATCACCATCACGTGGCCGTAATTGCCCTTGTGCGAGTTGCGCGGCCGCGAAGCGCAGATACGGCCGCGCTTCGGCCGCGTCGAAAAACCTGCCGCGCGGCGCGATCTCACCAATCGCGGCGGGCGCGAATCCGATCTCCGACGATCTCGAGCTCGCCGCAGAGTTCCGCGCCCGGGTACGAAACGTGGCCGAATTTCGCAAAGCCGAAGGTGACGGTCAGCGCGGCGCGCACCGCCGCGCCCATCACGGCGCCGCTGTCCGAGTTGACGCCCGAGGCGATATCGACCGCGGCCACCGGAGCGCCGGCGTGATTTATCGCCTCGATCGCGCGGCGCGCGAGTCCTTTCACCTCGGCGTTGAGCCCGGTGCCGAAGATCGCGTCGACGATTACGCCAGCGCGCCCGCCCATCGCGGCGTCGAGTTCCGCCTCGTCCGTCGGCTTCGAGCACCACGCCGCCGGCCTTGACGAACTCCGAATGCGCGCGGGCCGCGTCGCCCTTCAGCGCCGACGCGTTCGCCAGCAGTATCGCGCGCACCGGCACCTGCTCGGCCATCAACGCGCGTGCGGCGACCATCCCGTCGCCGCCGTTGTTGCCCTTGCCCGCGATGACCAGCACGCCCTGATGCACCGCATGGCGCCATCGATGCAGCATGGCCGCGGCGACGGCCTCGCCCGCGCGCGTCATCAGCGAGTAGGACGCGACGCCGTACTTTTCCTGGCTCAGGCGATCGAGCTCGCGGCTCTCGGCGGCGCTCAGCAGTTTCACGCGCGCGCCATCTCTCAGCGCTGCGCCGCCCGGACGCTGCCGGCGCGCATCCGCGGCGCGGCGGCGCGTCCGCGGTCGACCAGCGCCAGCATCTCGCCGACCGCGCGGACCATCCCGACCGCAATCGCGCGCGCGACTATCGCATGGCCGATATGCAGCCATTGGATTCCCGCGATCGCGACGATCGGAGCGACGTTGCCGTAGTTGAGTCCGTGGCCGGCGTTGGGCTTGAGTCCGGCGGCGCGGGCGGCCTTGACCGCGTCGCGAATTTTGCGCAACTCCGCCGCCGTGGCCGCGCCGAGTTTGACTTTGGCGGCCTTGAGCGCGCGCGGCGAATCGACGCCGGTTAGATGGCGCTCGGCAAGATCCTTGTCGGCCAGGTTGGCGTAGGCGCCGGTATGAATTTCGACGAAGTCCGCGCCCAGCGCGGCCGCGGCGTCGATCTGATGCGGCGCTGGGTCGATAAACAGCGACACTCCCACGCCCGCCTCCTTGAACCGCGCGATCATCGGCGCCAGCCGTGCGCTCAGCCCGGCCGCGTCGAGGCCGCCCTCGGTGGTAATCTCCTGGCGCCGCTCGGGCACCAGGCAAACTTCATGCGGGCGGATTTTCAGCGCCAGCTCGACCATCTCGTCTATCGGTGCGAGTTCCTGGTTGAGACGGATGTGGACCTCCTGGCGCAGACGCAGGAGATCGCGGTCCTGGATATGGCGGCGATCTTCGCGCAGATGGAACGTGATCGCGCCGGCGCCGGCGCGCTCGGCGGCCAGCGCCGCCTCGACCGGATCGGGGTAGTCCACGCGCCGCGCCTCGCGCAGCGTGGCGACGTGGTCGATATTGACGCCGAGCCGGGGCATCCTCAGGCTCTCGCGCGGCCGGCGCGCAGGCCGATCGCGGCGCCGATCTCGCGCGCGAGCGCGCCGATCTCGGCCAGGTCCTCGCCCTCGATCATCACGCGCGCCAGCATCTCGGTGCCCGAGTAGCGCACCAGCAGGCGGCCGTTAGCGCCGAGGCGTTTTTCGGCGGCGGCGATAAGCCGCTGCACCTCGGGCATCTCGGCCAGCGGCACACGCGCGGCCACCCGCACGTTCTCCATCACCTGCGGCACGCGATGCATCGCGCGCAGCTCGCTCAGCGGCCGCCCGGTTTCGACCATCAACGTCAGCATCATCAGCGCCGTGATAATGCCGTCGCCGGTAGTCGAATGATCCATGAAGATGACGTGGCCCGACTGCTCGCCGCCCAGGTTGTAGCCGCCCGTGCGCATCTCGCGCGCCACGGCCGGGTCGCCGACCTCGGTGCGCACCAGGCGGGCGCCCTTGGAGCGAAGCGCCAGCTCGAGTCCGAGATTGCTCATCACGGTCGCGACCACGGCGCCGCCGGCGAGCCGTCCGGCGGCCGCCATCCTGAGCCCCATCGCCGCCATCACGTCGTCGCCGTCAAAGACTTCGCCGCGCTCGTCGACCAGCAGCGCGCGGTCGCCGTCGCCGTCGAGCGCGATACCGGCCTGGGCGCCCTCGCGCAGCACCGCCTCGCGCAGCTTCTCCGGATAGAGCGCGCCGCAGCCGAGATTGATGTTCTTGCCGTCGGGATCGACGCCCAGCGCGACGACGTCGGCGCCCAGCTCGGTCAGCGCGTCGGGAGCGACTTTGTAGGCCGCGCCGTTGGCGCAATCGACCACCAGCTTGAGCCCGTCGAAGGTCACCGTGCGCGGCACGCAGCCCTTGAGAAACACCAGGTAGCGGCCGATGGCGTCGTCGATGCGGGCGGCCTTGCCGATTTCGCCGCCGCTCGCGCGCAGATGGGCGAGCGCGCCGTCGTCGAAGACCAGCTCCTCGATCCGGCGCTCGGTCTCGTCGTCGAGCTTGAATCCCTCGCGCGAGAAGAACTTGATGCCGTTGTCCTGGAAGGGATTGTGCGAGGCCGAGATCACCACGCCGGCGTCGGCGCGCATGCTGCGGGCGAGAAACGCGATTCCGGGGGTGGGCAGCGGCCCGACCAGCAATACGTCGGCGCCCATCGAGCAGATGCCCGAGGCCATCGCCGTCTCCAGCATGTAGCCGGAAAGGCGGGTGTCCTTGCCGATCAGGATGCGATGGTGGCGGGCAGGCTGGGCTTTGAAAACGTGAGCCAGCGCCCGCCCCAGCTTGAGCGCGGTTTCGGAAGTGATCGGTTCGGCATTGGCGACGCCGCGTACGCCGTCGGTGCCAAAGAGCCTGTTAGCCATGGTTAGGTTTTCATCCGCTCACGGCGCGTTTCGCCCGGTAGATTCGGACCCTGACATTGTCCGGGACTTCGCGCACCAGTTCTATTCCGTCAGGCAGTTCTATCTGCACCGGGAGATCGTGCAAGCCCGGCTGCACATCTTCCGCGGTCACGAAGACCGAGCCGCGCAGGTCGAGGCCGGAAAGCTGGTTGAGCGGTCCGCGCACGGTCACGGCGATTTGCCGCGGCTCGACCTTGACCTTGTAGTCGGTATCACGGACCTCGACCGGGAGGCCGCGGAATTCGCGATTGGTTATGATTTCGCTTATCGACACCGCCGCCTCGGCCGCAGACGGGCCTACGACCACAACGCGGTCGCTCGGCGATGGCAGGCTCACCGGCTGCACCAGGTCACCCTTGGCGCCATTCACCTCGACCGGCGAGGTCAGGACGCTATCGATGTGAAAGACGAAACGGCTGGGACCGCGCACGGTCGCGGCGGGCGGGTTTGCTTTGACCGACGCGACGCGATAGCCGGCGGCGGGTTGGCCCTGGACGCTGACATGAATCGGCACCTGGCGATCGGTGATGCGGTCGATGTCGAGCACGATTTGGCTGGGTGAGATGCGTGTCACGTCGGTCTGACGTGGAACGTTGAACATCTCGGGGCCGATCTTGAACACCGCCTGTCCCATCGAGACCCCGCTTAGATCCAGACGCAGCACCATGCGATCGGGATCGAGCAGCGAGAGCAGCGTACGCGGCCCTCGCACCTCGATTTGCACGAAGTCGGGACGCTGATTGACGATCACCAGCCCGGCCGGCAGCGCCCGATAGCTTATCGGCACGCGCATCGGAGCCAACGCGCCGCGCTGCCCGGCGTTGACGAAAAACCACAGTCCGATGGCGAGCAGGAAAGCGATCGCCCGCAGGCCGAGATTGCGCCGGGCGCGCTGAAGGAACAGCGGCCCCAACGGAGGGCTCATCTGCCGGGGCACCCTCCTCCCCACAATGAGCCTGGTCAATGCGTTCCTGAAAAGGGTCGCGATCGTCTTGTGCTCCATCGTGCCGTGCCCCACCTAGACCATCGTGACCAGGATGCCGAGCAGGTCCTCTGGACTGAGCCCGCGCTGCAATTCGCCATGGCGGGCGAGCGAGATGGTCCCGTCCTCTTCCGAAACCACAATCACCGTGGCGTCGCTTTCCTCGGTAACTCCGATGGCCGCGCGATGGCGCGTGCCGAGCGCGAGGTTCACGTTGGGGTTGGTCGACAGCGGCAGCAGACAGGCGGCCGCGAGCACTTGCTCGCCCTTTACGATCACCGCGCCGTCGTGCAGCGGCGAGCCGCGCATGAAAATTGTCTCCAGCAACTCGGGTGAGAGCTGCGCGTCGAGGATGCGGCCGGTCTCGACGAAGTCGCTCAGTCCGACTTCCTGCTCGAGCACGATGAGCGCGCCGACCCGGCGCGCGGAAAGCCACGCGGCCGTATTGACCAGCTCCTGCGCCACGCTGGCCACGGTGACGTGGCCGGCCAGGAAGGTCGGCGTGCCGACCCGGGTCAGCGCGCGGCGGATGTCGGACTGGAAGATCACCACCAGGATCAGGAACAGCGAGCCGAGGAAGTTGTTGAGCAGCCAGTTGAGCGTAAAAAGGCCCAGGAGCTGCGAGCCCACGAAAGCGCCGGCCACGACCAGCAGGCCCACCACCATCTGCATCGTGCGCGTGCCGCGGATCAGCAGCGCGATCCGATAGATCACGTAGGCGACGATCAGGATGTCGAGTACATCCTGCCATCGCAGCTTGGGAACCAGCCCGAGGTATTGCTCCATCGCGGATTGGCCTAGCCGCCGCCGTTGGAGGATTTGATCGCCGCCGCCATCTTCACTGCCGCCACCGCCAAGCCAACCTCATGCACCCGCACCACCGCGACGCCCGCCGCAATCGCGAGCGCGGTCACCGCCGTCGTTGCGGATTCGAACGCCGCCGGATCAGCCCCGGCCGTGACGCGGACGAAACCCTTGCGCGACGCCCCTACCAATATGGGATATCCCAGCGCGCAGAGCCGCGGCAAGGCGCCGAGCAGAGCGAGGCTATGGCGCGGCTGCTTGGCGAACCCCAGGCCGGGGTCGAGGATGATACGCGAGGGCGCCACGCCCGCGCAGATCGCATCGCGCGCGCGCGCCGCCAGGACGCGCCTCGACCTCGCTCACCACGTCGCGATAGCGCGCGAACTTCATGTGATCGGCGGACCCGCCGCGCATGTGCATCAGGACCACCGCGCATTTGCGCGCCGCCACCAGCGGCGCCATCGCGGGGTCGGCCAAAAGCGCGCTAACGTCGTTGACGATCGCCACCCCCGCATCGAGCGCGACGCGCGCGACGGCGGCCTTGCGCGTGTCGATCGAGATCGGCACCCGGAGCCGTCCTCGCAGCCGTTTCAGCACCGGCGCGACGCGTTCGATTTCGATCGCGGCCGGGACCTCGCGTGCTCCCTGCGGACGGGTCGATTCACCGCCTATATCGATGATTGCGGCGCCCGCCGCTTCCATCTCCAGCGCGTGCTCAACCGCGCGATCCGGATCGAAATATCGCCCGCCATCGGAGAATGAATCGGGCGTGACGTTGAGCACGCCCATCACGGCTGGAAATCGAATGACCCGTCCGTCGCCAAGACGAAGCGAGTGCCGGCGGCGATGTGCGGTGACCTCCAAGCCTCGAATCCTCCGCAAACCCGAATTCCCGGTTAGCTTGGCGTTCCCCTATTTGAAGATACACGCGTAGCGGCTTCGACAGGACGGGGTACCGGCTGGATATGGGGTCGATGCGTTAGCGCCCTCGGGTGAGGGCGCATAGCCGAAATTCGATCGGGCCGAGAACTGACTTACGCGAGAACGGGCTTGGGCGGAAGCCCGGGCATCGCCGGAGCTTCCTCACCAGCGGGCTTGGGCTTTTCCGGCGCCAAAGCCTGACCCGGCTTGGACGGTCCGCCCGAAGGCGCAGGCGTGCTGACCGGGAAGGGACGCCCTTCCTGGTAGGCCTTCACCATCTCGGCGACTTCGCCGCCGTCGAGCACTTCCTTTTGGAGCAAGCGGTCGGAGAGCGCATGCAGCAGCGGCAGGTTGTCGGACAGAAGCTTGCGCGCCCGCTGGAAGGCGGCGTCGACCATGCGGCGCACCTCGCGGTCGATCTCGATCGCGGTATGCTCGGAGTAGTCCCTGTTATGCGCGATGTCGCGGCCCAGGAACACCTGTTCCTCGCGCCGCCCAAACGTCATCGGTCCCAACTCCTCGCTCATGCCCCACTGGCAGACCATCTTGCGCGCCAGCTCGGTCGCCTTCTCGATATCGTCGCCTGCGCCAGTCGTGGTCTGGCTGAATACCAGCTCCTCCGCGACCCGGCCGCCGAACATCGTCGCGAGCTGCGTCATCAGGTAGTCGCGCGAATACGTATAGCGGTCGTCGAGCGGGAGTTGCTGAGTCACACCCAAGGCCATCCCGCGCGGAATGATCGTAACCTTATGCACCGGGTCGGCGCCCGGCTGCAGCATCGCCACCAGCGCATGACCCGACTCATGATAGGCGGTGTTGCGACGCTCGTGCAGCGACATCACCATCGAGCGCCGCTCGGCTCCCATCAGGACCTTGTCCTTGGCGAGCTCGAAATCGATCATCTCGACCTTTTCCTTGTTGCGCCGCGCCGCCAGCAGGGCCGCCTCGTTGACGAGGTTCTCGAGGTCCGCGCCGGCGAAGCCCGGAGTCGAGCGGGCGACCTTGCCTATATCGACGTCATCGGAGAGCGGCACCTTGCGCGTATGGACCTTGAGGATCCCTTCGCGGCCTCTGAAGTCGGGACGCGGCACGACGACGCGGCGATCGAAACGGCCCGGCCGCAGCAGTGCGGGATCAAGCACGTCGGGCCGGTTGGTCGCGGCGACCAGGATTACGCCCTCGTTAGCCTCGAACCCGTCCATCTCGACCAGCAATTGGTTGAGCGTTTGCTCGCGCTCGTCGTGACCGCCGCCCAGGCCGGCGCCGCGATGGCGTCCGACGGCATCGATTTCATCGATGAAAATGATGCAGGGAGCGTGCTTCTTGCCCTGCACGAACAGGTCGCGCACGCGCGAGGCGCCCACGCCAACGAACATCTCGACGAAATCCGAGCCCGAGATCGAAAAGAACGGCACTCCCGCCTCGCCGGCGATCGCGCGGGCGAGCAGCGTCTTGCCGGTGCCCGGCGGGCCGACCAGCAGCACGCCCTTGGGAATCCGTCCACCCAGGCGCGTGAAGCGCTTGGGGTCTTTGAGGAACTGGATTATCTCCTCGAGCTCGTCCTTGGCCTCATCGATACCCGCGACATCGGCGAAAGTGACTTTATGGGTATTCTCGGTCAGCAACTTGGCGCGGCTCTTGCCGAAACGACATCGCCTTGCCGCCGCCGATCTGCATCTGGCGCATGAAGAAAATCCACACGCCCACCAGCAGCAGCATCGGGAACCACTGCACCAGCAATACCATCCACCAGGGATCGCCCTCGGACGGTTTGGCTTCGATCTGGATGTTCTTGGCGCGCAGCGTCTTGACCAGGTCAGGGTCCGCAGGCGCGTAGGTCTTGTAATGCTCGCCGTTGACGACGACGTGGATGGTGCTGCCCTGGATAGTTACCTTGGAGACCTGCCCTTTCTCGACCTGGTTCAGGAAGTCGGAGAAAATCTCCTCGGGCTCCTTGACCTGCTGGCGGCTGAACATATTGAACAGCAGCAGGAACATCAGTCCAAGTGCGAGCCAGAGCGCGATACTGCGGGAAAACTGGTTCATTCTTGATTAAAGGTTACCATGCGGCTTGATTTGCAAGCAACGCGTCATTACTTGAACCGCAGGCTGTTCCTCTATACGCGCACCGCGTCCTCAAACGCCTGTAAACGCAGGACCCGGACGGTTTCCTCGGTAACCAGCGCCACCCGGCCACGCACCATCCCGGGAAGCCATGCGATCCGCCCCTCCAATGTAACCACGGGGAAGGTCTTGCGGCGCGGCCGGGCCAGTTTGCGGTCAACGAAAATGTCGTGAAGCTTGCGCGAGCCTTCCATGCCGAGCGGAGAGACCCGGTCGCCCGGTGCAAAGTTGCGGACGACCAAGCCCGCAGCGGCGCGGTCAGCGTCGAAACAGGCCTCGTAAAGGCCAACCGGCATCGGCGCGGCGTCGGCCGGCATCACGCTCGAATGAAAGACGAAACTCGCCCGCGGCACCTTCGTGACGCCCTCGCGCGCAAGAAGGACGGCGAACCCATCCGCGTCGGCTGCGAGGCGCCCGTCGTCGTCAGCTTCGGGATGCCGTTCCAGCGCAAGCGCGGCGTAGCGCCGCTCGGCGCGCCAGCCGCCGGGCAGGTCGAGCGCGGCGCTGGGAGATTCGCCCAGGCATAGCCGGCGCAGGGCGTCGATATGGCGGCGAGTGAAACGGCGGAGGCTGCCGATTCGCTCGGCGAGAAATTCTCGCAGGAGCGCCGCGGCGAGCGCCGGATGCAATCCGGCGAAGCCCTCGAGATTGAGATCGCGGCAATCCATCATCTGAGATCGAGGCGATGCGTGCCGCCCGGCGCGCGCTCGCCGAGACGCAGGCCAAGCTCGACGCGCGCCGCGCGCGCGACATAGTCGTCGAGCTCGCGCATCTCTCCCGCAAGCGCGGCGAGACGGCGGCGCAGTCCCGGCGCGAAGTCGCGCTCGAGCGCCGGCAGCAGCTCGATACGCACGCGGTTGCGCAAAAAACCCTGATGCGCGTTGCTGCTGTCGCTCACGCAACGCGCGCCGATCGAATCCAGATAGCGCAGGATTTCGTGCCGCCAGACGCGCAGCATCGGCCGCAGGATCGTCACGCCAGCCGGCGCGAGCGTTCCCGACTCGGCCATCGCCCCAAGCCCAGCCGCACCCGCGCCACGCAGCAGCCGGAGCATCACCGTCTCGGCCTGATCGTCAGCATGATGGGCGGTCGCGATATGCGAGGCGCCAAGCCGCGTCGCCGCGGCGGCGAGAAACGCATAGCGGACCTCGCGCGAGCGCTCCTCGAGATTGGGCGCGGCGGGATCGAGCGCGGATCGAGATTGTTGGCCTGCTCGACCACCAGCTCGACGCCGAGCGTCGAACACAACTCGCGCACGAAGGTCTCGTCGCGGTCGGACTCCGCGCCGCGCAGCCGATGGTTCAGATGGGCGGCCGCAAGGCGATAACCGAAACGCGGCGCGAGCTCGCGCAGAGCATGGAGCAACGCGACCGAGTCGGGACCGCCCGAGAGCGCGAGCAAGATCGTGTCGCCTGGCCGATTCCGAAAATGCTGAAGCTTGTTTCGGCCGAGCCCGGCTCGTTCGAGCGCCCGAGCAATTTTGCCGACCAGGTCTGATTTTCGCCGCCGAGTTCATCGCGCATGCCGGCATCGGATGCCGGCCCAAAGCGGAGCGTAAAGAGCCAAAGCGGAGCGTATAGATACGACGGCATCCCCGACGCCGCAATCGGCCGCGTCACGCGGAGCAACAAAGAGCAAACGCGCTCAGCGATGCATCTGGTCGAGCAGGTTGAGGATTATATCGATGCCCGGGAGGTTCACTTCGAGCTCGTCGGCGAGCGTGCGGATTAGCCGGGCGCGCCGCAGCGTCTCGGATGCGTAGAGCGGCTCGCGGCGTCCGTCGAGCACGACCACGCGGGCGGGAGCAAGCAGCGCTTCATGCTCCCACATCGCAAGCTCGCGCTCGCTCACCCCGCTCAGCACGCAGAACGCGTCGCGGCTGACCAGGGCCGGCGCACCGGAAACCCGGCGCCTGCCGCGATCGCGCGTGACTGCACAGTCTTGGCGCGCCGCTTCATAGAACTACTCGCGCATCAAGTCGGCGCGCGGATCGGGCACCGCGCGCTGTCTGGCGCCGCTCGGCAAATTCCTGCATCAGCTTGCGCTCTTCATCAGTCATGTCGGTCGGAGCCAGCACTTTGAGTTCGTAAAGGAGGTCGCCCGCCGCCTCCTTGCCGCGTCCGGGCAGGCCGCGCCCGCGCAGACGCATCACCCGCCCGGTCTGGCTGCCGGACGGAATTTTCAATGAGACCCGCCCGTCGATCGTCGGCACGGTTATCTCCGCGCCCAGCGCCGCCTCGTAGTCCCATACCGGCAGGTCGCATCGCAGGTCGCGCCCGCTGACGCTGAAGACGCGATCCGGCCTCAGGCGCACGGTGAGAAAGAGATCGCCGTTGAATTCCGGGCGCGGACCTTTGCCGCCCTGCCCCTTAAGACGCATCCGGGTGCCGTCGACCACGCCCGGCGGAATCGTCACCTCGAGCGAGCGATGGGCCGGGATCGTTCCGCGGCCATGACATACCGGGCAGGGCTCGGCGGCACGGACGACGCGCATTTTGCCGCGGCGCTCTTCGCGCGCGACCACGCCGGTGCCACCGCAGTTTGTGCAGCCGTCTTCGGCGTTGAGCGCGATACGCATTTTGGCGCCGCGCACCGCGTCGCGCAGCGGGACCTCGACCTCGGCATCGATATCGCGTCCGCGCGGCGGCTCTTCGGTTACGTCGTAGCCGGCAAAGCCGCGCGGCGCGCGGCCACGCCGCGCCGCGGCCGGAAAATCCGCCGCCCAGGCCGCCGAAGAATTGCTCGAAAAAATCGCTGAAGCCGCCGCCGCCGTCGCCGAGCTAGCCTCGCCGCCGGGCCGTAACCGCCGCCGCCGGGCGCCGGCGCCGCTCCAACCGTAGCGGCGCCTCATCTCTTCTTCAGTGGTGCCGCGCTCCCAGTCCGCGCCGAGCTCGTCGTACTTCTTGCGCTTGGCCGCGTCGCTGAGGACCTGGTAGGCCTCGTTGATCTGCTTGAAGCGGGTCTCGGCGTCCTTGTTGTTGGGATTGACGTCGGGATGATGCTTGCGGGCGAGTTTGCGGTAGGCCGATTTGATTTCGGCCTGCGAAGCGCCGCGCTCGACGCCCAGCGTCTTGTAGTAGTCACGGAATTCCATCTAGGCGTCGATCACTCCCACTGGCATCAACCTCATTGAGCATTTTCCCACGATAATATATCCAAAGATGCGCACGATTGTTCGCCCCGGCAAGCCGCGCGATCGCCTGGCAGGCTGTCAGGAACCCGCGCGGGACTCCGCGGCTTTGGCGGCGCCGGCGGCTTCATCGACTGCCCTCATCCGCGCTTCCATCGCGCGCAGCTCGGCCTCCAGCGCCACCTGGCGGCGCCAGATGAACATGACGTAGCCGAAGATCACCGCGAAGATTATCGCGTAGGCGGCGAACAGGTAGCTCAGGTTGTCCATCGACGAACTCTTATCCTCGAACCAACAATCACGAATCTTGCGCGGCGGCCTCGGCCAACGCCAGCGAACGCGCGAGCGCGCCGAGACGCGTATGCATCCGCAGCGTGACGAAACGCAGGCACAGAATCCAGATGAAGAGTGCGGTAAACGCGGCGAGCGAGACCAGCAGCGTCGCGACCATCCGCGGGTCTTCGAGCCCATGGCCGCCCTGGCGGGTGACCAGCACCGCCGGATGAATCGTGCGCCACAGCCGCACCGAGACGATCACGATCGGCACGTCGATCGCGGCGACGATTCCCACCACCGCGCCGAAGCGCGCGCCCTGCTCGGAATCGCCCGCCATCGCGCGCAGCATCAGGTACCCGCCATACAGCAGCCACAGGATCAGCGTGGTCGTCAGGCGCGAATCCCAGGTCCACCATGCGCCCCAGATGGGCTTGGCCCAAATCGAGCCCGTCACCAGCACCAGCGTGCAGAAGACCATCCCGGTCTCGGCCGCGGCATAGCCAAGATCGTCCCACACCTGCTGGCCGAGCCACAGGTAAAAGATTCCCGCGATCGCCACCAGCGCGAAGGAGACGAAGGCGACCCACGCGCAGGGCACGTGGAAGTAGAAGATGCGCTGCACGATTCCCTGGTCGGCCTCCGTTGGCACATAGACGAAGACCATGTAGAGCGCCGCGAGCATCAGCGCCCCGGTGACGAGACCGAGGCCGAGCCTGACTCCGCGGCCATTCATGATGAAAATATCTCGAGCATGATCACGATCGGCGACGCCCTCACTCCTCTCCCGCGACATATTCGAACAGCAGATAGCCGGCGGCGACGAACATGACGTCGAAGGCGACCAGCACTTTGAGCCACACTGCAAACTCGCCCATCGGCGCGCCACCCAGCGCCGCCGCGCTCGCCTTGACCCCGGCGATAAGCGCCGGCACGAACATCGGCACCGCCAGCAGCGGCAGCACCAGGTCGCCCCCGCGCAGGCGCGAGGAAATTCCCGCCAGCAGCGTCGCCAGCGCGGCGAAGCCGAGCGCGCCGAGCAGCACCGCGGGCACCAGGCGCATCACGCGAGCGTCGAATTCCAGATTGAAGAACAGCACCATCAGGATGATCGAGGCGGCCTCCGCCACCGCCATGAAGATGAAGGCCGCGGCGAGCTTCGCCGCATAGAGCGCGGCGCGATCGAGCGGGCTAATCAGCAGCGCCCGGATACAGCCGTTTTCGCTCTCGGCGCTGACCGCGCGCGTCGCCCCCAGCATCCCCGAGAACACCAGTGCGACCCACAGCGCGCCGGCCGCGGCCTCGGCGCCCTGCTCGCCGCCGCCGGGATTGAAGGCGAAGACCAGCACCACCAGCACCAGCAGCGAGAGCGCGCCAAGCGCGACCGTGCTCTGGCCGCCGCGCACCTCGAGCAGCAAGTCCTTGCGCAAAACGGCGGTGAAGGAGTTCATCATGAGTCTCGCGAATTTCAAAGCTCTCACGAAGCTTACGTCTCTCACGAAACCTGCCGCGCCAGCGGTGGGCGCGCCGCGCTCTGCCGCATGGCGGACGGCTCCGCACGCATCAGCCTGCCGCGGCTCAGCGTCAGGACCGCGAAGCCCAACTCCTCCAGCGCGGCTGCCGAATGCGCGCTCGCCAGCACGGCGCATCCACGGCCCATCGCTTCGCGCACCAGCGCGGCGGCGAGCGCCGCGCCGTCGGCGTCGAGCGCCGCGAACGGCTCGTCGAGCATCAGCACGTCGGGCCGCGCGAGCATCGCGCGCGCGATCGCGAGCCGCTGCTCCATCCCGCGCGAAAACCCGCGCACCCGCGCATCGGCGGCGGCGCCAAGCGCGACCCGCTCCAGCCATTCGATAGCCGCCGCTCGCACGCCCTCGACGCCATAGAGCGTCGCGTAGAACTCCAGGTTCTCGCGCGCGGTCAGGTTGGGATAGAGGAAGCTCTGATGGCTCAGCAGGCCGACGCGGCGGCGCAGCGCCGGCTTAAGCGAGCACGCCGGCTCGCCGAACAGCATTGCGGCGCCGAGACTTGGCGCCGAGAGGCCGGCGAGCAGCCGGATGAGAGTCGATTTCCCCGCGCCGTTGGCGCCGACCACGGCGGCGCCGCGACCCGCTTCGACGCTCAGGTTCACGTCGCGCAGGACCGGCGTCGGACCGAAACTCTTGCCCAGCGCGCGTGCCTCGATAAGCGCCGCCGTCATCGCTCGGCCCGCGCCGCGGCGCGCGCCGATACGGAAAGCGGCGCGCCGCATTCGCTGCAGAACTTTCCCGCCGCGACTTCGACGCCACATTGCGGGCAGAAGCGGATGCGCGAGGCCGCGGCAGGCGCCGTCGCGGACGCCGCCGGGATTTGACCAGCCGCGGACGCGCCGCGGCCGTCTCCGGCGCGGGCACGATCGCCGCGTGCAGGCGTTCGAGCGCGGCGCTCGCGCCGAGCGCGCGCGCCATCAGGCCCTCGCGCAGCGCCGCGTAGTCGGCCTCGGAAAGCTTGCCCATCTCGCGATCGAACTCCAGCTCGCGCAGCCCCTGCATCGCGAGCGCCCGCTCATGTTCGAGCCGCTCGGCCTCGGCCGCGTCGCGTCCGGCGCGCCGGGTCGCCAGCAGGCCGCCGCCCAGCGGCGCCGCGACGAACAGCGCGACGCTCGCGACGATCAGCACGGCGGCGAGATATAGCACGGCTCAGCGGCGCTCCCGCAGTTCGCGTTCCAGGCGCTCGCGGAGCGCGGGATCGAATTTGCCGGGCTTATCGGAACTGCCGGATTTGTCCGAGTTGCCCGAGCCTGAATCGTTCGGCGATTGCGGAGCCGAGGAGGATCCGCCGCGCCAGCGTCCCATCATCAGGACGACCAGGCCGCCGCCGACTATCAGCGCCACGAACGGCATCGTCCAGGCGAGCAGGTTGAAGCCCTGCGTAGTCGGCGCGGAGAGAATCTTCTCGCCATACTGCTTGCGGAAGTAGGCGATTATCTCGGCGCGGCCCATCCCGTGCGCGAGCATCGTGTCGATATGCTCACGCATCGGCACCGAAAAGCTGCAATTGGGATGGTTGCAGTTGGCGACCGTCAGGCCGCATCCGCACTGGCAGGTCAGCCCCTCCGCGATCTCCTGTCCGCTGGGAGCGGCGGCGCGCGCCGAACGCACCGTCACGAACGTCACGACCGTCAGCGCCAGCGCGGCGAGCGCCGTGACCAGCGCCGCACCGGCGAATCTCCTTGCGATTCTCACCGGCTCAATCGCCTCCGGGCACGGGCTCGGCGCCGAGCGCTTCATCGCGGCCGAGCGCCACGGCCAGCGCGGCGCGCTCGCGCACGTTGGGCCACATCACGATCACCGTGCCGATCGCCATCATCAGGCCGCCCGCCCACAGCCAGAAAACCAGCGGCGTGAGGAAAACCTCGAAGGTGGCAAGCCCGCTCTGATCGTCGACGCCCGCCAGCACGATGTAGAGGTCGGCGAGCGGCGTGGAACGAATCGCGACGCGCGTGGCGGGCTGTTGTGGACGTTTGTAGAAGAGCTTGGCGGGCGCCATCGTGGCGATCTCACGGCCGCCGCTGTACACGACCAGGCGCGCGCTCAAGTCTTCGAGATGCGCCGTCTCGACGCCCTTCAGTCCGAGGTAGGTTATGTCGTACGCGCCGATACTGAAGCTCTGGCCGGTGCGCACGCTGCGCTTGACCTCGGTCCTGAAGAACGACGAGGAGACGATTCCGATGAAGGCGAAAACCACGCCGAGGTGGATGATATAGCCGCCGTAGCGGCGATTGTTCTTGGCGACCAGATTGACCAGCGCGCGCGCCGGGGTCTCATGCACCAGATGGCGCCGCGCACTCACGCCGCGGCGGAACTCGACGATCACGGTGCCGAGCGCGAAGGCCGCCAGCGAAAGCGCGGTCAGCACGTACCATTGCCGCAGGCCCATCGCGAAGATGACCACGCCCGCGCCAACGCCCATCGTCAGCGGCGCCAGGAAAGTCCGCATCAGCGTCTGCGGCGAGGTGCGCCGCCAGGCGATCAGCGGCCCCACGCCCATCAGGAAAATCAGGCCGAGCGCGAGCGGCCCGTTGACCTTGTCAAAGAACGGCGGCCCGACGGTTATCTTGACCCCGCGCACCGCCTCCGAGATCACCGGAAAGACCGTGCCCCAGAAAACCGCGAACGCGATTCCGACCAGCATCAGGTTGTTGAACAGAAACGCGGCCTCGCGCGAGAGATAGGACTCGAACTCGGCGGGACTTTTCAAATCCTTGACGCGACTCAGCAGCAGCGCCGTGTAGCCGACGACGACGACGATCAGGAAGGTCAGGAAGTATGGCCCAAGGCCCGATTGCGTAAACGAATGGACCGACGAAATCACGCCGCTGCGGGTGAGAAAAGTGCCGAACAGCGTGAGCATGAAGGCCATCCCGATGAGCGCGAGGTTCCATACCTTCAGCATGTCCTTGCGTTCCTGGATCATCACCGAGTGCAGATAGGCCGTCATCACCAGCCACGGCATGAAAGCCGCGTTCTCGACCGGGTCCCACGCCCAGTAACCGCCCCAGCCCAGGACCTCGTAGGCCCAGCGCGCGCCGAACATGTTGCCGAGCGTGAGAAAGAACCACGAGAAGATCGCCCAGCGCCGCGTGGTGCGAATCCATCCGTCGTCGAGCTTGCGCGTGATTAGCGCGCCGCAGGCGAACGCGAACGGGACCGCGGCGCTGACATAGCCGGTATAGAGCGAGGGCGGATGGATCGCCATCCAGTAGTTCTGCAGCAGCGGGTTGAGGTCGGAGCCGTCGGGCGGCACGGTCGCCAGCAGATCGAACGGTCGCGTGACGAAATTCAGCATCCCGAGAAAAAAGATCGCGACTCCGGCCAGCACGATAAGCGCCCAGGGCGTGATCTCGGGATTGCGCCGGCGGTTCTGGAAAATCGCGATCGAGGTGAAAATCGAGAGCAGCCAGGTCCAGAACAGCAGCGAGCCCTGCTGCCCGCCCCATAGCGCCGCGAACTTGTACTGGATCGGAAGTGTAACGCTGGAGTACGAGGCGACGTACTCCAGCGAGAAGTCGCTGGTGAGCAGGCCCGTCCATAGCGCGGCGACCGCCACCGTCACCATCGCGCACATCGCCCACAGCGCGTGGCGGGCGCTGAGCAGCAGGTCGGGCGAGTTGCGGCGGATACCGAGCAGGTTGGCGCCGATCGAATAGACCGCGACCATGAGCGCAAGCGCGAGGGCGAGTTGACCTATGAGCGGCATTTCACTTTCACTTTCACGTTCACCTGGGCCTGCTTGGGAACGTACTTCGACGGACAGGAAGTGAGCACCTGGCGGGCCTCGATCGTGCCGTCGGCGGCCAGCCGCCCCTCGACGATCACGTCGCGCCCGGCCGCGAACATATCGGGCTTGGGCTCGCCGCGCGCGACCACGCGAAATTCAGCCGGCTCGGCGGCAGCGACAGGTTTGACCGGCGAGCCATCGGGATTGGGCGGCGAGACCATCGCGAAGCCGAGCGTCAGCGTCGCCGGGTCCCAGCTAATCGTGCCGGCCTTCACTCGTCCGGCCACGCGCAGCATCTGGCCGCTCAGTTGCGACTGGCGGGCGCCGACCTCGTTGACCGTGAGGTAGTACTCGGACGTGTTACGGACGGCCGTGGTGATGAGGTAGCCGATGGCGAGCACGATGAGGCCCGCCCCGACCACAAAACGCAACTTCGAGGGCATCGAGTTCTCTTATCCGTCAATCCAATGTTGCCGAATCGCTGCCAAACCTACTGCCGAAACTACTGCCGGAACTATCGCCAACGCCGGGCTATCGCGCAAGGATATCACGCTGATCGTGCCGGGTAACAGAGGGCTGTGCATGACCGATCGAAGCTCGAATTGCCGCGAACCGCCGCAATTGTTGCCGAGCGAGGCCGCTTCAAGCAAGCGCCCGCCCGCCGCGAGAGCGCGGCTTCCGGGGCGCGAGTTCTCAGAAATGCCACGGAATCCCGGGACTCTCGATCTGACGACCTGGCGCGAATCCGACCGGCGCGAAAGAGGAGTAGGCCCATGGGCCGCACGGACTGCACGATACTCACGCTGAATATCTTCCACGATCTGCCGATGTATCGCCACCTGCAGCGCCGCTGCGAGCTTATCGCCAAAGCTATCGCCGCGCATCGCCCGCACGTCGCCGCGCTCCAGGAGGTGCTGCGCTCGACTGCGTCGGGCGACATCGGCGCAGAACTCCGCGACCGCGTCAACCGGCTCTGCGGCGGCGAGGTTTACCGGCTCGACTACGCTGTGGCCGACGGCGCCGGCGAGGGTGAGTTCTCCTTCGACGAAGGTGTCGCGCTCCTGAGCCGCCTCGAGACCGACGGCCCGGCGGAGTCGCTCAAGTATCGCGCGCAGGTCGAGATGGCGACCGAGGTCGCCGGGCATCGCTACCGCTTGCCGGACGACCGGGTCGCGATGCGCCGGCGGTTTCGGACTGGAGAACGGCGCCCGGCTCGACGTTTGTGTCTCGCATCTGACGGACCGGCCGGAATGTATCGATGGAGTGGCGGTCCGCACGATGCAGGCGCGCGAGCTCGCCGGATGGGCGACGGCGGACAGCGGCTCGGAGACCACGGTGATATTGGCGGGCGACTTCAATGACGTTGCCGGCTCGGAGGCTATCGCAAGCCTCACGCGCGCCGGCTTCATCGATCTGCACGAAGCTTTCGGCAGCGGCCCCGGCTACACCAACGACCGCGACGATATCGATCTGACCGCCGAGCGCGCGACGCATAACCAGCGTATCGACTACCTGATGATGCGTCCGGCGAGCGGACGCGCGCCCGCAGTGATTGAAGTGGGGCTGTTCGCCGATCGGCCGCATCGCGAGAGCGACGGCACCTGGCTATGGCGGTCGGATCATATCGGGGTGATCGCGACGTTTTGGCTGTAATCCGCTGTCGTCGCCGCGATTTTTAGAGCCCGACGTCGTTTGGTAAGCGCGACAGAATCACACGAAATAGCTCGCGTACATTTTCCAGTGCCTGAGTGACCTCGGCATTGGTAGGTGAACTCCACTCACCTGGATAGCGTGTCTCGACTGCCCAACCGCTAATTGGAGCAACGCGGCTCGAGATCTCAACGAGCCCTGGATCAAGCTTTGCGCAAGCCTCTCCAATTTCGATCAAGCTGTGGATCTTCCTGAAGACCTGACCATTCCAAGTGAGGAAGGCTTTCATAGCTTTCTCCGCAGCCTGCTGAGTGTGAAAGGCCGCTGGCGCAGCCAACGGCGGAATTCCGCTCAATAGACGCTGCGCGGCTTCCAGATCGTCTTGCGCCTTCTGGAACCAGTCCCGCGTTTCCGCAACGAGCGCCGGGTCATGCGCCATAGAGCAGTTTGCCCTCGCGTTCCACCGTAGCGGGGAGCGAAGTCTTTACCCCAACGCGCGATCGGAAGTAGCCATCGGTGCAAACCAGCACATCGGCAGCGGTTCCGGTCCCCCAAAGGCTTTGGTATGCCAGCCGGCTTTGGCGCTGGTCCGCCGGCGCCTCGTCCTGAACCACGACGAGAAGGTCGTAGTCACTGTCGGCGCCGGCGTCGCCGCGAGCCTTCGAACCAAATATGTAGATACGGAGCGGGTGATAGGCATCCACGATGCGCCGAACGATCTCGCGCAGCATCGGCTCGCGATCGAAAAGCCCTTCTGCGATCATCATTGCCATCGTGTGACCTGTTCCGCTCCCTCGGGTCTTCACCGCACTATAGCAGCCTATCCCGCCATATCGGATGGCCAAACACCCGCGATCTCCGGGCCTATTCCACCTGATCGTCGGCGGTTACACCAACGACCGCGACGATATCGATTTGACCGCCGAGCGCGCGACACATAACCAGCGTATCGACTACCTGATGATGCGTCCGGCGAGCGGACACGCGCCCGCAGCGATTGAAGTGGGCCTGTTCGCCGATCGGCCGCATCGCGAGAGCGACGGCACCTGGCTATGGCGGTCGGATCATATCGGGGTGATCGCGACGCTTCGGCTGTAGTGCCGCGACCATCGCCCTAGCCGGACCAGGGAACGGTCCATCGGTCGAGATGGACGACCTCGCTCAGCGGGCGCCGCTTGACCGGGCCAAACCTGCCTTGCGGATAGCCAATCGGCATCAGCGCATACGTTTGCATATCATCCGGCAATTCCAGCAGCGCTTTGACCTCGTCCTCGTAAAGCATGTGGTTGGTCGTGATTAGCGTCCCCAGACCCCAAAGCGCGGCAAGCGAGGATGATGTTTTGCACGGCAGGATAGATGCTGGCGCCGGCTCGCCGCATCACGTACTCGCGCTCGTCCTCGAACCGGGCCTGCACGGCGGGCGGCAGCGCGTCCGACGGGCGGCAAAATCTCGCGCTTGAGGCAGGCGACTAACAGCACCGGCGCTTCGCCGAGATGATCCCACAGGTAAGATCCCGACGACATGAAGCGGCGGTACTCATCTTCGTTCATATGAGTCGGACGTCCGCGCGCCGCGTAGATCGGCGCCGACGATGTCGGCGGCCTTACGATAGATCGCGCCGAGCCGCCGGCGTTGCTCCGGATCGCGCACCACGACGAACGCCCAGTTCTGCGCGTTGCCCGCCGAGGGCGCGCGAATCGCGGCATCGAGAATTCTGGCGATGACTTCTTCGGGCACCGGATCGGGCTTGAACTTTCGCAGCGCTCGCGCCGAATACATCGCCTCGAACAATCCGATTTCCGCCATCGCTCCGATTTCCGCCATAAACGGACCTCGCTGCCGAGAACTCAAACGGAATTCAAGTTGATCGCGCGTCTAGCGGCGCGCTCGCGCATGCCGCCAATCCTCGACACGGATTTTCGCCGCCGCGAAGGCGCTGCGACGCCATCGCCTGCTGCCCTTGCGCCTATTCCACCTCGTCGTCGGAGTCCGGCGACTGCGCCGGATTCGCCCGCGGCGCGCGGGCCGAAAGCCACCCCACGGCGCGAGGCGCGGACGAACTCGACCATCTCGGCGACCTCGGGCGTCATCGGGCCCGCAGCCATCAGCTCTTCGATCGCAAGCTTGAGATTGCGCCGCTCGCCGAACAGCGTCTTGAAGGCGCGGCGCAGCGCGGCTATCGAGCGCGCGTCGATGCCGGCGCGCCTCAGTCCCACCGCGTTTATCCCGCGCAGCGTATGGGTCAGGTCGGCGATGCAAAAAGGCGGAATATCGCGGCTGGTGCGGCTCATCCCACGCATCATCGCCAGGCGTCCGATCCTGACGAACTGATGCACCACGCAGTTGCCCGAGACCAGCGCCCGGTCGCCGACCTCGACCCATCCCGCGAGCAGCGCTCCGCCGGCGATGATGGCCGCGTTGCCGACCCGGCAGTCGTGCGCGACGTGCGCGTTCTGCATCAGGAAATTGTCGTCGCCGATGATCGTTATATCGCCGCGCTCGCTGCCGCGATGAACCGTCACGCCCTCGCGAAAGACGTTGCGGGCGCCGATCCGCACGCGGCGCGGGCCGCCGCTATAGGCGAGGTCCTGCGGCTCGCCGCCGATGACCGCGTTGGGATGAAGCACGTTGGCCTCGCCCATCTCGACCTCGCCCAGGATGGTGACGTGGCCGATAAGGCGCGTGCGCGCGCCGATACGGATCGCGCCGTCGAGCAGGCAAAACGGTCCGATCTCGACCCCTGGCGCAAGCTCGACCTCGGAGCCGACCACGGCGCTCGGATGGATTCGGGGCGGCAGCGGCGCGTCGTGCTCAGCCATCTAGTTTATTGATCAGGCGGATCGCGGCTGGACGGGGTTGGGCAAAGCTGTGGCGCCCGCAGCCGATCAATTGAGCAGCTTCTTCTTGCGGTCGTCGGGATGCTCGCGGTCCTCGACCGCGCCGCCGGGCACGCGATAGCCCTCGCCCGCCCACGTGCCGAGGTCGACCATCTGGCATCGCTCGGAGCAGAACGGCCGGAAGCGGTTGGCAGGCGTCATATCGACGGGCCTTTTGCAGATCGGACAACGCATCGCGCTCACCCGAATCGGAAAATTGCCAGATAGCCGCGCGGCACGCAAATCGTCAGTGGATGCGAATCGTCAATAGATATCGGATTGGTGGCAACGGTCGGTTCCGCCGACCGGCCTGAAACCCGCCGAACGATAGTCGAAGACCACGCGCTCGGTGTAGCAGAACGCTCTCCGCCAGGGCCTTTGTACTCGGCGCGCACATGGAGCATCAGGCTCGCCTTTCCGGCGACGATGGATTTGTAAGTGTCGACCGGAAAATACGTATAGAAGAAATGCGGCACGCCGGGCGAGAGCACTCCCGCCGAAATCGAGGACATCTCATTCGGCGAATCGGCTACGCGCTTGCCGTCCGCGAGCGCGACGACGGTGATGATCGCTCCGCTGGCCGGAATTTTGCCGAAATTGCGATATTCGACCACGGCCCGGGGATTGGACGTGTCACCCTGCTCGAAAGTGGCGCGCTCGATACCGACGAAGGGGCGTTCCTCGAGCGCGAAGATGTGCGAGGTCACCTGGGCCGTGCGCCACGCCGCATAGGCGCTGAATGCGGTCGCCGCCACCATCAGCAGCGCCATGAAATCGGCAAAGCGCAGGACCTCGGTCAGCCGCCGCATCAGCGACTTTTCGGCCGGGGTCAAATGTTCCGTCGCAGCGAGGCGGCCGGCGCTATGACTCCGCGGCTCGGAGTGATGCTGGCGCGCCGGATTCTTGTGCTCGCTCATTGCGACTCGGAGCTCTCCGTACCGGCCCTTCGCCTCGCCGCCTTATAGCTGGCTGACAATAGCTGCCGGGCCCGCGGCCGAGTTTCGAGGCCGCAGGGCTTCAACCGACCTACCGAATAATCGGCTAAAGCGGGGCGGCAGGCAACGTATCGGCGATTAATGGCTCACGGCACGATTTACCCGGCAACGATTTAAGTGATGCGCCTGGTACTCAAGAGACGACGCGCCGCAGCGCCGGCTGGCGTCCCCGTTTGACAAAATCCGCGGACCGCTGCTGGCTCCTCTCTAGCTCTCTGGTTTCCTTTTTTTTGTCAATCCTGAGCGAGTGCTGCGGGAATTCCGTTGACAGTTGAGCCGCGGAATATCCTGATTAGTAGTCCTCGGGATGAAAAGCATCATGAAACCCAATCTCGGGAGAACGAGAGTGTTTGCTCTCGGATTGGCGCTCGCCGTCGGGTTGCTGATAGCGCGATCGGCTTTTGCGATCATTAAGCCCATCTCGTGCGACCAGGTCCACGCTTGAGGGAGTTGCGCCGGCGAACACATTTATCGACGCGGCGACGCCAGTCGCGGCCGTGGCGGGCGCAGCCGCGATACCGGCGTATTGCAACGTCACTGGCCATTACGTCGATTCCCTGCCTGGAGTGACCGGCTCGCCCAACAGCATAAATTTCCAGTTGGCGTTGCCCGACCCGGCGGTGTGGAACGGAAAGTTTCTATTCTTCGGCAACGACGGTTTCGCGGGCAGCATCCAGGCCGACCTGACTTCGGGATTTCCGTACGCGACCGCCGCGACCGACACCGGACACCAGTCCGCATCTTCGCTGGACGGCAGTTGGGCACTTAACAATCAGCTCAAAATGTATGACTACGGTTATCGCGGCGTCCACTTCGCGGCGCTGGCGAGCGAAGCCCTGACCAAATCGTATTACTCAGACACGGCTCCCACTGAAAATTATTTCGGCGGATGTTCGGACGGCGGCCGCGAGGCGATGGTCGAAGCCGAGCAGTTTCCCACGGACTTCAATGGGATCATCGCCGGCGATCCGGCTATTGGAACGCTGATCCCGGGCTTCAACTGGAATTACCAGGCGCTGTTCAAAACCATGCGATTCATGGATCCCGAGCGGACAAGCTGCAGATGGTCGATCGGCAGGTGTTGGACGAATGCGACGGGAAGGACGGCGTGATCGACGGGTTGATCCAGGACCCGCGCAAATGTGATTTCGATCCGGCGACCCTGAAATGCCCCGCGAGCGACTCCACTCCTGACACCGATCCAACCTGCCTGAGCAAGGCCAGTGCAAGCGCTAAAAGCCATCTACCAGGGCCTGGTCACGAAAAAGGCTTCCAGGTCTATCCCGGCTATACCGCAGAGCGACCCCGGCGAGGACCTCGACAGTTTGTCCGACGCGACGGGTTGGGGTGAATGGATTACCGGCCTGCTTCGACCCACAATACCGCTGCCGGCCAACGGCGAACCGTGGGGCGGATCGCTCCTGGCTTCGCCCCTTCAATGGTCCTTCCAGGACCAGGAACTGAAATACTTCTTCGCCAGCAGCGCGAGCTACAACTCGCTCACTTTCGACATTAACACCGACCTCGCCAACTTTCTGAAAACCTCTACGGTGGGCGGCAGCCAGGGCGACGACGCCAGGGCGCTCCGCAATTTCAAGAGGGAGGGCGGCAAGCTGATCATGTACCACGGCTGGAGCGACCCGGCGATGACTCCACTGGAAAGCGTGCAGGTTTTACCACAATCAACTGATCGACAATGTCTTCTCCGGCAACGCGACCGCGGTGCGAAGGTTCGCGCGGCTGTTCATGGTGCCGGGAATGCATCATTGCGGAGGCGGGCCGGGACCCAACGTCTTCGACATGCTATCTCCCCTCGACAACTGGGTGACCCAGTGGCAAGGCGCCGGACTCGGTCCGTCGCGATACACTATTCCGAGAACGACCCAACGACCTTCATCGACCGCTCGATGCCGCTGTGCGCGTTTCCCGAGACGGCGCATCTGGTGGGCGGCAACGTGTTCGTGGCGTCGAGCTGGAAATGTTTCTGACGAACTGAGCGGCTGCCCGGAGCAGCCGGCCTCAAAGATCGTGGTTTGACGCGCTGGTGCGTGAGGCGCTGGTCCGGCCGACACGCGCGGCCGCTGTTCTCGCTTTCTCTGTTCTTGGCTTTCTCGTTCTTCGTGGGAACTCTCGCTACCTTCCCAGCGTTAACCTTGCGAACGTGTATCGATAGCAATCCTGGGGGAGGAAGCAGAATGAAGATTCTTGAAGCTTTTGGGGATGCAACCGCGACGCTCTTCGCTTCGGCTTTGCTGATCGCACGATTCGAGCGCAGCTCAGGCGCAAGAATTGGAATGGCATCGAATCTTCGGGATTCCGGAAGCATTTAACGTGGTGGGCATCCGGCACGGGAGCGGTTGGAGGCGGGGCCCCTTCTGGACGACCACTTCCGGTGATGCCGAAGTCGATCTGAAGGACGGAAAGATCAAGTTCAACGTCGAAGGATTGGTGCTGGCAGTTGGGGGTAACACGACCGCTATGCTATCCGGCCTGGACATCGGGACACCTGCAGGTGTTACCGAGGTCAAGGGCACCCTGGTCTGCAATGTCAGCGGCGCAACCAATGGCGGTAATTCCGTCCTGGTTGACACCGATAGCGTTCCTCTCAGTGCGCAGGGTGACGCGCACTTCAGCGGCAAGGTCGGCACAATCCCCTCGACGTGCGGGACCAGCGATGTTGCCTTCCTGATTCGTATCGTGGATGCCCGTCGTGGTTTGCTAACCTTTGGATCGCGGCTGGAGGCGTGCTTCCACCGTTGATCATGCTCACGATCACGATGACTTCAAGATCATTACGCCCTAGCGGGCTATCCATCGATCGGCCGTACCCGGCGATTGTTCACGGTACGCCATGCGATCTTTTAGCGCGATGACCCGGTAGCGACTAGCTCGCCGTGCCGCAAGCTTCATGCGGCGCCGCCCGTGGCCGTCAGGCCGCGAGCGGCGCGCGCCTGGTTCCGACGCGACCGATCTCAGTGAATAAACTCGGGCATGACTTCCTTCACCAGAAGTTCGTGAGACTCCTCCGAGTCCGGAAGCACAACGAAATAGGTCATTCCGGTCTCTTCGACCCGTGACCGGATTTCGCGCTTCACCTCATCCGGAGTTCCCGCAAGGATCGAAGGCGCGCGTCGCGTCGATTCTTCATCGGGGAAACCCCATTTTTTGGCGATCTCCCGCACGTTGGCATCCGCGCCGGCTCTTATCCTTTGACAGATTTACGAGAATCAGCCCGCTCAATCTCGATGTCGTTCGGATCGCGACCGGCCTCTTTCGCATAGACCGTGCAACTTTCCGATGCGCCGCTTGAGCTCGGCCTTGTCGAATCTCACGGCCGCGGCGGGATCGTTGATCAGATCCTTGCCGTTGAATATGGGCGGTATCAAATTCAGGATATCGGCCTCGGCGGCGGCTATCTTGAGCAGTTTGCTTCCGGAGCCGCCGAGCATGATTGGCGGATACGGCTTCTGTAGCGGCCGTGGATTGTTATAGGCCTTCTCAATCGAGAAATAACTCCCGTGATAGGTCGGCTCCTCCTGGGTCCACATCGCCTTGATCAACTTGATCGCGTCGGCGAGCTGATCGAGGCGCTCGGAATTGGAGGGGTAAGGATAGTTGTGAGCGTCGTACTCCGAGCGCTCCCAACCCGAACCCAAGCCGAGAACCAGCCGGCCATTGCTCACGTGGTCCAGCGTCGAGGCGATCTTGGCCAGCAGCGGCTGGGGAGCGAAACGCGACTGCCGCTACCAACGAACCCACGCGGATCCTGGTCGTCACGGCCGCTATCGCGCTCAAGGTCGTAAAACACTCCAGTTGAGGCTCGCGGGCGGGGCGGAATGGAGAGAAGAAATGATCGTTAAGCAACATCGAGTAAAACCCTTCGGTGTCGGCGCGTTTCGCCGTTCGTAGGGCTTGCGCATAGTCGCCGGTGACCGAGAACAATCCGAACTTCACTTCACGCATTCGATTGGACTCCCTGTTTCTTTGCGAATCTCCGAATGCTCCGCCATAAAGGGCTCCACGCTTTCCATCAACTGCTACGAGAAACCTTGCAGGCCGGCGGCGCAACTCAGATTGAGTAGCTTAGCCGCGCAACGACGGCAACTATTTGGGTGCCCCGCTCTTTCGCCAGGGCCGGTGTATTCAGGCGGCGGGAGTTTTGAGCGGCGCGCCGTGCTCGCCAAGTCCGTCCAGCGTCAGCCCCGCAAATGCCGGCTCCGCCGCCGCCATCTGGGCAAAGACGGCGCTCGCCGTGACCGCGACGGGCTGCGCCACGAGCGGCGCCGCGCCGTCAAGGCGCGAGGCCAGGCGGCGATGACCTCGATCGCGGCGCGCGCCTCGCCGGGCGGATCGAACGCCATGTTCAAGCGCTGCACCCGGCCGTTGAAGTTGGTGAAGCTGCCGTCGAGTTCCGGATAGGCGGCGATGGGCAGCAGCAGGTTCGCCATCTGGCCGGTCTCGTTGGCGTCTGTGTCGAGCACGAGCAGATAGTCGAGCGGACCGAAGTGGCGGACGAACTCGGCCTCGCCAAGCGCGCGCACCAAATCGGCGCGCATCGCGATGAGCATCTTCATCTCGCCGCCGCGGCCGCCTCGCCAAGGCGCCCCACCCCGTCAGCGCCGATCCCGATCGCGGTCAGGCCGCGCGTGTTGGGATTGCGATTGGCGCGGACGAGAAGATTGTCGTCGCCGGGCGCGTCGGCCGGCGACCAGCTAAGCCCGGCGATTCGGTCGGAGCCGATCGCCGCCATCAGGCGCTTGAGCGCGAAGGCCTCCTCGTTGGTCGAATGCGCGCCGACCACCGCGCCGATCGCGTTGGCGCCGTGCGAGCGCTTGTACTCCGCGATCTTCGCCGCCGCCTCGTTAAGCGCCGCGTCCCACCAAGCGGCGCCATCCGATCGCCCGCCTGCTTGAGCGGCGCGACGAGCCGGCTCTCGCTCTGCAACGCGGGAAAACTGTGCCGCCCCGCGTCGCACATCCAGTAGCCATTGACCTCGGGGTTATGGCGCGGCTTGAAGCGGTAGATGCGGCCGCGATGGTGATGGATATCGATCGCGCATCCGCGCTCGCATCCGCCGCACACCGAGGCCGTCTGATGCAGGTACCAGACGCGCATACGGAAGCGAAAATCCTTCTCGGTCAGCGCGCCCACCGGGCAGATGTCGACCGTGTTGAGCGCGTAAGCGTTGTCGACCTGGCGCCCGGGGTAAGTGTCGATCACGTTATGGTCGCCGCGCTCGAAGATCGCGAGTTCGAAGTGTGCGTGACCTCGTCGAAGTAGCGCGTGCATCGCGCGCACAGGATACATCGCTCCTGGTCGAGCATCAGGCCGCCGCCGATGTCGATCGCCTTGCCCTTATGGTTCTTGCGCCCCAACTCGAAGCGCGAGGGCTGGCGGTCGTAGTCCATGTAATAGTCCTGGAGCTTGCACTCGCCGGCCTGGTCGCACACGGGGCAATCGATCGGATGGTTGACCAGCAGAAACTCGAGCACCGCGCGCTGCGCCGCTTTCGTGCGCTCGCTCCGGGTGCGCACGACCATCCCTTCGGTGACGCGGGTGTTGCACGCGATCTGCAGCTTGGGCGCCTTCTCGACCTCGACCAGGCACATGCGGCAGTTGCCCACCACCGAGAGCGCCGGATGGTAGCAGTAGTGCGGGATTTCGACGCCGCAAAGCCGCGCGGCCTCGATCAGGTTGAGCCCGTCGGGAACTTCGACCGGCGTGTCGTCAATTGTCAGCTTCGGCATCTGCTTCAGTGGCGCGAGCGTTCGCGTGATTTTTCGGCGCGGCGGCGGGCGCGTGCGCATCGCCGTCGCCGCCGGTGACGTGCAGCGTCGCGCCGTTTTCCTTGAACGGGCAGCGGCCCAGCCGCACGTGATCCTCGAACTCGGCGCGGAACTTGGGAATGAAACTCTTCACCGGCATCGAGAGGCTGTCGGCCAGCACGCAGATGGTGTTGCCCTCCATGTTGGTGGCGACGCTCAGCAACGTCTGCAGGTCCTCGATTCGGCCGCGGCCGGCCTCCAACTCGATCAGCAGCTTTTCGATCCAGCCGGTGCCCTCGCGGCACGGCGTGCACTGGCCGCAGGATTCGTGATGGTAAAAGTGCGCGACGGTTCGCAGCACCTCGACCATGCAGGTGCCGTCATGCATCACCATCACGCCCGCCGTGCCCATCAGCGAGCCGGCCGCGCGCACCGAGTCGAAATCCATGTTGACCTTCATCGCCTCCTCGGCGGTGAAGACCGGAAACGACGAGCCGCCGGGGATGACCGCCTTGAGCGCGCGGCCGTCGAGGATTCCGCCGCCGACGTCATAGATCAGGTCCTTCAGCGGAAAGCCCATCGCGAGTTCGTACAAGCCCGGCTTGTTGACGTGGCCCGAGAGGCAGAAGAGCTTGTTGCCGGGGCTGCTCGCGGGCCCCATCGTTTTGTACCACTCGGCGCCGCGCGCGATGATGTGCGGGACGTTGGAGAGGGTCTCGATATTGTTGACCACGGTGGGGCATCCGAAGGCGCCCTGGATCGCCGGGAACGGCGGACGATTGCGCGGGTACGCGCGCTTGCCTTCGAGCGACTCGAGCAGCCCCGTCTCCTCGCCGCAGATGTACGCGCCGGCCCCGCGATGCACGGTTATCTCGACCCCGAAGCCCGAGCCCATCACGTCCGGGCCGACGTAGCCGCGCGCGCGCGCCTCGCCAAGCGCCGTTTCGAAGATCTGCTTTTGGGTGAAAAACTCGCCGCGCATGTAAACGAAGCAGGTATGCGAGCCGACCGCGCGGCAGGCGATCAGGATGCCCTCGATTATGGCGTGCGGATCGTTCTCCAGCTCGTAACGGTTGGCGAACGTGCCCGGCTCGCTCTCGTCGGCGTTGCAGCAGACGTAAACCGGCTTCTTGGAGTCCTTGGGGATGAAGCTCCACTTGACGCCGGTGGGAAAGGCCGCGCCGCCGCGCCCGCGCAGGTTGGAGTTCTTGACCTCGTTGACGATCTGCTCCGGGGTCATCTCGAACAGCGCCTTGCGCAACGCGCCGTAGCCGCCGTGCGCCTCGTAGACTTCGAGACGGCGGAGATCAGGGATATCCAGTCCAGCGGGTCAGGTATCGTTCCATCGTGAGGCGCGGGTTAGAGGCTGAGGTGGCGTCGAGGACGATAAATCAGGCGGCCTGGTTGGCGCCGAGCTTTTGCTTCTGGCCCTGAATTTTGCGCTGCAGCGCCATCAGGGCGTCGAGCACGGCCTCCGGCCGCGGCGGGCATCCGGGCACGTAAACGTCGACCGGGACGATCCGGTCGATGCCGGGCAGCGTCGCATAGTTGTCATAGAAGCCGCCGGTCGAGGCGCACGCGCCAAACGCCATCACCCACTTGGCTCGGCCATCTGGTCGTAGACGCGGCGCAGGATCGGCGCCTGGCGCATCGTTACCGTGCCGATAACCATCAGCAAATCGGCCTGGCGCGGCGTAAACCGCGGCAGCAGCGCGCCGAAGCGATCGATGTCATAGGGCGTCATCGACAGTGACATATATTCCATCGCGCAACAGGCGGTCGCGAACGGATAGGGAAAAATCGAGAACTTGCGCGCCCACGCGACCGCCTTGTCCATGCGCGTGAGCACGGCGGCGTCGCCGAGCGCGGCCGCATCACCTCTGCTTAGTTCGCTCCCTTGCGTCGCCATCCAAACCTCTGTGCCGCCTGTCGTTCAGGAAATCAGCGGCTCACGCTATCAGCGCTCTCATCAAGTGGTCAATCGTTGCGGCAAAATCCGTGCGGCAAAATCGCCTGGCGATTTTGGACGAAGGACTAACCCACGTGGAGAACGGCGGCGCCCTTGAGTTCGTCGTGCTTGAGCATGTTGAGCGCGCGATTGGCCTCGTCAAGGCGCATCCCAAGCGTATGCGTGCGCACGGGAATTTCGGCGGCGATTTTCAGAAACTCCTCGCCGTCCGCGCGCGTGTTGGCGGTCACGCTGCGCAACTCGCGTTCGTAAAAGAGATGGCGCTCGTAGTCGAGCACAGGCACCGGGCTCAGGTAGATTCCGGCGACCGCGAGAATGCCGCCGCGGTCGAGCGCTTCCAGCGCCGGCGGCACCAACTCACCGGCCGGGGCGAACAGGATCGCGGCGTCAAGCTTATGCGGCGGCGGCGCGTCGGCCGGACCGATCCAATCGGCGCCCAGCGCTTCGGCGAGTTCCTGATGGCGTCCGCCGCGGCTCATCACGAACACGCGGCATCGCCAATGCTTGAGCACCTGGATCGCGATATGCGCGGAGCCGCCGAAGCCGTAAAGGCCGACGGTCGCGCCGGGCTGAATTTCGGCGCGCTTGATCGCGCGAAAGCCGATTATGCCCGCGCACAAAAGCGGCGCGGCCGCCTCGTCGCCGAGCCCATCGGGTATCGCGTAGGCGAAATCCTCGCGCACGACCACGAACTCGGCATAGCCGCCATCGTGATCGTAACCGGTGAACCGCGCGCTGAGGCAAAGATTTTCGCGGCCGCGCCGGCAATAAGCGCATTGGCCGCAAGTCTCGCGCAGCCACGCGACGCCGACGCGCGCGCCCGCGGCGGTGAAACGCGTGCATCCGGGGCCGCATCGCTCGACCGCGCCGACGATCTCGTGGCCGGGGACGATTCGCGGATGGCGCGGCGGCAAGTCGCCCTCGGCGACGTGGAGGTCGGTGCGGCAGACGCCGCAGGTCTTGATACGGACGAGAATCTCGCGCGGCCCGGGCTCGGGGTCGGGAAGCTCGATCGCGCGCAGCGGATCGGTTTCGATCGGGGCGGGCGTGTATACAGCCATCGCTTTCATGGGTATTCGCTACTTTGTAGGCGCGCATCCCGACTATAAATCGAGCGGAAGTCCTGCCGCACGCTTGAGAATCGTTCAGAAAAATCGGACTTTCAGCGGCGTCTGTAAACTTCGCGCCGATGGCCGATCGCGACGATCAAGATTCGGCGATCCGAATCGCGAATTTCATACAGCATGCGGTAGTCGCCAACCCGCAGACGCCAACCGTTCTGTTCTCCGACTAGTTTTTTCGTCCCGCCCGGCCTGGGATTGCGCGCGAGCGCGTCGATCTTGAGCGCCAGGCTGGCATGCGAATCGTCGCGGGCAGTTTCCGGAACTCCCGTGCCGCCGCCGCCGAGAACTCGACCCGATACGCCACGCCCCATGCCTACAGGCCCAGCCGCCGCTTTAGCTCGTGCCAGGGGACGGCGGCCTCGCGGCCGGCGGCTTTGCGCGCAACGCGGAAATCGCGCGCGTCCGCGCGATCTTCAAGCTCTTCAAGCAGTGCGAGATCCTCGATCGTAACGAGTGCGGCGAGCGGCTTGCCGCGCCGGGTCACCACCACACGTTCGCCGCCGAACGCGGTCCGATTGACGATCTCGGAAAACTGCGAACGCGCGCCGGCCGCGGTCATCGTGCGCAGGCCCTTGACGTTAGGTCTCTCGCGGCGAGGCTCACGAGCCATTGGCGTTAGGTTTGATTTTAGCCATCGTACGAATTGTACATTTTGTACGTTATCGATGCGACCTCTTGCATATCGCGGGCTCTGCGAACGCGTGAAGAAGCGCACGCGGCTATCAGGGAAATGGCTTCAGATCACTTTTGAGAATTGTGTCCCGCGGACCTGTGACGTACTCGAAGGCTTGCGATTTCTGATTCATCTGTTCAACCACCAGTCGCGAGGCCTTGTCGATGCATACGAATTGCATCCAACCCGGGTGCGACCTGGTGAACGGGCACACCACGAAATCGCCGTATGTCAGCAGTTCTCCCGGAGGATAGTCCTTAGCGAAAGCGACGTTGTCCGGCAGAGCCGAACAATGATTCGGATCGCGCCAGCATTCCATGACACCGAGCAGCCGATGAGTCCCGGTCACCCACAGGGGCATCGCAGGACCGCCATTCTTGGTGGTCAGGCGTCCGTGGACGGCTGAAGCACTTGCCCACGAGAGTGGGGTTGTCGTGGCAAGCAGTATTGGCCTCGTTGCCCGCGTGAAGGCATTGGCGGATAATCGCGACCAGCAGGACGAATGACGAGGCTGCGATCCTTACCGCGCATCGCCACGGACGGCCACGCATCGTGGACTACAGCTCGAAGTCGGCTTCCTCGAGAATGCGGGCGGCGCGGTAGAGAAAGCGGTTGCCCAGCACGCCATCGATCACACGATGGTCATACGAGAGCGCCAGATACATCATCGTGCGGATCGCGATCGCGTCCTCGCCGTCGGTTTCGACCACCATCGGACGCTTCTTGATCTCGCCCATCCGCAGAATCCCGACCTGCGGCTGATTGATGATCGCGAAGCCGAACAGATTTCCCTCGCGTCCCGGATTGGTCAGCGTGAAGCTTCCGCCCGCGAGATCGTCGGCGGTGATCTTTTTCTCCGCGATCTTGCGCCGCAGCCGCTCGATCTCGCGCGCCAGGCCGACCACCGACATCCCCTCGGCCGCCTTGATCACCGGCACCAGCAGCCCCTCTTCGGTATCCATCGCGATGCCGAGATTTATCTGGTGGCGCACGATCAGCGAGTCGCCCACCACCGACGCGTTCATGCGCGGGAATTCCTTGAGCGCGCGCACCGTCGCGGCGGCCGCGAGCGGCAGCAGGGTCAGCGCGAAGCCCTCCTGCGCGGCAAAAGCGTCCTTGTGCTGGTTGCGCAAGCGCATCACCCGCGTCAGATCGACCTCGGCCAGCGTGCCCACGTGCGGCGAGTGGGTCTTGGAGTAGACCATGTGCTCGGCGATGAGCTTGCGCCGCCGAGTAAACTGCTCGACCACGTCGCCCTCGCGCGGCTCATAGACCGGCGGCCGATAACCCGTATCCGCCGGGCAATCCTACCTGCGGCGCGGGTCGCGCGGTGGCCGGCGCCGCGCTCGGCGCGCGCCTGCGTCGACGGCTGAGCGGCTGCGCCGGCGCGGCCTGCGCCGCCTCCTGTCCGTTCGCGGATGCGGTCGCGTCGCTCGGCGCGGCCGGCGGCTGCACCTGTCCCGCCTGCAGCGCGTCAAGGTAGGCGAGCACGTCGCGCTTGCTGACGCGTCCACCGATTCCGGTGCCCGGCACGCGGGTCAGGTCGATGCCGTGTTCCTCGGCCATGCGCATCACCACCGGCGAGTAGCGCCGATGCGCGCCGGCGGCGGCGGCGTCGCCGCCGGCCGCGTGCGCGGGACGCGGCGGAGCGGCCACGGCGGCGGCCGGCTCGGCCGCCGCCGTGGCCGCTCCGCCGCTCTGCCGTTGGCGGGCGATGCGCTCGCACCGCCCGCCGAGGCCTGCGCTGCGGAGTTAGCCGCGGCCGCTGATTGCGGCCTCGGCTCACTCCGCACCGCGCGCAGCGTCGGCGGCTGCTGCGGGCGCGCCGCGGACGGCGCGCCCGCAGCAGCCGCCTTGCCCGGCGCGGGCGGGAGTGCGGGCGCAGCCTTCGGCTGCGTCCGCACTCCCGCCGGAGCGGCGGCGGCAGGGGCGGCATAGCGGCCGCGCCGGCCGCTTCGATTACGGCCAGCGGCGCGCCCACCGGCAACGTCTCACCCTCGGCCGCGATCAGCTTTGCGATCACGCCCGTCCCTGGCGACGGAATTTCGGTATCGACCTTGTCGGTCGAAATTTCGCACAGCGGCTGATCTTCCTGGACGCGGTCGCCCTCCTTGACCAGCCACTTGGTGACGGTCCCCTCGACCACGCTCTCGCCCATCTGCGGCATCGTTACTTCGATCGACATGCCGGCCTGCCCCTAGTACGCCGCGAGCTCGCGGATCGCCTCGACGATCTTGTTGGTGTTGGGGAGGATGTACTCCTCCAGCGGCGGACTGAACGCGAGATGCGTGTCGAGCGCGGCGACGCGCTTGATCGGCCCGTCGAGATAGTCGAAAGCATGCTCGGCGATAATCGCCGCGACCTCGCCGCCGATACCACCGGTCAGCCGGTCCTCGTGCGCGATCAGCACCTTGCCGGTCTTGCGCGCGGTCGCGAGGATCGCCTCGCGATCCAGCGGCAACAGCGTGCGCAGATCGAGCACCTCGACCTTGAGACCGTCTTCCTTCTCGACGATTCGCGCCGCGTCGAGCGCCTGATGCATCGTTCCGCCGTAAGTGATGATCGAAAGGTCGCGGCCTTCCAGCCGCAATTCGGCCGGCCCGATCGGCACGGTGAAGTCGCCCTCGGGCAGGTCCTCCTTGACGCTTCGATAGAGGCGCTTGTGCTCGAAGTAGATCACCGGGTTGTCGTCGCGCACCGCGCTTTTCAGCAGGCCCTTGGCGTCGTACGGCGTCGCCGGCGCGACCACCTTGAGCCCGGGGACGCGGGTGAACCACGCCTCGGGGTTTTGCGAATGGAAGAGCGCGCCATGCACGCCCGCGCCCGAGGGCGCGCGCAGCACCAGCGGGCACGAGGCTTTTCCGCCGTGGCGGTAGCGCAAGGTCGCCGCGGTGTTGACGATCTGGTCGAAGGCGCACGAGATGAAGTCGCCGAACTGCATCTCCAGCACCGGGCGCATCCCCAGCATCGCCGCGCCGATCCCGGCGCCGACGATCAGCGCCTCCGAGATCGGAGTATCGATCACGCGGTCTTCGCCGAAGGCGTCGAGCAGCCCCTCGGTGACCTTGAACGCGCCGCCCAACTCGCCCACGTCCTCGCCCATTACGAAGACGTTGTCGTCACGCCGCATCTCTTCATGCAGCGCCTGGTTAATCGCTTTCAGATAGGTGACTTCCATCGTGCTCCGGCAGTTGAGGTTCGAGAATCGGTATCTTGCGAGCGGTGGTCAGGACCCGCGATGGTTGCCGCCGCCGCTGGTGGTGCGATGGTGGCGGAAGAGGAGCCGGACGGCGCGTAGAGGTCCTCGAGCGCCTCTTCGGGCTTGGGCATCGGGCTCTGCTCGGCGAAATCGACCGCGCCCTGGACCACCGTGCGGACCCGCTCGTCGACCTCTTCGCGGATGCGCTTGAGGTCGTGGCCCTTTTTCTCCAGGTAGAACTCGTATTGCGGAATCGGGTCGCGGCTCTCCCATTCCACCAACTCTTCCTTGTCGCGATAGAGCGCCGGATCGTGCTCGCTATGGCCGCGGTAGCGGTAGGTCTTGCATTCGATGAGCACGGGGCCGCCGCCCTCGCGCGTACGGTTCATCACGCGCTCGCTCAGCTCGACCACGGCGAGCAGGTCGTTGCCCGAGACCACATGGCCCTTGAACCCATAGGCCGCGGCGCGCGAGGCCACGTCCTCGATCGCCATCTGCTTCTCCAGCGGCGTGGAGTAGGCGTAGCGGTTGTTTTCGCAGACGAAAACCACGGGCAGCTTGTGCACGCCGGCAAAGTTCATCGCCTCGTGCACGTCGCCGCGCGAGGCCGCGCCCTCGCCAAAGAACGCCACCGCGATATGGTTTTCCTTCTTGATCTTGTACTTGAGCGCCGCGCCGACCGCGACCGGCAGCGACGACCCCAGCATCGAGGTCGAGCCGAAGACGGCGTGTTCGAGGTCGCCGCCGTGCAGAAATGAATCCTTGCCGCGCGAGAGCCCGGTCTCCTTGCCCATCAATTGCGCCATCAAGCCGTCCCGGGTCGACGCCACGCATCAGGAAGACCCCGAGGTCGCGATGGAGCGGCGCCACCAGGTCGCCGTCCTGCAGAGGCGCGCAGATTCCCGGTGACGATCGCCTCCTGCCCGGCGCCCGAATAGACACCGCCAAGAATCTTGTTTTGCCGGTGAAGCCGCGAGACGCGATCTTCGAAGCCGCGAATAAGCTTCACCCAATAGTAAAGTTGCAGTTCGTATTCGACGCGGGTGGCGCCGTTTGTAGCGGGCGCGCTCGCGCCTTCGACCTCAGCCATCATGCACCTCGCCGATCGGCATCAAACGTCGAACAGTATCGCAGCCTTGAACGCTCCGCAAAAGTGCCTTTTTCAGGCGTGCTGCACCGCAGCTTTGTCGCCGGCTTGCTGACAGAGCATGGATTGTCTGAACTCGATTGTTCTGCCGGCGTTGACGCCGGTATCATCTCTCGCCAAGCGGCTGCGCAGCCTGAGCTAACTCGCTGACGCCACTACACTGCGAGCCGAGGTTGGGAGGGGGACTGCGATCAACCGATTTTCAGCCAGAGTCCCATTTTCAGCCATAGCCGGTCAGCCGACCGCGCGGCCAGCCGACGGCTTCTCGTTTCAACCGCCCGCGTCATTGTAGTCCTTGTACTATAGTTCCGTTGATGTGCCTGGTTGCCGCAGGCCGGCGCGGCCCGGGCTGATTCCGCTCCGCCGACCGTCACCTTCTCGCCCCAAGGCACGATAAAGAACGTGCGCCAGGCGGTGGCGCGCTTTTCGCAACCGATGGTTCCGCTGGGCGATCCGCGCGTCAAACAGTCGCCGTTTCGGATCGATTGCGCCGAGCACGGAACGGCGCGATGGCACGGAACGGCGCGATGGATAGACAGCCGGCAGTGGTCGTACGACTTCGACCATGACCTGCCGGCCGGCGTGCGATGCACTTTCACGCTCGTCCCGCGGCCTCAAGACGCTCAAGGGCGCCGCCTCTCGCGAACCATCCGCCATTCGTCTTCGACACCGGCGGCCCGGCGGTCGTCGAGACCAGGCCGTGGACGGGCAGCAGCGACATCGACGAACATCAGGCCTTCGTCCTGGTGCTCGACGCCGAACCGGTCGAGCAAACGGTGCTGGACCACGCCGAGTTCTCGGTCGAGGGGATGCCGCAGCGAGTCGGCGCGACCATCGTTCAGCGGCGCCAACCGCGATCTGCTGCTCAAGCGCTTCAGCGATTTCATCAACCATCGCCCGACGATCATCCTGCAAGCGCGGCAGGAGTTTCCCGACAACGCCGACGTAAAGCTCATCTGGGGCAAGGGGATCGCGACCACCAGCGGAATCGCGAACGCGCAGGACCAGGAACTCAACTTCAAGGTGCGCCCCGCGTTCGAGGCGAATTTCGGATGCGAACGCGAGAATGCGCAGGCCGCATGCATCCCGGTGACGCCGATGTCGCTTTCGTTTTCGGCGTCGATATCGGCGGACAACGCCAAGCGGATCGCGATCGTCGGCCCCGACGGAATTCGCCACGCCGCGCAACTTCCTGACGGCACCGATACTTCCGACATCCGCAACCTGACCTTTCCCGGCCCGTTCAACGAATCCTCGCAGTACACGATCCGAGATTCCCGCCGACCTCACCGACGACACCGGCCGCCCGCTCTCCAACGCCGCGCGCTTTCCGATGACGGTGAAGACCGACACGTTTCCGCCGCTGGCGAAATTCTCCGCGCGCTTCGGAATTATCGAGGCGGCGGACCCGGTGCTGCCGGTCACCGTGCGCAATCTCGAAGCCGCAAATCCGCGGCGCGAGGCTCAAAGCCAGCGGGCCGCCCCCTCCTACGGGCGTGCCGCTGAGCGATTTTTTCAACCGCCTCGACGCGCAGGTCTTCGGGCTCACGGCGCCCGATGCGCCCGACGGTGATCTCCTGGCTCCGCAAGAGTCGCCAGCGCCTCACGTCAGCGGTCCGTCTTTGCGGAGACAAGACCGACGGCGAGCCGAAACGTTTCAAATTGCCCAAGCCCAACGGGGCCAAGGCGTTCGAGGTGATGGGAATCCCGCTCGGCAAGCCGGGACTCTACATCGTGGAACTCAAGAGCGCGCGCCTGGGCAGCGTGCTGCTGGGCAAAAACGCGCCGATGTACGTTCCGACCGCGGCGCTGGTCACCAACCTCTCGGTACACTTCAAGCAAGGCGCCGCCAATTCGCTGGTCTGGGTGACCACGCTCGAGGACGCGCGCCCGGTCGCCGGAGCGGCGGTGGCGATCGCCGATTGTCACGGCACATCGGCTTTGGGCCGGCACCACCGACCGCCAGGGTCTCGCGCTGGTGCCGAAGATCGACGGCGTGAACAATCCTGCGAAGTGCGAAGACGTCGCGCCCACCAAGTATGACTTCTACACCAGCCAGACCCAGGCGCTGCAGGAGCTCGGGTCGGGGCTGCTGGTGACGGCGCGTCTCGGCGACGACTTCAGCTTCGTCCATTCGAGTTGGCGCTACGGAATCGAGTCGTGGCGCTTCCATCTGCCGCAGGAGTGGAGCCCGACCAACCTGGCGGCGCATACCGTGCTCGATCGGCCGCTGTTGCGGGCGGGCGAGACGGTCCACATGAAACACTTCCTGCGCGCGAAGACCGTCGGCGGGGTTCGCGATGGTCGCGCCGCCGACCGTCCGGCGACGGTGACGATCCGCGCGGTCGGCGGCGATCAGCACTATGACTTCCCGCTCAAGTGGAGCGCCGCGGGCACCGCCGAAACCACCTGGACGATCCCCAAGAGCGCGCGCCTGGGCGAGTACTCGGTCACGATGCCGCTTAAGGGCGATCCGGGAACGTACCCCAACGATATCCAGACCGCGGACTTCCGGGTCGAGGAATTCCGCCTGCCGCTGATGAAGGCGGCGATTCGGATGCCGGCGCCAGTCCAGGCCGGGGTCACCAGCATCCCGCTCGATCTCAGCGCGGAGTACCTCTCGGGTGGAGCGGCGAGCGGATTGGCGGTCACGCTGCGCAGCCAGATCCAACCCAACGCGACCGTTTCGTTTCCCGATTTCGAGGATTTCACCTTCGCCAACGGCGAGGTCAAGGAAGGAACGATCACCAGTGAGCAATGGGAGCAGGGTTTCGCAAACCCGACGCCGCCGGGAGTCCATCAGCGCAAGGAACTGACGCTCGACGCCGCGGGCGGCGCGCGAACCGAGATAACCGATATTGCGCGCTCGCCTACGCCGGTCGACGTGCGCGCAGAGATGGAATATCGCGACCCCAACGGCGAGACGCAGACCGTTTCCAACTCGGTCACGATCTGGCCCGCGAAATATCTCGCCGGAATCCGCGCCGACGATTGGGTTTCTTCTCCAGGCCGCGTGCGGTTTCGTGTCGCGGTGGTCGCGCAGGGAGGCAAGCCGGTCGCCAACGCCCCGGTGCGCGTCGAGATTTTCACCCGCAATACGTTCTCGTATCGCAAACGCCTGGTTGGCGGATTTTACGCCTACGACAACACTATCGAGACACGCCGCGCCGGCGAATTGTGCTCCGGCGTTACCGACCGGCGCGGGCTGTTGCTGTGCGACGCGAAGACCTCGATCACCGGCTCGGTCGAGGTGCAGGCCTCCGTGCGCGACGACGCCGGCAACTCGAGCATGGCTTACACCGAAGTATTTATCCCCGGCGCGGACCGCTTGTGGTTCGAGGGCCACGACGAGGATCGGATTGACCTGCTGCCCGAGCAGCCGCAATACCAGCCGGGCGACACCGCGCGTTTCCAGGTGCGGATGCCTTTCGCCGAAGCCACCGCGCTGGTCGCCGTGGAACGCGAAGGAATCATCGCCGCCTCCGTGGTTCATCTTTCAGGTCACAATCCCGTCATCATGCTCCCCGTGCGCGACTACGCCCCCAACGTGTTCGTGTCGGTGCTGGCGATTCGTGGCCGTATCGGATCGCCCGAGCCCACCGGGATGCTCGACCTTGCCAAGCCGGCCTTCAGGCTGGGGATCGCGGAAATTCGCGTCGGATGGCGCGCCAACCGGCTGGACGTAACGCGTTACGCCGGAGCATCGCGTCTATCGCGTGCGCGAGAAGGCGCACATCAGGATCGCGGTCAGGACCGCAACCGGCGCGCCGCCGCCCAAGGGCAGCGAAGTGGCGGTCGCCGCGGTCGACCAGGGGCTGCTCGAACTCGCCAACAACGAAAGCTGGAAGTTGCTCGACGCGATGATGGGGCGGCGGCCCTACCAGGTGGACACCTCGACCGCGCAAATGGAGGTCGTCGGCAAGCGGCACTACGGACTGAAGGCTCTGCCGCCGGGCGGAGGCGGCGGCCAACGCATCACGCGCGAGTTGTTCGACACGCTGCTGTTGTGGAAAGCGACGGTGCCGCTGGACGCGGCCGGCAACGCGTCGATCGACGTGCCGCTCAATGACTCGTTGACCAGCTTCCGTATCGTCGCGATCGCAAGCGGCGGCATCAAAATGTTTGGCACCGGCGACACGCTCATCCAGTCGACGCAGGATCTCATGATCCTGCCGGGAGTCTCGCCGATAATCCGGGCCGGCGACTCGTTCGACGCGGAGTTCACGGTGCGCAACGCCTCCGAGCACGCGTTCACAGCGGCCGTGAACGCGAAAATCGAAGGCATCAAGGAGCAGCCTGCGCCGCAAACGCTCGAACTGGCGCCGGGCCAGGGAAAATCCATCGATTGGAAAGTGTCAGTGCCGATGGGCGTGAGCGAATTGCGCTACCGCGTCGATGCCGCCGTTGCCGCGACGCCCTCGAATCAAGCCTCGAAGCAACCGTCGGATCATCTGGCTATAACGCAGCGCGTGCTGCCGGTCGTCCCGGTCAAAACCTACCAGGCGACGCTGATGCGATGGGAAAAGCCGATCGCCGAGCCGGTCGCGATGCCCGCCGACGCGCTCGCCGGACAGGGCGACGTGCAGGTCTCGCTCAGCCCTTCGCTCAGCGCCGGGCTCGACGGGGTGCGCCAGTGGATGCGCGCGTATCCATATTACGTGCCTGGAGCAGCGCGTATCGCGCGCAGTCGCGCTCGGCGACCCGCGATGTGGAATAGCATCGCCGCCGACTTGCCGCAGTACCTCGACGCCGACGGCCTGCTGAAGTTTTTTCCGGAGATGCGCGACGGCAGCGACATCCTGACGTCGTACGTTTTCTCGATCGCGCACGAGGCCGGGCTCAAGATTCCGCCGCAGTCCGAGGAGTCGATGGAGCGCGGCCTGCGCGGCTTCATCGCGGGCACCGTGGTGCGCTATGGCGTGGTGCCGGGCGCCGACCTGCCGCTCAGGAAAATCGCGGCCATCGAGGCGCTCTCCAGCGCCGGCCAGGCCAACGCCGCCATGCTCGGCAGCATCATCAGTCGAGCCCAACCTGTGGCCCGACGCGACGGTTATCGAATGGTGGAATATCCTGCTCCGCCTGCATGACGTCCCCGACCGCGCGCGCCGTCTCGCGGAAGCCGAGCAGATCGTGCGCTCGCGGATCAATTGGCAGGGCACCGGCGCGCATCTTTCGGGCGGCTATTGCTGGTGCCTGATGACCGACGCGGAGAGCAACATGCTGCGGCTCGACCTGCTGCTGGTCGACAACAAGTTGTGGCATGACGACGTGCCGCGCGTGATGCAGGGCGCGGTGAGGATGCAATCGCGGGGCGCGTGGCCAACCACGCTCGCCAACGCGTGGGGCACGCTGGCGGTCGAGAAATTTGCGCGCGCCTTCGAATCGGTGCCGGTCAAGGGAACGACCACGGCGTCGCTCGCGGCGGCTTCGCAACAAGTGGATTGGGCTCACGATCCCGGCGGCGGAAGACTCTGAGCTTCGCATGGCCGCCCGCGCAAACCGATCTGCGCATCGATCACACGGGCAGCGGAAATCCGTGGGTCCAGATTCGCGCGCGCGCGGCGATTCCGCTCAAGTCGCCGTTCTCGCAGCGGCTATCGAATCACGCGAACGCTGAGCGCCGTCGACAAAACGCATAGCGGCGGATGGCGCCGCGGCGACATGGTCCGCGTGCATCTCAAGATCGAAGCGCAAACCGACATGACGTGGGTGGTGGTCAACGATCCGCTTCCGGCCGGCGCCTCGCATCTCGGCACCGGGCTGCGCCGCGATTCGGCGATCGCGACCGCCGGTGAAAACGTCGTGCAAATGCAAACAACTACTACTCGCCCGACTTCATCGAGCGGCCGTTCGACGCCTTCCGCGCCTACTATCAATACATCCCCAAGGGCACTTTCGAGATCGAATACACGATTCGGCTCAACCAGGCCGGCGTGTTCCAAATCCCGGCGACTCGCGTGGAGGCGCTCTACGAGCCGGAGATGTTGGGTGAACTGCCCAACGCGCCGTTCGACGGTCGCGCCCTGAATGAAGCGCCGGATCGCATACGCGGCCGCGCTCGCGGTGGCCGGACTTATGGCGGCGATGGCACTGTGCTGGCCCGTCGTGCCGTCAGCTTCGACGCGGTGCGCGCGCGATGGCGCCCTTCAGACGCGCAATTGCTCGACCGCCACGGCGAACCGATCCACGAGCTTCGCGTCGATGCGCACGGGCGGCGGCTGGCATGGACTCCGCTCGCCGCCATCTCGCCCGCGCTGCAGCAAGCCGTCATCGCCACGGAGGACCGTCGCTTCCTCGGCCATCATGGCGTCGATTTCGCCGCCATCGCGGGAGCCGCCGCCGCTCGGCTAGCGGGCCGGCGACGGCGCGGCGCGAGCACGCTCACGATGCAACTCGCCGCGATGCTCGATCCGCGAATCGCGCGCGCCGGTACGCGCCGGCATACCGCGACGCAGAAGCTTCGGCAGATGCTCGCGGCCTTCGCGCTGGAAAGGCAATGGTCGAAGCCGCAGATCCTCGAAGCCTACCTCAATCTCGTAACCTACCGCGGCGAGATCGAGGGCGTCGGCGCCGCCGCGCGCGTGATGTTCGGCAAGGCGCCGGATGGAATCGACGGGGCGGAGGCGGTCGTGCTGGCAGCGCTGATCAAGGCGCCCAATGCGCGCGCGGCCGCGCTCGAGCGCCGGGCCGAGGCACTCGCGTATCGCGATGAGCAACCGATCGCCGTCGCCTGACGCGCCCGGCGCGCGCGAAGTCGCCAGCGCGCAAGTATCGAGCGCGCAAGTGTCGAGCGCACAAGTATCTAGTGCGATTGACCGTGCGCTCGCGGCCCGCGCGCGCGACTTCACCCGCGTCACGCTGGCGCCGCGAGTCGCCGAGCAACTGCTGCGCGACGGCCGTCTCACCGCGCAATCCACGCTCGATCGCGACCTGCAGGCTTTCACGCTCGATGCGTTGCGCCGCCACGTGGCCGAAGTCCATGAACGCAACGTCGACGACGGCGCGGTGGTGGTGGTCGAAAACTCCACCGGCGAGGTCTGGGCCTACGTCGGCGGAACCGGCGCGCTTTCCAGCGCGCCCTACGTCGACGGCGTGCGCGCGATGCGCCAGCCGGGCTCGGCGCTGAAGCCGTTTCTCTACGCGCTCGCGCTCGAGCGCCGCCTGCTCACGCCTGCTTCGCTGCTCGAAGACACGCCGCTCGAATTGCCCGAGCAGCGCGGGCTTTACCGGCCGCTCGACTACGACCGCGAGTTTCGCGGGCTGGTCTCGATGCGGGTGGCGCTGGCGTCGTCGCTTAACGTCCCGGCGGTGAGGACGATCGACATGGTCGGTGTCGAAGCCTTCACCGGGCAGTTGCGCGCGCTCGACTTCGAGGGAATCGTCGAGCAGGGCGACTACTATGGCGCGGCGCTCGCGCTCGGTTCGGCGGACGTGCGGCTGTGGGACCTCGTCAACGCGTACCGCACGCTCGCCAACGGCGGCCGCTACTCCGCGATGCGCCTGGTGAACGACGGAGCGCTCGCGCCAACGCGGCAAATCTACTCGCCGGCGACCGCGTTCCTGATCTCCGACATCCTGGCCGACCGCGCGAGCCGCGCCGCCACGTTCGGTCTCGAGAACGCGCTCGCCACGCGCTTTTGGAGCGCGGTCAAAACCGGCACCAGCAAGGACATGCGCGACAACTGGTGCGTCGGCTACACCGATCGCTTCACGGTCGGCGTGTGGGTGGGGAATTTCTCCGGCGCCTCGATGCATGACGTAACCGGCATCACCGGCGCCGCGCCGGTATGGCTCGAGGTGATGAACTACCTCGACCAGCGCTTCGGCGGCGGCGCGATTGCCCGGCCGGCCGGCGTAACGGCGCAGATGGTCGAGTTCCCGGGCGCGGTCGAACCGGCGCGCCAGGAATGGTTCATCGCGGGCACCGAGCCTAATCGGCAGGCCGCACATCTCGACGACACGCCGCGAATCCTCTCGCCGGCGCCGGACACCGTGATCGCCTTCGACCCCGATATACCCGTTGACCGCCAGCGCGTCGCCTTCGTCGCGAGCGCCGGCGCGGGGGGCGGCTCGCGCTGGACGCTCGATCAAAAGACCCTTGGCCCGGTGAACGGCGTGATGCTATGGACGCCGTCGCCCGGAGTTCACACGCTCGCGCTGGCCGACTCCCTGGGCCGTCCGCTCGACACCACGACGTTCAAGGTACGCGGCGAAGCCGAAGCGGGTTTGCGGGAGTTGGGAAAATAGCTATAGACTGCCATCCGATGACGACCGCGCAGCCATCGTTGTGGGGCGCTCCGGATCGGCCCGCAAATACGCGAAATCCAATTACGCGAAATCCTTGACCGCGCGCAGCGACGGCGCGCGCCTCGGCGAGGCCGACGCAATCGCGCTTATCGAATGTCCCGCGGACGAACTGCCGGCGCTGCTGGCGGCGGCGGGCCGGCTTCGCGACCGCACCAAGGGACGCGTCGTCACCTACTCGCGCAAGGTCTTTCTGCCGGTCACCAACCTCTGCCGCGACCGCTGCACCTACTGCACGTTTCGCAAGGACCCGGGCGAGCCGGGAGCATGGACGATGACCCCGGCCGAGATCGCGCAATGGTCGCGGCGCGGCCGCGCGCTCGGATGCCGCGAGGCGCTGATGTGCCTGGGCGACAAGCCCGAGCTGGCCTTCAAGGAATACCGCGAGACGCTGGCGCGCCTGGGCGCGCAGAGCACGATCGACTACGTCGCGCGGGCCTGCGAGGTCGCGCTGGAAGAGGGCCTGCTGCCGCATACCAACGCCGGCATCATGAGCCGCGACGAGATGGTGATGCTGCGGCCGCTCAACGTCAGCATGGGGCTGATGCTCGAAAACGTCTCGACCCGGCTGCGCGGCCGCGGCCAGGTGCATCAATGGGCCCCCGACAAGGATCCTGCGGTGCGGATGCGGATGATCGCGGAGGCCGGCGAGGCGCGCGTCCCGTTCACCACCGGAATTCTGCTCGGGATCGGCGAGACGCCGGCCGAGCGGGCGCAGAGCCTGGTCGCGATCCGCGACCTGAACGAACGCTTCGGCCATATTCAGGAAGTGATCATCCAGAATTTCCGCGCCAAGCCCGAGATCGCGATGGCCGACGCGCCGGAGCCCGACGCGATGGATATGGCGCGGGCGATCGCGACCGCGCGGATGGTGCTGGGGCCGAAGATGAACGTGCAGGCGCCGCCGAATCTCTCGCCCAACGAGATCGAGATGTTCCTGGCGGCGGGCATCAACGACTGGGGCGGCATTTCGCCGCTCAGCAAGGACTACGTCAATCCCGAGGCGCCGTGGCCGCATATCGAGCGGCTGGCCGAGCGTTGCGCGCGGGCCGGTTTCGAATTGCGCGAGCGGCTCGCAATCTATCCCGAATACGTCGATGATTACTGGGTTGACCCGAAGCTGCGCCCGGCGCTGGCCCGGCATGGCGCGGAGATCGACGGAGGTGCATCGTGAACCTGCAAGTGCTGCGCGACTATGTCGATGAGATCGAAGCGGCGCCGCTCGGCGCCCTGATGGATAAGGCCAGCCCCGGCGTCCGCGCGGCGCTCAAGCGCAGCCGCGAGCGCCAGGAATTGACGGCCGAAGAGGGATTGCTGCTCTATACCGCCGAGGGCGACGATCTGCGGGCCGCGATCAAATGCGCCGATTTGGCGCGCGCCGAAGACGTCGGCGACGAAGTCACCTACGTGGTCAACCGCAATCTCAATTTCACCAACATCTGCTTCGTCGGATGCCAGTTCTGCGGCTTCAAGCGCCAGCGCTGGGAGTCCGACGCCTACGACCATTCCGACGAGACCATCCTCAACAAGGTCGGCGACGCGGTGGCGCGCGGCGCAACCGAAGTTTGCATGCAGGGCGGGATCAATCCCGAGATGCCCGACTTCAAGTACCGCGACCTGCTGCGAACGATCAAAGGCGGCTATCCCGAGATTCACATCCACGCGTTCTCGCCGATGGAGATCATGTTCGGCGCGCGCCGCGTGCGGATGGAGTATCCGGAGTATATCGCGATGCTGCGCGAGGCCGGGCTGGGATCGATTCCGGGCACCGCGGCCGAAATTCTGGACGACAGCGTGCGCGAAATCCTGAGCCACAAGAAAGTCGACGTCGCCACCTGGGTCGATATCATCACCACCGCGCACGCGCTCGGCGTGCGGACCACTTCGACCGTGATGTACGGCCACGTCGAAAGCCCGCGCCACGTCGTCAACCATCTCAACCTCCTGCGCGACATCCAGAAGCAGACCCACGGCTTCACCGAGTTCGTGCCGCTGCGCTTCATCCACGAGAACACCGTGCTCTTCCGCAAAGGCCTGGTCTCCGAGCCGCCGCCCAAGGGAACGCTCGACTTCCAGATGTACGCGACCTCGCGCCTGTTCCTGCGCGGGCAGATCGACAACCTGCAGACCTCGTGGGTCAAGCTCGGCGTCGAACTTGCCGCGCTCACGCTGAAGGCCGGATGCAACGATTTCTCGGGCACGCTGATGGAGGAAAGCATCACGGCCCAGGCCGGCGGCGATTCCGGCGAGTTCGTCCCGGTCGACGTAATCGAAGAGAAGGCGCGCGCGATGGGCCGGGTTGCGGTCGAACGCAGCACGCTTTACAAAAAGCTCTACGGGAAGAAGGCTCCCAATGGCGCGCGGCCGATCACCACGTCTCCCTCGACCAGCCCACCAGGCCGATCACCACGCTTGCGGGGGGGGTGGGGGCGGCTAAGTTCCTGCGCGGCCTGGTGCGCGTGGCCGGCCAGCCGCGGCTTAGCGTAATCGTCAACACCGGCGACGACGAGGAGTTCTACGGACTCCACGTCTCGCCCGACCTCGACACTATCGTCTACACGCTCGCCGGCGCCTCCAACCCTTTGACCGGATGGGGTCTTGAGGGCGAGACCTTCACCACGCTGGGCGCGCTCGTCCGCTTCTATGGCCAGGCCTGGTTCAACCTTGGCGATCGCGACCTCGCGACTCATCTGTTCCGCACCGAACGGATGCGCGCCGGCGAGCCGCTCAGCCGCATCACGGCCGAGATCGCGCGGCGCTATGGCGTGCGCGCGCAGGTGCTGCCGATGAGCGACGATCGCGTGCGCACTTTCGTGAAAGTGCGCGGGCGCGGCGCGATCCCGTTTCAGGAGTACTTCGTGCGCCGGCGCTTTCGCGGCACGGTCGAACGAATCGAGTTGCGCGGCGCGGCGCGCGCGCGGCCGCTGGGCGCGGCGCTCGGCGCGATTCGCGACTCCGACGTGGTGATCATCGCGCCGTCCAATCCGTTCGTCTCGATCGGGCCGATTCTCGCGCTTGGCGGGATGCGCGAGGCGATGCGCCGCGCCCGCCCGCGCGTCGCCGCGATAAGCCCGATCGTCGGCGGCAAGGCGATCAAGGGCCCGGCGGCAAAGATGTTGCGCGCGTTGGGGCATCAGGCCTCCGCGCTCGGCGTGGCGCGGCTTTACCGCGATTTATGCGCGGTCTTCGTGCTCGACAATGCCGACCGGCGCGCGGCCGCCGCGGTCGAAAAGCTCGGGATGCGCGCGGTCGTCACCGACACCATCATGACCGACGAGACGCGTTCGGCCCGTCTGGCGGACGTGGTTCTGCGCGCGCTTGAGGTGTAGTAGGCTGGATAGTCAATGCGAGAAGTCAAGCGAAATGCGTTCGGTGACTTTCACCGCAATCGAGGGTATCCCGCTGGTTGGCCAGGGCGACAACCTGGGCGGCGCTGATTTGCTCGGCGATGGCCGCGAGCGGACTGCAAGTGGCGCGCGGCGATATCCTGGTCGTGTGTCAGAAGATAATCTCGAAGGCCGAGGGACGCACCTGCGAACTCGGCGACATCGAGCCCTCCGCGCTGGCAAGCGCATACGCGGCGCGCTGGGAGAAGGATCCGCGTGCGGTCGAACTGGTGCTAAGACAGACCAGCCGTATCGTGCGCATGGACCACGGCGTGCTGATCGTCGAGACCGGCCCCGGATGGGTCTGCGCCAACGCCGGAATCGACGAGTCCAACAGCATGGCCGACGGGCGGGCGATTCTGTTGCCGGAGGACGCCGACCGCTCCGCCGCGCGTATCCGTGAGGAGATTCGCAAAATCACCGGAGTCGAGATCGCGGTGCTGGTGACCGACACGTTCGGGCGTCCATGGCGCGACGGCCTGACCGAGGTCTGCCTGGGAATCGCCGGCATGAATCCGATGCTCGATCTGCGCGGCACCAACGACTTGAGCGGACGCGAACTGCATCACACGGTGATCGCGATCGCCGACGAAATCGCCGCGGGCGCCGGCCTGCTGATGCCCAAGGCGGGCGCCATCCCGGCCGTACTGGTGCGCGGCTATTCCTATGAGCCCTGCGAGGGCAGCGCGAAAGTGCTGATTCGCCCCGCCGAGGCCGATTTGTTCCGATGACCCGGGGGACGTAAGCATCGTGGACCGAAACAAGATGGGCGGCGCCGCCGCCTCGATCACGCCGGCCAGCGTCACGGCGAATCCCGCGCGCGTGGTCGAGGCCGATTTGTATCACGCCGAGGAAAAGCTCGGCGCGCTGCTCGATTCCAACGAGGCGCTGATCTCGGAAATCTGCCACTACCTGGTCGACGGCGCGGGCAAGCGGCTGCGCCCGGCCTTCGTCCTGCTGGTTCATCGCGCCTGCGGCGGCACCGATCGCACCGCGCTCGACGCGATCGACGCCGCGATCGCGATCGAACTGATCCATTCCGCCACGCTCCTGCACGACGACATTATCGACGGCGGGATGCTGCGGCGCGGCAAGCCGTCGGCGCTCGCGCGCTATGGCTCGGCGGCGACGCTGGTCGCGGGCGACTACCTGTTCTGCCGCGCCTTCGAGCTGTGCGGCCGCTTCGAGGAAAACCTCGTGCGCACGGCGGCGCAGGCCTGCATCCAGTTGACCGAGGGCGAGGTGATGGAGGGGCGGCTGCGCCACAACGCGGCCACCAGCCTCAAGGACTATCTCGCCGTGATCGCGCGCAAGACCGCCTCGCTGTTCGCCGCCGGCGGCAAGGTCGCGGCCGACCTCGCGGGCGCGCCCAAGCGGACTATCGACACGATGCAGCATCTCGGCAACGCGGTCGGGATGGCCTTCCAGATGATCGACGACCTGCTCGACATCCTCGGCCCCGAGGAGAAGATCGGCAAGCCCGTCGGATCGGATTTGCGCGCGGGAATTCCTTCGCTGCCGATGGTGCTCGGGCTGGCGGCGAACCCGGAACTGAAGGCGATTGTCGGCAACGGCGCGCGGCTGGAAGGCGCGGCGCTCGAGCGCGCGCTCAAGATGCTGCGCGAGCCGAAGCTGGTCGCCGAGGCGCGCGCGATGGCGGCCGAGCAGGGACGGGTCGCGATGGCCGCGCTGGGCGAACTCGCGCCGTCGGTCTACCGCGAGAGCCTCGCCGCGCTGATCGACGAGCAACTCCGCCGCGAAGTCTGAGTACCGCGCATAGACGGCCGTCGGCCCGACGCCGCCCTCTGCCGTTAGTCGTTGCCATCAGCGAAAGAGGAAGCGGGTGGCTAGAAGACCGTTAAAGTTAATCTCAAACTACCCTGTATAAACGCCATTCCTCGGGCACGCCCTTGAGCCTATGGGAGCCGCGGTCTTTGAATTTGACTCCCGACCCGACCACCAGATCCTTGACCGTGCTCGAGACTAGCACTTCGTCCGCGCCAGCCTTTGCCATGACGCGCGCGCCTACATGGACCGTGATACCGCCGACCGCATCTCCGACCAGTTCACACTCGCCTGCATGCAGGCCCGCCCTGATCTCCAGGCCGAGCGTGCGGACGGCCTGACGCATCGCAGCCGCGCATCGAATCGCCCTAGCTACCCCTGGCTGCCGATCGAAAGTGGCGAGCATCCCGTCGCCCGTAGTGGTTACTTCTCTTCCCCGGGATGCGCGAAGCTCTCTGCGAAGCGCTGCGTAATAGTGACTCAGCACCTCGTTCCAGCGGCGGTCGCCCAGCAGCGCGGCTTTCTCGGTCGAGCGGACGATATCGACAAACAGGACCGTGGCAAGCACGCGGCCGGGCTCGACGCGGCGCTGCACGGGACGGCGCTGGATGCGCGTCGTTTCCAGCAGCTCTTCATATCGATGGCCGCGCCGCCGCGCAATTGCTCTTTTCACGTAGTCGCGCGCCCGCTTCTCCGAACCACAGCGAACCGTTTTTTGCCGCGGTCGACCCGCCCAGTATATCCGTCTGCCACGGCCGACTCCGCGTACCTCGACGGAGCCCCACTTCAAGAGGACAGCCGAACCGGTCCGACCAATCGTCCATGCTTTGGACGTATATCCGCTCACATTCGAATGATGAACGCCGACACGGAGGAATTTCGCCACTGGTGTCGTGTCTCGTAAATAAGTTTGCCGTCTCCAGCAACGCGGATAGCTCCGCCTGAGAAAAAAAGGTGCCGTCTGACGGGCTTCCGCCGGCCGCGAGGCACTTTAGAGGCACTTTAGAGGAATGTTTCGCTGACATGCAGCCGGGTCAGATGAATCCTCTTTATCTTCCACGCCGCGCCGTCCTTGACGTATTCCTCGTGATAATGCCCCCAACCCTTGAAGTGACAGGTCAGCAGCATGACGTAGTCGAACATCGCCCAAATACCGCGCGCCGTGGTTGCGCTGGTCAGCTCTAGCTCCGGCATGAAGCCCTGGTGAACCGATTTCGCACCCGTGAGGAGCGTGCTGACGCCCTTGACGAGTTCGTCCCGTCCCTTTAGCGCGACGACGTCGGGCAGCTTGGAATTGGCGCGCGGCGCGCCTTCATACGACGCCGACACATCGGCGGTAAAGCAATCCGCCCAGGCCTCCCATTGCTGCGTGTCCATCAGACGGAAATAACGTGCCTTCAGCTGACGAATCCCTTCCAGATCGTTCATCTGATCTATGGTCATCGAGGCTCTCTCCTAAAATTGCCGCGGGGGGTCTCGGGCGTCGCACAACGCTAGGCCACGTTGGTAACGGGCGTCAAACGCTTGGCAGGTGCTCAGCATCTGAATCTTCAGCGCGATGCGCTCAAGGCCGCCGGGCGCAAAAGGATTTTCGCCGATCGGGGCGTTAGCGGCAGCGTCGGACTAATTGACCATCGCTAGCTCGACCATCGATCGAAATCGAAGCCCGGCGGCAGTTCGATGAACGCCAGCATCGCGGGGCCCTCGATCACGCGCGTGAGATGACCCTTGCCGCTGAGATCGTCGGGGATAAAGGCCGAGCCGGCGCCCCATCGCCGCTTCTCGTCGTCGCTGGTGCCGACCTCGACCATCCCCGACAGCACGAACACGATCTGCCGCGCGGGAGCGTGATGCCAGCTCTGATCCAGTCCGCGCGGAAGCTCGACGAACCTGACGCTGGGCGAGTTGAACGCGTTTGACTGGTGCATCACGTTGCCGAATGCGTCGAGCCGTTCCTGGTTCACCGGAAGCTCGATTTCCTGGAAACGCGACCCGCCGTCATCGGTGGCATGGAATCTGGTGATCTTCATAGACGCACCGATATCACGAAAACACGTATCCGTGGAGAATAACGACGCGGGCGCCATTGCGACAGCGGCGCCTTGACGGTGGCGGGCCGGAGTCTGGCTCGCGCGCTATTGCCCGGGAGGTGAGGGTTATTTTGCGAGCGCGGGAGCGGAAGCCGCCGTGGCGCTCACGGCGCTCAACTGCGCCATCGCGACCTTGAGTTCCGCGCGGCTGGTGCCGAGCGTCCGCAGCATCGGAAGCAGCGCGCGCTCCAGGAATGTGCGCGCGCTGATCCCCGCGCCTGTGGTGAGCAACCGCTCCTGGTAGTCAGGAATCAGGCCGTCGCCCGGCATTTTGAAATTCGCGATCACGTAGGCGAGGTCGGCCAGCGTGCCGCCACGGTCCTCGTCCAGTTCAAGCTCGACCGCCGCGCGGTAGAAGCCGGCGTGCGCGGCCTCGTCGCGGCTCAGGAAAAAGAAGATCGCCTCGAGCACCTTGTCGCCCTCGCTCATCGCCTTGTCCTTCTGCGCCTTGTAGGCGAGAAAGGTCGCGGCTTCCTGGAGCGCGCCATAGCAGGCCATCTGGCGGCGGGTCTGGAAGGGCAGACGCCAGACCTTGGACAAGACGCGTTCCTCGAAAGCCGCCATCTCGGCGTTCGAGCGCAGGCCCGAGCGCGTCAGGTATTCGCGGAACACCAATCCGTGCTTGGATTCCTCGTAGCTCCAGCAGGCCTGGAACCACGCCGCGCCGAACATCGAGCGGGTTAGCTCGACGCCGCCGGCGCTGTAGTCGGGCAGATAAAGCTCCTCGGCACAGAAGATTTCGATGCAAGCCGTTTTCTGCTCGCTGCCGGTCGAACTATCCAGCGCTTCCCACGGCACGTCGTTGAATATATTCCAGCGCCGCTTGGTCTCGGCGACCTCGAAAAATTCGAGATACGCACGATACATTTTTTCTCGTAGCACGAGCGATCCGGTCATCGATAATTCCCTTTGCTTGCCGCGGTCAGGCGCCTTGTGTCGTACTGCGAAAGTTGTTAAAATGCACGCCGGGCTTAGATCGCCCTACGACCGGTTCGAGAAAATGCGACTCCATCGTCAGCCGGCAGGCGAAGTTGGAGGATGTGTTCCGTAGGTGACCGCTTGAACTTATGCTTTCATGACGAAAAAGTATAGCACTGCCGCGTTTGGCATGTTCCGGCTTAAAACAGTTATTTAAGGCAGATTGCAGACCATTGCTGCCAGAGTGCGCTTATGTGATGCATGAAACGTCGGTTCCGCCAAGCTGCCTGTGGAAACACTGACAAACTTTGACAATGTCGCCGCGCGCCGGGGTCGTGTCTTCAACGATTCGAGCGACTTTGGCCAATTCGGCCCGGCGCTCGCGACAGACCATGGCGGGCTCAAACATTTTGCCCATCGCCAAATTCAACTGGTCATCAGCGGGAGATTATCCATCAATTCATTTTTCGGTTGACAAATACGAATAAAAAGCGAAAATCCGATCATGGCCGCTTTTCCCACCGCCCTGATCGAAACCGTCGCGCAGTCTCCCGCAACCGCGCCTCTTCGCACCCTCACCGATCGGCAAATAGCTGAATTTTCAGGAGTTTTTCGCGGACGCGAACTTACCCGCAAGGATCGTCGCCTAAGCTCGGGTATCGCCGCGCTCGACGCCATCCTGGATGGCGGCATTGTCCGCGGCCGGGTGAGCGAAATCGTCGGACGGCCCGGGTTTGGACGAACTTCGCTCGCCGCTTCCTTCGCCGCTATCGCCACCCGGCGCGGCGAGGTCGCGGCGTGGATCGATTCGGCAGGGGCCTTCGATCCGCGCAGTATCGCCGCGGCGGGCGCGGACCTCTCGAGGATTCTCTGGGTCGGAGCCGATGCGGCTGTGCGTGCGCGCGATTCGGCCGAATCGCCGGCCGCTGAATTTGCGCCCGCGCGATCGACAGCGCGGTCGCGCGAAGGCGGGAATTAAACCGGTGCTGTTGGCGGCCGAGATGGTTTTGGGCGCGGGTGGTTTCGGCCTGGTCGTGATCGATCTGGTCTTCGATATTGGCGGCCATGCGCGAACGCTCGCGTTGAGCGCGGCGCTTCGGCTGGCGCGCGCGGCCGAGCGCAGCGGCGCCGCCGTGATTGTATTGGCCGAGCGCCGGACCTGCGGAACCTTCGCCGCGCTCAGTCTCGTACTCGGCCGCATCCGGCCCTGCTTCAGCCGCACGGCGCCGGGCGCTCCAGCGCTGTTCGACGGGATACGGGTCGAGGCGTACGTGGCGCGCAACAAGCTCGGCGGCTCGGGCCAGGCGGCGGTATGGCGCGCCCTCGTCGATCCGACATCTTTCGCGCCGACATCTTTCGTGCCGACATCTCCCGCGCCAACGTCATCCACAACGCCGATCGCCGCGCCCGTAGCGGCGACAATCGCGACGCTCTGCCGCAACTCGACTCGTCGCCCGCACCGGCCTCATCGTATCGCGATCGGCGTCCCAAGCGCATTTGATGAAGCGGCCGCGAAGAGGCGGGGCTTACGAATACGCCAGGTGATGTCCGTCTTAGCCGGCATGGAATGCCGGCGTCCGTAGTTTTTGAATTTTTTACTTTTTGACTTTTTTACTTTTACTCGAGTGATCGAACGACGCCTATCGCCGAAAACCATCGTCGCCGGCGCCGCCGAAGTGGCGCGCGATACGCTTTTGCCGCCGCCCCAGCACGGTTCTCACGCCTATGCCAACGCATCCGCGGCAAGCCCTCGGATCGCATGCATTTTGGTCGCGGATTTTCCGCTCGCCGCGGCGACGCGCCAGAGCCCCGAGCTGAGTGACCGGCCGCTGGTGCTGATTGAATCGGCCGCCGGGCGGCGCGATCCGACCGGCGTCGCCAATCCGGCTGCAACATGGAATGCCGGTTCGTGTCGGCGCACGCGCGTGCGATGGGTGTGCGGGCCGGGATGACGGTGGCGCGGGCGCGCGCGGCCGCCGCGGGGTTGGCCGTGATGAGCCGCTCGCCGGCCGCCGAAGCGTCCGCCGCCGAGGCGCTCGTCGATGTCGCCCTTTCGTTCTCGCCGCTGGTCGAGGCCGGCGCCGATGGCGAAGTCTATCTCGACCTCGGCGGTCTTGAGCGGCTCCATCAGCGGCTCCGTGCCAATGCGCATCGCGAGGGCGCCGCCAGCGCCGGTACGAGCGCATCATCATCGCCGGCGGAGATGCCGGATACCGAGACGAACGGGCTTGCGCAGGAAGCGCTTGGGCGCGTGGCGCGGCTCGGGATGGAAGCGGCGGTCGGAGTCGCGTCGAGCAAGGAGGTCGCACTGCTGGCGGCGCGATGCGGTGGGGCGCGGGCGATCGCGGCGGGCCGCGAGGAGGAATTCCTCAACTGGCTGCCGCTCGACCTGCTCAAGCTTGACGGTGGCGCCGGCGGCGGAAGCGACGGCGTGGAACTGGAGCAGACGCTGGCGCGATGGGGAATCCGGCGGCTGGGCGAGCTGGCGCGGCTGGATATTCGCGCGGTCGGCAGCCGGCTCGGCGCCCGCGCGGTCGAGCTGATGCGGATCGCGCGCGGCGAGTGCCGCACGCCGCTGATTGCGCGCCGGGCGGCCGAAAATTTCGCCGAGACGGTCGAACTCGAATGGGGCGTGGACAGTCTCGAGGCGATGGGCTTCGTGATGCGCGCGATGCTCGAGCGGGTGGTCGAGCGGCTCAAGCTGCGCGGGATGGCGGCCGGCGAAATTGCGCTCGCGCTCGAACTCGACGGCCGCCGCCGCGACATCCGCCGCGTCGCGCTGCCCGCGCCGACCAACGAGGCGCGCACGCTGCTCGCGCTCATCCTGCTCAACCTCGAGGCCGCGCCGCCGGCCGCGGCGGTGGAAGCCATCCGCATCACGGTCGAGCCGCGCGCGCCGCGCGCCGCGCAGGCCGACATGTTCGCTCCGCCCTGCCCTGCGCCCGAGCGGCTGCACGTCATGCTCGCGCGCCTGGCCGCGCTATGCGGTCCGGACAGGGTGGGCACGCTGATGCCGCGCAACTCTCATCTGCCGGACGCGGTCGAGCTTGGCCCGTTCGCGCCGCGTCCGGCTCTCGCGCCGGCGCGCTAGCGCAAAACGGCACGGCGGCGTTGGCGGATCGCGACGCCGTAAAAAGCCCCGCCGCAGCCGGCGCCATCGTGGCGCAACTGGCAGTGCGCGCGGTTCGGCCGCCGCATCAGGTCGAGGTGCTATGCGCGCGCGGCGGCGCGCCGGAGTTCGTACGCGGCGCGGACTTCGGCGGACGCGTGGTCTCGTGCGCCGGGCCATGGCGGATCGCGGCGGCGGCATTCCATGCCAGCCATATCGGCCATATCAACAATGATGACGGCAATCATCAGGAAGCGCCCGGCGCGGCGCGCGATTACTACGACGTCGCGCTGGAGGACGGCGGCGTGTACCGGCTGCTATGCGACCTGCGCTCGGGCGAATGGTACGTCGATGGAATTTACGACTAGACTGCCACAACGCGACATCGAATGTCTCTGAGCCTTCTCCCACATCATTTGTGGGCAACGGTCCAATGTTCAGCGCACCGGTTTTGAGGGCGCGAACCAGAAATTTTCTTAGCGATTATTGCAGGGGCCGTTCGGGAACGGCCCTGCTGCTTCGATCTGTTGGAGTCAGGAATTTTATAAGGACCCTCACCCTACCCTCTCCCGCGTACAACGCGGGCGAGGGCGATAAAAAAGCGCCCGCGAGTGTCAGTGAAATATATCGAGCTGCGGACGCGCAGCGCGTTCAGTTTTCTCGAAGGCTCGGCCCTGCCCGAGGACCTGGTCGAGCGCGCCGCCGAACTCGGCTACCCGGCGCTGGCGATGGGCGACCGCGACGGATTGTACGGCGCGCCGCGCTTTTACCATGGCGCCGAGCGCGCCGGGATACGCGCGATCGTCGGCGCGGAACTGACGCTCGATCTGTCTCCTCGGCCGGCGCATCGTCCAATCGCAATCCGAGCGATCAGCGGCTCTACGTGCTGGTGCCCGACCGCGAGCGCTATCGCAATCTGTGCCGCATGATCACCGCCTCGAAGATGCGGCCGCTTAATCCCGTCGAAATCGAGCAAGGGCGCGCGCCGAAATATCCCGCCAAGGATGAGAGCCGCATCACGCTGGACGATCTCGAACGTTACGGCGCGGGATTGATCTGTCTGGCCGGCGGCGCGCGCAGTCCGCTTGCGCTCGCGCTTACCCGCGGCGACGATCCGCGCGCGCTGTGCGATCGGCTGGGCGCGATCTTCGGCCGCGGCAATTTTTATATCGACCTCGGACGCCATCTCGATCCCGCCGAGGAGCGGCTCAATCGGCGGCTCGCCGCGCTCGCCGCGGCATGCGGCGTCCCGCTCGTCGCAACCAACGACGTATGCCATACCGGCGCCGACCGCGCGCTGCTCGACGCGCTCACCTGCATCCGGCTCGGCCTCACGCTGGAGGAGGCGGGGCGTGCGTTATGGGCCAACGCCGAGCGCCGGCTCAAGCCGGCCGCCGAGATGGCCGCGCTGTTTCGCGATCTGCCCGGCGCGGTCGCCGCCACGGGCGCGATCGCCGAGCGCTGCTCGTTCAAGCTCTGCGACCTCGGCTACCGCTTTCCGAGCTATCCGCTGCCGCCCGGCGAGACGCCCGACAGCTACCTGCGGCTGCTGGTCGAGGCCGGGGCGCGCGAGCGATGGGGCGCGGCGCCCGGCGCGCGGGTGCTCGGCCAGCTCGCGCACGAGCTCGAAGTAATCGCGCGGCTTGGGCTTGCCGGCTACTTCCTCATCGTCTGGGACATCGTGCAGTTCTGCCGCGAGAGCGCAATCATGGCGCAGGGGCGCGGCTCGGCGGCCAACAGCGCGGTCTGCTACGCGCTTGGGATCACGGCGGTCGACGCGGTCAGGATGGAGCTGCTGTTCGAGCGCTTCCTCTCCGAGGAGCGCGGCGAATGGCCCGACATCGATATCGATCTGCCGAGCGGCGACCAGCGCGAAAAGGTCATCCAGTACGTCTATCGCCGCTACGGAGAGCGCGGCGCCGCGATGACCGCCAACGTGATCACCTACCGCACGCGCAGCGCCGTGCGCGAGATCGGCAAGGTGCTGGGCTTCACGCCCGAACATATCGACCGCCTCGCGCGGCTCAACTACGTCTACGAATTCCGCGACAGCAACGACGAACTGGCGGCGCTGCTCAAGCGCGGCGGCGTCGACGTCGAGGCGCCGCGGCTAAGCCGGCTGGTCACGCTGGTGCGCCAGATCCAGGACCTGCCGCGCCATCTCGGCCAGCATAGCGGCGGGATGGTGATCGGCGCGGGGCCGCTCGACGAAGTCGTGCCGCTGGAGCCGGCCTCGATGCCGGGGCGAGTGGTGATCCAGTGGGACAAGGAGGACTGCGCCGACCTCGGGATCATCAAGATCGATCTGCTGGGGCTCGGGATGATGGCGGTGCTGGAGGAGGCGATCCCGCTGGTGCGCCAGAGCGAAGGCGTCGAAGTCGACCTCGCCCATCTGCCGGCCGGCGATCCCGAGGTGTATGCGATGCTCTCGCGGGCCGACACCGTCGGGGTCTTCCAGGTCGAGAGCCGCGCGCAGATGGCGACGCTGCCGCGGATGAAGCCGCGCACGTTCTACGACCTGGTGGTCGAAGTCGCGATCATCCGGCCGGGGCCGATCGTCGGAAAAATGGTCCATCCCTACCTCGACCGGCGCGCCGGCCGCGCGCCGGTCGTCTACGACCATCCCGCGCTCGAGCCGATTCTGCGCCGCACGCTCGGCGTGCCGCTTTTCCAGGAGCAGTTGTTGCGGATGGCGATGGCGGTGGCGGGCTTCAGCGGCGGCGAGGCCGAGGAGTTGCGGCGCGCGATGGGCTTCAAGCGCTCGGCGGCGCGGATGGAGAAGATCGAGCGGCGGATGCGCGAGGGGATGGCGCGCAACGGGATCACCGGCGCGGCCGCCGACCGGATCGTGCAATCGATCACCTCGTTCGCGCTCTATGGCTTTCCCGAATCGCACGCCGCCAGTTTCGCGCTCATCGCCTACGCCTCGGCCTGGCTCAAGTGCCATCATCCGGCGGCGTTTTTCGCCGCGATGCTCAACTGTTATCCGCTCGGCTTTTATCATCCCTCGACCCTGGTCAAAGATGCCGAGCGCCACGGCGTGGTGATGGCGCCGATCGACGTGACCCGCTCGGACTGGCGCTGCACGCTGGAACGGATCGGAAACTGCCACTCTTTAATGCCCTCGCCTTCTTCAGTGGAAGTCACGCCGTCGCTCGTTCCGTCTTCGATGCCCTCACCTCCCGCGGACGATCCTTCGCCCGCCTCTTTTTCAATGCCCTCGCCCCCTTCAGGGGGAGCGGGTCAGGGTGAGGGGGCGCTCGCTTTGCGGCTCGGTCTCAAGTACGTCGCGGGATTGCGCGCGGAAACCGGCGCGCGAATCGAGCGCGAGCGCGCGATCCGTCCGTTCGCTTCGATCGCCGACTTCACCGCGCGCGCCGCACCCAACCGCCGCGAACTCGACGCGCTCGCCTACGCGGGAGCCTTTGCGGCTTTCGGGATGGGCCGGCGGGCGGCGCTATGGCAGGCGGCGGCGGTCGAGCGCGACCCGCGCGGGCTCTTTGCCGGCGTCGAGCCGGCGGCGGGCGCCGTGCCGCTTGCCGGGATGGACGCGATGTCGGAGACTCGCGCCGACTATGCGGCCACTGGACTAACTATAGGGCCTCATCTGATGGCGCATATGCGCGAGAAGTTGCGCTCGGGCGGCGTGCTCGCCGCCGCCGAGCTTGCACGAGGCCTCGCACGGCGCGTGGGTGAAAACGGCGGGAGTCGTGATCGTGCGCCAGCGTCCCGGCACGGCCAAGGGGTTTTTCTTTCTCACGCTGGAAGACGAAACCGGGATATCCAATGCGATAGTCATTCCCGATCTGTTCCAGGCCAATCGCGCGCTGCTGCACAATGCGGCGATCCTGATGGTCGAGGGTGTGTTGCAGAAGCAGGACGGAGTGGTCGCGATCCGCGCGCGCCGTTTCAAGGAGTTGCGCCTGGCCGCCGCCCTTCCCCCTTCCCACGATTTCCGCTGACGCCTTTGCCAGTGTACCGGCACGCATCTGACTTGAGCTAAAGAGGAAACTCACGATGGATTTGAACACGCAGCGACAAAAGGCCGAGGCTTTTCGCCGGATGCACGACCGCTCGCGCATCCTGGTGCTCGTCAACGTGTGGGACGCGATGAGCGCACGCGCCGTGGAAGAAGCCGGCGGCCGCGCGATCGCCACCAGCAGCGCCACGATGGCGTATTCGATCGGCTACGCCGACGGCGAGTCCGCGCCGCGCGGCGAATTCATCGCCGCAATCGCGAGAATCGCGCGCGCGGTCGACGCTCCTGTCACCGCCGATATCGAGTCCGGTTTCGGGCGCACGCCGGCCGAACTCGCCGAGACCATCGGGATGGTGGTCGAGGCGGGCGCAGTGGGAATCAACCTCGAAGACGGGGTGCAGGAGCGCCGCGGTGAGCTCTACGAAGTCGCGCAGGCGCTCGAGCGGCTCAAGGCCGCGCGCGAGGCCGCCGCGAAGGCCGGAGTGCCGATCGTGATCAACGCCCGCACCGACGTCTTCCTGCTCGGTGTCGGCCCCGCTGAAAAGCGCCTCGGCCATGCGGTGCGGCGCGCCAACCTCTACCGCGAGGCGGGAGCCGATTGCCTGTTCGTCCCAGGCGTGCGCGATGCCCAAACGATCCAGGCGCTGGCCAGCGCAAATCAATGGGCCGATCAATATCCTGGCGCACCCGACTTCACCGCCGGTCGGCGAGCTGGAGCGCCTCGGCGTGGCGCGCGTCAGCGTCGGTTCATGGCCAGGACTCGCGGCGCTGACGCTGGCGCGCAATGTCGCGCAGGAGTTGCTCGGCGCGGGGACCTATACGTTTACGGCCGGCGCGATCACCTATCCAGAGGCCAACGCGATGATGAAGCGGCGCGGACCCGCGCCACGCTCATAGAAGACGGCACATGCGCACGGGCGCAACGCGAAAATCACGTGCGCGCCTCGCGCGTTGCGGCGACGCCGCGAGGCGTCGTTCGAGCTCGAGTTGCGCGGCCCGCTCGATCCGATGGCGTCGCTCGAGATGTTCCGCCGCTCGGGCGACGACCTGCTCGATCGGTGGGACGGCAGAATTTTCCTCCGCACGATCGCGATCGACGGACGCACGGTCGCCTTCGCCACGGCGTTTGCCGGAACCCGAGCCCGCCCCGCGATTCGCGTTACTGTCGACGATGGCCAGTACGCCGAGCCGATTGCGGCCGCCGCACGCGCGACCTTCGTGGCGCCGCCGCGGCACTTCGCGGAATTGCGCCGCACCGACCCGTTCCTTGCACGGCTGGAGGCGCACTATCGCGGCTTCAGGCCCGTGCTGCAGCTCAATCTGCTGGGAGCGCTCGTGCGATGCATCAGCGCCCAGCAGGTCAACCTGCGATGGGCCTCCGAGACGCGGCGGCGGCTGGCGGAGCGCTTTGGCGACAAACACACTGTCGACGGCGCGAGCGTCTACAGCCTGAGCGCCGAGCGTCTCGCCAATGCCTCGCCCGCCGAGATTCGCGCGCTCCAGTTCACCAATCGCAAGGCCGAATATATTGTCGCCGTGGGGCAGGCGATCGCGAGCGGCCAGATAAGCCTGGAACGGCTCGCGGCGCTTTCCGATGCCGCGGTTATAGACGAGCTGGTGGCGCTCCGCGGAATCGGACTGTGGACCGCCGAATGGGTTTTGGCGCGCACGTTGGGGCGCCCGCGCGTGGTCGCCGGCGATCTTGGCGTGCGCAAAGCGATCGGCATCGCCTATCGCAAGGGCGTGACGCCTTCCGAGGACGAGGTTCGCGAACTCACCGCCTATTGGCGCGTCTCGGCCGCGCACGCGCAAGCGTTGCTGCTGCACGGGCTGGGAGAGAAGGAGCTCGAGGCGCTAGCCGCGGCGCGTTGAACGCCCTTCTCTCGCTCTCTCCGTCTTGTCCCGGGCACCTGCTGTTCCGCCGCAAACTTCGGTGAGCTATGTTGCCGCCCGCCTAACGCCGCTGCGGCGGAATGCGCTATTGTGCGAAACGGATTTGCGTCGAGGGCGCACCGCCGACGCATCACTCGTAGCACAAGAGGCGCGGCGTCAGAGGAGACAATCACGATGGGATCAGCGGGCGAGATCGACAGGGAAAAAGCCAAGCAGGTCGCGCAACAGATCATGGGCGACGTCGCGAGCGCGATGCATAGCGCGATGATTTTCATCGGCGACCGGCTCGGCCTGTTCAAGGCGATGAAGGACGCCGGACCGCTCACCGTCGAGCAGTTCGCCGCCAAGACCGGGCTCAACCAGCGCTACCTGCAGGAGTGGCTGAACTCGATGGTGGCGGCGCAGTACCTCGAATACGATCCGGCCGCGCGCACCTACCTGCTCACGCCTGAGTATGCGGTGGCGCTGGCTGAGGAGGGCTCGCCCTACTTCGTGGGTTCGTACTTCCAGGTCGTGCAGGCGACGATGTCGGTCGCGCCCAAGGTGGCCGAGGCGTTTCGCACCGGCGGGGGAATCACCCAGGCCGACTATCCGCCATGGATGTTCGAGGCGACCGAGCGCAATTCGCTGCCGCGTTACCAATTCAAACTTGCGCGCAAGTGGATCCCGGCGATGCCGCAAGTGGTCGAGCGTTTGCAGCGCGGCGGCGTCGTGGCGGACGTCGGATGCGGCGGCGGCCGCGCGGCGATCCTGATGGCCCAGGCGTTCCCGAACTCGCGGGTGTTCGGTTTCGATCTTCACGCCGAATCGATCGAGCGCGCACAGCGCAATGCGGCAGCGGCCGGTGTCGCCGATCGCGTGACCTTCGCGGTCGCCAACGGCGCGCAGCTCCCGGCCTGCAAGTTCGACCTCGTCACGACCTTTGACGTCGTCCATGATTCGGTCGACCCGGTCGGGCTGATGAGTTCGATCGGGCGCTCGCTGACGCCGGGCGGCACCTACCTCGTGCAGGAAATCAACGTCTCGTCCAAGGTCGAGGAAAACGTGAAGCCGATGGGCAAGCTGATTTACTCGGTCAGCACGCTTTACTGCATGACGACTTCGCTGGCGCACGGCGGTGCGGGAATCGGCGCGGCGATGGGCGAGCCCAAGGCCCGCGAGTTGGCGGCTGCCTCCGGCTTCACGCATTTCCGCAAGCTCCCGATCGAAGACGAGTTCGCGGTGCTGTATGAGCTGATGGCATGAGCGGAGCGCGGCGAAAGCCTTCGGTGGCGCGCTGATCCAAACGCGCGCGGCAAGCATCGGCAGGCATCGGGATGGAGACGCTCGATGGCGACGCAAAAACCGAAGTTTGGACTCACGCTACCGAATCGCGGCGTAGTAATCGGCGCGACCACGGTGGCGGAAATGCTCGAGATGGCCGAGTGGGCCGACGGCAGCGCCGCGTGGGATTCCGTGTGGGTGGGCGACTCGGTGTTCGCCAAGCCGCGCCTCGACGCGATCGCGCTTTTGGGCGCGCTCGCCGCGCGCACCCGGCACGTGCGTCTTGGCCCCGCCTGCTTCGCCAGCACGCCGCTGCGCAACGCCTTGGTGCTGGCCTACCAATGGGCGAGCCTCGACTTCATGTCGGGCGGCCGAACCATCTTCGTCGCCTGCCAGGGACAGCCTGAGCCGGGCGGCGGCGCGTTCGACAAGGAGTTCGAGGCTTTCGGTATCGAGCCCGCAAGCCGGATGCGACGGATGGAAGAGGCGATCGAGATCATGCGGCTGACCTCGGCGCGCGAGAACGTCGACTACGAAGGGCAGTACTACAAGTTCCGCAACCTGACCGTGCTGCCACGTCCCATCCAGCAGCCACTGCCAATTTGGGTCGTTTCAAATCCGCAGATGAACAAGCCCCGCAACGTCGAGAGCGGTTACCGGCGCGTCGCGCGCCTGGGCGACGGCTGGATGACCACTTTCAAGCCGCCCGCCGACCTTCGCCGTTCGCTCGAGATGATTCGCGGCTATGCCGGCGACTACGGCCGCACGCTCGGCGACGGCTTCGAGGTCTGCGTCTACCACAACATCAATGTGAACGAGAATCGCGAGACGGCGCTCGAGGAATCCAAGCGCTTTCTCGACGCGTACTATGGCGTCGACTACCATCGCGACGCGCTCAAGCTGTGGGTGGCGATGGGCGCGCCGGCAGAGTGCATCGAGAATATCCGCGCCTTCGTCGACGCCGGCGCCACCACCATCACGCTCCGCCTCACCGGTTACGATCAGCGCGCGCAATTCAGGCGCGTGACCGAGGAGGTCTTACCGGCCTTCGTCTAGCCCACGCTACGCGCGCGCGGGCCGGCCGCGCTCAGCCGGCCCGCGACGATACGCCCGCTGATACGATCGTCAGGCCGGCGCGATCTCGCCCATCCGGCCTTCGCGGTAGTCCTCGAACGCCTTGACGATCTCTTCCTTCGTATTCATCACGAAGGGGCCATAGCGTGCGACCGGCTCGCGCAGCGGCACGCCCGCGATCAGCAGGACTTCGAGCGGCTCGCTGGCGCTCTCCGGCACGGCGATCGACACCGCGTCGCCGTCGCCCGCGAACATCACCATCTGATGTTCGACCGCCGCCTTCTCGTCACGGCCCAGGCGGCCCTCGCCGCTGAAGACGTAGGCGAAGGCGTTGTACTCCGCGGGCACCGGCTGCACGATGCGCGCGCCGGGCTTGAGCGTCCAGTGCAGATAGATGATCGGCGTGCGCGTGTCGATCACCGCCTTGACGCCCATCGCTTCGCCCGCGATCACCCGCACCGTCGCCTTGCCGTCGGCGCTGGTGGCGACGGGAATTCTCGGCCGCGGGAATCTCCTGGTAGTGCGGACGGATCATCTTGTCGCGCTGCGGCAGGTTGACCCACAACTGAAAGCCGTGCATCCGGCCGCCCTGGCGCTGGAAATCCTCCGCCGGCATCTCGGAATGCACCACGCCGGCGCCGGCCGTCATCCATTGCACGTCGCCCGGCCCGATCCGCCCGGCATTGCCGTGCGAGTCGCGATGCTCCATCTTGCCCGAGATCATGTAGGTGACGGTCTCGAAGCCGCGATGCGGATGGTCGGGAGCGCCCTTGGCCTCGCCCGGACCGAGTTCCATCGGCCCCATCTCGTCGAGCAGCAGGAACGGATCGACCAGCGCCATCCCCTGGCTCGGGAACGGCCGATTCACGACGAAGCCAGCGCCCTCGAGTTGACGGCTCGCGCTGACGATATTGGTCACGGAGCGGATCTTTTCTGTTTTTTCACCGGCAGTTGTCATCGGATCGTCTCCTTGCCCTTCAACATAACCATCGTGTCAAGGGGCACGCCGCAACGCCAACCCTTTCGCGGTAATCGGAGAGTTTGGCGCCGGCACTGCGCCGCGCGACCGACGCTTATGCGACGGCCGGGCGCCTGGCGAAATCCGGCATGATCCGGCTCGCGAAGAGATCGAAGGAGCGGCGCGTCTGCGCGGCGGTCAGGTTGCCCCACGCAAACGCCAGCACCAGGTAGTCGCATCCCGATTCCTCGCAGAACTGCGCCACCTGCTCGCGCACCGAGGCGACCGACCCGCTGAAACTCGCGCCCACCCGATGGAAGAGGTCGTACTCGGGCGGAAAGGCGAGCACCGCCGTATTGTAGTCGCGCCAGAGCTTCTGGATGTTGGCGTAGAAGGCGCGGTAGGCCTCGCTCGCGACCTGCTCGGCCTCGCGATCGGTGTCGGCGACGTAGATGTGGCGGATCGCGCCGGCGACCGGCCGCGACAGATGCGGGTTGACGTTCTGCGGACTGCCTGCGCTTTCATGATGATGCTCGCGGTAGGCCGCAACGACCTGCTTGACCGAATTCAACCCGCCGATCGACACGATGTTCATCCCGCGGCGCGCCGCATAGATGGCGTTGTCGGAGGAAAGCGCTCCGTACCAGAAGCCCGGATGCGGCTGCTGGAGCGGGCGCAGCTCCATCGGGACATTGTCGTAGCGAAAATGCGGAGCCGTGATGGGTCAGGCGCTCGCTGGTCAGTCCTTTGACCAGCACCGCCAGCGCGTCCTCGTAGATATCGCGCGCGTCATAGAAGGGAATGCGATACTGCGCATGCTCGAAGGGCGATACGCCGCGCCCGACACCGATTTCGAGCCGCCCGCCAGTCATGTGGTCGAGCATGCAGATCTCTTCGACCAGGCGCAGTGGGTTGTAGAACGGCAGCAGGTAGACCAGCGTGCCGAGCCGGAGATTACGCGTGCGCTGAGCAGCGGCGGCCAGAAACAAATTGGGCGACGGCGCCATCCCGAGCGGCGTCGCGTGATGCTGAGCGACGTGGTAGCCCCAGATGCCCGCCTGCTCGTAGGCCTCGACCAGCCGCAGACGCTCCTCGAAGAGCTGACGCGGCGGGCCTTCGCTGGAGGTGCGCTCGATGTGGTCGAAGACCCCGACATTGATTCGTTCCATTGGCCGGTTCCCCCAACAGCCTCGATAGCACCATCGCAAGCCATTGCAAACCGGCAAAGTTGACGGGCGATGCCGGGAGCATCGCAAGGGCTGTTTCGCACGCGGCTGCGTGGCCGACTTCACGGGGCGGCGCCTCAATGCCTGCCTACTGCAATGCCTGCCTACTGGAGGTCCCGGCGAGGCGAGGCCGCTACTCCAGCGCCGTTGCCGGAATGTAGCCTTCCAAGCCGTTTTTCATCTTGATCTTCATGTAGTTGAGCGCGATACCGACGACGTGCACCGCGTGTCCCTGATGCACCGTGGAAAGTTTCTTGCCCCAGTGGTTGGGAGCGTCGAGCACGGGCGCGTCGTGCGTCAGCATGAAGAGCTTGTCGGCCGGGGTGTCGATTGCGACCGCCTCGGCGAGCACGTAGCCCTCCTCGCCACTCTTGAGCTTCACGCGCAGAAAATAATGCGTCGACCCGGTCACTATAACGAACTTGCCCTTCTCGCCCTTCTCGACCTGCGCACTCTTGTTACTCGGCTGTGCAAAGATCCAGGTGTCCTCTTTCAGCAGTAATCTGGCCTGCGCCGGCTCGGCGGGAACGGACTTTACGGGAGCGGCCTTAGCACTCGCAGCGGCCGCATGATGAATCACCGGCGGCGGAGTTACGCGACGATGCGTAGTGGTTACGGGCGGTGGCGTTTCCTCCGGCGCTGCGCCCTCAGCGGGCGCGATCGTCGTCGAGGGCAACCCCAAGTCTCCCCCGCCCGCTGGACCGGTCTGGGCCGGCGTCGACGCCGGCAGCATCAGCCACAACCCCGCCGCGGCAAGCGCCATCGTCCACGGCCATGCGCAAGCTCGAAGCGCTCGCAACCTCATCTTCACTCCTCCCCTCAACCGGCCCAATTCGATCATTCGTATTTCGCCATGCGCACTTCAACACGCGCCGCAAACGGTACAGCTCGTGACGTCGCAGGGCTTGGTCTGACGCTCGTAGTGCGCCTTCTTGCGTTCGGATGCCAGGAACCATTTCTCGATATGATGGTCGATGAAATCCCACGGCAGAATTTCATTGTGCGCGTAATCGCGCGTGACGAAAAAATCGGGATCGACGAGCGCGCCGGCTCCGTCACCCGCGGCGGCTTCGCGCTTGATGCTTTTCAGTCCCTGCCAGATTTCGCCGGGCAGCTCGCGATTCTCCGCGCTCAGCCGCGCCAGGATCGCACCGACGCGGCGGTCGCCGCGCGAGACCAAAGTCTGGAAGTAAGCTTCGCGCGGCGATTCGGCGTCGAGCTCGACGCCGGCATCGAGGCGCATCAAGTGCGAACGCACCAGCGCCACCTTTCGCTTGAGCTCCTGCGGGTCCCGCATCGCGTCCCACTGAAACGGCGTCCACGGCTTGGGCACGAAGGGGTTGAGCGAGACGCTGACGTGGCCGACTCGCCGGTGCTGCTCGCGCGCGCGAGTGACGATCCGGCCGACCAGCTCGGCGATCGCGACCACGTCTTCGTCGCGTTCCTCGGGCAAGCCTACCATAAAGTAACACTTCAAGTTCTCGACGCCCTCACCCATCATCATCTCGGCGGCGTGCAGGATCTCGGGCTCGGTCAGGTTTTTGTTGATGACCTTGCGCATCCGCTCGCTGCCGGCCTCGGGCGCGACAGTCACGCTGCGATTGCCGTTGCGCGCGAGCGCCGCGGCCAGCGCCGGCGAGATGCAATCGGCCTTGAGCGACGAGGGCGAGAGCCGTCCGCCGCGCGTCGGCTACGGCGCCGGCGATCTCGGCCACGCCCGGCACGCTCGCCATCTCGGCGCCGACCAGTCCGATTACGCTGCGCTCGGAAAGGCCACGCTCGGCCTCGGCGATCAGATTTTCGGGACTGCGATAACGAATCGGACGATACATGAAGCCAGCCGCGCAGAATCGGCATCCCCATTGGCATCCGCGGCTCGCCTCGACCAGGTACATGTCGCCGAAGACGGACTCCTCGGTGAGGATCAGCGACGCGGTGGTGAAGCGATCGAGGTCGTGGATCAGCCGGCGGCTGACCCGCGGAAGGCCCGGCCCGCTGTAGTCGACGCGCACGAGTCGGCCGGCGTCGTCGTAGACCGGCGTGAAGTAGTCGGGAAGATACGCGCCGTCCACCGTCGCGAGCGCGCGCAGGCGCTCAGAGCCATCGAGAGCGTCGGTTTCCCGAAAGCGCGCGATGAATTCGGGCACCATTTCCTCGCCCTCGCCGATCAAAAAGAGATCGACGAAATCGGCGATCGGCTCGGGATTGAGGAACACCGCCGAGCCGCCAGCGATGATCAGCGGATAGTTGCGCCCGGCGCGCTCGGCGCGGGTGAGCGGGATGCCCGCCATCCGCAGCATCGTGAGGAGGTTGAGATAGTCGGTCTCGAACGAAACCGAAAAGGCGATCACGTCGAAGCCGCCGAGCGGCTCGCCGCGCTCGAAGGAAACCAGGCGCTCGCCGCGCGCGCGGATATAGCGCGCGCTCGTCGGGGTCGGGCAGAAAGGCGCGGTCGGCGGCGACGCGCGGGTCGGATTCGAAGATGTGGTAGACGGCCTGGAAGCCGAGATTCGCCATCCCGAGCCGGTAGACGTTCGGATAGACGACGCAGAGCCGGATATCGCCGCCGCGATGGCGCTCGAAGAGCACTTTTTCGCTGGCGATACGTTCGAGCGCGCGTTTCCTGAGGAACATCGATAAGGCCCTGCGGCCTCATAGAGTTAACGCCTATGGGGCTGCGGCTCAAGTGGGGCGTTGCGGCGGACCAGGGCAAATGCAGCGCGAGCAACGGCAAATCCCTCATTCATCATAGGAATTGCGCCGATGAGAATTACGCGATGATACGATCGGGGTGGCAATATAGATTGAACGTGCCGTTGCGCAGGAACCCGACCAGCGTGATGCCGACTTCCTCGGCCAGCTCGACCGCGAGCGACGACGGCGCCGAGACCGCGGCCAGGATGGGAACGCCGGCGGCCGCCGCCTTCTGCACGATCTCGAAGCTGAGCCGTCCGCTCACCGCCATCAGCGCCGCGCCAAGCGGCAGCATCCCGTTCATCAGCGCGTAGCCGACCACCTTGTCGACCGCATTGTGGCGTCCGACGTCCTCGCGCAGCACTTTGAGCTCCACCGTCGTGACCGGCGTCGTGGCGCGGCCGTTCCCGCGGGCGCCATTCGATCGCACCGGGGTGTCGGTCGAAACGAACAGCGCGGCGGCATGCAATCCGCCGGTTGCAGCGAAGACCTCCTGCGCGCGGCGCATCATCGGCGCCAGCTCCAGGATCGCGCCAGCCCCGACCGTCAGCCGCGAGGTGATCGGTGCGATGCGGCGCTGGGTCGCCTCGATACTGGTCTTGCCGCACACGCCGCAGCTCGACGAGATGGCGAAGTTGCGCTTCAGCCGTTCGCGCAGGTTTGCAGCCGGAACGTTGAGGATGACATCGACAGCGTTGGGATCGGCCGCCCCTTGGGACCGCGCAGGCGGCGAATCTCACCCAGGTCGGCGTGCGATTCGATGAAGCCCTCGGCGAGCAAAAAACCGGCGACCAGTTCTTCGTCGTTGCCCGGCGTACGCATCGTGAGCGTGAAGCGCCGCCCGCCCAGCCGGATTTCGAGCGGCTCCTCGACCGCGAGCCGCTCGTCTTCGAGATCGAAGCGTCCGTCGCGAAACTTGCGCGCCGGATGACGCCGGATGCTCTCGGGCGCCGCGGTGCGCCCGGCGCTCTCCGCCATCCGATTGTTCATCTATCCGATTTTCATTCTGGGACATCTGGATCGCCACCGGGCCCGGCCTGTCCGGTCGTCTTGGCGGAGGCCGCGGCTTCCAGCGTGCGAACCGCGTCGCGCGCTATCTCACTCAGACCTTCACCGCCGTTGGCGGCGAGGTGCACGATAATTTCGCGGCGCATCCGGGGATCCCAGACGCTACGCAGATGTTGAGCGGTCGCAGCCACCGCTTCGGCACGGTCGGGCTTCGAGCTCTTAAAGAATCCCGCGATCTGATTGGCCATCGTGACCAGGTGATGGATGTCCATCGCCACCCGTCCTCAGCCGGCGTTAGCGGCCTGCCACCGCATGCGCGTCCGTGCCCTGCCCCGCCGCGCGACGCGCGCCCGGCTCAGCCGACGGCATCACTTGCACCGCGGTCACCTTGTATTCGGGGCAATTGGTCGCCCAGTCGGAGTTTTCGGTGGTCACGATATTGGTGCCGGAGGACTGGTGATGGAAGGTCGTGTAGACCACGCCGGGCGGTACGCGCTCGGTGACCTGCGCGCGCAACGTGGTCTCGCCGGCGCGGCTGCTGATCTTGACCCACGCACCATCGCGCACGCCGCGCTCCTCGGCGTCGTGCGGATGGATCTCGAGCACGTCCTCGTGATGCCACGCGACGTTGGCAGTGCGACGAGTCTGAGTGCCGACGTTGTACTGGGTGAGAATCCGCCCGGTGGTGAGGATGAGCGGGAAGCGCGGCCCGACTTTCTCGTCGGTCGGAACGTATTCGGTGACCACGAAGTGGCCTTTGCCGCGCACGAACTGCCCGACGTGCATCACCGGCGTGCCCGCAGGCGCCTTGTCGTTGCACGGCCACTGCACGGAGCCGAGGCGGTCGAGTTTTTCATAGCTGACGCCGGCGAAAGTCGGTGTCAGGCGCGCGATTTCATCCATTATCTCGGAGGGATGCGCGTAGTGCATCGGGTAGCCGAGCGCGGTCGAGAGCTCGCAGGTGACTTCCCAGTCGGCCTTGCCGGCCAACGGCGGCATCACCTTGCGCACGCGCGAGATGCGCCGCTCGGAGTTGGTGAAGGTCCCGTCTTTTTCCAGGAACGACGAGCCGGGCAGGAAAACGTGCGCGAACTTCGCGGTCTCGTTAAAAAAGATGTCGTGCACGATGACGCATTCCATCGCGCCCAGCGCGGCGGTCACGTGATGCGTGTTGGGGTCGGATTGCGCGATGTCCTCGCCCTGGACGTACAGCCCCCTGAAACTGCCGTCGAGCGCCGCGTCGAACATGTTGGGGATGCGCAGGCCCGGCTCCGGATCGAGCTTGACGCCCCACGCGGCTTCGAAGCTGCCGAGCGTCGCGGAGTCCGAGAGATGGCGGTAGCCGGTCAGCTCGTGCGGGAACGAGCCCATGTCGCACGATCCCTGCACGTTGTTCTGCCCGCGCAACGGATTGACGCCGACGCCGGCGCGCCCGAGGTTGCCGGTCGCCATCGCCAGGTTCGCCATCCCGAGCACCATCGTGCTGCCCTGGCTATGCTCGGTCACGCCGAGGCCGTAATAGATGACCGCATTGCCGCCGGTCGCGTACAGGCGCGCGGCGGCGCGGATCTTCTCCGCCGGCACGCCGGTCACCTTCGCGGCCGCCTCAGGCGAGTTGCGCTCCTCGAGGATGAATTTCTTCCACAACTCGTATGCGGGCCACTCGCAGCGCTCGCGCACGAAGTCTTCATTGGCGAGTCCTTCGCTCAGCGACTACGTGCGCGAACGCATTGATCAGCGCGACGTTGGTGCCGGGCAGGAGCGGCAGATGATACACGGCCTCGACGTGAGGTGTGCGCACGAGATCGATCGTGCGCGGGTCGGCGACGATCAGTTTCGCGCCCTGGCGCAGCCGCCGCTTCATCAGCGAGGCGAACACCGGATGGCCGTCGGTGGGGTTGCATCCGATCACCAGGACCACGTCGGCCTGGAGCACGGAGTCGAAATCCTGGGTGCCGGCCGAAGTCCCAAGGGTGGTCTTGAGACCGTAACCGGTGGGCGAATGGCATACGCGAGCGCAGGTGTCGACGTTGTTGTTGCCGAAGGCCGCCCGCACCATCTTCTGCACCAGGTAGGTTTCCTCGTTGGTGCAGCGCGATGAAGTGATGCCGCCGATCGAGCCGGGACCGTACTTGGACTGGATTTCTTTGAGGCGTTTCGCCGCGTAGCTCACTGCCTCGTCCCATGAAACCTCGCGCCACGCGTCGCCGATATTCTCGCGCACCATCGGCGCCAGCATGCGATCCGCATGCGTCGCGTAGCCCCACGCGAAGCGTCCCTTGACGCAGGAATGGCCATGATTCGGCATCCCGTCCTTGTTCGGCAGCATGCGGACGACTTCGTCGCCCTTCACTTCCGCCTTGAACGAGCATCCGACGCCGCAGTAGCCGCAGGTGGTGGTGACGGAGCGCTCGGCCGCGCCCTTGTCGAGCATCGATTTCTCGACCAGCGCGTCGGTCGGGCAGGCTTGCACGCAGGCGCCGCACGAAACGCATTCGGATTCGAAGAACGGCTGATGCTGGCTCGGCGAGACCACCGAGTTGAAGCCGCGTCCGTCGATCGTCAGTGCGAAGGTGCCCTGGACCTCCTCGCACGCGCGCACGCAGCGCGAGCACACGATGCATCGCGCGGGATCGAAAGCGAAATACGGATTGGAAGCGTCGCGCGTGGCGGCCAGATGATTCTTCCCCTCGAAGCCGTAGCGCATCTCGCCGAGCCCCACCGCGTCGGCCATCGCGTGCAACTCGCAATTGCCGTTGCCGGCGCACGCCGCACGGTCCGGCGGATGATCTGACATGTAGAGTTCCATCACGCCGCGCCGCAGCCGCTCGAGCATCTCGGACTTCGTGCGCACCTTCATTCCGGACTCGACCGGCGTGGTGCACGAGGCGGGATAGCCGTTGCGGCCTTCGACCTGGACGAGGCACAGGCGGCACGAGCCAAACGGCTCGAGCGAGTCAGTCGCGCACAGTTTGGGGATGGCGACGTCGGCGAGCGCCGCGGCGCGCAGCACCGAAGTTCCCTCGGGCACCGTCACCTCGCGGCCGTCGACTTCGAGCGTAACGAGTTTGACGGAAGTCCGCGCCGGCGTTCCGTAGTCGTGATCGGTTTTCGATAGCACGGCTCAATCTCCTCGCGATGCGAATGCGCGCTGGTCCGGGCGGCCGAGCGAGCCGGGCGATCCCGACCGGCGCGAACTCGGCGAGCCTAGCAACTTCAACTAGTTGATTAAGTTTAGCGCGTTCAGCCCATCCATGCCACGTCGCTCCCGGAAAGGCCAAAGTCCTCAGGAAAATGACGCAGCGCGCTCAGCACCGGCAGCGGCGTCAGGCCGCCCAGCGCGCATAGCGATCCGTAGGTCATTGTATCGCAGAGGTCGCGCAGCAGCCCAATCGCGGCCTGGCGATCGCCCGTTCGCGCGACCCGCGAGCTTCGCGCGACCCGCGAGATCCGATCGAGAACTTCGGCGCCGCGCGTCGATCCGATTCGGCACGGCGTGCACTTGCCGCACGACTCGATAGCGCAGAACTCGAACGCCCAGCGCGCCTGCCGCGCAAGGTCGACCGTGTCGTCGAAGACCACGATTCCGCCGTGCCCGACGATGCCCTTCTTCGCGGCGAACGCCTCGTAGTCCATCGGCAAATCGAGCATGCTCCCGGGAAAATAAGCGCCGAGCGGGCCGCCGACCTGCACCGCGCGCAGCGGACGCCCGCTCCAGGTGCCGCCGCCGTAGTCCTCGACCAGATCGCGCAGGGTGACACCGAAAGCTTTCTCGACCAGTCCCGGATGCTTGACGTTGCCGGCGAGCTGGATTGGGAGCGTGCCGCGCGAGCGGCCCATCCCGTATTCCTTGTAGAAGGCCGCGCCGCGCTCGAGGATGACCGGCACCGTAGCGAGCGAAACGACGTTGTTAACGATCGTCGGCTGCCCGAATAGCCCGGCAATCGCGGGCACCGGCGGTTTGTAACGCACCATCCCGCGCTTGCCCTCGAGGCTCTCGAGCATCGCGGTCTCCTCGCCGCAGATGTACGCGCCTGCGCCGAGCCGCACTTCGAGATTGAACGTATGCGCGCTGCCGGCGATTTTTTCGCCCAGGTATCCGCGCTGGTAGGCCGCACCGATCGCCTCGTTCAGCGTGCGCAACGCGTGCGGATATTCCGAGCGCAGGTAGATGTAGCCTTGCGTCGCGCCCGCGCACACCGCGGCGATGGTCATACCCTCGATCAGGACGAACGGATCGCCCTCCATGATCATGCGGTCGGAAAAAGTGCCGGAGTCGCCCTCGTCGGCGTTGCAGACGACGTATTTCTGGCGCGCGGAGGCCTGCTGCGTGGTGCGCCACTTGATTCCCGCGGGAAAGCCCGCGCCGCCGCGTCCGCGCAATCCCGACTCGGTGATTTCTTCGACGATCTTTTCCGCGGGCATCGAAAGCGCGCGAGCGAGGCCGCGATAGCCGCCGTGCGCGACGTAATCCTCGAACGAGACCGGATCGACAATCCCCACGCGCGCGAAGGTCAGCCGCTCCTGGCGCTTGAGATAGCCGATCTCCTCCGTGAGGCCGAGGCCCAGGCGATGGTCTCCGCCCGCCAGAGAATCGGAGTCGAGAAACCCGGAATCGAACAGCGCCGGGACGTCGGCCGGCGTGACCGGCCCATAAGCGACGCGGCCGCGCGCAGTTTCGACCTCGACCATCGGCTCCAGCCAGAACATCCCGCGCGATCCGTTGCGCACCAGGCGCAGATCGATATTGCGCCGGCCCGCCTCGGCCGCGATCGCGCCGGCGACCTTGCCCGCGCCGAGCGAGAGCGCCGAGGAATCGCGCGGGACGTAGACCGTCGCGCTCATCGACGGCCCTCCTTGCGCTCCGCCAGCAGTTCGTCGAAACGCGCGGGACTCACGCGCCCGTAAAGCTCATCGTTAAGCACCATCGCCGGCGAGCATCCGCAATTACCCAGGCAGTACACGGCCTCCAGGGTGAAATCGCCGTCGCGTGTGGTCTCGCCGAACCCGACGCCGAGGCGTCCACGCACGTGCTCGGCAAGCGCGACCGCACCCATCGCCTGGCACGACTCGGCGCGGCACAGCCGAATCACGTTGCGGCCGGGCGGCTGATGGCGAAAATCGTGGTAAAAAGTGACGACTCCGTGGACCTCAGCGCGCGAGAGATTGAGCGCATGAGCGATTGTCGGCACGCCCTCGCGCGGCACGTAACCGAAACGGTCCTGGATCTCGTGCAGGATGAGCATCGAGCGCACCCGGCCGGTCTTTGAGCCGCGCCACGATCGCTTCCACGACCGCCGGATCGAAGCCGTTTTGAGTCTGATCCATAGGCAATTCCGAACCGTCCGCGTTAAGGTTCCGCCAGCGGCGGCGCTTTCGTCAAGAGTACTTTTATCACACGGGAGAACGCTCCCGGGGTTGCCATGCGGTGGCTAGGCAATTGTTATGCGAGTGCTATGATCGTCGGCAGGGTGAACGGCGGAGAGCAACAGCCATGATGCGCGAGTTCAAGTTCGAGGACGAGATGCACACGACGCTCGCATGCGTACCCATGGCGGTGCGGCGCAAGCTCGACCGGGTCGGAGTTAAGGTCGGACTCGAGCAGTGGAAGGCGCTCGGGCGTGGCGAGCGGCTGGCGATCTGCCATCTGCCGGCCGAACGCCATGAAGAACGCGAGGCGCTCAAGCTGTTCATCAACGAGGCAGTGCGGCGCGTCTGCGGCGAGGAGCCCCGTGCGCTCGATGAGGCGCAGCGCGCCGTCGCCGACCCGCCGGCGAGGCTGCCGGCGGAGCTCGCCGAGCGCGCCCGCGCGGCCGGCCTGGCGCTCGACCAGGCGGCGTGGGAACGGCTCGACGCCGATGAGCGCTACGCGCTTATCAAGCTCGGCGGCGGCGCCCAGGTGAGTCACAATCTCGCCGCGGCGCTGGCCGAATTCGTGCAGCACTAGAGAGATATCGACAAATCACTTGGGCGAAATCGCGCCGTAGCCGGTGTAGTAAATCGTGAAGTACACGGCGCCCAGCGCCAACAGCGCCGCGGTGGCCGCGATGTCGCTCGCTTCGACCGGATAATCGATGAAACTCGTCGGCTGACGGCTCATCCCGAAGCCGCGCGCCTCCAGCGCCATCGCCATCGAATTGGCCTTGCGCAACGCACCCATGAAAACCGGGATCAGCACCGGCACGTAGCGCTTGACCCGCTCCAGCGGACCACCGCGATTGAAATCGTAGCCGCGCAGGTTCTGCGCCTGCACCACGGTGAGCGCCGAATCGATGAACAACGGCACCAGGCGGAACGCGAGCGTGATCGCGAAGCCGACGCGGTAGGGCACGCCCAGGCGCGCGAGGCCGGCGGTGAATTCCTCGACCTTGGTGGTCGAGAGGAACAGCACCGAGGTCGCGAGCAGTTCGGCCAGCTTCAGACCGCGTCCCAGCCCGAACACCAGCGAGGCGCGGCTCAGATGGATGAGCGGCAGATTTATCAGCGCCGGTCCCTTGCGATAGAAAACCATCCAGGCGAGCGTGGTGGACAGGATCACCAGGATGAAGAGCCAGCGCAGGCGATAGAAGTTCGGCCACGCGCCGGTGAATTCGCGCGAGCGCCAGCATCACCAACCCGAGCGGCAGCAGGGCCAGCGGATGGTCGACCCAGTAGACCGACCAGAACATCACGAACAGCGCAAAAACCTTGACCGTCGGATGCAGCCGATGGATGAAGGTGGCGCGCTCGATGTAGAGAAAAATGGGCATCAGCGCTGCTCCCGCAAGCCACGCGGCGAGTTCGTCGGGCCCCAGCGCGACCGTGCCGAAGCGGCGCGAAAGCTCGGTCGCCTCGGGCGCGCGAAACGACGAGGACGCGAGCAGCTCGTCGCTGGCCGAAGAATTCGCGCACGCCGCCGTCGAAGAGTTTGCGCCCGCTGCGGATCAGCACCACGCGGCGCGCGTATTCGGCGACCAGCCACGGCGTATGCGTGATCATCACGATCGCGATTCCGTCGCGGTTGAGCTCGGTCACCAGCGCCATCATGCGGCGCTGCTCGCGGTAGTCGAGGCCGGTGGTCGGCTCGTCGAGGATCAGCAGGCGCGGGCGCAGCGCGAGCACGCTCGCCACCGCCAGGCGCTGGCGCTCGCCCTTGCTGAGCAGGAAGGGATCGAGCGCACGCGCATCCTGCAATCCCACCGCGCGCAGCACTTCGTCGCATCGGCGTTGAATTTCGCCGGGCGCGAGATCGAAGTTGCGCGGCCCGAAAGCGACCTCGTCCTCGACGGTCGCGGCGAAGATCTGATGGTCGGGGTTCTGGAAGACGTAGCCGACCTCGGCGGCAGTCTCGGCCGGGCGCATCGTCGTGCGGTCGCGCCCGTTGAGCATCACGGCGCCCGCGGTAGGACGCAGCAGGCCCACCAGATGCTTGGCGAGCGTGGTCTTGCCCGAGCCGTTCTGGCCGATGATCGCGACGAACTCGCCCGGCGCGATTCGCAGATCGATCGAATCGAGCACCGGCGGCCCGTCCGGGTAGTTGAACTTGAGCGCACGCACCTCGACCAGAGGATGCGCGCCGTTCGCGGCCGCTGCATCCTGCGGCGAAGTATCCGCCGCCACGCGGACAAATGAGGCGAATGAATCGAGGCTCGACTGCGGCAGCGCGCGGCGAATCAGCGCTTCGGCTTCATCCACGTTCGCGGCATGGGCCGCAATTCCCGACGCTGGCGAGCACGCGGTTCAAATCGGGCGGATGAACCCCGCATTCCTCGAGCAGTTCGAGCCGCGTCATCAGATCGTGCGGCGCGCCCTCGGCGATTATCTCGCCCTCGCGCAACAGCACGAGGCGATCGGCACTGCGCAGCACCTCGGCCTCATGCTCGATCACGATCAGGCTGAATCCCTGCTCGCGCAGGCTGCGAATCAGCGCGAAGACCTCGGCCTTGCCTTCGGGGTCGAGGTCGGTGGTCGGCTCGTCGAGCACGATCACCGCGGGGCGCAGCGCGAGCACGGAGGCAATCGCGAGCCGCTGCTTTTCGCCGCCGGAGAGCGAGGTCGGGTCGCGATGCTCGAAGCCGGCCAGGCCGACCGCCTCGAGCGCGGGGCGGATGCGGCGCACCATCTCCTCGCGCTCCATCCCGACCTGCTCCATCGCGAACGCGACCTCATGCGCGACGTTGGTGGAAAAAAGTTGCGCCTCGAAATCCTGAAAGACCATCCCGACCCGCGGAGCGACCTCGCAGACGCGCGCGCCCGTCAAGCGAACGGCCGCCGATTCGCACCACGCCCGCGAAGGCGCCGCCCTCGAACTCGGGCACGATCCGATTGAGGCACTTGGCGAGCGTCGATTTGCCCGCGCCGGACGCGCCCATCACGCCGACCATCTCGCCCGCGGCAACCGCGAAGCGGATGCGGCTGAGCGCCGGACGCTCGCCGTCGGTGTAGGTGAAGCTTACGTCTTCGAGCGCCACAGCGTGCGCGTCGGCGGCGGCTGACGTCGAGCGGCGAGACGCCGGCCGCTCCAGGAGCGGGATTGCGGTCACTCACATCAGCCCCACGCCCACCACGGCCAGCAGGATGAACGGGCTCACGACGATCGCGATCGCCTTGTCGTATGGCGGCTGCGTCATCGCCGCCGACAGAAACGACGGCGCCCAATAGCCGGTGGAAACCAGGTTGCCCATCAGCCACGCGCCCGCCTCGCCCGCCACCAGTATCGCGAGCCCGATGGCGCGCACGCTCCATCGGCGCTCCTTGAACTCGGGCATCACGTCGGTATACAGCATCCGCCCGCGCGCCACGCGCGGGTAGACCGCGATCAGGATGAGCGGCGAGAGCACCAGGGCCGAGGCCATGTTGTTGAAGACGATCACGTTGCCCAGGATGCTGAAGGGCCGCAGGCCGAGCAGGTTGTCGCCCCATCCGACGATATCGGCGCAGAGCACGCTGGCGGCGAGGCATGCCGCGACGTACTTGGCGATCGCGCCGGGCGAGCGCGTGATCGGACTCTGGCCCTGGGCGATCACGTTCCAGGCCTTGTAGGGGATGTAGCCGTACAAGAGGTTGGCGAAGAAGCCGAAGATGTCGCCGGGGCCGACGCCGCCGAAGAAGTCGCCGATCATGTTGCCGATCGCCGAGCCCCAGCCCGCGGCCGGCCCGAACAGAAACGAGCACACGATCGGAATCGCATTGGCCGGACGCAATTCGGTGACGCCCGGGATGAGCGGCACGACCTTGAACGGCACCAGCACGGCGGCATAGAGCGCGGCCGAGATCGCGCACAGCACGACCATCCGCGTGTTGCGCCACATCGCGCCCAGCTCTCTCATCGCGCGCCCTTGATCCGATGCGGATTCATCTCGACGCCAAGCAGTATCCTGCCGCCGATCCGCTGATCAAGCGGGGCGACGCACATCGCACGAGACTCCGCGGTGTTCTCTCGCCCTCGCCCACGCTCTTGCCCCAGCCTCGCGCGGCACGGAAAATCGAGGCATACTCCGCCGAGTGGAGTTGGCCGAGATGCCGATCTACGAATATCAATGTGAGAAGTGCGCGCAAGCGCACCAGCGTGCTCACGATGCGCGTGAGCGAGCGGGTCGAGGCGGTGTGCAAGCATTGCGGGAGCGCGCGGATGCGCCGGCTGATGTCGCGCTTCGCGACGCCGCGCAGCGAGGAGTCGCGGATGGACGCGCTGTCGGATCCCTCCGGGCTTCTCCGACGTCGACGAGAACGACCCCAAGAGCATCGCGCGCGCGCTCAGAAAGATGGGCAAAGAGATGGGCGACGAGATGGGCGGGCCGGAGTTCGACGAGGCGGTGGACCAACTCGAGCGCGGCGGCGACCTGGATGACGACGGCGACGGCGGCGGTGGCGGCGACGACCTGTAGCTGCGGGCGCTCCATGATCCGCACGAACCGCTCAGTCGATTGGGAGGACAATAGCGATGGCGAGATTCTTCGAAGCGGCCGAAGCCGATCCCGCGCTGCTCAACGGCAAGACGATCGCCGTCATCGGTTACGGCAACCAGGGACGCGCGCAGGCGATCAATCTGCGCCGCTCCGGCCATCAGGTGATCGTCGGCAACCAGGAAGACGAGAGCTGGCGGCAGGCGCGCGAGGACGGTTTCGAGACGCTCGCGATGGACGCGGCGGCGGCGCGCGCGGACGTCGTGATGCTGCTGCTGCCGGACGAGATAGCGCCGGCAACTTACCGTGAGCTTATCGCGCCGCATCTGGCGCGCGGCAAAACCCTGGTCTTCGCCAGCGGCTACAACATCACCTACAAGTTCATCGCGCCGCCGCGCGAGACCGACGTGGTGCTGGTCGCGCCGCGCATGATCGGACAGGGCGTGCTCGACCTGCCGGCGCGCGGCGAGGGTTTCCCGGTGCTGGTGGGAGTCAGCCAGGACCCAAGCGGCCGCGCGCTTGCGACCGCGCTCGCGATCACGCACGGCATCGGCGCCTTCCTGCCCCATGGCGCGGTGGTCGAGTCGAGCTTCGAGGAAGAAACGCTGGTCGATCTGTTCTCCGAGCACACCTGGGCGGGCGCGATGCTCTTTCTGCTCGACCGCGCTTTCAAGCTGCTGGTCGAAGCCGGCGTCAGCAAGGAGGTCGCGCTGCTCGAGCTATACGCCTCGGGCGAGCTGGGTGAGATCGGCCGCGCGATGGCGACGCTCGGGGTGTGGAACCAGCTCAAGCTGCATTCGCATACCAGCCAGTTCGGACAGCTCACGCATGGCTCGCAATTCATCGGGGCCGACGCGGAAGCGCTGATGCGCAAGGCGATCGACGAGATTCGCGACGGCACGTTCGCGAGACGCTGGGCCGCCGAGCAGGCGGCCGGGTCGCCGGTCTATCAACGATTATTGGGCGAGCGGCTGTCGTCGCCGATCGCGACGGCCGAGCACGAGCTTTTCACCAAGCTGGGCCGCCGCTAAAGCGGCCGGCCCAGCGTCTTCACTTCTTCTTCACTGCTTCGACGTCGATCGACACCGAGACTTCGTCGCCCACCACGGCGCCGCCGGCCTCGATCATTTTATTCCACGTAAGCCCGAAGGCCTTGCGGCTGATCTTGGTGGTCGCGGATGCGCCGGCGCGCGTGTTGCCCCACGGATCCTTGATCGGAGCCGTCGGCCCCTCGACCGCGAGCGTGACTTCCTTGGTGACGCCGTGCAGCGTGAGGTCGCCGACGACGTTCCACTTGCCGGTGCCGGCCGCCTCGATCTTCTTCGACTTGAAGGTCATCGTCGGATACTTCGCGACATCGAGGAAGTTGGCGCTCTTGAGGTCGGCGTCGCGATCGGAGGAGCGCGTGTCGATCGACGCAGTGTCGATGGTCACGTCGATCGAGACTGACGCGGGATCGTTGCCCTTCGCGGTGATGGTGCCCGCGAACTTGTCGAACTGGCCTCTGACGCTCGAGATCGTCATGTGCCGCACGGTGAATCCGACGGTGCTGTGACCCGGATCGATCTGCCAGGTGTCCGCCGACGCGGCGAGCGGCGCGGCGATCACCAGTGCGAGTGCGATCAAGGTTCGCGACATCCAGTTTTTCATCAGCGCTCCCCAAGGCGGCCGCCGCCCGAGCGGCGTGCGGTTTTTCGTTCAACCCGGTCAATCCTGTTATGCGACTTGCTCGACTGGTTTGCGCACTCCACTAGCGGATTGCGTTTGCAGACTACATTAGCCGATTGCGTTTACTCAAGCAGTAACAGCTAGCCGGCTTCCAGCAACACCACGGCGGCGGCCGACATCCCCTCGCCACGCCCGAGCGCGCCCAATCCTTCCGGACTCGAGGCCTTGACGTTGAGCAGTCGCCGGCGCCGCATCGATCGCGCCCGCCATCCGCTCCCGCATCGCGTCCACGTAAGGCGCAAGCCGCGGGCGCTGCGCGAAGATCGTAAGGTCGGCGTTGACCAGGCGCCATCCGCGCCCGCTCGCAAGCTTCCATACCTCGGCGAGAAGCGCGAGGCTGTCGGCGTCCTTGTAACGCGGGTCGCTGTCGGGAAAATGGCGGCCGAGGTCGCCCTCGCCCAGCGCGCCGAGGATCGCGTTGGCCAGCGCATGGGCGGCGACGTCGGCGTCGGAGTGTCCGTCGAGCCCCGCGTCATGAGGAATCGTTACGCCGCCGAGCTTGAGCGCGCGGCCCGGGCGCATCGGATGGAAGTCGAAGCCCTGCCCCACCCTAAGCCGCATCGCACCCATCTTTTATGACTCGCATGATTTGCATGACTCGCGATGACTTGCGGCTCGCCAGATGACTTCGCAGCTCGCCGATGACGCCGGCGCGTTGACAATACGCCGAGCGGCGGCCAAGCTTTTACGCAGTCCGTTGCTACGGGCGCCAGGAGGGGACGTGGCCGCACCGGCATTCGTCAAAAGTCCGAAGTTCATTGGCGGCGCGATCGTCGTCCTGTGGGTCGCCTACGTCGTCTACTGGAACCATCGGCTCAATCCGATCGACATCCAGCTTTTCCCGTTCCTCAAGCCGGCGCAGCTCAACGTCTCCTCGGTGATCATCGGCGCCGCTCTCTTCGGATGCCTCGCCACGCTGATGATTCAGTTCTTCTGGCGCAGGGGCCGCTCGAAGAACGGCTCGACGCGCCGCTACCGCGCCCGGCGCCAGCACCAACACCGTCGCCTGAGCGCCGGCCTTGAGCACGGTCGCGTCCGACGGGCCGATCAGCAGCGCGTCGGCGCGAGAGAGCGAACTCAGGATTCCCGATCCCTGGTTGCCGGTCGGCGTCGCATAAAGCTCGCCGCCCTCGCGCCGCAAGCGCACGCGCACGAACTCGGTCAGGTCCTTCGCGGTCCTGATATCCACCGCGCATCGCACCGCAACTCGCGGCAATCCCAGGTCGCGCCGCCCGCCCATCCGCAGCAGCGCGGGACGCACGTACAGGTAGAAACACACCATGGTCGAGACCGGGTTCCCCGGCAGGCCGAAAATCGGACGGCTGCCGACGGTGCCGAACTTCAGCGGACGCCCGGGCCGCTGCGCCACGCCATGAAAGAGCTGGCGCATGCCCAATTCGTCGAGCGCGCCCTTGACGTGATCGAACTGGCCGACCGACACGCCGCCGGTCGAAAGCACGGCGTCGAAGGCGAAGGCCTCGGTCAGGCGGGCGCGGATTTCCTCGGGACGATCGCGCGCGACTTTCAGGATGATGGGCTCGCCGCCGGCCTCACGCACCGCGCCCGCGAGCGCGTAGGCGCTGGAGTTGACGACCTGCGCGCCGACCGGAACCTGGTCGACGTCGACCAGCTCGTCGCCGGTCGCGACGATAGCGACGCGGGGGCCGCGATATACATCGATCATCGAACGGTTGAGCGACGCGAGCATCCCGAGGTCCGCCGGGCCCAGCCGCTTGCCGGCTTCCATCACCAGCTCACCCTCGCGCAGGTCCTCGCCGCGCGGGCGGATGAAAGTGCGCGGCTCGGCGGCGGACAGAATCTCGACCGTATCGCCGTCGGCGCGCGTCTGCTCGACCGGCACGATAGCGTCGGCGCCCGGCTGCCACCGGCGCGCCGGTCATCGTGCGCATCGCGGTGCCCGCCTCGACCCGCGCCGCCGGCATCGCACCCGCCGCCACGGTGCCCAGCACCCGCAGCCGGGCCGGGCTCGACGCGCTGGCATGAGCGACGTCGGCGGCGCGCACCGCGTAACCGTCCATCGCGGAGTTGTCGAAGCCGGGGATGTCGCGCGGCGAGCGGATTTCCTCGGCGAGCACGCGGCCGAGCGCGTCGAGAATCGGCGTCCGCTCGACCCCGAGCGGCGCCACGTTTTCGAGCACCAGTTGCAGGGCTTCGTCCGCGCTGATCATTAATCGAACCTTAACCTGAAACGAATCGGACCGAAGATGTTGAGCTGAACCATCTGTCTGAACCGAACCGAAATTCAGGATACGCGGCTTGCGGCGCGATTAGAATCGCGGCTGATGCGAGTGCCGGTTGAGACGGACGAACGAGGGTTGAAAGAAAGCGATCGCCGCAGGCTGAACGAGCGAACGCGGTCGGGACTCAGAAGATCAGCGCGCCGCCAGGCGTCGCGCGCGTCGGCGCTTTCCTGAAGCGGGAGCCGCAGCTCGTAGCTCGGGCCGGGCGGAACGCGATCGTGCAGGATGGCCGGGTTGTAGTCGCGCAGAACCTGTACGGAGACTCCCGTGTGCCGCGCCACTTCAGAGAGCCGCGTACCACCCTTGACCTTGATCACGCGGAACCTGTCCGGCTCCGTGTAGTTGACCGGTTCGAGGCCGTAGCGCTCGGGCTGATTGGCGATGATCGCGACCGCCATGAAACGGTTGAGCAGCGAGCGCGTATTGTAGGGCAGATGCGAGGTCAGGAGGCTGTAATCGACACCGCGCAGCGAAAAATAGTCGTTCATCGCGGTCTCGCCCCGGTTCCATCCCACCAGCGCCACGCGCCAGTCGCCGACCTCGTTCGTGCAGAGTGGCCAGGTACTGGGCCGCGGCACGCGTCGACTTTATCGGGTCGCGCCGCTCATCGATGTACCGGTTCACCCTGAGATTGAACCGCCGCGCGGTCGCCACGCTGAGCTGCCATGGTCCGGCGCCTTTGCTGGAAAACGAACTTTCGGCGAATGAAAGATAAACCAACTCCGGCGGCAGGTCGTGGCTCTCCATGACCTTGACCATCATCGGCAGGTACGGGCGGCTGCGGCGGAACGACTCCCTGATACCTTCGTTGTGCTCGACGAAGTCGTCGACGTAACGCTGGACGCTTTGATTGAGGACCAGCGGGAACGGCGGCACCTTATGCGGCCCGCTGCGGACGTACGGAATGCCCTCGGCGAGGGCGACCGCGGCGTCCATGTCGGTGGCGTCGGACGAATTCGCGGATGGCGATGCAGTCGTAGCCGTTGCGGACAAGGTCGCGGCATGCGGATGTCCGCCAACGGGCGCGGTGCCGACCAGAGCGAAGCGGTCGCCCGGATTGGACGCCATGTCGTTGGCCGGCGTCGACACACAACCTGTAAGGGCGGCGCCCAACAGACAGACCATCGCTAGCGATATGACGAAGTTTCCCCCGCATGAACGAACCGAACTCAGCTCGGCCAACCCTAGCGACCGGTCAGGGCCACAAGCAACCCCTGCGGCAATTGTTTGCCGTTAAAAAAACTAATAATATGAATTCAATAAATTAGTGATAGGACACTTTTTCATTGTCCATGAGGCTTGTTCTTAGGCCATCAGACGCTTTGTGATACCGTGCGATTTGGTACGCCATCGCCATGCGCAAATCCCCCTCGCTGCCCAAGGGTCTCTGGCAGGAAATCGTCGACAGCCTGAGCGATGCTGTCGTGGTTTTCGACCCCGCTCTCGCCCCGATCGCGATGAACCCGGCGGCCGAAACCCTCTTCGGCGTCTCGCATCTCAATGAGGCCGCGGTCGGCGCTCTGTTGCGCAACAACGAATGGCTGCTGCGGATGGTCGAGACCTGCCTAACCAGTGGGCAGAACCTGGCCGACGCTGAAGCCAAGCTCAGCCTGGGGTCGCGGCTGGCGACCGTCAGCGCGGAGGTCGCGCCGCTGCTGGCTGCGGAGGGAGCGAGCCGCGGCGCGGTGGTGCTGCTGCATGACCTCGCGCTCCATCGAGGCGCCGCGCAGGCTCTCGGCGCCGCCGAGTCCGATCTCAAGCTGTCGCCGGCGGGGCTCGCGCACGAGGTCAAGAACCCGCTGACCGGAATCAAGGGCGCGGCCGAATTGCTGGCGGGGCGCCTGCGCTCCGACCCGCGCGCCCAGCAGTATTGCGGGCTCATCCTGGAGGGCGTCAACCGTATCACGGCGCTGGTCGAGCAGGTGCTGGCCGCCAGTTCTCCGCAGCGCCTGAGTTTCGAGCCGGTCAACATCCATCGCGTGCTCCACCAGGCGCTCATGATGGCCGGGCTGCATCCGCATCCGCCCAACGGCGTGACGATCGAGCAACTCTTCGACCCGAGCCTGCCCGAGATTAGCGCCGACGCCGCCGCGCTCGAGCGCACCTTTCTCAACCTGGTGCGCAACGCCGCCGAGGCCATTGGCACGGCCGGGACGATCCGGCTGCGGACGCGGATGGAGACCGAGTTTCGCCTCAGCGCCGAGGGCCGCCGCCGGCAGTTCCTGCGCGTCGAGGTGAGCGACAGCGGCCGCGGCATGAACGCGGCCGAGATGGCGCAGCTCTTCACGCCGTTCTTCACTACCAAGCCCTCCGGCACCGGCCTGGGCCTGGTATTGAGCCAGCGGATCGTCGCGGCCCATGGCGGCAAGCTGTGGGCCGAGGCGGGCGGCATAGACCCCTCGCGTCCGGCGTCGACGAATCATCCGATGCTCGCCGCAGCCGGCGCGCCGCATCCCGCACATCCGGCCAACCCCGAGGAGCATCGCACGCGCGGCATGACCTTCAAGGTCACGCTGCCGGTGGGCTCCGCGCCCCAGAACATCCGATCCGCGAATCGTCCGAGGCTGCGTAATGCGATGTTCGTATCCGGCGGCGCCTCAGACGCGGGATGCGACACAGGCTGAATCGCTGGTTCGCGGCCCGTTGCCGCATTTGCCGATACTGTTATCATGGAAGGCCCAATGAATGAGACGCAACAGAATCTCGGCGGGACGGCCGACCCTCGTGCGATTCAGGCGCTGATTGCCGACGACGATCCGGCCATCCGCCTCGTCCTGCGCCATCGGCTGGAAGCCGAGGGATGGCGCGTCGAGGAAGCGGCCGATAGCGGCGCCGCGCTCGAGGCGCTGCACAGCGGGCGTTTCGACGTCGCCCTGGTCGACATCATCATGCCCGGCGTGGGCGGCCTCGAGGTGCTGACGACCGCGCGCGAGCAGGGATGCCCGACGCCGATCGTCGTCATCACCGCGGCCAGCACGATGAACAACGCGATCGAGGCGCTCAAGCGCGGCGCCCGCGACTACCTGACCAAGCCATTCGAGAACCTCGACCTGGTGGTGACGACCGCGGCGCGCGCGGCGGAGACCGTGGCGCAGGCCTCCGAGCTGGAAAGGGTCAAGAAAGAACACGACCGCAAGCTGGTGGGCGGCGAGATCATCGGGCACAGCGCGTCGATTCAGGAGGTCTATAAGCTCATCGGGCGGGTGGTCAGCAACGACAAGATCGACGTGGTGCTGGTCAGCGGCGAAAGCGGCGTCGGCAAGGAGCTGGTGGCGCAAGCGATTCATTTCAAGTCATCGCGCTCGCGCGCGCCGTTCGTTCCGGTCAACTGCTCGGCCATCCCGCACGGCCTGGTCGAGAGCGAGCTGTTCGGCCACGAGCGCGGCTCGTTCACCGGCGCGGCCGAGCGGCGCGCGGGCAAGTTCGAGGCGGCCGGCGCCGGCACGCTGTTCCTCGACGAGATCGGCGATCTGCCGCTGGAACTGCAGCCCAAGCTGTTGCGCGTGCTCCAGGAGCGCGAATTCACCCGCGTCGGCGGCTTCGAGACCCAGCGCCTGCAGGCCCGCATCATCGCGGCCACCAACCAGGACCTCGAAGCGGCGGTCGCCGCGCGCCGTTTCCGCGAGGACCTTTACTTCCGCCTGCGCGTCATCCTGATCCACCTGCCGCCGCTGCGCCAGCGCCGCGAGGACATCGCCGAGCTGACCGACTACTTCGTCGCCCGGGCGGTCCGCGATATGGGCTCGCTGGTGACCGCCGTCAGCCCCGAGGCGCGCGCGAAGTTGCAAGCCTACGACTGGCCCGGCAACGTGCGCGAGCTGGAGAACACGATGCTGCGTGCGGCGCTGCTCGCCTCGGGCAACACCATCCGCGCCGACGACATCTCGCTTGCGCGCAGCCCTGCGGCGGCCGCCGCCGCCGATGCGGAGAGCGACGCCGCCGACTCCTTCGCCGCGCTTATCGGACGCCGCGTCGGCGCAATACCTGGAGAAGGCCAACGGCGAGGAGCCGCGCGGGCTTTACCAGAAGCTGGTCGCCGAGATCGAACGCCCGCTCATCGAGCAGGCGATGCGCCGGTCGGAGGGCAACCAGGTGCGCGCCGCGCGCATCCTGGGGCTCAACCGCAACACGCTGCGCAAGAAGCTCATCGACCTCGGAATCGCAACCCGCAAGCTCCCGTTCGATTAGCCGCGCGCGCCGCGGCTCGCGATGAAATTCCCCTCGCATTTCTATGCGATGGTCGATCCGGCGGGCGGCCATCAGCCGGTCGCGCTCGCGCGCCTCCTGCTCGACGCCGGCGCACGCGTGATGCAGCTTCGGCTCAAGGACGCGTCCGAGCCGCGACCTGCTCGCGGCGGCGCGCGAGATAGCCGCGATGATGCCGCGAGCGCGGCGCGATGCTGATCGTTGACGATCGCGCGGATATCGCGATGCTGGCCGGGGCCGACGGCGTCCATCTCGGGCAGGAGGACCTGCCGCTGGAGGCGGCGCGCCGCCTGGTTGGCCGCGACATGATCATCGGTATCTCCACCCATAGCGTCGAACAGGCGCTCGCGGCCGAGCGCGGCGGCGCCGACTATATCGGGTTCGGCCCGCTGTACCCGGGCGGGCTGCGCAATAACGCGGCGGGCAAGGGACTCGAGCTGTTGCGCGAGGTGCGCGCGGCCGTGCGCGTTCCGATTGTGGCAATCGGCGGAATCACCGAGGCCAAGGTGCCCGAGGCGCTCGCGGCCGGCGCGGACGCCTGCGCGATCATCACCGACGTGGTGCGCGCACCCGGACCTCGCGGCCAAGGTCCGTGCGATACTGGCTCTTGAATCGTTCGCCTTGACTTTGCTGCCTCGAATCAAATTCGCCGGAGGTGATTGCGATGGGCAAACTACAGGACAAAGTTGCGCTTATCACCGGCTCCAGCTCGGGTATCGGACGCGGCATCGCGATCGCGTTCGCGGCCGAAGGCGCCAAGGTCATCGTCAACTATCCCGGACGAGTCCGAAGAGCAAAACGCCGCCGGGGTCCGCGCCGAGATCGAACGGATGGGCGTGCAGGCGCTCGACGTGCGCGCCGACGTTTCGGTCGAGCACGAGGCGCAGACGCTGGTCGATACCGTGCAGCGGAATTTCGGCCGCATCGACATCCTGGTGAACAACGCCGGCATCGGCAACGTCGCGCGGGTCGAGGCGATGGCGCCGAGCCAATGGGACCGGATGATCGCGGTCAATCTGCGGAGCGTATTCCTGTGTACACATTTCGTGCTGCCAATCATGTACCGGCAGGACTACGGCAGGATCATCAGCACCGCCTCGCAGCTCGCCTACAAAGGCAGCGCGGGACTTGCGCACTACTGTGCGGCCAAGGCCGGGATCATCGCGTTTACCCGCTCGCTCTCGCACGAGATCGGCACGAGCAATATCACCGCCAACTGCGTCGCGCCCGGCGCCACGCAGACCCGCATGGTCGAGGGTCTCGACAAGGATTTGATGGAGTCGCTGCGTGGCCTCGATTCCCAAGGGACGGCTGGCGACGATCGACGAAATCGTGCCGGCGTATGTGTTCCTGGCCTCTGACGAGGCGCGCCATTTCGTGGGGCAGTGCCTGAGTCCCAACGGCGGGGATGTGATGCTGTGAGTGCGCGCGTGCTCAGGGCTGCTAAGTGGCCGTCCGCATTACACTAACCGGATCATTTGGCCGATGGCGCGCCTGTGTCTTCAGTAAACAGTTCGCCCTGAATCGTTGGAAACACAATTGGATTCCCCGCATGCTTCATGGCGACTTCCGCCGTCGCAGCGACGTCCGGATCCGGATCCTTGCTCAAAGTCCGGAGATCTCCGATCGCTTCTGCCGTGCCTGTGTCAGCTAAAACCCAGGCGGCGAATTCGCGATCATAAGGATTGTTGCTGTTCTTCCACTTTATCGCATCGAGCATTCCCGCATCGGTCGAGATGCCGAGGAAGCGCTCAATCTTCGCTGCCTGGGCTTTCAGACAGTCCCTATCGCCCGTGTCAGAGGTCTCTTCGGACGATTCGGATCGCGAAGGCGGAGCCGTCTGCGGCGGGACAACCCACGAACTCGCTGGTCCGCTGCCGCCTAACGGCAGCCCTTTGAACATATGGTACTGTTTGGGGACCGCCGTAGGTGTTGGCGAAGGGGCAAGCTGCCCGGTCAAGTCTTGCAGCCTTTGTCGATAGAACCCTTTGAACTGAGCGCTCACGTCGGCGTAGCCGCTTCCGTTCCAGGCATATATCACTGGCCAGATAGCCGCGCAGCGGTCGCGCTCAACCGAGGCAAAACTCCGGCCCACGACCACTTCATACCTACCATCGCCGTTAATGTCTTGAATGCCTTCGAAAAAAGGCTCTCCGCCAGTAAAAAAATCATAGTCCTCGATGCCGGCTGCGGTCTTGTCAAAAACCTCGAAATAATTGCAGTCCGCGGTGCCCCCACCGTCGTAAGTAACCGCCAGCGACAACTCCCCCGAATGGCGCAAGTCGGCAAACTGAAACGAGCAGAGCTTGCCATCGCTTGGGTTCGAATCATCATAGCCCATGAATTTCGATACGACATCCTTGGGCTCAGCGTTAAGAATCCGAGCCTGCTTCACAGACCAATCGGCGGTGTCCAAGTCCAGGTGCGGCGCGGCCGTTTGCGCTCGCGCAAATGACGCGGACAGACAGGCCAGAAAACAGGCCGCGATAGCGAATTGCTTATTCATGGCGAACATCCCGTGCGGTAGTAGTTAACCTTGCTGGACACCGGGAAACCACCGCATTGGAGTACGTAATATCGTGTGCTTTGTTTCCTGTCGCCATAGGAGGACGTATAGCGGTAACGACGAAAATCTCGACCGGACCCGACCCCGGTGACACCGCCGATCACTGTCGCGTTTGACGCAAAATCGGCAATGTGACAGGGTTCGGTCGCCTGTCCGCGCACATTCTATCTCGGCACCGGAATCCCCGACTCAGGAGGGCGTTGTCATGAAAGTGCAAACTTTCGCCGGACTGACGGTCGCACTCATCTTCGCATGTATCCCTCTTTGCGCGCGCGCACAGAGCGCCGTGGGCGGGATGGGTTCGGCAGCGGAGGGAGCCGCGAAGCAGGCTGGCCAGAACGCCGCCGGCCAAATGATGCAGAACATGGGCTCCTCGATGATGGCGTCGCCGGCCGCAACCGCCTCGCCGATGCCAGTCCCCTCAATTCCGGGCGCATCGTCGATGCCTGGCGCTCCATCGCTACCCTCAGTACCGGGTGCTCCGTCGGTGCCGTCGATGCCTGGCGTACCGTCGGCGCCCTCCGTGCCAGGGATGCCCTCTGTGCCGGGCGTGCCGTCGGCGCCCTCAGTGCCGGGGATGCCCTCTGTGCCAAGTTTGCCGTCGGTGCCGTCCGTTCCCTCGGCTCCGTCAGTGCCTGGTACGGGCTATTAGCGCAAGCGGATCGCAAACCTCCGCAGTTAGGCTGCGCCGCTAACTCGAACCTACGGGGAGCACACGCGCACGGCGAACGGGGGCTCCTTGCCGCGCAGCGCGAGGGCGCGCTGCTCCAGGGTGGGGAACTGCGCCGCCACTACCCCAGCCAATAACGCGCTCTTTACTGAAGCCGTTTACACCAGCGGCGCGAGGCGCTGCCCGATGATCTCGCGCGCCTCGGCCGCTATCCGCCGCACGATCTCGCCCGCGGGCGGGATATCTTTGACCAGCGCACACGACATCCCGGCGTAGAACGCGAACTCGTCGAGTTCGCCCTCCAGATACTCGGCCGGCGGCATCACCGTGTATTTCACCAGCGGCGGCATCGCCATCCCGGCGTGCTTGAGCGTGCCCACCACCTTGCCCTCGCCCGGGCGCTTGCCGCTCTCCGGCCTACCCGCCCGCTCCCACTCTTCGTAGACGGCGGTGCGCAGCACGCGATGCGCCGCGTCGGGCCATCCCATGTCGTAGAGCTTGGTGTGGACGGTATCCTCGGCTCGCGCGCTCACGATGCGGTCCTTATAGGAAGGATGTGCGGCCGACTCCCGCGACGCCAACATCCGCGTGCCGAAAACCGCGCCGTCGGCGCCCAGCGCGAGTACCGCCGCAAGCCCGCGGCCGTCGGCCAAGCCGCCCGCCGCGAGCATCGGCAGGTCGCCGATCGCGTCGCGCACCTGCGGCACCAGCACCAGCGTCGAGATTAGTCCGCGCACGTGGCCTCCAGCCTCGACACCCTGCGCGATAATCATGTCGGCGCCGGCGCTCTTTGCGTCGGCCGCCTCTTCGGGAGATCCGCACTGCCAGATGACTTTCTTGCCCGCGTCCTTGAAACGCGAGACGTGCTCGGCCGGAGCGCCCCAAAAGAGCGTCACCGCGTCGACCGGCGCCGCCGCGACGGCCTCGGCCACGCCCGGCTGAAGAAAGGGAATCAGCAGATTGCAGGCGAGCGGCTTTTTGGTCAGCCGGCGTGCGGCGGCGATCTCGTTATGAATTCCCTCGGGAGTGAACCCGACCAGCGCCACCGTGCCCATCCCGCCGGCCTCGGAAACCGCGGCGGCGAGGTCGGCGAGCGCGATCGTGCCCATCCCGGCCAGCATGATCGGCAATTCGACGCCGAACAACTCGCAGAACCTGGTCTTCCACATGTCGCGCGAGCCTCCTTTCTAGCGCCCTTTGAACGTGGGCTGGCGCTTTTCCAGGAACGCCTTGACCGCCTCCTTGTGATCCTCGGTACGCCCGGTGAGCGTCTGGCCGACCGCCTCGCGATCGAGCAGCGTGCGAAAATCGGCGGTGAGCGCGGCGTTGATGTTGGCCTTCATGTAGCCGTAAGCGATCGCCGGTCCCGCGGCGATTCGTTTCGCCAACGCGCCGGCCTCGGCCATCAGAGACGCCGCCGGCACCACGCGATTTACCAGTCCCAGCGCGAGCGCCTGGTTGGCCTCGATCGGATCGGCGAGAAAATAAAATTCCTTGGCGCGCGCCGGACCGACCAGCCGCGTCATCAGCCAGGTGCCGCCGAAATCGCCCGAGAATCCCACCCGCGCGAAGGCGGTGATGAGCCGCGCGGAGTCGGCGGCTATCCGCAGGTCGCAGGCGAGCGCGATGCTGAGTCCGGCGCCGGCCGCCGCGCCGTTGATTGCCGCGATGGTCGGCTTGGGCAATTCGTGGAGCATCAGGCTTACTTCCTCGGCGCGGCGCAGCCCCGCCATCCGCTGATCGACGGTTTGCCGGGATCGCGCCCTCGTTGCGCTCGCGCATCCGGCTGATGTCGCCGCCCGAGCAGAAGCCGCGTCCCGCGCCGCTCAGCACGACGCATCGCACCTCGGCGTCGTGCGCCGCGCGGCCGAGTTCCTCGAGCAGCCCGGCGATCATCTGATCGCTCAGCGCGTTGAGCTTGTCGGGCTGATTGAGTGTCAGGTTGAGCACGCCGTCATGGCGCTCGGCGATCAGATGTTCGGTAGTCATCGTGATTCTCCAAATAGTTTTGCGCAGGGGCCTGCGCGAAAGTATGCGCCGCGCGAGGCGGGCGACCGCGGTTCAGTTCCCGTACTACTTCAGGCGGGCCAATCTGTCGAGCGCGGCCGCGACCGCCTGCGTGCCGTCGAGGTCGTGACCGAACGCGGCCGCCGCGTTGAACATCGATTGCATCAGCGCGAGGCCCGGCAGCGCCAGCCCGCCGTCGCGCGCGGCGTCGGAGACCAGGCGCAGGTCCTTGCGGATGAGCTTGATGAAAAAGCCGGGGCGCCAGTCATGCGCGATAATCTTGGGGCCCAGGTTGGCGAGCTGCCACGAGCCCGCCGCGCCCGCGCCAATCGCCTCGAGCACGCGCGCGCGGTCCAGTCCGCCGCTCTCGGCCAGCGCCAACGCCTCGGCCACCGCCTCCAGCGTCAGCGCGACCGCGACCTGGTTGGCGAGCTTGGTCATCTGGCCCGCGCCCGGCGGCCCCATGTGAGTGACGCGCCGGCCTAGCTTCTCGAACAACGGGAGCGCGCGCTTGTACGCCGGCTCGGCGCCACCCACCATGATTGCGAGCGTGCCCTCGATAGCGCCGCTCTCGCCGCCCGAGACGGGAGCGTCGAGGTAGTCGACGCCGGCCTTCGCCAGGCGCTCCGCGATCGCGCGCTCGGCGGCCGGCGCCACGGTGCTCATGTCGATCACCAGTTGGCCCTTGTGCAGCGCGGGTTCGATTCGCGCCACGACGCTTTCGACATCGGGCGTGTCGGGCACCATGATGAATACCGCCTCGGCGCCGCCGGCCGCCGCGGCCGGGTCTGCCGCGACGGTGACTTCGGAACCTTCGGCGGCGAGCGCCACGGCCCTTTTGGCAGTGCGGTTATGCAGGCGCAGGCGATGGCCCGCACGCATCAGGTTGCGCGCCATCGGCGCGCCCATGATCCCGGTTCCAATCCAGGCGATTTCCATCGGAGTCCAGTCCCTCCTCTCGTAACGCGGGCGCTCTAGGCGGGTGTTGATAGATGCAGGAAAGAAGGCCTACTGCTAAGCGGCCTTCGAGACCGGGCCGACTTTGCGCCAGGAGAATCCGCCGGGCGCCACCGCGCTCATCCCGGCCAGCGGGATCCAGATCGTGAAGATGATTCCGAGCGCGATCGAGTGCCATAGCCAGAACAGTCCATATAGAAGAAAGGCGGCCGTGAGCATCAGATGGAGCGTCGCACGCGCGTCGCTCACGCCCGGCGGCCTGGGCGCGAAGAGCTTCGAGACGAGCACCGCCTGTCCCCCGCAGTGCCAGGTCGCGTAGTGTCGGCATCGGCGGCACATCGCGAGGCTCATATCGAGCCAGTTGGCCGCGAACAGCCCCGCGAGAACGAAGAACGCAAGTGCGCCGCCGTTAAGCGCGGCCTCGCGCAGCGCGAAAATCGTGAAGAGCGCGAAGCCGCCTACCGCGACCAGCCGATAGAACGGTCGCGTCTGTACGAAATAAATGAATGGTTCGAAGGGGCCGGGATTTATCCTGAACATAGGGTTACGCGCTCACCGCCTAATCTACTTGGCCGAGCGACCGGCGCAAAACGCGCGGCCCGGCGCCGCAAGCGCCGACAACCGAGGCGTGGCGAGCGCCAGTGAAAAAGGCCGGGCGCCAAATAGCGCCCGGCCCTTTCTCGCCGTTATGCGAGCGCCGCTGAGCTACGCGGCCGCCTTGTCCTGGCCGCTCTGGCCCTGCTCTTCCGCGATCGATCCGCGCTTGGAGAGCATGACCGCGAGCGCCAGCATCAGGACCGAGAACACGGTCACCACGACGCGAGTCCAGTTGAATGAGATCTCCATTGCGGTGAACGGCGCGATGAGGATGGCGACCAGGTTCATCACCTTGATCATCGGGTTGAGCGCCGGGCCGGCGGTGTCCTTGAAGGGATCGCCGACGGTATCGCCCACGACGGTCGCCTTGTGGATCTCGGTGCCCTTGCCGCCGAGGAAGCCATCCTCGACTTTCTTCTTGGCGTTGTCCCAGTTGGCGCCGGCGTTGGCCATGAAGACTGCGAGCAGTTGTCCGGTCACGATGGTGCCGGCGAGAAATCCGCCGAGCGCGCCCGCGTCAAGTCCGAATCCGACCATCAGCGGCGCGAACACGGCCAGGATGCCGGGGCCGAGCAGCTCCTTCTGCGCGCTCGCGGTGACGATATCGACGCAACGCGCGTAGTCGGGCTTCTCCTTGTACTCCATGATTCCCGGATGCTCGCGGAACTGGCGGCGCACCTCGAAGACCACCTGGTAGGCCGCGCGGCTCACCGCCTTGATCGCGAACGCGCTGAACAGGAACGGCACCGCGCCGCCGATCATCAGGCCGACGAACACGGTCGGCATGTTGACCTGGACGCCGATCAAGCCGATGTGGGACTCGTCGATGAAGGAGCGGAACAGCGAAACCGCCGCGATGACCGCGGTCGCGATCGCCAATCCCTTGGTCAGCGCCTTGGTGGTGTTGCCGATCGCGTCCATCCACGACAGCGTGCGCGAGGCCTCTTCCTGATGGATACCGCCCATCTCGAAGATGCCGTGGGCGTTGTCGGTGATCGGTCCGTAGGTGTCCATCGCGAGGATGAAGCCGGTGGTGGTCAGCAGCCCCAGGCCGGTGAGCGCGATGCCGTAGAACTGCAGCGCCAGCGAGCCGTGGAAGATGACCATCGCGCCGATGATGCACAGCACGATAACCACCAGCGCCCACACCGAGGACTCCAGCCCCTCGGCCATGCCGGACAGGATGAGCGTCGCCGGGCCGGTGCGCGCCGCGTAGGCGGTCTCGGTGACCGGGCCGCGATCGGGATGGGTGAAATAGTTGGTCAGCCACAGGGTGACGACGGCGAGAATGATGCCGAGCGTGGCGCACCAGGCGAAGCGCCAGTCGGTCGCGCCGGTCTTCGGGTCGGCGAGGTAGAGCCAGTTGACGATGAAAAAGCCGATCACCGACGCGATGGCCGAAGTCATGTAGCCGATGTTGATCGGGCGCATCGGGTCGAGCATCTTGCCCGGCGGCACGCGCACCGCGAGGATGCCGAGGATCGAGGAGAACACCCCGACCGCGCGCAGGATGAGCGCGAAGATGATGAGCTTCATCGCAAACGCGCCGGCCATCGCACCGTAGAGGTCGGTGAAATCCTTCTCGCTCAGCGCATAGGCCGCGAGGATAATCGCCGCGACCAGGGTGACCTCGTACGACTCGAACACGTCGGCCGCCATTCCGGCGCAGTCGCCGACGTTGTCGCCCACGTTGTCCGCGATAGTGGCGGCGTTGCGCGGGTCGTCCTCGGGAATGCCGGCCTCGACCTTGCCGACCAGATCGCCGCCGACGTCGGCGGCCTTGGTATAGATGCCGCCGCCCACGCGCATGAAGAGCGCCGCCAGCGAGCCGCCGAAGCCGAACCCGATCAGCACCTTCATCGCGTTTTCCTGGAAGTACCAGGAAGATGATGGTCGCGCCGAGCAGTCCGAAGCCGACCGTGAACATGCCCGAGACGCCGCCGGCCTTGAACGCGATCTCCATCGCGTCCTTGAAGCTGGTGAGCGCGGCGTTGGCGCTGCGCACGTTGCCCTTGACCGCCAGCTTCATCCCGACCAGCCCGGCGCCGTAGGAGGCGCTGACGCCCATCAGGAAGGCGACCGCGATTCCGATCGCCAGGGTCAGGTTGTCCGGATAAACGTGGCGGTACATGAAGAACAGCGCGAGCGCGATCACGATCACGAACCAGATCATGGTTTTGACCTGGCGCCTCATGTAGGCCATCGCGCCTTCCTCGACCGCGTCGGCGACGTCGGTCATCGACTTGGCGCCGGGGCTGGCGGCGAGCACGGTCCGCGCCAGCGACCAGCCGTAGAGCAGTGCGACCAGCGCGGAGGCCAGCACCGCCCACAGGATAACCAGCTGATTGCTGGTCAGGTGCGGCAGAACAATATTAGCTTCGCTCATCTGAGTCTGGATCTCCTGAAATTTGACGCTTCTGACGCCGCCGCGCCGGTCAAAGACCGGTCGCGAATGGCTGTTTTCCGAGGCGCGGCAGCCTGCGGCGCTTAGTTACTTAGGATCAACCGAGGAAGTTTAGGGATTCTCCGGCTTCATGTCCAGCCGCGATGCCGTCGAATCGTGCTAAATTGTCGTCATGAATTGTCACCGCGGATGCTGAATTGTCGCCGCGAACGTCAAAATACCACCGCGCCAGCTGAGCGCAGGTGACCGCTGCGCAACACCTCGCACGCGAGCTTAAGTGTCCCGCTTTGCCCCAGCTTTCTATCGGCGCCCGATTGATTGTGCCGTGCGGCATGTGTTTAGTTAAACGTTCCGACACCAACTATGAATGTCAATCTTGAGAACCCTTCGGCGCTTCGGCGCAAACTGACCATCGAACTCGAACCGGCCGAGATCAAGACCGAACTCGACCGCGCCTACAACGATCTGCGCCGCAACGTGGTGCTCAAGGGCTTCCGCCCCGGCCACGCGCCGCGCACGATGCTCGAGCGCCTGTTCGGCGACCGGGTCCGCGGCGAGATCGTGCAGAAGCTGATCAAGGAATACACCGACAAGGCGCTGGAGGAGCAGAACCTGACGCCGCTCCTGCCGCCGGAAATCGTCACCGAGGAGAGCGACCTCGCCAAGACGCTGCGGTTCAGCGCGACCTTCGATCTGCGCCCCGAAATAGTGGTGCGCGATTACCAGGGCCTGCGCGTGCCGCGGCCGCAGGTCGAGGTCAGCGACGACGAGGTGCAGAAGACGCTCGAGGATCTGCGCGAGCGCTCGGCCACGCTCAAGAAAGTCGAGGACCGCACCCGGGTCGAGCGCGGCGACCTGGTGCTGGCGGAGATCGAGGGCTTCGCCGACGGCCAGCCGTTGGAGGGAGCCAAGATCAATCAGCGCATCCTCGAAGTTTCCTCCGAGCGCCTCGCCCATGGGCTCGACGAGGTGCTGGCCGGGGCCGAAGTCGGCCATCCGGCGCAGTCGACGCGCAGCTACGCGGCCGACTATGCCGAGAAAGACCTCGCCGGCAAGACCGTGGAGTGGCGCGCGGCGGTCAAGGAAATCTACACCAAGGTGCTGCCGGCGCTCGACGACGAATTCGCCAAGGACCTGGGCGACGTCGCCTCGCTCGACGAGTTGCGCGACAAGGTGCGCGAGCAACTGGTGCAGCGCGCGCACGAGGAAGCCGACATGCGGGCGCGCCAGGGGCTGCTCGATCTCGATCATCGAGCGCAACCCGGTCGAAGTGCCGCAGTCGCTCGACGATCGCGAGCGCGAGCTGATGGAATCCGAGATGACCGGGGCGCTGGTGGGCGCGGGCATTCCGCGCGAGGCCGCGGCCGAGCGGGTGCGCAACAGCGCGGATGAGATTCGCACGCGGGCGCACAAGCGCGCGCTGAGCTCGCTCATCGTCGACGCGATCGCCGAGCAGGAAAAAATCGAAGTGAGCGACGACGAGTTGGCCGCGCGCGTCGCGCACATCGTGACGCGCAGCTCCGGACGCGAGCGCGATCACGTGGCCGAGCACTATCGCAGCGAGGAGAATCGCGCGTTGCTCAAGCAGTCGATGCGGCGCGAGAAAACGCTGGACGCTTTGCTCGAGCGCGCGCAGTCGGACACCGCAGACGCAGCCGGCGAGGCGCCCTCGGATACACAAGCGTAGCGGCACACAGCGGATTTCAGGTTGCCGCGCTATCTCAAACTGGTTAGAATTTTAAGTGGGGTGCCTGCACGGAGAAATTATCACCTGCCTGCGCCGGGCCGGGACCTAATGAGCAGCCTGGTACCGATCGTCGTCGAACAGACCGGCCGCGGCGAGCGGTCCTACGACATATACTCTCGCCTGCTCAAGGACCGCATCGTTTTCCTCGGCAGTGAAGTCAACGACGACGTCGCCAACCTGGTGACCGCGCAATTCCTGTTCCTGGAGTCCGAGGATCCGGAAAAAGAGATCAGCTTCTACATCAACTCGCCGGGCGGCTCGGTCACGGCGGGGCTCGCGATCTATGATACGATGCAGTTCATCAAGCCTCCGGTTTCAACGCTGTGCCTGGGACAGGCGGCGAGCATGGGGGCGGTGCTGCTGACGGCCGGCCACAAGGGACGGCGTTACGCGCTGCCGCATTCGCGGATTATGATCCATCAACCGCTCGGCGGCGCGCAGGGCCAGGCGGTCGACCTCGAAATCCAGGCGCGCGAGATTTTGCGCATGCGCGAGGAACTCAACAACATCTTCGTGCGCCACTCCGGGCAAAAGCTGAGCAAGATCGAGAAGGACACCGATCGCGACATGTTCATGTCGCCCGAGCAGGCAGTTGAATACGGACTGATCGATGAGGTAATCGTTAGGCGGGGGTCCTCCAAGTGAAGGGCGGCGGGAGGCAGTAATGGCCAAGCATGACGACCGCTCGGGCAACCTGGTCTGCTCGTTCTGCGGCAAGAGCCAGGATGAAGTCCGCAAGCTGATTGCGGGCCCGACGGTTTATATCTGCGACGAGTGCATCGACCTCTGCAACGACATCATTGCCGAGGAGACCGACAGCGAGGAAGCCTTCAGCCAGACCTCGGCGGTGCCCAAGCCGGCCGAGATCAAGCGCGTGCTCGACCAGTACGTGATCGGCCAGGAGCGGGCCAAGAAGATCCTCTCGGTCGCGGTCCACAACCACTACAAACGCATCGACTCGCAGATGGTGACCGGCGAGGTCGAACTGCAGAAGTCCAACATTCTGCTGATCGGCCCGACCGGCGTCGGCAAGACCCTGCTGGCGCAGACCCTGGCGCGCTTTCTACAGGTGCCCTTCACCATCGCCGACGCGACCTCGCTGACCGAGGCCGGCTACGTCGGCGAAGACGTCGAGAACATCATCCTGTCGCTGCTGCAAAACGCCGACTACGACATCGAGCGCTGCCAGCGCGGCATCGTCTATATCGACGAGATCGACAAGATCGCGCGCAAGGGCGACAACCCCTCGATCACGCGCGACGTCTCGGGCGAGGGCGTGCAGCAGGCGCTGCTCAAGATCGTCGAGGGCACGATGGCGAGCGTGCCGCCCAAGGGCGGCCGCAAGCATCCGCAGCAGGAATTCCTGCAGGTCGACACCACCAACATCCTGTTCATCTGCGGCGGCGCGTTCGTGGGCCTCGACGACATCATCCGCCGGCGCATCGCGGGCAAGACGATGGGCTTTCGGGCCGACCTCTCGCATCGCGATCCCAAGACGGTCTCCGAGCTGCTCAACGAAGTGCAGCCCGAAGACCTGCTCAAGTTCGGACTGATCCCGGAATTCGTCGGGCGCCTGCCGGTAATCGCGACGCTCGGCGAACTCGACGAGGACGCGCTGGTGCGGATCCTGACCGAGCCCAAGAACGCGCTGGTGCGCCAGTATCAGAAATTGTTCGACATGGAGAACGTCCACCTCAAATTCACCCAGGGGGCGCTGCGCGCGATCGCGCGCGAGGCGCTCAAACGCAAGTCGGGCGCCCGCGGCCTGCGTGCTATAATGGAAAGCATCATGGTGGACCTGATGTACGAGATTCCCTCGCAGCCCAACATCAAGGAGGTTCTGATTTCCGAGGAGGTGGTCACGCAAAAGGAACAGCCGTTGCTGGTCTACCAGAAGACCGCCGAAACCGCATGAAACATCTCAGGAATCGATAACCGATGCTTTTTCGCAACGACAAGGATAAGAACGACAAGAAAGACGGTCGCGACGGGCAGGGCGAAACAGTTCCGCTGCTTGCCCTTGCGCGAGCTGATCGTCTTCCCGCACCAGGTATATCCGATCTTCGTCGGCCGTCAGAAGTCGATCAAGGCTCTGGAAGCCGCCGAGGCGCGCAAGCAGCCGATCCTGCTGGTCGCGCAGAAGGACGCCAAGGTCTCCGACCCGGGCCCGCAGGACATCTACGCCACCGGCACGCTCGGGGTGGTGGTGCAGTTGCTGCGTCTGCCCGACGGCACCGTCAAGGCGCTGCTCGAGGGCAAGCGCCGCGCGCGTATCGTGCGCTACGCCGCCGAGGAGGAATACTTCCAGGTCGAAGTCGAGCCGATCGAAGAGGCCTTCGACCGCACGACCGAGGTCGAGGCGCTGATCCGTTCGGTCAACGCGACCTTCGACAACTACGTGCGGCTGAACAAGAAAATTCCGCCCGAGATGGTGACCTCGATCGCCGCGGTCGACGATCCGGCCTACCTGGCCGACAAGCTGGTCGAACATCTGGGCATCAAGCTCGAGGACAAGCAGGCGCTGCTCGAATGCTCCAATCCGGCCGAGCGGCTGGAGAAGATCCTCGGCTACATGCGCTCCGAACTGGAAATCCTGGAGGTCGAAAAACGTATCCGCTCGCGGGTCAAGAAGCAGATGGAGAAGACCCAGAAGGAGTACTACCTCAACGAGCAGATGCGGGCGATTCAGAAGGAATTGGGCGAGAAAGACGAATTCAAGAACGAGATCCAGGAGCTCGAAGAGAAGCTGCGCCAGAAGAAGATGCCGGCCGAGGCGCGCGAGAAATGCGAGCGCGAGATCAAGAAGCTGAAGATGATGTCGCCGATGTCGGCCGAGGCGACCGTGGTGCGCAACTACCTCGACTGGTTCCTCGCCCTGCCCTGGTTCGAGTACACCGAGGACAAGCTCGACATCAAGGAAGCCGAGCGCATCCTGGAGGAAGACCACTACGGGCTGGACAAGGTCAAGCAGCGCATCCTCGAATACCTCGCGGTGCAGACCCTGGTCGGCCAGATGAAGGGGCCCATCCTGTGCCTGGTCGGACCTCCGGGCGTCGGCAAGACTTCGCTCGGAAAATCGATCGCGCGCGCCACCGGACGCAAGTTCGTGCGCGTCTCGCTGGGCGGAGTGCGTGACGAGGCGGAAGTCCGCGGCCATCGCCGCACCTACATCGGCGCGCTGCCCGGCAAGATCATCCAGTCGATGCGCAAGGCGAGCTTCGGGCAACCCGGTGATGCTGCTCGACGAGGTCGACAAGATGTCGACCGACTTCCGCGGCGACCCGTCCTCGGCGCTGCTCGAGGTGCTCGACCCCGAGCAGAACTGCACCTTCAACGATCACTATCTCGATTGCGACTACGACCTGGCCAAGGTGATGTTCGTCACCACCGCCAACACGCTCGAGCGCATCCCGCGCCCGTTGCAGGACCGGATGGAAATCATCCGCATCCCGGGCTACACCGAGACCGAGAAGCTGAATATCGCCAAGCGCTACCTGGTGCGCAAGCAGCGCGAGGCCAACGGTCTCAAGGAGGAGAACATCGAGTTCTCCGACCAGGCGATCCTGCAGATCATCCGGCACTACACGCGCGAGGCCGGCGTGCGCAACCTCGAGCGCGAAATCGCCTCGATTTGCCGCAAGGTCGCGGTCGAGGTCGTCAAGACCGATCGCAACGCGCACGTCCGCGTCTCTGCCTCCAGCCTGGCCAAGCAGCTCGGCCCGCCGCGCTTCCGCTATGGCATCGCCGAGACCGAGCCGCAGATCGGCGTGGCGACGGGGCTTGCGTGGACCGAGATGGGCGGCGAGTTGCTCGGCGTCGAAGTCACCATCGTGCCGGGCCGCGGCAAGCTGACCGTCACCGGCCAGCTCGGCGAAGTGATGCAGGAGAGCGCGCACGCGGCGCTGTCGTACATCCGCTCGCGCGCCGACGCGCTCGGTCTGGCGCCCAACTTCTACCAGAAGATCGACATCCACATTCACATTCCCGAGGGCGCGACACCCAAGGACGGCCCCTCGGCCGGCATCACGCTGGCGACGGCGCTGGCCTCGGCGCTATGCCGTGTCCCGGTGCGCAACGACTTGGCGATGACCGGCGAGATCACGCTGCGCGGGCGCGTGCTGCCGATCGGCGGGCTCAAGGAAAAAATCCTCGCGGCGCATCGCGGCGGCGTCAAGACCGTGCTCATCCCCAAGGAAAACGCCAAGGACGTGGACGATATCCCGGCGCCGATTCTGAAAAACGTGACGCTCATCCAGGTCGAGCACATGGACGAGGTGCTGCGTCACGCCCTGGTGCTGTCGGATCCGGAAGCGTTCTTCAAGGTGAAGCCGGCCGCGATTGACTACGGCGCGGTGGCCGAGAGCAAGGAAGAGCTGGTGGATGACGAGGCGGAGGACGACTCCACGATCCTCCCTCGCCTACCAACTTGTCCTGAGACTCGGCAACGGGGAATATTACTGGAGATTACCGGCGATTGCGGCAACGCTTCCGGAGGAATGCTCAGCAAACCGGGAGAGACTGCCGGACAGATTGCGCCGCGCGCGCATGCACAGCGAAGGCGCGCCCTAACAAGCCCAGTAGTAACGGGGGACCGGACGGAAATAAATGACAAAGGCCGAACTAATCGAGGGACTCGCCAATAAGCTCAACCTCAACAAGGCCGAGGCCGAGAAGGCGGTCAACCTCCTGCTCGACGACATCGTCGCCGCGCTCAAGCAGGGCGAGCGCGTAAACATCTCGGGCTTCGGGACGTTTTCGGTCTCCGAGCGAGCCTCGCGGGTGGGGCGCAATCCGAAGACCGGCGAAGCGATCCAGATTTCGGCCAGCCGCTCGGCCAAGTTTCGCGCCGGCAAGCAACTCAAGGACTCGCTCAACGACGCCGTCCCTGGCGGCGGCTCGCAGGCGAGTCCGCCGTCGGCCTGAGTCGCGCGCGGCGGAGCCATATTAGCGACAAACGCCGCGCCCGCAGGGGCGCGGCGTTCGCTTGTGGAGAGTTGCGGAGCCGACGCCTGACGAAGTGATGATGATTGCTTGGCAGCGACTAACGAGCTCCTGGGATGCGGTTTACCGATGCGGAGGACGTGCGTACGATTTGTTTGTGAGTGTTGAGGGCGGAGGGCGGTTAGCTCAGCGGTAGAGCATCGGCCTTACAAGCCGAGGGTCGCAGGTTCGAAACCTGCACCGCCCACCAATGAAATCAAGGACTATTTGCAATTTTGGCGGCCTTGGGCTGTGGAGTGTGCCCAATTTTGTGCCCTCCCTTTTTGAAAGCTTTCGGGCGGAACGCAGCAAATCAGGGGTGCGACGCCCGAAATCAGGGGATACTTGTCGAAAATCGAGGGATGGCTGCTGTTTTTTGGGGGGCAATTGAGGTGGTCAGAATCGCGTCTTCTGCGAGGCCCTCGATTGCGCCCAATCGTGTGCCCACGCAAGGTCAGAATTTCGTCCGTCCAGGACTGCGATCGCATCGCGCTTAGCTTGGGTCCTGATGTGACTGTACCGCTCCAGCATCCGCTTGCTGACATGGCCGGCTAGTGACTTGATAGTCTCCTCGCTGACGTGAGGATTCTCGGCAAGGCGCGAAATGAAGGAGTGCCGACAATCGTGCCAGCGGTACCGGACTCCGGCCTCCTCGAACGCAAGCCGCCAAGCCTTTTTCCATTCACCAATCGGTTGGTTCAGATCGATGTCCCAGATATAGGGCTTGCGGGCGTCGCCGCCAAGGCCGACCCGATGGCGAGGAAAGACATAGCTGCCCTGCTCCGCATTGGGGAATCGCGACATCCATAGGCTCAGAACAGCGCAAGCACGGGAAGTGAGAGGAACCAGTCGACCGGTTCCCGCATCGGTCTTCGACTTCGGGACGATAAGGGCACCTTGGTGGATCGTTCCATCTTCCCAGACCAGAGAAAGATCGCGCCTAGTGAGAGACCTCAATTCAGAGGCCCGAAGGCCTGTGTCTATGGCAAGTATGAAAAGGGGCAGCAGTGCCGGTGAGCGGCTGGCCGCGATCGCGTCCAAGAGTTTTTGTTCGTCCGCAGAACTGAGGGCGCGCCCGACATCATGCCGTTCTGGCAATTTCTTGATGCCTCGCCGTTCGAGCTCGTCCAGAACGCCGCCCCAAAAGCCCTTGGACTTCAAGATGCCTCTGAGCGCGGCGATCTCGTAGTTGACAGTGCGCGGTGCGAGACCTTCGGAAATTCGCTTACTTCGCAACCTCAGGACATCATCGGCCGTAATATCGCAGATCAAGCGCTGCCCGAACTCGACCGTAAGCGTCGTAACATGGTGCTGAAATCTTTCGAGGCTCTTTGGCGCCAAGGTATTCTTTGACGCCAGCCATTCACGCGCCGCAATTCCGAACAGTGGCGTTCGGTCGCGCTTCGGAATGCGGTTGACTGCCAGTTCCAACTCCCGCCGGCGCGCTCGTTCGGCTTCTCGGGCGACAGTCTTCGAGTTGGTTTTCGCAGAGTCGCGGATCAACTGTCCTTGAAAGAGGAACTTGTACCAATAAGTTTGGCCGCGCTTGTAAACGCTCATCAGTCGTCATCTCCAAGAACGGCTAGCGTCGTTGGCCTGAGCCAGATAACGGTGAACTTCGCTATCCAGCACGACTACTCGCCGCCCGAGGTGCGCGGCCTTGAGCCGACCACGCTTAACCTCGAGACGGATGAACGGAACAGAGACGCTCAGGCTGCGGGCTAGCTCGTCCAGGGTCCAGCCGAGTTTTGGGGTACTCAGCCTCTCCGAATCTGCGCCTTGAGCTTGGGAACTGACTTGAACTACTGACATGATGACCAACACCTCGATCCATTGAGTGCGACGGTAATTTACCCATCGTCAAGCTGGATCATAGACCAATTTTGATGGAATTGTCAAATTCCATAATTCCGCTACGCATAGCCGGATTTCACGATTCGGTCAAAAGTCCCAAACGTAAGAGACGGACCCGTGCGGCCTGTTCGGAGACCTGGCAACGCCTCATGATCCGCTCAATCGTCGCGCGGCCGAGTTCCGAATCGACTCTAAGCGGCGGCTTCCCGCCCTCACGCATCGCAATCTCGCCCGCCATCATCGTAAGTTCGGATTTTGGCATCAGCAGGGCTCCGCCGATGTAGCCCGCTTGGAATTCCATCCAGTCGTTTTCGGCTGCGGTCTCGATGTTCTCTCGATGGCAGGTCCAGCATGGCTCGGCGGGACGGGAGTCCGGCTCTTGCGCGCCTTTTCTCCAGAGCGGCGCGTGAAACCAGACATGGCCATATTCATGCCCTAGAGTGAAGCGAAGCCGGTTCTCATAGCGTGGGTCCGAAAGCCGCGCAGAGATCTTCACTCGGGGCTTTCGGTCGAAAAAGAAGTCGGTATATCCGTCCTGTCCTTCCGGTAGGTCGGCATACATGTCGAGGTCGTCGGCTTCTGCCTCGATCATCCGGATTATATCGTCAGTTGGAATCGGCAGTTTGAAGCCGCCGTAGTGGCGACGCATGAAGTCTGCTACGATCTGCTCGCATCGCTCATCGAGCTCCTCGGTCTTGAAGTAGAGACGCTTGATTGGGCGTCCGAGCGGATCGCGAAGCAACTTCATTTTCGCTTGCCGGCCGGGTTTACTCCCAGCGCCTTGCGGAACGCACGATAAGCGGCTTCGAGCCGTTCCTGGTCCGCTTCGGTCTTCACGTCAGGGGGCTGGCGGTTTGCGTGAAAGTACAGCACATCTGGCGAGATGCCGACAATCTTTGCCATCTGCTGGATCATGTAGTCCTCGGGCGGATAGCGGTGATCGTGCTCGACCGCATTAAGATACGGAGGGTCCACTGGACGCCCGTCCTCGCGCTTCAAGCGCGCGGCAAGCTCTCTCTGCGTAAGCCCGGCCTTTTTCCGAGCGTCCCTAAGCACTTGACCGAAACTCTTCATTCAAGTTTATCAGCGCCAGCAACCGCCGCTCGCCGCCTCCTGCCGGTAAATGTTATCGGAATCTGCAAGAAAAGTCATCGAAAGCTACAATCTCAGAATTACGGAAATCCACAACGGCAGACCAATCACGCCGTTATGATTGCGTCCGCTTCCCCGCAGGGGCAGGACGCGCTTCTGTTCGTCAGGTTGCGTCACCATTTTGAAGGCGCGCGCCCTTCACCCGAACCTGAGGGAGCGCGCAAATTCCGAGACGCGCGAAGCGGAGCGCTGCACGGCGTGACAAGCGAAGCGTCCGGCGCAGCCGGTGGCACGGCGTGCCAGTGGAGCGAGCGCCACCGCTTATGAGGGACTAGTGAGTTTCGAAGTCGTTGTGGGGAGTCTTGAGCGCGATGGCAGCGTACATCTCTAGCAACGCTTGTCGGAATGGATCGGTTTCTTCGACGAATCGCAAATCCATTTGGCGAATCCGCGCCTTCGCTGTGAGAAAAGCTTCGGCGAAATCTGGTTGCTTGGTCAAGGCGACGCGCCCGCCTTCCGGAGAATAAGCAGCGGCTATACGACCGGTCTGTTGACGGGCAAGTCTGAAGGCGAAGACCGCCTGATTGTGCTGGGCTGCTGGTATGGAGTGCTGTCGCATCCGATTTCGCAGGTGGTTTGTCCGACTGGTCTGCCTCCCGAAAATGCCCGCGAAATGAAGTAGAGTCCGTCACGCAAAGGAGACGGACGAATGAAGGGCAGCCGATTCAGCGAGGAACAGATCATCGGGATTGTGCGCGAGCACGAAGCGGGCGCAAAGGCGCCAGATATATGCCGGCGGCATGGGATCTCGGACGCGACTTTTTACTATCTATGGACGGCTCCCCCGTGGCAAGAAGGTTTCGGATCCTGGTCTGGCGATGATCGATTGCAAACATCTATCCGGCGTCACCACTTAGATGGTGCGCCCAAATGGGATATCCGCTCACACTCTCCTCGACAAGTGGTCGGCCTCGAGGGCCATTATAAAAGTCAGGGTTTGAGTGTGCCGGTTCGATCCGTCAGCCCATTTTCCGATCCTTCAAGCAACCTCGCTCAACCCTCACGCAGCGGCGCGATACGGCTCGCCACTGGTCAGCACGGCCCAGATTACCCGTGCGTTCTTGTTGGCGACCGCGACCGTCGCGCGGTTATAACCGCGCCGCTGGCGAAGCTCGTTGACCCATATACTTCTTGAGTCGGTTTTTCTCACTGCCGTGCGGACAACTGCGCGCGCGCCGTGTACGAGAAGCGTCCTCAAGTGCTGACTGCCGCGCTTGGTGATACCCATCATCACTTTGCGATCGCCACTGGAATGCTGGCGCGGTACCAGTCCCAAGCCAGGCTGCCAGGTGTCGGCCGTTCTTGAAGTCGGAGCCGTCGCCGATCGCCGCTATCATCGCGGTCGCCGTCTTCGGCCCGATTCCTCGGATCTTGGCAATCCTCTGACAAACGTCGCTGGCTTTGAAGATCGCAGTCGATCTTGCGATCGAAAGTTTTGATGCGTTCGTCGATTTGCAGCATGAAAGCGTACAGGCTCGAGACGATCTCTCGCATCAACTCAGTCAGCTCGTCGTTGGGCGCGGCCAGGATCTTTGGAATCAGCCGCCGCGCCCGTGTGGCCGAGACCGCAATCGCTATCCCGCGGTCGAGCAGGAGTCCGCGCATCTGGCTGATCAGTGCGGTTCGATGATTGACCAGCCGCTGCCGCGCGCGGTGGAGCGCCTGGATGTCCTGCTGTTCGAGCGTCTTCTTCGGCACGAACCGCATGTTCCGTTGCTGTACGGCCGTGCAGATCGCCTCGGCGTCGTTGGTATCGTTCTTTTGCCGGCGTACGAATGGCTTCACATACTGCGGCGCCATGATCTTCACGGCGTGACCGAGCTTCTCGAACTGCCGTTGCCAATAGAATGCGCCGGTGGAAGCTTCGATGCCGATGAGGCACGGCTCCAGTTCGCCAAGGACCTTCAGCAGCTGATCGCGGCGGACCCGACGTACCAAGTACCGAGCGTCCCTTGCGGTCGACGCCGTGTAGCTGGAAGACATTCTTTGCCAGGTCGATACCGAGTATGTGAACTTTCATTGCTGACCTCCCTCTCGATCGCGTTGTTCGCCATTCTTGCGATCAGTGAGTGGGAGCCGTCCATCCCATTAAGTGGAAAGCGAAGTACGGCGGGCTGGAGGTCTCGGAGGCGCGGCGGCTGAAGGCGCTGGAGGATGAGAACCGGCGGCTGAAGAAGCTGCTGGCCGAAGCGATGCTGGATAACGCGGCGCTCAAGGACATCCTGGGAAAAAACGTCTGAAGCCTGCGGCGCGGCGAACTGGCGGTGAGCCGGCTGATGCGAGCAGCACGGGCTGAGTCAGCGGCGCGCCTGCAGGCTGGTCGGGATCGATCATTCGACGTTGCGCTATCAGCCCAGGCGCGCGGACGATTCAGCCCGTGCGTCAGCGCCTGCGCGAGCTGGCCGCGGAGCGGCGCGCTTCGGCTATCGGCGGCTGGGTTGGCTGCTGGCGCGCGAGGGCATGCGATGAATCACAAGAAGTTCTACCGGCTGTACCGCGAGGAGAAGTTGATGGTGCGCCGGCGCGGCGGGCGCAAGCGGGCCCTGGGAACGCGGGCGCCGATGGTGCTGCCGCGAGCGATCAACCAACGCTGGTCGCTCGACTTCGTCGCCGACACGCTCAGCGACGGCCGGCGCTTTCGGATCCTGTGCCATCGTCGATGACTTCAGCCGCGAATGCCTGGCCATGGTAGTCGATACTTCATTGAGTGGAGTGCGCGTCGTGCGCGAACTCGAACGGCTGACGTGGAGCGCGGGACGCCCCAGATTATTGTCAGCGACAACGGCACGGAACTTACCAGCGTCGCGGTGCTGCGCTGGGCCACAGATCGGGTGGCCTGGCACTACATCCAGCCCGGCAAGCCCGTCCAGAACGCTTTCATCGAAAGCTTCAACAGCCGCCTACGCGATGAGTGCCTCAACGAACACTTGTTCGTCAGTCTGGCCGAAGCGCGCGCAGATCATCGAAGCCTGGCGGCACGATTATAATCACGTGCGACCGCATTCGAGCCTCGGAGCGCTGACGCCGAGTCGAGTTTGCAGAGCAGCAAGGGGACGGTCCGCCTGAGCAAGCTCAGGGCTCCGCGGCCGCCCCCTTGCTCCACCGCCCCACCCGGGGCAAAACTTCAACCGACTCTACTTATAATTGCGGGTAAATTGGGAGGCAGGCCACGACCTACGTATAGATTTTTGTCGTTCTCGGAAAAGAGATAGACGGCTTTGGTCGGGGCGTCTTTCGGCATAGTCGCGACGTTGACTGGCTTCATGTTAATCAGAAGCTCGAGCTTCGCATGTAGGGCCTCAACGTACTTTTGGAAGTCTTCATTCATTGGGAGGCTCTCTGCCTGTATTGCTCGATCGCCATCGACCTTGAGTTACCCGCTCACTGCACGTTTCAGGATGTTCAATGCCAGCTCTCGCGCTGCGATAGCTTCGGACTGGCGAACTGGTGGCCCACTCGAGTGGGCTCCCCGATCGCGGTACTCCTTGAGGTCGCCCAGGTCGCCGTACAAACCAAGGCGAGCGAATTGACTTTTAGATAACTCAGCCAAGATGTGTCTAAACGATGCCTTCTCGTTCTTCATTTCGTGCCGAAAAAAGCCTTCGACCGCTCTTGCGAAAGAAATGACGCTTGCTCCAAAGTCGCAGTCGCCCGGAGCCTGAACCTGCCGCCAATTGTGCTCGGCGAGAATCCACTGATTGAGGACCTTTGCAGGCACTCTAGCGAGCCAGCGATTCTGATCGAGCACCTGCCTTTCAGTCAACAGCAAGCCTTCACGCGCGGCCTCCGCGTTTTTGTTCAAGCTCTTTTCGAAACTGAACTCGAACGACGAACCCCGGATACTGATCAAACGGAGCCATTTGTCGAACTTCGGCCTGCCGTCGCAAATCTCGTCAAGATGTCGAACAAGAATGGTAGCGATCTTCGATAAGGAATCAGGCCCAGCATCTGCTTTGAAAATGCGATGATAGATTCGTGACCCCGTGCCCGCGAGTCTCTCCCAGTCGAACACCGATTGATAGGACGAATCCGACAGCAAGTCATATACGCGCGTAATCTTGCCGCCGCGCGAACCCTGGGATGACCGGTTGATGAACTCGACCAGAGCATCGGTTAGAACGGCGCCCCATTTTTCGGCAACCGTTCGAGAATCCTCACGAATGTAGTCGGCGAAGTGGCAATCGTAGTCCTGAACTGGCTCGTTCCAGAGAAGCAATCCGTAGAGCGCAGAGACAAAGACGACCTCGATGGGTAGTTCTTGATTTCGAATGCGGTCCCAGAAGCGTACTTTAGTCTCGCCTCCGAGCTCATGGTCCAGGGCTGTGAAGAATCTACCTTTGTAGCGGTCGTGCGCCTCACGATACAGGCCGTGACGGTCATTGCCGTCGAAGTCGGGTCCGAGTCTGAGCCTTGAGTTCCCCCAGCGCTCATGGCAGAGGCCGCCCCTGTGATCGCCGTTGTAAAGCCACGGATTTTCGCCCTTCAGGCGGGCGAAAATCCACCTTCGACCTGCCACGAGCTTCGCTGCTTCACTGGGCAGGGAATTACGATCTGTTATCTTTTGAGCTTTCTTTGGCCACGGCGTGCCGTCGTCGCGCTTGTCGCGGCTGCAGGAAAGCAAAATCAGGGCTCGGTCATCCACGAGGTAGATTTCCTACAGCACTGCGCCCATAGCGTCCACCGCTCTGCTGTTCGCTTACGCGGTAGAAGCATGCCGTTGCCGTCTCATCTCCGAATCGCATTACGTTGATGTCGCGGGGAAGTGGAGTGTTCGGGAACGATTTTGAAACCTCGCTCTAGAAAAATGGTCGAACGTTCCAAGGCCAATGACTTCTCCCTGCTGCGGCCAACGGCATGCCTAACGAGCTGGCGATCATCCGTATAGACGGTGACGCCATTCCTGGCGCGGCTGATCGAGACATAGAACTGCTTTCTGTTGACGAGTTCGAGGGAAAGCGCGGTGTCGATGTTGACGATCACGTGATCAACCGTCGCACCCTGGGCCGAGTGCGACGTCGAGGCGTAGCCGTGGTCGATGTGGCGCAAACGGTCAAGCGCAGCGCTTAGCTGACTACCGTTGTCCAAGCGCAAGACGGCGCGTCGATCGTCAATTGAGTCGATATTGGCGAATTCGCCGTTGGCCAGTCCCAAGGTTTTATCGGGAGCTCGGAACTGGATACGCTCCCCTCGTGCGATGGTGCGCTCCTCTTCGCGGAAGACTTCGACGCCGAAGAGCCGCACCGGATTGTATTCGGCGCGCCGCCCGTCCGGCACCCTCACCGTGAGCAGGTTGGCCTTGCGATCAACAGCTTCAACGCGGGCATAATCGCCTTTGGTAATCGCGAATTGCTTGCTTCCACGGGTGAAGCGGATCACATCGCCTTCTTCATAATTGTAAGCGGTCGCGCGCTGCGCGCCGGAGAGTCCGCGATTTACGAGGATCGTGTGCTCCTTCCCGACGAACGAGATATGGCCGCGGACGATCAATTCAGACCGAATCGCTTTGTTCAGCTCTCGACGTTCGTCGTTTGCTGGGCTGACGACCAGAACGCGCTGTCCTGATTCATGGGCAGCGACATATTCTCTTGCGATCTGCTTGCGGCGCTGTTCGATGTCTGCGACTTCGCGGATATCGCCGCGCCGCTCAAGGATCGCAAGCGACTCCGCGATCTCGCCTTTAGATGCGAGCGTTACGGCTTCGCGAAGCTCCGGGTCGCGCTGTCGGCGAATCGTGTCCAGGCGGGCAATCAGCATCCCCGCCTCTTGCATTTGGAAGATCGGCCGTCCCGCTTCGATCGCGTGATGCTGGCGCTGGTCGCCGACGAAAATGATCCGCTCGATGCTTTCCTCGCGTGCTTTATGGAGGATCCGATTGACCTGCCGTGTCGGAAGCAGGCTCGACTCGTCAATGACCCAGATTTGTTTTGAGGGGTGATGAGCCTCGCTTTCGAGGAGACTGGCGACAGTTCTCGCGGGAACGCCTGCCTCGGAAAGCGACTTGACCGCGCGCGTTGTAGGGGCAAATCCGCACACCTGGTATCCCTGCTCTTCCGCGAACTCGCGGATTGCTCCGACCGTCGTGGTCTTCGCAGCGCCGGCGCGGCCTTCGATTGAGGTGATCCAGTTGGTGGACGCAAGCGTGAGTTCGGCGACGGCAGCCTGATCAGGGAGCAAGTTGCGCTGGCTCGCCCATCGGCGGATCTCGTTCGAACTGCCGATAGCGGCGGCCCTGTCTTGGCCCGCACACATCAGCTCGATGTTCCCGCGTTCAAGGGCGATCATCTCGGGCGTCGTGTACGCGCCTCGCGGCGAGTTCACAGAGTCACCAGCGACGATTAGCCGGCCGCTTTCGCTGGAATCGCTCGCTCTCAGCGCGTATCGAATGAAGATCAGCCTGCCCCATCCCGTGCTGCAGGGCTCTCGACTCAAGCGCACGACGATCAATGACCGCTTCGCGCTCGATATTTTCGTCGATACTATGGCGGACAGCTGATTCCGCTTTTTCCGGATAGAGAAATTGGATGGAGCCGCGTTCGCGCGATTGCAAAAGGTAGTGTTCGACCTGAATGCCATATTCTTGCGCGCGTGAGCGCCATTCCGCCTTGAGACTTTCTTCGTCGCGATGATCCTTGGAGAGTCTCGTTCGATGCGCGATGTTCTGCGCCGCCTCGGCGCCCGCCAGCCCTTCACGCGCAAGCGTCCGTTCGATGTCCTGGCGACGACGGGAGAAGGCCATCACCTGCTCGCGCGTGTAGCCGGCCAGCTCCCAGCGTCCGTCTCGACCGCCGATCCTGATTTCGTATCCGAGCTGTTGAACCTGTCGGGCCAGTTCAGAGCGGTAAACTGCCGTAGCGAAGGCTTGCGCGCGATAGATCTCGATCGGATCGAGGCCGCGCCACTCTCCGTCCGGGCCGCCGGGTCATGTTGGCTATGACGACGTGCGTGTGGAGGTGAGGGTCGGGACCGTAGCCGTCTTGAACGCTGCTGGCGGGACGGGCCGCGATGTGATCGAAGCGTGCGGCGACGACATTGCCGGTGACGACCCATTCGCTACCGCCTCGGCGACGCGAGAGTGCATATTGTTCGAGTTCCACGAGCGCTCGACTGACTGCCTTCCCGTGCGCTTCGATAAGGCGGTGATCGTCTCCGACCAGCCCCTGAATGCTCACCGACTTCGGTGCGTTGAAAGTGGCGTCCCAGCCGGCGCGCCGGTCGTCGTAGCCGTTCGCCTTATGAACAAGCACCTCGCCGGAGGCGGGGCGGAGCCCACGCAGCACGGCGCGGAAGTCTTCGGTCGCAATCTCTCCGGACAGGCCCAGCTCCTCAGCGCCACGTCCGAACCATTGCCCTACGACCTGCTGCTTCTCCGAGTAATAGTCGTCGTGGGAGTACTTCTCCTCGTAATAGGTCTCGGCCTTGGCGGCGGTGAGCGCGCCTTTGGACATTACCAGCATCAGTCTTGAATCCTCACTGGGGCGACCGCAGTCCCGTTTGGCGGAATCGGCCCGCGAGCGACGGTCAGCGGCGCCAAATCGGCGCCGGGCTCGTTGCTGACCGGCCTCGGAAGAGCGCGCGGAATGAATTCGACCTGCCGCCGGTGCGGAAGGCACGGCTTCACTTTGACGCGAGCGCGATCAAGTCCCGCGATGCAGAGATAGCCTTCCAGCTTCGGCAGCCGCTGTATCTCGGAGGCCATGACGACCGGCTCGGTCCGGCGTGTCGGATGGATGTTGAACCGATTGCCGTGCTCGGCGGTGCTCATTCCGATCTCTTCGCGCAACGCCTCGCGTTCCCCGATCTGCCGCGCGATGAAGGCGGCCGTCTCGGGCTCATCAACGCGCAGCAGGAGCTTGGTCGAAGGCATCGAGGCGAGCACCGCGGCTTGCTCGTGGCCATAGATCCGGCGCAGTTGGGCGATGCTCTGGAAGCCAAGAACGGCGGCGAGACCGCGTTTTCTTCCGCGAGTAACCAGCGTCTCGAGCTTCGCCTGACGGCCGAGCACCGGCAGCTCGTCCACCACTATCCAGACCCGTCGGCGATCGCTGGCGGAGTTGAGCAGGCGGCCGACGATGAGGTCGAGCCAGAGGTTCGCGAGTGGCAGCGCCGCCGAGTTGGACTCGTCGCGCATCGTCACGAACAGCCATCCTTCGGGATGCTCGGCCCATTCGAGCGCGCTCCACGGCGGTCGTCCGTCGGCGGGCGGCAGATAGAGGAATGGTCTGGTCGCGTTCGCAACGGTCGCAATGATCCCGGCGCCCTGCTCGTGTGCTCCGGGGTCGATCAGGCTGTATGCCGGCGTGCTGGACAGCGCCTGCTTCAACTGATCGCGATTGAGTTCGAGCAGCTTCGGAATGCTCTGCGGCTCTCGGGAGTGCCGCGACCTGAAGCAGGCTTTCGAGCAGCGTCCGGCTTGATTGCCGGAAGAAGTGATCGGACCCGCTTTCGTAGCCGCGCGGGGGTTCGGGAATCAGCGAAGCCGCGAGCGTCGCCGCGTCCGCCTGGTAGTACCGCTCGCTCAATTCCAGCCACGGCGACCAGTAGGGACAGCGTTCATCGATCGGGTTCAGAATCAGGTCTCCGCGCACGGGTCGATAGAATTCGGAGACGTATTCGCACTCAGGATCGACCACGATCGCAAGCTCTCCGCGCGCCTGAATCTGGCGCAGGAGCGAACGGATCGCCATCGACTTCCCCGCCCCAGTCGCTCCCGTGATGAGGAAATGCTCGCACTCAGTCGAGCGCGGAATGCGAACCTGGGCGAGCTCGACTCCCGCCCGCTCGCTCCGCAATCCGGCGCGGCGAAGTTCTCGGACGAGCCGGCGCGGCGGGATCAACGTGAGGCCTCGCAGATGCTTCCCCTCTGAACGGTCCTCGGGATCGCGGAGGAGGAGATAGCCGAGAGCGGCGAGAGTCATGGTCGCCGGTACCGCTCCCCAGACGCTGTAAGAGGCGAACCACTGTCCGAACGAGCGCCCCAGATAGAAGCGCCAGTTCAGGTAGAGCGTACATGCTTCCGATCGTCGCACGACCGCCTCTGTACGGGAGCGACAGGAAATAGAGCGGGACCTTCTGGGTGAAGAACCAGGCGAGAATCCAGCGCCCGAAGTATTCGTGGGCGCCCGGTCCCGAGAGGCGGCCGGTCCAGTACCAGACGAAGAAAAGATCGGAAGCCGCCCAAATCAGAATCCAGAGCAGCTGGATTCGAAGGTAGAGGCGCAGCAGCACCGCGGCTGAACCGGAACTCAATTCGTAGTCGGATGGCAGTTCGTGACAGATTCATATCGTTCTTCTCCTGAGCCGGTGCATGTAGCGCTCGGCTTCTTGTTGCGCAGTCTGGCGGATCTGGTCGGTCGCTTCGGAGCCGACCTGGTGGTCGAGCAAGTGCTGGAGCGTGAGCCGGGTGCGGGTGAGATCGAAAAGAATCTGATCGAGGCTTGCGGTGCTGGTTTGATTCGTCGGCTGGCCACGCCGAGACTGCTGAGCGCGACCATCTCCACCGAAGTGCTCGGCGAGTACTGCGCGGATCAATTTGCGCGGCGCAATTCCTCTGTCCCGCGCGGTTTTCTCAATCCGTTCCAACAGCTTCGGCGCCAGGCGGACGGTGTATGGAATCTCCGGCATCGGACTGCTCTTCATTCCTTCAAGGCGTACACGCCGTATACTTCAATGAATCCGGGGGCTTAGGCTGACGTGCTTCGCACGGGTCGGCGCGCCGTACACGCTCGCGTGTACGGAAAAGCGCCCGCGGTCACGCCACTTTCCGATGGGCCGTGTACGCTCTGGTACACATCCTTCATCCAGAGGGATGAGTGACGTGTCAGTTGTAAACACGTGCGAAGCACGTCAGCCGGTACCTCGATGATGCAAGTCACGGTTGGAGCCTTGGTGCTGCCGTTGGATGAAGACGGAGCGGAGACGCGGCGTGGCTGGCTCTGTCAGCGGAGCGCGACCATGACTGGAACTCACGGTCTGCGTCGAGAAAGGCGCGGAGGATCTCCGGCAATGAGCGAGCGAGTGTCCACGGACTCGCCGTGAACGTGCTCGTAATATTGCGCGTAACGTTCGAGGCTGGCATTCAGGTCGCCAGCGAGCATGACGCGGACCTGAACGGAGCGAAGGGGCTTGGTGATGCGTGCGAGTTTCATATGAACCTCCTAACTGCGGAGTTTGAGGTGCCTGGATTAAAGTCAGGGGAGGACGTAATTCAGCAGGTAAACGAGGGCGAGCGCGATGCAGCCGCCGAGTGCGGACCCAAATAGCCGTCCGGCCTGCTCGTCGCGACCGCCCAGCGCGTAGAGAGCGAGGGCGCCGCTAATTGCGAGCCCAATCGCGGCGGGAGCGATGTAGGTGATCAGCATGTCCTGCAAGGCAATCAGCGTGTAGTCCCATGGCAGCGTGGCAGTCGCTGCCCAGCATGGCACGGGAAGATACAATGCGGTTGCGATCGCTACGGTTACGAAAAGCCTTCTTCCGGTGGTCGTGTTCATCGTGTTCTCCGATAGGTCGCCGAATGGCTGAACTCGTAATTATGAAATTTCGTAATTTTTGTCAAGGGCCAAAGCGCATCTCACACATTTCTTGGTATTGGGAGGCGCCGAGTGGGTGCCTTTGGAACGCTGAGAGATGAGCGAGTCGGTGGGTTCAGGAGCGATGGTTTAGCTGGGAGTGGTGATGTGTAATGCGCTTCGACAGTTGCTGAGCCCGTGCGAACTAAGACGGCACAGCTTGAGGCCTAGCGTTCCGGTTAGAGTCCGGTATCAGTCACGATCTACAGCCGGGAATCGACGGGTTCGCTCTCAGGGGCGAGCACGGCAAAGACGCATTCGTGGACTCTTCGCCGCGACTCGCCACGGAGGAATCGCTCCAGCGCCTCGACTCCAAGCGCGAAATTCTCTGAGCGTGAGTGATCTCTTCACCGAGAGACACCGTGAGCGTAAGCAATCCAGATTCTCAAGCAGCGTGTATTCAGGGCCATAGATGACTCTGAGATACTCCGGTCCTCTGCATTTTACCCCTGGCTGAGCAATTGAACGTCGGCCTCGCGCAATGAAGTCCAGCGGCTTGACAGCCATTCCTTCGCCGCCTCGATTTGTTAGCTCCGTTCACCACTCGGGGCTTTCGCACTCCGAGTCGCGCTACGGGAATAGATAGCCTCGCTAGGGGCCTTCGGCACTTGTTCGGGACGATGGTATCATGGTGAAAACCGGTCAAGTGTCCTCCGTGCGCCTCGGCATTTCCTGACGCGTGAATCACCTGAAGACGGGCTGCCATCATTTCGCCTCACCTTTCTTGCCTCGAAGAAGCGCCTCTGGATGGCGCTCGAGATAGTCCGCGAGCACGCGCAACGAGCGGGCCGCACGGTTCACCTCCTGCAGCGTGCTGTCCAGCTCCTGGCCCTGCACGGAATTCGGCTCGACGAAGTCGTTAGCGTTGTCGAGCGTGGTCCGCGCACTGACGAGCGTTCCGCGTGCGCTCACGAGTGTCAGGTCCAAGCTGCCTAACGCATGATGCAGGTCGTCGCCGATTTCCTGGAATGGTATCTTGTCGAGCTTCTTGATGAGGTTCTCGACGCTCGCCTCGATCACCTGGAGCTGGCCCGGGATGGTCGGCAGCTGCACTGGAGTTTGCGACCAATCCACCGTCGCCGGGGGCGCGCCCGGGAAAAAGTCGAGCGCCACGAACACGGCCCCGGTCAGCAGGTTTCCGGTCCGCAGCTGCGCACGGACGCCGTGCGCAACCATGGAGTCGATCAGCTTCCTGCGCATCCCCTCGAGATCAGCGCCGGACGCCCCCTCGACAACCCTGACCCCGAGCCTCTGCGGGTCCAAGCGGATAGTCACCGGCACCGAGAACTCGAAGGTCTTCAGGTCGATTTGCGCGCGAATGTCCGCGACCTCGCCGATCGGGATGCCTCGGAATTCGACCGGCGCGCCTGGCGCAAGCCCTCTGACGGATTCTTTGAAGATGAGCTTGTAGGTCTGGGGACTGCGGGCGGCGGGCTCGAAGGCCTTGGCCCGGTCGCTGTACAGGACGAAGGCTGTGTCCGCTGCGGCTGCAGGCAAGACTCCATCGGTCGCGGGCGACTGGAACGCGACGCCACCGATCAGGATGGACAGGAGCGATTGTGTCTGCACGCTGAGACCGCTCGCAGAGAGCGACACGTCGATCCCGCTCGCCTGCCAAAAACGCGTATTCACAGTGACGTACCGATCATATGGCGCTCTCACGAATACCTGGAGGATGAAGAACTTTCCGTCCTTGTCCAGCTTGTATGACGCGACCTGACCGACCTGCAGACGCCGGAAGAACAGCGGCGTGCCGAGGTCCAGCGAACCCAGATCGGAAGTCTTCAGCACGAAGAAACGTCCGGGTGCGTTGCCGGTCACCACCGGCGGCGTCTCGAGCGCCACGAAGTTGCGCTTTGGCTCCGTTGAAGAGCCGATTTCCATTCCGATATACGCTCCTGAGATAAGCGTGCCCAACCCCGTCACGCTGGCGCCCGAGATCCGTGGCCGCACCACCCAGAACCTTGTGTCTTCAGCTAAAAACTCCTCGGTCTTGGGCGTCATCTGCGCCGTGGCTATCACGCGCTCGTGATCCCGCGATAGCCGGATGGCTTTGATCGTGCCGACGTCGACGCCGCGGTAGTTGATCTTGGTTTTGCCGGCCTCCAACCCCTCGGCCGACTGGAACACGATCGTGATCTTCGGCCCCTCGCTGCGGATCCGGGTCACAGCGACCCAGACGCCGAGCGCCGCCGCCAGGATCGGAATGAGCCAGACCGGGGAGAGCCGCGTTTGCTTCTTGGGCACAGCCCTCGAGTCGGGAACTGAAGGGATCGGTGGGTCGCGATCAGGCATGGCGAACCTCTTTGGAACTCCTGGAGCCCTGCAGCAGATCGCAGTGCAGGCACGCTACGAGCGAAATGTCGACGATCGGCCGATTGTACTCGTGACTAGATAAGACGATAACGCCTTAATCCGCGAAGCGGATCGTGGCAGCACGGCAAATTCCGCTCGCTACGCTGGCGACGGTTGCAACTTTATTTTCGAGTTTTATTCATGGTTTATCTTCACGTTAGTTTGAGGACCGCTTGCCCCCCGACCCTTTTACTCAACCGGGCCGCTCGACCTTGCAACTCGAGCACGCGATTCGTGGTTATCTGCCCCCAAAATGCGGGGTGCGAAATATTGGGTGAGAACGGGTCCGAGAATCGCGGTTGTGACCATCAACACGAAGACCGCATCGAGCATCCGGTGGTCAATTAAGGGTTGATGCAGTGGGTTGAATGTCCTGAAGGCAACGAGCGCGGCCGCGAGTGTCGAGGCCACTTGCGGTAGGGTGAGCGACCACATCGTCATACGTGCCGCCGGACCGTACTCAAAGGCGCGACCGGCAATCTGTGCGGCCATGAATTTGCCTGCGCTTAGCGCGACTACGAGCGCCATTACAAAGGCAAAATTGTCGACTATGCTTTGAACGAACGCGCGCGGGTCGATAAGGAATCCCATCTCTATGAAGAATATTGGGATGAAAAAAGAATTTCCAAAGAATTCCAACTTGTCTTTTGCCGGCTTGTCGCGCACCGCTTCATTGAGCGCCAGTCCGGCAAGGAACACCCCGACTATGCCTGGTAGGTCTACAGCTTGAGCGAGAACCCCTGCTATAGCCATAGTGCCGAACGTCAAAGCGAAACACAGATTGCGAACACGGCAAGAGAGAACGTGTCGGACAAAACCGTTGCACCGACAGTGACAATGACGGGCTCGAGTCGATTGACCCCATATTGAGCTACAATCGGCCTGGCCAGTAGCGTATGCGATGCGATCAGCGAACCGATCACGATCGCCGGGATGATTCGATAGCCGAACATGAGACCGACCGTGGTTCCCAAAAGCAAGGGAACCCCGGCGGTGATGAGGCCACCCCAAGGCGAACTTCGCCAGCGGTGGCAGAGACACCGCTTGCGATCGAAGTAATTCAAACATTTCTTCGGCCATGATCGAGGGCCGGGCCACGCTCCGCTTAGAGCTGAAAATGAGGGAACAGGAGAGTTACACCAAACCGCACGGTGTACATCGGCGTGATATTTGTGTGCTGCCGATAGGCCGTCCATTCGCCCGACACCCAGGTATTAAGTTCAGGCCCCTCGAATTTCCACACACGCCCGAAGCCCAGGCTGATGGGAATCCTGGTCGAACTGCCGTGGCGCCAGTTGACCGTCCACGTGGAGTCCGCAGACTTCACGTACCAGCCGCGGCCGAGCGTGTAAGAGATCAGCGGCTGGAACTTCATCTCACTTTGAGGCGCGGCGGAAGAATTCGTGTACGCAAATGAAATGGGCTCCTGGAACAGAAAACCGACCATCAAGTGTGGAATACCCCGGTAAACGGCGGCGACTGCGGGCCCGGCCTGCCATGAGTGTTTGCCAGCCACGGGGTCTCTTCCGGTGGGGAACACGAAGGTTGGCCCAATGCCCCAGCCGAATCCGGTCTCCTTGGGATTGGGCCAGTTGGAGAGAAACAGATCGAAGAGTTGCATGTCGGCGAATTCCGTGACGGTTGAACTGCCTCGCGACGTGGCCAGAGTCTGTACGAAGAAAGTTGGCCGGATGATTTGCTTGAAGGGAAAGAGCGAGAACGACTCTACCGGTATAACTGGTCGTACCTGCACCGTGTTGGTCTGCGCGGTCGTCTGGAAATTCCTGGGGGTGTACAGGTCCTGGAGTTTCAGCTGCGTGAGAATCGCAGTTGGGTCGTCGACTTCCCGCGCCAACAGATCTTCCTCCGATTCACTGTTCGATGAATTGGCCGCGATGCTCTGACCTCGCGCGCCGCCCACCGCCAAGAGGAACGCGAGAGCTATTAGCGGGGGCGTTCGAACAGTCATCGGAGATCTCTTAAGCAAGGGGCCGACCATCCGAGGCACGGAGGTACTACCTAGCCTCGTGAGGTTTTGTCATCATGATTTCGGCGATTTTCCAATCGTAACACTAAACATCAATTGTCTACCCGACGGGGTGGCGTTAGCGCCGAACTCCTCATAGTAACGCAATGAAAACAGTCCGTACTTTGTTAATAAATTAATTGCTGGACCGGCCGAATAGATCCGCGCACTCGCATGCTCGAGTGTGTTGAGCGCCGAAGCGCCAAGTTTGGTCGTGGGAGTCAGGTCAATCTGATTGTTGGTCACTTGCCACTGGGCATAGCCAACCGCCCCCAAGGTGACCTGCTTGAAGATGTCATTGTTCAGGTTGAAGGTCTTTCCCGCGCCCCACTCGAACGAGACAACATCGCCGAGCGTATAGTTTCTTCCCATCTGCGAACCGTAAAGCAGGTAATGAGCGTATATGGAGAGCGACCAGGTACGTTCGGCGTCGGCGTAAGCGACGCCCCCCAGGCCAAAGACGCCGGTCCAGTGGCCGTAGCCGATGTTGAGCCTCGCATTGGAGTTATATGGTCCAGAAGGCGCGAAGAATCCCGAAGACATGATCGCGTCCAGCTGGCGCAAGTGCCAACCCAGATTTATCGGCTCCACGTACATGTTGGTGATGCTGCCCTTGGTGCCGGCTCCGGAAATCTGTATCGATGGCAGCGCGAACGAGCCACGGTTCAGACTCAGTATGGGTTCGAGACTGCCAGCGCCGCTCGCGTCGGCGATTCCGAACGGGACGTCCACGAGTAACCCATAAGTGACACCTAAAATCTTGTACGGCGAGCTCCAGACGAAGACGTTCTGATCGACGAAAAGGTCGAGACTGCCATTGCCACCCAGGTTGAGACCCAGGCAAACTCGGTCGCGGGGACCGCACTTCAGCGGACCGATCTCGGCGAAATCGCTGCCCGAGGCATGGTAGTAGGACCAGATGTTCGAATAGTACATTCCTTGCGGTGCCTGTTGACCACTAAGCAGACCATCCGTTCCCATGAGCCAGTCGCCGTGCTGCGCTCGTGCGGGCGTAGCGAAGAGAATCAGTAACGCGAAGCAGCTTAGCGCTACGCTCACCGATTTGTATCCTATAAAGTTCACCGTGATCTCTCCGCTGCTGACAGATCAGATTGTGGTACAGTCGACTTCCGAGGAAGAATCGGAACGACATAAGGTTATCGATGTCTCTCGGACTGCCATCGAGGGCGCTTAGTCGCCGAACAGATTTCCCTTAACCAGTTTCGGGATGACGGGGGTTATCGCGAATTGCAGGTTCCACTTCTGGCCAAACAAGTCAGGATGAACCGGCATGTACTGGGGCTGGACCGCTAGTTTCACAGGCAACGGCCCGATTTTGATCACCTTGCTGATTTGCAAGCCGATGGGAAATGTAAGCTTGTTGCCGCTTTTGTTTGCGTACCAGTTGACGAGCATGTTGGGCGAAAAGCCGATTCCCCATCCATCGCCCGGCAAATAGACGAAAAAGTACTGAATGTTCATTTGACTCACTGTCTGAGAACCCGGGCCTCCAACTGAAAACCACTGTTGCGGAAAGACTCCCGCCAGCCATTTGTCACCCAGATAGCCAAACACACCCGCAGGCCCGATTTGCCACTTGTTCTGGCCGAGCCGCGAATTGCTCGCCGTTGGAAAAATGAAGCTGGGTCCAGCTCCCAGTAGCCAGGGGCCGGCGAGCTTGGGACTCGGCGATAGCAGCGTGGCAAGGATCGTGTCGCCGAAGCCGGCGACGCGATGTAGATGGCTGCTCTCGTTAACGTACGGTGTGGAATTCATCACCTGAAAGACTGGCCGGGTGATCAGATTCCAATCGTCGGTTAAAGCGAGAGGGAGAACCGGCTGAAACTGAAGGTTTACTACGTTGCGATCGGGCCTGTTCAGCCAGTAGGTGTTTTCCTGAAGCTGGAGCGCCCAAATACTGGATATCGGATTCGACAGTTCTTTATTAACCTCGTCGAGCGATTTGCTATCCGTCGTCTGCGCAGCGGCAGGAGCTACGACTAGCAAGCCAAGGATTCCGATCAGGGCAATCACCCGAGTGTACTGATGATTCAATGTTCCGCCTCCGATCTGGTTGCATCTGTCCCAGATCCCCCGCGCTAATCCGATCTGCGGCGAGCGCACCGGCTTAGCCATACCGTAGAACACCGTCATTCCCTGGCCGCCACAACGGGTCGAAAGACCCTCCTCGGGTGCGTCATAGCAAGAAGCCGGGCCCTGCCAGTTGTCAGACACCCATGCTTGGGGCAAGTTCGCGCACGCGATCGAGTGCGAAAGCGGCCTGCGTATAAAGGGGATGTTCGACCCAGAGCGTGCCATCCTGATCGAAAGTGGCAATGCGATCCTGAGGCTCGACATAGTTGGTACCGGACTTGTCTGTCACTTTCCTGACGAAGGAAATGATCGCTTGTTTTGTCGACCCGTCGTTCCAGGACGGAAGCCGTGTAGTCTGAGCTTTGGCGTGAGCGTGGACAGTCAGCAACACTGCACAACGCACTAACACCCGCGCGGCATGAATTCGGAAACGGCAGAAGGGAACGTTCATTCTTGACCCTTTCAGTAGCCTTTGAGATTTGTGGCCTGTTCGGTGGCTTGGCCTGCGGCGTCGTTCATGGCCCCGAAACCACGGACCCGTCCAAGTCGTCATGTAGTGCCTCTAGCCGCCGATCGGATTTTTCTCACCTAGACATCAGCACCTTGCCACTGCTGGTGTCGATGTGAATGATCCAGAAAGCCGTCGCATCCTCCTGGCTGATCATAGCGACCACACCTGTCCCCGGCGCGAAAAAGTAGTACGCCGCGTCGTGCGTATGGGCCGGGCCGACCTTGCCCTCGCACTTCAAACGTAACAGGACCGCCTCGTAGGTGCCGGCTGGCACCGTCACTTGATAAGTACCCACGTAAGTGTACGTTCCATTCAACGATCCCGAGTATTCCTGGTCCGCCGGGTCGTCGAGTTCGATCACCGAGACCTGCTGCGAATAGGATCGCGTATCGCCGGGCTTCATGCCCTTGAGTACGAATGGGTTGGCAGGTGTTGCTACGACCACCACACCCTCGCTCGTGTCGGTTACGGCGGGCATCACGAGATCGCCCTCGGGCGTCTGATGGATAAAGCCTGCCATCGAGGGCGATAACTGAAACCGCCAACCCGACTTCCCGCCTGGGCGTCTGGTCTTCGCGAGGCCGAGCGATTGCGTCTTGCCGGCGTTGGGGCCAGACGTGACCTGATAGGTTGCGGCCTTTGTCTGCAGCGGGAAGTAGACGGAGACGTCGTCGAGGGGTTTGCTCGGTAACGCTTTGGCGACGACGCTCTGCCCAAGTTTAGCTGCGATCTGTTGCTGATCCTGAGGTGGCAGCGGCAAAACAACACCGTCGGCGCGTGCGAATCCCGCGGCCAGCAGCAGGACGCCGAGCGTTACGATCACAACCCTTCCCATAACGGTTCTCCAGCTATCTCTGTGACGACATTTTCCGATGCCTTCCTCTCTTCGCCCGTTTCCCTCGGCTCCATTCGCCGACGCGCGCGATGCTGAACTTCCTGGTCGTACCTCGGGCCTTCGCAATGATTTCTGAAGCTCACGTGAACGATTGCAATACTTTTTTCACTCGTTCACGGTTCAGAAAACAGCCGACCGGTTAAAGGATCTTTGAACTGCGCGACTACTTGGTCACTCTTCCTCTACCATCCGGACGCCTCAATGAGGCGCTTTCCCCTTAGTTGCTTGCCGAAGGCTGGCCGGTGGCTGCCGGAGTGCCCGCCCCGAGCGCTACTGCGCGCTGCGTAACCTTTAGCGACCAATAATTCATGGCGGCCTCGACGTCAGGATGAAGCGTTATTTGTTCCGTTCAAATACTCGGCGCCATTTGTTGGAATTTTAGACTTCGCACTCAAGCTTTGCTCCAGCCGTTGCTCTTCTTTCCGCTCAGTCCCCTGCGAGGCCACCGATTGCAATGCCCGTAATCTTGCCGGCCGCATCGAAGCCGAATAGCAAGACTTGTCGCATCGCCGCGCGGGAAGACGAACTTGACTATGAAAAAGGTCTGATCACCGTCCCTTCGGGTTTGCACAATTTCGGCACGCAGTGGTGCCGCTCCGTACTTATTGAGATCCCGCGACATCGTCGCGACGGCCGCGTCGGTCACCTGGGCGACGTAGGCGGGGGCATAGAGCGAGCGTTCGGTGCGACCGGCCTGCATCTCGGTGAACCATCGCATCAGCAAACCGGTCAGCGGTGCCTCTGACCGCGCGCCGGCCGGTGGCGCCGCAGCAGTGGGGGCGGTGGCGATTGGGCCGATCGCCAGCGCGGCAATCAACACTAGAGCCCGCCGCGCGGCGCAGCCACCCGTCGCCACGCGTCGAATGTCTTGTCGAGATACCTTCATCGTATCTGCGCTCGTCGGACGAAGGGACAGGGGAGCGGCCAAAGCCAACCCCCTTGTGCCGCTCCCCCGTGTTCAGTCAGCGCCACCGCCGGTTCGAGGCTCCTTCCCTTGCTTCAGCTGCTGCTTCAGCAACGGTACCGGATCATTGGGATGCTGGAGGTTCGGAATCAGATCAGTAGAAGCGCCGCCCGCGACTCGCATGATGCTCGGGAACTTGATGAGCGTCTTGTCGAACTCGATCATCGGCGGTTGGAGCAACGCAAGCGCCCAGCCGTTGTCCTCGCCGCTATACTTGCCGGGCGATACCGTCATGTACCGGGATGGCGCCGCTCCGTTGAAGAGCATGTCGTATTTCTCGAACGGATCCATCGTCAGATTGTAGAGCGCAGGGGTCGCACCGGTGTTCGCGACCACGCCAACCACGAGTCCTTGGCCGTATAGAGCATTTTCCAGGCGATATTCACCCATGGCTCCTTGGGATCACCGGCGATATCGGCCCGTACGCCTTCGAATACCTCTCCATCAATATAGACCCAGGACCTACGCGCCGAGTGCTGCGCCTTGCCAAGGATGTAGGCGCTGTTGTCGATGCTGTCGAAGTATATCGGCGCGCCGTCGTTGCCTACCCATTCGTGCGGTGGCGGGGTCAGGCCGACCATGCTCGCCAGCGTCGCCCAAGCGTCGATATGCGACATCATCTCGTCGAAATGTACGCCTGCCTGGATGTGACCCGGCCACCACATAAGGGCCGGCACCCGCCAGCCACCTTCGAACGGCGTGCCCTTCTCGCCACGAAACGGCGTAGTTCCAGCGTCCGGATAGGCATCCAGCCATGCGCCATTGTCGGCGGTCAGGATCACGATCGTATTGGGAGCATCCTTACGGATTTCGTCCATGATCTTGCCGATGTCGGCGTCCATCTCCATCAGCGAATCCGAATAATCCCCAAGATGCGACCGGCCGGCGAAATCCGGAGCCGCGTTGGTTGGGTTGTGCATCTTGAGGAAATTAACATCCATGAAGAATGGCTTGTCACCGCTCGCGTGCTGCTTGACGTAATTGACAGCGTTGCTGGCCTGATCCTCGTCGAAGGTGGCAAATCTCTCGTACGTGATCGGGCCGAGATTTTTGGCCGGCTGCCCGGCCACGCCCTCCCACTCGCTCAGGTTCACGTTTTCGCTGAAATACTTCGCGAATCCAGGATTAAACGACGGGAACCAGGGGTGGAACCACTTACTCGTGTCAGGGTAGGAATAGACCCCGGCATAGTAGGCAGCAAAATTCTTCATCTCGTCGAAGCCATGCTCGATCGGATAGGACTCGGGCTTGTCGCCGAGGTGCCATTTGCCCGAGAAGTAGGTTGTGTAGCCGTTCTTCTTAAAGAACTCGGCGATCGTCGGCGTCTCCTTGTGCAGAAAATTTGCGTCACCGGGAGCGACGACGATCGATAGGGCCGAGCGAATCGGTATACGCCCCGTAATGAATGAGGAACGGCCCGCCGTGCAGCTCGCCTGGCCGTACCAACTGGTGAAGACCGCGCCCTTTTCGCGATTTGATCGATGTTCGGAGTTGGGTGGCCGAGGGCGGCGCCTCCTCCCGAATAGGCGCCGAAATCGTTCCAGCCGGTATCGTCCGTCATGAGCATAACGATGTTGGGCTTCTTTTCGTCCGCGCGCGTCGAGTGTGCGGCCGACAAGCCGACGACTGTGCAGATCGCTAGCGCGATTGCGATATGTATACTTCTCCAACCAAACATTAATATTCCTCCTCCAATTGTTGGCTTTTGGTTTTGCTTTCAATTCGCGGCGTCACGGGTGACCGAACACGGATGTTCTCACTCACGCAGTGATATATTGATCGCACGTAACCGATATGTCTGCCAATGAAATAGGAATCGTCTCTGATAATAATGAGCCGCATCAATCAAAGAAGAATTTTCATGGAAGCATCGAAGCTAAACATCGACGGCAGTCATTGTTCACCCAGCGATGTAAAAACCCTGGCCGGCTTTTTCGCGGCCAACAATCTGCATACACCACTAATCCGAAATTTCCATTTTTAATCCTGTTGACTATCGCTTCGACACCAGCCGGTCTGTCAAACGGCAAATTCGAGCCCGGGGTTTGAGTCCAAAGGGCTTTCCACCACGGCGCAACGGGCTCGGTCTGCCTCGCGTTGGCGTAAAACATGTGAGACCGGAGCCTTTCCGACCGAATTTTTAGACACTTATCCCTTTCCCCCCTATGTCGTCCAGCATGCCGCCAAAGAGCCGCCGCGTCAGCTGACTCTCCGCCAAGAGCAGCCAATAGTAGCGGGCGTGTTTAATCAGTACGGCCCCCGGTTTTCACCAGCCGCTGCTGCAGGCTTGGTAAGCGACCAGTTCGCGACCCGTGCCGGGAGCGCCAGCCGCCACCACAGGTTCCCCAGGTTATAACCGATCACCCGCCGTGCCCGCTTCCAACTCGCGGCCTGGTAGAGAAAGCTCTTGTAGCGCACCACCGGCTTGTAGCTCGGCCTTCCCACTGGCCGCTTCAGCAACTGCGCAACCTTGCGCTCCAGGTTGTCGTTGGCCGGAAGGCGGATGATGTACTTAACTTTCCGTTCTTCCAGCGCCAAGTAGATCTCCGGCTTGGCGAAGGCCGCATCGGCACGAAAGACGACCTCCCTGCCCCGCCTTTGTTGCCGCTCGATCTCGGGCAACAGCAGTTCCTCCCAGCCCTCGGCGCTGTGGACGTTGCCCGGGCGCAGTTTTACCGCCAGGCAGTCGCCTTCCCCGTTGAACAACAGCAGCGGATGGTAGCAGGTGGTCTCGAAGTGTCCGTTGTAGGCGCCTGCTCTTGGCGGCCGTAAACCGGGATTTCGGTGCTGTCCATGTCCAGCACGGCCCGCCGCGGCCGAAGCAATGGCTTCCCCCTTGGCGACCAGCTCGCCCGGTTGAGCACGGCGGACCGGCCAGATTTTCTGCTTGCGTCAGCAGTTCAGTCTCGAACGATTGCAAGCGCGAGGTCAACGCCGCTCCGCGCTCCAAGACCTTCTCGGAGCCGATGAGCCGGAAGGCCGGGTCCTGCGAGAGCCGCTCGGCGTCGTTGACATCCTCGTAGCCCGCCAGTCGGCTGTATACCGACTACCGCACCAGGTCGGTCAACGGCAACTGCATGTTCTTTCCGCGCCGCGTCGGCCAAGTGCCGTTCGATCAGTTCGCCGAAGCCCAACCGCTCATCCAACTCACGCACCAGGATCAAACCGCCGTCGGAAGTCACTCGCGCACCCTGGAACTCGACCCGCAGGGAACTGTTAAACGAGAGCTGAAAGGGCCGTTTTTGCGTCTCATCCACCGGCCGCCCTCTTCCGCACCACCCCAATCGCATCCAAACCCACGTCCATCAGGGCTTTTCTGACATTCTAGCAAATTGCTAGTTCACTGAGAAAATGGAAATCCGGGTTAAAAGCCCAAAAATACGAAAACAGTCGTAACGGCTTTCTCAGTCGTCATTACCAGGAATTTCCATTTTGACGCTCCGATATGACCCCGGACGCGCAGGAGGTCGACACCCGGATGTCCGGCTTCTCCATCAGCCCGCACGAGGAGTGCGCCGTCGAGGAGGCGGTGCAGATCACCGAGCGGGCGGGCGGCACGGTGTCCGTGCTGACCCTGGGACCCGAGGTCGCGATCGAGCAGTTGCGCGGCGCCCTCGCGCTCGGCGCCGGGCGGGCGGTGCTGCTGGAGACCGACGGCCGGGAGTTCGGCCCCGTCGCGACCGCCGTCGCCATCGCCGCCGAAGTCCGGGCGCACGGGTACGACCTGGTGCTGCTGGGCAACGAGGCGGCCGATACCGGCGACTACCAGGTCGGCATCCGGCTCGCGCACGAGCTCGGCTGGCCGGTGGCCACCGGCATCAAGAACCTGTCCGTCTCACCGGACGGTGTGGTCGCCCGGCGGGAATACCGCGGCGTGGAGGAGGCGTACGAGCTGCCGCTGCCCGCGGTGATCACCGTCAAGGAAGGCATCAACCTGCCGCGCTACCCGTCGCTGCCCGGACGGCTGCGGGCCAAGCGCGCCGCGGTCGAGCGTTCCTCGCCGGCCTGGGCGGCCGAAGGACTGCGCAAGGAAGCGCTCCGGGTGCCTGCCTCAAGCAAGCACCAGGCCGCCGTGCTCGGCCACGGGGCCGACGCGGTGCCTGAACTGGTCCGCGTCCTTGATGAATGGGGGCTTCTCTCATGACCGTCCTGTGCCTGACCGAACTCGACGGTGACGGTCCGGCCGACGCCTCGCTGCGGGCGCTGACCCTAGGCCGGAGCCTTGGTGACCCGTCCCTGGCGGCCGTCGTCTTCACGGACTCGGCCCAGGTGCCCGCCTCTGCGCTGGCCGACTACGGCGTCACCGACGTGTACGTGATCGAGCCGAGCGCGCTCGAGGGATACGCGCCGCAGGCCTGGGCGCGGGTCCTGGCCGGGCTCGCGGCCGAAACTAGCGCGACCGCCGTGCTGGCGGCCGGCACCGACCGGGGCAACGAGGTGCTGGCGCACCTCGGCGCGATCACCGGCCTGCCGATGGCCGCGAACTGCACGCTCGTCACCCCCGACGGCGGGCGCACGCACCGGCTCGTCCGGCACCGCTGGGCCGGGCTGCTGCTCGAGGATGCGGTCATGGAGGCGCCCATCGCGCTGTTCACCGTGGCCACCGACGCGGTCGCTCCGGTGCCCGCCACCTCTGCCGCTGCGGTGCCAGACGTTTCCGCGGAAACGCCGCACGCAATTGCGCAGGACGTTGCCGCGGCTCTGACTTCCGGGGGAACACCCTCCGGACCCCCCGTGCCGACGGCCATTCAGGTGCATGTCCACAAGCCCGAACTGGCCGAGGCAGACTTGATGGTGCGGGCGGCGGAGTCGCCGGCCGGTGCGGGCGGTGCGTCCCTGGCCACCGCGCGGATCGTGGTGGGCGGCGGCCGCGGCGTGGGCGGAGCCGACGGCTTCGCCCCGCTCGAGGAACTGGCGGACCTGCTGGGCGGCGTGGTCGGGGTGTCCCGCGTGGTCACCTCCGAGGGCTGGCGCCCGCATAGGCAGCAAGTCGGCCAGACCGGCACCAAGATCACCCCGGAGCTCTACCTGGCCTGCGGCATCAGCGGCGCCATCCAGCACATCGCCGGCTGCGCGGGCGCCAAGCACATCATCGCGATCAACACCGACCCCGGCGCCCCCATCCTCGCCCACGCCGACTACGCCATCATCGGCGACCTGCACCAGGTCATCCCGGCTCTGGTCGAGGCGCTCCGCACCCGTTGACGCCCAGCACCACCGGTACGTGCCTCCCCGCTTGCCCCGGCGGTTACCATCGGCGGGTCCGGCGCCAGGACATGAGAGTGGCGCTCTAGTGATTCTTTCGGGTAGAGCGCCACATTCATTGGTATCTGCGGCGCGGGGTCGGGCAGCAGCGGAACCTGTTTGGCGTAGGGCGGTAAGGTCACCGGGGAACGGGGATCCTCAGCGGTAACGTTATGCAGTCAATACGCTACGGATTGACTTTTAAGGGGTCTGCTAAGTAAAACTAGCAAGAGTGGGCGAACCCGACCGGCTCACCAAGGCGGCGCTAAATCGCTGGAAGTATTGACTTCTGGGACCCGCCTGCATCCGACTGGCCAGGGACGACGCGACTGTCGCGCATGGTCGTCGCTGGCGTGGGAAAGTGAGAGATGGTCGGAACGCATTCAGGGCGAGGGATGGGGATCATTTGGCGGCAACTGCCGTGTGGCCGGGCGAAAGCTATCCGCTCGGTGCCACGTATGACGGAGCCGGGACCAACTTCGGCCTGTTCTCCGAGGTAGCCGACCGGATCGAGCTCTGCCTGTTCGACGACGACGGCCAGGAAAGCCGGGTCGACCTGCACGAGGTGGATGGGTTCGTCTGGCACGGGTACCTGCCGGGCGTCAGCCCGGGTCAGCGCTACGGGTACCGGGTGCACGGCCCCTACCAACCGGCCGACGGGCATCGCTGTAACCCGGCCAAGCTGCTGCTCGACCCGTACGCCAAGGCAATCGAGGGCAGCGTGAACTGGGGTCAGCCGGTCTTTTCCTACACATTCGGCCACCCGGACCGGCGCAACAACGCCGACTCCGCGCCGCACGTCCCCCGCTCGGTCGTGGTGAACCCGTTCTTCGACTGGAACCTCGACCGGCCGCCGCGCACGCCCTACCACGAGACCGTCATCTACGAGGCGCACGTCCGCGGCCTGACCAAGGAGCATCCGGTCATCCCGGAGGAGCAGCGCGGCACCTACCTAGGCCTGGCCCATCCCGCGGTCATCTCGCACCTGCAGGAGCTTGGCGTCACCGCGGTCGAGCTCATGCCCGTGCACCAGTTCGTCACCGACAGCCACCTGAACGAACGAGGGCTCGGCAACTACTGGGGCTACAACACCATCGGCTTCTTCGCCCCGCACAACGCCTACGCCGCGAGCGGCTACCGTGGCCAGCAGGTACAGGAGTTCAAGACCATGGTCCGCGCCCTGCACGCGGCCGGGATCGAGGTGATCCTCGACGTGGTCTACAACCACACCGCCGAAGGTAACCACCTGGGGCCCACGCTGTCCTTCCGCGGCATCGACAACTCCGCCTACTACCGGCTGGTCGACAACGACCGGCGCTACTACATGGACACCACGGGCACCGGGAACAGCCTGCTCATGCGGCACCCGCACGTGCTCCAGATGATCATGGACTCGCTGCGGTACTGGGTGCTGGACATGCACGTCGACGGCTTCAGGTTCGACCTCGCCGCCACTTTGGCCCGCCAGTTCTACGAGGTGGACCGGCTGTCCGCGTTCTTCGACCTGGTCCAGCAGGATCCGGTGGTCTCCCAGGTCAAGCTCATCGCCGAGCCGTGGGACGTGGGCGACGGCGGCTACCAGGTCGGCAACTTCCCGCCGCTGTGGAGCGAGTGGAACGGGAAGTACCGGGACACGATCCGCGACTTCTGGCGGGGCGAGCCCTCGACGGTCCCCGAGTTCGCCTCCCGGCTGACCGGGTCCAGCGACCTGTACCAGCAGGACAGCAGGCGCCCGGTCGCCTCGGTGAACTTCGTCACCTGCCACGACGGCTTCACCTTGGCCGACCTGGTCTCCTACAACCACAAGCACAACGAGGCCAACGGCGAGGATGGCCGGGACGGCAGTGACGACAACCGGTCCTGGAACTGCGGCGCCGAAGGCCCCACCGAGGACAAGGCGGTGCTCACGCTGCGGGCTCGGCAGAAGCGCAACTTCCTGGCCACGCTGCTGTTGTCGCAAGGGGTCCCGATGCTGTTGGCGGGCGACGAGATGGGACGCACCCAGCGGGGCAACAACAACGCCTACTGCCAGGACAACGAGATCTCCTGGATGGACTGGGCGGTCCGGGCCGAGGACGACCAGGCGCTGTTCGACTACGTCCGCACGCTCATCCGGCTCCGGGCCGACCACGCCGTCTTCCGCCGCCGCAGGTTCTTCCGCGGCCAGGCGATTCGCGGCGGCCGTAACCGGCTCGGCGACATCGGCTGGTTCACGCTGACGGGTGAGGAGATGACCGACGAGGACTGGGACGCGGGGTTCGCCAAGTCGCTCACCGTGTTCCTGAACGGCCGGGCGATCAGCGAGCCAGACCGGCGGGGCGATCGAGTCCAGGACGACTCCTTCCTGCTGCTGTTCAACGCCAG
>CAWHTV010000006.1:0-191195 GCA_963832395.1 uncultured delta proteobacterium | reverse complement strand
AGCCAGTTGAAGTAAGCCTGATCCGGCGTTCGCCGTTGAAGGCTCGAATGAGGTCTGCGGGTATTGTAAATCCGAAGTAACCGCCGATTGCGCTGCGGGCCTCGGCGACACTTTCGTAAGCCTTCAGATAAACCTCCTCGTATTTGACTGATCGCCAAAGGCGCTCGACGAAAATATTATCCCGCCACGATCCTTTGCCGTCCATGCTGATGGCGATGCCGGCTTGAGCAGAACGTCGGTGAAGCTGGTGCTGGTGAATTGGCTGCCTTGATCGGTATTGAAAATGTGCGGTTTGCCGTGGCGGGCCAGAGCTTCCTCCAGTGCTTCGATGCAGAACTCGGCTTCCATCGTGACCGACAATCGCCAGCGAGGACCCGGCGGCTGAACCAGTCGACGACGGCCGCGAGATAGACAAAGCCTCGCGCCATGGGGATGTAGGTGAGATCCATCGCCCAGACCTGGTTGGGCCTGATGACCGGCACGTTGCGCAGAAGATAGGGGTAAATCTTGTGTCCCGGTGCCGGCTTCGAGGTGTTGGGCTTGCGATAAATTGCCTTGATCCCCATGCGCTTCATCAACGTAGCCACGTGCTGACGACCGATGACGACCCCTTCCGCGTTCAGGAGATCGCGCAGCATCCGACTGCCCGCGAAGGGCAAGTCAAGATGCAACTCATCCATCCGGCGCATCACGGCGAGGTCGGCTGCGGAAACCGGTCGGGCAGATAATACACACTGCCACGGCTGATCTTCAGGGCCTTCGCCTGTTTGCTGATCGACAGTGTGTGTTGACGGTCGATCATCGCTTTGCGCTCAGCAAACCGGCCTTGCTGAGCGCTCCCCCAAAAAATCATTCTCCAGCGTCAGCTCGCCGATCTTCGCGTGCAGCGACTTCAGATCAATCGCGAGGGTAGCGGGCCCACTGCCAGCCGCGGACCCGAACACGCCGGCCGCCCCTTCCAGCAGTTGCGCCTTCCATTGGGTCACCTGATTGGGATGAACGTCAAATTGCTGCGCCAATTCCGCCAGCGTCAGCTCGCCCCTGACGGCGGCCAGTGCCACCTTCGCCTTGAATGCCGGGGTGTGATTCCGGCGCGGTCGTCTGCTCATCTTCTCTCCTGTTCGGCTGCCATCTTGGCCGCCGGCAGGCAGAAACGCCACTTACCCCGCTGTCCAAATTCTCCAGCCAGCTCTGCGCTGCGGACGCACGACGAGATCCTGCGTCCATTTGTGATCGCTCCCACGTATTCCGGACCGGCCGGGTCGGCAGTGGGATACGCTTCAAAACGGTTCCCGATGAGGAGGGGACCGGAACATTCGAACCAGCGACATGGCGGTTAACAGGCGTTGAGAGATCTTGCGGCACGGCTTTGCGATGCTGTCCTCGCCGCGCAGTCCCGCAATCAGATCCGCACCTTCTCTTCCGCTGAGTACTGGCGGCGGGTCGCTCGCCGGATGTCGCGCACCGCCTTCTCTGCGTCCTCCGAATGCCGCTCCGCTTTCGATCTCATCTCCGCTCCTTGCGCGGTTAAGATGAGCCAAAGATCCTCTCTTCCTCAATCACTAACTTCTGTCCAACATGTGCTGACGGGGAACAGGCGCCGGCTGGGGGCTGTTCGGAATATCCCTCGGACATAATTCGTGGGCTTTGCTGTTCCCGGCGGCGGCAATTTCATTCGCGGCTGCCGCATTCAGTCTTGTCATCGCCTGCGTCGCCAACACTCGCGACGCCGTGCTGCCGATCGGCGCAATGGCCGCGCTTGGGATGTCGGCGATTGGCGGATGCTGGTGGCCGGTCGACTTCGAGCCCGGATGGATGCGCGCACTCGCGCTTGGGATGCCCACAACGTGGACGATGGAGGCGTTCAACAACTTAATGATTCGCGAGCTCGATCCGTTAAGTACAGCGTGGCCTGTGGCGATTACGTTTGCAATCGGTGTGGTCTTTCTCGCTATAGGAATTCTTGGCTCCTCGCGAATATACGATCACGCGGGTCAATGAGCCGGAAGAGTCATTTGCTGCGAGGTCCACTGAAGCACGAACTTCTTTTGTGCGTCGCTCAGCTTGGCCGACGGATGGAAGAAGTCGTAATCTCTGGGTGGCATCGAGCCGCTGTCCACGACGGCGGCAATCTCCGAGGCCATCGCGTTCCGTTGCTTCACATCCAGACTCGCCCAGTTCGAGAAGTTCAGGACCTCTCGTCCCATGTGCGCGCCGAACAGATACGACGGCGCAAACTTCGCACTCCAGGAGCCGCTGCCGCGGTCGGAATGGCAATCGAAGCAAGAATTCGCGAGAGTTTCGTAGGCCTGCGGGTCTGCTGCGAGACTATCCGTGGGAGCAGATCCTGACGCCATCGCTGTCGAGTTGCTGCTGCTCGAACATCCCGCGAGCGGTATCGCGATCCAGAGAGAAGCGCCGAAACAGGCTGCAAACAGACGGTGGCGCACAATTCCAGCGGTGTCGGAAATCAAACTAAGCATTGTAATCTTTCCTCAAATGAGACGTGTAGCAAGCAAGATGGATGCCATGTCGCGTCCCAAATCCTTCAGAATCTCGACGGTTCCTACCATCCAGACCGCTGTCGACCAAACGACAATTCGTCCGACCGCGACGAGGAGCATCTAGTGTGGTGTCCCGTAAGTAAGTGCAGCATCCGCAATGCTGCACTTATTTACGGGACGTGACACTAGTCATCGAGACTCAGGAAACGGAGAAGTCCTGCCACGATGAAGATCACCCCTATGCCAATGGTTGCCGCCAAGGGCAGCAACGCAGCGGACGGCGGCTGGTCGCGAATCATCAAATCGTTGAACGCCTGCATCGTCCATGTCGTTGGTAGCCATCGAGCGAGTTCGCGCATCCATCCGGGCTCAAAGTCCAGCGGCCACCAGCATCCGCCGATTGCCGCCATCGCCATGCTGATGGTCACGCCCAATGACATCACCGAGTCGTGCGCGGTTGCGATAGAGGCGACCACCAGTGCTAGCGTTGCAGCCGCGAAAGAGATCCCCACCGTCGGTATGATCAAGGCTAGAGGATTGCGCCCGAGCGAGATTCCGAACAGCGCCCATCCGACCGCGAATAGCAACACCATTTGCGCGATCCCGACGATGAACCGCGCGAATAATTTTCCCAGCAGCATACCTGTGAGCGGCGCACCACTGACCTGGAGGCGCTTCAAGGTCCCCCAATCGCGCTCATCGAACAGCGTCAGCGCGATTCCCAGCATCATGCCAATCAGGAGAAACGTGACGCCGAATCCGGGTACGTACTGATCGAAGGCGTTCGCAATTACTGCTTCACCCTTGGTAGCGGGCTTCTCGACGAATCCGAGATCTCCCGGAAGCGTGAGCGCCTGCGACGCCTGGAAGGACTCAAGGTTGCGGATCGGATTACCGGCGCGCAACTCAAGTTCCTTAGGAATGCTAATGGAAAATGCATCGACCGCCGTTGATGCAGGAAGGGTTGCATCAAGCTTGGGCGGCGTCACCGGCTCGGCGAGTTCCACCAGCTCAGTCTCAGAGATGGGCTTGGGGAAAGAGGGCGGCGGCGGAATTTCCGACGCGTTGCGGCCCGCCATAGTCTTCAGCTTCGCAAGCCAGTCTTCAAACGCCCTTTGACTCCACTGCAACTGGGTAAGGTAGCTCCGAATCTTTAATAATATCGTCTGACGCTGGGAAAGTTGCTGTTGTACGTCAGCCCAGGCCTGACTCTCTCGCGTTTTTATTATTGTTTCAGTCTGATCGTTGATTTGTTTGAGTGCGGCTGCCGTCTGCCTCCGAATCGAAGTTTCCAACCCGGCCTGGGTCCGCGCGAACCGCAAGCGCGCTTCCGATTGTTCCGATGCCATAGCTTCCGAGAGCCGTTGGATTTTTTCGCGCAGATCCCTACCGGAGTCCTCGATTTGCATCTGCGCCGTTGCACGTGCTTGTTCTGTGACTCTTCGGCACAATTCGTCGATACGAAGTTCTAGCGCGTCTACCTCGACTCGTCTTACGGGATCGACGAATAGTATCAGCCGAGGTCGGCCGCCCGCCGCGACCGCCGCACTGGTTCCCGCCGGAATCAACATCGCTATAGGAGTCCGATCGCGTCGGCTTACAACGCGTCGCGCTTCGTCGGGGTCGTCGAGCACCTCCAAAGCGACGCCGTGCTCCCTGCGCAAAGCCTCAATTATTCCCTGGGCTACTTTTCCGTGATCGAGGTCGACCAGGGGTAGCCGAAAAGAATTCGCCGAGCCACCGTACAGATTGCCGAGCGAGTATCCCGCGACGGTGATAATTACGACCGGCGCGAACAACAGCATGAACAGCACGATCGGATCCTTGACCAGGAGCCGCGCCTCGTTTTGCGTGGTTAGCCAGATTGCTCGAAGCATAGCGATACGCTCAGAGGACCTGGTCGCGCAGCGTGTGGCCCGTCAGCGCGATGAATGCGTCCGACAGATTCGGGCTATGCAGGTTGAAATCGACGACGTTCACATCCAGGGTCCGAAGTCCGTGCAGCACCTCCGCGACCTGCGCGAAACTGTTCATCTCGAGGATCGCCTTGCCCTCGCTGACGGTGGTTCCTATTTCACGCACCCCGGCAAGGCTGCCGAAGCGGCCATCCGGCAACTGCCCGCGATAGGTCAGTTCGATGCGAGGCCGGCTGCCTCCGAGCGAGATCACCTTTTCGAGGTCGCCCTCGGCGATCAGTTTGCCGCGATCGATTAGCAGCACGCGATCGCAAATGCGCTCTGCCTCTTCCATGTAATGGGTGCTGTAAATCACGCCCGCGCCCGCATCGGCATAGTGCCGAATCCGCGCCAGTAACTGTTCGCGCGACTGAAGATCGACGCCAACCGTAGGTTCGTCCAGCAGCAACACGGAGGGACGATGAACAATTCCACAGGCTAGGTTGAGCAGGCGCTTCATCCCACCGGAGAACGCATGCATAGGATCGCTGGCGCGATCGCCGAGACCGACCTCCTCGAGCGCCCGCCGGCAATATTCCTTCGCATCGTCGCGCGCGAGCCCTTGCATGCGTGCGAAATGCCATACGTTCTGCGCCGCGCTAAGCGTGGGATACAGCGCGAGCGATTGCGGCACCAGCCCAAGCATCCGTCCCAGTCCAGTCGGGTCGCTCTTTCGCGGCTTACCATTGATAAGAACATGACCGCTATCGGGTTTAAGTAGAGTAGCCAGAATCGACAGCGTCGTGGTCTTGCCCGCGCCGTTGGGTCCGAGCAAGGCGGCAATTTCACCTGGCCTTACTGCGAGGCTGACATTGTCAAGCGCAAGCCGCGCGCCGTAACTCTTCGAAATCTCGATCGCCTCGAGAAGTGGTGCCTTTGCCGGACTCATTGAAACATTACACCGCCGATACCATCATCCGCTCGGGGTTGACGACGAAGGTCTAATGCTGGGCGAGTGCGGCCGGAGCGATGACGACAGCAAGGGCTAAAACTGCGAAGACTTTCATTGCATCTCCCATGGAGAGTTTTGACTACGAGAGTTGTTTTGGCGTCGCTCGATTTCAGTTGGCGAACGCCTGTGGAGCAACAGCGGCGGGCTGGGTGACACGCGTGAGCCTAGCCGTTACGCGCATCGCGCCGGGCCAGACCCTGAGGCAGAACGGCAGCACAGCGCGCGCGAGTGCGTTGTTCAAGCCGTGGTCGGCGACCTCGGCAAGACGCATCTGGGGCAGCATTGCGGAGCGCAGTTTTGGCTGAAAGACCTGCGCCGGCTCCGCTGCAAGATACGCAGCGGCGGCACAGCGGGCAGTATGCAGCGCGATGGATATGCCGTCACCGGTGAACGAGGGGATGACGGCTGCCTGATCGCCAATGCAGTAGAGCCCATCCTCCGTTGTGCGACGGATGTAACCGTAAGGGATATGAGTGATGACGATCGGTTTGTCGAGCAGCGGCTCCGCACCGTCAAGCCGCATTGCGAGGTGGGGACAATCCTGCTGCATCTTCGCAAGGAGGCCCTCCCAGCGAAGACCCGCACGTGCAAAATACCACCGTTTCACCACACAGCAGAAATTCGCAATGCCGTCTTCCACCGGTTGGATACCACCGTAGCCTCCGGAATAGAGCGTCAACTCGGAGGCGTCCGCCAGGTCAGCGGTCTGGGCGGCAGACAATCGATAATACATCTTCAAGGCGACCCATTGGTGAGGGTCCTTCGGGCGACCGTGGCCGCGCAGATCGTGCTTGCCCGTGGCGAGAAAGGCGGTTGGAGCTTCGTATGTGGTGCCGTCGTCGAGCGTAGCCTGCCAGAGGTTGGCGGTCGCGCGGCTGAGCGACTGCACACTGCGACCGCGCTCGACGCGGATTCCGGCGGTGACAGCCTCGGCAATGAGCGCTGTATCGAGCGCCTTGCGCGTGAGCGAGGCTGCGGGAAAAGGTAGCGGAGCCTCCGCGGCGCGTCTGGCTGCGGCAAGGCGAACGTAATCGATGGGCACCGCGCCAAGAGAGGCCACGTCGATGCCAAGAGCATGCAGGTCTTCAAGGGCCTCACCGCTTAGGAATTCTCCGCAGACCTTATGGCGCGGCGTGGGCTCGCGTTCGATCAACGTGACGCTTCGTCCCTTTCGGGCGAGCGCGATGGAAGCGGCACAGCCTGCCACTCCACCACCGAGGACGAGAACTTCATCTTGCAAGGCATTGCTCCTGATTCACGGATGTTCCATCAATATTTAGCTGGATTTCATATTTCTATCTGTGGTGAAGATCGTTGGACAGCTGGGTGGTTATGGGCCTGTAGTCAGCTCGGATCTGGAGGGAGCCAGCTTCGGGAGATGGACAATGCGCTACCGTCAGACTGCGGCGCGTGGTGAGTTCGTTCCAGTTGAGCCCGAGGTCGACCAGAACGATGGAGGCCAGGGTGAAGGCGATGACGCCAACCGCCGACAGTACGTCGCCAAGATGGCTCCAGTAGGCGGGCACAAGGTTGAGTACACGGGTGGAGACAAAGGTAAACGTGACCGCATAGGAGCGGGCCATCCACTGGCGGTGCACGGCGATCTGTCTGTTACGCGCGGCGATCACGGCAGCGGTAGTGCAGACGATCCATGCAGCGCCTTGCATGGCGGTCCCAGGCAGCCCGGGACGTCCGGTGGCAAGGGCGATCCCGGTAAAGGCGCCGATGATGACGGAGATGAAGTACATGCGGCCTACGACGCGATGGAGCTTCAGGTGACGCTGCCGAAAGCGCGACGAGAACTGCAGAGGGCCGGCCAGCAGAGCGAAGGTTCCGCAGAGCGCGTGCGGGATGAGGAGTCCGCGGTCGGCTATGACCTGCAGGCGGTAGGCATGGTACATGGGGTAATCGATGAACAGAAGGACCTCTGACGTGATGAAGACAAAGAGCGTCGTGACACCAAGAAAGATCCAGAGAACGGCTTTGAATCTGAAACGGCTGGCACTGGGTGTAGGCAGGGTGAAAGATGCCATTATTCGCCTCTCAGATGGTTAGACGTGATGAGGTGCGCCACGAGGGCGGCCGGCGCGATATGCTTCACATCTCTTAGTCTAACGAGACGCTTCAGAATCACCGACCTCACTTCCACCGCCCCACGCACAACCGTCCCGGCCGCCAACGTTCTACCGTCACCACCTCCCGCGGAACATCAGCCGCAGCCAACAGGCGTACCCAATCCTCCTTCCGGAAGGCTCGCCGGAACGACACCGGCCCATCATGCCTCACAATCGGGTGCCACCGCACCAACCCAAACATCCGATAACTCCACTCCGCCCGTTCCAAATCGTTGATAAACCAACCCAGCTGCACGGTCGCTTCCATCCACCGCAGCAGCGCGACGATCTCTTCGTCCTCTAGATGATGTGCCAGCAGCGAACTAACGACGATATCCATCGGCTTCTCCGGCCGATACACCACAGCATCGCCGGTCACCCATGTAATTCCGAGCTCCTTCGGCGTGGACTCCGCTGCCGCGCGCGCCGCATAAGGATTCAAGTCGATTCCCGTTAACTGCACAGCGATGCCCCGTCTCCGTGCCCAGCCTGCAATCTGCCGCAGTAGATCTCCACCGCCACTGCCCACGTCGACGATGTGCATCGGCTCACGCAAGCCGCGCGGTAGCCGCTCCAGCCACGTCAGCGTCGGCCGATAGCCCAGCAGCCAGCGATTCACTTTTTCCAGACTGCGCAGGCAGTCACGGAAATCCTCATAACTACAGTCACCATCCATAAGCTCCGGCAACTCACGCGGAGAAACCCGCCGACTGAGATCGATCTGTGCACTAGACCACATGGAAGCGCATCGTCTCCGCTGTCAGTCCCGGTCCAAACGCCATCGCGCACCCGTGTTGCCCGGGTCGCGCCTGCTGCATCATCCGCTGTAGCACGAACATCACCGTCGCCGAGGACATGTTGCCGAAGCACGACAGCACTTCGCGTGACGCTGCCAGCGCATCGACCGGCAGCTCCAATCCCTTCTCCACCGCATCCAGAATCGACCGCCCGCCGGGATGCACCGCCCACAGGTCGATGCCATCACGCTCGGCCAGCAGCTCGCCCTCATGCAGCGCGCGGCCCAGCTCTGCCGGCACCTGCCCGGAGAGCAGCATGTCGAAACCAAGCCCGCGAATCTTCCAGGTCATCAGCCCACGTGTCTCCGGCACCATCACCGCCTTGAAACTGTCCAGCGCGAAACCCTGCCCCCGCGCGGTAATCAGACTCGCCGCCGCACCATCGGCAAACACCAGAAACGAGAGTATCTGCTCCAGATCCTGCGTCTCCTGGAAGTGCAGCGTGCACAGCTCCAGGTTCACCATGAGCACACCTGCCTGCGGGTCTGAGCGCACAATGTGCCGCGCCAGCTTCAGCGCATTGATCGCCGCATGGCAGCCCATGAAGCCAACCATCGTCCGCTCCACGCACGCCGGAAGCCCGAGGTGGTCGACGATCTCAAAATCCAGCCCTGGAGCATAGAGTCCCGTACAGCAGGTCACCAGCACGTGCGTAATACCAGCGCGTTCTTTCTCGCTCAACGCAAGCCGGTCGACGGCCTTCCGCATCAGCAGCGGAGCGCTCTGCTCAAACAGCTCCATACGCCGCGTGGTGTTGGGAAAGTTGCCTAGCCGATAAAACTCGTTCGCGTCATGCGATGAGAATTGGCCGGAACCTTTCTGCGGATCGAGGAACGAATAGCGATGCGCGATATCGGCCCGGCTCACCATGCGGCGGAAGACCGTGCGCAGCCGCGGGTCGTCGAGCATCTGCTCGGCGAAGACGACGAAGGAGTGATGCACATCGTGCTCTGGTACGGCAGTGGCGATGCGGTTCAGGTAAGCCGTAGTCACGTTATATCGAATTGCACGGGGCTATTTATGTCGTGGAAATATGCACGGCGCAAAGCCGTGGTGGGAGGGATGTTCCTGACGGGCATCGTTTTGTCCTCTGCTTTTGCTCCTTCTTATGAGGCGAAATGATTGGGCCGAACGGTCTTGATCGAACGATTCGTCACTATTGGAAGGGATTGATCTCAGGGAAGGTCCTTGAGAAAACATCGGAAATCATGTTTCCGCGGACCCGCGAAAGAAAGCCGAATTACGATGAAGCAACTTGGCGCTCAGCGTTCACCTTACATCACCGAGATCTCTTCCGCCAGCTTGCGCTTCTTTGCTTGTTCGCGATTCATCTGGGGTACTTGAGGGTTCAAAGCAAGAGCGTTGCCACCGATCGCCCACGCGCTGAATGACACTGCATTTACTTTTTTCTAGTGTTCGGATTCTCTGGAATCTTAAGCTTGTTCGAGAATTCGAACGATTGTCCAAAAAATTCGGACGCTGTTGTTCAAACTCTCGTACAGTCAACGAACATGAATGAGAGTCAACTGTCACACAGGCCTTTAGTTAAATTGAGGTAAAATGGCTCGGCCCGCGTTCACGGTCACGGCATGCTATCTGCTTGTGCCGAAGGAGCGGTTGAAACGCGGACGTTCGTGGTCACGTTAACAGGGTACGGAAAAACTCGGGTAGCGCGCAGGTTTTCTACTGAGATTTGATTTGTGACCGTTCAGTGGCCGGCAGCAGGGATGGCTGGAAGGTGTGTGCGAAGGGTGTTCAATGCCTCACTCGGGATCGCCACGCGCAGCTTGCCGGTTGATTTATGCTGGCGCGGGCAGCAGGTTGCGCATCCGCACCAGGTTGTAAGCGGCCAGCGCCAAGGTAAACATCCAGCCCACCCGTTGCACTCCCCGATGGCGAATCTTGCGCAGCCCGCCCACGGTCTTGAGCCAGCCGAAGATCTCCTCGACCCGCTTGCGCTTGGTCTGGCTGATGGCGTAGCCGGCCTGGCGGCTAGTGCGCCGGTCAACTGCGCTCGATTGCTTCTGCGCGATATGCGGGGTGACGTTGTGATCGCGCAGCTCGCGCACGAACTCCTTGCGGTCGTAGCCCTTGTCCGCTCCCAGGGTCACGCGCCTCAAGCCCGGGATCTCCTCGACCATCTCCAGCGCCGCGCTCGGCTCGGCCCTGCCATGGGCCTGGGTCAGGCGCGAGTTGACCGCCAGCCCGTTGCGATTCTCCATCTCGACGTGCCCCATATAGCAGAGCTTGGCCGCGCTTCCCGGTCTCTTCTTGTACAGCCGCGCTTCGGGGTCGGTGGTCGATTGGTGGGTGGCGTTGGCGCGGCGCTCGCCGTGAAAGTCCACGCTGGGATTACCGGGATCATCATCCGGCGGGGTCTGGGAGTCCTCGCCTTTGCGCTTGAAGCTCTTGAGCGAAGCCCACGCCTCGACCAGCGTGCCATCGACGGTGAAGTGCTCGGCGGAGAGCAGGTCGTGGCTGCGGGCCTGGTCCAGCACCGCGTTGAAGAAGGCCTGCGCCACTTCGCCCGCCAGCAACCGCTCCCGGTTCTTGGTGAAGACCGTCACGTCCCACACCGGATCGTCCATGCTCAGCCCCACGAACCAGCGAAACAGCAGATTGTAGTCGAGCTGCTCGATCAGCTGCCGCTCGCTGCGCACCGTGTACAAAATCTGCAGCAACAGCGCGCGCAACAGCTTCTCCGGCGCGATCGACGGACGCCCGGGGCTCGCATACAGCCTGGCGAAGCGCGGTCCCAGCTCTCTCAGCGCCGTATCCGCCATGGTCCGAATCGCCCGCAGCGGATGATCCCTAGGCACCCGCCGCTCGGCCGAAATATAGCTGAACATCTCGCTCTGCTGATGGTCCGTCCCGCGCATCCGCGCATCCTCCTCACACCACAGCTGGCCACTATCCTACTATCTAATCGACTGAGAAACGTTCGTTTTTCCGCAACCTGCTAATGAAAAATCGCAGTAAATTTATACGGATGATAGCAATGGCTATACGCACTCGCGGCGCCGCAATGGTTATTACGCTCATGCTTCTGCTGACCGGGTATTCGACGGCACTTGCGGTCTCGACCCCGACGCAGGACGCGGTGCTGGAGCTCAATCCGGCGAAGACCCTGATTGCTTATACGCTGAAAGGTTGGCCCCACATCAGCAACGGAACGTTCAAACTCGAAAAGGGGGTCGTGCGCGTCGACCCCGCGACCGGAAAGGCCACCGGAAGCGTAATCGTCGGCGCCGGCAGCGTCGATAGCGGCAGCCATATGCGGGACGGAGAGACGAGAAACAGCATTCTCGAAAGCGGGCGCTACCCGACGATCGACTTCGATCCCCGATGGATCGAAGGCAAGCGCGTCGGTGACGGCGAGTTTCCGATCAAGGCCCATGGCACTTTGATGCTGCATGGAACCGCGCATGAAGTAACCATCGAGATGATCGTGCGTCCGGCCGGCGACGACTTCACCGCCTCCGGTCATTTCACAATCCCTTACGTCGCGTGGGGCATGAAGAACCCCAGCATCCTCATGTTCCGTTGCGCCGACACGATCGATATCGACGTGAGCGCTCACGGGCACGTGACCTGGGCTCCGGCCGCCGCCGCCGCCGGCAGCGAACCTTTGCCGGGTAAAGGAGGAAACCGCTAATCTACACCTTTGCAGCAACCGCTGGGGAAAAACGTGTGTTGGGTCACTGGCCTCTCAGTGCCCTTGCGCTGACAGTTGGCGAGGGAGATTCCGATTTGGTAACGGGCGACGTTGAGTCGTTCCGCCGCCGGGGCCAAACGCGCCCGCGAGGGCCTGTTCGAAGCCGCCCATCAGGGTGCGCTCTTCCTGGACGAAGCGGGCGAGCTGTCCATGGCAGCGCAAGCGAAGCTGTTGCGCGTGCTCACCAGATGCTCTGCGAACTCTTTTTGGTGCAGGCGGCGCGCGATCTCAAGGTGAGACTGCGAGGAAATTCTACTTGGCGCCGAGAATGTCCTCGAAGTAATAGGAATTCAATTGCTTCGCACCACATGGATAGTCTTTCGCAACGAATTTAGTTAAAATAAATAGCAGCGCTCGCCGCCTTGGCCATTGTCATAATCGTAGCGACAATCGCGTTTATCTGGCTGGTTGATGCCCGTATGGACAGCGCTATAACCCTCAAGGATCGTGCTCTAGTGATCGACCCTCAAAAACCATTAGACCCTGCCAATTGGCCAGATGACGCACTCACTGTCGCCAACCTTGGGCATGCTACACTCTTAATGAACTATTTCGGCGTGGCAGTGCTCACCGATCCGGCTCTTTTCAGTCGCGTCGGCTTTGCAGTGGATTCACTTTTTACGGTCGGCCCGCGCCGCATCACTGCGCCGCCGCTGCCGCCAGAAGCCCTGCAGGCGGTTCAGGTGATTTTGATCACGCACGCTCATATGGACCATTTGGATTTGCCCTCGCTTAAGGCGCTTCCCAAAAGCGCTACCGTGATTGCCTGTGACAAGTGCGGGGCGCTTATCCGACCTCTGGGTTTCAAAGACGTTCGCGAGCTCAAGTGGGGCGAATCGACTACCGTCCAGGGATTAAATGTGAGCGCGATGGGCGCGCGTCACTGGGGCAAGCGCTGGTTACCTTACGGCATCGACTATGGCTTCAACAGCTATGTTTTGGATCGCGGCGGGCATCGAATGCTTTTTGCATGTGATAGCGCTGTTACGACTCTATTCGCTTCCCTGCATGCCGATCCGCCGGAAGTCGCGGCGTTTTCGATTAGCTCTTACAACCCTTGGATCTCGAAGCATGCCAATCCGGAACAAGTATGGTCGATGTTCGAGCAGACCGGCGCACAGTATCTAGTGCCGTTCCATTGGGGCACCTTCAAGCTTTCGCTAGAACCGATGGATGAGCCGTTCCAGCGGCTGCTGGCTGCAGCGGGCAATCAATCAAATCGAATTGTCCTGCGCCATATCGGCGGCGCCTGGACGATGCCGTCGGCAAATCGTGATACGCAAACGCGCGCAGTGCCGATGCGTTAGCCGCAGAAAATCGTCCTTCGTCACGCTGTCCTTACTAAAAATTCCATTTCAACCGTAATTTGAGTGGCTGCTAGAATTGCTATCGAATTAATGCGCTTAAGTGAGACGACCTGCAATCAGGACGGTAAAACGGTCGGCCCCTGATCGAGACCCAAAGTCTCGGATACAGAGAATATCCGCCGATGGCATACTGGCCGTGACGCAACGATGAAGAGGCAGGAATCGGATCCGAATCAGGCGGCGAGACGTTCGTAACGGTGATGCAGGCCGCCGACCTGAGGGATGGCGATCACCTTTCCGGTCCTGGGTGGCATGATCGGGCGGGAGTCGGGGCAATCTTTGTTGAGCGAAAGATGCGTGCGGGTGCGTTGGTAGTAGTCGACGTACGAGGACAGGACGCGGCGCAGATGGGACTCGTTGAAGATCACGAGGTGATCCAAACACTCGCGGCGAATCGAACCGATCACGCGCTCGACGTGAGCGTTCTGCCACGGTGAGCGTGGCGCTGTGATGACCTCCGTGATTCCCATCGCTTCGACTCGGTTGCGGAAATACGTGCCATACGACCCGTCGCGATCGCGCAGCAAGTAGCGCGGAGCGGTGTCCCATGGGAACGCTTCGGTTACCTGGCGCGAGAGCCAAGCTGCGGTCGGATGCTCGGTGACGGCGGTGCGTACGATATTCCTGCGATCGTGGGCCAGAATGATCATCACGTAGAACAGCCGAAACGACGCAGACGCCACGACGAACATGTCGATGGCCGCGATATCTTGGGCCTGATTGCGCAGGAAAGTCCGCCAGGTCTGAGAAGGTGGTGTTCCTCGCCTTAGCACCATGTACTTGGCGACCGTAGCTTGACTGATCTCGATGCCGAGCTTGAGCAGCTCGCCATGAATCCGAGGTGCACCCCAGAGCGGGTTGGCGCTGCTCATCTGCCGAATCAGGTCACGAATCTCGCGCTCCACTGACGGCCACCCGGATCTCGAGCGCCAACGCCAATACAGACGGAAGCCCTGACGGTGCCATTGGATCACCGTTGCCGGCTTGACCAACACCATCGCCTTTAGACAGCGCGGCCACAATCGGTAGAGCAAGACCCAGAGCAAGCGGTCTATCGCGAACAGCCGGGGCCGACCCGGCCGCTGGCGGCGAAGAACGGGCAGCTGGTGACGGAGCGCGAGGTTCTCTAGCTCCACAACCGCCCGACTACGGAATCGGCGGGCAAGCATAGATACGATTGATCGCTCGAACTTAAGCATGCCGGCGACACTACGGCGGTCCATCTCAAAACTCTAGGGTTTTCTGCGCGTTCGGAGTTTTTAGTAGGCACAGCCGGTTGAGGGCCAATTTTGGGTGCTCTCGGATGAGGTCGGATGAGCAGAAACCCCAGGAAATAACCGCATTCTCCTTGATCCGCGAATCCGGCGGAGCCGCCTTACAAGCCGAGGGTCGCAGGTTCGAAACCTGCACCGCCCACCAATAAAACCAACGACTTACGCGAGTCTGTCAATTCCATCGCCGAGCAGCATTGACCCCGCCCAATCGAAAGCGCCACCGCTGAACTAGCGTCGGCCCGAGGTCCGCTGCCCCCACCAGTGGCGCCACCACGGCCGCATCGACGTTATTCTCTTAGATGACTGGCGATAGGAAGCATCGCAATCGTTGACGTATTGCGCTGACCAGACTCCGCTGCCCAGGAGCGGTGCGCCATCCGCGCTGTAAGAATTGTCCCAGCGACAGGTCATGAGAATGAACCGCCCGGCGGCCCAGGCCACAACCCCCACGTCCGTAATCTCCAGTCCCTCGACCGGATCTTCAGCGGTGCGCCATCCGCGCTGTAAGAATTGTCCCAGCGACAGGTCATGAGAATGAACCGCCCGGCGGCCCAGGCCACAACCCCCACGTCCGTAATCTCCAGTCCCTCGACCGGATCTTCAAAGGTGTAGACGGCCTGCTGTAGTGCCGCCGCCAGCATCTCGGCGCGCTGATATTTCGGCGCTTTCATGGCCCCTACCTCAGCAAAATTGGTTCGCAAGTTGTGCCCTAATACCAAGACACTTGGCTATCGGTATGAGGACGCGGTGGGCGAAGGGATAGTTTTCTCTGCAAATGTGTATTGGTGCTCTAGCCCGCTACGATAAACCCGCTGACAGCTTCCTCGCCTTCACCCTTGTAGCTATGCCGGTCCAGCGTGCGGTTACGCAATATGGCGGATGGTTGGACCGAAACCGCAAACCCCCTGAACCCGAATCGGCCGATGCCAGGTCGTCGACCGCGCGCGCCAGCACCGCCCGCAAAGTCTCCAGCACCTCCAGGTCAAAGCGCGCGAAGTGCGCCCGGCCTCGCGACAGATCGTTGGTATGCCGGTTGAGTGAACAGCGCGAGCATCTACACGGTGAAGTCCATTATTATGGGGTCTGCTCAGCGCAGCGATTATCGAGAGCGGAAAGCAGTCACTCCCTGCCAGTGCGGCCGTGCCAGGGGTCTGGGCCCGGATCGCGTCCCGCCGCAACCTCAGCCAGTCGACCGATGTAATGGGCCCAGCCTTCCGCATGCCCGGCGCATTGCTCAGTATTGGGCAGGCCGGTGTGAGTCAGGCGCAGCAGCGTTCCGTCCGGCTGCTCGATCAGGTCGATCTCAACCAGGCTCGACCCCGGCGGCACCACCTCGTCGCCGTCCCAGCCGAAGCTGAAGGCCAGGCGGTGCACCGGCACCACTTCACGGAAGGAGCCGCGGGCAAAGCGAGCCCCGGTGACGTTGACGAGGTAGAGCCCGCCGGGCTGTGGCTTGACCTGACCCTCCGTTCCCATCCACCGCAGGATTTTCTCGGGGTCGGTCAGGAGGGCGAACACTGCGGCAGGTGGCGCCGGGATGTGCGTCTCGCGGCGAACGACGAGGGCCTCTTGCATCTGTTTCTCCAATGTTGCGATGGCCACCGCCTGCGGCGCAGGATGGACGAGTACCGTCGCGGCCCTGGCTCGAGAATAGACCGGGCGGGCCCGGCTCCGCCAGTGGCGCGGTGTGTATGACAGGCCAAGGGCCGTGGCGGTATGATCTGGGCATGGATCTGCCGGCGCTTTTCGCTTGGCTGGTGGATGAGGCCAGCGCCTCGTCCGGCCCTGACCAGTTTCTGGCTGAGCTTGGCGGACGGTTACTGGCCGACGGCCTGCCCCTTGCTGGCGGCGCCCTAACGCTCGCGGTGCCGCATCCGATCATCACCCGCCGCACCTGGCTGTGGCGGGCGGAGACCGGGGCCGTGATCGAGGCGCTGGGTTTCGTCGTCGGCCCGCTCAGCCAAGCCGGGCGCGACTGGCTCGGCGGACTTGGCCCGGTGCAAGAGGACATGGTCGGCCCCACGCCGGAGAGTCTTGCGTTGGGCTGGGCCGGAACCCGGCCGTTCGGCCCCGCCGAGGCTGGGCGGCTGCGTCAGGTGGCGCGCTTCGTCGCGGCGCCGTTGGCCGCCCTGGCCGCGCGAGCAGCGCTGGCAGCGCTGCTCGAGGCCTATCTCGGCCGGCGCAGTGCCGCTCGGGTGCAGGCCGGTGCGCTCCGCCGCGGCACCGGTGAGACTATCCGCGCGGTGCTGCTCTATGCCGATCTGCGCAACTTCACCGCCTTGTCCGAGGCGACAGAGCCTGCGGCGATGATCGCGGCCCTCGACGCTTGGTTCGACCGCGTCGCCGGTGCTGTGCACGCTTTCGGGGGCAAGGTGCTGAAATTCATTGGCGACGGCGTGTAAGCGATTTTCCCGGTTACCGGCGCGCCGACCGAGGCCTGCGAGGCGGCGCTGCGCGCGCTCGTCGCGGCCCGCGCCGGCATGGCCCATCTCGATGCGGTGCGGCAGGCGCAGGGGCTGCCACCGCTGCCCTTCGGCGCGGCGCTACATCTCGGCGAGATATTATGGGGCAATATCGGCGCTGCCGACCGGCTCGACTTCACTGCTATCGGCCCCGCAGTCAACCTGGTGAGCCGATTGCAGGGACTGTGCCGACCGCTCGGCCGGTCGGTGCTGATCTCGGGCGCGGTCGCCGCCGAGACCACCACGCCGCTTGTATCCCTGGGCGAACACATGCTGCGCGGCATCGCGGCGCGATGCGCCGTCTTCACCCTGCCGGATGCATGAGCGGTCCGTCGCAGGAGCACATCTTACGTTGGGATCGCCTTGGTGAACACAACACTGGATCTCGCCGGCCATAAATTCTGCCCCGTCCCCTTTTTTTTATCTCCGATACTGCTTCGCGTCAGTCGTGTTCTTCGTGGTCGGGTCGGAAAGTGCTAGAAAGAATTCCTCGTACCCTGCGAAGAAACCGGATAGCCGCGCTTCCTTGCGCATAGGACGTGTTTTCAGCCTCACAGTTGGTCCCGGTCTAGGTGCCGATTGAAGACCAATTTCCAGTGCTTTCGGATGAGATGGGGCGAGCAGAAAAAGCTTGGGAAGAGGGGCGTTTTCGTTGATCTCCCAACTCGCCGGAGCCGTCTTACAAACCGACGCAGGTTCGAAACCTGCACCGCCCACCAAATAAAAATTGAAGGGACCTTTGACCGAGGAGAAACCAACGATGAGTTCGCCGTCGATCGACCTGTACACCGCGTCCACGCCCAACGGCTGGAAAGCCTCCGTGTTCCTGGAAGAGACGGGCCTGCCGTACACCGTCCACCGCATCGACTTGGGCAAAGGCGACCAGAAAAAACCGGAGTTCCTGCGCATCAGCCCCAATGGCCGTATCCCAGCCATCGTAGATCGCGCCAACGGCGATTTTTCCGTATTCGAAAGCGGCGCTATCCTGCTGTACCTGGCGCATAAGACCAGCAAGCTCCTGCCCAAGGACGAAAAAGGCGAGTCGCGGGTAACGCAGTGGCTGATGTTCCAGATGGGCGGTATCGGGCCGATGATGGGTCAGGCCAACGTGTTCTACCGCTATTTTCCGGAAAAACTTCCATCGGCGATCCAGCGCTACCACAACGAATGCCGGCGCCTGTTCGAAGTGCTGGAAGGGCAACTCGAGGGCCGCGAATATTTGTGCGACGAATATAGCATCGCCGACATTGCCAACTGGTGCTGGGTGCGCATCTATAAGTGGAGCGGTGTCAAGGTTGACGGCTTGGCGAACCTGCAAGCCTGGATTGCGCGGCTAGAGGCGCGTCCGGCGTGCCAGCGTGGCATTGCCGTGCCGGAGCCGCTGGTGCTGCAGGACAGCAAGGACGCCGCGGAAGTGGAGGAGATGGCGCGGAAGATTCTGACTCGCTAGAAACATACTTGAGACAACGAAGGAGAACGCCGTGCTTCAATATCGCAGCTTCGAGGAAATCATCGACCATCCCGGTCTGCGCATCGTGCTGGTCAAAGGCATCCCCAGTCCGTGGGGACAGGCCGCCAAGACGATCTTCGAAATCAAAGGGCTTGAGTACGTCGCCGCGCCGTGGCGGCCGGGTGAACCCAACGCCGAGATCGTGGCTTGGGGGGGCGAAGCCAGCGCGCCAATCGTGGCCTGGGCCAAGGAAAAGCCGATCAATCGGTGGATCGACATCCTCTATTTGGCCGAGCGATTGGCGCCCAAGCCTTCACTGATTCCGAAGGACGCCACGCTGCGCGCGCTGATGGTCGGCCTATCGCACGAAATCTGTGGGGAAAAGGGTATCGGCTGGAACCGGCGCCTGCAGCTCTTTGCACCGGCGTATGCATCCGGCAGCCCGCCTCCAAACGTAAGCCTGATGGGCAGCAAATATCGCTATAACGAAGGCGACGCAAAGGCCGCCGGCGAGCGCACCGCCGAATCGCTGAAAGCGCTGGCCGCGCAACTCAAATCACAATACGCGCGTGGCATCCACTATTTCGTTGGCGACGGCTTGAGCGCGCTCGACATCTACTGGACCGCCTTCGCCAATTTGCTGGACCCCCTGCCGAAGGAACAGTGCCCGATGCCCGAGGCCTGGCGGCCGGGCTTCACGGCTAGCGACCCGGTCATCAAGGCAGCGCTGGATCCATTGCTGCTGGAACACCGCTCGCGAGTTTTTCGCGAGTACTTCCGCGATCCAATGGAAGTGTAGCTGGCGTGCGAGCGCGGAGCCATGTCCTGTTCCTACTATCCCGCGTCGAGGCTATATTGAGTCGAAGAGGTTGCTTATGGCTGACGCACCTGGCTCGCGCCGGCGCTACCTGACCGACGAACAGATGGACGCGTACCGGCGCGACGGCTACGTGGCGCTCACCGGCGTCATCGACGCTCGGCGCATCGAGGAGCTTCGCGCGGTGACCGAGCGGTTTGTCGATCGATCGCGCGCGATCAGCGCGAGCGACGGCCTGTTCGATCTCGATCCGCTGCATTCCACGCAAACCCCTACGCTGCGACGAATCAAAAATCCCGCCGACAACGATCCGTTGTATCGCTGGGTTGCGTTTGAGTCGCCGATTCCCGACATCGTGGCCGAGCTGCTGGGCCCCGACGTCAAGTTCCATCACAGCAAGCTCAACCTCAAGGGCGGCCGGGTCGGTGCGCCGGTCGAATGGCATCAGGACGCCGCCTTCTACCCGCACTCAAACGACGACGTGCTAGCGGTGGGCCTGCTGCTCGACGACGCGACTGCAGAGAACGGATGCCTCGTGGTGCTCCCGGGAAGCCATCGCGAAAAGGTCCACGAACACTACGATGACGGCGGCCGCTTCATCGGACGAATGCGCGATGAGGACATCGGCCGCTTCGACGGCGGCAAGGGCCAACTGCTCGAAATGCCGGCCGGCAGCATCCACATCCATCACTACCGGCTGATTCACTGGTCGGCGCCCAACACCTCGCCGGACGATCGCCGGCTGTTGATCAACGCGTACAGCGCGGCGGACGCGATGCCGCTCAGTGCCGACCCGACCAAGACGCGATTCTTTGGCGCGATCGTCCGGGGCCGCGCTGCGCTTACCGCTCGGCGCACGGCGGGCGATATCCGCCTGCCTCCCGACTTCAGCAAGGGCTACAGCTCCATTTACGAGCTCCAGACCCAGGCCAACAGCTAGCCGACGACCGCGCTCGGCGCGTCGGCTCGCGCAGGTCTACTTGGCCTTGGGCAAGTTGACGAACACCGCCGCCGCCACGACCGAAGTCCACAGCCCCTCGCGATCGCCGATCGCTGATTGCGTGACGTTGCGTGTCGTGACGATCTTGTCCGACACTTTCCAGATGTCCTTGCGCTCGTCGTAACTCGCGTTGGGATCGAAGTCGACGCCCAGGATGGTGGCCAGCATCGTGGCCGCGAGGTCTTCGGCGTAGTCGCCCGCCTTCTGGTCGGTCTCGCCGAAGCTCTTGTGCTCCGAGAGATAGCCGTACTGATCCTTGTCGGCCGGAATCGCGAGACCGACGGACGACGCCACCAGGCGATGCGGTTCGTTGGTGGCGTTGTCGTACATCACGGCGTAAACGATCTGGCCGGGTTTCAGATGTTTGAGCCCCTCCTGGACTGGAATCACCTTACATCCGGGAGGGAAAATCGAACTCACGCGCACCAGGTTGAATTCCGCGATGCGGGCGTCACGCAGCGCAAGCTCGAATGAGGTGAGCTTCTCGCTATGCCGTCCCACGCCCTTGGTCAGAAAAATTCGCGTCTCCGATCGGCCCCATCTATTTCTCCTCGATTCCGCTGCTCCGCTTCACCGGCTTCCATCCAATTGGCGCCTGCGCCGCTTGGACCCAGGATATATCCACGGCCGATTGCCGCCACAGCAACGTTGCCGCAAAGTTACTCTTCCATTTCGCTCACGTGATCAGACCTGGCGTTCCGCCGCGCGCATGGCGTTCATTAAAGCAATGCTGGTTGAGCCGCTCAATTGGGAGACTGTGAATTTGCCGCCGCGAAGTGAAATGTGGTACGCGGCCCTATCTCGACGGTGACTTTGGAAACCGGGACAGGTTGGCCGCGCAGACGGGTCGGTCAAATCCCGCCAATGGAGGACCGGCGCATGATTTCGCTCAGCGACTATACCTCGCACGACGGACTCGGATTGGCCGAACTGGTCGCTCGCAAGAAAGTGACGCCCGACGAACTCGTCGCCGCCGCGTTCGAGGCGACTGAGACGCCTTTCTCGAAAACGTGCACGTCATCTGGACCGCCTTCTCCGTCACTTTGATCGATGGCGCGGCGGCGGCGGATAGCCGGGCGCTTTGGCGACGAAGCGACGATGCTCCGCCTGGCCGCTCAACTCGAGCAAGCGCGTCCGTGGGCCGCAAAGCGCCCGCCCGTGCACTGATGCGAGATTGAGTGCGAGTCTTCGAAAGCTGCTGTCGCAACCTCCGGCGGCATCTTTCACAAAATCGTCAGCTTAGGACGCGCGATTCGCGCGACCACGCGGTCGACGAAGGCGCCCGCCGATCCCAGGTACGCCGCCGGATCGGTCAGGCGATCGATCTGCTCGTCGCTCAGATGCCGGCGCACCTCGGCGTCGTCGCGCAGCGCCTGGCCAAGTGTTTTGCCTTCGGCGATCGCGCGATCCGAAACGCGCTGGAGCGCATGATGCGCCGCCGCACGGCCCATCACCGGCCCGAGCCCCGTCGCCACCGCCTCGGCCATGATCAGCCCGCCGCCAAGGTCCAGGTTGCGGCGCATCCGCGCCGCATCGATCGTCATCCCTCCGGCGATCGCGAGCGCATGCGCCATCGCACCCGCGCAAAGGACAAAGCATTGCGGCAGCGCCAGCGCCTCGCTCTGCCACGGACCGGTTGCGCGCTCGTGATCCTGCGCCATCGCGGTCAGCATCAGCGGCACCAGCGCGTGCACGCCGCGTGTGGCGGCGATGATGTATTCGGCGGCGACCGGGTTGCGCTTTTGCGGCATCGTGCTCGAACCGCCGCGGCCCGCCGCGTGCGGCTCGAAAACCTCGGCCACCTCGGTCTGCATCAGCAGCGCCACGTCGAGCGCGAACTTGGAAAGGCTGCCGCATATCAGTCCCAGCAGCGCGGCGATTTCGGCCACGGTGTCGCGCGCGGACATGCCACGGCAAATCCGGCACGCCCAGGCCAAGCTCGTGCGCGAGCGCCTCGGCCACCGCCACTCCGTTCGCGCCGAGCGACGCGAGCGTTCCCGCGGCGCCACCGAATTGCACCACCAGGACGCGGCGCGCCGCCTGGTCGAGCCGTTCGACGTGAGCGGCGAGCGGCGACGCCCACACCGCGCACTTGAGCCCGAAGGTTATCGGCACCGCCTGCTGCAGATGCGTACGCCCGGCCATCGGCGTGTCGCGATATTCGCTCGCGCGCTTCGCCAGCGTGCGGGCGAGCGTCACCAGGTCGCGCCGCAGATGCGCGAGCGCCTGGCGCATCTGGAGCACCAGCGCGGTGTCGAGAATGTCCTGCGTAGTCGCTCCCAGATGGATGTAGCGCGCGGCCTCTTCGCCCGCGACGCGGCCAAGCTCGCTCACCAATGCGGGGACCGGCACGCCGGTCTCACGCGTGCCCTCGGCGATACGCTCGATCCGCAGGTTCTCGACCCGCGCCGCTTTCGTGATCGCTTCGGCGACTTGCGGCGGGATCAAACCGAGCCTCGCCTCGGCCCGCGCCAGCGCGGCCTCGACGTCGAGCATCAACTGAAGATGCGTCGCATCGGAAAATAGCGCGCGCATCTCGGCCGTTCCCCATAACGCGCCGAAAATTTCCGAGTCCGCCGGATGAACGCTCATCGTCTCTGCCCGCGAAACTGCAAGCGCATCGTCTCACACGTCCAGAAACACGGTCTCGTTGTCGCCCTGCAACACGATGTCGAAGTGCAGGACGCGCTCGGCCGCACCGCCGTCCGCGACGCGCGCGATTAGCGTGGCCCGGCGGCCGGCGGGCAGCGCGCTCAGCAGCGGATCGGCCTCGTTGAGCGGATCGCCGGGAAAATAGATCCGCGTGACCAGCCGCTTCAGGAGCCCGCGCGCGAAGATGGACACGTTGATGTGCGGCGCTTGCAGCGCATCATCGCTGCCCGGCACCGCGCCCGGCTTGATCGTGCGCAGGCGGAAGCGACCGTCCGGGCCGGTGGCGATGCGGCCGAAGCCGTGGAAGTGGGGATCGAGCGGCCTCTCCGGCGTCCTTCTCTTGAAGATCTTCGGGATGGTCGTAACGGCCGGCGGCGTTGGCCTGCCATATCTCGACCATCGCGTCGCTGACCGGCGCGCCGTCGCCGTCGAGCACGCGTCCTTCGATCGCGACGCGCTCGCCGGCCGCGCCGCGCGCGGCGAGATCGTTCCATCCTTCGTGCAGCAGCGCACGATGAAAAAACGGACCGATGGTTTGCGAGGGCGTCACGCCGCGGCTCATCTCACGCCTCCGTCGGTGCCGCGTTCGTGCGGGGTCGCGTTGCGGCCGCGCAACACGATATCGAAACGATAGCCCAACGCGCGCTCCGGAATAGTCGCCTCGATATCGAACGCGCAGACGAGCCGCTCGCGCGCCGCCGGATCGGGCACGCTCTGGTAGATCGGATCGAGCTCGAGCAGCGGATCGCCGGGGAAATACATCTGCGTGATGAGCCGGGTCGCGAAGCCGGGGCCGAAAAGGCTGAAATGAATATGCTGCGGACGCCACGCGTTGTAGTGATTTTTCCACGGATAGGCGGCCGGCTTGATGGTGGCGAAGCGGTAGACCCCATCGGCGCCGGTCGCCACGCGGCCGACTCCGGAAAAATGCGGGTCAAGCGGCGCGTCGTGCTGATCGACGTCGTGCGCGTAGCGGCCGGCCGAGTTCGCCTGCCAGATCTCGACCAGCGCGTTGGAGACCGGGCGGCCATCCTCGTCGACGCACGCGGCCGGTCACGACGATGCGCTCGCCCAGCGCCTCGCCGCCGGCAAAGCGCGTGAGGTCGGCGTCGCCGGCGCGCACCATTTCGGCGCCGAGGCGCGGCCCCGTGATCTCGGAGAGCGTATGCGCGATCCGAATCGGCGAATGCCTGGGCGCTCGTTTGTGCGTACTCGCATAAGTGCCGTGGTCGTATGGCGGATCGATCCCCTGCGCCATGCGCCGGTAGCCCAGGAGCGTGCTCATCTCAGCTCCTCCTGTATCGTCTCCATCGCAGTCGTCAAATCATAGCGGGCGGCAAATGATGTTGAGCACGGCCTGGCGGCGCTCTTCGCGCACCGCGCGAAGTCGCGCGCTCCAGTGCCGCCGGCAGTTCCTTCGGATCGCTTACCGCCTCGCCGTGACCGCCGTAGGCCTGCGCGAACATCTCGTACGCCGGCTGCATCCCGAACCGCACGAACGGCATCTCTCCGGTGCGCATCGACCATCCTTCGGGATGCACGCCCTGGACGGCGCGATGCACCGCGCCCCATCCGCCGTTGTTCGCGATGATCGTCAATGTCGGCAAGCCCAGCGTCGCCGACGCCAGATGGCACGCGCTCGGCACGCTGAAGATGTAGCTGCCGTCGCCGACTATCGCGACCACCGTCTTGTCCGGCGCGCCCAGCTTGACGCCCAGCGCCGCACCCACGCCCCATCCGAGATAGCCCGCGGTGGAATGGCCGAACTGCGTGCCGGGACGGTCGAGCGTGATGTGGCGCAGGCTCAGATCGTACTCGTTGATGAAAACCATCCGCTCGTCGCGCACGCGATCCAGACAATGGGCGAGCCATTCGAGCGTGACGTGCTGATGCTTCGCGGCCGCCTCGATCTCCGCCTGTGCCGCCGCGACTAGACGTCGATGCTGCTCGGCGATCCGCGCCGCGCGCCGCTCGATCGCGCCCTGATGAGCGGCGCGCATCGCGGCCAGCGCCTCGGTCAGCATCGGCAGCGCCACGGCGGAATCGGCCTGCACCGCCAGATCGGACGGGAATCCCCAGATCGGGTAGCGGTCGTAAATCGGATTGACGCCGAGATGAATGACCTTCGCGCCGGGGCCGGGACTGCGCAGATGCGGAATCCACGGAACGTCGGTATCGATCACGACGATGAGATCGGCGTCGTCCAGGTAAGGCGCGGGATCGTAGCCGAGATGAAGCGGATGGTTGTTGGGAAAGTTGACGTATGCGGGATTGGGATGCTCGACCACCGGCAGCGCGAACGACTCGGCCAGCGCGACCAGACTCGCAACCGCCGCGGGATTGCGCCCCAGCATGCGCGTGATGACGAGCGGCCGCTCGGCGGCGGCGATCATCCGCGCCATCGCGGCCAGCGCCTCGCGGCGACGGCGCGGGCGGCATCACCGGCGGCATCGATTCCCTTGGGCGAGTAGCTGAATTCGCTATGTGCCTCGGCCAGCACCTCGCGCGGCAGGCTGAGATAGACCGGGCCGCGCGGCTCCGCCATCGCGACCGCGAACGCGCGGCGCATCACGGCCTCGAGTTGCGCGAAGTTGCGCAATTCGTAATCCCATTTGACGAACTCGCGCACGATCGAGCCTTGGTCGAACGACTCCTGGCCCCAATGGATCAGCGTGTCGCGGGCTGCCGGGCATCCCCGCCTCGCTAAGCGGCGTGCGGCCCGCGCACAGCACCAGCGGCACGTTGGAGCGAAACGCGTTCATCAGCGCGCCGAGCGCGTTGGCCGTGCCGGGCGTGGTATGAACCATCGCCACCGCCGGCTCGCCGGTGACCAGGTAGTAGCCGTGCGCCATGCTGACGGCGCAACACTCGTGCGCGACCATCATCGCGCGCGGCGCGGACTTGCCATCGACGGTGCGTTTGGAAAACGCGTCGATGATCGAGGCGAAATCCGTGCCCGCATTGCCGATCAGATACCGCACGCCCAGCGCTTCGAGCATTTCGAGGAAGGCTTGTGCGGTGTTCTCGATCGCGACCGTCTTGCGTGTGCTCATCGTGATCGCCTGCGCCCTCTGAGTATTCGATAGCGTGTTTCGCGCCGCAAAGCATACCCCGGCGCGCGCCGCGCTTGCGACCCATTGGCGGCGCGTGAGCGTTCGATGGAAGACTGCGGTATGACGCGCCGCATCACGGTACCGCGCGGCTCTCGCGATACGCGCGTCCTCGCGCGCGCAATCCCGGTGGCGCTGGCTCTCGCGATGGCTTGCGCGGCCTGCGCCGCCTCTCCTGCCCTCGCCGATTCCTCCGCGTCCGTTTGGCGAACGATCGTGCTCAAGGGCGCCGCGATGCCGCAGCTTCTCGGCAGCGCTGAGAGCCATCTCGAGGTGCTCGCACTGCATGACGGACACCTGGCGCCGATTCCTTTCCAGGTCGATGAAGTCCTGCCCGATGGCCGTTACGCGCTGCCCGACGGGCCCGAGCCGTTGGCCGACGACAGCCCCGGAATTCTCGACCGCGACGATGAAATCGCGATGATGCTCTCCGACCTTGGCGATCGCGCATCGCCGGCGCCGCGCGAACTTCCCTCGGACGCGCTCGAGATCGAGACGCTCGACGCCGCAAGCGGTGCCCGCCGCTATGCCTATATCGCGGCCGTGCCGTCGCCGCGTCTCAGCCCCGTCTCCTACGTCAGCTACGATCCGGCCCACAGCCGTGTCGACGGGCGGCAGTTACCGGATGACGTTTCGCGGCGATTTTCCGATCGGGCTCGCGCTCAAGGACGGCCGCGGCAACCTCTCGCCGAGCCTCATCGAGGGTTCGCAGGTGCAGGTGACGGCGCTGGTGCTGATGCTGTTCAAGCTGCGGCTCAACGCCAACGGCGTGGCCAACCGCGTGCTGGCGTGGCACGGCGGTCCGATCCGGCTCATCCGGCGCGTGAGCCATTCGGTGAAGCTGATCTTCGGAATCAAATCGCCGCGCGTGCTCAGCGAAGAGATCTTCTACCGCGAGTATGCGGAGGATTCGTTCGTCGCGCGGGTGCTATGGGTGCCGCGCCTGTTTTTCGGCGACGTGCGTGTGCGCACGTGGCTCGATTTCATCGGACTGGATGGCTTTACGCTGTCGTGGTCGGGGATGGAGCGGCAGCCGTTCGAGCCAGGCGCAGGAAGCGCCGCGGCAGCGGCGGAGATCCGGCGCGATCCGCCGGAAGTGAAATGGCTCGCGCTCAAGGGCGGCGGCAAGATCGTGATGCAGACTTTCACGCCGTCACCCGATCTGGCGACACTTCGACGCCAGCTTTACTATTGCGATGGAGCCGCGGCGGCGGATACATCCGCGGACATCGTTGAATCACGCGGACTCGGATTGCACGGGCGGCGCGCTTCAAATCGGATATTCGATGACCGGATGGGAAAACCTCGCGGCCGGAACCCATCGGGTCGATTCAGTACTGATGGTTCTTCCTGACAGCGCCGAGCCGGACGCGGTCGCGCGTGAGCTTGCGACGCCGCCGGTCGTCAACGTCCGCCCGATGCGACGCTAGCCGGCGGTGCTCAGCGGATCGTTCCGAGCTGGCGCAGCAGCGGCATGATCTCGCGCTCGAAGCGCAGCGTGTCCTCGTAATACGAGAGAAACACCATCAGCACGCCGTCCATGCCCGAGCGGTACAGCCGGTCGAGATTTTCGGCGACCTGCTCGCGGGTGCCGAAGATCGGCAATCCGCCCGCCGCCAAGCGCGAACATCTCGAGCGTGAATTTGTCGAACGAGCCGCTTTGCGGAATCAGGCCGCGCGCCCAGTTCTCGGCCGCCTCGCGATCCATCTGTTCCAGGATGCGGCGGCGTTCCTCGTTGGCCTCGCGTTCGGTCTCGCGCCACACCACGAACGGAAAACAGCAGCACTTGACGCTGCGTCCGTAGCGCGCGGCGCGCGCCTTGAAAATCGGCGGTCAGCCCGGCGCTCGCCTCCAGCGACGGCGGAGCGATGAAGGCCCAATCGCAAAGCCGCGCGACCAACTCGCGCGCCTCCTCCGACACGCCGGCGTTGGCGATTGGCGGATGCGGCTTGCGGGTTGGCTGCGGCATCACCCATCCGTCGCGAATCCGGTACCACTTCGATTCGTGATTGAAGGTGCCCGGCTCGCAGGTCCATAGCCCCTTGATGATTTCGATATAGGCCGCGGTGCGCTCGTAGCGCTCGGTGTGCGGCAAGACCTCGATTCCCATCATCCCGAACTCGCGCTCGCTCCATCCGCTGACCACGTTGAGGCCCCATCGCCCCTTCCCGATATGGTCGAGCGTCGCGCCCATCTTGGCCGCGACCAGCGGATGGAAGATCGGCACGTGCACGGTGGAGAAGACCTGGATACGCTCGGTCGTCGCGAGCAGCGCGCCGGCCCAGGTCATGGTCTCGAGCGAGGTGCCGAGAAAGTCGGTCTTGCCGCCGTAGCCTTTCCACTTGGCGACCGGAAAAAGGAAATCGAAGCCGGCGGCCTCGGCGGCGCGGGCGATCTGCGCGTTGGACTCGTAGGTCCAGTCGTCGGGCACCGGTTTGTAGGTGCTGATCGAGTATGCGTTGCTGCAATTGGGCATGAAGAGCCCCAGGCCCAGCGGCCCGCGCTCGCTCTCACGGCCGCGGTCTGCAGCTGCGAACCTGACTCATCACTGACTCACGCCTCGCGCGCGCTAACCAACCTTGGCGAGCAGGTTGGCCATGTCGTCGGCGTGCTCCTCTTCCATCTTTAAGGATGTCCTCGATTATGCGGCGCGTGGTCATGTCGTCATTACCGAGCCATCGCACGATCTCGGAATAGGATTCGATCGCGACGCGCTCGGCAACCAGGTCTTCCTGGATCATCGTGATCAGGCTGGTATGCCGTCCGTACTCGGAATGGCTGCGCTCCGGCGAGCCCCTTGGGATCGAAATTGGGCTCGCCGCCGAGCTGGGTGATCCGTTCCGCGACCCAATCCGCATGCTGCTGTTCCTCGCCCGCGTGCTGAAGGAACTCGGCCCGCGCCGGTTCCGCGTCGAGCCCTTTGGAAAAATAGAAGTGCGACTTGTAGCGCAGGACGCAGACGATTTCGGTTGCGAGCACGTCGTTGAGCACCTTGATAACCTGCGCGCGGTCGGCGCGATAGCTCTCGGTGACGGCGCCGGACTGCATGTGCCGGCGCGCTCGCTCGCGAATCTTCTTAACGTCGGCGACGAAACGCCCCGCCGGCGCCTTGGTCGATTTTGTTCGTACCGCCATCCCGATCTCCAAGCGAAAGTTTTCTCGGCGTCTCCGCACTTCTCTACTTAGCGCGTCCCGGACAGATGGAAAAGCTTGAACGGGCGGCAATCTCCGCGCTAGGCGGTGGCGAGACGCTCTATCGCGCGGATGATCCGGGCGCGGCGCTCCCTGGGATCGGGCGCGAACGATTCCGGCTGCAGCGCCGTCGCGGTCACACCCGCCTTGGCGTATTCGGCAAGCCGCGCGCGGCAATGGTCGAGACTGCCGAAGACGTAGATCTCCTCCAGCATCCGGTCCGGCACCGCGGCCAGCGCGGCCTTGCGATCGCCCGCGTTCCAGGCCTCGGCGGCGGTCGTGGCCTCGCGCTCGAAGCCGATCTCGCGGAAGAAATTGTTGTACTGCGGCACGGTCATATAGGCGGTCAGGTGGCGGCGCAGACTCGGCGCGCAGCGCATCGCTGTCGTCATCGACCGCCGACGAAGATGCGGCAGACGCACGTCGAGCGGCGCGCTGGTGTCCTTGCCGGCGGCGCGCTGACCCTCGCGCACGTGCGCGATCATCGCGGGCAGGGTCGCCGGCGTGATGAAATTGGTGATCAGGCCGTCGGCGATTTCGCCCACCAGGCGGAGCATCTTCTCGCCTTGCGCTCCGAGATAGATCGGCGGCGGCTTGTCCAGCGTGACGTTCATGCGAAAGCCATTGATCTGCACGGTCTTGCCCTTGACTGTGACCTTCTCGCGGCTGAACGCGCTGCGAATTGCGGCGACGGTTTCGCGCACGCGAGTAAGCGGATGCTCGAACGGCACGCCCATCCACTGCTGGACGATCACCGGCGTCGAGGTTCCCAGCCCCAGGATGAGCCGGCCGCCGGAAAGCTGCTGCACGGTCGCCGCCGACATCGCGATCAAACCCGGCGGCCGGGTGAAGACCGGCACGATCGCTGTGCCCAGCCGCATTTTGGGCGCGAGCATCGCCGCCGCCGCGAGCGGGGCGAAGGCTTCGGTCGAAAAAGATTCGAACGACCAGGCATCGTCATAGCCGCAGCGCTCGGCCGTACGCACCAGGTCGACGAAGTGTTGGTTCTGAAAGTCTTCCAGCGGAATCGTGATTCCCTGTCGCATCGTCGTGTCGATCTCCATGGCGCGACTTCAGATAAAGGCCGGATCTTCGCGCGCCACGTCTTTATTACATGGCGGCGCGCCTTGAGGCCAAGCGTCGGCGCGAATTCAGATGAAGACGCATTTCACGGACCTCGATATCTCGGGGTTATATGTCGGGCGCGCATGCCCTGCATCAGCGGGCGAGCCGGTTTGCCGCCGAGCGGCGGCGTGAATAGGATGCGGCACTTGCGGCGCTCTCGCCTCGGCGCCGCGCGATGCATAACGATGCAGCACAAGAGCTGACGCCCACGAACGCAGACGTGCCGGCCGGAGCTCGCGGCCTGTTCGACGCGCATCTTTTGCGCTTGATCGCATTCTGCCGACCGAGCCGGATTCGCCGCGGGCCTGGGTGATCGCGTTTGCGGCGTTTGTCTCGATGTTCACGACTGTTCGGGGTGGTCTACAGCTTCGGCGCCTTCGTCAAACCGATGACCGCCGAGTTCCATTCGAATCGTGCGGCAATTTCGGCGATCTTCTCGATAACCGCATTCATCTTTTTCATCTTGCGGCGCTGCCGCGGGCCATATCTCCGACCGTATCGGGCCGCGTCCGGTGATGGTCGCGAGCGCGCTCTTCATGGGCGCCGGCCTGCATCCTGACCTCCCGGATCAATCATCTGTGGCTGAGCTATCTGACCTACGGCATCGGCGTCGGGATCGGAGTCGCCTGCGGGTACGCGCCGATGGTGGCGGTGGTCAGCGGATGGTTCGTGCGCCGGCGCAACACGGCGCTCGGAATCGCGGTCTCGGGCATCGGCTTCGGCACTATCGTGGGCGCGCCGCTGGCCGCGAAGTGCATCCCGCTCTACGGATGGCGCGCACACATATGTACTGTTCGGTGTGCTGAGCGTGCTTCGCTGCTCTTGCTCTCCGCGGCGCTGGCGAAGCGGCCACCTATCGCGCGCAGCAGCAGCGGACCCAGCACGGGCGAGGCGCTGCGGACGCCGGCTTTCATGCTGCTCTACGCGTCGTCGTTTCTGTGTTCGGTGCCGCTCTTCGTGCCGTTTGTATTTCTACCCGCGTTCGCGCGCGACCTCGGGGTCAGCGCGGTCTCGAGCGCCGCACTGATCGGCGTCATCGGCATCGGCAGCGTATGCGGACGGCTGGGCCTCGGCACGCTGGCCGACCGGCTGGGACTGATCGGCCTCTATCTGCTCTGCTTCCTGCTGCAGGCGCTGAGCTACGCCATCTGGCTTGGCGCGCACTCCTACCTGACGCTGGTGATCTTCGCGCTGGTGATTGGCACCGGCTACGGCGGTTACTCAGCGCTGGCGCCCACAGTGCTGGCGCAGTTCTTCGGCACCCGCAACCTCGGCGCGCTGGTGGGTTCGCTCTACACCAGCAACGCGTTCGGCACCCTTATCGGACCGCCGCTCGCCGGCTTCATCATCGACCAGACGGGAGGCTACCGATGGGCGATTGCCGCCGCGCTCGCGATGGCGACCGCCGCGTTCCTCGTTCTGCTGCCGCTACCGCAATGCGAGATTCCCGAACTCGCGCCTCAGAAGATCGGGTGATTCTGGATCTGACTTGTATTTCGGATAGCCGGACGAAACGCCGTACTCCATCACGCCGTAGCCGACCGAGTTCCCGTCGCGCACTTCGATCACGTGATCGCTGAGCGTGCGCACGAGACGGCGAATCTCCGGATCGCGCAGGTCCCAGCGGTCGTGCTCGACGTGGAGCGGCCCCTTGTCGTCGCCCTGCGCCCATCCGCGCAGCCCGCCGTACATCCCGGACTTCAGGTAGTAGCGTCCGGGCAGCATTTTGATCTGCACGCGCCGTTTGGCGCCGCTCGCGAATGACATCTCGAACTCGGCGCTGGTCCATGGTCTGGCCAAGCGGATCGTCGGCCCAGGTGATCTCGTGCGCGACGCCGGTGATGCGGCGGCGGCGGTCGGCGGGTTGTCCCAGCGGCAGGACCTCTTCGCCGGTGATGTAGATGAAATCGCCGGGCGCGCGCTCGTTGAAGTACCACTGCAGGCCGTGATCGGCGAACTGGATGGTCGACCAACTGAACAGCAGCGGCGGAAAATAGGAGAGCGGCGGCTTGGTCTCGTCGGTATGCAACTCGGCGCGGATGCCCCAGGAGCGGTCGCGCTGTCCCCACCAGGTCTCGGGCTTGAGCTCGTAGCGCTTGCCGCCCGCCTTGATCCATCCCGATGTAGCGCCCGACCTGTTGCGCGCGCGCGATCTGCTCGGCGACCCGGCCGTGGCGGCGGCGGAAATGCGGCTCCTCCTCGTGCGGGTTCAGCGTGGCATTGAACTCGATATCGAAGCTCATCCCCGAATCATTCTCCGCCAGCACGATTCGATGGCGGCGCAGCCCCTCGAGCACGTGAATCTGCAGCGGCCCGACGCGGGTCAGGAGCGGGTCAGGACGCAGCCGGCGCGACATCCGGATGTTGTGCTGCACATTGTCGATAGTCACGCCGGCAAACGCGTCCATCACATTCTTGTTGGGGTAGTAGCCCAGGCCGATGTCGAAGATGATGTCGCCGGCGGGCACGGGATGTCCCGTGTACCACATCCGCTCCATCCAGGCCGGGTCGCTGGTGCCGACGTGATCGAAAGTGGTGGGAAGCTGATGACCGATGAAATCGTCCTGCGCTGTAAGCATGTTTTACAACCTGCCCCTGTTCCCTAAGCGTTCGCTCCGCGCGAGATTTCCGCGAAGAGCGGATTCGCGGTCAGCGCCAGTTCGCGCTTGACCGCCTCGCGCATGTAGTTCGTCAGTGTGTCCTCGACCGATTTCGCGACCGCGGCGTCGAGCGCCGCGCGATGCTCGGTTAGCCATTTGAGCACGCCGCACACCTCGGCCTCCAGCCGGTCGCGGCGCGCCTCCAACTCCTTCGTTTCGAGCGTGATCGAAGCGGCGGACGGCGGCGCGTAAGCCGGCGGGCGCTCGACTTGTCCGCGGCACAAATCGTCCACCCGCTTCAAGAGCCGCCTCCTGCAGGCCGACCTGCGCGAGCGTAACCTCGCGCGACCATTCCAGGCGCGGGCGCATGTTGCGCAGCAGATCCATCACCGCGAAGGCCTGGCCGCGAGCGTAAGCGTCGTCGACGCGCGGAATAATCTCGCGCTCGAGCGCGATGACGATCCCGTCAATCAGCCGGTTGAGCGAATTGTTCATGGTTTCTCGCCCGACAATAGCCTTTCCAACTGCGCCAGCAGACGCCATAGCTGCGCGCCCATCGCGGCCATCCGCAGGTCGTCGAAGTTCCCGCCCTCGAAGCAGTTTGCCGCGCCGACGTGCATCACGGCCAGCGTGAAGGTGCCGAATATCTCGTAGAAGGTGACCGCGCTCGGGTCAACCACGATTCCGCTCAACTCCTGGTAGCGCCGGTAAAGCTCGTCGCGCGCGACCAGATGACACATCAGGGGCGAGCGGCCGCGAAACGCCCGCATGCACATCCAGCCCGAGATCCTGATGCGGATCGCCGAGATGAACCAGCTCCCAATCCAGCATCGCGCTGATGCGCCCGTCGAGCACCAGGAAGTTGCCAATCCGATAATCGCCGTGGATTATGCTGATGCGCGGCGCGCGCGGGCTGTTGGCTCGCAGCCACAGCAGCCCCCACTCCAGAATCGGATAGGGTCGCCGCGCGTGCCGCCTGAGGTAGCGCTCCCAAAAATCGATCTGCGCGCCCGCCGCCTGGGATACGTCCCGGGCGCCATCGAGTTGCTCCGCCGGCGTGCCGCGCCACTGAAAACTATGCAGACGCGCGAGCCCGGCAACAAATTGCTCGCCGAGCGCCGCGCGCGTGGCGTCGTCAAAGGCGGCACCGCCACCCGGCACCCATGGCAGCGGCGCCTCGCCCTCCACCTTCTCCATCAGGAAGAACGGCGCGCCGAGGACCTCGTGCGAATCGCGTGTACCAGTAGACGCGCGGCACCGGGACGCCGCTGTGCTCGATCGCTTTGAGCGCGACGAACTGGGGAACCGCGCTGTAGGGCGCGAAAACTCCCGTCGGGCGGACCGATGCGCGCGATGAGCTTGCGATGCTGACGCTTGCCGCCCTCCTCCCACGTCGCCTCGAAGCCATAGGTCAGCCACGAAAACCCGACGGAGTAGCGGGTCAGCTCGCCAACGGTGGCCGGCCCGCCGGTCTGCTTCTCGATGAAGCCGGTTAGGCGCGCGCGCAACTCTGTCTCGACGGGTTGATACATGAACGATGTTTCGGAATTTGCCCTTTCCCGAGGCTCGAGCGCACGGTCCGGCATCTTCTGGCCGCGCGGCGAAAACTAGCAAACCACCCTTGCATTGGAAAGCGTGCGGCCTACAAGCTCGATTGCGCAACGCACAGCCCAGTCGAACTGCAAGGTCATGCCATCCGTTACGAAGCCATTTGTATTCGATTGACAAACCTTCTCGAGCGATGATTTTGCGCCTGAGCTTCGCCAAAAACATTGCGAAGTGCAGTTTTCACATCGGTGCAAACTGCAACCATGCGCGCGATTGCAGTTTGAAGGCGCTCATTTTCTCACGATTTTCGCTCTGGCATGTCTCGTGCGTCATACGCAGGGCATGTGGGACCTGATTTTCATCCTGGCAACGGTAGCCTTCTTCATCGTGAGCCTCGCCTACGTGGAGGGGTGTCAGCGGTTATGAGCACTTGGGAATTGATCCTGGGGTCTGCCGGCGCGGTACTCCTGACCGCGTATCTTGTCTACGCATTGTTGCGCCCCGAGCGATTCTAGGGGCCTCATCCTCATCGAGGGATCTCAGATGTTCTGGAACGCGGTTTTCCAGGTAGGGATTTTTCTGGCCATCGTCACCGCGGTGAGCGTGCCGCTCGGGCTTTACATGGCGCGCGTCTTCGCGCACGAGCCGACTTTCCTCGACCCGGTGCTGGCGCCGATCGAGCGGCTCATCTATCGCGTCTGCCGGGTGCGGCCCGGCAGCGAGATGACGTGGGGCGAATACGCGGTCGCGATGCTGCTCTTCAGCATGGTCGGGATGCTGGTGCTGTACGCGATGCAGCGGCTGCAGGCGTTTCTGCCGCTCAATCCGCAGAAGTTCGCCGGCGTGGCGCCTGACCTCGCCTTCAACACGGCGGCGAGCTTCACCACCAACACCAACTGGCAGGCCTACGGCGGCGAGTCGACCATGAGTTATCTGACTCAGATGGCCGGGCTCGCCTTTCACAATTTCGTCTCGGCCGCGGCCGGCATCGCGATCGCGATCGCGGTGATTCGCGGCTTCGTGCGCCGCAGCGCCAAGACCCTGGGGAATTTCTGGGTCGACCTGACCCGCGCCACGCTATGGGTGCTGCTGCCGATCTCGGTCGTCTTCGCGCTGGTGCTGGTCTGGCAGGGCGTTCCGCAGAACTTCAGCCCTTACGTCGCACGCCAAGACGGTGGAGGGCGCCGAGCAGGTGGTTGCCGAAGGCCCGGTCGCCTCGCAGGAGATCATCAAGGAACTCGGCACCAATGGCGGCGGCTTTTTCAACGCCAACTCCGCGCATCCGTATGAAAACCCGACGCCGTTGACGGACCTGCTGGAGCTCGTTGCGATCTTCGCGATTGGCGCGGGCCTCACCCATACGTTCGGCCACATGGCGGGCGATCGGCGCCAGGGATGGGCGCTGTTCGGCGTGATGGCGATCATGTTCCTGATGGGCGTCACGCCGGCGATCTGGGCCGAGCAGCGCGGTAATCCGCAGTTCGCCGCGCTCGGCCTCCATCAACACGCCACCGCCGGGCCAGTCCGGCGGCAACATGGAGGGCAAGGAGACCCGCTTCGGCATCATCGATTCGGCGCTGTGGGCGACCGTCACCACCGACACCTCGTGCGGCGCGGTCAACTCGATGCACGACAGCTTCACGCCGCTGGGCGGCCTCGTGCCGCTGGTCAACATGCAGATCGGCGAGATCATTTTCGGCGGCGTCGGCTCGGGGCTTTACGGGATGCTGGTGATGGCGGTGCTGTCGGTGTTCATCGCGGGGCTGATGGTCGGGCGGACGCCGGAGTACCTGGGCAAGAAGATCGAAGCCCGCGAGATGAAGCTCGCGATGCTCTTCATTCTGATCTTTCCCGCGGTGATCCTGCTGCCGGCCGCGATCGCGATTGTGACCAAGGCGGGGCTGGCGGGCATCACCAATCCCGGCCCGCACGGCTTCTCGCAGATTCTGTACGCCTACACCGAAGCCTCGGCCAATAACGGCTCGGCCTTCGGCGGACTGAACGCGAACAGCTTCTTCTACAACACGACGCTCGCGTTCGTGATGCTGTTCGGCCGCTTCATGATGAAGATCCCGGTGCTCGCGCTGGCCGGCTCGCTGGCGGGCAAGAAGGTGGCGCCGCCGAGCGCCGGCACCTTTCCGACCAATGGCGCGATTTTCGTGGTGCTTCTGATCGGCGTGATCCTGATCGTCGCGGCGCTGACGTTCTTCCCGGCCGACGCGCTGGGCCCGATCGTCGAGCACCTCGCGATGATGCAGGGCAAGCTCTACTAGGAGAGGAGTGGATTTCGATGACCGAGCGTAAAGCGGCGGCGCTGTGGGACAGCCAGATCGTCAAGGGCGCACTGGTTGATTCGCTGCGCAAGTTTGACCCGCGCATCCAGGCGCGCAACCCGGTCATGTTCGTGGTCGAAGTGACCGCGCTCGCGGTGACCGTGATCCTGTGCCGCGATTTCTTCCTCGGCCGCGGCGCGCTCGCCGCCTTCGAGTTTCAGATCGCGCTGTGGCTGTGGTTCACGGTGCTGTTCGCCAACTTCGCCGAAGCGATGGCCGAGGGACGCGGCAAGGCCCAGGCCGACAACCTGCGCAAGACCCGCACCGAAACCCAGGCCAAGCTGGTCACCGCCGGCGGCAGCATCGAGATGGTCACGGCGACGAAGCTCAAACGCGGCGACGTGGTGCTGGTCGAGGCCGGCGACATCATTCCCGGCGACGGCGAAGTCATCGAGGGCATCGCGGCGGTCAACGAGGCCGCGATAACCGGCGAGTCCGCCCCGGTCATTCGCGAAAGCGGCGGCGATCGCAGCGCCGTCACCGGCGGCACCACGGTCATCTCCGACCACATCAAGGTGCGCATCACCGCCAACCCGGGCGAGACCTTTCTCGACCGCATGATCGCGCTGGTCGAGGGCGCGCAGCGTCAGAAGACGCCCAACGAAATCGCGCTCAGCATCCTGCTCGCCGGCCTGACGATCATTTTCATGCTGGTGTGCGTGAGCCTGTATCCATACGCGCGCTATGGCGGCACCTCGCTCTCGCTGCCGGTGCTGGTGGCGTTGCTGGTGTGCCTCATTCCGACCACCATCGGCGGATTGCTCTCGGCCATCGGCATCGCCGGGATGGATCGGCTGGTCCAGCACAACGTGCTCGCGATGTCGGGCCGCGCGGTCGAGGCCGCCGGCGACGTCGACACGCTGCTGCTCGACAAGACCGGCACCATCACGCTGGGCAACCGGATGGCGACCGAATTCATCCCGGTCCTCGACGTGCGGGTGGAGGACGCTTGCCGACGCGGCGCAACTGGCGTCGCTCGCCGACGAGACGCCCGAAGGCCGCTCGATCGTGGTGCTGGCCAAGCGCGAGTACAACCTGCGCGGCCGCGAACTGGCGGAGAAGGACGCGCAATTCATCCCCTTCTCGGCGCAGACCCGGATGAGCGGCGTCGACCTCAACGGGCGGCGGATCCGCAAAGGCGCCGGCGACCAGATTGTCAAGTTCGTGCGCGACGCCGGCGGCCAGGCGCCGGCCGAACTGGCCGGCATCGTCGAGCGCATCTCGCGCAGCGGCGGAACGCCGCTGGTAGTCGCCGACAATGCGCAGATCCTCGGCGTGATCCATCTCAAGGACATCATCAAGGAAGGCATCCGCGAGCGTTTCGCGCGGCTGCGCGCGATGGGGCTGCGCACGGTGATGATCACCGGCGACAATCCGCTGACCGCCGCGGCGATCGCGCACGAGGCCGGCGTCGACGACTTTCGCGCCGAGGCCACGCCCGAAACCAAGCTCGCGCTGATTCGCGAGGAGCAGGCGCAGGGCAAGCTGGTGGCGATGATCGGCGACGGCACCAACGACGCGCCGGCGCTGGCCCAGGCCGACGTCGGGATCGCGATGAACGCCGGCACCCAGGCCGCCCGCGAAGCCGGCAACATGGTGGACCTCGACTCGAATCCGACCAAGATCATGGAGGTGGTCGAGATCGGCAAGCAACTGCTGATCACGCGCGGCGCGCTGACCACCTTTTCGATCGCCAACGACGTCGCCAAGTACTTTGCGATCATCCCGGCGATGTTCGTGATCGGCTACCCCGAGCTGCAGAAGCTCAACGTCATGCATCTGGCGACTCCCGAGAGCGCGATCCTCTCGGCCGTCATCTTCAACGCGCTCATCATCGTCGCGCTGATTCCGCTGGCGCTGCGCGGCGTCGCCTACCGGCCGGTCGGCGCCGCCGCGATCCTGACCCGCAACCTGCTCATCTATGGCCTCGGCGGCGTGATCGTGCCGTTCATCGGGATCAAGGTCATCGATCTCTTTGTGGCCGCGTTCCATCTCGCGTGAGGAAGTGAAACCAATGCGCACGCTCATAACCGCAATCGCGATGACTATCGCGCTGACTTTGTTGACCGGGATCGTCTACCCGCTGGTGGTCTGGGGAATCGCGCAAGTGCTTTTCCCCTGGCAGGCGAACGGCAGCCTGGTGGTGCGCGACGGACACGTCGTCGGCTCCGAGACTTATCGGGCAGAATTTCGCCGCCCCGCGATATTTCCATCCCCGCCCCTCCGCTGCCGGCGACAAGGGCTACGACGCGAGCAACTCGAGCGCCTCCAACCTCGGCCCCACCAATCGCAAGCTGATCGATGCGACCAAGGCCGCGCTGCACACGGTGCTCGAGGAAAACCCGGGAACTTCGCCCGCGCAGGTGCCGATGGACATGGTAACCGCGTCGGGCAGCGGCCTGGACCCGGAAATCTCGCCGGCGGCGGCGGAGCTCCAGGTGACGCGAGTCGCGAAGGCGCGCGGGCTCAGCGAGGACGCGGTGCGCGACCTTGCTGCATGACAACCTACGGCCGCGCTTTGCCGGAATCGCTGGGCGAACCGGGCGTCAATGTCCTCGAGCTCAACCTGGCCCTGGACCGGACGGGCGCGGCGGCGCACTGAGACCGGGCGGCGGCGGACGTATATACTCTTGCCGGTATGGCTGAGGAGCGTCCCGCGCCCGAATCTTTTCTCGACCTGGTCGCTGAACAGCGCAAGGGCCGGCTCAAGATCTATGTCGGCGCCGCGGCCGGAGTAGGCAAGACCTGGCGAATGCTCGAAGAGGCGCATGAGCTTCGCGACAAGGGCGTCGACGTGGTGCTGGGCTTCATCGAAACCCACGGCCGCGCCGACACCGTGGCCAAGGTGGGAGACCTGGAAGTGGTTCCGCGCCGCAGGCTCGACTACCGCGGCGTGCCGCTGGAGGAGATGGATGTCGACGCTATCCTGGCGCGCAAGCCGGAGGTCGCGGTGGTCGACGAACTCGCGCATACCAACGTCGCCGGCTCCAAGCATGAAAAGCGCTATCAGGACATCGAGGAACTGCTCGCGGCGGGAATCAACGTGATCACCGCGATGAATATCCAGCACGTCGAAAGCCTCAACCCGATGATGAAGCGGCTGACCGGCGTGGACGTGCGCGAAACTGTACCGGATTCTTTTCTTGCGCGCGCCGACCAGATCGTCAACGTCGACGTCACGGTCGAGGCGCTGCGCGAGCGGCTGCGCGAGGGCAAAATCTATCCGCCGGCGCAGATCGAGCACGCGCTGAAAAACTTTTTCAAGCCAGCCAACCTCGCGTCGCTGCGCGAAGTGGCGCTGCGCGAGGTAGCGCGCGGACTCAGCCGCCAGCGCGAGGGTCGCGAAGCGCTTCAGCGCGAGGGCGGGCGGCGCACGCTGCCGACCGAGCGCGTGATGGTTGGGCTGTCTTCCAACACGCGCGACAGCGGGAACCTCCTGCGCAAGGCCTGCCGCATCGCCACGCAGCTCGGCGCCGACTGGTACGCGGTGCACGTCGAGACGCCGTCCGAAGCCGTCAGCCGAATCAACACCCACGACTTCGTCAAGCTGCTCGACAATATCAACCTGGCGGGCGACCTCGGCGCCGAAACCGTGTGGCTCAAATCCGAGGATGTCGCGAAAACGATGCTGGAGTTCGCGCGCACGCACGGGATCACCAAGATCGTGCTGGGCCGCACGCACAAGCCGTTCTGGCGCCGCCTGCTCAGAGGCGACGTGACCAAGCGGCTGCTCAGCGCCGCGACCGATTTCGATGTCGAGGTCGTCGGCGGCGACGCCGAACAGCCGGACAAAAAGCCATGAGCACTCCATCGCTGCGCACGCGCATCCGCAACGTCAGCCTGGTGCTGGTCGTCCTCGTGATCGGGCTCGGCCTGTACGCCCTGCCCCGCGTTTACCAGCTCGGCACCTCGATTCGCGAGACGCTCCATCGCAACTACGTCAGCATCGAGGCCGCGCAGCACATGCATGACGCGCTGCGGGGCCTGCAACTGGCCGAGCGCGACGGCCATGCACGCGACGCGGTCGCCGACTCCCGCGCCACTTTCATGCACTGGATGGATATCGAGGACCATGACTTCACCGAGCTGGGGGAGCCCGAGCTGGCGCACGATATCGAGAATCGTGGGCGGCGGCTGTTCGATGAAATCGCCGCCGCGCCGCCAGGGACGCGCCACGACCGCGAGTTCGACGAGCTGCACGCGCGACTCGACGATCTGATCGCGATGAACCAGGCCGCGATGTGGCGCGCGGACAGCCGCGCGGTGGGACTCGGCCGGCGCCTCACCTACGAATTCGCCGCCAGCCTCCTGGTCCTGCTGGTGACGGGCGCCGCGCTCTCCTGGGCACTTGGATGGGCCTTGGCGCGGCCGCTCACGGAGCTGGCGGAGCGGCTGCGCGGGCTCAGCCAGCGCCGCACCCAGGTGCGGCTGGGACCGCAGCCGCTGGCCGAGCTCGAGGCGGTGGCGCGCGAGTTCAACCAGATGGCCGAGCAGCTCGAGCAATACGAGAAGCTCAACGTCGAGCGCCTGTTGTACGAGAAGCGCAAGACCGAGGCGATCATCGAAAGCCTCGAGGATGGCGTAGTGCTGATCGACTCGGCGGGAATCGTCACTCATATCAACGAGATCGCCGCGCTCATCATGGACATCGAGCCCGCCGACGCGCTGGGCAGTCCGTTCGACGACCTCAGCAGCAACTCGCCGCACTACCGCCGCGTGCGCGACGCGCTGCGCGGACTGCGGCGCGCCGCACCGGACGGGCCGCGCACCGAGGTGCAACTGCACGTGCGCGGCCGCGACCATTCCTACGTGCTGAAGCCCATCGCGCTGCATCGCGCCGAGGGCGCCGCGCTCGGCACCTTGCTCATTCTGCAGGACGTCACCTATCTGCGTGACCAGGACCGCGCGCGCAGCAACCTGGTCGAAACATTGTCGCACGAGTTGCGCACGCCGCTCACCTCGCTGGCGCTCTCCGCACAACTGCTGCAGCGTGAGGAGGCGCAGTCTGGACTCCAGGCAGCGCGAGTTTTTGCGCACGATTCTCGAGGAGTGCGCGCGGATGAAGCAGCTCACCGACAACCTGCTCAACCTCGCCCGCGGCGAGCTGGCCTCGATCTCGCTCAAGCGCGAGCGCCTCGACCTCGCGCGCGTGGCCGAAGAGGTCGCGGGGCGCTTCCGCCTTCAGGCCGAGGAGAAGCACGTCGCGCTCGAGCGCCATATCACGGAAGTCCCTCCGGTCAGCGGCGATCCGGTCAAGCTTTCGTGGGTGGTGTCAAACCTGATTGGCAACGCGCTGCGCTATACTCCACAAGGTGGAAGTATCGAAGTCATGACCGGATGGGCGGATGACACGGTGCGCCTGGAGGTCGCCGACTCCGGCCCGGGCATCGCACCCGAGCTGCGCGACTACGTCTTCGAGCGTTTCGCACAGTATGGCGACGGCGAAGAGAAAGGATCGGCGGGACTGGGACTGGCGATCGTCAAGGACATCGTGATGGCGCACGGCGGGCGGATCTTCGTGACCGGCAACGCTCCGGTGGGCAGCCGTTTCGTGGTCCAGCTGCCGGCGTCGCGGGAGGCCTGATGGCCCGGATGCTGATAGTCGACGACGAGAAGAATATCCGCGCCAACCTGGCGTCGTTCTTCGAATCGATCGGTCACGAGGCGCAAGCCGCCGAAAGCGGCCGCCAGGCGCGCGCGATGATCGAGGCCACACCCTTCGACCTGGTGCTGACGGACTTCCGGATGGCCGAGATGAACGGGCTCGAGCTGCTGACCGAGATCAAGAAGCGCCGCCCCGAGTGCCTGGTGATCCTGATGACGGCCTACGCCACGGTCGAAAACGCAGTCGCCGCGATGAAGGCCGGGGCCTTCGACTACGTGACCAAGCCTTTCTCGCTCGAGCAGATCCAACATCTGGCCGAACGCGCGCTGCAGCTCCAGGGATTGCGGGCCGAGAATCGCGCGCTGCGCAGCGCGATCGACGAGGCCCCGCTCCTGGAGTCGAGCAGCGCCGCGATGGTCCGGCTGATGGAGACCGCGCGCCAGGCCGCGGCGAGCGAGGCGACCGTGCTGCTCAGCGGCGAAAGCGGCACCGGCAAAAACGTGCTGGCCCGCCAGATCCATCGATGGAGTCCGCGCCACGAGCGGCCGTTCGTGGTCGTCAACTGCACCACGCTCTCCGAGGAGCTGCTCGAGAGCGAGCTGTTCGGGCACGTCCGCGGCGCGTTTACCGGCGCAATCAAGGACAAGCCCGGGCGGCTCGAAGCGGCCGACGGCGGCACGGTCTTCCTCGACGAAATCGCCGATCTCTCGGGCGCGCTGCAAACCAAGTTCCTGCGCTTCGTGCAGGAGCAGAGCTTCGAGCGCGTGGGCGGCGACCGCACCATCCGCGTCGACATCCGCATCATCGCGGCTTCCAACCGCGACCTGCGCGCGGAAGTCGCCGCGCGCCGCTTCCGCGAGGACCTGTTCTACCGGCTCAACGTCATCACGCTCTCGGTGCCGCCGCTGCGCGAGCGCCGCGAGGACATCCTGCCGCTCGCGCAGTGGCTGCTCACCGCCGCCAGCGTGCGCAACCGGCGCACGCCGATGCAGCTTGCGCCAGAGGCGGCCGACCGCGCTCAAGAACTACCACTGGCCGGGCAACGTGCGCGAGCTGCGCAACGCCCTCGAGCGCGCCGCCGTGCTGTGCCGCAGCGACATCATCACGCTCGAGGATCTGCCCGATTCGATCTTCCGCGAAGTGCCGGACAGCGGCTCACGAGCGGCGGGACAGGCCGCAAGCCTCGAGAAGGTCGAACGCGAGCACATCATGCGCGTGCTCGCCCAGAGCGCAACGCTGGACGAAGCCGCGGCCACGCTTGGCATCAACGTGACCACGCTATGGCGCAAGCGCAAACGCTACGGGACCGACTGAGCGCGCCGGGCGCGCCGCCGCGTTCGGCGCCGTACCTAACGAAACGCCGGCCTGCGGGACGCGGCGCTCTCCGCGCCGCGCCTAGCGAAATGCCGGAATGACCATCTCCGCCATGTCGCGAAACACTTTGCGCTGGTAGTCCGCCGGCGGCAGCATCGTGATTTCCTTGATCCCGGCCTTCTCCAACGCGCGTATGCGATGGACGATCTCCTCGGGCGTGCCCACGATGCAGACTCCGGCGATTGCCTCGGGCGTAATGAAGCGCCGCTCCTCGGGCACCAGGAACGTGCAGTGGCCTTCGTGGAGCTGGCGAAAGCGCGCAGTCTCGGGCAGGCTGAAGTTCTTCACCCGCTTCAGGTAGTCGTCCCAGATGTTGGCGAAGAACGGCGGGATCAGTTCATCCTTCTCGCCGCGCTGTTTCCAGATTTCGTAGGCGAAATGTATCGTGCACGCCACCTGCGAGCCGGTCTCATTGATAACTCGCTCGTCGCTGAGTTTTTCGCCGGGCCGCAGCACGCACGCGGTGGTCAGGCAGCTCGTGTAAAAGTCCGGGCCGATTTTGCGTCCGGCCTCCTTCGCGCCGGCCTCGACCAGTTGCATCGAGCGATGGAAATCCTCGGGACTGCCGGTCACCGTGATCCAGCCATCGCCGTATTCGCCGGTCGCGCGCAACGCCTTGGGTCCGTTGGCCGCGATGTAGATCGGGATGGGCTGGTCGAGGTTGATGAAGTAGCGGTCGCGATGCAGAAATTTAATCTCGCGCGTCTTGCCGGCGTAGGTGTAGTCGACTTCCTTGCCCTCGAGCAGCGTGCGCACCACGCGCAGATATTCGCGGAACTCGCGCGGCGGCATCGGGTCCTGCCCCATCACGCGCATCGCGGTATGGCCGGTGCCGATGCCCAGAAAGACGCGGCCGGGCGCAAGCTGAGCGATGCTGGCGATGGAGTGCGCGGTGACCGGCGCGATCCGGGTGCCGGGAATTGCGACCCCGGTGCCGATCCTGATGCGCTTGGTATTGACCGCCGCCAGCGCCAGCGTGGCGTAGCAATCCGACCAGATCATCTGCGAATCGGGAACCCAGCCAGTGTCGTAGCCGAGTTCTTCCGCGTAGCGAATCAGCTCCCACTTGTCGATGTGGGTGTCGAACATGATTCCGAATTTCATCGACGCGCCTCCCTCTTCGTTTTGCGATCGGCTCTCCCCGAGCCGATCGAGATGAAGCCTTATGTACAATGTTTCCGCGCGCGCGCATACCCTGCGCACCGCTTCGGCGATGCGCCTGATGACCGGACGTCGTCAGCGCGCGAGCGACAATCCGGCTTCGATGAGCCGCTGCTCGAGCACCGGCAGCCGATCGTGGCCCCAAAACGGCTCGCGCTCGAAGAAGAACAGCGGCACGCCGAACACGTTGTCGGCCGCCGCCTCTTCCTGCGCGCCCGCGTAGGCCCGCGCGCCCTCGCCGCTCAAGTATTCGCGGTACTCGGCGGCGGAAAGCCCGAGGCTCGCGAGCAGCGCGGCAACCGCCTCCGGATCGTCAGCCTCGAATTCGCGGCGGAAAAACAATTCGTAGGCCTTGCGGCTATATTCCAGCAGCAGGCCCTTTGATTCGGCGAACAGGCCACCGATGAGCGCGGGCGCCGTATCGTAGACCTTCTGCGGCGCGCGGATCAGAATGCCGCGCGGCTTGGCCCAGCGGCGCGCGTCGAGGTAGGAATACTTCGCCTTGTAGTCGGAATAGGCGCTGCGCTGGCCGCGGTCTTTGATCCTGAGCTGGAACGGAATCCATCTCACGCGCACGGCAAAGCGCTCCTGGAGCGCGAATGCCGGATCGAAGGCGAGATACGCGAAGGGACTCTTGTAGTCCGAGTACATCTTCAGTTCCTTGCGTTCCATCGCGGCCTCCGGCTTCGCCACAGCTCACGCTTTCAGATTGAGCAACTGCGCGAGATGGAGCGGCTGGCGCTCGGGGCAGAAATGGCGAATCTGGGTGCGGCAGGCAAACCCGTCGGCGACGATCATCGTGTCCGGTGCGCTTTCGCGGACCGCGGGAATCAGCACCCGCTCCGCGATCGCGCGCGAGACCTCGAAGCGATCGGCGCCGTAACCGAACGGCCCCGCCATCCCGCAGCATCCCGCATCCGGCGCCTCGACTTTGAGCCCGTCGATCCCGCCCAGGATAGCCATCTCGCCCTTCATCCCGGCCAGCGACTTCTGATGACAGTGCCCGTGTACCAGCGCGCGCCCCGTTAATCCCGGCGCGGCGAAGCCCGGCGCCTCGCGCGAGAGAAACTCGTCGAGCAGCATCGCCCGCGCAGAGAACGCCGCGGCACGAGGGTCGCCGGGAAAGAGACTCGGCAACTCGTCGCGAAAGGTAAGCAGGCAGCTCGGCTCCAACCCCACCAGCGCCGCGCCGCGCTCGACCAACGGCGCCAGCGTGTCCATCGCCTGCCTCAGACGCCAGCGCGCGCGATCGAACATCCCGGCATCGTACAAGGGGCGCCCGCAACATAGATCTCGCGACGGTATCACGACCCTAAAGCCCGCGCGCTCCAGCACCTCGGTCGCGGCTATCGCGACTTCGGGCTCGAAAAAATTGTTGAAGGTGTCGGGAAAAAGCACGACCTCGCGCGCGGTGGTTTCGACAGCGCCGCCGCGCCCGGCGAACCACGAACGAAACGTCCGCGCGGCGAAGCGCGGCAGTTCGCGGGTGGGATGCACGTTCAGGATGCGCCGCGCGATCGCGCCCAGCCCTCGCCCGTGCGAGAGCGCGTTGGCCAACTCCGGCGCGAGCGGCGCCGAGGCGGGCGAGCTCGTGGATGCGGGCGAACAGGCGCACGTCGAGCGGGCGGCGCTTGCGCCGATAGTACTGTGCGAAAAATTCCGCCTTGTAAGCCGCCATATCGATCGCGGCTGGACACTCGGTCTTGCATGCTTTGCACGAAAGACAAAGTTCAAGTGCTTCTTTAAGTGCGGGATCGCCGAGTCCGCCCTCGAGCAGACCGTTGCCGCTCAGCGCCTCCCACAGCAGATGAGCGCGGCCGCGCGTCGAATGCATCTCCTCGCGCGTCGCCATGTACGACGGGCACATAGTGCCGGCGTCGCTCTTGCGGCACTTGCCAATCCCTACGCACTTGAGCGCGGCGCCCGCGAGCCCGCCCTCGGCGGCGAAGTCGAAATGGGTTTCGGCCGGCGCCGGGCGATACGACGGCGTCACCCGCAGATGGGAATCGAGCGGATGGGGCGCAACGATCACGCCCGGGTTCATCATCGAGTCCGGGTCGAAGATGCGCTTGAACTCGGCGAAGGCGCCGATCAATTGCGCGCCGAACATCCTGGGCAAAAGCTCCGACCGCGCGAGCCCGTCTCCATGCTCGCCCGAGAGCGAGCCGCCGAACTCGGTCACCAGGTCGCCGATCTCGAGCATCGCGGCGCGAAACGTCGCAACCCCTTTGGCGGTGGTGAAATCGAAATTTACCCGGCAGTGGACGCAGCCCTCGCCGAAGTGGCCGTAGTAGGTCGCCGCCGCGAGATTGTGTCCGTTCGAGCAGACGCACGAAACGGCGCAGATAGTCGCCCAGACGCGCCGGCGGCACGGCGGTGTCCTCGGCGCCCGGCCAAGTGCGCGGATGGCCCGGGATGAGCGCGCCGGCGCCGAGTCCCGACTCGCGCAGGCTCCAGACCGCACGCTGCTCGACAGCGTCGAAGAGCGGCGCGACTCCGGCGCAGGCGTGTATCCGCCGCGCCTGGGCCGTCAGCCGCTCGGCCGCCGCACGCGCGTCATCGTCGGTATCGGCGCCAAGCTCGACGATCAGAAACGCACGACCGTCAGGCAGCAGGCGCACTGCGTCGAGCCCTTTGGCGCGCGCGAAGTCGGGCAGATGATGGTCGAAGCCCTCGAGCGCCTGCGGGCGATGCTCCAAAATCCACGGCACCTGGTCGGCGGCGAGGTAGACGTCGTCGAAGCCGAGCACCACCAGCGCAAGCCGGCGCGGGCGCGGCACCAGCCTGAGCGTCGCGGCGAGCGTGACCGCCAGTGTGCCCTCCGAGCCGACCAGCGCGCGCGCGAGGTTGTGGCCGCGCTCAGGCAGAAGCTCGTCGAGGTTGTAGCCGGAGACGCGGCGTGGAATTTTCGGATAGCGCCGCCGAATCTCGTCCGCCGAGCGCTCTGCAAGCGCGCGCGCCGCGGCATAAATCTCGCCCTCGCGTCCGCCGCGCGCAGCGGCAGCCAGGGCCTCGCCCTCCCCGCCTGCTCCGGGCGAGAGCCGGGTGCCGTCATAGAGCGCGACTTCCAGCGCCTCGACGTTGTCGACGGTCTTGCCGTGAGCGGCGGAGTGAGCGCCGCACGAGTTGTTGCCGATCATTCCGCCGATCGTACAGCGGTCCTTGGTGGAGGGGTCGGGGGCGAAGAACAGACCCTGCGGCGCAACCGCCGCGTTGAGCTGCGCCTGCACCACACCGGGTTCGACCACCGCAACGCCGCGCTCGCCATCGATGCGGCGAATCGAATTCATATACTTGGAAAAGTCGAGCACGATGGCCGCGTTGCAGGCCTGGCCGGCGAGCGCGGTGCCGCCACCGCGCGCGAGAATCGGCAGGCGGTTCTCGCGCGCCAGCGCGAGCGTGCTCATCACGTCGCCTTCGTGGCGCGGAATCACGACGCCTAGCGGAACCTGCCGGTAGACCGAAGCGTCCGCGGCATAGAGCGCGAGCGCGGCGTTGTCGGCGCGCACCTCACCGTCGATGGAGCGGCGGAGTTTATCCCATACCGTGCGCGGCACAGTCATCACAAAAGGCGCCGGGCCCGTGGCCCGCGCCGGCGCAATTGTAGTTGATTGTGCCGCCAGGCCGGTAGGGGGCAACAAGCGCAGGCGCGCCACCTGCGGGTACGTTGGAGACGCGCGGAAAATGCGCAGCGCGCCCGCGCCGTCGGGCTGGCGCAATCGAGCGCCGAAACAACGATTTAACCCGCGTCTAAATGCGCCGAAACAGTTCTCTTCTAACCTTCCAACTCACATCTTATCGAGGGAGGGTTTTTTCATTTGACAGCGAATATCTCAAGCCGACGAGACCGTCCGGGCGCATTCGCACTACGGGTTATCCTGGGTGCGTTGATCGCGCTTGTGGGCAGTTCCACAGCCTACACGAATGATTGGGGAGTCTACTTCGACCCCGCCAACCTGGTGGTCAGCCGCAGCGTGTACGACAACAACCCGAACAATATCCAGGTGGGCACCACCTTGCCGCCAAACTGCGCGGCGACCACCGGCGGTTGCGCCGGCGGAGCAACCTATAACGGCTCCTATCCCTGTTTGGAACAATAACGTTGTCGACGGCAGCTTCGGCATCACCTCAAAAATCTTCCTCGACCAGATCACCCCAGACGGGTTCCTGGTGACCACGCTCGAAGTACCGAACAGCTCTCAACGTGGAGTTTCGCCGAAGAAGGAAATTGGTCACCAGCTTCAGCTCGAAGTCCGAAATAGCGCTGAACCTCTCGACCGACCGCAAGTACCTAACCTTCATGGGCTAGGTCGCGCCTATCGACGCGATCGATGTGTCCAACTCCGACACTCCCGGGGCCGTCGATCCGACCGATCCGGTCGGCGAGGACGTTTTCCGCGCCGTGGCACAGGTCGATGAAGACGGAGAGTTCCACTTCACCGAGACCAACGCGTACAGCGGCAACAACGGCCGCGCCGCCATCCTGAGCGATCTGGACGGCGCGGATGCTTTCTTCACGGCCGGTAACGCCGGCAATGGCAGCAATCCGCAGCCGGACGGAATCATCATCGGAGCGGGCGCGCAGATCATTGTTCCGGAGTTCAAGCCGGAGGTCGCGCAAAACCCTGGAGATCCCACGCCGGTGGGAAGCTTCTCGATTGCGCAACTGGGATTCAAGCCGGACAAGATCGGCAAAGACGACAATTTCCGCGGCCTCACGATTTTCAACAACGTGCTCTACTTCTCCAAGGGCAGTGGCGGCAACGGCGTTAACACGGTGTATTTCGTCGATACCACCGGCCAGGCGTGTCCCACTCCGATAGGCGGCAGTGGTGGCGTCGGCCTGCCGCAAAGCGGCGCGGCTCTGCCCACATCAGGACTCGTCTACAACCCGGCGGTTTTGCAGACGACCGGCCTGCCCAACAACATGTGCATCCTGACGGGCTTCCCTGCGACGCCCAACAGCAAAATCAAACCTCCCGCGACGACAGCCTTTCCTTTCGGCCTCTGGTTTGCCAACACCACGACTCTCTATGTCGCTGATGAAGGCGACGGCGTAATACTATTCCGCGAACAGCCGCAACTCAAACGACAGCGGGACTGCAGAAGTGGATTTTCGACTCGGTCGCGAAAAATTGGAAGCTCGCCTACGTCCTCGAGGCGGGGCTGGAGCTGGGCGTGCCAGACCTCACAATCGCTGGCTATCCGAGCGGAAACAATCCGGCAACCGGACTGCCGTGGGCTCCTGAGACCGATGGGCTGCGTAACATAACCGGCATCGTGCATAGAGACGGCAAAGCGACCATCTACGGCATCACCTCCACGGTCAGTGGTAACGGCGATCAAGGTGCGGATCCAAATCGGCTGGTCGCGATCACGGACGATCTGGCGGCCACCACTCTTCCCGCCGGCGAAAGCTTCAGAATCGTTCGTAAGGCGCGCTATGCGGAGGTTCTTCGCGGCGTTTCGTGGGCGCCAGGATCGTCACACCACGGACATCATCACTGGCATTCCTAGTAGGCACTGGCAGTAAAAATGCGGCCGCGAGCGCCCCTTAGCGCTCGCGGCCGCACATAACGAACTCGCTTCCCGGAAAGTCGCGCGCCGGGCATTCACGTCCGGTCCGCGACGCCTTCTTTTCTTACTCGGGCAACATCACGATCTTGCCGGCCACCGCGTTGGTCTCCATCAGTTCCTGCGCCCGGCCAAGATCCTTAAGCGGCATCGTGCGATCGATGACCGGCTTGACCAGACCGCGCTCGACGAAGCGCATCGCGTCGATCAGCTCGCCCTTGTTGCCGAGATGCGAGCCGAGGTAGTTCTGCTGCTTGTTCCACAGCAGCCGGATGTCCATGTGCGCGTCGAAGCCGGAAGTGGCGCCGCAGGTGACAATCGTGCCGCCCCACTTCAGACACTGCATCGAAATGGGCCAGGTGTCGGCCCCGGTATGCTCGAACACGATGTCGGCGCGACGGCCGTCGGTGAGGCGGCGGACCTCGGCAAAGATGTCGTCGCGCGTGCGGTTGAGCACGAACTCGGCGCCAAGCTTGCGCGCCAGTTCGAGTTTCTCGTCGCTGGAAGCGACCGCGATCGGCCGCGCGTTGAACAATTTGGCGATCTGAATCGCCATCACGCCCAACCCGCCGCTCGCGCCCCAAACCAGCACGAAATCTCCCGCCTGGATTCGCGCGCGCGACACCAGCATCCGCCACACCGTGACCAGCACCAGCGGCATCGAGGCCGCCTCCTCCCACGTCAGGTTCTTGGGCTTGGCCAGCACGTTGACCGCCGGCACCTTGCAATACTCGCCATGCGCGCCGTCGAGCGGGCCAGTCTGAAAGCCCCAAATCTTGAAGTCATGGCAGAAGAATTCTTCGCCGCGGGTGCAGTAGTAGCAGTGACGGCAGGCGATGCCGCAATGGACCACCACTTCGTCGCCGATCGCGACGTCGTGCACCTCGCTCCCGCGATCGACCACCACGCCGGCCGCGTCAGAGCCCGAGATGTGCGGCATCAGAATCTTCATCCCGGGCAATCCGCGGCGGGCCCAGATGTCGTTGAAATTACACGCCGAAGCTTTGACCTTGAGGACGACCTCGTTCGGACCCGGCTTGGGTTCCGCGATGTCCTTGTATTGTAAGACCTCGAGGCCTCCGTTGCGCTCGAAAACAATGGCTTTCATTGGACAATCCGTGTTTCTTATGGCGTCCCGCGCGTGTGCAGGCGTGCGCAATTAGGTATATGTTTAAGGCATCCTTGGCAACGGGGCTCGCGCCTGGACACTTTTGCGACCCCTCCCGCGTCGGGTTGACGAGCGTTTATCAATCCCGTAAAACCCATGCCCGTAGAACCCGTGCCCGCAGAGCCCGTGCCCCTAGAACCTATCCGCGAATCGGCCGCATGGTGCCGCTTTGCGAGCGAAGGCTGCCTGCTCTTGCAGCAAAGCCTGTCCCGGCTGGTCGATCGCTTATACATTTCGCCCTCTGGCAAGTGGAACAGCAATTGCGATGCCAAGCAGGAGGTTGCGTCTTCGCGACGCCAGAGTATTTGCCGGCGCAGCTTCTGTATCGATAAGAAACAGTGTGACGGCAGGCTTAACGGCAAAACATAAAACAAAACATAAAAATGACTGTCGATGGAGAGATCTGACCATGTACGTACTCGATAATGGCACCCGTTTTGTCATCCCGCGCACGGAGATGACCTATCCCGGCCACAGTATGAAGCTCCACCAGACTGCCGCCGACGCCGTAAAAGCGCCGGTTGACCATGTAATGGCGGATTTCGAGGACGCCTGCCCTTACGAGTTCAAGGGCCCCAAAAGCCACAAGGTGATGGTCGAGGCGCTCAACACGCTCGACTTCGGCCGCAAGGTGGTCACGGTGCGTCCCAACAATATCCATTCACCGTTCTTCAAGGGCGACATGGAAGCGATCGTGTTGGGCGCACCCAATCGCTTCCACGGCATCATGCTGCCCAAGACGCGCGGCCCCGAGGAAATCCGCGAGGTCGCGCGCCTGCTCGACGACCTCGAGCAGCGCGGCGGATGGAAGTACAAGATCCAGATCGAGTCGCTGGTCGAGACGCCGCAGGCGCTGGTCAAGGCCTTCGAGATCGCGAGCGCGTCCGACCGCATGTGCGGACTGGTCTTCGGCATCGCCGACTTCGCCGCCAACCTCGGCGTGCGCGAGATCGTCGAGAACCAGAACCAGAACTTCCACTACGCCAAGCAATCGATGGTGGTCGCGGCCAAGGCCGCCGGGCTGCACGCGATCGACAACGTCTATCTGAGGCTGTGGCGCAAGGACGATTCGCCGGCGAAGATCGCCGAATTGCAGCGCGGCCTGCGCGAGAAAAACGTCGGCGCCGCCAACCTCGGGATGGACGGCACCTGGGTCATCCATCCGCAGCAGGCCGAAATCGCCAACGCCTGCTATACGCCAAGCCCCGAGCAGGTCGAAGACGCGCGCCGCGTGGTGACGCTGTACCATGAGAAAGGCGGCGGCTCGATGGCGGACCCCAAGAGCGGCGAGATGATCGACGAAGCGACGATCAAGATTGCGCTGATGGACCTGGCCAAGGGCGCGCAGGCCGGGAATCGTCAGCGAAAAAGAGCTCAAGGAATGGTCCGAGAAAAGCCGCTCGATCACCGGCTATGACATCCTGGAGTTCATGCGCCGCGTGGTTTAGCGGCGCGCGCGATTGCTCGTTAGTGACGCGCGACGGCGCGGTAACGCGCCGCCACCACGTCCCAGTCGATATGCTCGCAGGAAACGCGCGACATACTTCGCGCGCTCGGGATAGTTGAGCAGGTAGGCGTGCGAGGCCACGTCGCACACCACCAGCGGATTGCCGCCCGTCCATCCACCGGCGTCCTCTTCGCCCGCCGGCAGGTTGTGCCATCGATCGTCGTAGGGATCGTATTCGAGGATTGCCCAGGCCGGCGCGATCCGCGCGCACTCAATGAAGTCCGCGCGCCAGCTCTCGAACGAACCCATGTGCTGGTTGAGGTTCTCGATCACGTAGCCCGGCGGCTTCATCGGTTTGACCGCGAGGTTGCGGAAATATAGCTCGTGCAGCAGCACCGAGTTCGCCGCTTCGATCTGCTGGCGGCGAATCAGACCGTAGTCATTTCCATGAGCGGCGTCGCGCGGCATCGTGGCGAGCACCCGCTCGGCCACCACCAGGCGCTCGAAGTCGTGACGGTACGCCAGGTAGTTCTGCTCGAGCTGATCGTGCGAGAGAAAGCCGAAAATCTCGGGATGCGGCAGCGCCATCGGCGCGCGCGGCTGAAAGCCCGCCGCGCCCTTGAGCAGGCCTTCGTGGCTAAGCCCGCTCTCGGGCGGGGGCGCCGGCAACGCGTCGGCGGCGCGGGCAATCCCACGCATCGCAGCCGCCGCACCTAGGGTAAGCGCGGCGCCCAGAAGCTCGCGCCGCCCGACGCGGCCATCCCCACCAAGCTTTGTAGTGTAGCGGGCGCCGCCCTTTTTCACGGAACGGGAGCCACGCCCAATAGCCCCGCCGCCTCGTCGTGCCCCAGCATCAGGTTGAGATCCTGTACCGCCTGACCGGCCGCGCCCTTGCCGAGGTTGTCGATCGCGGTCAGCACGCACAGCGTCTGCGAGCGGCGCTCGAGGACGAAGCCGAGTTCGCAGAAATTGGTGGCGCGGACGTTTTTCAACTCGGGCAACTCGCCAGGCTCGAGCAACCGCACGAAACGCGACTTGGCAAAGGCCGCCTCGAACGCGGCGCGCACGTCTTCCTCGGTAGTGCCGGCGCGTGGGCGCATGAAGATCGAGCTTAAAATGCCGCGCGTGACCGGCAGCAGATGCGGCACGAACATCACCGCGACCTCGCGCCCCAGCGCGAGGCCGATCTCCTGCTCCATCTCGGGCACGTGCCGATGATTGCCAACCTTGTAGGCGCGAAAGTTCTCGTTGACCTCGGCGAAGAGCTGTTCGATTTGCGCCGCGCGCCGCGCACCGGTGGTGCCCGACTTGGCGTCGATCACGATCGACGCCGGGTCGACCAGGTCGCGCCGGATTAGCGGCAGCACGCCAAGCAGCGCGCCCGTCGGGAAGCATCCCGGCACAGCCACCAGACGCGCCTCGCGCAGCTCATGGCGATGGAATTCCGCAAGGCCGTACACCGCCTCCTTAAGCAACGCGGGGGCCGGATGCTCGGCGCCGTAGGTCTGCCGGTACTGGGCGGGATCCTTCAAGCGGAAGTCGGCCGAGAGGTCGAGGATCTTGAGCCCGGCCGTGGCCAACTCGGCCAGCAGCGCCGCGCCGACCCGTTCGGGCAGACACGACATTACGACCTCGGCGCGCCCAACGATGAGATCGGCGCGCAGTTCCTCGAACGGGGGCAGATCGATCCCGGCCAGATGGCGATAGACGTCGGTCACCTCGCGGCCGGCGTAGTGCTCGGAGGTGAGTACGCTCAGCTCGACGAACGGATGCCCGGCCAGGATGCGCACGGCCTCGATGCCCGAATAGCCTGACGCTCCCAGCACCGCTACCTTGACCTTGTTGCGCGCCGCCATCGGAACTCCCTCACCCTTCTGTCGTGTGTGGATAACGCCTGGCCGATCCTGACCAGCGACTGCCTAACGACCTAGCACTAACGCGCGCTGCGAGCCAGTTCTGGACCCGTGCATGCGGCCGAAAGCGGTCGTGCGCGCGGTCTGGAAAACCGTGTCCAGCATGAGCGCGCCGGCACGCGCTTTAGCGCTTGGAGTATTGCGGACGCTTGCGAGCCTTGTGGCGGCCGTACTTTTTGCGCTCGACCTCGCGCGGGTCGCGCGTCAGCATCCCGCCCTTGCGCAGCGCCGGACGCAGCGCCTCGGAGGCAACGACCAGCGCGCGAGAGATGCCGTGACGCACGGCCTCGGCCTGTGCCGCGATACCGCCGCCGCGAACGCTGACGATCACGTCGTAATGGCCCTTGGTCTCGGTGAGTTCGAAGGGTTCGAGGATCTTCATGCGCGAGGTGTCACGCGGAAAATAGACCTCGAGCGCGCGCTCGTTGACGCTGATAGAACCGGTGCCGGGCGCGAGCCGCACCCGCGCGATCGCGCTCTTGCGTTTGCCGACCGTCCAGATTTCCGCCTTCTTGTCTGCCATCTCGCCTTCGTTCCCTCCAGGAGCTTTGCCCGTTCAGCGCCCGCCGCCCGTTCAGAGCTCGAGCTGCTGGGGCTGCTGCGCGGCATGCGGATGATCCGCCCCGCGATAAATCTTGAGCTTGGTGAAGAGCCGCCGTCCCAGCCGATTCTTGGGCAACATCCCGCGCACCGCCGCCTCGAGCAACCGCTCGGGCCGCGTCTCCATCAGGCGGGCCGCAGTGGTCGTGCGGACGCCGCCGGGGAAGCCGGTGTGACGGCTGTAGACCTTGCCCTCGAGCTTGGCTCCGGTAAGGCGCACCTTGCTGGCATTGATAATGATGACGAAATCGCCGGCGTCCTGGTGCGGCGTGAAGTCGGGACGATGCTTGCCGCGGAGCACGCTGGCGGCGCGCGTCGCGACGCGGCCCAGCGGCCGTTCGCTCGCGTCGATCAGCACCCAACGCCGATCGCGCAGCGCGTTCTCGTGCGAAACGCTTCTAGTCTGTTCGCTCAGTTTCAACTCTTCAACCCTCGTGCCCAGCGGCCACAGCCCATTGGGGCGGGCGGCCGGCGCAACAAATTTTGGCGGGGCCGATGGGATTTGAACCCACGACTTCCGACGTGACAGGCCGGCGTTCTAACCGGGCTGAACTACGACCCCGCCCGAACCATCTTTTTTGACACTTTCCGGCCCCCGGAGCAACCAAGGCCTCGCGGCGGAATCGTTATTGTAGCTGGCCGGAGCGCCTCAGCGCCATCACAGTGTTGAAGAAGCATCGGCGCCTTGTAACAGCATCGGCCACTGGCACACGCCGCCGCGGCGCAAAGGGCACTTGCCAGCCCTGCCACGGTCTGCCTTATTCTTAACAACGACGTTGAGCCGGAAACGCTCACTTAGGGCGTCGTCTTGAAACCGTCCGACGGGATCCGTCGTACTCGCCTTTTGCCGCTATGTGGATAGTCCGTCTTGCCCTACGCCGACCTCTTTCGGTTGCGGTGATGGCGCTTCTGATGCTCGTGCTCGGCACGCTGTCGTTCGAGCTGATGAATGTCGATATCTTTCCCGCGATCAACCTGCCGGTTGTGATGGTGGTCTGGAATTACCCGGGCTTGTCGGCCTTCGACGTCGAGCGGCGGATGGTGTTTATCAGCGAGCGCGCCTACTCGACCACCGTCAACGGCATCGAGCACATCGAGTCGGAATCGATCAATGGGCTGGGGATTCTAAAGGTCTATTTCCAGCCCGGCAGCGATCTCGGCGCGGCGATCGCGCAGATGGACTCGGTCTCGGAGAGCATCCTGACGAATTTGCCGCGCGGCACCGAGCCGCCGGGAATCATTTCCTACAACGCGAGCAACGTTCCGGTCGCGCAGTTGAACATTTATAGCGACACGCTCTCGACCAGCCGCCTGTTCGACTACGGCCTCAACTTCATCCGGATTCAGCTCTTCACAATTCCCGGCTTCTCATCGCCCGCGCCCCTGGGCGGCGTGCAGCGCGCGGTCATGGTCAATCTCGACCCGACCGCGCTCTACGCCAACGGGATGTCCGCGTACGACCTCGGCAACGCGGTGAATGCGACCAACGTGGTTATCCCGTCAGGGACCGAAAAGATCGGCAACTACGAGTACAACGTCGATCTCAACATGAGCGTCCCCAGGGTCAAGGATTTCAACCAGTTGCCGATCAAGTACGTCAATGGCTCCCCGGTGTTCCTGGGCGATATCGCGCCGGTGACCGACACTCATCAGCCGCAAACCAACGTGGTGCGCGTCGACGGCCAGCAGGCGACCTACCTGATGGTCATCAAACACGCCGACGCCTCGACGCTGAGCGTGGTTGACGCAGTGAAGGCCAAAATTCCGCTCATCCGCGCCACCGCGCCCAAGGGGCTGAACGTCTCGATCAGCTTCGATCAATCGCGGTTCGTGCGCGCCGCCCTGTGGGACGTCGTGCAGGAGGCCGCCATTGCCGCCGCGCTGGTCGCGCTGATGGTGCTGCTGTTCCTCGGTTCGCCGCGCAGCATGCTGATCGTCATCACGTCGATTCCGCTGTCGATTCTGACCGCGATCATCGCGCTCAAGCTGACCGGCCAGACGATCAACACGATGACTCTCGGCGGAATCGCGCTCGCGGTCGGGATGCTGGTCGATGACGCCACGGTGGAAATCGAAAATATCCATCGCAACCACTCGATGCACAAGCCGTTGCTGGCCGCGATTCTCGACGGCGCCTCGCAGATCGCCACGCCGACCTTCGTCGGCACGCTCTCGATCTGCATCGTGTTTTTTCCGGTCGTGCTGCTGACCGGCGTTGCGAAATTCCTGTTCACACCGCTCGCGCTCGCAGTGGTATTCGCGATGCTGACGTCGTATCTGCTGTCGCGGACCCTGGTGCCCTCGATGGCCCGTTACCTGCTCCCCGACGATCACGAGGAGCATCTCGGACACGGCCCATGGGCCAAGGTCGTGCGCGGGTTCGATCGCTCGTTCGAGCGCCTGAAGGAGCGCTATCGGATCGCGCTGGCGACTTTCATCGGGCGGCGCGGCCTGGCGCTGGTCTGCGTCGCGATACTGATCCTGCTTTCGCTGGGCCTGTTGCCAATCGTCGGCGAGGATTTCTTTCCGGTCGTTGATGCGGGCATGATGCGGCTGCACGTGCGCGCCCCCACCGGTTCTCGTATCGAGCACACCGAATTCCTGGTCGATCAAATCGACCGCACCATCCGCACGATCGTTCCGCCCGCCGAGCTCGAAAGCATCAGCGATAATCTCGGGCTGCCTATTTCCTACGACCTCGCCTTCTATCAGACCGACACTATCGGCCCGCAGGATGCCGACGTGCTCATCCAGCTCAAGCCGAAGCATCGGCCAACCGCGATTTACGAACAGCGGATTCGCTACGCGTTGGCGACGAAGTATCCGGAGGTGACCGCCTATTTCCAGGCCGCCGATATCGTCAGCCAAGTCCTGAACTTCGGTCTGCCGGCCGCTATCGACGCCCAGATAAACGGCAACAGCCTCCAGAGCGACTACGATATCGCGCTGCGCCTCAAGGAGCGGATGGCGCGAATTCCGGGGATAGTGGACATGCGCATCGCCGAGCCGCTCGACTACCCGAGTCTCAAGGTCGAGGTCGATCGCACCAAGGCGCTCCAATTCGGCATCACGCAGCAGGAGGTCGCTTCGAGCGTGCTCTCCTCGCTCTCCGGTGCGCAGCTCTTGCAGCCAAACTTCTGGCTCGATCCGGTATCCGGGGTTAACTACTTCGTTATCGAGCAGGCGCGCCAGCATCTGTTCGACTCGGTCGGGGCGCTCCAGAATATCCCGCTCAGCACAACTGCGACTTCGTCGAGCAGCGCAACCGCCGCTGCGGCCGCCACGAGCGCAAGCGCAACGCCCTCGCAGCCTCAGTTGCTCGGTAACCTCGCGACCATCAGCCACACCTGGGATCCCGCCATGGTCGCGCACTACACCGTGCAGCGCGTGGTGGACGTCGATTGCGCCGTCTCGGGCCGCGATCTAGGCGCAGTCACCTCCGCGGTGAAAAGAGCAATCAGCCATCTGGGCAAGCTTCCCGCGGGCACCCGGGTCGTGATTCGCGGCCAGAGCCAGGCGATGAGCGCGTCGTTCGTCACCCTCGGCGAAGGGCTGGTGCTCGCGATCATCCTCGTTTACCTGCTGATGGTCGCGAACTTCCAGTCGTGGCTCGAGCCGTTCATCATCATGATGGCGGTGCCGGGCGCGCTCGCGGGCGTGATCTGGATGCTGGTGCTGACGGGCACCACGATCAACGTCGAGTCGATGATGGGCGCGATCATGGCGGTCGGCGTGGGTGTGGCCAACAGCAACCTGCTCATCACCTTCGCCAACGAGCTGCGCGAGGACGGTTACAGCCCGGTCGCCGCGGCCATCGAGGCCGGGCGCATCCGTTTCCGCCCGATCATCATGACCGCGCTCGCGATGATCCTGGGTATGCTGCCGATGGCGCTCAGTCTCGGTTCCGGCTCCGAGCAGAACGCTCCCCTGGGGCGCGCGGTGATAGGAGGGCTTTTTCTGGCGACGGTATCCACCCTGTTCGTGGTGCCGGCGGTCTATTCGATATTCAGCCGCAACATGATCGGCAAACATCAACGAGACGCGGAGATCGACGAGCTCACGCGGCCCGGCGCGTGAGCGATAGCGTGCAGATGGAAGACGACCCCAGGCAATACACGGCCAAGCCGTCCGGAAAGCTTTTCGTAGCCGGATGGATCGGCGCGATAGCGATCATCGTGATTGCCACGGCCGGGCTCGTTCTCGCACGCGAATTATGGATTGGCCGCCAGACCAATGAACTGGCGCGGCAGGCCGCGGCCGGACCGCACGTTCTGGTCGCACAAGTTGGCCGCACGCCCACCACGCGCGACATAACGCTACCCGCGACCACGCGCGGCCTGGATGAAACTGAAATCTACGCCAAGGTTCCCGGCTACATTAAATCGCTCCAGGTCGATAAGGGCGACCACATTCACGCGGGCGAATTGCTTGCGACAATCGAGTCGCCGGAAACCGACCAGCAGGTCCGCAACGCGCATGCCGCCTATGTGATCGCAAAGCTCACCGACGATCGTAACCGGGTTCTGGTCAGCCAGGAGGTGATCTCGCAGCAAACCGCCGACGAATCGCACTCCGCGATGTTGCAGGCGAAGGCGGTCCTCGCGCAGTCGATCGCGCTGCAGGCATACGAGCGCGTGACCGCGCCGTTCGAAGGAATCGTGACCGAGCGCTATGTCGATCCCGGCCATCTGATTCCCGAGGCGACCAGCTCGACCAGCCTGGCCGACGCGATCTTTCGCGTCGCGCGGATGAAACCGCTGCGCGTGTATACCTACGTGCCGCAAAACATCGCGCTGTTTATCCACAACGGCGACAGCGCCGCGATTTCGGTCAACGAATTTCCGCAGCGAAAGTTCACCGGCACCATCACCCGCCATCCAGAGGCGCTCTCGCCGGATTCGCGCACGATGCTGGTGGAAGTCGACTTGCCTAACACCGATGAGGCGCTCTTTCCGGGAATGTACGGCACTGCGGAGTTCGCCGTGTCGATTCCGGCTGGCGCGCCGCTGATCCCCGATGAAGCGCTGATCTTCCGCGACGGCAAGGTGTTCGTGCCGGTCGTCAAGGACAACGTCCTCCACCTGACCCAAGTGAAGCTCGGCTACGACAACGGCATCGCGGTCGAGGTCGCCACCGGCATCGACGCCGACGCTCTCGTGGCGCTGAACGTCGGACAGTCCGCGCACGACGGCGAGACGGTGCAGCCGGTGCATCAAGCCGACAACTAGACTGACTAGTGTCCGAGGCAGACGATACGCCGGCCGCCGGCAATACCGGCTCAGACTTGGAGAAGCGGCCTTCGGCTCGCAGCTTGCGCGGGCTCGACTGGCTTAACTTTCTGCTCGCCGATGTGCAGACGGGCGTCGGACCGTTCCTTGCGATCTACCTTGCCGGATATGGCTGGAATGAGCAGCCCGTGGGCCTCGCACTCACGGTTGGCGGTATCGCCGGCATCGCTTCGCAAACGCCGGCGGGCGGTTTGGTGGACCGGCTGAGGTCCAAGAGAGCGCTGATTGCGGCGAGAGTGCCCAGTTTGGCGATCGGCGCTCTTCCTGATCGCTTTCTTTCCATCGTTCTGGCCGGTCGTGACGGCGCAAACGCTCATCGGCGCGATGTTCAGCTTCTTCATGCCCCATCGCCGCGATCTCTCTTGGGATGGTCGGACACGACACTTCAACCGCCGTCAGGGGCGCAACCAGACCTTCAACTCGGCCGGCAACGTGACCGCCGCCGTGATGATGGGGCTGATTGGATATTTCATTTCCAACTGCGGCGTCTTTTTCTTCGTCACGGCTCTCGCGGCGCCCACCATTCTCTCGCTGCTGCTCATCCGTCCGGACGAGATCGACGATGAGCTGGCCAGAGGAGCAAGGGATGGCGAGGACGATGGAACCCCGGCAAGCATCGTGGATCTCCTGAGGGACCGTCCGCTGATCATCTTCCTGTGCTGTGCGGTGCTTTTTCATTTCGCCAATGCGGCGATGCTTCCGCTGCTGGGCGAGATGCTCGCAAAGGGCAAGGGCCGCAGTTCCATGATGTTCATGTCGGCCTGTGTCGTGACGACGCAGTTCACGATCACGCTGCTCGCGGCGTGGGCCGGCCGCGCGGCCGGCACGTGGGGCAGAAAGCCTTTGTTGCTGATCGGATTCGGCGCGCTCCCGATTCGCGGCGTCCTCTATACCCTGACCAACAGCATCTACTTGCTAGTCGGCATCCAGGTGCTCGACGGCATCGGCGCCGGCATTTTCGGCGTCGTTTCGGTCCTCGTGATCGCCGATCTGACGCGTGGTACCGGGCGGTTCAATCTTACGCTGGGGGCGATCGCGACCGCCGTGGGAATCGGCGCGGCGCTCAGTCAGACGATCGCGGGAGCGATCGTTCACCACTTCAGCGACCGAGCCGGATTCCTGTTTTTGGCCTCCGTGGCCGGAACGGCCTTTGTGATCCCATGGCTGTTCATGCCTGAAACCGCCGATTGGAAAAGCGCTCGCGTCAGCCGTTAGGCTCGCTCTCCTTCCAGCGTTTCATCAGCGTGTTCGACGGCAGCGTCTCGTCGACGAGCTTCTCGGCGGTCTCGCGGCCGGCCACGGGCAGGGTTTTCGGATCGAGCAGGCCGAGCTGGACCAGCGCGGTCGCCTGGTCCCAGTGGATATGCTCGTGCGCGAGTTTGCCGCCGCGAAATTGCACTATCGCCACGGTCGGGATCTCGACGTACTTGCCGGTGGGCGGAATGCCAGGCAGAAGGAAATCGATCTCGACGTCGTGGGTGAAGCAGAACAGAATTTCGTCGACCAGACGGTCGGGCCCGACCGTGCGCGAGACCGGGATGATCTTCAGGTCCTTGGGCAGCTTGGGAACGAAATGATTTTTGTAAAAGCGGTAGAGCTCCTGTTGCCCGACGCCGCCGGTCATCGTCGGCACGTGATTGACGTAGGGCCGATCGACCATCGTGGTCATCGTGCCTGCGGCGTCGTAGTACTTGAACTCGAGATCGGCGTGCCGTTCCCAGAGCGCGCTCAGGTCGAAGCGCGGGCCGATAGCCTGGCGCAAAGCTCCAATCGTTCGCGAGTGCGCGAGCGAAGCGGCAAAGCGATCGTAGCTCGGGCGCATCGGATTGTTGAAGCCGTGTCCCGCTCCCGCATACAGGTAAATCTCGACGTCGTCACGCCCTTCGAAGGCTGCGGTGACCGCGTCACGCGCGGCGGCTGGCACTCGTTCGTCCGACTCTCCAAAATGCAGCACCATCGGGCAGCGCACCGCACCCGTCTCGTTGAGCCGCGTCTCGATCCCAACGCCATAGTAAGATACCGCCACGTCGATGTTGCATCGCGCGGCCGTCAGGTACGCGAGCATTCCGCCCAGGCAAAAGCCGAGCGCGCCGACCTTGCCCTTGCACTCGGCCATCGCGCGCAGCGCCCGCAGCGTATCGCTGACGTCCTTGATCGCCTGGTCTGGATCGAAGCGGCCGCGAAAATCGAACGCCGCCTTGATTTCAGCTTCCGAGTAGCCCAGCTCGACGCCCGGCTGAATCCGCCAATAAAGGTCGGGAGCGATCGTCACGTAACCCTCTTCGGCGTAGCGGTCGGCGATGTCGCGTATGTAGCGGTTTACCCCGAAAATCTCCTGGAGCAACACCAGGCCCGGCCCGCGGCCGCTCTCGGGCAGCGCCAGGTAGGCGTTGAAGACGCCGCCGTCGGCGGCGGTCACACTGACGGTCTTCGATGTGATGCTCATGCTAGTCGTCCCCTTGGGGCCTCCGCGGTTGCCGTGCGCCTCCCTAGGGTGGCACGAAACCGACAACGCGCGGCGGAGCTCCCGTTCGCGCGCGGCCGGCCAGAGGCCTATGTCGATGCTTATGCCATAGCGGCAGGAACGAGACCAAGCCTGGCGTCCGCCACACCGGGCGGCGAACAGCTAGGGATGCGCCGGCAACAGCCCGTAGACATCGAGTTCGGTCTGCGTGCCGACATAGACCTTGCCCTTGGCGACCGTGGGAACGGTGAACTTGACCCCGGGCCCCGCGGTGTCGCGCGACCCCGGCGCGATGGCGCTATTGTAGGTTTCCGTCAGATTCGATGCCCAGTAGGCATGCAACACCGCCGGCGCGCTGGTCGCAAAATCGCTCACGTCGAGCGCCCAAACGATTCCGTAGAGGCCGCTATTGCTGGAGATCGCAGGGCTGGTGCCCGGATAGCCGAAGACGTTTGCGCTGCGCGCCACCGCTGCCGGCGATATGCGTCCGTTGATGATCCGCCAGGCCTTGAGCCGGGCGTCGACCTCGTCAATATAGACCAGCCCGGAGGCGTAGGCCGGCGCGTCGAACAGTTGGAAGCCGGTGTCGAAGTTGCCGATCGCCCCCGAGTCGTTGCACACCGCGCAAAACCGCCCCATCGATGCGCGATCAAGCAGATAGACCTTACCCGACTTGATTCCGCCCATCAGCTCAAAGGCCGCCGGCCCGAAGGACTGGGTGGGTAACAGGACGGCGCCGGTGATGCCGGCGTCGTCGTCCCCGGCGCTGAGCTGAGCCTGGAGCTTGGGATTGAGCTTCACGAAGCTTTCGCCATAGTCAGTCGTGCCATTGAACGTGCCGTTGCCGATCCCGACGAAAACGTTGCCGGACTGGCTGGCCGAAGGGCCATTGCCACTTTGCCAGATGCCACCCTCGCTGCCGTTGGGCGTCGCGTTGAAGACCGCCGTTTGCTCGAGCGTGCGCGCGTCGTAGGCGAGCAGCCATCCGTGATAATTCCCCCTGTCGCAGTTCGAGGCGAAAGCGATGTAGACCATGCCGTTTGCGAGCAGCAAAGCGGGACGCTGATTTGCGAGCCTGGGAACGAACGACACATGGCCGTTACCGTCGTTGCCGGCGCCGTTGCCTTTAACCGTCGCGCCAATCGGGATCGGACCGCCGAACTTCTCGACTCCGGTCGCGAGATCGAGCGCATGCAATTCCATCAGATAGGTGTCGGTGTTCTGATCTTTGGCCTCGGAGACCACGTACAGCGCCTGGTTGCTGAGACTGATGACCGGCGTCCCGGTAATGCCGATCTCGGGCACCAGGTTGTCGCACTGGACATCGTTCAACGCGTCAACCGTGGTGATTCCGTTGGCCGGATCGATGAAGCTCTTCTGCCACAGCGGCGTTGTCGCGCGGCCGTCGGCGTCGAAGGCATAGACACTGTCGTGCTCGGTCGCGACGAAGACCACGTTATGCGTCGCCAGACCAGGTATCGCGGGCCGCGAGACGTAGAGCGGCTCGGCGTAGAGATAGCCGTCGACCGGATAGGAAAAGAGTTTACCGAAGGTCTTCGCCTTGACGTTGGAGGGCTTCAGGATGGTTTCGTACAGGTTGTGTCCGCTGCGAAAATTATCGTTGTGGAAGGTGAGCACGTTGAGGGACGGGCGCTGAAGCCGCCGGGACTGCCGCCGCGGCCATCCACGCAGTCGCGGCCAGCAAAGCGATTAAACTCAGGCGCGGGTTCATCATTGTAGCTGATCGCTCCTTATACCAACGTCCGCGCAAAGAGCCAGCCGACTCGAACGCCAAATTTTTTCATACCGATTGTCAGAGCGCAAATTTCCGTACGTCGACTCGCAGTGTGTGGAAATTTCCGCTTATAGCGCGCCAGGACGCGCGCGCGGGCCTCTCGCGCGCGGGATTGTGCCCAGTTGCACGCTTCGTGCGGAAAATAAAAAAAACGCGCGCCCCACTCTCTCATCGGAGAGCGGTGGCGCGCGCTTTTTGCGATGTGCTCAGTCAGGCGCTCATCGTCACGGAGTCGACCCGCGCATCGAGCCCATCAACGAGTTCATGATCGCTCCCATCGAGCCCGTCGTCGCCGGGGCGCCATTTGGAGAGCCAGCGACCGCGTTTGGATAGCCCACCGCCGATGGCGTCGACCCTCCACCAAACAAGGGACCTAGCAGCGAGCTCAAACCGCTCGTCGAGCCGCTCGCTCCAGGAGCGCCGTAGGGAGAAACGGCTGCTGCGTTAGGATAGCCCGCCGATGGATACCCTGCCGGTGGATAAGGCGCCGACGGAGCACTTGGGTAGCCGTAGGGCGGTGTCGTGGGCGGATAGGGCTGCGCGTACATGGGACCCGACGGCGGTCCATATTCCTGCGTCGGCGGCGCGTAGGCCGACGCCGGAGGGGCGTAGGACCGTTGCTGAGACGGCATGCAGGCCGACGCTCCGAAGCCGGAGCCTTCCGCGTGCCCTCCTCCGGAAAGCTCGCGTTGCAGATGCTTGATGTCCTTTCTCCAGTACTTCGCGGCTTGCCGGTTGCCCGACTGGCGCGCCTGGTTGTACTGCGCCTCGGCATAGTTCAGTTGAGCCACCAATTGATTGTGCCGGGCATAAGAACCGGACGATCCGGGGTACTGGTACTGCGGCGGGGGCATCGGCTGACCGTACGGTTGACCGTACGGCTGACCGTACTGCGCCGACTGATAGGCTGCGATGTCGTCCGGCGGATAGTTAGGCTCACCGGCCGCGACCGACGTCGGGGTCGCCATCAGCATCGGGAGCGCCGTCAATACCAGGCCGGCCAAGCCGCAAAGGATGCTCCGGCGCAGGAGAAATTTTCGGGCGGAGGAGATGTTCATAGGAAGAACCTCTGCCTCAACTACGTATCGGGCGAATCCGGGTTTCCATTTTCGACGGGAGATACCGCCAAAGCGGCAGCAAACAGCGCCGATACGATCAAAGCTTCAGAATTTGCGCCGCTGGACGCGCGAGCAGCCCTCGACGAGACGGCCTCAAGACGCGGAGAGCCTCGAAGAGAAGACCTGCCCTGGTATCCGTGACTAGGCAACGCGCTCGTGGAGAGAGGGTGTCGATAAATACAAAAATCGCTTCGCGTAGATCCGGCGATGTCCTGAAGGTTGTTGAGATTTGAGTGGCGGCGTTCCTCGCCCGATCGGAAGATCGGGTTGGGTAAGAGGAGGAGGCCGCCATGAACAAGAGTGCCAAGAGGGCAGACGGAAGGAAAGCCGCGGACGAGGGGCAGTTGTGGCTGCGGTTGTCGGCAATGGTGCGCGAAGCACTGTACGACACGGTGATGGTCACGGGACTGGCATGCGTGGATGAAGTGCTGGAAGCCGAGCGCGCGGTGCTGTGTGGCGCACGCTACGCGCATCAGGCCGAACGTCAGGCGCTGCGCGCGGGGCACGTGCCAAGTTCGCTGGTGCTGGGCGGACGGCGAGTGGCGGTGAGCCGCCCGCGGGTGCGCAGCGTTGAGGGTCGCGAGCTTAAATTGCCGAGCTGGCGGGAGTGGAGCGCGCGCGATCCGCTGGAGACGCGGGCGTTGGAGCAGATGGTGCTGGGGGTATCGACCCGGGGCTACGCGCGTTCGCTGGAGCCGCTGCCGGCCGCGGTCGCAGCACGGGGCACCAGCAAGAGCGCGGTCAGCGAACGGTTCGTGTACGGCACCGAGCGCAAGCTTGGGGAACTGCTGGGCCGCGACTTGCACGGGCTTAAGCTGGTGGCGCTGATGATCGACGGGGTGCACTTCGGTGAGCACGTGGTGCTGGCAGCGGTGGGGGTCGATGAGCGCGGCTACAAGCACGTCTTGGGGCTGCGCGAGGGTGCGACCGAGAACGCGGCGGCGGTTAAAGCCTTGCTCGCCGATCTGGCCGAGCGCGGCTTGGATACCGGGCGCGCGTTGCTGGTGGTAATCGACGGGGCCAAGGCGCTGCACAAGGCGGTGGCCGAGGTGTTCGGCCGCCGCGCATTGATTCAGCGCTGCCGCGAGCACAAGAAGCGCAATGTCACCGAGGCCCTTCCCGAGCGGCTGCGCGCCGGGGTCCGCAGCGCGATGGTTCAGGCTTATGTGGCGCGTGACGCCAAGCGTGCGCGGCGCCTGCTCGAAACCCTGGCGCGCCAACTCGAACATCAGCATCCCGGCGCCGCCGCCTCGCTGCGCGAGGGACTCGAAGAAACTCTGACCGTGATGCGCCTGGAGCTGCCCGAGAATCTCGAGCGCATTCTGTCCTCGACCAACTTGATCGAAAACCTGTTCAGCCGCGTGCGCGAAATCGGCCGCCGGGTCAAACGCTGGCAGAGCGGCACCATGGTGCTGCGCTGGACCGCGGCTGGCGTGATCGAGGCCGAGCGCGGCTTCCGCAAGCTCGCCGGCTATCGTGCGCTGCCGACCCTGGTCGCCGCGTTGCGCGCTCACGACGCCCAACTCGACCGCTCGGAAGGAAAACTTGACACCGCACGGGATGCCGCTTAACTGACTATGTTGCCGCTACTCAATTCCAACAGCGGAACGGACATTGCCCGTAGATCCTTCACTACGGCAACATTCGTTCAGGATGACAGCAAAAAGGCTATCTTTCTGTCATCCTGAGCGTCAGCGAAGGATCTACGCGAAGCGATAGATCTTCTTCGCTGCATTAGTCGCCACTCTCGGAAAGCGAGAGCGCCAAAGAACGGGCACGGGAGCCCGCTCGAATTGGCTCTCTTAATCCGAACGTCAGATTCCGAACGTCAGGTTCGCGAGCAAACAAACTGCCCGCCAGGATATGTCGCGCACCTAAATGGAATACTCGCGCCCGCCTCAGGCTCGCGCCTTGCGCAGCTTGGCCCGCCGATCCGATGGGGCGCCCTTGCGATGCAGTGCGTGGTTCGCACCGATGCCCGGCTTGACGACAGCCGACTTGGCGATCATCGGTTTCGCGGCTATGGGCTTCGCGGCTATGGGCTTCGCGGCCATGGGCTTCGCGACCATCGGCGTGGCGACCTCTTCCGTGACTATAGGAACGGCAGGCTCCTCGGCGACCGGTTGTGCAGCCGCCAACGCCTCCTGCTCGGTCCGCGCAATATGCGCCCGCTCGATAGCCTCCAGCTTGCGTATCTTCCAGTCGCGCAATCCGCGGCGCAGGTACTCGGGATTTACATCCAGCATCTCGCAGACATTGTCGAAGGAAAACACCCACTTCTTGTCTTCGAGGGTGATCCACTCTTCCGCGTCGCGGAACAGGCGTTGGCCCTTGTTGGTGGACGAGTCGATGCACTTCATAAAGCATTCGACCGCATCCTCGAGAACGCTCAGAACCAGGCGCTTTTCGCCCTCAAGCAGATGCTTGCGGCGCATCGCCTCAAAGTATTGGATCGGCAAAAGCGTGTCAGGTTCAAACAACCCCGGCAGTTTTTCGTCCAATGTTTCCTTTTCTTGCATCTTCGCTCCTTGCTCCTGCCTCACCAGATCTTGTGCTCCCACCCCACCGACCTCCTTTGATGGACGCCATCATAGGACGTCCTATTCATCTCTTTCGTTTCAGGAGATCCTGATCGCTTCAGAATCGCTTCAGAATCCCCATCGTTTCAGCACTCTGACGTTGCGGCAGCTATTCGTCTTCGTTGTTTTCTTCGTTTTCTTCATAAATCTCATTCCAGGCCATCTGGATCGCCTCCAGCTTGGATTCGCTGGAACCGGCCAAATCATCGTCAAACTCGTCCAAATCGGCCACCCACTGTCGCAAATCGGTAAATCGCACCTGAAGTGGGTTAATGCCAGGATGATTTTCCGTTAACACCTCGGCTATCTCCTGCGCCTGGTCCCATTTCAAACCCATTTACCCAGTCTCCTCACTAAAGGCCGGTTCATAACCGGCTGAAAAATGCTGCAAGTGCCTGTCAATTGCGGCACCCGATGCCTACGACAGCTCTTCAATTGACTTCTTTTCGAGCGCTTGGCCTATCGCATAATCCATGATTCTCTCGGCAAATGGCGTCGTGAGCTGATTTAGCTCCTCGACCAAAGCTGAAATATAAGCACGATCTATGCCATTTCGAGCACCTTCCAGCTTAGACGCGCATTCTTCCACTTCCGCCCGCTCATTCGCCTGAATCAGAGACCCGTACTCCTCAAGCTGCTTGGTCAATGCGCCTAGCAGTTGGGCAGCATCGTTGCGCGCCACAATCAGCATCCGCTGCTCGAGATCCTGCTCGCCGAGATCTATCGATTCCTCAAGCATCCGTTCAATTTCTTCGTCGGTCAGCCCGTAGCTCGGCTTGATATCAACCGAATGCTCCCGCCCGGTGCGCTGGTCACGCGCCGTGACGTTGAGGATCCCGTTGGCATCGATGAGGAAGGTGACCTCGATTCGTGGCAGGCCCGCCGGCTGCGATTCGATCGGCCCCAGCTTGAAGCGCGCCAGCGAACGGCAATCCGCTGCCAGCTCGCGCTCGCCCTGGACCACGTGGATATCGACGTGCGTCTGGTTGTCGACCGCGGTCGTGAAACCCTCCGCCACGCTGGTCGGGATAGTGGTGTTGCGATGGATGAGGCGCTCCATCACGCCGCCCATCGTTTCGATTCCCAGTGACAGGGGCACAACGTCGAGCAGCAGCATGTCGCCCTGCGAGCCAATCAGGACGCCCGCCTGCACTGCGGCGCCCAGCGCCACCACATGGTCAGGATCGAGCGCGCAAAGCGGCTCGCGTCCAAACAGTTCCGCCACCCGACGGCGTACCAGCGGTATCCGCGTCGACCCGCCCACCAGCACCACTGCGTCGACCTCGGCGGCCTTGAGCTTTGCGTCGGCGAGGGCCAAGCGGCATCGCTCCAGCGAGCGGCCGACCAGCGCACCGGCCATCCGCTCGAACTCGGCGCGGCTGATAGTTTTGCGCACCTCGCGATCCGGCAACGCAAGCCACATTTCGGCTTCGTCGTGATCGCTCAGTCGCTTCTTGGCCGCCTCGGCGGCGAGCCGCGCGCTGTTCCAGACGTGGCGATCGAGCCGCCGCTCGTGGCTCAAGGTCCGCGAGCAACAGGTCGACCAGCAAGCGGTCGAAATCGTCGCCACCCAGATGGGTATCGCCGTTGGTCGCCAGTACTTCGAAAATCCCGCCCTTGATGTTGAGGATCGAGATATCGAACGTGCCACCGCCAAGATCATAAACTGCGACCCGCCCCTCGGCCATCTGATGCAGCCCGTAGGCGAGCGAGGCTGCGGTTGGCTCGTTAACCAGGCGCACCACGTCGAGCCCAGCGAGTCTCCCGGCGTCCTTGGTGGCCTGGCGCTGCCCGTCGTTGAAGTAGGCCGGGACCGTGACCACCACGCGCTCGACCTGCTCGCCGAGCGCGGCTTCGGCGCGGGCTTTCAGCGCGCGCAAAATCTCGGCGGAAATCTGCGACGGCGTGAAAGTGCGCTTGCCGATCGCGAAACGCACCACCGGCCCCGTGAAGTCGGCGAAGCTGTAGCGATGGCGGTCGCTCGGCGGCAACCTCGTCGCCGCCAAGCCCCATGTAACGCTTGACCGAGCGCACCACGGCGCCCGCCTCACCGCCCTCGAAACCGGCGGCGTGGATGCGGCCGTCGCGTTCAACCGTGAGATGCGGCTCCATCGCGATCGCTCGCTCGCCCACGAAGACCTCGCCCTGCGGCGCTATCGCAACCACCGACGGCAGCAACGGATCGCCGGTCTCGGGGTCGGCGACGATTTGCGGACGCTCGCCTTCCATAACCGCGATCAGGCTGTTGGTGGTTCCGAGATCGATGCCGAATATACGAGACATGGGTAATGCTGCGCCGGCGGCCGCAAGCGCGGTCCGGGACGCGGTTTGAGCTTATTTCCTCAATTGGTCTTTATCGCGTCCGTCGCGTTCTCGAGCGCGCGGTCGACGTCGCGGGTGAGCGTCCGCAGGTAGGCGATTTTGGAAAGTGCGGACTTCAATTCGTTGACCAGTTCCTGACGCTCCCCCGCTCCACCGTCCCAGCGCGCGAAATTGCGCTCCAGCTCCTCCTGCGTCGTGGCCACCAATCCTTCAAGTTCTGCGCGCCGGCTCTTTGATCGCGGCGCCGAGCGCGATGGCACTCCCGTTGTGCGTTTCCCTCAGCTCCCCGAGCTGCTCCTGTACCTCGAATACCAGTTCCGCCAGCTCGGACGGCACCCGCTTGTTGTTCTCGGCGAGCTTCTCGTCCATCAGCTCCAGCCAGTAACGCCCCCGGCTTATCGGGTCGCGCAAGGTGCGATAGCTGCGGGTCAGGAGCGCCGTGCTTTTGAGGCTCGCCTGCCTCACCGCGGGCGTCGCCGCCGCAAAGCGGTCAGGATGAATGCGCCGTCCGGCTTCATGATAGATGCGTTCGAGTTCACGCGGATCGAAGGCGAGCTTGCGCGGCAGGTCGAGCGCGGCGAAACAGTCGAGCTCAACGCCGAGCGGCGCCCCGCACTCGGGGCAGGTCAAACGCGGCTCGCTTTGCCGCGCGCATGAGGGGCATTGCACCATCGCTAAGCCTTGATTCCCGCGTCGTCATACGACGAACGACTCTCCACATCCACACGTCCGCTTGGCGTTGGGGTTGACTACCTTGAAGCCCGAGGCCATCAATTCCTCGGAGTAGTCGAGTTCCGAGCCGTTGAGGTAGAGGAAACTTTTCTTATCGACGATGAGCTGTGCGCCGTCGCGCTCGAAAATCTTGTCGCGCTCCTTGGCGTCGTCGAGCTCCATCCGGTACTGCAAGCCCGAGCATCCCCCGCCGACCACCTTCACCCGCAGGCCCTTGCCGGGCTTCTCGGATGAGAGCTGCTTGATCTTGGAGACCGCATTTTCAGACAGCGAGATCATTATTGTTTTACCGACCTACCTGCCGCGCCTTATCTGCCGATCGTTCCGCCCAGCATTGCCGCTCAGTCTTGCCGCGCTCAGCCCCGCGAGGATCCGTTCTGAGCGGACTCCCCGTGACCGGCCTTGCTCTCTGGTTTGCCGTTTCCGTTGGCCTCGCCAGCCGCGGTCGCGCCCTTGCGGCTGCGCCAGTCGGTGATCGCCGCCTTTATAGCATCTTCGGCCAGCACCGAGCAGTGAATTTTCACCGGCGGAAGATTCAGTTCCTTCACGATCACCGTGTTCTTGATCGCCATCGCCTCGTCGATATGCTTGCCCTTGACCAGTTCCGTGACGTAGCTGGACGAAGCGATCGCGCTGCCGCAGCCGAAGGTCTTGAAGCGCGCGTCCTCGATCACGCCGTCGTCGCTTATCCGGAGCTGAAGCTTCATCACGTCGCCGCATTCGGGCGCACCGACCACGCCGGTGCCGACGCCGGGATCGTCCTTGGCGAAGCTGCCGACGTTGCGCGGATTGTTGTAGTGCTCGAGAACCTTATCTGAATAAGCCATGACCCCTCCGGTCGCTTAGCCTCTGGTTACGCCCGCCAGTTGACGGATTTAAGATCGATTCCCTCGCGCGCCATCTCGTACAGCGGCGACATCTCGCGCAGCCGCTTGACCTCGCGCGAGACCCGCTCGGTCACGAAGTCGACCTCTTCCTCGGTATTGAAGCGGCCCACTCCGAAACGGATCGAGCTGTGCGCCAATTCCTCGTTGGTGCCGAGCGCGCGAATCACGTACGACGGCTCCAGCGTGGCCGAGGTGCAGGCCGAGCCCGAACTCACCGCCACGTCGTTGACTCCCATCAGCAGCGACTCGCCCTCGACGTAGGCGAAGCTGACGTTGAGATTGCCGGGCAGGCGCTCGGTCGGATGGCCGTTGAGGTAGACCTCGTCGAGGCGCTCGAACAGCCCCGCCTGCAACTTGTCGCGCAGCGAGCGCATCCGCGCGCCCTCGCTCTGCATCTCCTGGCCCGCAATCTCGCACGCCGCGCCGAAGCCCACGATACCCGGCACGTTGAGCGTGCCCGAGCGCATCCCGCGCTCGTGGCCGCCGCCGTCGATAATCGGCGTCAGGCGCACGCGCGGCCCCTTGGCCCGCACGTACAGCGCGCCCACGCCCTTGGGCCCGTAAAGCTTGTGTCCCGACATCGCGAGCAGGTCGATTCCGTCGCGCTCGACGTCGACCGGAATCTTGCCCACCGCCTGCACCGCGTCGCAGTGGAAGATGATGCCGCGTTCCTTGGCGATGCGCCCGATCTCGCGAATCGGATGGATCGTCCCGACCTCGTTGTTGGCGTACATGATCGAGATCAGCACGGTCTTGTCGGTGATCGCCTTGCGCACCGCGTCGGGGTCGACCATCCCGTACTTGTCCACCGTAAGGTAGGTCACGGTCGCTTTGCCCGCGCGCTCCAGCGCCCGGCAACTGTCGAGCACCGCCTTGTGCTCGGTGACGCAGGTGATGATGTGGTTGCCCTTGTCCTTGTAGAACTCGACAACCCCCTTGATCGCCTCGTTGTCGGACTCGGTCGCGCCGCTGGTGAAAATGATCTCCTTGGACTTGGCGTTGATGAGCGCGGCGATCTGGTTGCGCGCCTTGTCGACCGCTTCCTCAGCCTCCCAACCGAAGCTATGGTTGCGGCTGGCGGCGTTGCCGAACTTCTGGGTGAAGTACGGCAGCATCGCCTCGAGCACCCGCGGATCGACCGGCGTCGTCGCGTGATTGTCCATGTATATCGGCAGCTTGACCATCGATTCCGAACCCTCTCGAGCACGCACGCCCGTCTCGGAAATAGCACCGCAATACGCGGTTGTCAAATTAGTGGACCTACAAGGTCGAGTATACGGCCTAACCCATTTAAGTGTCAAACGGACTATAAGCCCGACACCAGTCCGAGACGGAGCGTTATAAGCGTTCGCCGAAGTCAGGACGGACTGGCTTACCGAGAGGTCAGGGAGAAGGCGCCGTCGCGACTCAGTCCTCGAAACTACGGCTGAGGATCTCGACCAGCTTCTCGGGCACGACGATGATCCGCCGCCGCTCCTGGATCAGCGTCCCCTCGATCGCGAACCGCCTCAGACACACGCTGACCTTGGGGCGCGACCCGCTGACCAGCTCCGCGATGTTGCGATGGCCGAAGCGCATGTTGATGATCGTGCCGCGCGCGTCGGGCAGGCCAAACTTGTCGGCAAGGTCGAGCAGCGCGACCGCGATTCGTTCCTCGAGCGTCTGATCCACGAAACGGGATTGACGCACCAGCAACGCCCACCAGCGGCCCATCGTGAGCTTCAGCGCGAGGAGGAATCGGTTGTACTCAAGCCCGGCGGTTTCGACCAGAGCCTGAGCGCTGAGCACGCCGATCTGGCACTCGGTGAACGCTTCGCATTCCAGACTGTGACGCAGGTCGGGCAACAGCGTGGGAATGCACACCACGTCGCCAGGGCCGAGCACCTCGAGCAGGACGCGTTCGTTCTTGCGGTTGATGGAGGTGAGCCGGGCGATGCCCGAGAGCATGATGTGGATGGTATCGCCCGCTTGCTGTGCCGCTGTAGATGATCGCGCGCTTACGAAACCGGCGAATTCTAAGCTGGCCGCCCAGCACACTGAGCTGCTCGGACGAAAGTCCGGCGAGGCCTCTCACGGCGGCCAGATCGTGCCGCAACTTCCTAGCATCGCCGACGCTGCGATGCTCGGCGAGTTCGGTGCTGACCGCCTTGCGCGCGGGTTTGCTTGAGCTTGCTCGTTTCATACGCGGGGTGACTCTCACAATGTAACGCAGGTTACCGTTTATCGCCAGCACTGAATTCGACTCGCGAGCACGCAATCCGCCAGTTCCGGGATCGCGCGAAGAGCTTCACAAACCGAAACATGCCGCTCGCTTTACGAATCGCCCGATAAAAGAAACATGTGAGTAACCCGGGATACTGGCGTCGGGCGCTTTTTTCAATCGTCTTAGAGATTTGGTTCCCGTGCTCTGCTAGATTTTTGCCGTCTTGCGATTAGTTATCGCGTCAGCGAGCGATGATCACAGTTGAGAACATGCGAAAGGTCGTTGAGAGAACGCCTCCAGCTCGCTACTTCGTCTGGGATTGCACCTACCCTTACAGCGCCCGCTTGGGCTCGTGTCTTGGCTGGAGGCTGAGCCATGCGCGCTGCGCGTCCTGACACGCTTTCGGACCTCGAGTTGCTGGGACGGCTGAAGGGCCTTTCCTGGCTTTCCGCCGCGCAACTGAAAGAACTGAACGATTCGATGTCGGGCAGGAGCGTCAAACGCAACGGCGTCATCTTTCAGGAACTCGGCAAGCCCTCGGCTGAAGTGCACGTCCTGCTCTCGGGCGCCGCGCAGCTAAGCCATCTCAACGGCGGCGGTCCGCGCGTGGTGGCGATGATGATGCCCGGGGTGATCTTCCGGCTGCCCCAGATGCCCCCGGAGGTCGGCCATAACTTCGAGTGGGTGGCGCTCAGCGATTGCAGGGTCGCGCGACTGCCTATCGAACGTTACGTAGCGATCACCTTGGGCGTCGACTACGGCGCCTACGCGCGCGTCTCCGAGCCAGCCGAAAACCGTATTGGCCGCATCCTCGCCCGCTACCCCAGTTTCATCGGATTCGCCCTGCTGCAACGCGTGGCGGTGGCGTTGATCGAACTGGCGGTCGAGTTCGGCGTGCAAAACCATCGTGGCGTGGTCCTCGGATTCGTACCGACACACAAACAGCTCGCCGATCTGGTCGGCGCCTCGCGGCCCAAGGTAAGCGAGGTCATGAACGACCTCCGGCGGCGCAAGGCGCTCTCGCGCGACGGACGCCGGCTTACGGTTGCGATGAAGCGGCTGGAGGCGATCGTCGCAGACGGCGCGAATACCTGATTTCTACTTCGCTCGCGGCTTGAGCTCCAGGCGCCGCTCGTGGGTCCAGTCCTCGTAGCCGAGCTTGTACCACGCCGACGATCCGAGCCAGTTGCGATGCAACACCAGCAGCGTCACCACCGTCACACCCTTGGACAAAAACCATTCGTAGGCCGCTTCCAGCATCGGCTTCATCAGTCCTCTGCCGCGCCAGTTCTCCTCCAGGTAGGCATGGTTGACGTAGCCGCGCAGCCGCGGCAGGTAGCCCTGACGGTCGCGCATCAGGCGCACCCACAGATAGCCGACCAGATGGCCCTCGCCCGCGTCGGCGACCCACAGTGCATGATGGTCGCGGGCGAGCACCGTTGGAGCCAGGCCGGCGCCTGGCGAATCTCCTCCCAGTCGAACCGCGCCCGTTCATCGACGGACTCGTGGTAAGCCGCGATCGCCGCCACCAGCCGCGCGATTTCCGCTACGTCGCTCTCGCGCGCGGGCCTCGTTTCAACTGCCATCGCCCGGTCCTTTTTCAAAATTCCTCTATCAGTTATTGTAATATTGCAATCGAACCGTATTTAGACGTTTAATCTTGCGCAAATGTTGACCACGCGAGTAAACCAAACCGGGAACCCGTTAAATCTGAAGTCACCCCGATGACAAACTTAGCCGCCAAAAAGAACGCTACCGCAAACCGCTTTCTGTCGGAATGGGTGGCCGAGGTGGTCCGACTGACCAAGCCGGATCGAGTCGAATGGTGCGATGGCAGCGAAGAGGAACGCCAGCGCCTGTACCAGCAAGCGGTCGCGGCGGGCGTTCTGATTCCGCTCAACCCGAGCAAGCGGCCCGGCTGCTATCTGCATCGGTCCAATCCCAACGACGTCGCGCGCTCTGAGGACCTTACTTTCATCTGCACGCCGAACAAGGATGATGCGGGGCCGACCAACAACTGGATGGCGCCCGACGAAACTTACCAGCGGATGCGCGGATGGTTCGACGGTTCGATGCGCGGCCGCACGATGTACGTCGTTCCGTATATCATGGGTCCGCTTGATTCGCCGTTCTCAAAAGTCGGCGTCGAGCTGACGGACAGCATCTATGTCGCGCTCAACATGGGTCTGATGACCCGGATGGGCGCGGCGGCCCTTGCCATGCTGGGATCGTCAGGTGACTTCAATCGCGGACTCCATTCCACCCTGGATTGCGACCGGCAACGCCGCCTCATCTGCCATTTCCCCGCAGGACAACGCGGTCTGGTCGGCCGGTAGCGGTTACGGCGGCAATGCGCTGCTGAGCAAGAAGTGTTTCGCGTTGCGCATCGCGAGTTGGCTCGGCAAACCAGGAAGGCTGGCTGGCGGAGCACATGCTGATCCTGGGCCTGGAAAGTCCCGAGGGCGAAACCGCCTACGTCGCGGCGGCGTTTCCAAGCGCGTGCGGCAAAACCAATCTTGCGATGCTCACGCCGCCGCCGGCCTTTCGCGGCTGGCGCGTAACCACCGTGGGCGACGACATCGCGTGGATGCGAATCGGGCCGGATGGCCGCCTCTGGGCGGTCAATCCGGAGGCCGGATATTTCGGCGTCGCGCCGGGAACCAGCGCGCACTCGAACCCGAACGCGATGAAGATGGTCGAGCGCGACACCATCTTCACCAACGTCGCGATGACCCCTGACGGGACGTCTGGTGGGAGGGCATGGGTATCGATCCTCCCGAGGGACTCATCGATTGGCAAGGGCGGCCGTGGCGCAAGGATTCGGGCAAGCCGGCGGCGCATCCCAACAGCCGTTTCACCACCCCGATGCGCAACAATCCCGCGCTTTCCCCGCAGCGCGGATTCCCCGCAGGGAGTGCCAATCTCCGCGATAATTTTCGGCGGCCGCCGCGCCACGACGGTTCCGCTGGTGCTTGAATCCTTCGATTGGAGCCACGGCGTTTACCTGGGCGCGACCATGGGCTCCGAGACCACCGCCGCCGCCACCGGCAAGGTCGGCGTCGTGCGCCGCGATCCGATGGCGATGCTGCCGTTCTGCGGCTACAACATGGGCAACTATTTTGCCCATTGGCTGGGAATGCAGGACAGGCTGAAAAATCCGCCCAAAGTTTTCATGGTCAACTGGTTCCGCAAGGATAGCGAGGGCCGGTTTCTGTGGCCCGGCTACGGCGAGAATATCCGCGTGCTCAAATGGATCGTGGAGCGGGTGCACGGCCATGCCGCGGCCGAGCGCTCGGCGGTGGGCCTGAAGCCCGCCGAGGGCTCGCTCGATCTCACGGGCCTCGAGATTGCCGGCGATTCCTTGAAAGAGGCGATGGCCGTGAAGCCGCAGGATTGGGCGGCCGAACTCGATTCGCAGGATGAGTTCTTCAAAAAGATTGGCGAGAGCGTGCCCGCGAAGATGGAGGAGCAACGCGAAGCTTTGAGAGCGGGTTTGAAAATTCAGTAGCGGTTCGAAAATCCAGTAGTGTCTGGCAGTCACGGCATCGCGCCGTACAACCCATTTGGTCATTCTCCGCGCGGGCTTTCCCACCTCGTCATCCTGCGCGGAGGCTGCCGGAGTCGAAGGATCGGCGCGAAGCGATTCGATTCCCTGTACCGCGTCAGGACGACGAGATCGAGAATCTCAGCCGCCGAATGGGCCCGGATGCTCGCGGTCGAAACGCACCGTCAGCGGCTTGCGCTCGCTGCGTAGCGACTTGAGCGCCGCTTCGCGCGTCTGCTCGAACTCGCGCTCGAACCACGGGGCCAGCCGGAAAGCATCGCCGAGAGCATCACGTCGCCGTCGGGCTCGCCCGGCGCCGCGACAATCGCGCGCGCGATCGTGCACAGAAAGCCGACTCGCTCCAGGCCGTCGGCGCGCGCGAAACTGAGCGTGAGTGTTATGTCGTCAGTCGTGATCGCCGGCGGCGCGGCGAGGCTCAACCGGTAGAGCCCTCGCCCAGTGTTTATCTCAAGCTGGTTCACGAACTGTGCTGCATCACGGAAGTGCCGAGTCACGGGGCCGCGGGCGGGCGCGCGACACGCCGGGTCGGTGACTCGGGACGCTAGGCCGCGCGCGTGACCGCGCTGCGACCCCTGCCGCCACCCTTGCCCTCCCAGAACAGCACCACCGGGCCCGCAATGTAGATCGACGAGTAGGTCCCGGTGATGAAGCCGACCAGCAGGGTGAAGGCCGACGGACGCAGGATCGGGCCGCCCAGCGTGAGCAGCGCGATCAGCACCGCGATCGCTGTGCCGGAGGTCAGGATGGTGCGCGAGAGGGTCTCGTTGATCGCGCGGTTCATGATCGCCGCGATCGGGTCGCGCCGGCGCTTGGCCGCGTCCTCGCGTATCCGGTCCGACACGATGATGGTGTCGTGCACCGAGTAGCCGATGACCGTCAGCAGCGCGGCCAGCGTCGTGAGATCGAACTCCAGGCGCGAGATGACCAGCGCGCCGACCACCACCAGCACGTCATGCGTCAGCGCGATCACCGCGCCCGCGCCAAAGCTCCAGCTCACGCCGCGGAACTGCCAGGCGATGAAGATACCCATGAAGACGGTCGCGAAAATCACCGCCATGAAGCCGTTGCGGCGCAGGTCGCGGCCGACTTTGGCGCCCACCGTCTCGACCCGCAGCACCTGCGCGGCGTCCGGCCCGTAGACTTTATCGAGCTGCGCTTCGAGTTTCTTGCCCAGGCTGCCGACGTTCTTCACCTTCTCGAAGCGGACCAGGTACTGATGGCGGTCGGCGGAGCCGAAGTCCTGCACCGTCACTTCGCCCAGGCCCATCGGCTCGAGCGCGCTGCGGATGTGCCCGCCGTCGGTGGCGCTCTTGAACTGCAGTTGCACCACGCTGCCGCCGACGAAGTCGACGCCGTAGTTGAGCCCGACCGTTATCAGCAGGATTATCGCGGCGAGATTGATGAGGCTCGAGAGCGCGACGAAGAAATAGCGCTTGCCGACGAAGTCGAGATCAATGTCGGGGGGAATTATCTGAAAGGACATCGGTCCTGTATGGCTCCTCCGCCGTCTGCTATCGCGCGTGCCCGGCGCCGCGATTGCCCGCGCCGGCTGCCATCAGCGGGAGCTCGAGGGAGCTCAGCTGCCGCCGCGCACTTAGGCATCGTCATGACAATTAGCGGTTTGATCCGATTAATAAAAGCACAGCCGCGCCCGCCATGCCATCGCGCTTGGACACCCCCGTCCGCCCCGCCCTGCGGAGCGCGGCCCGCACCGGTCGCGGCTCGCGGCGGTCAGGCGGCGGCGGTGCGGGCCTTGCCGCACTTGCCGCACTGGTTGTTCTGGTTGTTGGGGTCTTCGGTCAGGCCGTCGTCGAGCGAGTGGCAGACCTTGAGACATTTGGCGCAGATGAAATAGATGCCGTCGATGGTCTTGTTGATGCGCTCGCGGTTGAGGATGCGGCCCTTGAGCTTCTCGATCCGGATGCCCAGCAGTTCCTGGTACTGGCGTTTGATCTTGCGGCGGCCGGCTTCGTCCTTGGGAAGGTCGGCATCTTCATCCGTCTCGTCGACCGCGTCGGCGAAACTGGGATACAGGTCGCGCTTGGCGGTCTTACTCTTGCGAGTCCTGGCCATCGCTTCTATCCTCCTCCCGTCAGCGCGTGCGTGCGACGTAGCCGCAGTTCTTCTCGCAGACCAGGAAGAAGCCACGCCGGCCGTAACCGGCGAACATCGTGACCTTGCTCTCCGCACCGCAACTCGGGCAGAGGTGCTTGTAGCTCACATCGCGGCTCTTTTCCGCAGTCTTCGCTTTTTTCTCAGCCATGACCGATGACGCTCTCTCTCTTTGGGTTTTTAGTTGTGATTGTGATTCAGGAACGGGCCTGCGTGGCGGCTAAGCGCTCGGGCGCCCTCGCGATGGACGCGGAAACTGTCCCGACCGCTGGCTCGCCCATGACGCCTCCACCACGTTTCAACCGACACAGTATACCATAACGCAAACGCCCCAAAACTATTCGGTCAATCTGTTCCGCAGCCGTGCCGGCGCTCGCACTCTCCACCGGACGCCGGTTGCGCGCGCCGCGCCGAGCGTCTAAGCGTTAAGCGCTTGGAAGCAAAACTCAAACCCAACGACGCCGTCCTGTTCATCGATCGCAAGGGCCGCCGCTATCTGAAGATGCTGCGCCCCGGCACGCGCATCCTCATCCGCGGCGAGATTTCCGCCGACGAGCTGATCGGGACCGAGGAGGGCTCGCGCGTCAAGCTCAGCACTGGCGAGACGTTTCTGGTCCTGCGGCCTACTTACGCCGACCTGATCCCGCATCTGCCGCGCCAGGCGCAGGTGATCTATCCCAAGGATACCGGGCCGCTGCTGATTTGGGGCGACGTCTTCCCCGGCGCAACGGTTATCGAAGGCGGCGTCGGCGCGGGCGCGCTGACCATCGCGCTCCTGCGCGCGGTCGGACCGGCCGGCCGCGTCATCTCGTACGAACTGCGCGAGGACTTCGCCGCGGCCGCGCGGCGCAACGTCGCCGCGTTTTTCGGCGAGGCGCCAAACTGGACGCTCAAGGTCGGCGACCTCTACGCCGGCTTCGCGGAGACCGGCGTCGATCGCCTCTTCCTCGATCTCGCCGAGCCGGGCCGCGCACTGGGCGTTGCGGCGCGTGCGCTGCGCGCAGGCGGCGTGCTGGTCTGCTACGTGCCGACCGCGATCCAACTGGGCGACACGGTCGCGGCGCTCGAGCACGACGGCGGCTTCGGCGAAGTCGAATCGTTCGAGACCCTGCTGCGCAACTGGCACGTCAAGGGGCTGAGCGTGCGCCCGGTGCATCGGATGGTCGCGCACTCGGGCTTCATCATCGTGTCGCGCCGTCTGGCCTCGCCCTCGCGGGCCGGCGCGGAGCCGCTTCCAGCACCGGCCGAATCGTCATCGCCTGACGATAACCCTGCTGCCGCCAGCGTGTCCGCTTCGGATGTAGACACCAACGATTCCGACGACGATGATCGGCTGTGAGTGCGTGAGGTCACGCGCATTGTGAACCGCAGAAAATTCATCCGAATCGCCGGCGCCGCAATCGCGCTCGCGGGCGCGCCGGCCGCGGCCCGAGTGATGGCGGCCGCTGACGCTTCCGAGGCTCCGGCCGGCGGATGGGGCGGTTTCACCCCCAACGCGGATTTCTACGTCACCACTTACGGCGCGACGCCGCGCGTGGACGCCGCGCAGTGGCGGCTCAAGATTCACGGCCTGGTCAAAAGCCCGCTCGAACTCGATCTGGCGGCGGTCAAGGCGCTGCCGCCCGTCAATGAAACGCTGACCCTGGAATGTATCGGCAATCCGCCCAACGGCACGACGATCGGCAACACGTTGTGGGCCGGTCCGAAGCTGAATCCTCTGCTCGAGCGCGCACGGCCCTCGGGTAAGGCGGTTTACGCCTGGCTCCGCGCCGCCGACGGCTACACGACCGGCATCCCGATCGAAGAACTGATGCGCAAGGACAACTTTCTGCCGTATTTGATGAACGGCGTGCCGTTGCCGCCCGAGCATGGCTATCCACTGCGTATATTCATTCCAGGCAAGTACGGAATGAAGCAGCCGAAGTGGCTAACCGAAATAGAATTCGTCGACAAGGAATTCGTCGGCTATTGGGAAGCGCGCGGATGGACCAATAGCGCGTGGCGCAAGGTCAATTCGGGATTTTTCTATCCGCGGGCCAACTATAGCCTGCTCGACCTGATAGCGCCCGAGGCCAAGGTCAAGGCGCCGGTGGAGATGGTGGGATGGGCGCTGGCGGGACCGTCAGGCATTCGGCGGGTTGACGTCTCGACCGACGACGGCAGTACCTGGAATGCCGCCGGGCTGAGCAGAAATCGTTCGCCCTATATCTGGACCGTATGGAAGTACCACTTTGCTCCAACTGAGCGAGGTCGATATCACGTCCGGGTGCGCGCGACCGACGGCGGCGGCCGCTCGCAGCCTCCTAGCGACCCCGACCGCGCCGCCGGGATGAGCGCGCAGGTCCGCCTGGCACTGGCCGTAACGACGGACTGAGTGGAGCTTCACCTACCTTCCGTTATCGTCTAACTTTTGAAAAAATGCGCGGAGGGCCGCCAGCGCCGATGGTATCTGCATCGCTTCATTAAAGCCGATGACATGGGCTTGGACGAGTTCATCCCTTGCTCGAACCTCGGCTGAAATATCCATTTCTCTGATCGCCGCTCGCAACTTGTCATATATATTGTTCATCGTTTCTATTGTCGCTCTTCTTTCCGGCACTCGGCACCGCTGTCCGTTTCTTCCATTCTGCGCAGAATCGATAGCTAGACTATGTCATCCATGTTCTCCGAAGTGCCGTCCCGGCGCTGCGATCGTGCGGTGCGTTTAACCGCGCGAGTCCTGAAAGGCACCACGTCTATACGAAGGCTGTTTGCCGGGTAGCCGAAACCTTCGACTAGGTCTCGACACACCTTGACAGCTTGGTTCGCAGGAAAATTCGTTTCGATATACAGACCTTGCTTTACTTCGCGAGGATGTCTCAGGCCGTTTTTGCTATCAGAGAAATACGGTTTTCGTCCGCGAACATGGTCCTTGGCCGCAGGTAGTCTTTCTGGGTGTTTGCGTACTAGCTGGCGTGCGAGCGCCAATAACATTTCCTTGTAAGCGCCAACAACCACCCTCTCTCCGCCGAACTCAAACGCTCGGATGGACTTGCCCATGAAATCTTCCACGTGCGTCTCGGCTTCGCTTCTAGCGCGCTCGCGGGCAAGATGGTTTCCTATCTCTTCCGCAGATTTCGCGTTCGGCCCAGTCACTTGGTGGAAACGCGCCTTCCACTCCTCGCACTTTCTTTCCATTTCCCCCGTTATTGGCCCGAGAATGCTAAGAGCATTTCCATCGCCGCGCTTGGCCGCGAGCCGGACGGCTTCCAGGATCTCTTCCTGAAGTTTTCCTAAATCTTCCATGAACCTTCTCTTCGCCTCCAGGACAATGCAGATTTAAACATCTTAACAACGTGCGCTCGTTAATCGGAGCGAGATCGGAGAACTCGCGGCGCTCGCAGCGTCTCAGTGACTGAAGAGCGAACCCAAGAAATTTCCCAGTGTGCCGAAGAGTCCGTTGGTCGCCGGCGTCGAAGCCGCGCCAGGAGCCATCGCGGCCCCCGGCGGAAGCGACGCCGCCGCTCCCGGACCAGCCACCAAAGTCGGCGCGGGCGCGAGGCCGCCGTGCAGCGGACAAATCTGCGTCGGCGCGGTGCCGTTCAAGAACGGAATGGTGGCCGTGCGCGGACAAGCGCTCGTCGCGAGACCGCCGCTTTGCGGATCGATCGTCGCCATCGTAATCCCCGCCGGCACCGCGAACGGCGGCGAGGTGCGTGGCGTGACGTCGATCATGAAGTTCACCCAAGCCGGCAGCGCGGCCGCGGCGCCGGAAGCGCCAAGAGTCTGCGGACGATCGAACCCCACCCACACGCCGCACACGACGCGCGGCGTGTAACCGATGAAGTAGGCGTCATGGTAGTCCTGGGTGGTGCCGGTTTTTCCAGCGGCCGGAAAGTCCAGCCCCATCTTCGCCGCCCCCGCCCCGGTGCCCCACTTGATGACCTGTTCCAGCGCACCGGTTATCAGATACGCGACGGGCGGACTGATGAGCTTGAGCGCACGCGGAGCGTGCTGGTAAATCAGATGGTCGTGCGCATCGTAGACCGCCTCCAACGCGTAGGGCGGCCGTGACACTCCGCCGGCGGCGAAGACCTGGTAGGCGCCGGTCAATTCGAGCAGCGTGGTCTCGGCGGCGCCGATCGAAATCGGCAGCACCGCGGGAATATCCTCGTCGATACCCATCTCGTGGGCCATGCCAACGATCGTGGACGGGCCCAGCAGGCTGCCCAGATAGGCGGTCGGCACGTTGAGCGATTCGGCCAGCGCCTCGACCACCGTCACCGTGCCCTGGTAAGTGCGCTCGTAGTTGACCGGGGTCCATCCGTTGAACGACATCGGACGATCGGGCAGCAAGGAGGCGAGCGTGACCGGCTGGCCGATTGGCGAGCGCGACGGATCGAGCGCGCTCAGATAGACGATCGGCTTGAAGGCCGAGCCGGGCTGGCGCTCGGCCTGCGTCACGCGGTTGAACTGGCTGATCGAATAGTCGCGCCCGCCGACCATCGCGAGAATCGCGCCGGTGCGCACGTCGAGCGCGAGCAGCGAGCCCTCCAGCGCTTCATCGCGCGCCGCCCGGCGCAGATGCGGATGCTGTTTCTCCAGCCGCGTGAGATTCGACTCGACGCTCGTCTGCGCCGCCTGTTCCATCTCCGAATCCAGCGTGGTGTAGACCTTAAGCCCGGCCAGGTTACCGTCGAAGCCCGGAATCCGCTCGACCTGGGCGATTACGTAGTCGGTGAAATAGGGCGCGCGGCGCAGACCCGGCAGCTTTGCGATCTCGATCGGCGCGGCCACGGCTTCCGCATACTGGGCAGCGTCGATCACGCCGTCGCGGCGCATCACGCCCAGCACCGTGTCGCGGCGCGCGCGGCAGGCGTCAGGATGGCGCCGCGGATCGTACAGCGTCGGCGCCTGGATCATCCCGATGAGCGTCGCCGCCTCCGCCGGCGTAGCCTCGTGCAGGTCCTTGTTGAAGAAATAGCGCGCCGCGTGCGGCATCCCGGTGATCGGCGTGCCGTCGTACGCGCCCATCGGAACGTCGTTGATATAGCGCTCGAGAATCTGATTCTTGCTCAGCCGTATCTCGATCACCAGCGCCACGGCCAGCTCGCGCACCTTGCGCGTAAACGTGCGCTCGTGGCGATCGATGAAGGTGCGCGCGAGTTGCTGGGTCAGCGTGCTCGCGCCCTGGCCCAGGTGATGCGATCGCAAATCCGCGATCGCCGCCTCGATCATCCGCACCGGGTCGAATCCCGGATGATAGTAGAAGTAGCGGTCCTCGGTCGCGAGCAGGCCGCGCACCAGGTAGGGCGGAAGATCGTTTAGCTGAATTTCGACCCGCTCGGGCGGCGCGCCGGGCAGCAGGCGGCCGATAACCTCGGGCTCGATCATGGCCGCGGGCAGCGCCGCGCCGAAAGAGTCGGCCACGCCCTCGACCGTCGTACCGGCGAGCGTCAGATGGACCAGCGCGGCCGGGCGCTCGCTCATCCCTTCGCGAAAGCCGCGCAGATAGAGCGTGATGCGGCCGGGTATCAGCGCGTATTCGCCGGGATGCACCGGCTCGGTGACGCGGGTGTAGCTGAGGCGCTCGATGCGGTCGAGCAGATGGAGCTGGGCGAGGTCGTCGCCGCGTTCGATCTTGAGCGGCGCGGAGTAGATGGCCGAGGTCAGCGCGGCCTCACGCTGTTCGATCAGCGCGGAAATCTCGCCATAGAGCTGTGCCAGGTAAAAGCCGCAGCCGAAGACGAACAACAGGAAGACGCCCGCGGCCGCGCGCCGCGGGCCGAGCCGCTTGAGCGCGCGGCGCAATCGTCCAGCCGCCGCCGATCCCCTCCCCCGCCTGCCAGCGCTAGCCATCGCGCGTAGTCCTCTCCGCGGAACCGCTCCCGGTCCGCTGAGCGCCGGTCCCGGCCCGGACGCGGCGCATGGGTAATACTATATCCCGTGCGGTGGGACGGACGCGAGTTGCGTTAGGCGGATGGCGCCTGCGCGCGGGCTTCGCCCGCGCGCAGTGCCGCGAGCTGACGCGCCAGCTCGCGCATCAGCGCAAGCCCTGCCACGCCGCGGCACTCCGCGAGCTCGATTATCGGCGCGCCGATGCGCCGGCGCACGAGCTCGAGCGCGCGGCGCTCGCCGGCCGCGCGCCGGAGCTCGGCGTGCGCCAGCGCGGCGAGGCCGTCGAGATGGGGCGCGGCGGCGCGCAGCGCAGGACCGCCGCACAAGACGCGCGACGGCGTGCGCGTCGAAGCGCCGGCGCGCGCGTGCGGTTGAAAATCACCGCGGCGACTTCGAGGCCGAGGCCGCGCAGCGCCGCATGCGTCTCCAGCGTCTCGCTCACCGCGAATGGCTCGGGCGAGGTGACGAGCACGACGCCGCAACGCGCGGGGTCGCGCAGCAGTTCCGACACGTTCGCGGCCGTGCGGCCGACGATCCCCGCGCCGAAGGTCTCGCGCGCCGCCAGCGGCATCCGCAGCACGCTCAGCGCCTGGCCGGTTGCGGGAGCGTCGAGCACCACCAGGTCCCACGGCGGCGAGGGCGGCCGGTACTCCAGCTCGTGGTAGATTTTCCCGATCATGATCAGCTCGCGCAGACCCGGAGCCGCGTCGACGAAGTAGCGGTAGGCGCCGCTATTCACCACCGCCTTGAGCAGCGCGCGGCTTGGCACCACGGTGGAGAGGTATTCCTCGAGCTGATGCGCGCCGTCGAGGACCACCGTCCATAGGCCCGGCGCGGCTTCGGCCGGGTCGAAGCCGGGTTTGCGCCCAAAGGCGGTTGTCGAGCGCGCCGAGCCGGTCGTATTCCATCGCGAGCACGCGGGCCGGGTCGCCCGCGCGCAGCATCGCGAGCGCGCCGCTCACGCTGGAGCGTCCGACACCGCCCTTGCCGACGACGATCAGCGCGCGGCGTCTCAGCAGTTCGTCGATCATCTGCCAATCATCTGTGCGCGCAGCTCCGAAAGCGCGTGCCGGCGCCGGAAACGTACATGACGCGGATGGCGGCCGCACACGGATTCACAGCAGGCGCCCCGCTGACGGCACCCCTAAAGGAAGCGGCGGCCCTGGCGCTCGTCCGGCAGGTCGAGCCCCAGCGCCACGAGCTTGCGATCGACGTAGTCCTTGTAGGCGGCGCGAATCTCGGAATTGCCGACGCCCTTGAGGCCCCATTGGATGAAGCGCGGCGTGTTGGGCGAGTCGGAGCGGCCGAACATGTCGAGCGCCGCCGCGTACCATTTCGGCAGCAGCGCCTGGGCGAGCGCCAGGCCGCGGCGCTCCGCGCAGATCGCGCTCAGAAAATGGTAGCCCATCTCGGAGTGGCCGAACTCGTCGCGCTCGACCGTGCGCGAAACCTTGCGCAGCGGCGCGTAGCTCGATTCGCGCCAGTCGCGGGCATGAAACGCGCCGTTGAGATCGACCAGGAAGTGAAAGAACGCGTCGTCGGCCCACGTCTCCTTGGGCAGATGGAACGCGTAGTGCGCGTACGGCACGTCGCGCAGCGCGAAGTCCGTGTCCAGGCCGACCGCAATCCGATGGAACATGATCGCGTGCTTGAGTTCCTCGGCCAGGTACTCCGACTTGAGTAGCCGCGCCGCGGGATCGGGCGCCAGCGTCTCGGCGACCTCGATACACGTTCCCATCAGGCCGAGGAAGCTCTTGTTGCCGGCGCGCTCGCCCTCGTGGCGCAGCATCTTCATCAGCAACGCGCGGTAATCCTCGGGCAGACTCGTCGCCCTCGTCGAAGTTGTGCTCGGGGCGATCGACCTTGCAGGAGAGATCGGGCAGCGGATCGCCCTGGGCATAGATTTGCGTCCAGAACGGCCACAGCCCGCCGCCGCGCATGCGCTCTCCGTGCTCGGATGCGTCGCCCGATTCATCCTGGATCGTATCGAGGTCGATCTCGTCTGAGCTCAAATTGTTCAGCGCCATATTGGCATTCCTCTCTTGGGACCCTCGCTCGAATCTAGCGCGCCACGCCCCGCTCACGCAAAACGGACTTTGGCGGCGGCGGCGCGCGCGGGATCGATCGAGCCGGCGCGTTCGGCCTGGAAGCCGCAGGCGCATCCGGCCAGGCCCGCCGCGTAAAGATCCATTTCGCCGTCGACCAGCTCGCGCGCCATCCCGGGCAGCAGCTTATCGCCGACGCATCCCAGCGCCGCGCCGCATCGCGCGCATCGCAACCGATAGTACGTGCCATAGGTGGCGACGCCTTCGACCGCCACGCCGAGCGGTTCGTAGGCGGCGCTGATTTCATCGAGTATCGCGCTCATCAAATTTTACCTCTTGTTTTACCTTTTGGCTTACGGCTTGGCGCCGCCTCCTGATTTTTTCGCGCCGGTCTCGCGCACCAGCCTGGCGACGATGTCCGCGCGCAAATCCTTCTTCGAGATCTTGCCCACGGCGGTCATCGGAAAGCGCTCGACGATTTCCAGACGTTCGGGGATTTTGAAGCGCGCGATCCGCCGCCCCTCCAGATGGCGCGCCAGCTCAGCGAAGGTCAGGCTGGAGCCCGCGCGCAACACCACGTATGCACAGGCGCGTTCGCCCAATACCTCGTCGGGCATCGCGACGATCGCCGCATTGAGCACCGCCGGATGCGACAGCACCAGGTCTTCCATTTCCTCGGCGCTGATCTTCTCACCGCCCCGATTGATCACGTCCTTACGCCGTCCCTCGACGACCAGGTTGCCGCTCGGATGTACCATCACCAGGTCGCCGGTGCGATAGAAGCCGTCGGGCGTGAACGCTCCTGCGATTGTGTTCCTCGGCGCGGTAGTAGCCGCGAGGGGTGTAGGGCCCGCGGCAGAGCAGCTCGCCGACCTCGCCCGGCGCGACCTCGCGCCCGTCGTCGCCGACCACGCGCAGCTCGTCGTGCTCGCAAATCGGGCGGCCCTGCGTGTTGACGATGACTTCTTCAGGATCGCCGCGCCGCGTCGAACAGCACAGTCCCTCGGCCATCCCGTATACCTGCGTCACGACCGGGCCGATCTCGCTGAGCAGGCGGCGCGCGGGTTCGGGATTCAGCCGCTGGCCGCCCACCGCCAGCGAGCGCAGCGAGGAAAAGTCCGTCTGCCCAAAGCGCGGATCGTTGAGCCAGCTCACCGCCATCGCGGGCACCGCGCAGATCCAGGTCACGCGCTCGCGCTCGATCAGCGGAAAAACCGTTTCGGCCTCGGGCGAGGGCGCGAGCACGATTCGCGCACCGAGCAGAATCCCCGATTGCACCGCGCCCAGCAGCGGGAAGTTGTGCATCATCGGAATTGCGACCAGCGCGACGCCGTCGCGATCGAAGCCCGAACATTCCGCCAGCCGCAAAGAATTGTAGAGATAGTCGTCGTGCGTGCGCGGGATCACTTTCGGCAGCCCGGTGCTGCCGCCCGAGAGCTGGAAAACCGCGATCTCATCGCTTCGCGGGCAAAGCCGCGCCAGCGTGGACGGCGCGATCCGCTCCTCGATCGGGTCATCGAGAAGATCCGCCAGCAGCGTCATCCCGGCGCCGGCGTGCGCGCCCATCACGAACACCTCGCGCATCGACGGCAGCGCCGTCGCGCAACTCGGCCGCCATCGCAACGTAATCGAAGCGCCGATACTCGGCCGGGATGAGCCAGGCGTAGGCGTCGGTGAAGCGCGCGAGATGGGCTGATCTCGGTGTGGCGATGCGCCGGCAGTGTCGCCACCGGAATCGCGCCGGTCTTGAGACAAGCGAAGTACGCGGCCGCGCATTCCAGGCTGTTGGGCAACTGGAAGATGACGCGCCGACCCGACGCGACGCCGCGCTCGGCGAAATGGAGCGCGAGCCGCTCGACCATCGCACCCAGCTCGCGGTATGTGACGCGTCGCTCGCCGTCCACCACGGCGAGACGAGCCGCGTTGTCCGCGACCGAACGATCGAAGCGCTCGCCGATCGGCTCGCCGCGCCAGTAACCCAGTTTTCTGTAAAGCTCCGCAGCCGGTTCCGGCCACGGCACCACGCCTTCGAGCATCAGGAGTTTCGCCGCCTTTTGCGATGATCCGTCCGCTTCATATTTTTCGGGGAACCGTCAACTTAAAGTATCACTTCATATAGCAATTCGAGCCATCTTCTCGAATCTCACGCGAGTTCAACTAGGCGCGGATAGACTTCGCGCGCGAAGCGATCGATCCCGATCGACGGTCTCGCGATGGTCAAGAAATCCCGCCTGCCCCATCAGCAGCAGATGGCCGTAGCCGCCGACGTGCTCGTAGTGCGCCTTGATCTGTTTGAAAACGGAATCCGGGTTGCCGGCGAACACGATGCCCTGCGCCATCGCCTGCTCCAGCGTGAGGCGGCTGAAGTCGTAGAGCGAGCCCTTGCGCATCGCCTGCGCCTCGGCCTCGACCGGCACGTACCCGGGCGGCATCACGAACTGCGGCGGCACCTTGTTGGCGTGCATGTACCACATCAGCTTGCGCGCGCCGGCCTGACCCTCCTCGTCGGTGTCGCCGGTGTAGACGAGCGCCGCGTAGGCCAGGCGGTCCGACGGCGTTTCGCGGCCCAGGCGCGTCGCGGCCTCGCGGTAGGAGTCGAAAATTCTTTTCGCGATATCGAACCCGGTGAGAAAGGTCGCGACCACGTAGCCCTTTTCCGCCACCGCCGGCACGCTGCCGGTGCTAAGCGCGGTGATCCAAACGGGCGGATGCGGCTGCTGGTAAGGACGCGGCCAGATGTTGACCTGGCGATGATGAAAGAAGCGGCCCTCCCAGCTAAACGGCCCGTCGTGCGTGGTCCACGCCTTCAGGATCAGATCGTGCGCCTCCCAGAAGCGCTCGCTCATCCGCAGCGGACTCGCGTTGGCCGCGGAAATCTCGTACGGCACGCCGCGCACGAAGCCGACCTCGATCCGTCCGCGAGCCAGGTTGTCGACCATCGCCATCTCCTCGGCGACGCGCACGGGCTGGCGGCGATTGGCGATCGGATTGCCGAGCAGCAGCAGTCGCGCGCGGCTGGTCTGGCGCGCCAGCACGCCGAGCATGATCGGCGCGGCGGGGTCGAGGCAGGTCGCGGTCTGATGATGCTCGTTGAGCATGAGGTCGAGCCCCATCGCCTCGGCGTGCAGCCATTCGTCGAGATAGCGATGGTACAGTTCGGCGCCGATATGCGGATCGTAGTGACGATTGGGCAGCGTCACGCGGATCGAATCGTACTCATCGGGCAAGTACGGCCATGCGGTCTCGGTGAAAAACCACGTTCTCATGGCTGACCGTGCCTGGCGCCCCGCTCGAGCGTGAACGCGAGCATCCGATCCACGAGCGCGTGCGGCTGTTCGATTTGCGGCGCGTGCCCTGCTTCGGCGATCACTTCAATCCGCGCGTCCGGGGATCGCCGCGCGATACGCTTCGAGATATTGGCGGCTCACCAGCCCGTCGCTCGCGCCGCGGATCAGCAGGACCGGCAATTTGAGCCTGCCGAGCCGGTAACGCAGCTTGGGGTCATGCATGTACGGCTCCCAGGTGTAGAGCGCGAGCGATTGGCGGTTGCGCGCGATTGTCCTGAGCTGCTCGTCGGACATCGCGGCATAGTCGATCGCGGCCTTTCGCGGATCGTGGTAGACCAGCCGCGTCACCTCGTCAGGCGGCAGCGCGAAGATGTCCGGGATGTCGCGCGTCTCGCGATCGCCGGCCTTGATTCCGACCGGGCCGACCAGGATGAGCCGGGAGAGGCGATGGGCGCAGCGCACCGCGACCTCGGCCGCGATCCATCCGCCGAGCGAAAAGCCCGCGAGCATGACGTCGCGCAGAGTCGAACTCCTCGAGCAGATCGAGATAGACGTAGGCGAGATCGTCGACGCTGTCGAACAGATCAGGCAGCGGCGAGTTGCCGAAGCCGGGATGCGAGGGGGCCACGACCTCGAAATGGCGCGCGAGAAGATCGAGAAACTCCGGCGCGCGGATCGATTCCGCCGGCTCCGTGCAGCAGCAGGAGCAGCGGCCCGGCGCCCCGATGCACGACCTCCAGCTCCAGGCCGCGAACCGTCGATTTTTCCGTCGTCGATCTCAAGCGACGCCATCGCGATCTTCCGCGCTCACTTCTAGCGCACCGCCGCGTCCGCGCGAAAGCTCCGGCGGGTGCGCGATTGAACGCGTGGCGATTTGCCCCGATAATCGCGGCGGGAAAAAGGAGCCTCCTGCGCATGCGACACCGGATGGTTGCGATGGTTGGAATTTTGCTCGTTTTCTCGTCGATGTTGTGCGCCGCCGGCCACGGCGGCCGCTCATGCCGAGGACGTGCCGCTGGCCAGCTCGCTGCAGTTCGAAAGCGTGATGCTGGTCGGCGGATGGCCGTCGACGGGACCGCTCATCCCGGTGATCGGCGACGGCACGGCGCATCTCGCCTACGAGTTCTACCTGACCAACTACGGCAAAAAGCCGGCGCGTATCGTGTCGCTTCGAGTTCGCGGCATCGGCGGCGCCGCGTTCGCGACCACCATCGAGGGCGATGCGCTCAAGTCCTCGTTCACGCCGGCGGCGCCGCAAAGCCGTCTGGTGGCTTACGATCCGGTCCTGGCGCCGGGCGCGAGCGGAGTGCTCTTACGTCTTCCTCAATTTTTCCGGGCGCGAAACGCCGCGGCGGCTCGAGAACTCGCTGGTGGTCGAGGCCGACGGCGACCCGAAGAATGCGCAGCGGATTCCGCTCGATGAGCTTGACGATCAGAAAAACCGGCGCCGCCCTGGTCGACGAACCGTTCACGGGCGATCGATGGCTCGCCGCGAACGGACCGTCCAACACTTCACTCCATCGGCGCGCGGTTATCGTGCTCGACGGCAAGCCGCGAGTGCCGGAACGCTACGCGATCGATTGGATAAAGCTCGGCGATGACGGCAACAGCTATTCCGGCGACCAGTACAAGAATTCGAGCTATCACGCCTACAACGTTCCGATACTGGCGGTCGCCGACGGAAAAATCGTCAGCCGTCAAAGACGGACTCCCCGAAAATGTCCCTCACACCAAGCAAACTGGCGGTGACGATGAACGCTCGTCAACATGGCGGGCAATCACTCGTCGAGGACATCGGCGGCGGCCTATACGTCGGCTATGCGCACCTGATTCCCGGCACCATTACGGTGAAAGCCGGCGAGCAGGTTCATCGCGGACAGGTTCTCGGCCGTCTCGGCAACTCCGGCAACTCGACCGAGCCGCATCTCCATCTGCAGGTCTGCAATGCGCCGTCGTTTCTGATCTGCGAGGGCGTCCCGATGGAGTTCCAGCGGATGAGCCTCACCAAGTATCGCATCCAGAAGCGCGGCGAGACGCCGGTAAAGCTCGACCGTCGAGAGCACGCACGACGTATCCGGGGAAGAGCCGATGGAAGACGAGCTGGCGAATTTTCCGGCGACCAATCCGCCCGCGAAATAGCGGCAGCCGCGCCGCGTCGCGAGCGGCGCTCGTCTACCAGCGCAGCAGGTTGGCGCCCCAGGTCAGGCCGCCGCCGCAGGCGTTGAGCATCACCAGGTCGTTGTCATGGATACGGTTCGCTTCGATCGCCTCGTCCAACGCGATCGGCACCGAGGCGGCCGAGGTGTTGCCGTAGCGGTCGATATTGGTGAAAACCTTGTCCTGGGAAACGCCCAGACGATCGGCGACCGCGTTGAGGATGCGGATGTTGGCCTGGTGCGGAACGATGAGCGCGACGTCGTCCAGGCACACGCCGGCGCGCTCGGCCACCTTGAGCGTGACGTCAGCCATCGAGCGCACTGCCAGCTTGAACAGCTCCGGCCCTTTCATCTTGATCGCGTCGTCGGGCGAGCGCCGCACCTCGGAGTCGAGCGTCGCGCGCACGCCGGTCGATCGCACCGAGAGCAGGTGCCAGTACTCGCCCGAGGCGCGCAGCAGGCTGCGCGAGCACGCCGCGCGGCCCCGGCTCGGAAACCATCACCGCCGCCCCGGCGCCATCGCCGAACAGCACGGAGACCGCGCGATCGTTCCAATCCACCATGGTCGAAAGCGCGTCGGTGCCGACCAGCAGCACGCGCGAGTAATCGCCGGCGCGCATCGCGTTGTCGGCCACGCTGAGCGCGTAGACGAAGCCCGAGCAGGCCGCGGCGACGTCGTAGGCCGGAATCGAATCGAGGCCCAGGCGATGCTGGAGCTGGCAGGCGAACGACGGAAACCCGAACTCGGAGGAGACCGTGCCGACGATGATCGCTTCGAGCTCGGCAGGCCGGATCCCGGCGCGCTCGAGCGCGATGGTGCTGGCGGCGGCGGCGATATCGACCAGCGATTCGCCGCTGGACATCACGTAGCGCGGTCCGATTCCGGTGCGCGTGCGCACCCACTCGTCGGAGGTGTCCACGATCCGCGCGAGCTCATGATTGGTAACCGCGGTGCGCGGCAGCGCGCGCCCGGTCGCGACGATTCGCGATCCCATCTTGTTACTTCCCGCTAAGTTCGACCGCGGGCCTGAAGGCCAGCGTGGTGTTGGTGCCGCCGAACCCGAACGAATTGTTCAGCGCGAGGCGAATCTTCGCGGGCCGCGGCCGGTTCGGCACGTAGTCGAGGTCGCATGCCGGATCGGGATGCTCGTAGTTGATCGTCGGCGGCACCATCCCGCGTTCGATCGCCAGCACCGTGTAGACCGACTCGATCGCGCCGGCCGCGCCCAGCGTATGGCCGGTCATCGACTTGGTCGAGCTCACCGCGATTTTGGCCGCGCGTTCGCCGAAGACGTGCTTGATCGCCTGGGTCTCGGCGACGTCGCCCTGCGGCGTCGAGGTCCCGTGCGCGTTGATGTAGTCGACCTGGTTGGGATCGAGTTCGCCGTCCTGCAGGCACAGCATCATGCAGCGCCCGGCGCCCTGCCCCTCCGGCGACGGCGAGGTCATGTGATAGGCGTCGCCGTTGGCGGCGTAGCCGGCGATTTCGGCCACGATGTTGGCGCCGCGCTTAAGCGCCGCCTCGCGCTCCTCGAGGATGAGCGCCGCGGCGCCCTCGGACATCACGAAGCCGTCGCGCTCGGCGTCGAAGGGGCGGCTGGCGGCCTCGGGCGCGTCGTTGCGCGTCGACAGCGCGCGCATCGCGATGAAGCCGCCGATGCCGAGCGAGGTCAGCGCCGCTTCCGCGCCCGCCGGTGATCGCGGCGTCGATATAGCCGTCGCGAATCATCCGGTAGGCCTCGCCCACCGCGTGGCTGCCCGAGGCGCAGGCGCTGGTGGTGGCCAGGTTGATGCCGCGCGCGCCGTAGCGGATCGCGATCTGCCCCGGCGCCAGGTTGCTGATCAGCTTGGGGATGAAAAACGGCGTGATGCGTTTGAGCCGGGTGTCGAGAAACAGCAGATGGTTTTCCTCGATCGTGAGGAGGCCGCCGATGCCGACTCCGACCAGCACGCCGACGCGGTCGGCGTTGCTCTCGTCGATCTTGAGCGCCGACTGGCGCATCGCCTGCTCGGCCGCGCCCACCGCGTACTGGATGAAGAGGTCCATCTTTTTGACGTCCTTCTTCTCGATCCAGTCGCAGGGATCGAAGTCACGCACTTCGCCCGCGATACGGGCGGCGAAGTCGGAAACGTCGAAGCGGGTTATCGGGCCGATGCCCGAGCGCCCAGCCATCAGGGCTTCCCAGTTCTTCTCGATTCCCGTGCCTAGCGGCGTGACCAGGCCCAAGCCGGTTACCACCACGCGGCGATCACCGATGCGTCTCATTTAAGCCCCGATGCTCCTACGTTTCGTCGTTACAACCTTCAATCTTGTACCAAAAGGCGCGTCACTTCTACATCATCGTCCCGCATCATTCATAGACAGGCCCGAGCGACGGCCGCAGGCGCCTCCGACAGTGCGCGACCTCGCAACCGCGCGCGGCAGCTTCGAGGTTTCATCCTTGCAACGCAACCGCAATGAGGTAAAAAATCGAGTGGTGCCTTCCGATGATCTATCGCTCGACCCGTTCCTCAAACTCGCGGACAACCTGGGCGAACTCGAGGTCACCATCGGAGAGCGCGCGCGGCCGGTCGTCGCCGAACTCCGCCAGCGCTTGCGCGCCGCGGTCGCAAGCCGCGAGCGCGGCGACCTGCCGGGCTCGCTCGAGCAGCTCAGGGGCGCGATGGAGCGTCTGGCCGCGATCGCGGGCGAACTCGATCCTGAAGAGGGCGCGTTGATGCGGATGGTGGCGCAGCGCTTCACCGAGGCGCTCAAGCTGGGCGACAAGGGCATCGCCAAGGAAGCCGTCAACCTGATGCGCCACCGGTCCGGCGACCCCAAGGATGAGGACAAGTCAAAGTGGTGATTCGTCGGAATGGTGATCCGTCCAATGACGATTCGTCCAATGGTGACTCGCTGCTCGAAGGCGCCCCGCACTTAAGTAAAGAAACTGAAAAGGTAAACCCGCACGGCCGCCGGCGGCCGTCCTCGACAACAATCGGAGTAATCGTGGCGTCCGCAACTCAAATCAAGGCCTCGGAAGTCGAATCTCGATCAACTTTGCATCAACTCGATCCGGGTGCTCGCGATCGACGCGGTGCAGAAGGCCAACTCGGGCCATCCCGGGATGCCGATGGGGATGGCGCCCATCGCTTACCTCCTGTGGACGCGCTTCATGCGCTACAACCCGGCCAACCCGCACTGGTTCGGGCGCGACCGTTTCGTGCTTTCGGCCGGGCACGGCTCGATGCTGCTGTATGCGATGCTCTATCTGACCGGCTATGACCTGCCGCTGGAGCAGATCAAACAGTTCCGCCAACTCGGCAGCATCACGCCCGGCCATCCCGAGTACGGCGTCACGCCTGGCGTCGAGACCACGACCGGGCCGCTCGGCCAGGGCGTCGGCAACGGCATCGGGATGGCGCTGGCGGCGAAGCATCTGCGCGCCCGCTTCGAACGCGACGACTCGCGGCTGTTCGACCATCGCGTCTTCGGCATCTGCGGCGACGGCGATCTGATGGAGGGCGTGTCGAGCGAGGCCGCCTCGATCGCGGGCCATCTCGGCCTCGGCAACGTCGTCTACATTTACGACGACAACCACATCACTATCGACGGCGGCACCGACCTGTCGTTCGACGAGAACGTATGCGAGCGCTTCAACGCCTACGGCTGGCATACCCAAGGTGTCGACGACGCCAACGATCTCGTCGCGGTCTCGCGCGCGATCGAAAACGCGATCGCCGAGCAGAACCGCCCCTCGCTCATCCGCGTGCGATCGCATATCGGCTACGGCAGTCCGAACCGCCAGGACACCTCGAAGGCGCACGGCCAGGCGCTCGGCGTCGAAGAGGTCAAACTGACCAAGCGTTTCTACGGATGGCCCGAGGAGCCGGCCTTTTACGTCCCCGACGAGGCGCTCAAGCATTTCCGCGATTGCGGCGCGCGCGGGCGCGACTATGAATCCGACTGGAACGGCCGCTTCGAGCGCTACGCCAAGGCGCATCCGGCCGAAGCTGCGGAGTTCAAGTCGATGCTGGCGGGCGAACTGCCGGCCGGATGGGACGCCGACCTGCCGCAGTTCACACCCAAGGACACGCTGGCCACGCGCGAGTCGGCCTCGCGCGCCGAGCAGGCGATCGCGAAGAAAGTCTGGAACCTGTTCGGCGGCGCGGCCGACCTCAACGAATCAACCTTCGTCGACGTGATCGATGGCGGCGATTTCGAGCGCCACGACTATGCCGGACGCAACCTTCACTTCGGCATCCGCGAGCACGGGATGTGCGCGATCCTAAACGGCGTCGCGCTGCATGGCGGCTTCATCCCCTACGGCTCGAGCTTTCTCATCTTCACCGATTATTGCCGGCCGTCGCTCAGGCTGGCGGCGCTGATGGGTGTCCATGTGATTTACGTCTTCACCCACGATTCGATCGGACTGGGCGAAGACGGCCCGACCCATCAGTCGATCGAGCAGCTCTCGGGCCTGCGCGCGATTCCGAATTTCACCGTGATTCGGCCGGGCGACGCCAATGAGGCCGCCGAAGCGTGGCGCGCCGCGATGACGCATCGGGGCGGCCCGGTGCTGCTGGCGCTGTGCCGGCAGAAGCTCCCGACGCTCGACCGCGCCGCGATGGCGCCGGCGCGCGAGTTGGCTCGCGGCGCCTACGTGCTCAGCGAGACCAAGGGGCGCAGCGCGGAGATAATTCTGCTGGCGAGCGGCTCCGAACTGCATCTCGCGGTCGGCGCCAAGGAGGAACTCGAAAAGCGCGGCCACGCGGTGCGCGTGGTCAGCATGCCGAGTATGGAGCTGTTCGAAAAACAGGACGCGGCGTATCGCGACTCAGTCCTGCCGCCGGCGCTGCGCCAGCGGCTCGCGATCGAAGCGGGAGCGCCGATGTCGTGGTATCGATGGGTCGGACTTGAGGGCGACGTGCTCGGGATGACGACCTTCGGCGCCTCGGGTCCGTCCCAGGACGTGCTCAAGCACTTCGGCTTCACGGTGGAGAACGTGGTCGAGCGCGCGCTCAAGCTGCTCGCGCGATGAACCATCGCCACCTGAACCTCTGACCGGCAGCCCTCGGCAGGGTTCACATGGTTTGAGTCTGGCGCTGCTTACCCCTCAGTGAGAAACACTCCCGGGTCGACGCTGAAGCGCCGGGCGAGGCCCTGGATTTGCCGCACGTTGAGCGCCCTACGCCCGGCGAGCACTTCGGAGACGACGCCTTGGCTGCCGATTTCAAGGAGGTCCTTTTGCGTGAGTCCGTGTTCCTCCATCAGGAAACGGATCACATCGATGCCCGAAGCTTCGGGAAGGCTGTGATGCTCACTGTCGTAAGCCTCGATAAGCACGCTTAAGGTTTCGATCAGGCGGTAGCGCGGGTCTTTCGGCCTATCGCCAATCTCGTCCACGAGTGAATTGAGACGCTCGACGGCCGCCTGGTATTCCCGTTCAGAGCGGATAGCGAGCAACGGCTCCCGCGATTCGGGATTGCCCATCGGTCTAACCACGGCTCGGGACTTCATTTCTTTCACCTTCCAGCGTCGTACTCCGGATGCGTCAATATATGGCGTACAAACACTCTTTGCGTGTTGAAATGGATGGCTGCGACCACACGGTACTTGTTTCCACCAATGTTGAATACATGGAACTGACGACCTTCAACTGGAACCATGTCCGCGCTGGCGAAGGTTCGCTTCAACTCGGCGAAATTGCGAAAATGCCCGCGCCGCATCAGCTTGAGCCATGCACCGAGCGGCGTCGCTGCATCCGCATGTTGCTTCGCGAATTCCCGCAGCGCTTTCCGCGAGATCACGTGCACCAATCGCAAACTATCTCATTGTGAGATTCCATGCAACGGAGCTACTTGGTTTTCAATTGGTGGAACCGATCAAAAGCTGCGCCAAATTTTGTGCTGGCGCGGGCGGCGCCCTTTCGGCTAATTTGCTGACAGCACCACTTCATCGGATTGCCATGGCCGAACCGAAGCTCATCATCCTGGACGACGCGCAGTCGCTTTACGTACACGCGGCGGAAGAAATCGCGCACTTCGCCAGCGAAGCGATCTGCATGCACGCCGAATTTATGCTCTGTCTCTCCGGCGGATCGACCCCCGCGGCGACCTACCAACTGTTGGCCGAGCGCTTCCGCCTGAGCGTCGATTGGAAAGAGGTGCAATTCTTCTGGGGTGACGAGCGATGCGTGCCGCCGGACGACCCGGCGAGCAATTTCGCGATGGCCAATCGCACCATGCTGAGCCGGCTCGATCTGCGGCCCGAACAGATCCATCGGATGCGCGGCGAAGATCCGCCCGACGAGGCCGCGCTCGCCTACGAGGAAGAGTTGCGGAGGTGCTTCGGAATCGGCGAAGGCGAATTTCCGCGCTTCAACCTGACGCTCGTCGGCCTGGGCGACAACGTTCACATCGTGTCGCTGTTTCCGGGACATCCGGCGCTGCACGAGCGCGAGCGTATCGCGGTCGCGGTCGAGGTCGATGCCCCGCAGCGCCATCGCGTGACGATCACGCCGCCGGTGCTCAACAACTCGGCCCGCGTGATGTTCCTGGTCGAGGGCGAGGGCAAGGCGGCGGCGGTAAAGAGTGCCTTGGAGGGCCCGCGCGACCCCGACCGCTTTCCCGCGCAGATCATCGACCCGCCCAACGGCGAAGTCATCTGGCTGCTCGACCGAGCGGCCGCCTCACTGCTCTCGCATACCTGACTGCCAAACTCCTCCAAGACCGCAAAGACCTGCGCGCCGCCGCGCAAGACGGCGTGGCAGGACGGCGCTGAAAGTTGTCTCGCTCGACAGTCGCGTGCGCCTAACGCACAATGATGTACATGGGGTTTATCTCACGCCACGCGATCGGAGTCCTGGTCGTCCTGGTCGTCGCCGGATGGGCGCTGTTCTACCTTCCCACCACGCCGTCCTACGCCATCTACCAGCTCAAGCAGGCGATCGACGCGCGCGACGGCGCGACCGCCGCGACCTTCGTCGACTTTGCCAGCGTGGTCAAGAACGCCGGCTACGAGATGCTGCAGCAGAACTCGAAGGCCAACGACGTTATCACCGCGCTGGTCGGCAAGGGCGCGGTCGATCTGCTCAGCGGGCCGATGGCCGCGGCGGTCCAGCAATGGGCCACGCAACAGGTGAACAGCGGAGCCAGGCAGGTTCAGATGCCGGCCGTGGCGGTGGCGGGCGCGATCGTCTTGCTCCATCACTCGGGCGATACGGCGTGGACCGATTTTCGCGACGACAAGGGCGTGCAATGGGACATCCGCATGGCGCGCGAAAACGACCATTGGCGAATCACCGAGGTCAAAAACGTCCAGCAATTCCTGCAGCGCTTTCAGCAGGAAAAGGGCATGGGCGGCCCGCCGGCAACACCGCCAGAGATGGGCACTCCGAACGCCGCACCTCCTTCCAGCGCTGCTCCTGAACCTGCGCCTCCGGTCGGTAGTCCATCGACGCCGCCATAGCCGACTTACCGCCACGTAAACACTAATTGACCCGCATTGGGCTAAATTATAAACTAATTTAGCCATTAAGCGCCATTCTTTGATTATATTTCCTTTTTTCCACGTCTAATCGTAGTCACAGCTTATCCGACACGCTCCGGGGGTATCGCAGATGAACGGAATCATTCCTTGGGATGGCCGGTCAGGCGTCAGCTACATCGCGGCCCTGGTCATCGCAGCATTGGCTTTTGTTTGCGCCCCGGCATGCGCGGCGGACCAGGCAGCATACGCGCAGAAACGAATCAGCGCCGTTGCGGCCGATCCGAGTCGGCCAGTCCCGGCGGCGCAGGATCATGGCGCCGGCAGCGCGTCGCAGCCCGCGGCATCTCCCGCCGCGGCGGATCCGCATGCGGCGGCACGCCGGCACGCGATCCGCGCGCTGGAAAGCGCGCCACTAGGCTTCATCGATAATCGCGGCCAGGCCGACGCGCGCGCCGCCTTCTATGCGCGCCGCGACGGCGCGACGTTCTGGCTCACGCGCGACGGCGTCGTATTCGATCTTTTGCGCCAGGCGCATCCTGCCGTTGCGGGCGTGCGTAAGGTTTCGGCTTCTGACGGCAGCCTTACCGAGTTGGCGCGCGGCCGGCTTGAGCGCGCGGTCGTGAGCGAGACCTTCCTCGGTGCGAATCCGGCAGTGAAGCTCGACCCGCAGATGGAACAGCCGATCAGCTACGGCTACATCCACGGTTCGGATTCTTCGCAATGGTTCACCGGGGTCAAGAGCTACTCGTTGATCACCTATCGCGGAGTCTGGAGCGGCGTCGACCTGCGGCTCTACGGCCTGGGACGCAATCTCGAGCAGGAGTTTGTGGTCGCTCCGGGCGCTAGTCCCGACGCGATTCAGATGGGCTTCAGCGGCGCGAGGGGGCTGCGAATCGCGCGCGACGGTTCGCTCCTGGTCGATACCGCGGTAGGCCCGATGCGCGAGTTGCCGCCGTTTGCGTATCAGCACGTCGACGGCAAGCGGGTTGCGGTCGCCGCGCGCTTCAAGCTCGACGGCGAAAATCACGTTGGCTTCACGGTCGCATCGTACCGGCACGAACGTCCGCTGGTGATCGATCCGCCGGTACTCTACGCGACCTACATGGGCGGCATCCACGACGACCAGGGCCAATCGATCACCGTTGACGCGGCGGGCAATTCCTACGTGGCGGGCTTCACGGCGTCCACGGCCTTTCCGGTAAGCGCCAACGCTTTCCAAAGCGCGCGCGCGGCCGTCGGTCAGGAGATATACAACGCCTTCGTCACCAAGCTCAGCCCGGGCGGCGCGATCATCTATTCGACTTTCGTCGGGGGAACTGCGGACAAGAGCGGACAATGCGGATCAACAGGGTTCGTGGGCGACTGCGGAGAGGGGATCGCCGTCGATACCGCCGGCAATGCATACGTCACGGGCAGCACCGCGTCCAGTGATTTTCCGGTTACCAAGGCAACCGCCTATCAGCCGACTTTTGGCGGCGGTGCCTCGGACGCTTTTCTGTTCGAGCTCAGCCCCGATGGTTCTCACCTGGTGTATTCGACCTTCTTCGGCGGCGACAACAATGAAGGCGCGGTGGGGATCGCGACCGAACGGCGACGGACATGTATGGATCGGCGGGGAGGTGTCTGGAACCGGCACATTCCCAAGCACTCCTGGGGTATTTCAGAGAAAGATCAAGGGCGCGGACAACGGCTTTGTCGCCGAGTTCAATCTCACCAAGGCCGGAGCGGCGTCGCTGGTATGGTCGACGCTGCTAGGCGGCACAGACCCCAGCGTGGCGACCTATGGAGGGGTGTTGGGATTGACAGTGGATGCGGCAGGTGAGGTGTTCGTCACCGGCCAGACCCACTCTGCGGACTTTCCTACCACTGCGACGGCTTTGAAACGGACTTTCACTTTCTCGAATAGCTGCCAAGGCAGCGGCAGCGCCCCGTTCTCGGCGGCATTCGTCAGCAAGCTCAGCTCCGATGGCGCGAACCTTTTGTATTCGACCTTCGTGGGCGGCGAACTGACCGGTTCCGAGCTGTGCGACCAATACGCGCATGCCATCACGCTCGACCCGAGCGGCAACATCTGGATTCTTGGGGCAACTTCGACCAGTGACTTTCCGATTACCCCAAACGCTTACAGCCCAACCTTCCAGGGTGGCCAGTTCTCCGACCTGTTCGTCTACGCGATAGGCAAGGACGGAAGCCAGCTTTACGGCACCTATTTCGGCGGCAGCGGCGATGACTGGCCGTCGTTCGAAATGGCGGTGGACACACAGGGTAACGTTTACTTCGGCGGCGAGAGCAGTTCCGGCTCCAACTATCCGACCACAGATGGCACGCAGGCTTATGGCGGCGGCTTTGACGGGGTCGTAAGCGAGATTCATCCCAACATCGCCAGCACGGCGCTGGTGTTCTCGACCTTTCTCGGCGGCAGCGGTGACGACGACGTCCAAGGTTTAGCGATCGATAGCCAGGGCAACATCCATGTGAGCGGCGCGACCGACTCGACCAACTTCCCGGTGGTCAATGCTTTTCAGACCGAGTTCGCCGATGGCATGGCCGGAGCGAACCTTAACGACGCCTTTATCGCCGAGTTTGGCTCAGGCCTGATCGGCAAGGTCACGCCCGCGCTGGGCGGCACCTTCGGCTCGACGACGGTCACGCTCAGCGGCGCGGGCTTCGAGCCCGGCGCGACGGCGGAGCTCAGCTCCGGCGGCACTTCGTTCGCCAGCGGTCAGTTCGTCAAGGTCTCGACCGACGGCGCGACGCTGCGAGCAACTTTCGACCTCACCTCGGTCACGCCCGGCACGTACGACGTGGAAGTCGTCAACCCAGACACTACGTCGTTCGTCGCGCCACATTCGTTCACCGTGCAGACAGGTGGCGGCGCCAAGCTGTGGGTGACGCTTGTGGGCCGCTCGCTGATTCGCGCCGGCACGCCCTCGACGTTCAACGTGTCTTACGGAAACACTGGTCTCAACGACGCCTACTTCGCTCGCGTCTGGGTGCAATTTCCTACCGCCAGCCTCAACTACCAGCTTGACGTGACCCCGACGCAGCCGCAGATTACGGGCAACCCGATTGATGTCTCGGCCGTGCCACTCGACGTCAAGGTGGGAGACCAGACCGTCCTCCCGCTGGTCCTTCCAGTGGTGCCGGCCGGCGGTACCGGCTCGATACCGATCAGCTTCACGGCGCCCGCCGTCCAGAGCGGCATCACGCTCAAGACCTGGGTGAATCCCGCCGGCTCGGCCTCGATAGCACCGGTGCTGGGCCCCACGCCGCAGCCAGCAAACTCAGTCGAGGGTAGCATCGGCACTTACTCGACGCCGCAGTGTTACGCCGACATGGCGCAGTACGCCTTCGAGGCCTTCGCGCTCTCGGCGCCGCAGGTGTGCTGGAATGTGTTTCCGCAGAATTCACAGAACGTCGCCGCCAACGCGGTCGCGCAGTACATGAATGGCGACCCGTTGTTGAACAACTTCCTGATGTCGCTGACCCAGTTCCTCGACCAGCAGGACCTCGCCGTCAACCAATGCCTGGTGAGCCACGGCGTCGGATTGTCCGACTTTAGCGGCGTGCTCGACTCGACCATACAAAGCATCGTGCAACTGGTCGAAAACACCATCACCAAAAACGATTGCAAGGTCCAAGTGACGATTACCGAGGACGGAGACGATAGCGACGACGACGATGGCAGCGACGACGGCACCAGCGGTGGCGGATCGGAGGATCCGAATGACAAATCCGGCCCGACGGGCGTCACGGCCGCGCGCTGGGTGCTGGCTAACCAGCCGCTCACTTACAACATCTCCTTCGAGAATGAGCCCGCCGCGACGCTGCCTGCGCAGCAGGTCGTGGTCACCGACAAGCTCGATCCCACCAAGGTTGATCTGACTACGCTCGCCCTGGGGCCGATAAGCTTCAACAAGACCGTGATCACTCCGCCGGCGAACGTCAACAACTACAGCACGATGGTGAGCCTCGCCAGTGACCTCTCAGTTCAGGTCCAGGGCAGCCTCAACCCCACGACGGGCGTGGTGAAGTGGACCTTCCGTTCACTCGATCCCACCACCAACCTGCCGCCCGCCAATCCGGATATTGGCTTTCTGCCACCCGACACGGCGCCGCCCGCAGGTGACGGCGCGGTGGTGTTTTCGGTGATGCCGAAGAACCACCTGGCGACCGGCGCCAAGGTGGCGAACCAGGCAACGGTGGTCTTCGACACCAACGCGCCGATCAATACGCCGGTCTGGATCAATCATATCGCGGGGCCGGTGCCGCAACGGCTTTCGATGACGCCGGCGTCGCTTACCTTCCGCCGCGTGCCGATCTTCGGCACCTCGGACGGCACGAGCGCCGTGCAAGCGGTGAGACTCACCAATCCCGGGCCGAAGCCCATGGTGGTCGCCAATATAACCGCAAGCTCCGATTTCTTGCTTGGCCCAATCAAGGGCTGCCAAACGGTGCTCGCGCCTGGACAGAGCTGCGCGTTTAGCGTCCGCTTTCGGCCCACCGATCTGGGGCTGACTCCTGGACAAATAACGATCACTGACAGCGCCGCGAAATCGCCGCAAATCGTCACGCTCAATGGGATCGCAGTCCCCGGGGCGCTCACTTTCACGCCGCCAACGCTCAGCTTCGGCAAAATCAAACTCAACGCAACGGGCCCGGCGAAGAAGTTGAAAATGACCAACACCACCGATGCCCAGGCGGAGATAGTGAGCGTGGCCGCAAGCGCGGGCTTCGTGACAAGTAACGACAAGTGCACCGGCGTCACGCTGGACGCGAAGGGAAGCTGTACGGTTGACGTCGGATTTGATCCGACGGGAACGGCCGGCCCGGTGCCAGGCCAGCTTGCCGTCACCACCGACGCCGAGGTCCAGCAGATCACCCTCTCCGGCCGCGCAATCCCCTAACAGGTCTTGAGAGGCAGGCCGCGCCCGCAACTATTTGCGGGCGCGGCGCACTGCCGCTTCACCACGCTGTGGGCGCCCGGGCGCGCGCGCACGGGACCAGTCAGGAGTGCGCGCTGACGCAATCGATAATAAGGCGTTAACAATCGCGTCAGGGGGCGCGTTTACAGAGCGGGCGGCAGCAGATACACTGAGGGCTGGCGCGGCCACGTAGGCCGCGCCGTTTAATATCAGCCCACCAATGCGACGACAAGATATCCGCAACCTCGCCATCGTGGCCCACGTCGACCACGGTAAAACGACTCTGGTCGATGCGCTGCTGCGCCAGTCCGGCGTCTTCCGCGCCAACGAACATGTTGCCGATCGCGTGATGGACTCGTTCGCGCTCGAGCGCGAACGCGGCATCACGATCATGGCCAAGAACACCTCGATCGTGTGGCGCGGCGTGCGCATCAATATCGTCGATACGCCCGGCCACTCCGACTTCGGCGGCGAGGTAGAACGCACGCTCGCGATGGTCGACGGCATCCTGTTGCTGGTCGACGCATCCGAAGGGCCGCTGCCACAGACCCGCTTCGTGCTGCGCAAGGCGCTCGAAGCCGGGCTCTCGACGGTGCTCTGCATCAACAAGATCGACCGCGCCGACGCTCGGACGGCCGAGGTGCTCGACGAGGTTTACGACCTGTTCATCGACCTCGGCGCCAACGAGGACCAGCTCGATTTTCCGATTCTCTATACCAACGCGCGCGCGGGTATCGCGCTCACCAAGGCCGACGGCGCTGGCGAAGACCTTGCGCCGCTGTTCGAGGCGATCATCAGCCATCTGCCGGGGCCCGAGGTCGACCCCGAAGCGCCGCTGCAGTTCCAGGCCAACAACATCGACTACGACGAATACGTGGGACGCCTGGCGATCGGACGGGTGGTCGCGGGGACCATCAACGCGGGCGGGACGTACGCGCTGTATCGGGCCGACGGATCGCGCGAGACGTGCAAGGTGGCGCATCTCTACGGATGGCGCGGGCTCAAGCGGGCGGAGCTGTCAACGGCCGAGGCGGGCGACATCGTGATGGTGGCGGGTCTCGAGGACATCGAGATCGGCGAGACCATCACCGACCCCGAAAATCCGCGCCCGCTCGCTGGCATCAGAATCGACGAGCCGACCGTGGCGATGACGTTTTCGGTCAACAACGCGCCGTGGGCGGGACGCGAGGGGCAGTTCGTCACTTCGCGCAAGCTGGGCGCGCGAATCGAGCTGGAATCGCGGCGCAACGTCAGCGTCCGCATCGAGCAATCCGGCGCCGATTCCTGGCGCGTGCTGGGGCGCGGCGAGCTGGCGCTGGCGGTGATCGTCGAAACGATGCGCCGCGAGGGCTACGAGCTGCAGGTCTCCAAACCAACCGTCGTGACGCGTAGCTCGGGCGGCGAGCTGCTCGAGCCGATGGAATTCCTGGTGATCGATATTCCCGAGGAACACATCGGGCTCATCACCCAGCTCCTGTCGGCACGCAAGGGCCGGATGCGCACCATGACGACGCATCAGAGCGGCCGGGTACGGCTGGAGTACGACGTTCCGGCACGCGGGCTGATCGGCTTTCGCGGCCGCTTCCTGGCCGACACGCGCGGGACCGGAGTGATGCACTCGGTATTCAACGGCGTATGCGCCATGGTGCGGCGCGATTCGCTCGCGCCAGAACGGCGCGATGATTTCCGACCGCGAAGGGATCGCGACGCCCTACGCTATTTTCCATCTGCAGGAGCGCGGGATCTTTTTCGTTCCAGCCGGCGAGCCGGTCTACGAGGGCATGATCCTCGGCGAATACGCGCGCGAGACCAACCTGCCGGTCAATGTGTGCCGCGAAAAAAAGCTCACCAACATCCGTGCCGCCGGGCATGACGAGGCCGTGCGGCTGAGCCCGCCGCGCCTGATGACGCTCGACACGGCGCTGGAGTGGATCGACGAAGAAGAACTGGTCGAGCTCACGCCGCGCTCGGTCCGGCTGCGCAACCGCGTGCTCAAGACCGGACTGCGCGGCAAGCATCGCGCGGGCTGGCTCGAGACCGCCGGGGCCGGTGCGGCCGAGGCCGCCGAAAGCGAGTGAGCCTCGCGCCCGCCTAGCCGATTTTGGTTTGCCGCGGAGGCGTTTAGATTCTAGATCTAGCTGCGGATGAGACTCCTGCGCGCCGCCGCGATCGCCCTGCTTGTTCTCGTCGCGTTGCTCTCGGCGGCGGCGGCGGTCGCGATACACAACCAGGCTCACCTCATCAGCCTGGTCCTCCAGCGCATCCAGGAACGCAGCGGTTACCGGATTGTCGCCAGTAACACGCGGCTGCACTTCGGTACGCATCTCGACGTCGTGCTCGATCATCCGAGCATCCAGCACCTCGGCCGCGAGCTGATACACTCCGAAAGCGTTAGCGTCGTGGTGAGCTACCACGCGCTGATCTGGAACGGCGGGCTTCCACTGCGAGCGCTGGTCGTCGTGCGTCCGGACCTGGGCACCGCCCTCAACTCGGGCGCGCTCGGCCCCACTATCGTGCCGCGCCCTGACACCGCGGCAACGCGGGCGGTGGCGCAGGAGTTTCGCGAGTTCACCGGCCTCGTCGAGCGCTTAACGATCGCCAATGCGCTGGTCACCGACGCCGCCGGTCAGCCGCTGCTGGAAGACTTCTCGCTGACGGCGGCGCCGCGGCGCAGGCACGCGAAAATCTGGAATGTAGGCTTCATCGCGCCGCACATTCACACGTCGCTGAGCGGGCTCGAGTTGAGCGGCCGGATGAGCATCGACACCATGCCGGAGGCCGACTGACCAAATCAGTCTCCGACGGAGAGCTGTGGTTCTGGAACGGGCGGCTCAATCGCGACGCAGGCGCCGGCGTGACGGTCAGCGGACTCGCCCATGGCGAGGCGAACCTTCGCGTTGCACGGCGACGGCGAGCTGAACGGCCGTGGCGACCTCGCGATCGACCAGTTCGGAGCCGGCGGCGCGCGCCTGGGTAAGCCGATCGATCTGGGCAACTGCTCGCTCAAAACGATTTACGCCATTTCCACTAAACGGATAGCCCTGGCGGACGTGCAGGCGCGCGTGGGAACGGCAACGGTCGCTTCCGGCGACCTCACGCTCAACGATCCCCTCGAGGCGAATGCCGCGCTGCTCGCGCATCTGAGCGCCGGTAAAATCGACCTCGCCGCGCTCAAGGCAAGGCTCGTCGCGGCGCGCGCGCTGCCCAAGCCGCTGGCGTGGCTCGCAGCGGCGCTGGTCTCGGGCCGGGTGGCGGTCGAAGGAGCGACCTTTCAGGGTGAGTTGAACAAGCTCGGATGGGATGCGGCGGCGATCTCGAACGCGTTGCAGCTATCGGTTCGCCTCGAAGCGGTGAGCCTCAGGCTGTCCAACACGGCGGCTATGCCAGTACTATCGCAGGCCAACGCGCAAGCTAACTTACGCGAGGGGCCGCGTGACGCTTGCGCAAGGATCGGCGGCGTTTGGCCGTTCATCGTTCCAGACGCTGAGCGGCAACGCGGATTTCGGATCCGGCGATCGGCAGGTGCGCTACCAGCTCAAAGCGGCGGGAACGCTCGACATCGACGAGCTCTACGCGGCCGCGACGCAGCTTTTTCCGGCTCTCGCGGCCAAGGCCGCCGGGCATGTCGACCGGCTGTCTGGCACCGCGGCAGTGCAGGTCACCGCGTCGGGCTCGCTCGACACCCAGGCGCCCGCGCCACCCGCAAAGTACCTGGCGAAAATCGACACCAGCGGTCTGCGCGTGACCGCCAAGGACTTGCCGCAGCCGATCAAGTTAGTCGGAGGCAGCGTGACGCTTACCCCAGGCAATATCGAGCTTACGCGCGTGATGGCCGCGGTCGACAAGCCGAAAGTGCCGGGCGCCGTGGCGGTGAACGGAAATCTCGCGTTCGGTGCCGCGGGGCTCAGCCTGCGCCAAATCGCCGTCGAGCTGCATCAGATAGATGTGGCGCAATGGCTGCCGTTGGTGGTCGATCCGCAGGATATAGCGGCGCGCGGACCACTGGGCGGCACGCTTACGATCGTGCGTGAGCCCAGCCGCAGCCACGGCATCCGCGCCAACGGCCGGCTGACGATGGGCGTGGGCGAGATTCAACTGGGCTTTTTGCGCGCGCCGATCGTGGCGCAGTCGGCGACGCTCAGCTTCGACGGCCGCGGACTACTGCTGGCGATCATCGGGGCCAAGCTTCAGGGCGCGCCACTGGACTTCTCGCTCGGCGTCGCCGATTTGGACAAGCCCGTGCTCCGCATCGTAGGCGAATGCCGGGCGGCTCGACTTGGAAGTGATGAAGTTCATCCGCCTGCCGTGGGCCCCCAGCCCTCCGGCGAATTTTTTTCCGGTGCCGGTGGTCGGGCATATCGAGGCCGACCATGCGACGCTCGAGCGCCTGGCGATGTCGCGCGTGAGATGCGACTTCAATCGCGAGATGAACGGCGACTGGAGCGTGCACAATTTCAACGCGATCATGTTCGACGGGCGCGCCGAGATGGAGTTCTCCGGACGCGGCCGCGACGACTGGATTAACGTCAAAGGCCGCGTCAACGGAGTCCAGGTCGGGCCGCTCTTCAGCCTTGCGGAAGCGACTGGGACAGCCCCCGCTCAGCGGCCGGCTCGACGCAAGGGGCGACCTGTGGGCCAACTCCAACACCAATTTCTTCAGCACGATGGCGGGCACCATATCGATCGAGGTGAGCGACGGGGTGCTGCACAAGTTCGCGCTGCTCTCGCGCATCCTGGGTTTCGTCGACCTCAAGACCTGGCTCTCGGCCAGGGTGCCTGACCCGCGCGTCACCGGCGTGCCGTTCCAGACGCTGACGGCCGACTTCAAGGGCCGCGACGGCGACTTCTACAGCAACGACCTGCTCCTGCGCGGCCCGGTGATGAACATCTCGGCGCTCGGGCACATGCGCCTGGGCGACGGCAACGTCGACATGCAGGTCGGGATGGTGCCGTTCAAAACGGTCAACTGGCTGGTGGCCAAAGTGCCGCTGATTGGCGGAGGGCTTTCCGCCGATCATTTTGTCGCGGCCTACTTCCACGTCACCGGCCCGCTCAGCAATCCGCGTGTCGTTCCCAAGCCGATAACCTCGATGGCGTATTTCCTGACCAACGTGATCAAGCTCCCGATCAATATCATCAAAGGGTTCGGTCGCAATGGCGGGGGCGGAAACTGAGTGCCAGGATGCGCTCGCGCGACATCGGAATCAGTGCCGACTAAGCCGCAGCCTGCCCGATGCTCGCAAGCCGGATCGAGCCGTGATCTTACGCTGATCGTCTTCTGCCGCGAGCCGCTCGCAGGCCATACGAAGACCCGGCTCATCCCGCGCCTGGGCGCCGTCAATGCGGCGGAGCTGGCCGGCGCTTTCATCCTCGACGCGATGGCCAAATGCCGCGCGCTCGCTCCCGGAAAAATCGTGCTCGCAGGCAGCGCGCCGCACGGCGCTCGAAACAGCCGCTACCTGCGCCGTGTCGCGCGGCGCTTCGGCGCCGAGCTCATCGACCAGGGCCCCGGAAGCCTCGGCGCACGGATGGCGCGCTCGCTCGAACCATATCGCGCTGGTGGCGCGATACTCTTCGGCACCGATACGCCGTCGCTACCGCCGCGGCTGCTCGTCCGCAGCGTTGCACTGTTGCGGCGCGCCCCGGTGGTGATCGCGCCCAGCCTCGACGGCGGATACTACCTGGTGGGCGTGCGCGGTCCGATGCCGGAGATCTTTCGCGCGATCGCCTGGGGACGCTCCAACGTGCTGAGCGAAACCGTCGCGCGGCTTCGCCGTGGCGGAACGCGTTACGCGCTCGGCCCGGCATGGTACGATGTCGATCGCTGGAGCGACGTCGTGCTGCTCACCATGCACCTCGCCCGACATTTCGCCAGACACGTAGCGCCGACCAGGATGCGCAAGGGCTCCGCCAGTGGGTGCAAGCGCGGCGACGCATCCTCGCCCACTCTTCCGTGTCCCGCGACCGCGAAAGTTTTGCAGCGGCTTGGACTGTTGCGCGCGGGCCGCTAGAGTACCAGCGCTGGAGCGAAATCGACCGATGAACGGCTACAGCGCCATCGTCCGCAAGACATCGCTCGCGCCCGCCGCGCCGGCACGGGAGAGTTTCTGATGCCCGCGTCGGAGGCGAGACTCGTTTTGGTTACCGCGAGCGCCGAACGACAGGCGCATTCGATCGCGCGCCGACTGGTCGACGAGCGGCTGGCGGCGTGCGTGAACATCGTGGGCCCGATACGCTCGGTCTATCGATGGCGCGACGCGGTCGAGGACGAGGCTGAATTTCTCCTGCTCATCAAAACCCGCGCAAGCCTGCTCGGTCGCGTGGAGCGCCGCGTGATCGAACTGCACAGCTACGAAGTTCCAGAGGTGCTCGCGCTTGCGCCGAGCGGCGGTTCGGCGGCTTACCTCGGATGGCTCCTCGAATCGACCGCGGCGAAACCGATGCGCGCCAAGGCTCGCGCGACAAGCAGGCGCGGCCGGCTCGGCAAAATCGACAAGACCTGCAAGACCTGATACACACGCGCGCGATGTTTCGCAAAGCAATTCACCAGATGGCGCCCTACGTGCCGGGCGAGCAGCCGCGGCCAGGCCAGCGGCTCGTCAAGCTCAACACCAACGAGAACCCGTATCCGCCCTCGCCGCGGGTGCGCCGGGCGGTGATGAGCGCGGCGCTCGGCCAGGCGCTGCGGCTCTATCCGGCACCGCAGGCCGACGACTTCCTCGCGGCCGCCGCGCGCCGCTACGGCTTTGCGCCGCGCATGATCGTGGCCGGCAATGGTTCGGACGAATTGTTGGCGATGCTGTTCCGGGCGACGCTCGGCCCCGGCGATCGCGTGGCGTGGGCGACTCCGACCTACTCGCTTTACGACACGCTGGCGGCGGTGCAGGAGGCGCGCGTAATCGCACCGCCGCTGGGCCCCAACTTCGAGCTGCCGCTGGAAGCGCTGGTACGCGCGCGCGCCCGCTTGACGATCGTATGCAATCCCAATTCGCCCTCGGGCACGCTTACCCCGAGCCGCACGCTCGCGCGCCTCGCGCGCCTGCTCGACGGCCGCTTGCTTGCGATCGACGAGGCCTACGTCGACTTCGCCGAGGAAAACGCGCTCGGCCTGGTGCGGCGGCTGCCCAACGTCCTGGTGCTGCGCTCGCTCTCGAAGTCGTACTCGCTGGCCGGAATGAGGCTCGGCCTATGCTTCGCCCATCCCGAAATCATCACGCAACTCGGCAAGGTCAAGGATTCGTACAACCTGAGCCGCCTGGCGATCGCCGCGGGCGCCGCGGCGCTGGACGACCATGCCTGGATGCAGCGCAATGTCGAGCGCGTCAAGCGCACGCGCGCCACGGCCACGCGCCGGCTGCTCGACATGGGTTTCGCGGTCGCGCCGTCGTCGGCCAATTTCGTATTGGCGCGGATGCCTGGCCGCGACCTCGGTCCGGTGGCGGCGGGATTGCGCAAGCGCGGCGTGCTGGTGCGTTATTTCCGTGCGTGGCCCGACGCGCTCAGGATTTCGATCGGCAGGCCAGCCGAGATGACCGCACTGTTCAAGGCGCTCGCGCCGCTGGCCGCCGCTCTGATGGCCTCGCGGCGCAACGGGCGCGTGCGGGGCTAGCCGTATCGTGGCCGAGCGTCATCCGGCGCGCGCATCTCGCAAGACACCCGTAGATACGTACCAACGAACACGGCGAGCATGAGAAGGAGCGCGTAGCGCGCGAAGGATGCGATGGGCCGGCTGGGGCAGATGTTCTCCAGGTTCCGCTCCGCGCGCGCCGGCTCCGAGAGCCCGCCCGAGAAGCCGGAGGAGTTGCGTGAGATGCGCTGGGTGGTCGCGGGCCTGGGCAATCCGGGCGATCAGTATCATCGCTCGGGCCACAACATCGGCTTCATGGTTATCGATCGCCTGGCCGAAAAATGTGGCGCCAGTATGGACCGGCGTAAGTTCAAAGGAATCTCGGGCGAGGCCAGGATCGGCGCGGACGCGGTGATCCTGGTGAAGCCACAGACCTACTACAATTTGAGCGGCGAATGCGTCGCGGCGATCCTCGGCTACTACAAGATTCCCGCCGAGCGTCTGATCGTCGTGCATGACGAAATCGATCTCGAGCCGCGCCAGCTCAGGCTCAAACGCGGCGGCGGTGACGCCGGCAATCGCGGCGTGCGCTCGATCGCCGCCGTCCTCGGCACACCCGAATTCGTGCGCGTGCGGGTCGGAATCGGACGGCCCGCGCCCGGCCTGGAAGCCAAGGATCACGTGCTCCACAAGATGGGCCGCGCGGAACTCGAAGCCTTCAAGGCGTCGATCGCGCGTGCGGCTGAAGCAGTCGAAGCGGTGATTGACGGGCGGTCTGGAACGCGCGATGAACCTGTACAACCAGCGGGCCTGAACGCCGCGCGCTAGTCCGCACGGCGTTCAGGCCCGCTGCTTCATCCCTCTGCGCCGCGCTACACTGGCGCGGGCTTGCGCGACGCCGGCACCAGACTTCCGCGATGACCCCAGATGCTCGGGGCCTCGTGCTTCTGCACCTGCCAAGTCGCGTCGTCGACGATCCGCGCACCCCATCCGTACTCGACCTCGAAGCCCGACGGCGTGCGCAAGTAGAACGACATCATGTGATCGTTGGTATGGCGTCCGATCGTTCCGGAAATTTCGACACCCTGGTCCTGGCAGAGATAGTACGTCGATCCCACGTCGTCCACGTGACGACACTGCAGCATGAAATGCATCAGGCGTTTGGGCGCCGGAATGACGCCAAAGGCGATCGAGTGATGGCGCGGATTGCAGTGCATGAAGGTCAGGCTTATCGGATCGCCGCCGCGACGCGACCGCATGTCGATGAAGTCGCTGATCCTGAGCCCCAGCAAATCGCGGTAAAAGCGCAGGCTCTTCGCCGAGTCGTCCACGCGGATCACGATATGACCCATCCCCAGTTCGCCAGTAACGAAGCCGGAAAGCGGCCGCGCCGACTTGAACGGCTGCTCGAAGGTCATCAGCGGACCGAAATAAATCTCGGTCGGGATGCCGCTTGGGTCCTTGAGCTTCAGGTACTCGACCACGCGCCGCGCGCGTGCTTCCTGCGGCGTCGCCGCCGTGACCTCCACGCCGTCGGCCCGCAGCCGTGCGGCGATTTCGTTGAGCGCCGCCTGATCGCGGACCTCCCAACCGACGAACGCGACGTCATCATCTCCACCCGGGCGGAGGATGAATCGATGGTGATACTCGTCCATCCTGAGGAACGTCGAGCCGTCCGCGTCCGCGCCGTTAACTTCCAAGCCGAGCACGTCGGTTGCGAAGTGTTCCCATCGCGCAAGGTCGCTGACGCCGATGCCCAGATAGCCCAGTTGTGTCACACTCGCCATCGCTCTTCTCCTTGGCCCGGAGCCATTTGTCACGATGCTAGCGCGAAGTCGCGTCGAGAATACAGCGGCGCGGAAAGCCGGATGCCTCGGCTTGGCCCATGGCGCGCCGGCGAATGCGGAGCGGCCACTCCTGCTTCAGCGGCGGTTCGTTCAGAGCCGCGTCGCCAGGATATCGCCGGCACGGTCGGCCACGGCCATGATCGTTCCAACCGGATGCGCCGGAACGATTGTCGGAATCAACGAGGCGTCCACTACCGCCACATTGGTTGTGCCGCGCACGATTAGCGTAGCCGGATCGACTCCGGCGGGACCATCGCTCAACGCGGCCGTGCCGCCGTAGTGATTGATGATAAGGCGGTTGAAATACACTCCGTCGACCGGTTCGGGCCCGGTGACATATTTGCGGATGTCGTCGATGTTGTTGGGATCCAGATTGGGATGGCTGGCGCTGCCCGGGCCAAAGACAATCTTGAGTCCCGGATCCTGCTCGAAAAGCTGGATCATGTTGAACACCGCCTGCGTCATCAGGGTTGTATCGGCGGCTCCTTCAGCGGTGTCGGGCAGGTAGATGTTCGGATAGTTGACGTTGCCTTTGGCGTCGAGCGTGATCAGGCCGCGCGCCGTTGGATTCAGCAGCATCAGGAAGGCCGACAGCGTATTTGGCCCGTAGTACTGTCCGCCGGGCGTGCCCGCGCCGTTCGGATTAAGAAAAATTTCTATGTTCGCCAAACTGCTGTTGAGCGAGTAGTTGAGCATCGATACCGGCTGGTACTGCGCATAAGGTCCGCGGCCGCTTGCAAGGTAATGGCTCAAGTCGGCGGCGTTTCCCGAGTAGTTGCCGTAGTTGTACGCCTGATAGTCGACCGGACCGGTATAGCTGTACGCGACCATCGTCATCACGTGGTCGAAGATGCCGACACCGATGAGCTGATTGTCGAACGCGAACGTCCCCACCGGCGAGCCGCTGGGAAAAATTTCCGCCTCGCGTCCGCGCGGACCCACGCCGCTCAAAAGCAGTAGCCGGGGGGTGACGAGCGCCCCCGCCGCCATCACCAGCAATCCGCCCGGACGTAGTTGCGCAACGCCGCTGACTCCGGGATCGGATTGGTTCAACCCGGCGCGCCGTTGATATTCGACGCCGAGTGCTTCGCCGCTCGAATTGAACTGGATTTTGTTGGCCTTGCTGTAGAGCAGGATTTCGAGATTGGAGGCCGGCACGCCGCCAGGATCCACCGCCAGGAAATAGCCGCTGATGGGTCCCGCCCTGCGGCCGTTGCTAGTCGCGACATACGGACGACTGTAAAGGCCTGGTCCTGTGAACGGCTGGCTCGTATCGCCCTCGACCCATCCGGCGGCGGCGTAAAGCGGATTCGCGATCTGCGCGGGCCCGGTGTTTTGTGCAACACCGTCGGTGGACGGCGTATTCGTCACCGGAACGTTCGCGCGTACCCGCGCAAAGTACGGCTGCATGTCCGTCCAATGCCATCCGTCAGGCCAGCTCGCGTCGAAGACCTGCGGAGGATTGGTCTGAAAGAGCATCCCGTTGAACATCGAATTGCCGCCGAGCCCGATGCCCTGGTAGGTGAACATCGTCTCGGTGAGCTGATAGGGCTGCCCGAGCGGCATGAATGCCATCTGCGAGTACTCCCCGGGCACGTCAAAAATCGTAAGGTCGGTGCGGCCAGCGGGGAGCCAAGGCGGGAACGCCGTTCCGCCGATTGCGGCGCTGGTCGGTCCGCCCGCCTCGATGATGAGAATGCGCTTTTGGCCGCCGCTGGCTGATTGAAGCTTCGCAGCCACAATCGCGCCGGCGGTGCCACCACCAACGATGATCGCATCATAGCCGCTCGGCGACGGCTGCTCGACGGAGTGCGCGTCGCCACCGCATCCAGTCAAGCCGCCGAACTGCGCGCCGAGACCGACAGCCAATCCCGCCCGGCCCGCTCGACGCAGGAATTCACGACGGCTGACATCCGACATCTATTCCCTCCCGTACACGGCCCCGGCGCAAACGTGCCGGTCGCGGAATAGTACGGTTCCGCACTCGCGAGGACAAGCGGAATTGCTGCGTCGTGCTAGATGCTCAAGTGGTAAAGCTCGGCGACGTTGTCGTGGAGGACCTGGTTCTTCTCCTCTTCGGTCAGTTCCGCCGTATGCTTCTTGAGCAGCTCCTGCGACCAGGGCCAGGTCGAATCGCTATGCGGAAAGTCGTTGGCCCACATCAGGCGGCGGAAGTTGCACATGTCCTTCATCTTGAAGGCTACCCAGTCGTCCTGGAACGTCAGATAGATGTTCTCGCGGAAATACTCGCTGGGCGGCTTCGAGATCGTGCCCGCAGTGAGCCAGTAGCGATGCCGGTCGTAGGCGTGGTCCATGCGGTACATGTAGTGCGGCGCCCATCCGGCGTCGGCCTCGACGCACACCACCTTGAGCTTTGGATGACGCTCGAAGACGCCGCTAAAGATGAGCGTCCCGATGATGTCCTGGTTGCCGCGGATGATCGACATGAAGCTGTTGAGCTTAGGCCCGCGGCCGCGGCCAACCGCGTCGTCGCGGCTGGTCAGGATGTGGAAACTGAGCGGCAATCCTAGGTCGATTGCGGCTTCCCAGAACGGATCGTAGATCAGGCTGTCGTAGTCCTCGACCTGCGGATTGCCCGGCATCATCACGCCCTTGAGACCCAAATCCTTGATGCGCTGGAGGTCCGCGATGCCCTCCTCGACCGAGCGCATCGCGGTCTGTCCCGTGCCGATGAGGCGGTCGGGATGGGCCGGCACAGTACGCGGCGATCCACTGGTTGTAAGCGTCGAAGCAGGCCTTCTTGTAGTCGTAGTCCTTGTGATTGCAGAGCAGCATCCCGACCGTCGGGTAGATCACTTCGGCGGCGACGCCGTCGCGGTCCTGGTCGGCCATCCGCGCCTCGGGGTCCCATCCGCCGCGATGCAACTCCTCGAACTTGACGCCGAGGATCGTCAGATCCTTGGCGGCCTTGCCGGCGGCCGCGACCAGCCCCATCGGAACCGGCCGCGACATCCCGTCGATCATGAACAGGTCGCCCTTGCGCTCGTCGCGCACCATGTGGGGCGCGCGGTCCCTGAACTTGGGATCGATGTAGTCGATGTAGGTGTTTGGCGGTTCGGTGATATGCGAATCCGCCGAGATGATCGGTTTTTGCATTTTCCTTCCTCGTGAAGGCTCCGGGCGGAGCCTGGGATACAGACGTGTTCCGTTCCTGTTGCCATTTTTACTAGACGGGGGCGGCGTTTACAACGAAAATGCGGGCGCCGAATCGGCCTCGCGGCTGGATCGGGCGCTTCGGGCTGCGATATAACTGGTCGTGGACTCAGGCCCCTTCCGGATTTCCCGATCCACATGCCGGACGCAAAAATGCGGCGTACCGGCCGGGCGCAAGGAAAGATTCGCCCAAGGAGAGATTCGATGGACTACGACCTCAAGATAACGGGCGGTACGATAATCGACGGCACCGGATCCCCTGCGCGCGACGGCGACGTCGCGATCAAGGACGGCAAAATCGCCGCCGTGGGCGAGGCTCCCGGCAAGGCGGCCGCGACGATCGAGGCGCGCGGCCGCGTGGTCGCCCCCGGCTTCGTCGACATCCACACGCACTACGATGCGCAGATCCTGTGGGACCGCATGATGACCATATCGCCATGGCACGGCGTGACCACGGTGGTGATGGGCAATTGCGGCTTCGGCGTCGCGCCGACGCGCCCCAAGCATCGCGGACTCATCATGCGCACGCTCGAGAAAGTCGAAGGGATGAGCCTCGACGCGCTGGAGGCGGGGCTGGGCTACGAATGGCCGTTCGAGACCTTCGAGCAGTACCTCGACGCGGTCGAAAAGCGCGGCTCGGCGATCAACGTCGGCGCGCTTATCGGGCATACGCCGACGCGGCTGTATGTGATGGGCGAGGAATCCGTGGAACGGCCGGCCAACGAAGGCGAAATCGCCGAGATGCGCGAGATCGTGCGGCGCGGAATCCGCGCCGGCGCGGTGGGCTTCGCCACCTCCAAGTCGCCCACTCACGTCGGCTATAGCGGCAAGCCGGTGCCCAGCCGCAAAGCGGAAATGAGCGAGATAACCGCGCTGGCGAGCGTGCTCGCGGAGGAGAAGAGCGGCGTAATTCAGGCCACGGTCGGACGCGAACTGTTCCTCAAGGAATTCGCCGACCTCTTTCGCGCCACCGGCCGCACTATCACCTGGACCGCGTTGCTCGCCGGGATGACCGGATCCAACGACGGCCATCGCCGCCTGCTCGCGCAGTCGGAGGAGATGTCCGACCAGGGGATGCGCATCGTACCGCAGGTGGCGTGCCGTCCGCTCAACTTCGAGATGACGCTCAAAGAGCCTTTCATCTTCGAGAGCCTGTCGGTCTTCAAGCAAATCTCGGAAGCCGACTTCGACGGCAAAACGAAAATTTACGCCGACCCCGAGTTCCGCGCGATGTTCAAGGCCAAGACCGGCATCAACTCGGCGGGCCGCTTCGCCGACCGATGGGAGCGGAGCTGGGTCTCACACTATCCGGGCCATCCGGAGCTCGAGGAGAGCAACCTCGCCGAACTCGCGCGCGAGCGCGGCGTCGACCCGATCGACCTGATGCTCGACATCGGACTCGAAACCAAACTGGAAGCGCGCTTCCGCATGGCGCTGTTCAACTACGAGGAAGATGAGGTTATCGCGCTGCTCAACGGCAAGGGCACCGTGGTCGGGCTTTCCGATGCGGGCGCGCATGCGAGCCAGCTTTGCGACGCATGCTTCTCGACCTACCTGATGGGACACTGGGTGCGCGAGCGCAAGGCGATTCCGATCGAACGCGCGGTCTGGATGCTGACGGCGCGGCCGGCGGAGGTCTTCGCGCTGAGCGACCGCGGGCGGCTCGTGCCGGGATTGGCGGGCGACGTGGTGGTGTTCGACCCGGACAAAATCGGATGCTCGCGGCTGCGCCGGGTCAACGATCTTGCCCTCTGGCGCGGACCGGCTGGTCGCCGACGCTTACGGAATCGACGCGGTGATCGTCAACGGCAAAGTCATCCGTCGCGAGGGACACGATACGGTTGCTCCGGACGGGCCGCTGCCGGGACGGCTGCTGCGTCACGGACACGCGTCGGCCTGAGCGAATCGATCGGCGCGAGTTGAGATCATCGTCGAATATAAGACGTCCATCGTGAGATTATCGGCGGGCCGCGCGCCGCGGTCCGCCGATTTTATGTACTGATGCTTTCCTACGACTCGCTCGCGCCGCTCAACGCGATCCTCAACTCGACCGCGGCGATACTGCTGCTCGCGGGATATATCGCAATCCGCAACCACTGGGTCCGCGTCCATCGCGCCTGCATGATCGGCGCGTTCACCGTGTCGGTGGCCTTCTTCATTTCCTACTGCGTTTACCATTACCACGTGGGCGACGTGCGTTTCGGCGGCCAGGGTTTGGATCCGGCCGGTCTACTTCTCGATCCTGATTTCGCACATCACGCTCGCGGTGGCGATCGTGCCGCTGGCGCTTGATCACGCTCGGCCGCGCGCTGCGCGGCCGCTTCGCGCGCCATCGGCGGATCGCGCGATGGACGTGGCCGATCTGGATGTACGTGTCGGTGACCGGCGTCGTGGTCTATCTGATGGTGTACCGGCTATACCCGCGTCTGCCGCCCGCGGCGACAGCGGCCGCGCGCGGAGCGCGCGCGGCCGCCGTCGCCGCAGCGCGCTAGCGCGTCCCGCACCTGGCGCGGAAATCGGACCGCTAGGTGTATCCGAGTTGCCGTTTTACAATCGCACCCTCGCAGGCAAAAACGGCCGCGGCGCCCGAAGGCGCCGCGGCCGTTTCTCGTCACCATACTGAAGTGGCGCGCTCAGCTCTTGAGAAACTCCGTCACCACCTTGTCGAACTCGGCCGGCTGCTCGTACTGCACCATGTGTCCGGCTTGTTTGATCGTATGCACGCGGCTATTGCGGATGTGTTTCTGGAACTCGCGCGCGTACACGGGCGGGATCACCTTGTCCGACTCGCCCCATAGCAGCAGGGTCGGCGCGGCGATCCGATAGGCGCGCTTTTTCAGTCCGCGATCCGGAATCGGCCACAGGAACTTGCTCGCCGTCGAGAACCGCTTGACGCGCTCGACATACATCGCGGTCAGCAGCTCCTGGTCGTCCCACGGCATCGCGATCATCATCTGCGCCAGCGGCGACTTGGGATCGTGGAACAGCAACGCCGGCAGATCGTCCAGGTCGGCGGCGAACAGATCCGGGATCGGATGTGTCGTCGAGCCAGAAGCCGGCCGCCCCGACCAGCACCAGCTTCTTCGCCCGCCGCGTGTCGAGCGCCGCGACTTCCGCCGCCAGCATCCCGCCCATCGAGTGGCCGACGAGGTTGGCGCTGGGAATTTTCAGCTCGTCCATCAGCTCATGGTAAAACAGCGCCGCGTCGATCACGTCGTCGATATGCTCGCCGCCGGTCGATTCACCGTAGCCCGGCAGATGCGGCGCGTAACCTTGAAGTTGCGGCCGAGGTCTTCGAGGAACGGGTCGGCTCCCGTGAGTCCGCCCGCGCCGTGAAGGAACAGCAGTGGCTCGCCCTTGCCGGTGACTTCCATCTCGACGGAAAACTTGCCGTCGCACAGTTTCTGATGTGTCTTCATTACTTCACCGAACTCCTGTTTCGGATGCGCCGGGCCGCGTGAGTCTTGCCGTTGGTCTCGGGAGCGTCGGGCCAAATCGGCGCCGGCACCGCCATCTCATTGGCCGGCAGGCGCTTGGGCGACCATTTGTCCTCGAACCCGGTCCACAAATCGCGCAGATGCGGCATCACTTCGCGCGCGAACAGCTCGGTGCTCTTGCGCACCAGTTCGGGCGGCATCGAGCCGATCTGCTGCAGGATCATCAGGTGGCCGCAGTTCAGCGTCTTGATCGCCTCGCGCAGACGATCGCGCACGGTCGCCGGCGAGCCGGCGATCACGTAGCCGTCGTTGATGAAGTCCTTCCAGGTCAGGCCCTCGCGCGTGAGCGAGGCGTTCTTGCCGACCTGGCCGGTCAGCCCGCCTTGATCGTGCTAGGCGTGCGATAGCCGGGCGCGTCGGCGAAGCCGGGATAGACGTGCAGGCAGCGGTTGTAGAAGTAGTCCATGTGCGGGGCGTAGTCGCGCTCGGCCTGCTCGTCGGTCTCGGCGACCGCAACCACCTGGGCGAAGCCGAGGCTGTAGGGATTGAGCTCCTTGCCCTTTTTCGCCATCACGTTCCAATATCCGTCGGCGACCTTCTTGCCGGCCTTGTAGCCGAAGAAGGACAGGAACGAGTACTGGTAGTCGTGGTCGGCGACGAAGTCCCAGGTCTCGACCGAGCCGCCGCCGGGAATCCAGACCGGCGGATGGGGCTGCTGGAGCGGCTTGGGCCACAGGTTGACGTAACGCAGCTTGGTGAATTTGCCGTTGAAGGAGAAACTGTCCTTTTCCTTCCACGCGCGGATGATCAGGTCGTGCGCCTCGAAGTACTTCTCGCGCAGCGTGGCCGGCACCTCGCCGTAGCAGAAGTTGGTGTCCATCGAGGTGCCGACCGGAAATCCGGCCACCAGGCGTCCGCCGCTCAGCACGTCGAGCATCGCGAATTCCTCGGCCACGCGGATCGGCGGGTTGTACAGCGCGATCGAGTTGCCGAGCACGACCAGGTTGGCGTTGCGCGTGCGCCGGGTCAGCGCCGCCGCCATGATGTTCGGCGAGGGCATCAGGCCGTAGGCGTTCTGATGATGCTCGTTGACGCCCAGGCCGTCGAAGCCCATGTGATCGGCGAATTCGAGCTGGTCGAGGTAGTCGTTGTACAGCCGATGGCCGACTTTGGGGTCGTAGAGGTCGCGCGGAATATCGACCCACACGCTATGGTACTTCTTCTTGAAGTCGTCGGGCAGGAAACGGTAGGGCATCAGGTGAAACCACGTAAATTTCATAAGCCAATCTCCTTTGGCAGACCGATTTCTCGTCTAGTCATTTGGCCTAGCAGAGCGTTGATAAATGCGGGGACAAAGAACCATCGCTCCGCGTAGATCCTTCGCTGATGCTCAGGATGACAGAAAGAAGCTTTTCGCTGTCATCCTGAACAAGGGATGCCGAAGTGAAGGATCGACGCGGAGCGGTTTTTTCTGTTTATCGACACCTGCTAACCTTCTAATCTAACTATCTAGCGGCAATATGCTCCGGCGCGCCTGTAGCGAGCGCTCCGCCGCACCGTGTTCTCGATCCGTCGAGGCGCCGTTGCGCGAAGTCTTGACGGTCTTGACGCTGCTCCGGCCGCGCACGTGCGATACTAACGGCTTGATGGCGCTCGCGTTGGAACGCCGGGGGCGCGAGGCCGCTGCCTGCGCGGCGGCAATCTGGAATTCGAAGGTTTCCTCGAGCAGCCGCGCCGCCTCGAGCCCGGTTATGTCGCGGAAAATTTCCACGTCGTCCATCAGCAGGAACGCGCCATTGAGCGCGGCCCATATCACGGTCGCCGCGCGCGTGGCGTCGGCGCTGGAGGTGCGCGCGCCTGCCGCGCTCAACATGCGCTTTACCGAATCGCGATAAAGATTGAAGCACTCGCGGCCGAGCCGTCTCACCTGCTCGAAATGCTCCAGCTCCTCCTCGCGCGTCAGGCGCAGCGACAGTTTGCTGAAAGTGACCGAGAGCTGGGCGAGGAACAATCCGCGCGATTCCCGCAGATAGTTGAAGTAGGCGTTGCCGATCGCGCGCAGCTCATCGATCGGCCTAAGGCCGCGCGCATGGATTTCCAGGTAGCGCGCGCGCAGCTTGCCGATCCGCTCGGCCATCAGGCTGACGAAGAGATCGTCGCGCGAAAAGAAGTAGAGATAGATGGTGCCGACGGCGACTTCGGCCTGGCGTGCGACCATCTCGACCGTCGCGCCATCGACGCCGTAAGCCGCGAACACCTGCGCGGCGGCGGCGAGGATAGTTTCGCGCCGGGCGAGGCGCTCGCGCTCCTTGCGCTCGCGGACGCTCATGCTGTCTGGCTGAATCTTCATTCAGTTTCTGAAGCTGACTTCTACCGCCCAAGCCTCCGTGTGTCAAACGGCTGCGCGGAGATCCTTCGCTCACGCTCGGGATGACAGAAGGGCAGCCTTTTGGTTGTCATTCTGAACGAGGGTTGCCGAAGTGAAGGATCGACGCGGAGCGATTTCTGCGTTTCTCGGAACCGTCAGAAATGAGAGAGGAATTCAAATGGGGATTGACGTTAGGGTCGAAATTGCGGCAACGGAAAGATCCCGCGGCGCGGGCTGTGCTCCGCTGATACCATCCCTACTCCGAGGTGAGTAATGGACGACAAGAAATCCTTCGAGGCTGCACGAGCGGAATCGATCGCCGCGAATCGCGACTTTATCCAGGGCAATCCCGAACCGCTGAAGCGGCTCTATTCCGACACCGACGACATCACCATCTTCGGCGGTTTCGGGGGCCTCGAGCGTGGATGGACCGAGACCGAGCCGCGCCTCGACTGGGCGTCCGCGCAGTTTGCGGGCGGAAGTGTCGAAGAAAAGGATCTCAGCGTGATGGTCGGCGCCGACCTCTCCTGCACCGTGACGATCGAGCGCTACGATGCGCGTCTGAAGGACGGCTCGGTCTTCGCCGAGTCGCTCCGCGTGACGCAACTGTTTCGCCGCGAGCCCGCCGGATGGCGCCTCGTACATCGTCACGCCGATCCACTGGTCGAACGCCGCAAACCTTCCTGAGCGCTAACCTTAGCGATGGAATTCCTCCAGCTTGCTGATGTCGAACAGCTTGTCGACATGATTGACGTCGGGGTCGGGGAAGCCGGCGCCGAATGACGGGAATATCGTGGCGCGCTTTTCGCTGTAGTCAATCGCGACCAGTCCCTGCAGTCCGGTCGCCTGCACGCCGTGGTTAATCTCGGCCCATTCCTCGTAATCCTCGCTCCAGCGGAAGGTGTAGGTGAGCGACTTGAACAGGCTCTGCTGGCGGTCGAACATCACCGCCATCCAGGGATGCCAGTCCTCGGCGTCCCAGAACATGACCACGCTGCTGTAAGGATGATGCTGCTCCTTGGGCGTGCGCTCGACCACTGCGAAGCGGCGCATCGACCATACATCGTCGGGCACGATGCCGTTGGGGCCGTAGAAACGCGGGTAGTCGTACTTGGAATCCATCACGCACAGCAGGTTGCGCCAGCCGAGGAACTTGAAATTCCAGCGCACCGGGCGGGCGGAAAAGGTGTTGAAGTCCTCCTCGGTCTGCTCGGTTCCGACCAGCGAATCCGATTTGACCTCGACCGAGATGCGCCGCACGCGCCGCAATTGCGGATCGTAGGCCCACGCGTCATCGCTGCGGTACGGATCGTTGTAGCGATAGGTGATGAACACCTGGCCACGCACGTCGTAGGGCTCGAAGAAGCCTTCGAACTCCTTCCAGAGAAACTCCTTGGCGTCCGGCACCGGCAACACGCCGCCCTCGGCGGCGCGCGGCGCCAGGTGGCTATAGTAGGTGCGCTGGTAGAAGCTGCTCAGGGTCTTGACGAAGGTGCCGCCGCCGCCGAAGAACTTGGCCGCGTCGGTCGGCATCTTGCTCTTGAAATTTGTCCCGCCGCTCCAGATCCCCGGAGGAGATTCGATCACGTTGGGCGCCTCACCCTCGTGGCTGCCGCCGAAGCGGTCGAAGATGAACATGAAATTCAGATCGAACGGGCCGTAATTCTGCCAGCGATACTCGAAATTCCAGACTGCTTCTTGAAGCCTGACTGCGGATCGCCGGGGACGAGCGAGGCGTCGGAGAAGGGCTGGCCGCAGACGTAGTTATCGATCGTGCCGTCGCTCTTGAGCTTCACCTGCCCCTGGTACTTCTCGGTGCAGTCGGCGTAGTCCTTGCGCGGCATGTGGCTCTTGCGCCGCGATGATCTCCATCTTGATTTCCGGAAAGTTGAGCTGGTCGAAGTAGGCGGGCGGAATGAACGGACGTACCCGCTCCAGGTCCTTGACGGTCAGGACGTCGCCGGGCTTGAAGTCGGGCTTGGCGTTGGCGTTCTGAGTGAGCCACTGCTCCACGGTCTGCCTGGTCGGCAAGGTGCCCTGCGCCGCTGCCGTCGCGGCCGACCAGGTCACGAGGGCAAGCGCGCACGTCAGCGCCCGTACGGCCGCAAGCGAGTTACTCCGGCCGCCGAAAATCCCGCCGATCGCAAGCCGACACTGCTCATCCACAATTCTCTCATCACTAAGACATTCTCCTTCGCAGCAAACCCGTTCCGATCAATCTAATTTCTTTAATCCTGATCGGGACGCGCGTCCAGCGGAACCCGGCAGACCATCGCGAAGGTGCGATGATGCACGCGCATCGGATCTTCGGGAAACGGACGCTCGGGAAAACGCCGCGCCAGCATCTCACGCAACTCGTCGTCGAAACGCGCGACCTCTTCCGGGCCAAGGCTCGCGGCGATGCCAGCGCTCGCGCGAATCCGCCCGCGCCACGCCTCATGACTGTACGGTTGAAGAACGTCGAAGCTGAAGCATTCGATATCGCCGAAGCCGGCGGCCGCGGCATCGCGCGCGTAGGCGGGATGGATTCCCATGCCGCCGGCGAGCGCCCACTTAGGATTGTGCTTGAGGATAAGCGCTTCGGTCGCCTCGACCACGTTGCCCGGCAGTGCGATCCAGTCGAAGCTCGCAATCACCAGCAAGCCGCCGGGCATCGAGTACCCGGCGCGCCTCCAGCGCGGCGCGCGGGCGATCGAACCAGTGCCAGCACTGGCCAGCGCCCACCACGCTCGAAGCCGCGAGCCCCAAACGGGAGCGCTTCGGCCCGCGCGCGCACATAACGCATTGCGAGAGCTTCGGCGGCGTCGAGACGGCGCGCCTCCTGCATCAACGCGGGCGAAATATCCAATCCCGTGACGCGGCATCCCTGGCGCGCGAAGCCGCGGCCGAGAAATCCGGTGCCCGTTCCGAGGTCGAGCACGCGTTGGCGCTCGACTCCAACGCCGAAGTTCTCGAGCCGCCGGTAGAGCAGGTCAGGAAAGCCAGCGCGGTAGCGGCCGTAGTCGTCCGCCGTTTTGCCGAAATCGATCTGCTTGCCGTATTCCGTGATGCGATTGAGCGCCGGAGTCATCGAAGCGCGCCTCCATCTGAATATTCCGCCGCAGTTCCACGCGAAGTGCCGTGCGAAGTATCGTGCGGCTTTCCGCATCGTCACGCCGATTATAGAGTGGAGACGCGGCCGGACGCGAATCAACATATATACAGTTGACGGAAATTCTCCGGGACTCACGGCTTCGGCCGAGGGACCGGAAATCCGCGCGGAGAGACTTGGGTGACGCAGGTGAAACAGAAGCTGCAGGAAGACCTCAAGGCGTCGATGAAGAGCGGCGATAAGTTGCGCACCATGACGCTGCGCGGCGTGCTGGCCGAAATCACGCGGATCGAAAAAGACGTGCGGCGCGAGGCCAACGAGACCGAAATCGTGCAGATCATCAAGCGCGAGCGGGCGCGGCGCGACGAGACGCTGGGCTTCGCGCGCCAGGGCGGACGCGCCGACCTGGTGGCGCAGAACGAGGAGGAGGCGCGGGTGCTCGACTCCTACCTGCCGGCGGCGCTTGACGAGAACGAGTTGCGCACAGCGATCGCCGAGCAGGTCGCGGCCGGAGTGAAACAGATGGGTCCGTTGATGAAGGCGCTCAAGGACCGCTTCGGAGCGCAGCTTGACGGACGGGTGGCGAGCCAACTGGTCAAGGAAGCGCTCGCGCCCAAATGAACGGCTGGCTGATCGAGCCGAGCTATCCTCAGGAGGCATGCGCGGGAGATGGCGCAGGGCAAAATCGAACCGTTTAAGATCGAGGTCTCCGACGAGGTGCTGGCCGATCTGCGCGCGCGCCTGGAGCGCACGCGGCTGCCCGACGAGGTGCCGGGCTCGGCGTGGGACTACGGCACCAACCTCGCCTACCTGCGCGAGCTTGTCGATTACTGGCGCACGCGCTACGACTGGCGCGCGCACGAGCGCGAGCTCAACCGCTTCGCGCATTTCCGCGCCGAGGCCGGTGGCGAAGACCTCCACTTCATCCACGAGCGCGGACGCGGCCCCAATCCCAAGCCGCTGCTGCTGCTGCACGGATGGCCCGGGTCGGTGTACGAGTTCATGGAGCTGATCCCGCGGCTGACGGATCCGGCGGCGCATGGCGGCGATGCGCGCGACTCGTTCACGGTGGTCGCCCCGTCGCTGCCGGGCTACGGCTTTTCCGCCCATCCGCGCACGCGCGCGATGAACATCCAGGCCATGGCCGACATCATGTTCAAGCTGATGCACGAAGTGCTCGGCTACGATCGCTTCGGCGCGCAGGGAGGAGATTGGGGCGCGGCGATAACCTCGCGCCTGGGCGAGGTCTACCGCCAGCATCTCTACGGCATTCACATCAACATGATAGCGGTGGGCGCGGCCGAGGGGCGCCGCCCGGCCGAGCTGAACGACGCGGAGAAGGTTTTTCTGGGCGACCTCGAGCGCTTTCGCCGCGACGAGACCGGCTACCAATGGATCCAGGGCACCAAGCCACAGACGCTGGCCTACGCGCTCAATGATTCGCCGGCGGGGCTGGCGGCGTGGATCGTCGAGAAGTTTCGCACCTGGAGCGATTGCCACGGCGACGTCGAGCGCCGCTTCAGCAAGGACCAGTTGCTGACCAACGTGATGATCTACTGGGTGACGGGAACGATAAATTCATCGACCCGGCTGTATTACGAGGCGCGCCATCATCCGTGGCATCTGAAGCCCGACACGCGAATCGAAACGCCGACCGCGGTGGCGAATTTTCCCGCCGAGCTGATGCGGCCGCCGCGGAGCTGGGCCGAGCGCGCATACAATGTCGTGCGCTGGACGGTGATGCCGTCGGGCGGCCATTTCGCCGCGATGGAAGAGCCGGCGCTGCTCGCCGACGACATCCGCGCATTCTTCCGCGAGTTGAGCTAAGACGCGAGCCGGGCCGATCATGCCCCTGACGGAGCGCGAGATCGATCAAGGAAAGGTTCGCGGATAGCCGTAGGACGGCGGTGTAAGGCGTGCCATACGGCGAGCCACCGCCATATGGCGAAGCGCCGTACGGGCTGTACGGCGACCGTAGGGCGCGCCGCCGTACGGTGAGCCATAGCCAAAGCTCGACGCAAAGCCGCCACCGCCCATCCCGAAGCCGCCGCTGCCCATACTCAGCATGCCCATCATGCCGATCAGCGGCACGATCGCGGTCAGCGCGCTCGGGGCTCGGCTGACTCTGCTGCATGTACTGCTGCTGCTGTTGCGCCTGTTGCTCCTGGTCCTGGTAGCTCTGCACGCTGCCAAGCGCGTTCCCGGAAGATCCTGACTTCGTCCGGACAGATCCGGATGCCGGTCGAACCATAAGCACCGCCCGATGTGCCGTTCGACGGCGCAGCCGACGCCGAACCGCTGGCGCCAGAGGCCAGCTCAGGCCGCACTGCGATCCGGTTGATCACCGGAGCATTGGGATTATGCAAATATTGGCGCGCCCTGTCGGCGGCGTCCTGCTTGCCGAAATCGCTCGCCACGAAGCCGTAGAGGATGACCTGCTGATTGCCGCTGCCGTCGGTCAGCACCTGTGCGCCGACCAGCGGGAGACGATGGCTCTGCAGGTAGCTGGTGAGTGTGCCGCTCTGCGCGGTGTCGTTGGTGTAGCCCGGGGGAACCGCGCCGCCGTCGGCGGGGTCACTGGCGCCATAGCCACTCGGAGCGGCAGCCGCAGCGGCGCTGGAGGAGCTATAGCTGCTCGGACGAAGCGCCGTTGGAGGAATAACCGCTGTTGGAGGAAGAGCTCGTTGACGGCGTTCCGGCGCCGAACGAGAAACCGCTGGACGAAGAGCTGCTCGAGCTCGGCACCGTCATGCAAGCCGACATCGCCATCGCACCGAGGCTGCACAACATCAGTAGCGGCGATCCGCGCGAGCCGGGTCATGACATCAGATCATATTCCCGCGCCGCGATTTCGCAAATAGGGCGCAAATCCAGCTCGGCGACGCGCGCCGACCTACTCAACACTTGCTCAACACCAGCTCAACACTGGTTGACCTTGCTCGAACTTGGTCAGCCGCCGCGCACCGTGCTAGCCTCGACGGCGCAGGAGAGCCAAGCGATGGAGCCGGTTCGGCATTTGACGCGCTCGCACAGGTGGACGGCGATGGCGAGCGCGCTATTGCTCGCTGCCAGCGCCGGCGCGACGGCCGGATGCTTCACGGACAAGCGTCCGACTGAAGTGATGGTCACGCCGGTCTCGACCGATATCCACCCCGCCAAGCCTCCCGACTGCGACATGCCGGTACTCACCGAGGAGCCGACGGCAGGCTACCAGGAACTCGCTATCGTCGAGGCCTGGTCCGACGTCAACGAAGACCCGGCCAAAGTGCTGCCTGAACTCAAGCGTCAGGCCTGCGCAACCGGGGCCCAGGCTCTGCTGATCGTCAGCGGTAAGAAGCAGAACGAAAAGACGCAGCTCTACGGCGTCACGCCCAACGAGACCGAAACCGCGGTGACGTCGAGCAACCGTACTCCGAACCAGGCCGGCGACTACATCAATAAGATGCAGTACACGCCGAAGGTAGGAGAAGGCGGGCATATCGGCTACTACATCGACGCGCTTGCGATCGATTACGCGGCCGGCGCCAACACCGCCGCCGCGGGTCAGCAGTCCAAACCGTAGCGCGGCGTGCGCCGCCGCTTCGGCCTGAACGTCTTCTGAACGCCTTGCTGAACGTTTTCGCGTGAGCCGTCTTAATGTGAGGAGTCTTGCGCCACAGACGCGACGTTGAATCTTACCAGCTCGACCCGATCCATCTCAGGGCCAGTGGGACCGCCTTCGAGCGTCACCGTCCTGATCAGGCCGACGTTGGGCGCGTACCAATCCAGATAGGTCAGCTGGAGTTTCTGTTTCTTGCGTTCGTACACCCCACCCTCGTACTTGGCCTGGGTCTCGATACGGATGCAATTGTTGAAACGGCCGGCGGGGGTGTCGATCTGCTTGGTCTCGGCGAAGGTGCGATGGCTCTGGTTGATGTTGAAGGACCCCGAGAGATGTCCGTAAGGAAAAATGACGTTGGTCCAGGTCAGGTTTGGCGCAAGCTGCAACGGCAGAAACTGTGCCTCTTCCGAGCGTCCCCACGACGGCGCCTGGATGGTTTTCTGGTTGTAGTCGAGCGCCGAGAGCCGCGCGATGTAGCCGTTCTTGGCGTAATACACGAGCGGCCGGGTGCCGCCGCGCACGAGACTGTAGGACTCGTCGACCACCGAGCCGGTGAGCTTCAGGGCGGGGACGTATTTAACCCCGATCACCCGGTCGGTGATCTGGTACTGAGTACCCTGGCTCTTGGAGAATATCTGGTAGGTCCAGGTCGAATTTGTGGTCAACGGAAAATAGTTGGTTCCCGATCCGATACCGCCCGACTTGCAACCTCCAAGAGGCGCTATCGCCAGCGCGACAGCCAGTACCAAACCAACCAATCGGCTCATCGCAGAACCTGCCCTCCTCGAAAATGGTGGCCGCGCCTTTTCGGCGTCTGAATGTTCATGAGATACGGCCGGGACACTGCTTTTAAAGTCGGCCTGCGCGCACCCCCCGAGGCGCGCCGCCGCGCCCATTGAGCGTATATAAACGCTCGGATGCTTGGCAAGGCATGAAAGCCCCGTCCACCCTGGAACCGTCCGCATACGCGCAGTGCATCGGCCGTGGCGATCGCGCGCAAATCCAATCGTCCACCCGCCACGTATTCATTGACGATGGATGACGATTTGCCGGCGGCGCAAATGGAACCGGGAATAGCGCCACGGTGTTTTCGCAGCAGAATGGATTGAGCGGGCCGGGCGTGCCTCACTGCTGTGGGGGCAACTGCGACTAAAAATTGGGGATCTGCCGCGTTGGCTTTCTCCCGGAGCAAGCGCCGCGGTTAGTGTACGTCGGCCGAGGACGCCCGGCCCTTTTCAACTGACTGTTCGGTTCCGTGTCCGGATGGATTTCGCGATGCTCGCGACCGATCAAGTGGCGAGCGTCAACGCGCGGACCGGGGCACCCGTGAGAATTATTTTGGGCGGCGCGATTTTTCGCCGGCCGCCAGATGAAGCTCGGCGACCGGATTGAGTCCCACCGTCCAGTTGACGTTGCGCTTGAAGACTTCCATGTCATGGCCAGGCACCACGCGCGGCAGCTTGTCGCCGATAATCCCGCTCATCTTCTCGAACACCTGCATCACGTTCCACGGATTTCCCTGGATATAGCCCGGCGGCCACATCTTCTCGAGATTCGCGTACCAGTACACGCAATCGCCCGCCGCGATATGCGGACCCGAAGAGGTTTCGATCTCCACCCACTGGGAACCGAAGGTGTGCGATTGCGAGGCCAGCCGGCAGGTGATCCCGGGTGCGACTTCGCGGTCGCCGTCGAGCAAGGTCACGCGGCCCGCGGCGATCGCTTCATCGAAGCGGTCGAAGTTCTCCCAGTTGATCGACGACAGCGCCCACGAGCCGGGGCCCGCCGCCTTGATTAGCTCGCCGCGGCGGAGCCGCGTCCAGCCCTCGTACTCCTCGCGCTGGGCGTAGACCTTGGCCTTGGGAAAGGCGACCACGTTGCCCGCATGATCGGCATGCATGTGGGTCAGGATGACCGTGTCGACATCCTCGGGACGAAACCCGACCTTGCCGACCACGACGTCGGGCCACTCGATGTCAGTGAACATCCCCGAGAGCTTCTCTTCGGCCGAGGCGAAGCCGCTCTCGCCGAATCCGGTGTCGATCGCGATCACGCGCCGCGCTTTGGTTCCCGGCGCCGAGACCACCAGCGTGTAGAGCATCGGAATCTCGAACGTCCCGGTGTTGCTGGCGATCGGCGATCCGCCCATGAAGTCGCCCGACACCTTGGTCCGCGCATAGCAAAGGACCCAGATGGAATAGTCAGCGGCCATCGAATTTTCTCCCAACGCTTAAGGCGCCCGCGCGGCGCGATCCCGGCATGGTAACGTGACGCGTTCAGACCGTGAACTCGACCACCGCCGCCCCGCTGCCCCAAATCGAGCCGTAGCCCAGAACTTTGCCCCGTACTTTGCTCTGGACGCGCCCGGAGCCGATCGCGCCCATCAGCCAGTAGTAACTCTTGAATTGCATATCGGCGCCGGTCTTCGCTGCATACTCAGGCACCAGGTCCATCGCGTCCATGCATTTGCCGGCGGCGATCAGGTCGAGCAGCTTGCGGTTCTCCGCGTCATCCTGCTCGTTGACGATCCGGTCTTCCTCGTCGGTAATCTCGCGGGTGAAGTAATGGCCCGAAAGTCCCGTCGATGCGACCACCACCGCGCGCCGGCCGAGCGCGCGCACCGCGTCCGCGGCGGCCTGGCCGAGCTTCAACTCCTCGTCGCGCCCCGAATAGATGTTGCACGAGATACAGACGACGGGAATTTCATTCTTCGGATTGAGAAAGTTGAGCGCCACCAGCGTGCCGGTATCGACCGGAAAGCCCTCGTAGTCCACCGGACGCACCTGGAGGCCGGCGGCCGTGCCGAGATCGATCGTCCTGCGGGCGACTTCGAGGTCGGTGCGAAAGTCGTAGGGCAAATTGCCGAGATCGTACCAGTTCTCGTCGACGTGCAGCCCCGTCGGGATTCGGCCGCGCCTGCACCAGGTGGCCGAGCACGGAAACCCACTGCGTGCTGAAGATGACCAGCACGTCGGGCCGCGCCTCCTGCGCATTGGCGCCGGCCACGCGGCAGGCGTTGCGCAACTCGACCCGGCTCGCCGATTCCGTGGGCAGCATCACGTGCGGCATGCCCGGCATTATGTAGCCCTTGACGATTTGGCCCTCAGGCATGGACGTGCGCTCCGCCACCGTTGGCCTCCGCCGACAGATCCCATTCGACCACCGCGTTGCCGGTCGCGATCACGCTCCAGTAGCCGTGCACGCGCGCCGGGACCGTCGGAAAACCCATCGCCGCGAGCATCCAGAACAGCCCGCCCGACTTCACCTCGGCGCCGGTCTTCTCGATGAACTCGGGCAGCACGCTCAGCAACTCGTCCATCTTGCCCTCGCGCATCAGGCGCAGCACCCGCATGTCCCAGAGGTAGTTGGCGTGGCTGAAGACGTGCTCCTTGCTCATATCCTCGGGCAAATTGGGATCGGGTTCGCGATCGAAATGAAAATGCGAGAGCGTATTGCTCGCGGCCAGCACGGCGCGCCGGCCGGTTTTCTCGATCGCGCGGCGCGTTGCCCGTCCCAGCTTGTACATCTCCTCGATCCCGACGCCGAGCGAGAAGTAGTAGGGCGAATTGTTCGCCGAGAGGCTCAGAATCGGTATATCCCAGTCGGGATTGAGCATATGGGAAGTGACTATCGTGCCGTAGTCGAGGCGGAAGTTCGGATTGGTCATCTTGCGCGCGATGAGGCCTTCGGCGCGCGCCTCATCGTAGACCGCGTCGGCCAGCTCGACGTCGATCGCGGTGTCGAAGTTGTAGCGAAAGAGATGCGGAAAGATGGGATCGACCGAGAGGCCCTTGAGCCGCGGCACGCGGGTGACGTGATGGCCGACCATCGTCATCCAGTGCGGCGTATGGACGATGATCACGTCGGGTTTGAGCTGCTTGATCTTCTCGCGGCAGTTGTCGTAGGCCCAGCGCAGGACCTCCCATCCGCCGCTCGAGCGCGGGATGTTCTGCGGCGGATTTTCGCCGTAGACCAGATGCGGGGGATGCGGAGCGATAAAGCCACAGACGATCGATCCTTTGCCAGCCATGCCAAGCGCCCTCCGATCGGTTTTGCCGCCGCGCCGTGAGCTTGGACTCCAGCGAACTCGGGCAGCCGCAGTTTATCCTACCGCGGCCTCATCTTGAAACCGAACCGCCACATCGGACCAAGGTCCAATTTGCCCCGATTATCTCATCAGATAGTCTCGTCGAAAGTTTTTCCTCGACGGGCGTCGGTTGCGCCTGCATAGCGCTTTTGGGAGACCCTGCAATGAACGAAACCTCCAGCTCATTCGCACTTGGCTTCCGCGCGCGGACCGTCGCGCTCGCGTTCGCCTTCATGGTGATAGTGGCGCTCGCCGGATCGCCCGCAGCGGCGCAACAGGCGGCGGCAACGACTCCTCTCAGCGCAAATGAGGCATCCGCGATCGCGACGGACGCATATATCTACGGCTATCCGCTGGTCACGATGGAGTATACGCGTCGCGTTCTGACCAACGTTGCCGCACCGAACCAAAAGGCGGCTCCGATGGGGCAATTGGTGAGGCTGCGAGCCTATCCCACGCCCGCGGACCAACAGGTTACCGCTCCCAACGCGGATACGCTCTATACCATCGGCTGGCTCGATCTCTCCAAGGAGCCGTACGTCCTCAGCCTTCCGGACGCGCACGGGCGCTACTATCTGTTCCCGATGCTCGACGCGTGGACGACAGTGTTCCAGGTGCCCGGCAAGCGCACCACGGGTACCGGTCCGCAGAAGTATGCGATCACCGGCCCGGGCTGGTCGGGCACCCTTCCCGCGGGCGTGACCGAATATAAGTCGCCGACCAGCATGGTCTGGATCCTCGGGCGCATCTACTGCACCGGTACGCCGGAGGATTACAAGGCGGTGCACGAGATGCAGGACAAGATCTCGCTTGTACCGCTCAGCTCATACGGCAAGCCCTATACACCGCCACCCGGCAAGGTCGATCCAAGCATCGACATGAAGACCGCCGGTGCGCGCCCAGGTGAATGCGCTGGACGTCGACGACGTACTTCAACCTGATGGCGCAGCTTGATGAAGGACAACCCGCCCGCCGCCGAAGATGCGCCGATGATGGCGCGAATCGCGAAAATCGGAATCGTGCCCGGGCAACCGTTCGATCTGACCAAGCTCTCACCCGACGTGCAGCAGGCGCTGAAGGCGGTGCCCAAGGCCGCCGTCGGCAAGATGCATGGACTACTTCAAGCATGCCGGTAAGAGCGAAAATGGCTGGACGTTCTTCACCAAGACCGGAATCTACGGCACCGACTATCGTTGATCGCGCGCTTATCACCGCGATCGGCCTGGGCGCGAACCGGCCGCAAGATGCCGTTTATCCAACCTCAGAGACTGATGCGGACCGGAAAGCCCTACTCGGGCAGCCAACAAGTACGTCATGCATTTCGACAAGGGGCAGCTGCCCCCAGTGGACGGGTTCTGGTCGCTGACGATGTATAACGCGGAGTACTTTTTCGTGGCGAATCCGCTCAATCGCTACACGCTCAGCGCGCGCAACAAGCTCAAGAAAAATGCCGACGGCTCAGTCGATCTTTTTCTGCAGCACGAATCTCCCGGCAAGGACAAGGTGTCCAATTGGCTGCCGGCTCCCGAAGGCAAGTTCATCCTGATGCTGCGGATGTACTGGCCGAAGGAAACTCCGCCCTCGCTGCTGGACGGAACGTGGACGATTCCGGCGGTGAAGCAGGCCCCGTAGCAGGACGTGGCAAATTTACGGACCGTGGGGTTCTCCGGAGCGTCTTCGATCGACCGCACGATCAAGGCTGGCGGCGGATTCCAACTAACGCCGGCGGCGGAATTTCGGCAGCGTCACCTCGGGCGTCACGTCGTCGAACACCACTTCAACCGGCATCCCGAGCGCCAGCTCGTCGGGCTTTATGTCGGTCACCCAGGAGACCATCCGCACGCCCTCCTCCAGTTCGATGACCGCCGGCGCATAGGGCACCAGCGGCGCGAACTGCGGCACCATCGGCTGCGCGGCCACGGTCCATGAAAACACCGTGCCCTTTGCCCGACGACCGCGCCCACTCGAAGTTGAACGATCCGCATTTCGCGCACATGTCGCGCGGGATATGCCGCCACGCCGCGCAATCGGTGCAGCGCTGAAAGCGCAACTCGTGCGCCTTGCAGAACTTGTAGAACTCCGCTGCCGGCCCGCGCATCTTCGGCAGCGGCAGCTTGTATGTGCTTTGCGTCCCGGCCGTCATTGCTACCTCCCGGCTATCTCCTCAGGATCGCCAATCCGCCGTCGCCGAAATCGCCCCATCCGGTGACCAGCCCGACCTCGGCGTCCTTGACCTGGCGCTCGCCGCATTCGTGGCGCAACTGGCGGGTGGCTTCGACGATATGATTGATGCCCCAGACGTGAGCCTCGGAATGGAGTCCGCCGTGCGTATTGATCGGTAACTCGCCGCCCAGCCCGATCCGCTCGGGCGTGACGAAGTCCTTGACCTCGCCGCGTTTGCACAAACCCAGCGCCTCGATCTGGAGCATCACGACGTAGGTGAAGCAGTCGTAGATTTCGGCGAAGTCGAGGTCCTTGTGGCGTGACGCCCGCCATCCGAAACGCCTTGGGCGCGGCGAAGGTCAGCCCGATCACGAAGGGGTCGGGACGCGCCGGAATATCGTCGGCGGGATACGGATGGCCCTCGGCGACGCCGGAGATATAGACCGGCGGGCGGCGCAGGTCGCGTGCGCGCTCGGGCGAGGTGACGATCACGGCGCCGGCGGCGTCGGTCTCCAGGCAGCAGTCGTAGAGCCGAAACGGATACGAGACCCATCGCGACTTGAGATAGTCGTCCATCGTGAGCGGACGGCCGCGCATGTAGGCCTGCGGATTGAGCTGGGCATGCTTGCGCGAGGTCACCGCGATCGTGCCCATCGTTTCGAACGGCGTGCCGTAGAGTTTCATGTGGCGGGTCGCGAGCCACGCGTACCATTGCACGGGCGCTATCGCGCCGTAGGGCAAATAGTATGCGCCGATGGTTCCGGCGAGCGGACCCGGCGGCGCCGAGCCGCTGCCGCCCTGCCCGCCCGCGCTCACGCGCATCACCGAGTAACCGTTCCATCCGCACGGCACCAGCACGCAATCGGCGACGCCGAAAGCAACCGCCATCGCGGCGCTTTGCAGCGCCACCACCGGGCTCGCACCGCCCATCTGCACGTAGGCCGAGTAGCGCAGGTCCTCGATTCCGAGGTTGGCGGCAAAATGTTCGGCCGAGGCGCCGAGCGGCGGCCCGACGATGCCGTCGATGTCGTGGGGCTTCAGGCCCGCGTCGTCGAGCGCCTTGGCCGAAGCTTCGAGCATCAGTTGCAGTTCGGTCTTGCCCGAGCCGCGCGTGAACGCGCTCTCGCCCACGCCGACGATGCACGCTTTGTCTTTCAGTGACTCCATTCTCTTTCATCGACCCTCGCGACGCCGCCGCTACCGCATGGCTCTGCACTCAGTAGATCACCTTCGATTCCATCAGCGCGGCGATCTCCTCCTTCGACAGTCCCAAAATGCCGTTGAAGACTTCGAAGTTGTGCTGCCCCAGGTCCGGCGGCGGACTGTAGTTGAAGTCGGGGCACGTTGCCGAGCCTGGCCGGAATTCCCGGCATCACGCGTTTGCCGGCCGTCTGATGGTCGAGCTCCCACCAGTAGCCCCATTCCCACAGATGACGGTCCTGCTGAATCTCGACGCTGTCGAGCACGGGCCCGGCCGGCACGCCGGCGCGCTGAAGACGTTCGGCCAGCTCGATATGCTGATGGTCGCGCGTCCATTCGCGCAGATGGGCGTCGAGCGCGTCGCTATTTTGCCAGCGCGCGAACTGATCGGCGAATTTCGTCTCGCCCGTCCACGCCGGATTGCCCATCACCTCGCATAGCGCCCGCCATTCGGCGTCATTGCCTACCGCGATGGCTATCCACTTGTCGTCGCCCGCGCACGGATAGGTATTGTGCGGCGCCATCACGTCGTCGCGGTTGGCCCATTGCCGGCGGTCGCGCCCGTTCATGAAATAGTCCATGTACCACTCGGGCGTTTCGCCGATTACGGTCTCGCCCATGCTGGCGTCGAGCCACTGGCCCTCGCCGGTGCGATTGCGATGGCGCAGCGCGGCGAGCAGGTGAAAGACCACCGCGGTGCCGATCGCGTAGTCGGGCCAGGTGCCGCCGGTATGGCGCGGCGCGCCGCCCGGATAGCCCTGCGCGTCGAAGGTGCCGATGAACGAGCACGCCATCGGACCCCATCCGACCCAGTCGGCCGGCTCAGTTCCGGTTTTGCCCAGCAGCGAGACCGAGATCACGATGATGTCGCGTTTGACCGCGCGCAGTTCCTCGTAGCTGAGGCCGAGCCGGCGCGAGAGCGGCGCCGGATAGCACTCCAGCACGAAATCGCTGCGCTTGACGAGTTCGTAGGCGAGTTCCTTGCCGCGCGGCGTCTTGACGTTGAGGTTGATCGATTTCTTGCCGTAGTTGAGCGTGTGGTAGCAACCGTTGTTGTTCACGCCGGAGAGGCCCGCGGCCATGAAAGCGGGATTGAGGCGCGAGAAATCGAGATAGACCTGCGATTCGATCTTGATGACCTCGGCGCCCATCGCCGCGAGCCACAGGCCGATTTGCGGCCCGTTGATGATCCAACTGAAATCGGTGACCCGAATTCCTTCAAGCGGCAGACGCGCCATCGCTCTCTCTCCCCGAGTCAAATCACGCCGGCGGCGCGAAGTCCCGCGAGTTCCTCGCGCGAGCAGCCCAGCCGCCCGCACAGGATCTCTTCGTTATGCTCGCCGAGCAGCGGCGCACGGCGCGCGACGGGCGGCGTCGCGGTCAGCCGCACCAGCGGTCCCGGATAGCGGAAACGGCCGGCGACCGGATGATCGATCTCGACGAAGGCGCCGCGCTCCTTGAGATGCGGATGCTCGGCGGCCTGCGCGACGGTCAGCACGGGGCCTATCGGAAGTCCGATTTTCTGCCCCTCGCGCACCAGCCAATCCATGTCATGCTTGAGCAGCTCCGCGCTGGATCAGCGGACGCACGACGTCGTCGTACTCGGCGCGCTCCGCGGTATTCCTGAACAGGTCGGCTTCCAGCGCCTCCGGATGGCCGAGCAGTTCCTTGAGCGCCTCGAAGTGCGAGTCCACCACCCACAGCACGTAAACGTATCCGTCGCGGCATCGCGACGGCTCCAGCCCGGCCCTGGCATTGGCGCGCAGCCGGCTATACGGCATCCCGGCGTAGCTGTAAACGATCATTTCGATCTTCGCGGTGTTGACCACCGCCTGCCAGCACGCGACGTCGACCCATTGCCCGGCGCCCGTGGCCTCGCGATGGAACAGCGCCAGCATCGTCGCCGCCGCCGCCGTGGTCGCGCCCATCATGTCGGCCTGGCGGCCGGGCGCGCGCAGCGGATTCTCGCTCATCGAATCGTTGATCAGCGTCGGCGTATTGTAGCCGGTCAGGCTCATCGCCCATTCGATAAGGTCCGAGCCTTTCCATCCGGCATACGGGCCGCTTTGCCCGAACGGCGTCACCGAGGTGACGATCAATCGTGGATTGAGCGCGCGCAGGACTTCGTAGCCGAGCCCGAGGCTTTCCATGTGGCCGGGCGGATGGTTCTCGATCAGGATGTCGGCGTCGCGCACCAGGCGCTTGAAGATTTCCGCGCCGCTCGCCGTGGCGGGATCGAGCGTCACGCTTTTCTTGCTGGTGTTGAGGTAGAGAAAGAGCCCGCTTTTCTCCGGATGCGGCAGGTCGGCGGGAAACGGCGGATGGCTGCGCGACTCGTCGCCCCGGCCCGGCGGTTCAATCTTGATTACCTCGGCGCCCATGTCGGCGAACAGTTTGCCGCACATCGGTCCCGAGACCATCGTGGCGTACTCGACGACCTTGAGGTCATCCAGCGCTGCGGCAGCCAATTTCGTCGCCTCCCGGATTCATCGCTCAAAAGTTCGCGCGCTATCAAACGAGCACCTGGCGTAATCGAGCCGGCTGCCGACAATCGCGATCGCCGCCGCTGGCTCTCGCTTGTCACCGCAACGCGAATGCCGATAGATACGATGATTAGATTCGTACGCCAAACGGAGCTAAGCAATGCCAGCGCTGCTGTTTGAAATCCGCGACCACATCGCCTACCTCGACCATCAATCGTCCCGAGGTCCATAACGCGATGAACCCCGAGGTCGTCGTGCGCCTGGCCGAAGCCTGGCAGCGCGTGGCCGACGACGACGATGTGCGCGCCGCGATCATAACCGGCGCAGGCAACAAGGCTTTCTCCGCCGGCGCCGACCTGGCGCGGATGATTCCACTGATGACCGGCGCGCGCCAGCCCGAGGATGAGTGGGACCACAAGATCAAGGAGAACCCGAAGATTGGCGCGATGGCGCTGCTGCGCGGATGGAACCTGTATAAGCCGGTGATCGCGGCGGTCAACGGATTCTGCATCGCAGGCGGGCTCGAGCTGATGCAGGCGACCGATCTGCGCGTGGCGGCCGAGTCGGCGAGCTTCGCCTTGCAGGAGGTCAAGTGGGCGATCATCCCGGCCGGCGGCTCGCTGGTAAGGCTGGTCCGCCAAATGCCGTACTGCAAGGCGATGGAGATTCTGCTGACCGGCAACCGCATCCCGGCCGCCGAGGCGTGGCGGCTCGGGCTCATCAACTACGTGTTGCCGGGGGAACAAGTGATGGCGAAGGCGGAGGAGTTGGCGCACGCGATTGCGGAAAACGGCCCGTTGGCCGTGCGCGCGATCAAGGAGACGGTGGAAAAGTGCTCGGGGCTGCCGTTCGAGGCCGCCTTCAAGATTGAAAACGAGGCGCAGCGCTTCATCCGCAAGACCGAAGACGCGCGTGAAGGCCCGCGCGCATTCATCGAAAAGCGCAAGCCGAATTACAAGGGCAAGTAGCTCGCCGCGGAGCAACCCGCGTCCGCTTCAGGAGCCCTCGCCCATCTTACTCACGACCGATTGCGCGCGACCGAATTCGGCACATCAGTTCGCATCGGAGACACTTCGCCTCGACTCACTCGCTGCCCAAAGCTCCAACGCTTGGCTGCTAAGCGCAAGCGACCCGGCTTCAGCCGGGCATCGCTCTTGCGTACTTAATGGGCAATCCGGAAGTGGGCAGCGTTGACGACGCTAATCGCCTGGCGAGCCTGCCCTCTCGGATTGCGACGTGAGTAAGACGAGCACCGCATTTCTGACGCTGATCGGCGCCGCATTGACCATCGCGATTGTCGGTGGCATGGGAATTCTCTGGCGCTACTCGCTAACGCCGGGAGCCGCCGGAAATCCTCCCGCGCTTTGGCCCGCGCAAAGTCGGCTCGCGCGCAAGTCCGGCTCGCTCACGCTCGTGATGGTCGTTCATCCGCATTGTCCCTGCACGCGCGCCAGCATCGGAGAGTTGGAGATACTGATGGCGCAGACGCGGCGGGGACGGCTCGACGCGAGTGTGATTTTCCTCAAGCCGCCCGGTTTCAGTGACACCTGGACCAAGACCAGCCTGTGGCACAGCGCCGCGGCGATACCCGGTGTGAGCGTAGTGGTTGATGACGGGCGTGAGGCGCGCATGTTCGGTGCCGCGACCTCGGGACAGACGATGGTGTACGACCGCAGCGGACGCTTGCTGTTCAGCGGCGGCATCACGGCGGCGCGTGGTCACTACGGCGACAACGCCGGAGCGAGCGCGATCGCCGCTCTGCTCGAGCAACCTACCACGCCGCACGACGGCGGGAAGACGGCTGTCTACGGCTGCGCACTATTCGCCCCGCGATCGTCCTCGACAAGGCGAAATGCCGAAACGTGTCTGAAATAGATCAGGACTTCGAGCCGCGACAGAACGGCGCGCCGCGCGCAGCGGTGCTGTTCGACGAGCAGCGGCTGCGCATCTTCAAGCAGGCGGACCGGCTGTTCGCCGGGCTGATGGTGGTGCAATGGATCGGCGCAATCGTCGCCGCGCTTTGCCTTTCGCCCAAAACCTGGGCGGGGGCCGAAAGCTCGATCAATATCCATGTATGGGCCGCGATCTTCATGGGCGGAGCGTTGACCTTCGCGTCCGTGACGCCGGTGCTGTTGTCTCCCGGCAAGGCTCTCACCCGCCATGTGGTCGCGGTGTGCGAGATGCTGTTTTCGGCATTGCTAATCGACATCACGGGAGGCCGCATCGAGACTCATTTCCATCTCTTTGGCGCGCTGGCCTTGCTGGCCTTTTATCGCGATTGGCGGGTGCTGATTACCGCCTCGTCAGTTGTGGCGATCCATCACGGCGTGCTTGGAGTCCTTGCGCCGCAGGACATATACGGCGTGTACGTAATTCAGCCGTGGCGCTGGGTCGAGCATATGGGATGGGTGGTCTTCGAGGATGTCTTCCTCATCATCTCGATCGGCCAGAGCCTCAAGGAGATGATGGGGCTTGCCGAACACCAGGCCGACCTGGAAGCGGCCAACGCCAACGTCGAGCGGAAGGTCTCCGTGCGCACGGCCGAACTTGAACAGAGCCGCGAGCTGCTGAGCCGGAGCGAGGCGATGATCCGCCAACTGTTCGATGCGGTGCCGGATCTCGTGACCGTGAGTCGACTCACTGACGGAAAGTTCATCGAGGTAAATGCGGAGTTTCTCAGGCGTACCGGGCTCAGCAGAGAAAAGGCCCTTGCGACTTCGACGCTCGAGATCGGTCAATGGGTGCGACCGGAAGAACGTCAGGTGTTCCTTCAGAAAATGAGGGCCGATGGACACGTGCGCGAGCTCGAGGTCGACTTTCTGTTCCAGGGCGCCGTGGTCCCGTACCTCGCCTCCTCGGTCGTGGTCGATGTGGACGGCGAGCCCTGCGCCCTGGGCGTAGGACACGACATCACCCGGATCAGGAAAAGCGAACGAGCGCTGCACGAGGCACAGCATCGGCTAAGGGCACAGGTCGAGGAGCTGACCTCGACCCAGCGCGAGCTCATCGCGGCGCGCGAAGTGGCAATTGCCTCGTCGCACGCCAAGTCCGAATTTCTCTCCAGTATGTCGCACGAAATTCGCACTCCGATGAACGCGATCTTGGGAATGGCGGAACTGCTGGAAGAAACGCCGTTGAACCGCGGTCAGAAGAAGTTCCTCGGCATCATGCGCAACAACGGCGACGCTCTGCTGCTTCTGATTAACGATATACTCGACCTCGCCAGGGTCGAGGCCGGGCGGCTGGTGCTCGAGCGCGTCGACTTCGATCTCGAAAGCCTGACCGACAAGGCGGTCGAGACGCTCGGCTTGCGCGCCCATGCCAAGGGCCTCGAGCTCGTGGTTCATTTGATCCCCGACGTGCCGCGCCATCTCGGCGGCGACCCGCTACGGTTGCGCCAGATCCTGACCAATCTCATCGGCAACGCGATCAAGTTCACGGAAACCGGTCAGGTGGTGCTCACGGTCGAGCGCGATCCGACGGGAGACGAACCCGGCGCGCTGCTCTTTAGCGTGTCCGACACTGGCATCGGCATCGCCGCCGACAAGCTCGAAGCGGTCTTCTCGAACTTTACCCAGGCGGATTCCTCGACCACCCGCCGTTACGGCGGCAGCGGCCTCGGCCTCGCCATCGCAAAGCGGCTGGTCGGCCTGATGGACGGGAGGATCTGGGTTGAGAGCGAACCAGGGAGGGGCAGCGCATTTCATTTCACTGCGCGCTTCGAGATCAGCAACGCGCCGCTCCCCATCGAGCCGTCGACGGTGGCCCTGATGCTCAGCGGGACACGCGCGCTGGTGGTCGATGACAACGCCACCAACCGGCTCATGGTTACGCCTGCAAATGCTGAGGAAGTCGACGTTATTGGGCAAAGCTAGTCGGCTATACGTCTCAAAAGCCGTGTTTTCGTGTCTACCTTGACCGCTCGGTTAGGATGTCGCTCGGCCACTCCGGTCACTGGGTCACCCAGGCTCAGCCCAACCCGTGTCACTGCGCGCTCGGTCTCGCCTGCGGGGGGTAGGGGGGTCAATGTCCCGTTTGGATCGCGTTTAAACGGGCGGCTGAGCGCTCGCGCAAAATTCTTCAAAAAGTCCGCAAGCTCTCGGACCATCGGCGCCACCGAAAACGCGTGCCCGCCAAAAGACTTCTTTGTTGACAGCCTCTCAGTTACGCGCTGAGGAAGGCCATGGCATTTTTTGAACAACTTTGACCGTCATATTACATCATTGGCGACGTGATGCATCTTAAAACTTTCGAAAACTTGTGTTATTCTACATCAAGGCTATTCGAGATCTAAAACAGGTATGAAAGTTTAAAAATCATTAACCATTGACAATTAGCATATCAGACGCGCTATACAGTAAATGTCGCTTCAAAGCGACTTTCGTAACAAGGAGGAGTGCTATGAGAAAGCTAGTTGTCTTTTCGGCTGGGTTGCTTGCGTTGGCTGCATTAGCGGTCATGCCCACCAGCAAAGCCATGGCTCTAGAAAAAGCGCCTGCGCAACCAAATTGCATAGACGAAGATGTAACCTGCTTCAACGAGGCGCTGCAGGATCTCGTTTGCTGCGCGCACCCCGAAGACAGAGACTGCGAGCCGATAAAGATGATGCTTTCTCCTGATTTGATGTTGAGACAGGAGAACTGTGCACAGCAACATCGCGATGAAGAAAACATCTGCGACGATGATTTCGTGGCGTGTTTGAGCGGACGTCCGGCTCTGGCGCGATAACTTCGTAGCGAGCTTGACCGGCCGCTTCAGGTGGTAAGGCCGGGCGCCTAAAGTGCGCCCGGCCTTTTTGCGTCACTTGCAAGCGTTACTTCCGCGAGACGTGTCCCGCGCTCGCTGCACCAGAAGGCGCACGGCGTCAAGGCAACCCCGAGGTGAGCAACTAAGCCAGCCCCGGCGCGCGTTCTCCATTAACCGCGCAAACCTCGGGCCAGGACCGTCCGTCACTCGGCTGCCATGTCACGCAGTTACTCAGGCCACTCCGGAAACCAATTTTAGCCTCAAAAATCGCGGTCATAGCAAAAATATTTTCTCTGAACACGACCCGCGCCGAGATCGCGCGCGAGGCTAGCCTATTCTACAGCGCTCGGGCTACGGATACTGCGATAGCTTCGTTGCGATATTCGGGGTGAGCACTCCGTGCGCATCTCTGACCATCGCCAGAAACTTGCAAACGAACTCGTCGCTATCGTAGTTCGTAAGCGCCTCGATGTTCTGGTTGAGAATGTTCACTCTCATAGGCGATAGCCGCCTCTCGTCAGCACCCTTGGCGAGCAGTTGAACGATCGTCAAAACATAGTCGATCGCCGCCTGATCCATCTGCTTTCACCTCCGTGGTGAATTGCGGTGACTTCGGCGACTCTACTCCGGCCCGGGACGAGCAGCCATGCTGTGACGTTGTGACGATGAATCCCGAATACCCGCGCCCCGACATCGCGCGCGAGGCCAGGCTGACCGAGCGCAAACTACGCGCCTTTAACGTATATAAGGGGTTCACGAACCCGGAAGGGCTTGAAATTCGGATCAAGGCGAAGTCGTTTGTGCCGCGCAGGGCGCCGTAACTGAGTGACCAGGTCGCGGAGTCACGGGGCCGGGATGCGACTCCCGGCCCCGCGTGCTTCACAGACAGCTTTCCCCGCTTCTCGGCCTTCGTACGTATATGGCCGGCGGAACGGGCATTTCCAGCCAATAGACGTGTCCCTCGACTGCGTGTCGAATAACGTCTTCCTCTTCGACATCTCTTTGCGGCCGACTACCCTCGTCCAGATCGATGATGTGCGCGCACTGCGAGCAGGATACATACAGCTGCAAGCGCAACGCCTGCGCCTGGGCGATTTCATTCATACTTTCTCCAGCGTGGCCGCACGCGCGGCGCTATTTCGTTCAGCGAAAGAGCGGCGAGTCGGGGAACGCACCGAGATCGAGCGAGCCCTAAGTTGTCCGAGGAAAGAAGGCTGTTGGCGCCGAAAAGCCTCGGTCGGCCGCAGGGGGGACGACGGCACGGCCAAGGATCCGGCGCCTCAGATATTCTGGCCTGCCCCCCGAAAACACCCGCGGTTTTAAGGTAGGGTCCTTCACCGAGAGGAGAAGGACAGATGAAAGCGAGCCGCTTCAGCGAGGAGCAAATTATCGCGGTGCTGCGTGAGCACGCGGCCGGCGCCAAGACGGCCGAAGTGTGTCGGCGGCACGGGATCTCGGACGCAACATTCTACAAATGGAAGGCCAAATACGGCGGCATGGAGGTGTCGGACGCGAAGCGACTGAAGGCGCTAGAGGATGAAAACCGCCGGCTGAAGAAGCTGTTGGCCGAGTCGATGCTGGACAACGCGGCGCTCAAGGACATTCTGGGAAAAAACGGCTGAAGCCTGCGGTACGGCGGCTGGCAGTGGCGCGGGTGGTCGAGCAGCACGGGTTCAGTCAGCGCCGCGCGTGCAGGCTGATAGGGATCGATCATTCGAGTTTGCGCTATCAGAGCAAGCGTCCGGACGACGCGCCACTGCGCCAGCGGCTGCGGGAGTTGGCACAGCAACGCCGCCGGTTCGGCTATCGCAGGTTGGGCTGGCTATTGGTTCGCGAGGGGCACGCGATGAATCACAAAAAACTGTATCGGCTGTATCGTGAGGAAAAGCTGATGGTACGGCGGCGCCGGGGCCGTAAGCGTGCGTTGGGCACGCGCACCCCGCTGAGTTTGCCCAGCACGATCAACGAACGGTGGTCGCTCGACTTCGTCTCTGACACTTTCGGTGACGGTCGGCGCTTCCGCATCCTCTGCATCGTTGATGACTTCAGCCGCGAATGCCTGGCGACCGTGGTCGATACTTCGCTCAGCGGCGTCCGCGTGGTGCGCGAACTCGAACAGCTCATCCGCGAGCGGGGCAAGCCCAAGATCATTGTCAGCGATAACGGCACCGAACTGACTAGTGTAGCCGTTCTCCGGTGGGTTCCGGGCCGGGTGACTTGGCATTATATCGAGCCGGGCAAGCCGGTGCAGAACGCTTTCATCGAGAGCTTCAACCGTAGGCTCCGGGACGAGTGCTTGAATGAGCATGCTTTCCTGAATCTGGCCGAGGCGCGGGAGATCATCGCGAGTTGGCGCCACGACTACAATCACGTGCGTCCGCATTCCAGCCTGGGCGCGTTGACACCAATCGAGTTTGCACAACAGCAAGGGGACCGGCCGCTTGAGCTAGTTTGGGGCTCCGCGGCCGTCCCCTTGCTCTACCGCCCCACCAGGGGCATTACTTCAACTGACTCTACTTATAACTGCGGGTAAGTTGGGGAGCAGGCCAGCCCCAATGGCGTTTCGGACACTGCGACTGATTTTAGTTCTGACGTGGTCGATTGGAGCACTTGGAATCGCTGCGTGGCTATACGTTGCCAGGATCGGTCCGCAACCTATGGGACGCAACAGTCTGAACATCTCCGATTCTAATGGCGTCACCGTCAACTACTACCAGACCACGATGGTTCTGAGAGAGAATGCCGAGGGCAACCTTGAAAAATGCATCAATGAATTGAATGGACTTCTCGAGTCTCAAAACTACTATCTGCTGCCAGCCATGCGAACGTACATAGATTTCCCTTCGCCCGAGAATTGGACGCTGGTGCGCCGCGAAGCCCAGGCTACGCAATCGAGACTTGATGCTGCCGTACAGTCGGCAATTGATTACGACTCCACTAACATCAGTTCGATGCGACAACTCCACGAGGATCTGTATGGGAAGGAGGCTCTCCTAGCGAGACTTTCCGCGGATCCACCCGACCCGGCCGCCGCAGAGCACTGGAATGAGAGCTTCCGCCGCTACGTCGAGCGAGTATCGAGAGAGCTTCAGGCCCTTCGTTCGCAGCTGACGGCTGACCGTAGAGACTAGCCGTCCTCCGATTGAGGTTATCAGGAATCGAGGCACATATGAGCGACTCGGCGCGCGGGGCTAGCGCAGGTGGGAACCGTGAGTGCGCTGTTCTTTTTCGTTACCAGTTTTCGGCATTCTCTCGCGGCAAGTCATATCGGATGATGAATTTTAGACGTAACCACGACCTGCGCGTTCAGGCCACCCGAGTCAGGCCGATAATTCCCATTGAAAGTCAAAAATGGAAATTCCCGTTAAATTGGAGGGCAGCGAGTTGAAGCGAAGCAGATCAGTAATGATTGCGCTCGTTTTTCTGTTCGGAGCGAACATTCCAGGTGCAATAGCCCAAACCGACGGCTCCTGACTTGGCAATCTATTGCACAAAACACGACGATACCGACTTGAATTTCACTCTTGCGAAGCCACTCAGCCAGGAAGTCGACGGAGACCACGGCAATGTCATTGTGCCGGTCGTAGTGGACTTCAAAGAACGGGGCTGTTTGCAACGCTATAAAACTGAGCCAGTTTACCGCCGTAAAAATGAGCCACCTCTGGCTGGTTGTTTCCTCTCTCTTTTCTGAGATTTTAACCGTCTGATCTTTTCGCCGGTGCGCGTTAGGTGTCGCGCGCCAGCGCGTACCTTGTGCGCCAGCATTACTAACGCGCAGCACTATCGTTGGCATGGACTTTCTTACTTTGCGCCGCCAGCAGCGGCGACTTTGATTCCTCGCTGGCTGCGAAAGGAATCACCGCGAGTTGTGAGTATGTGGGCGTGATGACTGAGGCGATCGAGCAGCGCCGTGGTGAGCTTTTCGTCACCGAATACCTTGACCCACTCCGAGAACGCCAGATTGGTGGTGATGATGGTCGAGCGGCGTTCGTAGCGCTGGGCCAGCAGATTGAAGAGCAACTCGCCGCCGGTGCGCTCGAACGGCACGAATCCCAGTTCATCGACGATCAGAAGCGCGGCTTTTTGATAACGCTGCTGAAGCATAGTGAGACGCCGCTCGTCGCGCGCCTCAACCAGGCTCTGCACCAGATCGGCGGCACGCGCGAAGTGAACTCGCAGCCGCCGGCGCGTGGCTTCCAGTCCAAGCGCGATCGCCAGATGCGTCTTGCCCGTGCCGATCGGGCCGGCCAGGATTACATCCTCGGCGCGCCCGATGAAGTCGCAACTCGCCAGTTCCATCAGCTTCGGCCGTGACACGCCCTTAAGCGCCGCCCAATCGAGCTGGTCGAAGGTCTTGACGTCGGCAAAGCGCGCCTCGCGCAGCAGGCGGCGCGCGGTGCTTTGATGGCGATTGTTGATCTCGGCTTCGAGCAGTTCGCGCAGCAGATCTTCGTAGGGCCAGCCGCCATCGCGAGCGCGCCGGCATATGGCGGGATAATCACGCACTACAGCGGCGAGCTTGAGTTCGTGGCAGTACTCCTGGATGACCGCCTCACACGCCGCGTTACTCATGGACGGCTCCGGCGGCCAGCAGATGATCGTAATCGGCTGCGTGACCGGCTTCGACCACGTAGGCGGCGAGCGCCTCGGGCACCGCGACGTTCTCGATTTGCGGTTCGGCCGCTGCGAGATGTGGTGCTTCGCTGCGATGTTGTTTAATCGCCGCCTCCAGCGCCAGGCGCACGCGATCTTCGCCGTGCTCGCAGACCGCGCCGAGCAGCCGCGCCAGCACACGCGCCGCTTCCAGTTCGCCATGGGTGCCACATAACAGCCCCCACAATCCGCTCCACGGCGCACCTAACTCCGCGATCAACTCCGGCGCGACTTGGCGCACGGCGTGAGGCTTGCGCGAAAGCTCGGGCAGATAATGCCGGTAGCGAACCTGGCGAGTTCCAAATCGCGCCCGCGGATGCGTCACGCTCTCGCCCATGCAGGTGATGCGGACATCGTCCACGCCCAGGTATGCAGTCGCGTTCAAGCGCGCCCAGCGCGACGGCACCGAGTACCAGGCCCCTTCGATCCTGACCATCGCGCGCGAGCTGATCTCGACCGGGATTGGCTTGCGCACCTCGAAGCTCGTGGCCGGAACCGGCAGCAGTTGCCCGCGTTCTTCCTCCCACAGCTCGCTGCTCGATCTGCCGGCATCGTGCCGGGCCGCGAACGCCGCGTCGAGGTCACCGAGTAGCTGGCGTGAGATCGCATCGAGACTGTCGCCGCGTGGGATCGGCGTGAGATGCGCGAGCCGTATCGCCTTGCCGCGGCTTTCGACGCCACCCTTGTCGTGTCCTTCACCGATGCGCGCGAAGTCGGGCTCGAACAGATAGTGACTCACCAGCGCGAGGAACCGGCCCGTGAGTTCGCGCCGTGCGCCGACGATCTTGCGCACCGCCGCCGCGAGATTATCGTAGACGCAGCGCCGTGCGACGCCGTCCAGGTGGGCAAACGCGCGCACGTGGCCGTCGAGAAAGGCCAGCTGATCGCAACGCTCGTAGAGCCAGGCGAACTCGCGTCCCGAGTACATCAGCCGCATCAGGAACTCCCAGGCTTTGCGCCGCTCGCCGCCGACCTCTACCACTACCTCAAAGAAGTCGATCTGCGCTTCGCCTGGGCGATTAATCAGCGGCACATAAACCTCGGCGCGTTGCCGCCGCCGCTCGCGCCAGTAGTCGCCCACCAGTGTCCGGCCGACTTGATAACCTTCCGCCCTGAGCTGCCGATGTAGCCGCATCGCCGTGAGGCGTTGCTTGGCGGTGGTGCGCGGCTCCCACTCCGCCACCAACTCCTCCAGCCGCGGCTGCACCGCTTCCCATACCGGCCGCTCGCGCGCTTGCCGAGAACTTTTAATCGGCTCGGGCTGATCCAGATACTTGGCTACCGTGTTGCGGCTTAAGCCAAGTTCCCGCGCAACCCGCCGGATGCTCTGCCCCTCGTTCAGTACCTTGTGTCGCAGTACGTGCACCTGATCCATCTTCAGCATCCCCGCCCTCCGGCTTCCTGCCGGAGTCTATGGCCGGGGGTGGCTCATTTTTAGAGCGGTAAACGGATCAGTTCTTTAGCGGCATATCCAGGGGCAAGCCGCTCCGGTATGGTAAGAGTTGTCATAACTCTCTTCGCAGAAGCCAATACCCACAACCTTGGATGTGGCGGTCGGGGCGATCTCAGCCGGAATGACAAAGGCGTGCTTTGTGCGGTTTTTCGTCCCACAACGACGCATCGATAGACCATCCCCCGGCTTCAACCAAAGCAGCGCGAACTCAGCTCACAACGCTTCTGATGTTGTGCTTAACCAATCTGTACGAAACATCACTTCGCGACAGGCCAAGCCTCCTCGCAGCTTCAGCTTGCGCGCCGCCAGTAGCTCTGAGCGCCCGTTCGATGACCGCCTTTTCGACGGAGGCCAAGAATTCGCGCAAATCGAAGCTCTCAGGCATGATTTCTGCGAGCTCGCTGGGAGTAAGCCCGTCGGCGCTACTGGTGTAAGCGCCTGTGGCAGCGCGTGGTTGGGCCGCCATGGGAAAATTCTCCGGCATGATTTCTGCGCGCTCGCTGGGAGTAAGCCCGTCGGCGCTACTGGTGTAAGCGCCTGTGGCAGCGCGTGGTTGGGCCGCCACGGGAAAATTCTCCGGCATGATTTCGTCACCGGCCGAGAGAATACATGCGCGCTCGATGAGGTTCTTGAGTTCACGAATGTTGCCCGGGAATTCGTAGCTCACGAGAGTGCGCATCGCGTCGGCGCTGATTCCCCGCAGCTGTACCTTGAGATCGTGCGCCGCTTGCGCCAGAAAGAGGTCGCAGAGTGCGGGAATGTCTTCCCTGCGTTCGCGTAAAGGGGGAACCGCTAGTGGCACGACGGCGAGCCTGTAATATAAATCGTCGCGAAACAGACCGTCTCGTGCCCGCTGCTTCAGATCGCGATGCGTTGCGACAATCAGCCGCACGTCGACCTGGCGAGGTTTGGTCGAACCAATTCGCGTCACCAGCCCATCCGTGAGCACCCGCAACAGCTTCGCTTGCGCTGCCAAGGATAGCTCGCCCGCTTCGTCGAGGAAGAGCGTGCCTTCATGGGCCGCCTCGAACACGCCCTCGCGGGCACGGTCCGCACCGGTGAACGCGCCGCGCTCGTGTCCAAACAACTCGCTTTCCAGGAGCGTGTCTGTGAACGCCGCGCAGTTGACAGCAACCAGAGGCTGTGAAGCGCGATTGCTGCTGCGATGGATCGCGCGCGCGACGAGTTCCTTGCCGGTCCCCGTCTCGCCGGTTATGAGAACCGTCACGTCAGTCGGCGCGACGCGCGCGATCTTCTCGCGAAGCTCACGAATCGCGGGGCTGCGTCCCGTTATCTCCGAGGAACCTTCCAGGCGTGATACCGCTACACGAAGTCTATCGTTCTCGCGCAAGAGTCGAGTGTGCTCCATGGCACGGACTGCCGATGCAATCAGTACTTCAGGTACGAAAGGCTTGGTGATGAAATCAAACGCGCCACGCCGCATGCTTTCGACGGCGAGCTCGATGGTCGCAAACGCAGTCAGAAAGACGACCGACAGAGCGGGATCGGTCTCGTGCACGGCGACGAGAACATCCAACCCTTCGCCATCGCTCATTTTCTGGTCGGTTATGACTGCGTCGAACCCATACTCGCCGAGAGCACGACGCGCGTCACCGACGCTGGCTGCCTCGACTATCTCATGACGCGCCTGTTTCAGATTGGAGGCCAGGATTCGCCGCATGTGCGGCTCGTCATCTACTACCAGTATTTTGCCCATGGTGCCTTCTCATCCATGCGAATCAGCTTGGCGAATGTGCGGGAATTTCGATCGAGAAGCATACACGTCCAGGCTCGTTGATTCTGAGCACGATGTCGCCACCATGCGCACGAGCGATATTGCGAGCGATAGCCAGGCCGAGGCCGTTTCCTCCCTGCTTGGTAGTAAATAGCGGTTCGAAAATGTGGGAGACTGTTTCGCCCTGGATCGGACCCGCCGGATCAATCACATCAATCCGCATGGTGACGTCTCCGTTCATTTCAGCTTTGAGACTGATCGAGTCGCCACGGTCGCATGCGTCGATTGCGTTCAGCACCAGATTCAAAAGCGCCTGCTGAATCTGCCCGGCATCGAAGTCGGTCTCCAGGTGACCGTCCGTGACAACTTCGATGGCGACGCCTTCATTCGAGGCATGAGCGCGAGCGACCGTGGCAACATAGTTGAGCGTGTCGGCCAGGTTCGCACGGGAGATGTGCGCAACACGAGAAAAACTTGCGGCAGTGGGTCGATTGTCGAGGGCGATCGCACACGAAATCAGAAATCCCGTTGCAATGATTGCCGGTCGAGCTCGTCTTTGAGCGCAGAGATCACTCCGGGATGGTTGTGGCCAACGTTGTGGACGCAGTATCCGGAAATGAAATCCAGAATGCATCGCCCGTCGATGGTGTGGAGTTCTGCGCCAACGCAGCGCATGTACTCGACGTTCATTCGCAAGACATCGAGCAGCCGCGCCCACTGCGGGTTCACGTATCGTTCGTAGTGCGTTTCGTGATTCGTCGCGAGCCTTGCTTCTGGCATCAGGTTCTATCTTCCGGGCGTCCGGGCCCGCGCAAACTATGGTCAGAGACTCCCTCGACGTTTTTTGTCGAGTCTCCGAGCAAAACATTGTCGCTTCGGCTCCGGGATTGACCGATCAGAGTCCAATCAGATCGTTGATCCGTGCTTCTCCTGCGCAAGCAGATCGCGTGCCGCGGCAAACACGTGGATAGATTCCCCTTTTCTGCATCAAATAGGGCCTTGCGCTACCTCGGCGCATGTCGAACTAAGCCGGATGTCTGAAATTTCAAACAGGAAGCGTCGAGGTTTTCGGACACAATAGAATGTCAATGAATCTCAAGATGGCGAAAGTGGCCAAAGTACGGTGTCATTCAGTCTGCCGCCGGTCGATGGCATGGCGTTTGCCGTCACCGCCACCGGTCGGCTGTATCAATTGACCGTAAGTGTTACGGCAATTTGCTTCCTTCCCGGGATTTTGGACGACCCAAAGGGAAAGCATCCGGGATGAAACGAATGCTGAGATGATCACGCGGAAAAGGCACACGAATGAAAGCGAATCCAAAGGTGGAATCGTGCCGGTCCTTAAGAAGCAGGCAGACCGGAGAGCGACGGGTGGCGCCCCGGTTAGAGTGGTAGCAAGACGATAGCATTTTTCGCGGTTGTTGATAGCAGCGTGCCGAGAGTCTTCCGAATCTTCCCTCTAAGAAAGGCTCGATCGCTCGAAGGACGATGAGCAAAACGCTGATTTGCATTGGTCACATTCTGCGCAGGTCGAACATGCCGTCGGCGGGTTGATTCGAATTGATTATTAACCATACACATGAACCTCGAACCGGATGCGAGCCACTGAGAAGCCGCTGCGCATGACCAGAAGCGTTACGAACATTGCTCACCTTAATATCTGGTCTGTGTTGGCGCTCGCACTGTTTCTGCGTACCTACTCCCGATATCAGGATAGCCGCAGTCCTTGCGCGTATAACAAGGGAGTCGCTACCGATCCAAAAATCGCGTGTTCGGAAAATCAAATGGAAATCCCGATTAATTTACACCTTGCCAGCCAACCATGCCGATTGGGCGGCCGCTATCGTGATGCATCGGTCAAACGCCGCGCCATCATCAGCCAAGGGCTCGTGGGCATAATCTTCCTTGCCGGCGCGCTGGGCGCCGCCGTCATGCCAAGCGATCCGACGGCAATGGTCAAGGCGGTTATCGACCAGACCACCGTGGTAGTGCGCGACACCCAGACGCCGACCACGGAGCGCGACAAGAAGCTGCGTGAGATAGCCGAGGCCAACTTCGACTTCGCTGACATGGCGCGCACCACACTGGGCTACCACTGGCGCCAGATCTCTTCGGCGCAGTAGGGCCAATTCGTTCCGCTATTCACCTCGTTCATGGAGAACGTCTACCTGAGCAAGATGAAGGACTACAGCGTGGAAAAGATCCGCCAGAGCCTGAACACGTCCAACATCAGCTTCACCGGACAACGGTACGACGGCGCCGGCTACGCCGAGGTGCATAGCAGCGTGCTGCTGAAGGTCAGCCCCCCAATCAAGGTCGACTACCTGCTTAGGCGCGACGGCGCGAGTTGGAAAATTTGCGACCTCGATATCGACTCGATCAGCGTGATGGCCAACTTATCGTAACCAGTTCAACCGGGTGCTCAACAACGACGGCTATCCGGCGCTGGTGACCATGCTGCAGAAGAAAGTGCAGGAACTGGGCTCGACGCTCGACAAGTAGAGGGCCTTCCGCGCGCGCGGCCGGATTTCCTGAAGCCGTCTTCGAGATTGCGGCGTCACGAACTCGCGCGGATATGCATGGAGCCCCTGCTCCAGCAGCGGCTGCCGGTGATGGCCCGCGCGACTACCGAGAGCGAGCGATAGCGCTGGCCGTGGAATCGCACGCTTTCGTCCAGGACGGTTACCTGATGGGTAGCCTCGTGCCACTCGCGCAACAGCACGGTGTTCGTGGCACAAGGCGCGGCGCTATCCGTGGTGACCCGCTTGCCGGAGCCGGAGGGCAGCGGTTCGCCAGCTTTTCCGGCTCGCGTCCGATACGTTGCGCTTCATGTCTGCCCGCTACTTCTCCGGGCATACACCACGCAAGCTCGTTTCGCGGCACCCAGCCAGTCCACGGTAAACACGCGCACGCTGGCGGTCGGGGTGACAGGTCGAACCCTCCGCAGGCGGGGGAACCTATCGCAAAGCACGCAGTCTCAGATTTGAGGCATTCTCTGCGGGGATGATCGCAAAAAGCGCGCGTATAGGCGGTGCGGCCGCATCAACGGCACCGGAGAGTGTCTCACAGGTGGAGTCATGCCCCGTCACTTCGATTTTCTCTCTGTGAGCGAGGAATTCGGTGCCGATGCCCTGTTATTTGGCGACCGCAACGCGTGTGACGCTCTGCGGATATCGCGAGCGGTGCGAAGGATTTCTATCGATGGCAAGCGCATGCCCGTCCTCATTGGTGGTAAAAATCAGGTTTAGATCGCGCGGCGTAATTGCGGCTTGCTCTGGCCGTTTCCGTGCCGCAGCAACAAACCCGGCGTGAGCTTTGTCGGTTGGCCATCGACGAACGTGACCTCGCCGTTGACCATGATGTAACGGTAGCCGCGGGCGCGTTGCACGCGCCGCCACTCGTCGCCCGGAAGGTCGTGCACCACCACGCTCGGTTCTATCCCCAAACGGTCGTAGTCGTACATGACGATATCCGCCGCATATCCCTCGCGCAGCACGCCGCGGTCCGAAAGCCCCGCGCATATCGCCGGCCACGCGCTCAGTTTCCAATGCGCCTCCTCCAGACTCAGCATGCCGTGGTCGCGGGTAAATGAGGCCAAAAACTCGGTCGGATAGCGTCCACCGCAGAAAAATTTGGTATGCGCGCCGCCGTCGGAAAGGCCCGGAATCGTATACGGGTAGTTGACGATTTCCTTTAGCATGATCCAGGCGGGTATGCGGCGGCGGTGCGTCGAACACCGTGCGCAGTTCATCGGCAGTCGCGATTTCGAGCATCGTATCGACGATATGCCTGTCCATTTTCCCGCTGGCGTCCCTCAGGGTCAGACCCTCCAGGTGCTTGAACCGAGCCGTATAAATCTTCTCGATTACGAAATTCTCCAGATCGCCGGTCACCATTCGCTGACCGTTGGCGTACTCCTTGAGTTTCTCGCGGCGCGGCGGGTCACGCAGCTTCATCAGCCGCTCCTGGGGGCTGCCCAGTGTGGCCTCGCGCCAGGCTTCGGAGTCGTCAAACAGGTTCCAGTCCGCAAAGGTAAAAGTGAAGCTGGTGGTGTTGGTATGAGCCTGCGGGTAGACGCGCAATCCTTTGGCGTGGCAATGGTCGAACCAGGCGATCAGAAAGCGATGGATTTCCGGTTCGCGATCAAATGCCATGAGCGCCTGATAGAGCAGCGGGCGTCGGCTCAGCTCGGCGAGCGTCTCGATCTCTTTTAGATCATGAAAGGGATCGGCGGTCGCCATCGACAATTGCATGAAACCCGAATTGCGCCGGCCCAGTTCGCGGGCCAGGTTGCGGCAGGTTTCGTCGCCCATGACGTCGGTGACCATTGGCGTGCCGTCATAGTCGCGCTGAATGCAAACCGGACCGTCCGGATGCAAGCGCTGCGCCGACCAACCGCATCCGCCAGCGTCCATCGCTTCGTTGAAGAGGCGGACTATCTCGCGCTCTTCGGTGGCGGTGGGCATCCGATGTTTGGCCTCCTCGGGACTTCCCATCACCCACGTGATGAGCGGGCCGAGCGGGACACAGGGCACCAGATTGATAGCCTTGGGCTGGCGCTCCAGGCTATCGAGGAACTGCGGAAACGTCACCCAATCCCAAGGCAGACCGGCCTTCATCGAGGCATACGGGATGCACTCCAGGCGAGTCATCGTGAGCATCGCCCGCTCGCGCTGCTCCGGCCGCACCGGGGCAAAGCCGAAGCCGCAGTTGCCGATCACGACCGAGGTCACGCCGTGCCATCCCGAAATCGAGCAGTGGGGATCCCAAAAAACTTGCGCGTCATAGTGCGTGTGCAGGTCGATGAATCCGGGAGCGACAATCAGGCCGGAAGCGTCGAGTCTCGCTCGCGCCGTCGCCGGCGTCGAGGTTGCCGATCTCGGCAATCCTGCCATCCTTGATTCCGATGTCGCCGCGATAGCGGGGTGCGCGAGTCCCGTCGATAATCATTCCGTTCTTAACGACCGTGTCGAACCTGGGCATTCGCTAGTCCTCTGCGGCTCTGCACCAAACCGCTATCGACAATCTGTGGAGTTTATCCAGGACTTCCCTTTTCATTCTCGATTCAGGCTTGCACCAGCACCCATGCGGTTTGCAACGCAAGTTTTGAGTCCAAGGCGCTTCCAACGGCTGTCGCAACGGCTTCTACCTCGCGCGGGCTCTTCCCCATACCAGGAAATGCGGTTTTCCAATCGATTGCTTAGACACCTTCCCCAACCCTTGGCATCGGGGCCTATCCTCCGGGCATCTCGGCCGCGAAAACTGTCTTGAGAGACTCGCTCGGCGCCGTTCATGTTGAGTCCCCGAGTAAAACTGTTGCCTTCCGCTCAGGGATTGACCAACGAAAGTCCAATCAGATCGTTGATCCGCGTTTCTCCTGTTTTTGGAGCATAAGGAGCATAATTGGAGCAAAAGCAGGTCGCATGCCGCGGCAAAGCACGTGGGCAGATTCGTTTTTCCTGCGACAAGTGGGCCTTGCGCTACATCGACGTTTATCGAGCTGATCTAGCTGTCCGAAATTTCGGACAGCAGCGCTCAAATTCTCGGACAGACTGGGAGAATTCCAGCATCCTAGGGGTGTAAAATCACTGAGATCCGGTGGCATTTGGTCTACCGGCGATCGATGGCAAGGCGTTTGCTTCCACGATCTCCGGTCTTCACGAAAAAGTGGCCATACGACGGTATATCCTGAGGTCATTTCCTTTCTTCTGCGTATTTTGTTGCGACGATCTAAGGGAGGGGCAACCGGCTTGGAACGAAAACCGAAGTGGTCTCGCTCAAAAGGGGCATGCAATTCAGGCGAGTTCAAAGGTAGGCCGTGCGCTTTTTGAAAAAGTCTGGCCGGGGAACGACGGGTGCGTCCGGTTTGGCGCGGCCGCGCCACTATAGAATTCTTCGAGGTCGTTGATCGCAGGCGTGCCCGAGCGCGCGTTTTCCGACATTCTTCGCGAAAAGCTCTGCCGCTCGAAAAGCAGTGAGCGATTCCCACTGAACCAAAAGAGCCCAAGTTTGATTCGAAGCGTGGCCATTAACCACAAGCACGAAACCAAGATCGCATGAAAGCCACCGCGCATGCGCAGAAGCGCCGCGAACAGTGGCAGCTTAAGATATTGTGCATATTGGGGCTGGCACTGCTTCTGCGCGTCCTATTCCCGCTGTTAGGATATTCTTATACGCGTGACGTTACCATCTTCTACACTCCCGACACCGCCTCATACATTGCGCCGGCGCGCGAGCTAATCGCGCATCATCGGTTTTATTCTGACGGCGCGCCGGAAATCCTTCGAACGCCCGGTTATACTCTGCTGCTCACGGCTGGCCTGTTGTTTGGTCGGTTCGAAGTTGTCACAATCGCCTTCCAAATCCTGCTCAGTTGTTTTACGGTATACATGGTATATCGGACAGCCTGGCTGCTGTTCGAGCGCGAGCGGATAGCCCTAGCCGCCGCGGCGCTATATGCGATTGAGCCGTTTTCCATTTTGTTCACAGGTCTGCTCGCCACTGAAACCCTGTTCACTGTGATAGTCATGGTTGGGGTGTACTACCTCGTAAGGTACTTGAGGCAGCAGTCGCTCGCAGACCTCCTCGCTTCAGCGGGCGCTCTGGCTGCTTCGGTGTACGTTCGGCCGGCCGGTTATTTTTTGCCCATGATAATCGCTGCAGGGCTAGCAGCATTGGCTCTGGTTACGGCTCAGCAGAACAAGCCGCGCGCCATAGCTCACCTAAGTGCTTTCCTCCTCGTTTCCTTCGGGCTTACCGGCCTCTGGCAGGTTCGGAACAAGATCGAGACTGGCTACTCCGGCTTCTCCACAATCGCTAGCCAAAACATGTACTTCTGCCTAGCCGGATCGGTCCTGGCCGCTCAGCAGCATGTGCGCTATTACGAGATGCGAGACCGCCTCGGCTATCAAGACTGGCACAGTTATTTTCAAGAGCATCCTGAACAGAAGACTTGGCCCATAGCGCGGATTGTCGAATACATGAGTCGCGACGGTGAGCACATATTGCTCGGCAATCCTTTGACTTACACACAAATTTATTTTCAAGGTGTGCTTCGAAGCATTTTCGACCCGGGTTCCACCGAGTTTCTCAGGTTCTTCGATCTCTACCCTAAAAATGGCGGTCTTCTCGAAATCGAAGTCGATAAAGGTATCATCAAAACTTTAGAGGCGCTTCTCCTTACCCCACTCCTCGGATGGACCACCGTCGTGCTGCTCGCACTGCAGTTCGTGTACCTGTCGGGCGTATGCATAGCGCTCTCAAGACGCCTCATACGGGACCCCGCCATTTTCGCTGCGTTGCTCATAGTAGGCTACTATTTGGCTATTGCAGGCGGAGCCGGCGACTGGGGGCGGTTCCGCCATCCCGCAATGCCTATCGTCTGTGTGATCGCCGGATATGGGCTGTGCGTGGTGTGGGAGCGGCTGAGAACCGGAGAGTCGCGCCTCTCCTACGCGAGCGTTTCACCTGCACTTCCTTCTTTTTCAGAGCTGGCGGTAAACAGGATAGTGCGCTTAAGATCGCGGGCGGTATTTCTGGATCGGGATGGTGTGATCAACAAAGTGGTATTTCGTCGCGGGAAACCAACTGCGCCGAGGCAGATCGCCGAGTTCGAAATTGAACCCGACGCTGACGAAGCATTACGGGGGCTGCGTGCCGCGGGATTCAAGCTGTTCGTGGTAACGAATCAGCCAGACCTTGCCCGAGGCCTTATGACAGCCACGCCGATGCGAGCGATGACACAGACCATAATGGCCAAGCTGGCTGTGGACGCAGTCAAAATCTGTCCACATGACGAGCGCGACGGTTGTGATTGTCGCAAGCCAGGCCCGGCAATGCTTATCGAGTTGGCGCGCAAGCACGACGTCGCGCTCTCTGAGTCGTACATCGTCGGCGATTCATGGAAGGACACCCTAGCCGGCAAGGCAGCTGGGTGCACATCGATCATTCTTGACCGCCACTACAACCGCAACGATCCTGCTGACTACCGAGTCACGGATCTGAACCACGCCGTGGCGCTCATTCTCGGTAGGAGCTCACAATGAATGATGATCTCACCGAGCATGTAGAACGCTATCTCCGTGAGGCGCAAACGATCTGCTCGCAACTTTCGCGGACTCAAATACGGCGGATTGTTGAGGGCCTAGTTCAGCTGCGCAAAGACGGCGGCAGGCTTTTCTTCCTTGGTGTGGGCGGAAGCGCCGCGAATGCTTCACACGCCGTCAACGATTTCAGGAAAATCGCGTGCATCGAAAGCTACACGCCCACAGATAACGTTGCCGAACTGACGGCGCGGATCAACGACGACGGCTGGAATTCTACTTACGTAAACTGGTTACTTGTCAGCAAATTGACAACACGTGATGCGGTTTTCGTGCTTTCCGTCGGCGGTGGTGACGCACAGCGCGGTATCAGCGTCAACCTTGTAGAAGCCCTTCGATTCGCCCGGCAACGGGGAGCCAGAATCTATGGCATCGTCGGACGCGACGGTGGCTATACCGCCCAAGTCGGGGACGGCTGCGTGATCGTGCCCACCGTCAATCCCGCCATGGTCACGCCGCATACTGAGACATTCCAGGCATTGGTTTGGCATCTCATCGTCTCGCACCCGGTGCTGGCGGTGGAGCCGATGAAGTGGGAATCCACGCGATAGCAGCCTCGGCGCATACATTCCTTGTGGGGCTTCGATGAACATATTTGTTGATTCTGCAAACTTGATCGAGATTGAAGAGGCGCTTCGGCGCGGCTTTCCGGCCGGGATCACAACCAACCCTTCGATCATTTCAAAGGAGGAGCGGACGAATTTCCGCCAGCATATTCGTCACATAATCACGTTGCTCGACAGTTATAAGCTCACAATTCCTTTGAGTGTGGAGGTGTTCAGTACCAATCCGAAAGAGATGATCGAGCAGGCCCAGGAGTTTGCTTCTGAATTTGGCCACTATAAGGGTTTAAATGTAAAGGTACCGATCGGGTGGGATGAACTGGCCGTCATCAAAGCGCTAAAGAGTCTCGGCCTCAATGTGAATTGTACCTGCTGCATGTCGCTTAACCAGGCGCTGATGGGTGCCGCCGCAGGAGCTGATTTTGTTAGTCTGTTTTATGGACGAATCAAGGACATCGGGCACGATGCGAGTGCGGTTATAGAAAGTGTGCGGCGTGTCTTCAGGCAAGGCTCCATACAGACCCGGATCATCGTGGGCAGCATCAGACACATCTCAGATATCAATGAGGCATTTCTAGCAGGCGCTGACATAGTAACCGTACCACCACAATTCTTTCAGCAGATGGTGAGCCACCCAAAGACGGACGAAGCGGTGAAACAGTTTCTCACCGACTTCAGCCGGTGGACTGCCCTGGGGTAGCACGCGAATCGGACCTCCTCGGAAGAAGAGCGACAGGATGCAGCGGATGAGGGTCGGGATATTGGGGGGCGGGCTGGTTGGGCTGGTCGTGGCGAGCCACTGTCGCCGGCACGAATGTGAGATCCTCGAGCTTGACGAGAAGGTTGGTGGACACTGCCGCAGTCTAGTACAGGACGGCTACACGTTTGACCTCGGCGGCCCACACATTCTGTTCTCGCGCAATAAGGACATCCTAACGCTGATCTACCGGCAACTTGGCGACAATGTTGCCCAGCGTCGGCGCAATAACCGAATCTGGTACGATGGCCGTTTTATCAAGTACCCTTTCGAGAATGGTCTTTTCGATCTTTCCCCACAGGACCGCTTCGAATGCCTATACTATTACCTCAACAATGACTATCCGAAGCCAACTAATTTCAAAGAGTGGATCTATCATGTGTTCGGGAAAGGAATGGCCGATAAATACATGATTCCGTATAACGAGAAGATCTGGAATGTGCCAGCTGAGAGTATGGCGATCGATTGGGTAGATGGACGCGTTCCTCGCCCACCTGTGGAAGACGTCATTAAATCAGCAGTCGGAGTTGAGACGGAAGGCTATACTCATCAGCTTTATTTCGGCTATCCAAGGGTCGGCGGTATCGAGGCGCTGCCCCTATCATTTGCAAATAAGTGCTCTCACGTTATCACGAAGTTTCGCGTTGAGCGAGTCTGGCGCGAGGCCGAGCGCTGGAACGTCACTAACGGTCACGTGACACGGACGTACGACACTCTCGTGTCCACCATACCGATCCAGGATTTAATCGAGGCCTTGCCGGGGGTGCCGGTGGCGATTTGCAACGCCGTCCACGGGCTACAGTACAACTCACTTATAGTTGTTATGATCGGGGCCACTGGTTCTACGCTGCCATTTACAGCGTTGTACGTACCGGATTCTGCATTTGTATTCCACCGGCTGTCCTTTCCGCTCAACTTTACAGAGCACGGAGCGCCTTCGGGCCACACCGCTATTATGGCCGAAATCACTACAAACCCGGGCGATGGCATTCACGAACTTGATGACGAAGAGATCAGCCGAAGAGTCATAGCCGGGTTAGAGACAATGGGACTGCTGCGGCGAGATGACGTACGATTTTGCAAAATTCATCGGACGAAGCATGCGTACGTCGTCCGAGCGTTCGACTGTCGCGAGAAGTTGGGCCAGACTCTGGAGTATGTCAACGGCTTGGGCATCCTGAGCGTCGGGCGTAATGCGGAATTTGAGTATATCAATATGGATGAGGCTGTGCGGCGCGGCCTGAATGTGGCGCGGCGGCTTGACTATGTGCCGCACTAAGCAGAACTGAGCAGCAACGACGTGCTGAGAACGGGCTACCGGACTACATCCACCTGTTTTGCGGTCAAGGGCATGTCCTTTCGATCTTATAATTCTAACGTGACATTGCGGCGGGCCCGACCGCCAAGCGTTCTATTCTATTTCGGTGGCGCGCTGCATCCAACAATGTGCATGACGCTTACCTGTGCAATCCAGCATTTCAGCTTTGGCGCGGATTGCTGGAATTTCGTGCGTTTTATTATGAGATCGAGCAAGGTACTTTGATTACCCCAGAGGGAGGCTGGGTACCTTATTGTCTGGCTCGGCGCCTAGTGTTGGAGGAGATTTCCTTCAGGGTTGATTCCGGAAAGCTTCCAAGGCCTGGAAAGGGCGCATTTCGCGTTCGCTCAGATAGATGTCGATATCTATGAAGCTGTGCTGCAGTGTTCCCACTTCATTTATTACAGGATGACGCCAGGCGGTGATCTCGTTTTTCGATGATGGCCTTCCGTCTTACTCAGGGCGCGTTCTGCAGGTGCCGAATTCTTTAAAGGGAATCGGAGGTTCCGTTAGTCCTACACTCAGGTCAAGCTGTCGGCTTTCGCTCCAATAATACCTAGTGAGAGAGATTTGTGCTTGCATCATGGATTGCGTAAGAGCACCGTTGAGCCATCGAAATCGAAGCCGAAATCCATCTCACTGAGACCGGCGTCCAACATCGCAGTGCGTAGCCGCCGGCGATCATTAGTATGAAAAAGGAGAAAGCCGCTGCCGCCCGCGCCCACCAATTTGCCTCCAGTGGCTCTGCCTTGTGCTCGCGCGAGCTCGTAGAGCGCATCGATGTTTTGGTTCGTCATACCGACCGAACGAACTCGTTTGCACATCCAATGCTCGTGTAATAGGTCTCCCAGGCGGCTTATGTCGCCGGCCTCGAGCACGCTCCTGATCTCCAACCCCAGCTGCTTGATGAAGTGCAGATTCTCAAGCATCTGAGCATCACCATCTTCAGACTTCTTTTTCTGTTCCCGCAACAGATCCGGGGCGCTGCGTGTACTACCGATAAAAAACAGCATCAGCGAATCGCGAAGTTCTCGAAGCGCGGTTTCGGTGATGCGAAGCGGCATCACAAGCACAGCATCGTTGGATCGATATTCTTGGCAAATCAGACCGCCATACGCCGCGCTGTAGTGGTCCTGCTTCCCGATTGGCATCGTCAGGCGGTTTATCTCAATGTCAACCGCTTCCCGCGCCAGCTCGTCCGCCGTAACGGGTTGCCGTTTGTGGGCATGCAGCGCATGCAGCAAACCAACGAGAAAGCTGCCTGACGATCCGAGGCCGGTCCCGGCAGGCGCATCCGCGATGCTTACAATCTCAAGACGCCGCGGCGCCTCATGCAATCGCAGCGCCTCGCGGATAAGCGGATGACGGATTACGTCGTATGATTCGGCTAACTCCATCTCTGAATACTTGAGAAGATATCCGGGAAAGAAGGTCTGGTTGATAGTGATGTATACATACTTGTTGATCGCCGCCGAGAGAACGAAGCCGCCGAACTCCCGATAATAAGACGGCAGGTCGGTCCCGCCGCCTCCAAGAGAGATGCGTAGTGGAGTTCTGGTGATGATCATCGCGGTGTTTCCGAATAGCTATTCCGCATGGCGGCGAAGAGCCGTCCGAAGAAATGCATCAGTCTCGACAAGACCCGTGGGCGAGCCTATCTCATAAAAACGCTCATGCACCTCATAAGCGGCGAGAAGGTTCCGCGCCGCAAGATCACTGTATAGCTGTGACAGGTCGAAAGCTTCCTTCACCGGCCATGACAAGAGCACGTTGGAGTCGAAAACTGCAAGACCATAATCGATATAGGTCATCGATGGAGTTCGGTCGACCTTGTCGTAACGCCGAACCACACCATCCGCGAATTCGACGTTGCTTCTGTCCCAGCGGCCTTCGTTCCGCAGAACCACCATCATGGCGGGCAATCCGGAACTGCGGAACGCTTGGAACACTGGCCGAAATCGCGTGTTCAGGTAACTGTCTCCGTACATCACCATGAAGCACCGGCCAAGCAGTGGCAGCGCACGCCTGAGCGCGCCGCCGGTACCCTGCGGTTTTCCACCATCCGTCGAATAACGCACCCGACAGCCAAGCCTGGTGCCATCTCGCACGAAATTTTGGATCTGCCCTCCCCGATGCCCAGAGCATATGACTACATCCGTAATGTCTTCGCGTGCCAGCAGCCGGAGTTGATGGGCGATGAACGGCTCGCCCGCCACCTCGACCATGGATTTTGGAATAGTCGCGGTAATCGGTAGCAGCCGCGTCGCTAGGCCTCCGGCCAGCAATGCAAGCGGCGGTAGAGGTTCAGTGACGGGTGATTCTATCATCCTGGATCAAGGCGACAAGCGCGGCTCGCAACGCCTCACGGCTGCTGCGGCGGCATTTCCACGCCAGTGCGCGTATTCGATTCGTGTTGAGACGGACCACCGGAACGTCGCCCTTCCAGCCTCGATCGCCTGCGGAATAGTCCAAGTGGGGCTGGGCCGGCAGGCCGAGGCATTCTACAGCAAGTTCTGCAATTTCAGTCACGGTTACGTAGTCGTCTGTGGCGACGTTGAATATCTCGAAGGTCTTATCGCAGTAGGAATTTGCTTGCAGCACCGCTGCGACGACGTCGTCAACGTGAATATACGATTTGCTCTGAGAGCCATCTCCCAGGATTGAAAGGCGAGTTGGATCCTTCAACAGGCGCCGAACGAAATCGAAACCCACGCCGTGCGTCTGGCGTGGCCCTACGACATTGCCGAAGCGAAATACATAACCGCGCATGCCAAACATGTGGCAATAGGCGCTAATGAGCGCTTCGCCGGCCAACTTGCTCGCGCCGTAGGTTGAGATCGGAAGCAGAGGTCCGCGATCTTCCTGCAATTCCAAGTCTCCCACGTCTCCGTACACGCCGCTGCCGGAGGCGTAGAGAATCAGGCTGACATTTGTTCGCCTCATAGCTTCGACGACGTTGTTGGTGAGCATCGTACCCTGGTGGAAGTCGATTTCCGGCTCGATGGCGGCGCGTGCTATATCGGGATTGGACGCGAGATGAATTACGACGTTATGCCCCTGCATCGCCGCGACTAGGCGATCCATGTCGCCTACGTCCGCACGAATCACACGGAGTCGGTGATCGCGAAGATGGTTCTCATAGTGCCATTCGCGCCCGGATGAGAAGTTGTCGTAAAGCGTCAATGCTGCAACGCCGGAATCGCCAAGAAGGCGATCGGTAAAGTGGCTGCCGATGAAACCGGCGCCGCCGATAATCATGTAGCGATTGCCGAGATCTGCGCGACGGGCGTGTGAAGCTGAAATCACAGGCATTGGCCGCAATCCCTATATCCGGTGAACCATCAGGCGAATCGGCTGCTATAGATCCGTTTCAAGGTCCACCAAGCGCTCTGTAAGGGACGCATCGTGCTCTCCCCGATCCTCGGGCGGTATGGAATCGCAATTATTTTGACTCTGTAGCCCTCCCGGATGGTTCTCAGGAGCAACTCCACTGGCAGCGCAGCTCCGTCGGCGCGGTAGCGCAGCCCTTCAGCTAAACTTTTCCGATATGCGCGCATCCCGCTGTGCAGATCGCGGACGCGATAGAAGAAGAGCGCAGAGGCGAGAAGCGCAAAGCACCAGTTCGCCAGAAAATTAATCCAGGGCATCGCGGTCGGCTTTCCAACGAGCCGTGAACCATCAACAAGATCGTATCCGTCCTCGAGGACCATCCGTGCCATCGGCTCTATGAATTCGACAGGATAGGTGTCGTCGCAGTCGAGGGTGACGACGACCTCGCGCCGGCTCGCACGCAAGGCCGTATCCATCGCGGGACCATAACCGCGCGGCGGAAACTGCCTTATCACTCGGGCGCCTAACGATTGCGCTATCTCGGCGGTGCGGTCGGAACTGCTATCGACAACCAATATCTCAGCTTCGGGGAGGATCGTCGTGACATCACCGACTACTTTTGCGACAGCCTGCTGCTCGTCCCTTGTGATCATCGCGATGGTGATTCGACTTCCAAGTCCTCTCAAGCGCGCCATCCTCCCGCTTCCCCGCTGCTAAATCCCGCGAATTCACTCAGCTCGACAACGAAATTGCATCAGATGGGTTTCGGCGCAGCCCAATAGCCGCGAGTCAATCTATGTCTATAATGCGTGTAAAGTGAGTGCAACACTATGAAACTCATGTTGAGATGTGATCGCGAGTTTGCGATTGGTTTTGAGACAATCACTTTAGCCGATGATTACTCCTTTAACTCTCAAAAACGCAAACTCATCGCTGTGCTTCCCGAAAACCCTATCCGGGATGACGTGCAGCTGGACGTATGGTAATGAAGCGGCGGATGGTCGCGTTTCTGACCCAGCTGCTGCTTGCTATCCGGTCGCGGTTCACTAGGCGAGCGCGGCTTGAGGCCGAGAATCTTATCCTGCGCCAACAGCTGGTAGTTCTACGACGCAAGTCCCCGAGGCGCGTGAGGCTGTGGAACATCGATCGCTTGCTGTTGGTATGGCTGTATCGACTGTACCCGTCGCTCCTGGACGCGATCATCATCGTCGAGCCGGAGACCGTGATCCGCTGGCACCGACGCGGTTTCCGCGCCTACTGGCGCTGGGAGGCCCGCCACGTCGGTGGCCGTCCACGGATTGATTCCGAGATGAGAGCGCTGATCCGGCGGATGAGCCGCGAAAACCCGCTGTGGGGCGCACCGCGGATCCACGGCGAATTGTTGATGCTTGGCATCGAAATCGCCGAATCAACCGTCGGCAGGTATATGGTCCGGCGGCGCCGACCACCGTCTCCAGGTTGGAAGACTTTCCTGCGCAATCACGCGGCCGGCATCGCTTCGATGGACCTGTTCGTCGTGCGCACCATTTCGTTCAATCTGCTCTATGGCTTGGTGATCCTGCGTTACGCCCGCAGGCGACTGGTGAGCATCAGCGTGACGAACAACCCGACCGCCGAGTGGATCGCTGGGCAGGTGACGGACGCTTTTCCCTGGGATGAAGCGCCGCGTCAACTGATTCGCGACCGCGATGGGGTCTTCGGCCTGGCCTACACCCATCGCATTCGGGCAATGGGGATCCGCGATCATCCGACCGCGCCGCGCTCACCGTGGCAGAACGGCCACGTCGAGCGCCTCATCGGCTCGATTCGTCGCGAATCTCTCGACCACCTGGTGGTGTTCGACGAAGCGCAGTTGCGCAGAGTTCTGAAAAATTACGCTTCCTATTACAACGAGGTCCGGACGCATCTCTCATTGGACAAGAATGGGCCGGATTTTCGGCGCCTGCGGAAGCTCGGCCTTATCGCAGCCATCTCGATTCTGGGCGGGCTGCATCATCAATATGTCAGGGTCTAGGTTTTGACTAAGCACAACGATCGTCAGCCGGGCCGCAAACTTGACTCCGGGTTCGGTAAGAGGCTACGAATAGGCCGTTTGGAAAGTCAAAAAGGAAATTCCGGTTGAAACTTCTCTAACATTCTGTAATGTACATTGACAGTTTAGAATGAAAATTCGGCTGAAACACGCCGATCCTTGGGGGGTGACTCAATGAGTTACGCTCGGCGGTTAAGCTCTGGCCGTGTCTCGATGGCTCGCTTCGTCGTAGCCGTTGTTCTGCTTGTTACTTGTGATGCTTTAGTTTCATCAACGGCGCATGGATTGACGAAATCTGAAGATCAGCAGATAGATCGCGGATTCAAAAGATTCATGACGTCGACCTTCAAGGGTAACGGGCGCACCTGCGGGACCTGCCACGCTCCACAGTTCGACTACAATATCAGTCCGGTCGACATCGCTACGCTAAGTGCGCATCAAAAAGGTTTGGTATTGGCGACAAAGGCCCCGAACCTTGAGAACGCCACCCTGACGAACACTCTCGGTTTATTCAACATCACTAACTCACAGCCGGGCGATCCAGGTGTCAGCAACATCCCTGCAGGACCATTCCGTACCTCGATGGCGCTTGGAGGGCTAAAGTTCACTACTTTGGATCTTTGCGAAAACTCCGGACTAATTTCATCGATCAGCAGCGACGCAAAAGGTGTCGCGACTGTAACAATGGCCGAGCCAGTCGAGTTTTTTGTCGGCGAAAGCTTTCGCATAGCGAACAGTGGAACCGGCTTCGACACCAACGATCCTCCTCTACCACAAGTCACTTCGCTCATCTTGCCCAGCGTTGTTTCGGGGGTTCTTTCCACGACTCAATTCACATTCCAATCGTCGGTTATCAATGGAACCTACACCGGTCCTGGTGCTAGCATGGAAGCGGTGGGTGCTTGTCCTGGTGCCGCAATCAACCCGATAGTCGCTATAGACAATGGCAATCGGAACATCGAGCTTGGTTGGTCAGGTAATGGGGTACCTATGCCTGCAGATCCCACCTCTATATTTCCGGGCCCAGAAGCTGCCGACTGCGTCGATGCGGTAGACCAGTTTAAGGCGCATCCTACCAGTCTGTTTTTCGGCTTACGCGCGTTCTCGTTAGGTGCCGTCAGGCATCACGCTTCGCGAACTCTCAACCGCATTCCTGGAAGCGACTATCGCTGCCCTACTTCTCAAGAACTAGATGACATGGCGGACTTCCAGATGTACCTCGGGCGCCAATTCGAACTGGCTTTATGTTCGAATTCGAGTCCATCGGAGATCTGTACAGGTGCCATTTTTAACGCGACCACTTTCGCCAAGGGTCAAAACGGCACTCAGCAACTAAAGTTCTTGCCAAATTTCAGCAGCTTGGCAGACCCATCGATCGCCGTCTCTTCGAGCGCGCCGCTGCAGAACGTAATTACCTTCCGAGATGACAAGGGCGGGACAACGCTCACTAACAATACGGCGGAGAAAGGAAAGGCGATATTCCTGGATAGCCGGGCGCTGTGCAACCGGTGTCACTTCAACGGCGGTGCGCAAGATACGGGGGCCGACGCGCTTGGAGAGCCAGCACTTACGGACAGCGCAGGTAATCCTGTTTCATCCTACAACACTGCTACGACCTGGACACCGAATACCAAGTACATAGCAGCGGTCGGTCAGAACTCCATTTTCAAGAACTACAGATGGTCGGTCGTTATACCAACTGGTTCTAATCAGCCTTTTTTCTTCCTGGCCTTACTATCCAACGTTCCAACCTGTAACCCGGTCGATTTTTCTTCTTGTTTTCCCGAACCCGCTGCTGGGCTTTCGAGCGCAACCGAGCCAGACTGGACATCAGCTCCAAATCTGGGAGACACGATCAGCGACAATCAGATAACTTGGATGAACTTCGGGATCGCGTCCCAGCGCCTCAACAGTCCGGCGAGGAACTTCACGCACGGGAACTTTACTGAGGAGCTGGCGACAAATGATTTAGTGGTCGGTGCGAATACTGTTGCCGCCTCTCTTGATACGCAAGTGTCTCCGGTCCAGATCCCATTCGATCCAGGTAACATTGGTTCACTTCCTGACAATTCGGGCGATTTCAATACTCAATCGATCATCGAAGCTGCTCGAAAGTCCTTCTTTTTTCATAATGGCGCGTTTTCAGGCGGTGCCGTCGAGGATGCCGCCAACTTCTATTTCTCGACCATCTTCGATGATTCTGGAGCTGGTGCTGCGTTACAGCGTGCCACCGGACCGGCTGGCAGAGGAAATCTCGGAAGCGCTAGCGGACCGTGTCAGAATTTAAGCGGCACTCATGCTGGCTGCGGAGCTCTCGCTTTGGAGAGCCTTGCGGACACCTATGAGGGAGGCCACAGCGCTGCGCAACAACAACAGGTCTTCAACGATCTAGGGTTCTTCCTCCGCTCGCTAAGTGTTGTTTACAGCATCGCCGACTGCGAGCGTTTGGTTCAGGATACTATAGACCGGGTGAATTTTAATCTGCCGACCTCCCTCCCATTGCTCAATTGTAGTACCAACCTGAGTGATGTCACCCGGGTGATCGAAGGAGCAAGGGTAAAAGTGCCACGCCAGTATACTAAAGTGGCGCGTCAGGCCGAGCATCTCGCGTCTTCACTAGACATAGTGCCGTTCTTATATGGCCCCTTTGGTGTCGACTACCTAGAAATGATCAAGCAGGATCTAATATCCATGCGGCACAGCATTGGCACCATAGATCCGGCAACTCCGGACCTTCCTTAACCTTGCGGAGTGGGTGCTGCCGGACCTAATGTGTCATGGCCGATTGAAAGTGGGCGTCAACTGACCGGTGACGGAGAAACCATAAGCAACGTGGCTACCCGTACCGTTAGGAGGGGACCCGAAGGATCCACTATCGATCCAGCCGTGCGGGTAGCTGGCACTAACAGTGCCACCATTGGTTAAATAGGTGTAGTTGCTTACGATTAACCCTCCCGTTAAGCTGGGATAGAAGTTGAAGGGGATCCAATGGCAATGTCCGCTGCGCTGTTGGAATTGAGTAGCGGCGACATAGTCAGTTAAGCGGCTTTCTCTTTAACATCAATCTCCGTGCTGCGCTCGAACTGCGCATCGTGGGCGCGCAGTGCGGCGAGCAGGATCGGCATCGCGCGATAGCCGACGAGTTTGCGGAAGCCGCGCTCGGCTTCGAGCACACCGGCGGCGGTCCAGCGCAGCACCATGGTGCCGTTCTGCCAGCGTTTGACCCGCCGGCCGATCTCGCGCACCCTGTAGTGCTCCCCTGGAATCAAGCCACGAGTTGAGGTTGTAGGGCGCGGAACTGACGCGGGCTACGATAGCCGAGGGCCTGGTGGGGTCGCTCGGCGTTGTACCATTGGATCCACTGAGTAATGGCAGTTCGGGCTTCGGCGGGCTTCGCCGAAGTTGTGCTGCCAAACACACTCCTCCTTCAGACTGCGAAAGAAGCGCTCGACGATCCCGTTCTGCTCCGGCGTGTAGGGAGTGATGAACTCCTGGCGCAACCGGTAGTCGCGGCAAGCGGCGCGAAAGCGCCGGCTCTGAAAGATCAAGCCATTGTCGCTGCGCACCACTGGCGTCGAACCGTCGGGACGCAAGGTGCCGAACCGCGCCAGGCAAGCCTCCTCGAGCGCACGTTCAGCCTCCTTCGCGCGACCACGCAGAGCGAACTCAAAACCCGTGATCCCGCGGTCGTGACAATCGATAACCGCGGTCAGATGACCCCAGCCGTCAGCTCCGCACGCAACGTGCGTGACATCCATGGCCCAGCGCTCGTTGCTCCGTTGCGCGCGGCTCCTAAGTCCCTGAGCCCGAGGTCGCGGGGTCACCACACGTTGATGGACGAACCAGCCCTTGAGCCTGAGCAATCGATACACGGCCTTGCGGTTCACACGGATCCCCTCAGCGAAGCGCAGCAGCGCCCACAGCCGCCGATAACCAAAAGTCGGATGCCGTTCGATCAGGCGTTGGATGCGTTCGGCCAGCACCTGGTCCAGCCTTGGTGGCGCCGCGGCAGAAACCGCGCGCGCCCGCACCCGGGCGCGGGGAAAATTAAGTACTCGACACACTCTGCGCATCGATAAGCCGGGCAACGTCGCCATCACTCGTCCGACGTCCCCGGCGTCGTAGGGCGCAGCCTGGCCGCCTCACGCAGAATGTCCAGATCCATCGTCAACTCGCCCACCTTGCGCTTGAGCCGATTGACCTCTTCCTCGCGCAGCGCTTCATCTTCCTTCGGCCGCGCGCGCAGCGCGTTCTCCGCGCCGAGCAGAAAGCGATCGCGCCACTCTTCCACCTCAGCCACTTTCAGCCCATGACGCCGTGCCGCCTCAGCCGCCGTCGTCTCACCCTTGAGCAAGCTGATTACCAGTGCTGCGCGACGCTTCGCCGTCCACCGCTGTACTTCTTCTGGCCGTTCTTCGTCTGCCATTTGCCACCTCGCTGGTCTCTTCGACCTTGTACTATTGGTGGCTCGATTTCCAAGGGGAGCAGGATAACCCGGCCGAACAGGTTCTCGATCAGGTTGGTGGACGAGAGCACCCGTTCGAGATTCGCGGGCAGCCCCAGGCGCATCACGGTCAGCGTTTCCTCCAGCCCCTCGCGCAGCGAGGCGGCCGCGCCCGGATGCTGATGTTCAAGCCGCCGGGCGAGACTCTCGAGCTGGCGCCGGGCGCGCTTAGGGTCGCGCGCCACGTAAGCCTGATTCATCGCGCTGCGGACCGCGGCGCGCAGCCGCTCGGGCAGGGCGTCGGTAACATTGCGCTTCTTGTGCTCGCGGCAGCGCTGAATCAGCCCGTGCGCGCCGAATACCTCGACGACTGCCTTGTGCAGCGCTTTGGCCCCGTCGATCACGATGAGCAACGAGCGGCTGGTATCAAGTCCGCGCTCGGTCAGATCGGCCAGCAAGGCCCGTACGGCCGCGGCGTTCTCGGTCGCGCCTTCGCGCAGCCCCAGCACGTGCTTATCGCCGTGATCATCGACGCCCACTGCCGCCAAGACCACATGCTCGCCGAAGTGCACCCCGTCGAGCAGCAGCGCGACCACCCGAAGCTCGCGCAGGTCGCGGCTCATCAGTTCTGCCAGTTTGCGCTCGGTGCCATAGACGAACCGCTCGCTGACCGCGCTTTTGCTGACGCCCCGTACCGCGACCGCTTTCGGCAGTGGCTCCAACGAGCGTGCGTAGCCTCGGGTCGGCACTCCCAGCACCATCTGCTCCACGGCGCGCTGCTCCAACGGATCGCGTGCGCTCCATTCCCGCCAGCTCGGCAACCTAAGCTCGCAACCCGCCACACTGCGCGCCCGCGGTCGCTGCACTGCGACCCGCCGTCCGCCCAGCACCAGCGAGCTCGCCACGTGTCCCGCACGCAGCGCCTGGCGATCCGCCAGATGCTCGTAGCGCTCTCCGCACAGCGCCACCCGCTCTGTTTCCAGAACTTCCTCCACGCACGCCAGGCCCGCTCCAATCACCGTGTCGTACAGCGCTTCACGGACCATGCCAGGCAAGTGCAGTCATAGCTGTCCCCTCGCGACTTTCCTTCCATCCTTGCTCTTGGCACTCTTGTTCATGGCGGCCTCCTCCTCTTACCCAACCCGATCTTCCGATCGGGCCAGGAATGCCGCCACTCAAATCTCAACAACCCTCAGGACATCGCCGGATCCAATTGCCCGCCTCGCTAACCCCCCCATTCCCCGTCCCAATACCCGTGTTGGAGACACCGTTGGGGTTCCCGCATGTATCACCCGGTCGCTGCACCGCAACCCGCCGTCCACCCAGCACCAGGGAGCTCGCCACGTGTCCCGCACGCAGCGCCTGCCGATCCGCTAGATGCTCGTAGCGCTGTGGCTACCAAAAACTCCGAACGCGCCGGAAAGTCTAGAGTTTTGGGGAGCTCGCCCCAAACGCGTCGACCCTCCGGGCCTCCAGTCGGCTTTGCACTGACGGGCGCCTCGGCTGCGGCTCACGCGGCAGTATTTTCCGAAGCGCTGTTCAGCGAGCGGGATGATGTCGCGGATGGCGGGCTAAGCGAAATGCTTCCTTTGATCGCGACAGTAGCGCCGACAGCATTGGAGTCTCCGCGCGATCAGGGCAATTCGTCTGGCCGTCGCAAATTCTAACATGATGCTGTCGTCTGGCAGTTCTAGAAACCGGTACCGGCAGTTCGAATTCACTTCCCTCCGCCAAGCAGTCCTGGTCTCCGGGGATTCTCCGCTCAGCTGGCCGAAATAGCGCTCGTTTACGGCTTCATTCGGATGTTCGACGGCACCGGAGAAAGGCACCTTCCGGTAGTTTGCGGGCAACACACGGCCGATTTCTCTGTTGGCGAGTGCGGCGGTTCCATCCGTGCTTGGAGGCACAAGGCACTCGATTCCGAACAACGCGGCCGGTCAAAATGTGCGTAAGTGATCGAACCTGCGCGGACTATCAGACGCCCACGGCTTGTTCTTGCGCGGTCCACAGGAGAGGGAGATCGATCCGTTCCGCCAAGGCCTCGGCAGTCAGCTCTAAGGGCTGCCTACCGGCGGCGATCATCTCGACGATCTTTGGCGCCAGGAACGCCAACCGCATCAATCGTCTGACGTAACGCGCGCTGACCCTTTCGCGCTCGGCGATTTTCGCAATTGACGGCACTCGACGACTCAGCAGCTCATCCGACCAATGATGCGCCCGGGCAACGGCTTTCAAGAGTGCCATATCGGTTCGTGGCGCAGGCGCGCGATTACCTTCGATGACCAGACGCATTTCGACACCACGCCGCTTGATCTGAATCGGAACGTCGCGCCGGACTATCAGTTCGGCGGCATTCACAACGGGCTGCCCGCCGCCGTCGGGCATCGGCATTTTGAGCGATACGCAGATGCCCGAATCGCTCAGGTCGACGCGTTGGACCAAAGTAGTCAAGGCCGCTCCGGCTTCGACTTCCGATTGCAGGCGCTGTCTCCAAGTTTGGGCCACCGAGAAGACGGACGGAAGTCGATTCTCAGCAAGACCAATCGCCTGAACGGCGGTTGCGATTGCGGCCTGGTCACTCAACAGCTTGCTGGCCGCGGCGGCCACACTCCGCTCGATCTCTGGCGCCGAAGCGCCAACCGCGCCCTGTCGAATCATCCGTCCCCTTGATCAGGCTGCGCGACACGTAATAGCGGTATCTCCGCTCACCCTTTACCGCGTGACTCGGTGTCAGGCTCTGGCCGCTTTCGTCAAACAGCTTACCCGTGAGTGGACTGGCGACTGATTTCGTTGCTCGCAGCGTATGTCGAACCGCGTGGCTCCGCAGCAGTAGCTGCGTCTTCTCCCACAACTCGCGGTCGACGATCGGTTCGTGCAAACCTGGATGGCAGATGCCCTTGTGACGAACCTCACCCAAGTAAATGGGATTTGAAAGCAGCTGATAGAGGGCGCCACGGAAGAACGGGTTCCCGCCGGACTTCCGGCCGTTCTTCGCCACTCGGACTTTCGACCGGATACCGCGGCGATTCAGATCTTCCATCAAAAGCCGGACGCAGCCGAGCTCTCCGTAGCGCCGGAAGATCTCGCTTATCGTCGCTGCTTCCGATTGGTTGATCACCAAGCGACGCTCATGCACGTCGTACCCGAGCGGGACCAGACCACCCATCCATATGCCCTTCTGCTTGGAAGCGGCGATCTTGTCGCGGATCCGCTTGCCCGTCACCTCACGTTCGAACTGGGCGAAGGACAGCAAGACGTTGAGCGTCAGGCGTCCCATCGAGGTGGTCGTGTTGAACTGCTGGGTGACCGGTCAACCCGCCCAAGCGGTCGACCAAGATTCGAACGTCGTGCTTGAGCGATATGCGGACCTCACGCGATAGGACGCCGTCCGGGACGACATGCTCTAACCAGTTGTCGACCTCGTCGCGGACGACGTTGGGGAGCAGAACGCGCGGGATTTGGAGCGCACCTGTCCGCACCGCGGCAGCGAGATCGGCTAGCCAGCTTGGTAACGGCCTGGGAGTATAGATGACCGCTTGAACTCCCGCGCCGGTGATCCGGCTCAGCTCACGCTCGTCGGACGTCCTGATAATTATGGCGTCCTCGTGTCGCTTTGTAGCTCGATTCGCAGCCATCCTGGCTCTCCAAGATTTCGATTATAGCCTCGCGTTTGCCAGTTCTCACTCTGCAGGTATATTGCGTTATGATAGCACTAGTCCAGCTGGAGGCGGGCGTGAACGCTGATCTATTCATCCGAACCTATTGGAAGGATCTCGATTGGCTCGAACTCTGCCTCGCTTCGATTTCAAAGTATTGTCGTGGCTTCCGAGCCATAATTGTCGTGATACCAAGCGCGAGCAACCCATGGCTGCGGAGGTTCGCTCTTCCGGGCAACGTCGAGATCAAAACGTGCCGCAACTACAAAGATGACTACCTCGGTCAGCAGGTGACCAAGCTCTTTGCCGATGCTTTCACAGACGCAGACCTTATTTGCCACATCGATTCCGATTGTATCTTCTCCCGAGTGACCTCGCCTGAGGATTTGGTCAAAGATGGGAAACCCTGCATATTTCTCCGTCCCTATGAATTGCTGGGGCGCCATCACCCTTGGCAGAAGCCGACGGAGCAGTTCCTTGGTTGGAGCGTGCGCAACGATTTCATGCAGCAGCCGCCATTCCTCTATCCGCGATGGCTCTACCCTCAGTTGCGAGAACACGCGGTGGCGGTGCATGGCGTCGACCTCGAGACCTATATCACCAGGCAGCCTGCGCGCGGGTTTTCCGAATTTAATGTTTTGGGTGCCTTTGCCTGGCAGCGACACCGGGAGCGCTTCACCTGGATCGATACGAGCGTTACGCCTGCGGGCGATCCGGTCTGCCGCTGGTACTGGAGCTGGGGCGGCATTGACGACTCGGCATGCGCCGAGATTCGGGCGATCTTGGATGCACGCGATGTATGACGTAATGCAATCTCGCCCTGCCACAGCGCTTGAACGGACCTACGCCTTCTGGTGTCGGATTCCGAGCCGCGCCAACTTCGGCGATGCGTTGACTCCGTGGCTCATTCATCGGCTCACGGGAAAGCAGCCCAGCTTCGTGTGGCCTGCCGATCCCCGCAACAAGTACTTTGTCGCGGGCAGCATCATCCGTTATGCCGGAATGGCCTGTACCATCTGGGGCTCCGGCGTCATGAACCGCTGCGACCTTATCTCGCCTAAAGCAAAACTGATTGCAGTACGTGGCCCGCTCACGCACCTGCGAGCCATTGAATGCGGAGCCAATTGCCAACAGGTCTTTGGCGATCCGGCACTGCTCTTGCCAAGGTTCTACCGTCCGCCTACGACTGAGCGGCGCGGTATGGGAATTGTGCCGCATTACTCCGATATGCCGCGCCTCCTCGCGCAGTGGCAGCCGTCGAGCGAGATCCATCTGATCGATATTCAGGATCGGATCGAGTTAGTCATCGATAGGATAACTTCGTGTGAGTTTGTGATCTCCTCATCCTTGCACGGGCTTATTGTCAGTCATAGCTATGGCATCCCTGCGGTGTGGATAAAGTTTCGCAATCTTCCCTCGGGCGACGACATCAAGTTCCGGGATTATTTTCTGTCGATTGGGCAAGTACCCCCAAGCCGATCAAGCTAGACTACGCCGATATCGATTGCGACAGGATGGCACGCTGCATAGAGCCCGTCGGCATGCAGCTCGACCTCGAACCGCTGTGGCAAACATGCCCATTCCGAAATCAGACCTAAAGGCTGCCACACTATTAGCCGGCATCCGCGAAGCGAACTATCATGCTGGTGGCATCCGCTGCCTCCAGCGATTCTGGTTGCAAGAAAAATATTTCGCCGAACTCTGCGCTGATGTGGAGCGACTATGCCGCACCGAACGCGCGTCAGACGTTACGAATCCAAACCATATTACCAACTGGACGAAGCCCCGGGGCAAAGTTCTCCAATTCAGCCTTCTGAACGCAACGGGTAGATACGACGACTTTTCGATCGACCACAACCTGTCATGCTTGGGCAAGCAGTTTCATGGAGGCGCGGTGTACCCGGTACTTAGGCGATTCATCGCTGCGCTCCCCGACACGCTGAACTTTCGCATCAACGTGATGGGAGCGGGGGCAGAGCTCTCACCCCACGAAGAACACGCAATCTTTCGCACCCAGAGCGGCTCTGTGGGTGCGCGTCTGAGGTTTCATCTGCCCATCGTGACCAATTCTGGGGGCGAGCTTATGCTCGACGGTTCGGTGTATCATCTCACAACAGGTACCATCTATTTCGTCAACCATGGATGTGTCCACGCATCCCGTAACCGCGGCCGAGAGCACCGCATACACCTTGTCTGGGACTCGCTGCTCACGCGCAACACATTTGAATGCATGTTCGGCGAGACCTCGTTGCCACTTCCGCTCGCCGCGATAGATGAGAGCGAGCAATCATTGGCACCGGTGCGAACTGAGCGGGTAGGTGCGCATATCAGACTACCGCCGCTGGTTTCGCGCGACGAGGCAGAGAGCCTAGATTGGTGCAAGATTCAATGAGTCCGTCTGGCGCTGGCCTTGTTCGTCAGGAGCGCACGTGAATCCCTTGAACGCGCGTGGCTCTGGCGCTGATGGTGCTGGGCGTATCCACCCGCGGCTACGCGCGCTCGTTGGAACCACTGCCGGAAACGATCGGGGTCCGAGGAATCAGGAAGAGCGCTGCGAGCACGCAATTCGTCTACGGCACCGCAAACTAGTCGAACTGATGAGCCGCGATCTACGCGAGTTCCTGGCGGTTGCGTTGCTGATCTACGGCGTGCACTTCGGCGAGCACGTAGTGCTGGCGGCAGTGAAGGTCGATGCGCAGGGCGACAAGCATGTGATGGGGTTGCGCGAGGGCGCGACCGGGAACGCCGCTGGTGTAAGGGCCCTGCTGGCCGATCCGGTCGAGCGCTGGCTTGATACCGACCGCTCGTTGCTACTCGTGATCGACGAGGCCAAAGCGCTACCCAAGGCGTAGTGGCGGGGACTTTTCAGATTCAGGCCATCTTTCCGCAACTCGTTCTTCAACAGATCCAAAACAGCCTCGTGGCGCGTCAGATATTGCCTAAAGGACCGACGAACTTCGAACTGATCTTTCATTTCTCAGGCTACGCCGACGATACGCCGGAGATGCGCTTACATCGTATCAAGCTGGCCAATTTGGTCGGGCCGGCCGGGCTGGTCTCGATGGAGGACATGCTGGCCATGGAACTCGTGCAATTCGGCACGGCCGGCAGCGAGGACGCGCTCTCCATCGCGGATATGTGCCGCGACGCGCCGGATGACCCACAGATCGCGTCCAGCATTTCGGAAACTTATATCCGGCACTTCTGGCGCGGCTATCAGGAGCTGATGGGTCTATAGAAATCGGGCGCTAGGCTTTGCGGACTAATGGACGCCACCCTTCAAGAGCTGACGCTCTGGTACGAGCTGCACCGGCTACAGGAGCGCTATATCAGCATCATCGACACCGATCGCCTCGAGGAGCTGCCGGAGCTGTTCACTGAAAATTGTGTTTACGAGATCGTGCCGAAGGAGAATGCGGATCTAGGCTTACCGATCGGTATCATGCACTGCTTTGGTCGCGCGATGTTGAGCGATCGGATCACTGCGCTGCGCAACGCCAACATTTTTGAGCAGCATACTTACCGCCATTTGACCGCCGGACTGGAGTTCAAGCCAGTCGATCGTGATACAGTGGATATGCAGTGCAATTACGTGGTCATCCAAACATTGACTGATGGCGAGTCGCGGGTTTATCAGGCGGGCCGCTACTTCGACCGGATAGTGCGAACCGCCGAGGGTTGGCGCTACCAGAGCAAAAGGGCGATCTATGACACTTCGCGCGTGCAAACTCTATTAGTCACTCCTGTCTGAATCTGATCGCGTTTTCAGCGTTCGAGGCGTACCACCGATTCGACCTGTGGGCCGAAAAAGCTGTCCCTTCTCAAAACTTAGTCCGCGCGGATTTATTGGTGTTTTCGATCCTGTGACTTCTCAAAACCTGGTCCGCGCGGAAAGTAACTTCCCGAGTCGCGCGCGATCACGGTCTTGGTGATGCCCGAGCTTCGCACGGTGGACTTCGCACTGGAACGGCTGTCGGAAGCCGGTGAGAGAATATCGAAGTGACGCGGTATAACTCGGATCTGAGTCTCTCTCCGGTGCCGGTGGGGCGGGCGCATCGCCTCCACACGCGGGCCTCTTGCGCTCATCCCTGGAGAATGCCTCAAACCTGAGACTGGTTGGCGGAGCGGAGTGGATTCGAACTCTCGGTTCCGTTTGTTTGGCGCGAAACCGGCCGCTTTTCGCTATTTTCCTTTCTCCGCGCTTGAATATGGCCTCCCGAACTGTCAGCGAACCGATCCCAGTTCCAGATACCTGTCCAGAACCTAAACCCGGACGTATTGATGATGGAGGCCGCCGAAGATTGGTATCGCTGCAATGCGGCCGACCTTCAGCGGTCGCCGAAATTCTCGAGCGCCCTTATCTAATGAGAGATGAGTCCGGACCTGGTTGTAATAAGAAGCGTAATTCTTCAAAACGCTACGCAACGGGGCTTCGTCGAACACGACCAGGTGATCGAGGCATTCGCGCCGAATCGAGCCGATGAGGCGCTCGACGTGGCCGTTCTGCCACGGTGAGCGTGGTGCGGTCGGATGATCGCGGATCCCCATTGCACGAATGCGATAGGTGTGAGCTGGGCCGAAGATCCCGTCGCGGTCGCGAATCAGATGACTTGGCGCTTCGTCCCAGGCAAAGGCGTCTGTCACTTGCCCGGCGATCCACTGGGCAGTCGGATTGGTAGTGACGCTGATCGCGACTAGCCGCCTGCGGGCGTGACGCAGGATCTCAAAGGTAAAAGCAGTTTCTCCCAAGAAAAGCCATTTAAAATATGTGAGTAACCACGCGGTACGTATACGAAAAGTATACGCTGGGACTAACTCGGCTTCTCTCTAACCCGTATGTCTATATCTCTATCCCCTTATTCCCCCTTCCCCCTTAAAGAAGAAGAAAGAATAAGAGTAATAAGGAGTATCTGGCGCGCAGCGGTAAGGGGGATCTGCAAGGGGTAAACCTCGCCCCCCTTAGGCGGCGATCGGCGGTTAAGGCGGAATGCCCCTGGGTTTCCACCGCACCCCCGCGCGGCGGCATCAGCCCGCATCCGAAAATCGGGTCTAAATCGCACCCCGCCGTATACTAGGCGTATACTTTTGTTGGCTGCTCGCGCACAAACACTGCGATTCTACTGAGATAATAGCGCCTACCCCGGAAACTAAGGGTTACCGCGTCGCCAACTTTCATCCCGGCGCACGCCCCACGAAACCCCATGCCCGCGCCCTCGCTCTAACCGCCCCTGGTCCAACCCTACCCCGGCACGCTAAAACATGCCCTATCACCACCGCCGTTGGCGGGGCAGGGTTTAGTTACGGCGCGCGACACGAATTAGGCAGGGAGCGGGCAGGGGGCACCGATTAGGCAATGTGAGTCGGGAGCGGCGGCGCGGCGGTCCTCACAAAGGCGCAGACCCGCGCCTCGTCGAGAATCCGCGGCTGTGATAGGTCGTTTGTTAAAGATCTATTTGCGGCGGGGGCATCAAATGAACTGTTTTCGACGCGGAGACCCGATAAAGGAGGGGGAACAATTGATCGAGGTTGAGACAGATCAAGGGCGCCAGTATGCGCACGAAGGCTGCGTGCCCTCATGTCCAAAGTGCCGGAGACCTATTCTGCCCGATGGCCGTTACAAGAGCGCGCGCAGCTCGGGCATGAAAGACCATGAGCAATTACCCATCGTAGAACACGTCATTTGCTTGCCGTACTGAGACGGGCCTCGCGCGGTTACATCACACAATGAAGCTTCCCTGGAAATTTCCTTTTGATTTTCGAACTTCAACTCGTTTCATAAATCGAACGAGTTGTAATTGGAAGGTCAAAAAGGAAATCTCGGATAGGGCAGGCCGGAGTTCAGTTCGATGGAAAAAAAGGGCAGAAGTGTAACAGCAGAGGCAGTTTCGATTCAGAAATCGCTGCATCAGATGCTCGATGCGGCGCCGAAGATTCTTGACGATCCGATCGCTCCCCGTTTGACCGATCCCGCGAGCGATACCAGCAAGGCGATGATCGCTTTAGCCGAATCGGCGACCCGCGCGGTCAAGTCACCATTCAGAGCTGTCTTCGTCATGCGGAGCAGATACACAGAAGACTGTTTGGCGGAAGTCGCCATTCGTGGCGTGCGCCAATACGTCATTCTCGGAGCGGGGCTGGATACTTTTGCATATCGTCAGCCCTCCTGGGCTAGTTCCCTTCGAATCTACGAAATCGATCATCCGGCCTCGCAGGAGTGGAAGCGCGAACGTCTCGAAGTTGCCAAGGTGAAGATACCCGAAAACCTAACTTTTGCGCCAATCGATTTCGAAATAACTTCTCTGCGGGGAGGACTATCCACTGCAGGGTTCGACTTCCGCGCGCCGAGTTTTTTCTCATTACTTGGCGTGACCCAGTATCTCACGATTGAAGCCACAGAGTCGATTTTCGAGTTGGTGCAATCGCTACCGCAAGGCACCGAGATAGTCTTTGAATTCATCGTACCGGACGATCTCATCCCTGTTAAGGAAGCCAGTGTTTTTGCGACCCTGGCGTCTCTCTCCGCGGAACGTGGCGAGCCTTGGTTGACGAGGTTTCGTCCGGCAGAACTCAAGACGAGGCTGACCGGGTTAGGGTTTTCGCACGTTACTCACCTGTCACCGACAGCGGCGAACGAGCGCTACTTCCAAGGACGGCACGATGAGTTGGCTGCCTGGTCCGCCGCACAGATGATGCGGGCGGTTGTTTGACCTTGCCTTGTCGATTGTAGACAGCGAGCCGGCCTAAATCGATGGAAAAAAAAGGTGTATATACCTGATGGCCTGCTCCCCAACTTACCCGCAGTTATAAGTAGAGTCAGTTGAAGTAATGCCCCTGGTGGGGCGGTAGAGCAAGGGGACGGCCGCGGAGCCCCAAACTAGCTCAAGCGGCCGGTCCCCTTGCTGTTGTGCAAACTCGATTGGTGTCAACGCGCCCAGGCTGGAATGCGGACGCACGTGATTGTAGTCGTGGCGCCAACTCGCGATGATCTCCCGCGCCTCGGCCAGATTCAGGAAAGCATGCTCATTCAAGCACTCGTCCCGGAGCCTACGGTTGAAGCTCTCGATGAAAGCGTTCTGCACCGGCTTGCCCGGCTCGATATAATGCCAAGTCACCCGGCCCGGAACCCACCGGAGAACGGCTACACTAGTCAGTTCGGTGCCGTTATCGCTGACAATGATCTGGGCTTGCCCCGCTCGCGGATGAGCTGTTCGAGTTCGCGCACCACGCGGACGCCGCTGAGCGAAGTATCGACCACGGTCGCCAGGCATTCGCGGCTGAAGTCATCAACGATGCAGAGGATGCGGAAGCGCCGACCGTCACCGAAAGTGTCAGAGACGAAGTCGAGCGACCACCGTTCGTTGATCGTGCTGGGCAAACTCAGCGGGGTGCGCGTGCCCAACGCACGCTTACGGCCCCGGCGCCGCCGTACCATCAGCTTTTCCTCACGATACAGCCGATACAGTTTTTTGTGATTCATCGCGTGCCCCTCGCGAACCAATAGCCAGCCCAACCTGCGATAGCCGAACCGGCGGCGTTGCTGTGCCAACTCCCGCAGCCGCTGGCGCAGTGGCGCGTCGTCCGGACGCTTGCTCTGATAGCGCAAACTCGAATGATCGATCCCTATCAGCCTGCACGCGCGGCGCTGACTGAACCCGTGCTGCTCGACCACCCGCGCCACTGCCAGCCGCCGTACCGCAGGCTTCAGCCGTTTTTTCCCAGAATGTCCTTGAGCGCCGCGTTGTCCAGCATCGACTCGGCCAACAGCTTCTTCAGCCGGCGGTTTTCATCCTCTAGCGCCTTCAGTCGCTTCGCGTCCGACACCTCCATGCCGCCGTATTTGGCCTTCCATTTGTAGAATGTTGCGTCCGAGATCCCGTGCCGCCGACACACTTCGGCCGTCTTGGCGCCGGCCGCGTGCTCACGCAGCACCGCGATAATTTGCTCCTCGCTGAAGCGGCTCGCTTTCATCTGTCCTTCTCCTCTCGGTGAAGGACCCTACCTTAAAACCGCGGGTGTTTTCGGGGGGCAGGCCAATCGCCGCGGTTCAGAACGGTCCCGACGCGGCGAGCACCGTGATATTTGTGAGCTGGGATGACTACGGGGGATGGTACGATTGTGCCCCCGCCCCAGGTGGACGCGACCGGATACGGGATACGAGTGCCGCTGATCATAGTCAGCCCATTTGCAAAACGCAGATACGTGTTCCACGGCGAAAGTGACTTCGCCTCGTTCCCGAAGTTTATCGAGGAGGTGTTCCAGCTCAAGCCCATGGGTCTGCGCGACGCTGGCGCCGGCGATTTGCTGGGAGCGTTCAATTTCAGCCCGTAAGGAGTCGATGAATGGCTAGGCTTAGATTCGGCACCAGCCCAGAGGGGTGGCAGACCAAGCTGCTGCGAATACTGCGAGCAGAGAGGCCTCGAGCTCGAAGACCGTGCTGCGCCTACCTGGCCGAAGAACGGTGGGCGCTCAGTCGTTAATTGCCACTATACCAGGGCCCCCTGCCATCTTGCCTTCATGTTCCCTTCATGTTTTGCACCTACCTTGTCTGCAACACCTATTGCCGCATCAAATCGGGCGAAGAACACTACGTTCACAAGGATCCGTTGCTGGCGGCTCGTAACCGGAAATAGGCCTATATCCTGATCTTCTGCGCGCCGAAGTTTGTCGGAGTAAAGTCAAGTCGGTGCGATGAGCTTATGTCTCAGTTTGCAGCCTCAAACTTGCGGCGCGCTCGACTATTATCGAGACCAGTATGAAGGCGACTACTCAGCGAGCTATGGAAGGCCTCACTTCGGCTGAAGCGCGAAGACGACTTGAGATATACGGAAGAAATCTAGCAGTTAGGCATCGACCCGGCCAACGACTCCTGGAGTTCGCGAAGCTTCTTCTTGATCCGATGGCAATCATGCTCGCGGTTGCCGGGATCGCTTATCTTTTGATGGGAGAACGGTTGGAGGGAGCCGTTCTTTTGGCAGCGCTAGTTCCCGTCCTCGGCATCGACGTGATCCTCGAGATTCGCTCACAGACGGCTCTTAAGAAACTCGCCACGAACGTCGAAGCAGAAGCACGCGTTATTCGCGACGCTCGGGAGCAAGAAGTCCCCAGCGAAATGTTAGTGCCGGGGGATCTCCTGTTACTCGGCGAGGGGGACATCGTTCATGCAGACGCGACCGTAGTAAACGCCTCCAATCTCGCGATTGACGAGTCCCAACTCACAGGTGAGTCAGAGCCGCAGACCAAACGAGGTAAAGAGGACAAGGAATGCGAGGCTGGCGAAGAATCACGGGTCTACGCAGGTTCCCGAGTGCTGGCCGGGCATGGGATCTCATACGTCACCGCGACGGGAGCCTCCTCGCAATACGGTCGAATCGCGGGTCTTGTCGCGGAAGCAATTTCCGAACGCACGCCGCTCGAGCGTAAAGTGGCGGTTATCGTTCGATGGACCGCGACCGTAGGAGTAGCATTGTCGATTGGCGTCTTCGTCCTTGAAACGTTTCGCGGAACTCCACCGGGGCGAGCGTTTCTGTATGCGATCACGCTCGCCATGGCATCGGTCGGAGAAGAATTCGTGCTCGTTCTGACGCTGTTTCTGAGCGTAGGCGCGTTCCGCCTGAGCCGCAAAGGCGTCCTTGTCAGGCGAATTAATTGTGTCGAAACGCTCGGATCGACCACCGTGATTTGCCTCGACAAGACCGGCACTCTGACCGCAGGATCCTATGAACTAGGCGTCCATGTGCCACTTGCAAACGATCTAAGCGAGATAGAATTGCTCCAATTTGCCGTATTAGCCTGCGAACCGCAGGCACGCGACTCGATCGAAGCGGTGATTGTCGGACATTGCGCCGAACACGGCGTAGACGTGGCGCGCATTCTGGGCGAGTGGCGGCTGGTGTACGACTACGATTTCGATTCGCGCGGCAAACATATGTCACATGTGTGGACGCGAGCCGACGGGACAGAGGCGATGATCGTCGCCAAAGGTGCGCTGGAAGGCGTCCTGGAACATTGCATGTCGAATCCGGAGCTCGAGAGCGCGCGATACGCGCGAATGCCGATCTTGCCGCACGAGGAATGCGTGTTCTCGCCGTCGCTGGTCGCGCCAGTACGTCGCCTTCCGATTTTACTGGGATGAGGGCTCACGACGAGCGCGAGCTGGACCTCTACGGACTACTGGGATTTCATGATCCTGTCAGACCTGGAGTTCCTGCCGCCGTTGCAGAGTGTCAGCGAGCCGGTGTCATGCTCAAGCTCATCACCGGAGATCACCCACTGACGGCCCACGCGATTGCGGACGCGACGGGCCTTGCTCATCGCGAAGACGGTATCATCACCGGCCCTGAGTTGGATCGGGCCGGCCCGGAGCATCTGAGCGATGTCGTTCGCAAGAACAGCATCTTCGCCAGGACGCGACCGGACCAGAAGTATGCGATTGTTGACGCGCTCATCAAAGACGGCGAGATCGTCGCGATGACCGGCGACGGTATCAATGATGCTCCCGCGCTCCGGCGCGCGAATATCGGTGTCAGCATGGGCTCCAAGGCGACCGAAGTGGCGCGGGCCGCTGCCGGTCTCGTGCTACTCAATGATGACTTCGGGGCGTTGGTGGCTACGATCGCAGATGGCCGGCGCCTGTTTTTTAACATCCAGAAGGCTTTCAGATACTTGATTGGATTCAAGGTGATGCTGGTAGCGATGGCCTTTGGGGCCCCGCTTTTCGATTTGCCCATCCTTTTAACTCCGCTCAACGTAGTTTGGCTGGAGCTGATCGTTCATACCGTCTCGGCTCTCGTCTTCGAGGGCCGAGACTCGGGAGAAGATGTGATGGGTCGACCGCCGCTCGACCCAAGTCGTTCAATCGTCCCCTTGGGCGCTGCACTACGCTCCGCAATCTGTGGAGGGCTTCTCGCTATCGGAGCGCTAGGAGCGTTTGTGTATTACCTCCCGTATGGTGAGCCATACGCGCGAAGCTTGGCGATGGTAACGGCGGTCATTGGAAGCGTTCTGTTAATTTTCGCTGAATTGGCGGGCGAGCTACCGTGGTGGAGAACTCTGATGCCTCACGATGCACGCTTCTGGACAGTATGCGTCGCGGCGGCCGCGACGCCCTTTCTATTTGCCTACGTTGCGCCGTTCGCGGCGCTGCTCGGCCTCGCCGTTCCAGACTGGCACGGACGGGCCGTTGCGCTTGCGATAGCAGGAGTTGCGGTCGGATGGCGTACGCTCGGTTGGCCCGCTAGGGTATCAGGGTGAGCACCAACCTAATCTCAGGGTGAGCTGAGAAGACTCTATAGCAGATGTGCCGGAGGATCCTAAAGCCTCATCATAAGTATGTACAGCGCGCCAACCCAGGCCGCCAACGCGACAATTATCAATCCCGGTATCACACGAAGAGCAAAAGAACGCCCGCCACTGGTGCCGGCGAGGAAGATCTTGCTGATTGTGTTGGTCGAAAGCCCGGCCAGAATTGGGAAAATAGCGTCAGCTGCACTCATCTTTCCCGATGCGACGAGCGAAGCAACCGAGATCGCGGCTGAATGCGTATCGACCAAACCGGCGAGGGCCGCGGCCAAAACAATGCCTGTCTCACCAAACCATTCCCGGAGTGCGGCGGAAGCGACGAGGATGCTGGAAAGAGTTAAGGCGAATACGAGAGCCGTCGAGAGGCTAAAGGCTCTACCACCTTGAGCTTCGCTTTCAGTCTTCTGCCGCAGAGCCCGGATCGTAAAAACAGCTCCATAGATGACGGCGGCCAAGCCGGCGCAGATCAGTGGTATCGACAGGGTTCGAAGGGTTGTCATGCTAGTGGCGGCAAGAACAAGCGCCATCTGGACGATCGTCGCAATCGTTGACAATACCGCGCCGGCAACCGCAGCCGAGAGAATCGTTCGGCTTTGCAACCCGCGCACCCATTGCGCCGATAGTCGCAGTGCTTGAGATGAAGCCTGATGCGAGACCTGAGATGGGGAGGCCGAACCGTGTGCCAAGCAAGCGGACTGCGATATAGCCCGCGGCGCTGATCGCCATAACGAGAATCACGAGGATCCAAATAGAGTGGGGGTTTATCGCGCCGAATGGTCCCATTGGACGATCCGGAACGAGCGGCAGAACGATCAAGTGTCGCACCGGCGAAGATCAAAGCGTCATTGAGTTCGTCTTCCGAGAGCACCGAGCGGACGAAGCGGTGTAACCGAGATCTGGCGGCAAGCAGAACAGCAACGATAACCGCGAGGCCGGCCGCCAGTGCGGGCTGTTGCATCGAAAGACCACCGAGTAGGGCGGTCAGGATCAGTGCGATTTCGGTCGTCAGGCCAGGATCGTCTTCGTGCCCACGCCAATAGGCGGCCGCCGTCAATATGATGACGCCCGCGGTCGCAATTGCAAGCAACACCTCACCGCCAACGATGAAGCTGATGGCGCCAGCAAGTGACGTAACGGTGAATGTTCGTATCCCCGCGGGCGAACGCGACGGACCCTCGCCTTTGCGGCGCTCCCGTTCGGCGCCAATTAAAAGGCCGATCCCAAGTGCCACTGCGAGGTTCAGGATCACGGCATCAATGATGAATAGTCCTCCCTGCTTCGCGTCGCGTCCGCACAGAGTCGAAGCGATTGCTCGAATGCGACAAGCTCGGCACTGGGGGCGGCGGCGGTGTTGCGAGACCTTACGGGTGAACGGTTGACTTTGGAAGTCCCTCACCAATTGAGCCACTGGTACCAAAGGGAGCATAGTCGCTAGGTGGGAGACGCTGCGAGCG